>JAVDCA010000035.1 GCA_030848545.1 Astrobacterium formosum
AGGCGCTGTCGGAAGACAGCCAGGTGCTCAAGGCCGAGGTGGAGAAATTCCTCGTCGGCGTGCGCGCCGCCTGAGGCGAGGCGGACGCGGCGAGGACGGGCTTTACGCCCCGCCATTGGCGGGAAGCGTCGATCTCTGCCACAATGACGAGGGTATCGGTGCGGGCGTCCTGCCCGCACCGCCCGTTCGTCAACTGCCGCGATTTCGATGCCCCGCCCGAAGCCTCCCACGACTGCCCGACTCGCCACGGCGATGCTCGTCGTCGCTCTCTTTGCGGCCGGCGTCGCGCTGACACTGCGCGTCTTTCACCCAGGCGTGATGACGTTCGACGGCCTCTACGTCCACATGGCGGCGATGAAGGGCGAATACGGCGACTGGCAATCGCCCGTGATGGTGGCGATCTGGCGCCTGATCGATCCCCTCGCGCCCGGCGCCGCCAGCATGTTCTATCTCACCGTCGCGCTCTACTGGGGCGCTTTCGCGGTGCTCGCCATGGCGGTGATGCGCACGCGGCCCTGGGTGGCGCTCCTCGTCCCCCTCCTCGCTTTGTCGCCGCCGGCATTCGTGATCGCCGGGGTGATCTGGCGCGACGTCCTGTTCACCGCCGGATGGCTGCTCGCCGCTTCACTCGCTTTCGCGGTCGCCGGCCGGCGATGGCAGCTGCGGTTGCCCGTACAGGCGATCGCCCTCGCACTCGTTGCCGCCGGGGTGCTGATCCGCCCCAACACGATCATCGCTGCGGCCATTCTCGCCGTCTATGTGATGTGGCCGGCTGCGATTTCGCTCAAGCGGGCCCTCGTCGCCGTCGTACCCGTGATGGCGGCGTTGGCGGGCCTCGTCCACCTCGTCTATTACGGCGTGCTCGATGCCAAGCGCGAGCACGTCGTCCATGCGCTGTTCGTCTACGACCTCGCCGGCATCACCCATTTTTCGGGCAGGAACGTCTTCCCGGTGCAATGGACGCCGGAAGAACAGCGCTTCCTCACCAGCGCCTGCTACGATCCGCGCCTGTGGGACGTCTACTGGAACCGAGACTGCAAGTTCGTCATGGAGCGCATCGAGAAGCAGGAAGGACTGTTCGGCACCCCGGCGCTCAAAAATGCCTGGATGGACGCCATCCTCGCCGAGCCGCGCGCCTATGTGACGCACCGCTCGACGGTCATGTGGACCCTGCTCACGGGCGACCACATCGTCGGCTGGTTCATCGATGTGGACAATCCGTCCGCCACGCTGCGGCCCCTTGATCCCGTGTTCCGACGTTTCGACGACATCCACGAGACCTTGCGCAAGACACCCATCTTCCGCGTCGGCCTGTGGGCTCTGGCATGCCTGGCCCTGACGCTGGCCGCATGGCGGCGGCGCCGGGAACCGAACGGCGCCTTCATCGTCGCGACCTCGGCGTCGGCTTTCATCTATGTGGCGAGCTACTGGCCGATCGCGGTCGCCGCCGACTATCGCTACGGCTACTGGGCGGCACTCGCCGCCCTGGCGGGCTTCGCCGTGTTGCTGGCCCGGCCCGATCCCGAAGTCCTGACAAAGCACCCGCGAGGTTTTGTTCCATAGCCTTCGCTGATGCAGCAATTTCCTTCGCGCTGCGGAACGCGAACCCGTGGCGCACGTTGGTCTCGTAAGGACGGCGGCCAGGCGCAAACGGCGCGGCCGCCGGTTTTGCAAAGCCCGTCACAAACATACACGAGAGGGAACCATGGCCAACCCGCGCCAGGACGATCGCACTCACCAATCCGCGCAAGCCGCTCAGCAGGCCGCACAGGACGCCGTCCGCCGCACCGGCGACGAATTCCGCAAGACCGCGGAAGATACTACCCGCAGGGCCACCGGCACCGCCGCCGATCTCTCCCGCTCGGCCCTCGACGCCGGCGAGCGCGCCACCCGCTCCGGCACCGAGATCGTGCAGCACAATGCCGAGCTGATGCGCAAGGCTTGGCACTCCTACATCGACATGATGGCGCAGATGACCGGACGCTCGGCCGACGAGCTCGGCCGCGCGTTTCCGAACGCCAATCCGATGACCGGTGAGGATGCCCGCAAGTCCGCCGAACAATCGACCCGCAACGTCGACGCGGTGCTGGATTCCGGCACCGTGCTCGCCAAGGGCATCGAGAACGTCACCCGCGAATGGGTCGACTTCGCCCGTGGGCGCGTCGAGCAAAATCTCGCCTCCTTCAGCCAGTTCACCAAGTGCCGCTCGCCGCAGCACGTGGCGGCGCTGCAGAGCGAGATGATGCGCGACAACATGGAGGGGCTTCTGCAGATTTCCCGCAAGGTGGCGGAAATCTCCGTGCGGGTCGCCGAAGACGCCATGGGCAAAGTCACCGACGCCGCCGAGAAGGCCAAGCAGGCGGCGTAGCCTCCGACGGATTGCGCCGAACGGCGCCCTCTCTCCTGGCGGCGAGAAGGGCGCCTTCTCCCCATCGCATAGCGCGGACTCGGGCGGAGCGGCGGATCCACACGAACAGAATGTCTCCGCTCGCCCGGGGGGGCTGGCCTACGTGGATTCGACCTATCCGCCCCGTCGGCCCCCCGCGATCCCGAAAACAGCAAACGACTCGTCACATAACGCGAAGAATACTGATCGTGTTCATACGAATTCCTCGATCAGTTATATATCCTTATAAGCGAATTTTCGTTGATGGTATCGCGTCGGTTTCAGCGTGCTCGAACACGAGGTGGGCCGATGCGGGCGCTGATCTACGATCGCGAGCATTCGCTCGCCTGGTATCTTTCACTGCTGATCGCGGTCCTGGCGATCCCGCTCCTCGCCCTGACGATCATTCCGACCGCCAACTTCATCCGGGCCGAGCACCTTCGCCTGGAGGCGGTGGCGAGCGAGTCGCGGGAAGACGTTCTCTCGCGCGTCGACAGCGAGCTGTCCGCAAAACTGTCGCTGTTGCGCGCGCTGGCGACGTCACGTGCGCTCTACAGCGGCGAGATCGACCAATTCGAAGCCCAGGCACGGGAACTCGCCGCCGACGGCGGCTTCTTCATCACTTTGCGCGACCGGGCCGGCCGAATGCTCGTCAATACCCTCAACCCGCGCGGAAGGCCGCTGCCCGATCTGCCGGCGCCCGTGGGTACCGAGGCCATCGACGCGCAACCGCACATTTCCGACTTCGCACGGGAACCGCTGACCAGGCAGTTCGTCAGCGTTGTCGTCCTTCCGGTCATGCGCGGCGGTGAACTCGCATACACCCTCAAGGCCGGGCTGACCTCCGCCTCTTTCGCCGATCTGCTGCGCCGGGCCGGGCCGAGCTCGCCCTATTATGCGGTGCTGGCCGATCGCACCGGGACGATCATTGCGAGCGGTGAGCAAAACGAAAGATTCGTCGGCAAGGAACTGCCGGGCTTCCGAGAGATCACCCTGTCGGAAGGCACCTGGTCCGGCCTCAGTCCGCTGGGAATCCCCGTCTATCGCGTCCATCGTCGTTCGCTCCTGTCCGGCTGGATCGTCGCCGTCGCAGTGCCGCAAGCGTTCGTGACCGCGATTCCATACCAATCCATCGCCCTCGCGCTTGGATTGGGCACGGCCGTCGCCGGCGTGGCGCTGGGTTGCGGAATCTTCCTCTCCACGAGAATGGCTCACGCGTTCCAGGCGCTCAACACCTACGCGCGGGAGATCGGCGAGGGCACTGTCGTCGCGGCGCCGCACAGTTCGTTGCGGGAAGCGAATGAGATCGGATTTGCCCTGGAGCAGGCAGGCCGCAAGCTGAACAACAACACCCTGGCGTTGAAGCACGACAAGGACCTGCTGGAAAGCCGCGTCGCCGAGCGGACGGAGGAATTGAAAGCCGCAAAGACGTCCGCCGAATCGGCCCGTGAACGCGCCGAAACCGCCAACGAGGCCAAGACGCAGTTCCTGGCATCGATGAGCCACGAACTGCGCACTCCGCTGAATGCGATATGCGGATATTCCCAGCTCTTGCAGCTTTCCGGCGACGCCCTGACACAGGAGCGTCAAAACAGCTATACGCAGAACATCATCGACGCGAGCGAGACGCTCAAGAGCGTCGTCGACGAGGTACTCGATCTCGCTCGCGTCGAAGCCGGCCGGATCGATCTCAAGACCGAGCCGGTGGACTGTCTCGAAGCGTTGACGGAAGTGTGCCGCACGCTCGAGCCGATGGCCAAGGCCAAGCGGGTCGCGTTCGCGGTCGACACCTCCATCAATTTGCCGTCGGTCCTCGCCGACCGCAAGCGCCTGATCCAGATCCTGCTCAATCTCGGAAGCAATGCCATCAAGTACAATGTCGAGAACGGCTGGGCCCGGTTCACAGCCTGTCCGGCCCGGGGGCGCATGGTGCGCTTTTCCGTGCGCGACAATGGCCGCGGAATCCCGCCGGGGCGGCAGAGCGAGGTCTTCACGCCCTTCAATCGTCTCGGCGCCGAGATGAGTTCCGTGGACGGCACCGGCGTCGGCCTCACGATATCGCGCAAGCTCGCCCATGCGATGCATGGCGAAATGGGTTTCGACAGCGTTCCGGGCGCCGGCACCCTGTTCTGGGTGGATATCCCGATCGCCGACGAGGCCGCGGTCGTTCACCGGCTGCCGACGACGCCGTCGAGCGAAGCGATCGTCAATTGCCGTTCCACGGTTCTCTATATCGAGGACAAGGTGACGAACCTGGAACTCGTGCGCAGCATCCTCGAATCGCGAACCGGATTGCGCCTTGTGGTGGCGCAGACCGTCCGCGACGGCGTCGAGCTTGCCCGTACGGTGAGGCCTGCCCTGGTCATCACCGACATCCATCTCTCCGACGGCAAGGGCTTCGACGTCCTGAAGAGGCTGCGCGACGATCCGGAAACCGCACACATCCCGGTCATCGCCCTGACGGCCGACGCGATGTCGGCCAACATGGAGAACATGGAGCGGGTCGGATTCGACCACATCGTCACCAAGCCCTTCAAGGTGCCCGAGCTGCTGGAGGCCGTGCATCAGAGCCTGCTGGCGGCATGAGTCGCGGGCAAACGCGCCGATGTACGGACTGCACCGCTTGACCAAGATCCCGCTGCGCTCGACGGGCGCCGGCAGGGACGCCCGGAAAACGCCGCTCCTCAGGGCTTCAGCACCACCTTGACGCAGCCGTCCTCCTTGTCGCGGAAGGTCTTGTAGAGGGCCGGGCCGTCTTCGAGCGGGGCCCGGTGGGTGATCACGAAGCTCGGATCAATCTGGCCTTCCTCGATCCGCTTCAACAGATCCTCGGCGTAGCGATTGACGTGGGTCTGGCCGGTGCGGATGGTCAGCCCCTTGTTCATGGCGGCGCCGAACGGGATCTTGTCCAGAAAGCCCCCGTAGACGCCCGGCACCGACACGATGCCGGCCGGCCGGCACGCCATGATGGCGGTGCGCAGGACGTGCGGACGGTCGGTTCCGAGCATCATCGCCGCCTTGGCCTTGTCGATCATGGCGTCGAACGAGGCGGTGGCGTGCGACTCGGCACCGACGGCGTCGATGCACTTGTCGGGCCCGTGGCCGCCGGTCATGTCCTTGAGCTGCTCCGGAATGGTCTCCTCGATGCCGTCGAAATTGATGATGTCGGCGCCGAGCGCCTGCGCCATGGCGAGGCGCTCGGGCACGCGATCGATGGCGATGACGCGCTGGGCGCCGAGCATGAGGGCACTCTTGATGCAGAACAGGCCAACCGGCCCGCAGCCCCACACGGCGACGATGTCGGTCGGCTCGATCTCGCAATTGACCGCCGCCATCCAGCCGGTCGGGAAGATGTCGCCCAGGAACAGGACCTGCTCGTCGGTCAAGCCGTTCGGCACCTTGACGGGGGCGACGTCGGCGTAGGGCACGCGCACATATTCGGCCTGGCCGCCCCAGTAGCCGCCGGTCAGATGCGAATAGCCGAACAGGCCGGCGGTCGGATAACCGAACATCTTGGTGGCCATGTCGTAGTTGCGGTTGGTCTTCTCGCACACCGACCAGTTGCCGCGCCGGCACTGCACGCACTCGCCGCAGCAGATGGTGAACGGCACGACGACGCGATCCCCCACCTTGAGCTTCTTGTTCTCGGACCCGACCTCGACCACTTCGCCCATGAATTCGTGACCGAGCACGTCGCCGGATTCCATGAACGGGATATAGCCGTCGTAGAGGTGCAGGTCGGAGCCGCAGATGGCGCAGCTCGTCACCTTGATGATGGCGTCGCGCGGCTGTTCGATTCTCGGGTCGGGCACTTCCTCGCAACGCACGTCACCCTTTCCGTGCCAGCACAACGCCTTCATGTGGTGTTTCTCCCTGGACTGCCGCTCCGAGCCAAGCCCCGGGTCTGCGCAGCAGCATTGCATGCTGCAGCGCGCCCGGGGCACGCACTGAGCCGGTCACCCGACAACCGTATGAGGCAACGGAGAAGTTCGTCACGCGTTCCGCCGGACAGCCGACACAGAACGTCGGTCATTCGCGAAGGCCGGGCTCACCGAGGTGATGCACAGCCGCCGGATCCAGCATGCGATTTGTGCTGCCGCGGGAGCACCGAGGGGCAATTCCATCTTCGTGTGATCTGCACTTCGAACACACATTCTCCTGCGAACAGGGAATATTCGGTGCCGTAGCCGCATCCATCGATCCGCGCGGCGAACCGGCGCCCCCGGGGAACCGGAGAGCTTCGCCCGGCGTTGAGTGAAATGGCCGCTGCTGGGTGGGCCGGCCATGGGCAGCGAGACTGCCAGGGAACAGCAACATGATCTTCTCCCGGACCCTGTTCGCGGCTGCCGTGGCGGCAACGCTGCAATTTTTCGTTCCCGCCATCGCGATCGCCGACGATCTCACGGCCATCAGGCAGGCCGGCGTCATCAGGATCGGCACCGAGGGCACCTACCCGCCGTTCACGTTCCACGACGCGTCCAACAAGCTGACCGGTTTCGACGTCGAGATCGGCCGCGAGGTCGCCAAGCGCCTCGGCGTCAATGCCGAATTCCTCGAAGGCAAGTGGGACGGGTTGATCGCCGGCCTCGATGCGCGCCGCTACGACGCCGTCATCAACCAGGTCGGCATCACCGAGGCCCGCAAGGCCAAGTACGACTTCTCCAACCCCTATATCGCGTCGCGGGCGGTGCTGATCGTGCGCAACGACAACGATGCCATCAGGACGTTCGCCGACCTCAAGGGCAAGAAGTCCGCCCAGTCGCTCACCAGCAATTTCGGTAAGCTCGCCGAGCAGCACGGCGCCACCCTGGTCGGGACCGACGGATTCGACCAGTCGATCCAGCTCGTCCTCAACGGCCGTGCCGACGCCACCATCAACGACAGCCTGTCCTTCCTCGATTTCAGGAAGCACAAGCCCGACGCCAAGGTGCGGGTCGTCGCCCAGCAGAGCAATGCCGACCATTCCGGCATCATCGTGCGCAAGGGCAATCCCGATCTCGTCGCCGCCATCAACAAGGCGCTCGACGACATCAAACGGGATGGCACCTACGAGCGGCTCGCCGCGACTTATTTCGGCGCCGACGTCTCCAATTGACGTCTGCGGCCGGTCGATCGATGCCGGCCTTCGCCCGGGCCGGCCCGCACCTATGGACGGACGCTGCCCGTGCCGCACTGGCTCGATTTGATGTTGCAATCCCTCGGCCCTCTCCTGTGGGCCGGGCTCGTCTTCACCGTGCCGCTGACCCTCCTCGCCTTCGCGCTCGGGCTTGGGCTCGGCTTTCTGACCGCCCTCGCCCGGCTGTACGGGCCGCGGCCGCTCGCCGCCCTGGCGCGCTTCTACGTCTGGATCATCCGCGGCACGCCGCTCCTGGTGCAGCTCTTCGTCATCTTCTACGGGCTGCCGAGCCTCGGCATCCTGCTCGACGCATTCCCGGCGGCACTCATCGGCTTCACCATCAATGTGGGCGCCTATACGTCGGAGATCGTGCGGGCGGTCATCGCCGCCATTCCCAAGGGCCAGTGGGAAGCGAGCTTCTCCATCGGCATGAGCTGGTCGCAGGCGATGCGCCGCACCGTGCTGCCGCAGGCGTCGCGCATCGCGGTGCCGCCGCTGTCGAACTCGTTCATCTCGCTCGTGAAGGACACCTCGCTCGCCGCCGCGATCACGGTGCCGGAGCTGTTCCAGGCGGCGCAACGCGTGGTCGCCACCACCTACGAGCCGTTGATCATCTATGTGGAGGCGGCGCTGATCTATCTCGCGCTGAGCTCGGTCCTCTCCGCCCTGCAGAATCGTCTGGAGGCGGCCCTGGCGCGCTCGGCCGGCGCGCTGGAGCCGGCCGCATGATCCGGCTCACCCATATCGACAAGCGGTTCGGGCGATCGGAGGTCCTCAGACGCGTGAGCGTCAGCGCCCGCGAGGGTTCCGTCACCGCCCTCATCGGCCCCTCGGGCGCCGGCAAGAGCACGCTGCTGCGCTGCGTGAACCTGCTGGAAATCCCCGATGCGGGCGAGCTCGTGCTCGGCGAGGAGGTCGTGCATTTCGGCTCCCACCCGCCGGGCCGGGAAGCGATCCGGCGCGTCCGGCGCCAGACCGGCATGGTGTTCCAGAACTTTCAGCTCTTCCCGCACCGCACCGCCCTCGGCAATGTCATGGAAGGCCTCCTGGTGGTGCAGAGATGGCCGCAGGAGAAGGCGCGCGCCCATGCGTTCGAACTCCTCGACAAGGTCGGGCTGGCGGACAAGGCGCGATCCTGGCCGGCACAACTCTCGGGCGGCCAGCAGCAGCGCGTCGCCATCGCCCGCGCGCTCGCCTCTGCGCCGCGCGTGCTCCTGTGCGACGAGCCCACATCGGCCCTCGACCCGGAGCTCGCCCTCGAAGTCGTCGAGGTTCTGACAGATCTGGCCCGCGACGGCACGACCATGATCATCGCCACCCACGACCTGCGCCTCGCCGCCCAGGTCGCCGGCGAGGTCGTGGTGCTCGAAGCCGGCGAAGTCATCGAAAGCGGCCCCGCGACGGCGCTGTTCAACAATCCCCGTCACGAGCGCACCCAACGATTCATCGCGACTCTGGGCCACGCCCACCCATCCGCCGGGATCGGCACGATCTCCCAACGGGCCTCGTGACGGCACCTTCTTACCATAGTCGCATCACATATACATATTGTGGAATTCATATGTAACTTGACGATGCTCAATTTCCCGCTCGCCAATCCGGCCTAGAAGGACGCATCGCGCCGGCCGGAATGCCGGCGGTCTTGTGGTTGGAGGTATTGAGATGCGACTGAACTGGCCGGAACTCACCAAAGAGCTCAGCGGCGGACTGAAAAACCTGCGCGCCGGCACGCCGGACGTCATGAAAGCGTTTTCCGGCCTCGCCCAGGCGGCGCTCGCCCCCAAAGCCCTCGACACCAAGACCAAGGAACTGATTGCGCTCGGCATCGCGGTCGCGGTGCGTTGCGACGACTGCATCGCCTTCCACGTCAAGGCCGTCATCGACGCCAAGGCGACCCGCGAAGAGGTCAACGACGTGCTCGGCATGGCGATCTACATGGGCGGCGGCCCGTCGGTCATGTACGCCAACCACGTTCTCGAAGCCTACGACCAGTTCGCCCCCAAGGCGTAGGCACCCCAAGTACCCCCCGCGACGCTGTCTCACCGTCCCCTCCCCCGCTTGCGGGGGAGGGAGTCCGAGGCTCGGGGGAGGGAGTCCGGGGCTAAATTCGCGGCTCAAATTCGCGGTAAGGCATTCGGCAGCATCAGCCATTGGGATGGCTTTACGGCGCCGCCGTCCTCGCCCTAGACTCGCCCCATGACCCCCTCGTTCCTGCGCCGGCATCCGCTCATCCGTTTTCTCGCCCTCAATCTGGCGCTCGGCCTCGTCGTGGCCGCGGTGGCGGTCGGCGGGCTGATCGGCTTCGACCTGTTCGGGCTGCGACGGCTCATCCTCGCCGACCATTCGCCGGTGGCGGCACTGGTCCTGTTCGCCGGCGGCTTCATGGTCACATTCGCGTCGACCGTGATGGGTTCGGCGATCATGGGCCTGGGCATCAGGCCGCCCGGCGATCGCGGCGCCGCACCCGCGCCGACTGAAGCCGCCGTCGTGGCGGTGGCACAGGCCCGCCCGCACCGCTGAATTCCGCCCGCACGGCGACGATCTGGCACGATGCTTGAAGAAGCTTTGCCAGGGCAGGAGCATCGCCCATAAGGCCGGCCACAGCCGGTCGAACGAGCCGAGCCGATGGATCAAGGCCTCAAGATCGTCATCGTCGACGAATCCCCGATCCGGGCCGCGATCCTGGAGGACGGCCTGCGCATGGCCGGCTTCACCGACGTGGTGCGCATCGACGAGATGGGCAATCTCCTCAAGCGCATCTATGCCCTCGACCCCGACGTCATCCTGATCGACCTGGAAAATCCCTCGCGCGACGTGCTCGAGCAGATGTTCCAGGTCTCCCGCATCGTCAAGCGGCCCATCGCCATGTTCGTCGACCAGAGCGACACGGCCTCGATCCAGGCTTCGGTCGACGCCGGCGTGTCCGCCTACATCGTCGGCAACCTGCAGAAGGAGCGCATCAAGTCGATCCTCGACCTGTGCATCTCGCGCTTCAACGCCTTCGCGCGCCTGCAGGACGAGCTGGAGCGCACCAGGTCGGCGCTGGAGGACCGCAAGGCGATCGACCGCGCCAAGGGCATCCTGATGAAGGCCAAAAACCTGAGCGAAGAGGACGCCTACGCGCTGATGCGCAAGACCGCCATGAACGAGAAGAAGAAGATTTCCGAGATCGCCCAGTCGATCATCACCGCCGCGGAGATGTTCAAGTGAACAAGCGCCTGCGCCTCGGGTTCATCCCCCTCGCCGACGCGGCGGCCCTGATCGTCGCGGTCGACAAGGGTTTTTGCGCCGACGAAGGGCTCGACGTCGAGCTGATCCGCGAAGTGTCGTGGTCGAACGTGCGCGACAAGCTCAATATCGGCCTGTTCGACGCCGCCCACCTGCTGGCGCCGGTCGCCATCGCGTCGTCTCTCGGTCTCGGCCACGTCAAGGTGCCGATCGTCGCCCCGTTCAATCTCGGCCTCAACGGCAACGCCATCACGGTGTCGCCCGCCCTCAATGCCGCGCTCGCGGACGCCGCCGGCGGCGACCTCGCCGAGCCCATGCGTTCGGCACGCGCCCTCGCCAAGGTGGTCGCCGCCCGCAAGGCCAGGGGCGCCGAGCCGCTCACCTTCGGGATGACGTTCCCGTACTCGACCCACAACTACCAGCTCCGCTTCTGGATGGCGGCGGCCGGCGTCGATCCCGACGAGGACGTGCGCCTCGTGGTGCTGCCGCCGCCCTACATGGTCGACAGCCTCAAGAACAGCCACGTGGACGCGTTCTGCGTCGGTGCCCCCTGGAACTCGGTCGCGGTCGATCTCGGCATCGGCCACATCCTCCACTTCGTCTCGGAGATCCTGGCCCGCGCCGCCGAAAAAGTGCTGGCGGTGCGCCAGCCCTTCGCCGACGAGCATGCGGACGCCGTCGCCGCGCTGGTGCGCGCCCATGGCCGTGCCTCCGACTTCATCGAGACACCGGAAAACCATCCCGAAGTGGCCACGATCCTCGCCGCGCCCGAGCGCATCGGCGTCGCCGCGGAAGTGATCCAGCGCACCCTCGACGGCCGCCTGAAGGTCGCGCCCGACGGCACGGTCAGGGCGAGCACCCGCTATCTCCTGGTCGGCCGCGCCGGCGCGGCGCGGCCCGATCCCGTGCAGGCGGCCTGGCTCTATGCCCAGATGGTGCGCTGGGGCCAGGCGCCGTTGTCGGAGGACCTGCTCGCCGCCGCCCGCGCTGTGTTCAGGCCGGACATCTACGACGCCGTGCTCGGCGCGCCGCCGCCGCTGCCGGCGGGCGAGCCCGAGGACGGCATCGGGGCGTTCGCGGGGCCGGCTTTCGACGCAACCGACATCAAGGCGCATCTCGGCGTGTGGGACGTGCGGCGGCGGTGAAGGCGCCATGGCGGCAGGCATTTTCTCCGTCATGCCCGGGCTCGTCCCGGCCATGACGAGCGATCTACTCCACCCTTCGCCCCGTGAACGGATTCCATCCCAGTGCCGCAAGTGCCGCCCAGGCGGTGGCGCCGAGATGGGGACGGCGGAAGTAGAAGAAGTCCGGCACCGTGCCCTCGGGCTCGACCGCAAGCCCGGTCGTCAGTCTGGCGTTGCGGGTCGCGTAGAGCAGACCTGACGCGGAGCGCTCCGCCATCAGGCCGGCGACAAGCTCGCGTGCGCGCGCGGGCTGCCCCGCCACCCGATAGGCGAGCGCCGCCTGCGCGCTGCCCTCGACCCACAGGCCGTCGCGGTCGCCGTCGAAATCGAAGCCGCCGTCGACCGCGATGCGGTCTTCCGCGAAGACAAGCGCCCGCCGCCAATCGGCAGGTGCGTCACCGATCGCCATCCAGGGCCACAGCTGCACGTCGAGCACCACGGGTCCGGGGGACAGCGCACCGGCCGGCGTCGTGCCGATGAGGAAGCGTCCCTCCCGCGGCTCGAAAGCGCGGGCCACGAAGGCGCGGGCGCGGTCGAACGCGGCTTTGCCGGCGGCTGCGCCGGTCAGCCGATGGAGCCACGCCGCGACGGCGGCGACGTCGATATTGTGCTCGGTCGACATCCACGCGATCGCCGACTGCTTTGGATCGAACCCGAAGGTGCCGCCGCGATATCCGCCCTCGCCTTGCGTGCGCTCGGCGATCCAGGCCATCAGCCGGCGCGCCGCCGTAAGATCGTCCGGCCTGCCGCTCGCTTCGTGCAGCGTGAGCAGCGCGAGCGCCGCCCAGGCCACGTTGCCGGTGGCGCTGCCGTCCTGATAGGCGTCTTCGGCCCAGCGGCCGTGTGCCCCATCCCACCAGCCCGGCAGCAGCACCGGACCAGGCCCGACCGGACCGGCCCGGTAGGCGTTGCGCATGCGCCCGTCCGTGAAGGTGCGGTCGCGGACGACCGCGGCCAGGAACGCGTCGCCAATTCTGCGCGCACGGGCGACATCGCCGCAGGCCGTGAGTGCGATGGCCGTGAGGGCATTGTCATAGGTGAATGCGGTGGTGGCGAGCGCCGGCGGCAACGCCGTCTCGTCGTCGGACGGCCGGTAGCTCGCGACGAACACCGGCCCGCTGCCCGGCGCCGTAGCATCGACCGCGGCGGCGAGGCTGGCGCACAGGGAAGTGGCGGGACCGTCCATGGCCGCGAATGTGGGAGTGGGCGCAGCCAGCGCCAACGAACAGCCCCATATGGCGAGCAGTACGGTGATCATTCTTCGCATGCCGAAAGGTTTAGCACGGCGGCCCCGGGCCCGCCGCCGGGCCCGTTGCAGCGCACAATATTCAAGCAGATGCCTCCGCGAGCCGCAGCCTCGGCGTCCAAGCGCAACCATGGCGACTGCCTTTCAAAAAATCAGACCATTGATCCATCAGGTTATTTCCTGAAGCCGCGCAGTTGGCACGGAGCTTGAAAGGTCTGAACCGGTCCAACGAGGGACCCATAACCACCGCCGCTGTCTGAATGAGTGCGCTTGTCGAGCGCGCCGGTCAGGCCGCGGCTTTTTTGTTGCCTTGAAGGGCGCGTCGGCCGGGCGCGCCAGCCGGGACGCGAAGGCGGTCAAGGCCTTCATCCCAACGACGAACCAGAGGACGACGACCGAAATGACTCGCAGAACATCGAGCCCCGGCCTTTCCCGACGCCGCTTCCTCGCCACCTCCGGCACCGCCGCATTGTTCGGCGCCATCGGCAATGCATTCCCGGGCGGCGCCCATGTGGCGCAAGCGGCCGGACCCGAAGTCACCAAGGCGGTGCTCGGCTTCATCGCGCTCACCGACGCCGCGCCACTGTTCGTCGCCAAGGAGAAGGGCATCTTCGCCAAATACGGCATGCCCGACGTCGAAGTCGCCAAGCAGGCCTCGTGGGGCGCGACGCGCGACAATCTCGTCCTCGGCGGCGAGGCGAACGGCATCGACGGCGCCCATATCCTCACCCCCATGCCCTACCTGATCTCCGCCGGCAAGGTGACGCAGAACAACGTGCCGACGCCCATGTACATCCTGGCGCGGCTCAACCTCGACAGCCAGTGTATCTCGGTCGCCAAGGAATATGCCGACATCAAGGTCGGCCTCGACACCGCGCCGTTCAAGCTGGCGCTGGAGAAGAAGAAGGCGTCGGGCAAGTCCATCAAGGCCGCGATGACGTTTCCGGGCGGCACCCACGATTTGTGGATCCGCTACTGGCTCGCCGCCGGCGGCATCGACCCCGACAAGGACATCGAGACCATCGTGGTGCCGCCGGCCCAGATGGTGGCCAACATGAAGGTCGGCACCATGGACTGCTTCTGCGTCTGCGAGCCGTGGAACCTGCAGCTCATCCACCAGAACATCGGCTACACGGCGATCACCACCGGGGAACTCTGGAACAAGCATCCGGAAAAGTCCTTCGGGATGCGCGCCGCCTTCGTCGACAAGTACCCGGCCGCCGCCAAGGCACTGCTGATGGCGGTGATGGAAGCGCAGATGTGGTCCGACAAGGCGGAGAACCGCAAGGAGGTCGCCGCCATCTGCGCCAAACGGCAGTGGATCAACTGCCCGGTCGCCGACGTCACCGAGCGCATGGAAGGCAAGTTCGACTACGGCATCCCCGGCAAGGTGGTCGAGAACTCGCCGCACATCATGAAGTACTGGCGCGACCAGGCCTCCTACCCGTTCCAGAGCCACGACCTGTGGTTCGTCACCGAGGACATGCGCTGGGGCAAGTTCGAGTCCGGTTACGACACCAAGGCGCTGATCCGCAAGGTCAACCGAGAGGATCTGTGGCGCGAGGCCGCCAAGGAGCTGAACGTCGCTGCGAGCGACATCCCGGCCTCGACCTCGCGCGGCAAGGAGACCTTCTTCGATGGCAAGGTGTTCGATCCCGACGACCCGGCCGCCTACCTCAAGAGCCTCGGCATCAAACGCGTGGAGGTGTGAGGCGTGATGATGATGAGTCGTCGCGAATCCGCCGGCGTTCGGCAGTTGCGCCGGACCTCGCCCCACCGTCCCCTCCCCCGCTTACGGGGGAGGGGCAGGGAGGGGGCCGCCACACGCTCCGCGCCAGAGAAAGCCCCCTCCCCAACCCTCCCCCGCGAGCGAGGGAGGGAGCACGCCGAGTACTTGGCGAGACTTTGTGATTCGAACGCCGGACCGCGAGCCAGGAGCCACCCATGAGCCTGTCAGCCCTCACATCGCAGCCCGCCAGCGACACGTCGACAACGTCCGCAACCGTGCTGCCGCTCAAGCTCAAAAAGCCGAGCCGGCTGGCGACGCGGCTCATTCCCCTCCTCGGCGACATCGCCGCCCGCGTGGTGCCGCCCACGATCGTGATCGCGGTGCTGCTCCTCGTCTGGGAACTCCTGTGCCGCAAGCAGGGCGCCACCCTGCCGCCGCCCTCGCAGGTGTTCACCGAGACATACGACTTGATCGTCGATCCGTTCTTCGACCGCGGCGGCATCGACAAGGGGCTGTTCTGGCACCTGTCGGCGAGCCTGCAGCGGGTCGCGCTCGGCTATGCGCTCGCCTGCGTGGCCGGCGTCGCGCTCGGCACCCTGGTGGGCCAATCGACCTGGGCCATGCGCGGCCTCGACCCGATCTTCCAGGTATTGCGCACCGTGCCGCCGCTCGCCTGGCTGCCGCTCTCGCTCGCCGCCTTCCAGGACGGCCAGCCGTCGGCGATCTTCGTCATCTTCATCACCTCGATCTGGCCGATCATCATCAACACCGCGGTCGGCATCCGCAACATCCCGCAAGATTACAGGAACGTCGCCGCGGTGCTGCGACTCAACCCGGCCGAGTTCTTCGTCAAGATCATGGTGCCGTCGGCGGCGCCCTACATCTTCACCGGGTTGCGCATCGGCATCGGCTTGTCGTGGCTCGCCATCGTGGCCGCCGAAATGCTGATCGGCGGCGTCGGCATCGGCTTCTTCATCTGGGACGCCTGGAACTCGTCGCACATCAGCGAAATCATCCTGGCGCTGTTCTATGTGGGCATTATCGGCTTCGTGCTCGACCGTATCGTCGCCGGCGTCGCCTCGTTCGTCACCCGCGGCACCGCCGCCAACTGAAAAGGTCGACCCATGAGCGCCTATCTCAAGATCGATCACGTCGGCAAGACCTTCAGTCGCGGCGCCAGCGAGACGGAAGTGCTCGCCGACATCACGCTGGCGGTCGACAAGGGCGAGTACGTCTCCATCATCGGCCATTCGGGCTGCGGCAAGTCGACCCTTCTCAACATCGTCGCCGGGTTGACCCCGGCGACCACCGGTGGCGTGCTCCTGGAAGACCGCGAGGTCAACTCGCCCGGCCCCGATCGCGCCGTCGTGTTCCAGAACCATTCGCTGCTGCCGTGGCTCACCGTCTACGACAATGTCCGGCTCGCGGTCGACAAGGTGTTTTCGGGCTCGAAGTCGCGCGCCGAGCGGCACGACTGGACCATGCACAATCTCGACCTCGTCCAGATGGGCCACGCCCGCGACAAACGGCCGGCGGAGGTTTCCGGCGGCATGAAGCAGCGGGTCGGCATCGCCCGCGCGCTCGCCATGGAGCCCAAGGTGCTGCTCCTCGACGAACCGTTCGGGGCGCTGGACGCGCTCACGCGGGCGCACCTGCAGGATTCCGTGATGGTGCTGCACCAGAAGCTGCAGAACACCGTGATGATGATCACCCACGATGTGGACGAGGCGGTGCTGTTGTCGGATCGGATCGTCATGATGACCAACGGCCCGGCGGCGAAGATCGGCGAGGTGCTCGATGTCGCCCTCGCCCGTCCGCGCAAGCGGCTCGAGCTCGCCGCCAATCCGACCTACCTCAAATGCCGCCAGCGCGTGCTCGAATTCCTCTACGAGCGCCACCGCTTCGTCGAGGCGGCGTGAGGGGCGACGCGGATGAACGCAATCATCTTTGGCGAACTCGGCCGGCTCCCTCTCCCCAGCGGGGAGAGGGCTGGGGTGAGGGGGTTACGGCATATCCCTTCAAGCGCCGGAGCCCCCTCACCCCGACCCTCTCCCCATAGGGGAGAGGGAGAAGAGGAGCGAGCGGCAAGGCGTGCGGTCCATTCGATCAGCACAACGTGAGAGGCTGAGCCGAGGAATTCGAACACACCCGAGAACCCTTCACATGACCCCCGAACAGATCCAGCTGGTGCAGACGAGTTTTGCGAAGGTGGCGCCCATCTCCGATCAGGCGGCCGAACTGTTCTATGGCCGCCTGTTCGAAATCGCCCCGTCGGTCAAGCCGATGTTTCCCGCCGACATGCGCGAGCAGCGAAAGAAGCTCATGGGCACGCTCGCGGTCGTGGTCGGAGCGCTCTCCGACCTCGCTCCGGTGCTGCCGGTGGCGAGCACGCTGGCCAAGAAGCATGTCGGTTACGGGGTCGAGGCCCATCACTACGACACGGTCGGCGAAGCGCTTCTATGGACACTCGCTCGTGCCTTCGGACCCGAATGGACGCACGAACTCGAACAGGCCTGGACCGCCGTCTTCGCCAAGATTTCCGGCTTCATGATCGCCGAAGCCTATGGGCACCCGGCAGCGGCGGAGTGATCTGATGGGCGAGCCTCTGGTCATCATCGGCAACGGCATGGCGGCGGCGCGACTTGCGGAAGAGCTCACCACGCGCGTACTCGGCCGCTACGCCATCGCGGTCATCGGCGAGGAGCCGCGGCTCGCCTACAACCGCGTGCTGTTGTCGTCGCTCCTCGCCGATGAAGTCACGACCGCCGAACTGGAATTGAAATCCGCGCGCTGGTGGCGCGACCGCGGCGTCACCCTGGTCTATGGCTGCCCGGCGGTCGCGATCGAAACCGACATCCGCCGCGTCCGCCTCGCCAATGGCGCCACCCTGCCCTACGCCAAGCTGGTGCTGGCGACCGGCTCGCGGCCGATCCGGCTGCCGGTGTCGGGCGCGACCCTGGCCGGAGTGCTCACGTTCCGCGACATCGCCGACGTCGAAAACCTCCGGCACACCGGCGCCGGCAGGCGCGCCGTGGTGATCGGCGGCGGCCTGCTCGGCCTCGAGGCCGCCCATGGGCTCGCCAGGGCGGGGGCGCAGGTGAGCCTCGTGCATCTCATGGACCGGCTGATGGAGCGCCAGCTCGATGCCCGCGCCGCCGCCATGCTCCGCGCCGAGGTGGAAGCGCGTGGCGTCACCGTGCTGACCCGGGCCGAGACCGCCGCGATCGACGGCCGCGGCCATGTGGAAGCGGTGGCGCTGCGCGACGGAAGGCGGCTCGAAGCCGATCTGGTCGTGTTCGCCATCGGGATCCGTCCCAACGTGGACCTCGCCCGCACCGCCGGCCTCGCCATCGATCGCGGCATCACGGTCGACGACGGCCTCGCGACGAGCCGCGCCGGCATCTTCGCCATCGGTGAATGCGCCGAGCACAAGGGCACATGCTACGGCCTCATCGAGCCCGCCTACGAGCAGGCCCGCATCCTCGCCCGCCGCCTCGCCGGCGAGAATGCGCATTACACCGGCAGCGTGCTCGCCACCAATCTCAAGGTCTCGGGCGTCAACGTCTTCTCGGCCGGCGACTTCCTCGGCCGCGCCGGCGCCGAGGAGATCGTCCTCACCGACCCGGGCCTGAACGTCTACAAGAAGCTCGTCATCGCGGACGATCGCCTCGTCGGCGTGGTCCTGTTCGGCGATACGATCGACGGCCCCTGGTATCTCGACCTGATCCGCTCCGGCGCCCCCATCGCGGCGATCCGCCATCACCTCGCCTTCGGCCGCATCCTCGCCGAAGCCACCGAACCCATGGCGGCCTGACATGGCGGGCGATTTCACCCCCGAGCAGAAACGCTACCTCGAAGGCTTCACCTCCGGCCTGACGGCGGCGCGTGCCGCCCGCGGGACGGCGCCGGCCGCGAAGTCCGAGCCGGTCGGCCCCGATGCCGACCACATCAAGGCCCAGGACAAAGTGACCGCGGCGGGAAAAAAGCTCGCCGACCAGGAGAAGATCAAGCGCGAGCAGCATCCCTTCGACGCCTATTCGCGCCTCAAGGAGCAGGCGCAGAACAACGAGGCGCCGAAACCGGCCGACAATTTCCGCTGGCGCTACTATGGCCTGTTCTACGTGGCGCCGGCACAGACCTCGTATATGTGCCGGCTGCGCATCCCAAACGGCATCCTGACCCACTGGCAATTATCCGGCCTCGCCGACATCGCCGAGCGTCACGCCGGCCCCTACGCCCATGTGACCACGCGCGCCAACCTGCAGATCCGCGAGATCGAGCCCAAGGACGGAGTCGCCGTCCTGGAAGCCATCCAGGACCTGGGACTGTGTTCGCGCGGCGCCGGCGCCGACAACATCCGCAACGTCACCGGCACGCCCACGGCCGGCATCGACCCGCAGGAACTGATCGACACCCGGCCTTATGCCCGCGAATGGCATTTCCATATCCTCAACGAGCGCGCCCTGTTCGGCCTGCCGCGCAAGTTCAACGTCGCCTTCGACGGTGGCGGCCGCATCGGCACGCTGGAAGACACCAACGACATCGGCTTCCAGGCTGTCCTCGTGAAGGACGGCTTGGGGATCGCGCCGGGCGTCTGGTTCCGGCTGACGCTGGGCGGCATCACCGGCCACAAGGACTTTGCCCGCGATACCGGCATCGTCGTCGCCCCGAAGGATGCGACCAAGGTCGCCGACGCCATCGTGCGCATCTATATCGAGCATGGCGACCGCACCGACCGCAACAAGGCTCGGCTCAAATACGTCCTCGACGCCTGGGGGTTCGACAAATTCCTCGCCGCCGTCGAGGAACGGCTTCGCGAAAAGCTCGCGCGCGTGCCCGCCGAGGCGATCGCGCCGAGGCTCCTTCCAGACCGTGCCGCCCATATCGGCGTTCATCCCCAGAAGCAGGCGGGGCTGAACTGGATCGGCGTCGTGCTGCCGTCGGGACGCATGGAGGTCGCGCAGATGCGCGGCCTCGCCGAGGTGGCGCGCCGCTTCGGCGACGGCGATATCCGGCTCACCGTGTGGCAGAACCTCTTGATCTCCGGCGTTCCCGACGCGCGCGTGATCGAGGCGGAGGTCGCCATCGCGGCGCTCGGCCTCGCCACACGGGCGAGCCCGATCCGCGCCGGCCTGGTCGCCTGCACGGGCGCGACCGGCTGCCGTTTCGCCGCCGCCCACACCAAGGAGACCGCGGAAGCGATCGCAGCGTGGTGCGAGCCGCGCGTTGCCCTCGACAGGCCGGTCAACATCCACCTCACCGGCTGTCACCATTCCTGCGCCCAGCATTATATCGGCGATATCGGCCTCATCGCCGCCAAGGTGCCGGCACGTCCGCCCACCGGCGGCCCGGCAGACGACGACATCGAGGCCGTCGAGGGCTTTCACGTGCATGTGGGCGGCGGCTTCGGCGCCGACGCCGCCATCGGCCGCGAACTCCTGCGCGACATCAAGGCCGAAGACGTGCCGAAGACCATCGAGCGATTGCTGAAGATCTATCTGGGGCAGCGCGCCTCGCCCGACGAACCCTTTTTCGCCTTCGCGCGCCGGCACGACATCGCGACGCTGGAAGAGATGTACGAGGCGGAGGCGGGGGAATGAGTCCAATGACCGATCCCTCCACTCGCCGCAGCCAGCTCCCTCTCCCCTGTGGGGAGAGGGTTGGGGTGAGGGGGCTCCGGCGCTGCGATCGTGCACGACATCGTCCCCCTGCGCCGACACCGCAAGAAGGCCGTGCGTTCAACTCGCTTCGTCACCCCCTCACCCCGGCCCTCTCCCCTGCGGGGAGAGGGAGAAGCGGCGCCGTGCCATGACCCAAGCCCTCCCGCCGCCCATCCCGACCCTCATCCCCGACTCCGCCCCGTTCACGGCCGAGCAACGCACCTGGCTCAACGGCTTCTTCGCCGGGCTCGTGTCGCTCGATGGTTTCGGCGTCACGGCGCTCACACCCGAGCAGTCGGCGGCACTGATGCCGGGTGCGGCGGCCGAGGAGGATGACGGCGCCCCGTGGCACGACCAGACCATGCCGCTCGTCGAGCGCATGAAGCTCGCCGCGGGCCGTCCACTCCAGCGGCGCATGATGGCCGCCATGGCGCAGCAGGACTGCGGCCAGTGCGGCTATGACTGCGAAAAATATTCCGTCGCCATCGCGACCAAGAAGGAAGCGCGGCTGAACCTGTGCGTGCCCGGCGGCAAGGACACCGCCCGCATGCTCAAGACACTCGCCGAGGAGATCGACGCGGCGCCCGCGCCGGCGGCCCCGGCCGTCATCGTCGACAGGGCGGAACAGCCCGCCGCTCCCGAGGGCGTGCCCCGCCGCTCGCGCGACAATCCGGCGACCGCCCGTTTCGTCTCGCGCGCGCGGCTCAACCGACAGGGGTCCGAGAAGGAGACGTGGCACGTGGAATTCGCCCTGCCCGAAGGTCTCGACTACACGGTCGGGGATTCCTTCGGGGTCTGTCCGCACAACGATCCCGCACTGGTGGCGGCGGTGATGGCGGCGATTGGCGCCGAGCCCACGATGCGGATCGGCGGTCGTCCGCTCGACGCCGTGCTCACGGACGCCGTCTCGCTCTCCCCCGCCCCCGACAGCCTGTTCCAGTTCGTCTCCTACCTGACCGGCGGCGAACGCCGCCAGAAGGCCAAGGCGCTCGCCGCCGGCGACGACCCCGACGGCGACGCCGCGAGCCTCGACGTCCTCGCCGCGATCGAAAAGTTCGGCGGTCTCGCCTGCGACCCGGAAGCCTTCGTCGAGGCGCTCGAACCGCTGCAGCCGCGGCTCTATTCCATCTCGTCGTCGCTCAAATCGAGCCCCGGCCGGGTGTCGCTCACGGTCGACGCGGTCAAATACGCCACCGGCAGGCGCATGCGCCTCGGCGTCGCCTCCACCTACCTCGCCGAACGCGTCATGCCCGGCGACGCCACCAAGGTCTATGTCCAGAAGGCGCACGGCTTCGGCCTGCCGGCCGATCCCGCGACCCCCGTCATCATGATCGGACCCGGCACCGGCGTCGCGCCTTTCCGCGCCTTCCTACACGAACGCATGGCCACCAAGGCGCCGGGGCGCAACTGGCTGTTCTTCGGCCACCAGCGCCGCGACTGCGACTTCTTCTACGAGGACGAACTCACCGGCATGAAGGCCGCCGGCACCCTCACCCGCCTGTCGCTGGCCTGGTCGCGCGACGGCGAGCAGAAATTCTACGTCCAGGACCGCATGCGCGAGGTCGGCCGCGACCTGTGGGCGTGGATCGCCGACGGCGCCCATCTCTATGTGTGCGGCGACGCCAAGCGCATGGCCAAGGACGTCGAGCGCACCCTCGTCGACATCGTCGCCCAACACGGCGTGCGTTCGACCGACGAGGCCATCGCCTTCGTGGCCGAGCTCAAGAAGGCCGGCCGCTATCAGCAGGACGTGTATTGAGATGATGCGGATTGCAATGCGATCGCTTGCTACGGCGACGTCGACACTTCTGCTGGTGACGCGTCACTCGTCGCAGCTGGCTCCCTCTCCCCGGAGGGGAGAGGGCTGGGGTGAGGGGGCTCCGGCGACGCGGATGTGCACGAGGTTGTCTCACTCTCTCTTGACCTGGCGGGAAGGCCGCGCATTCGACCCGCGTCGTTACCCCCTCACCCCGGCCCTCTCCCCAAGGGGGAGAGGGAGAAGAGGTGCCGTCGGATCGGGCACAATTCCATGACCGCCCCCGCCCCGCTGCCCGCCATCCGCACCACCTGCCCGTATTGCGGTGTCGGCTGCGGCATTCTGGCGACGCCGGATGGGCGCGGCGGCGCCGCGATCACCGGCGATCCCGAACATCCCGCCAATGCCGGGCGGCTGTGCTCCAAGGGTGCAGCGCTGGGCGAAACGCTGTCCCTCGACGGCCGGCTTCTCCATCCCATGCTGCGCGGCACGAACGGCACGCTCGCGCGCACCACGTGGGACGACGCCATCGACCGCATCGCCGGAGGCTTTCGCCGGGTGATCGATCGCCATGGGCCGGACGCCGTCGCCTTCTATCTCTCCGGCCAGCTCCTCACCGAGGACTATTACGCCGCCAACAAGCTCATGAAGGGTTTTTTGGGCTCCGCCAATGTGGACACCAATTCGCGCCTGTGCATGTCGTCGTCGGTCGCCGGCCATCGCCGCAGTTTTGGCGCCGACGTGGTGCCGGGCGTCTATGCGGATCTCGACGAGGCCGACCTGATCGTGCTGGTGGGCTCCAACGCCGCCTGGTGCCATCCGGTGCTCCATCAGCGCATGATGGCGGCGCGACGCCGGCGCGGTACCAGAATCGTCGTCGTCGATCCGCGCCGCACGGCGACCGCCGAGGACGCTGATCTTCTTCTCACGATCGCGCCCGGCATGGACGCGGCGCTGTTCAGCGGCCTCCTCGTCCATCTCGCCGACACCGGTGCCCTCGACCGCGCCTATATGGACGCCCACACGTCCGGCTTCGACGAAGCCCTCGGGCGCGCCCGCGCCATCGCGCCGGACACCGCCGCCACGGCGGCGGCCGCGGGCCTCGCTGCGGGCGACGTCGCGCACTTTTTCGACCTGTTCGCTGCGACCGGGCGCACCGTCACGGCGTTCTCGCAAGGCGTCAACCAGTCGGCCCAGGGCACCGACAAGGTCTCGGCCATCATCAACTGCCATCTCGCCACCGGCCGCATCGGCCGGCCCGGCATGGGGCCGCTCTCACTCACCGGACAGCCCAACGCCATGGGGGGACGCGAAGTGGGCGGGCTCGCCAACCAGCTCGCCGCCCATATGGGATTTTTGCCTGCCGACATCGACCGCGTCGGCCGCTTCTGGAATGCACCCGCGATGGCGGGCGCCGAGGGGCTCAAAGCCGTCGACATGTTCGCGGCCGTCGAGCGCGGCGACATCAAGGCCCTGTGGGTGATGGCGACCAATCCGGCCGTGTCGCTGCCGCGCGCCGGCGCCGTGCGCGAAGCGCTCGGCCGCCTCGACCTGCTGGTCGTTTCGGAGAACGTCCTCGCCAACGACACCGTCACGGCCGGCGCCCATGTGCTGCTGCCAGCGGCCGCCTGGGGCGAGAAGGACGGCACCGTCACCAATTCGGAGCGCCGCATTTCCCGCCAGCGCGCCTTCCTGCCGGCGCCCGGCGAAGCCATGCCCGACTGGTGGATGGTCGCGCAAGTGGCGCGCCGCCTCGGCTTTGCGGACGCCTTCGCGTATGGCGGCGCCGCCGACATTTTTCGCGAGCACGCGGCGCTGTCGGGATTCGAGAATGACGGCGCCCGCGCCTTCGACATCGGAGCGCTGGCGGACATCTCCGACCCCGATTACGACGCCCTTCAACCGATGCAGTGGCCGGCCCGGGCTCCTTCACCTCTCCCCGCTTGCGGGGAGAGGTCGGATCGGAGCGCGGAGCGCGACGATCCGGGTGAGGGGGCGTCACCGCGGATGCGGCGTCAAGAGAGCCCCTCACCCCGACCCTCTCCCCGCAAGCGGGGAGAGGGAGAAGACAGTCGCCTCTTCGCCACCGGCGGCTTCGTGACACCGGACCGTCGCGCCCGCTTCATCGCCGTCGCCCCGCCAGCCTTGCGCACGGCCACCGACGACGCCTTCCCGTTCCGCCTCAACACCGGCCGCGTGCGCGACCACTGGCACACCATGACGCGCACCGGCAAAAGCCCACGCCTCGGCTGCCACCTGCCGGAACCGTTCGTCGAAATCCATCCCGATGACGCCGCTTCGGCCGGCGTCACCCATGGGGGCTTCGCCCGCGCGGTGACCTCCCACGGGGCCTGCGTGCTCAAGGTCGCGGTCACGGACAGCCAGCGCAGGGGCTCGCTGTTCGCGCCCATCCACTGGAGCGGCGAGACGGCGTCGTCGGCGCGCATCGGCGAACTCGTCGTCAACGCCACCGACCCCTTCTCGGGCCAGCCGGAAGCCAAGGCGACGCCGGCCGCGATTACGCCGGCGGTCCTGCCCTGGGCCGGTTTCGCGCTCTCGCGCACGCCGCTTGCCTTTCCGGCCGGCACTTGGTGGGCCCGCGTCGCCATCGCGGGCGGCGTCGGCTACCTGTTCGCCACCACGGCCGAGCCCGGCCATTGGGCCGAGATCGCCCGAAAAATGTTCGCCGGCCGCGCGCACGCCGAATATGTCGAGCCCGGCCTCTACCGCCTCGCCGCCTTCACGGGGCACCGGCTCGACGGTGCGCTGTTCGTCGGCCCAGCGGACAGCACCCCGCAGTGGGACACGGTCCGCGCCTTGTTCGAGGGCGAGACCGTCGCGGTCGCCGATCGCCGCGTCGTCCTGTCGGCGCGCCGGGCCGGCGGCCGCGATGCCGGTGCGCTGGTGTGCGCCTGCTTCGGGGTCGGCGTTATCGCCATTCGCGACGCGGTGGCGGCCGGGGCCTGCGACGTCGCCGCCATCGGGGCGACGCTACGCGCCGGCACCAATTGCGGCTCGTGCCTGCCGGAACTCAAGAGGATCGTGGCCCGTGAACTCAAAGCCGCAGAGTGACAGGAGAGGCCGCGTCACCCTCGTGGGCGCCGGGCCGGGCGATCCCGAACTCATGACCCTCAAGGCGGTGCGCACGCTCGCCAGCGCCGACGTGATCCTGTTCGACAATCTGGTGGCGCCGGAAATTCTCGACTTCGCCCGCCGCGAGGCCAGGACCATGCTGGTGGGCAAGAGCGGTCACGGCCCGTCGTGCCGGCAGGACGACATCAATGCCCTGATGGTGCGGCTGGCGACGAGCGGCAAGCACGTGGTGCGGCTCAAGGGCGGCGACCCCATGGTGTTCGGGCGCGCCGGCGAGGAAATTTCCGCCTGCCGCGCCGCCGGCATCCCGGTCGAGGTGATCCCCGGCGTCACGGCGGCACAAGGGGCGGCGGCGCGGCTATGCGCCTCGCTGACCCATCGCGATCATGCCCGGCGGCTGCAATACGTCACCGGCCACGACCGCAGCGGCGCCCTGCCCGATCTCGACTGGACGAGCCTCGCCGATCCTTTCGTCACCACCGTGGTCTACATGCCGGCGCGCACGCTCGCGGCGCTGGCCGCCAAGGCGATCGAAGCCGGCCTCGATCCGGCGACGCCGGCGGTCGCGGTCGCGCGCGCCACCCGGCCCGACGAAGAGGTCGTCGTCGCCACCATGGCGACACTGCCGGCGCTGGTCGCGGATCGTTCACCGCCCGGCCCGGTGCTGGTCATGATCGGGCGCGCCATGGCGGAGGCAGCCCTCGACACTCACGTCTCGACGAACGAAAAGGCGAGCGCGAGGGCCGCCATGACGGCGGCGATCAGCGCCGTCCAGCGCGCGAAGGCAAAGTAGGTTTCGCGCATCACCGTCGCGCTCGCCCACTGGGCGTGATCGGCGGGCGGACGCAGCTCCTGGGGCAGATAGAGCCACAATTCCATGCGGCGATGATCCTTGGTGCGGGCCTCGCGGGCCTTGAACAGCAACACCATGGTCAGGATCAGGGTCAGAACGGCGCCGATCTGGAATGCGGCGTGCGGATCGAACGACATGCCGATCATGACGCAGAAGATCGCCAGGGACGCGAACCCGCACGCCCGCAGCACCGTCTCGTAGGCGATCCGCCGCATGAGCTCCATGGACAGCTCCGTTGCCATGCCGGCCCGTACGCCGGCGAAAAACCGAGGCAATGAGCCGCAAGCTTATCGCCGGTTCCACGGGGAGCAATTCACATGCCGGAGATGGGGCAAAGGCATTGGCCGGATTGGCGACCGGGCCTCTTGTGCCCCGGGCGCGCTGCAGCATGCAATGCTGCTGCGCAGACCCGGGGCACGACGCCGAGGCAAATTCCCGCAGACCGTTCACAGCCCGAACTGGAAGAAATTTCCGATCGCCGGCAAGGTCAGCACGCCGGTGCTGGCGAGCCAGATCCACAGCGAAGTGGGCGTGGAATCGTCCTTGATACCGGCGAAGCGCTCGTAGATCGCCGCCGGGATGCCGCCCAGGATGATGGTCGCGGTCGACACCATCAGGGATGCGAACATCAGCGTCAGGCCGGTGGAACCGAACAAGAGCGCCGGCGCCAGGATCTGCGCATGGATCAAGCCGAACAGAAGCGCGGTCTGGTTGAACAGGCCGTTGATCATGCCGAAGAAGGCGATGCCGATGAAGTAGAAATTGCGTTCCATGATCAGCCCGCCTTCGGGACTGCGCCCGCGAGCAGGAACAGCTGGAGCATGACGACCCGGGCCCAGAACAGCCAGACGACCCCAAAGAGCCATATCACCACCGGCGCCGCCGCCTTGGGGGTGACCACGGCAACCGCCGCCACCACCGGATCGGTGATGCGGCAGAAGAAGCGCCAGATGTAGTTCGACGAGTTCGGCTCGACCAGGAGCCCGAGCAGGGCGCGGCCGAGCAGCGTGTACATCAGCGCCGCCAGGGCGAAGTTCGGCAGGTGAAAGTACCAATACGACAGAATCGAATTTGCGGAATCCACGTCGGCCCCGTCGGATGCTGTGACGACCGGCGGCGGATGTTCCGCCGCCTCGGCCATGCTCTAGCGCAGCTCAACGCGCGCGTCGCCTAGAAAAAGAGCGGGGTCCCGAAGGACCCCGCCCCAGATGGACCGGAGAACCGGTCAGGTCTTTTCTTCGAGAACCGTGCGGCCACGCGGCTTGCGGATCTCGTCGATATAGGCCTGCATCTCCTTGGACGGCGCCGCCGTGAACTGGCTGACGATCCACATCACCGCGAAGCCGATCGGCATGCCGATCAGGCCGGCGGCGATGTTGGTCAGCCCGAACCAGCCTACCTTGGACTGCAGCGGGTTGGCGCCGGAAGCCGGCACGTCGGCGATCCACTTGGCGTCGGCCATCACCTGGGCGACGTCGACGAGCGGGGCGCCGGTCGCGGGATTGGTCAGCGAACTCATACCGAAGGAGCTGACGCCCGCCTGCGGGAAGTAGCGCGTCACGACCAGGTAGAACACGCACATGCCGAAGCCGGCGAGCATGCCGGCGATGGCCGCCGGCGTGGTCGTGCGCTTCCACCAGATGCCCATCACCAGGGCCGGGAAATTGCCCGCCATGGCGAGCGAGAACGCCCAGCCCACCATCGCCAGGATGTCCGCCGGCCTGGTCGATGCCGTGTAGGCGGCCGCGAGCGCGACGATCACCAGCAGGATGCGCGCCACGAGCAGACGGCGGACCGTCGGCGCGTTGGGATCGAGCATCTTGTAGTAGACGTCGTGCGAGAGCGCGTTGGCGATGGCCAGGAGGAGGCCGTCGGCGGTGGAGAGCGCGGCGGCGAGGCCGCCGGCGGCGACGAGGCCCGAGATCACGTAGGGAAGCCCCGCGATCTCCGGGGTGGAGAGCACGATCACGTCCGTGTTGATCACGAAGTCCTGCAGCCGGATGACGCCCGGATGGCCGGCGATGGCCTTACAGGCGGCGAGCAAAGCGTCGGCGCTGACGGCATTCTTGCCGCACACCTGGATCAGTCCGAGTTCGCCCCAGGTGAACAGCCATGGCCGGATGGAGCCGAGATCGCGGCCGATGATGTTGGTGTAGACCTCGAGCTTGGAGAACGCCGCATAGGCCGGTGCCGAGAAGTACAGGAGGAAGATGAACAGGAGCGACCACGCCACCGACTGGCGCGCTTCACGCACCGACGGCGTCGTGAAGTAGCGCATCAAGATGTGCGGCAGCGACGCCGTTCCGACCATCATGCAGAAGATGATCGCGAAGAAGTTGAGCGGCGTGTAGGTGAGGAACGGCTGGATGTGCGGCTTGAGCGCCGCCACCGTGGCGAGCCCCGTCTGCAGCATCTGCTGTTCGCGGGCGATGATGTCCTGCAGGGCGTGACCGTAGGTGAGCTGCGGAATCGGGATGCCGTAGTTCTTGGTCGACAGGATCACGATCGGGGTCAGATAGGCGACGATCAGGACGATGTACTGGGCGACCTGCGTCCAGGTGACGGCGCGCATGCCGCCGAGCATGGAGCAGACCAGGATGCCGGCCAACCCGACGAACACCGCGATCTCGAATTGCATGCCGAGGAAGCGCGACGCGATGATGCCGGTGCCGAAGATCTGCGCCGTCACGTAAGTGAAGGAGCAGCACACCAGCACCACGACCGCGATCATGCGGGCGAAATTGCCGCCGAAGCGGAATGCCATGAAGTCCGGAACCGTGTAGGCGCCGAACTTGCGCAGATAGGGGCCGACCAGGATCGACACCAGCACGTAGCCGCCGGTCCAGCCGAGCACCCAGGCGAGCCCGTCATAGCCGAGCAGGAACAGCGTGCCGGCCATGCCGACGAAGGACGCCGCCGACATCCAGTCGGCGCCGGTCGCCATGCCGTTGTAGAGCGCCGGCACGCGTCGTCCGGCGACGTAGTATTCGGAGACCTGGGCGGTGCGCGACAGGATGCCGATGATGGCGTAGACCGCGAGGGTGAAGAAGACGAACAGATAGCCGAGGATCCGGTTCGGCACGCCGAGCTGCTCGAGGATGGCGAGCAGGATCACGAAGGCGAGGAAGCCGCCGGTGTAGATGGCGTAGACGCGGCCGAGATTGTTGAGGAAGTCGGACGAGCCTGAGGTCTGTTGCGTTGCCATTGGTGCCCCCTCAGTCTTCGGCGACGTTGAATTCGCGGTCGATCCTGTCCTGCTGCCTGGCGAACAGGAACAGCATGATCACGAACGCGAGCAGCGACCCTTGCGCGGCCATATAGAAGCCGAGCGGGAAGCCCAGAATGGTGATCTTGTTGAGGACCGGGACGAACATATGGATGATGTAGCCGAAGAACAGCCACACGCCGAGATGCGTGAGCATCAGGTTCCTCGTCTTCGTCCAATGGGCCGCGTCGTTGGTTGATTGCATCTTTCGCTCCCTCCAGAAAATGAGCGCGCATTCCCCCAACGAGGCGGTGCGCTCGCTCTTCACACATCAGTCAGCGGGAGAGCCGGGACGTTTCCCGGCGATCGCCCTTTAGCGCTTCCAGTGATTCCCGGACTTTTGGCCGGGTAGGGCAGGCAAGGTAACACCGGGCCTTAGGGGTGGCTTCCACGACTTTGGTCGAATCGCGGCGCCACTGCGACCTTTTGTTGCGCTGCAGGACCGCCGGCACCGCTCCTGCGGGAAACGGAGGTCTTATTGACCGCGGCGCGGCCGCAGGCGAATGCTGTGGATATGCCCGCCGGCCCGTCGGCCGCCGGGCCGCCCCGGCCGAGGGAGAAGAAATTGCCGCTGCTTGATTTTTTCCGCCGCAAGCCGCCCATCCGCGACACCGCCGGGCTCGCCGACTTCATCGACGAGAACGCCGCCTTCCTGATGCAGAAGGGCATCTACGAGTATTCGCGCGCCCGCGCCGGCCATTATGCGAAGGTTCTATTCGGCGAGTCCGGCTTCCGCGCCGCCGTCGAGGAATCGCGCTGGCGGGCCTATCCGCTCGGCCTCGCCCTGGTGGCCGAAATGGTCGATACGCGGCTGCGCCCCGTCGTCGGTGTCGCGACCTCCAGCGCGGCGTTGCGCGACATCGTACTGTCGGTGTTCGACCGCTATCCGGTGCCGGCGGCGATCGGCCCCGAGGCCTGGGCGGCTTCGCGCGCCGAGCTGCGCGAGCGCCTCGATCGCATCGGCCTGCATCCGCCCAAGCGGGTGATCGACATCCCGGAGCCGTTCGCCGACACCTATTTCGCCTGCATGCCGATCCACGAAAAGCTGCGCGGCAGCGATTTCCCCACCATCAAGAGCTATCTCAAGGTGACGCTCAGCAACATCCACGACGAATTGACCAAGCGCATGGACGTCGGTGCCGTCGCCACGGCACTGACGCGGACCGACGTTCCGGCAGCCTGAAACCCACGGCGCCGAGACAGCATCCGCCGGGGGGCAGGGATATGTTCGGAACTTCCAGTGCGACACCGCTGATCGCGCTCGACGCCGTCGTGATCGACACCGAGACCACCGGCCTCGATCCCGCGCGCGCCTGGGCGGTCGAGTTGGCGGGCGTCAAGATCGCCGGCGGACGCCTGTCCGACGGCTCGTTCCGGCGATTGATCAAGCCCGGCGAGCCGATCCCGTCCGCCTCCACCCGCATCCATGGCCTCGACGATGTGGCGGTCGCCGACGCACCCGATTTCGCCTCCGTGTGGCCGGAGTTCTGCGCCTACACGGGCGACGCCGTCGTGATCGGCCACGCCGTCGGCTTCGACCTCGCGGTCATGCGGCGCGAGTGCGAGCGCGCCGGGCTCGCCTGGAAGCGGCCGCGCTGTCTCGACACCCGCCTGCTCGCCGAGATCGCCGAACCCAATCTCGCCGGCTACACGCTGGAAAGCCTCGCCGCCTGGCTCGACGTCGAGATCACCGACCGGCACTCGGCCCGCGGCGACGCGCTGGCCTGCGCGCGCGTCTTCCTGGCGCTGCTGCCGCGACTGCGCGAAGGCGGCATCCGCACCCTCGCGGAGGCCGAGCGCGCCTGCCGGGCGCTCACCGACGTCCTCGACGAGCACCACCGCGCCGGCTGGGTCGAGCCCGTGGAAGCGCCCGCCCGCAACGACGCCGAACGCACCCTGCGGCGCATCGACAGCTACGCCTATCGGCACCAGGTGCGCGACATCATGCGTTCGCCGCCCGAATACGTCGACGGCAGCGTCAGCGTGCGCGATGCCCTCGCCCGCCTGATGCGGCTGAAGATCTCCTCGCTCTATGTGGATGCCGGCGGCGGTGACGACGCCCATGCGGCGGCCGACACCGGCATCGTCACCGAACGCGACCTGTTGCGCGCCCTGGCGGAAGGCGGCGAAGCGGCCTTCGCCGAGCCGGTCGAAGCCTTCATGTCGAAGCCGCTCGCCACCGTGCCGGATGACGCATTCGTGTACCGCGCCATCGGCCGCATGAGCCGGCTCAAGGTCCGCCATCTCGGCGTCGCCGACGACGCCGGCATCGTCGTGGGCGCGCTGTCGGCGCGCGACCTGCTCAAGCTGCGCGCCGGCGAGGCGATCTCGCTCGGCGACGAGATCGAGGACGCCGGCGACGCCAGCGCGCTGGCGCGCGCCTGGGCCAAGCTGCCGCATGTGGCGGCCGCGCTCCTGGAGGAAGGCCTGTCCGGCCGCGACATCGCCGCGGTGGTGTCGCGCGAACTCGGCGCCCTGACCCGCCAGGCGGCCGTGCTCTCCGAACAGCGCATGCGCGCCGCCGGCCACGGCGAGCCGCCGTGCGGCTTCGCGGTCGCGGTGCTCGGCTCCGGCGGGCGCGGCGAAAGCCTCCTGGCCATGGACCAGGACAACGCGCTGTTCTTCGCCGAAGGCGAACCCGGCGGCGACAACGACCGCTGGTTCGAAGCCTACGGGGTCCATCTCGCCGACATCCTGCACGAGGCCGGCATCCCCTATTGCAAGGGCGGCGTGATGGCGAAGAACGCCCGGTGGCGCGGCTCGCTCGCCACCTGGCGCCAGCGCATCGCCCACTGGATCTCGCGTTCCGATCCGGAGGATCTCCTCGCGGTCGACATCTTCTTCGACCTGCGCGGCGTCTACGGCGACGGCACCCTCACCCAGGAACTGTGGCGCGACGCCTTCGCGAGCGCCAAGGGTCAGGTCGGCTTCGCCAAGCTCCTGGCCGAATCGGCCGGCGCCTTCGAGAGCGGGCTCGGCCTGTTCGGCGCCTTCAGGAGCGACCAGGGCCGCCTCGATCTCAAGAAGTCCGGCACCTTCGCGATCGTCACCGCGGCGCGCACGCTCGCGGTCTGCCATCACGTCACCGAGCGCGGCACGGCGGCGCGGCTTGCCGGCCTCAAGGCCCTCGACATCGGCGGCGACCGTGATCTCGACGCCCTCCAGGAGGCGCATGCGGTGTTCGTCGACTGCATCCTCGCCCAGCAGGTGGACGACATCCATCACGGCATCGCGCCCTCCAATGCCGTCCATCTGCGCCGCCTCGACAAGCGCGAGCGCGACCGCCTGCGCGCCGCCCTCAAGGCGGTCGAGCCGGTCGAGCAACTGATGCGCGACTTGCTGTTCGCGGGGTGAGAGTGGCGTCGGCTGATCGCTTCCCGGGTCATTCCCGGGCGCGCATCGGCGGACGATCGCGATGGAAGGAAAACATCAGCCCCGTCCGCGGCGCGCTCCCTCTCCCCAGCGGGGAGAGGGTTGGGGTGAGGGGGTTCCCAACCTATCCTCATGAGCGCCGGAGCCCCCTCACCCCGGCCCTCTCCCCTCCGGGGAGAGGGAGAAGGCGGCTCTCGCCCGGGCGACATGTGATTGCGGCGAACGGCCGAGCGCCCGCGATATGTGGACCGAAGTCGCGATCAGCCGATCGAGGTCGATGCCGGTTTCCATACCCATGCCTTGCAGCATGTAGACGAGGTCCTCGGTGGCGACGTTGCCGGTCGCGCCCTTCGCATAGGGGCAGCCGCCGAGGCCGCCGACAGCGGCATCCAGGACCGCGACACCGCGGCCCAGGCACGCATGGATGTTCGCCAGCGCCTGGCCGTAGGTGTCGTGGAAGTGCAGCGCCACGCCCTCGACCGGGACGCGCTCCAGCACGGCGTCGAGCATGGCGACGGCGGCCGACGGCGTGCCGACCCCGATCGTGTCGCCGAGCGAGACCTCGTAGCAGCCCATGTCGATCAGTTGCGCGGCGACGCGGGCGACATCGGCGAGCGGCACGTCGCCCTGATAGGGGCATCCGAGCACGCAGGAGACATAGCCCCGCACCCTGATGCCGCGTTCGTGCGATCTCGCCAGCACCGGCGCAAAGCGCTGCAGGCTTTCGTCGATGCTGCAATTGATGTTCTTCTTCGAGAATGCCTCCGACGCGGCGGCGAACACGGCGATCTCAGCCACGCCGGCCGCGATCGCGGCATCGAGCCCCTTGTCGTTGGGAACCAGGACCGGATAGGTGACGCCGGGCCGGTGGCTGATGCGCGCCAGCACGTCGGCGGTATCGGCCATCTGCGGCACCCATTTGGGAGACACGAAGCTGCCGGCCTCGATCGTCGTCAGGCCGGCATCGGCCAGCCGCTCGATGAGATCGACCTTGACGTCGGTCGACACCAGATTGGCCTCGTTCTGGAGGCCGTCGCGCGGCCCGACCTCGACGATGCGCACCTTGTTGGGGAACTGCATGGCTCGACGCCTTTCTCGAAAGGGCAGCCGATCGGGCCGCCTGTCGGACGAAAAGAAGAAGAGCCGCCCGCCGCACCCACGGACTGAATGCTGCGGGCGGCTCCGGGCCGCGGCCTCTTGAATGCCGTCGACCGCGGCCCGTTACAGCCCGAACATCTTGAGGATGGCCGGGACGCTCAGGATGGCCATGTAGAAGCCCATGAACTGGACGCCGGTGTTGAAGCCGAGGATGCGATAGAGCATGCCGCCGACCAACCCGATGGTGACGATGACGAGCAGGCCGAGCAGCTGCCCCTCCCAGATGCCGATGACCAGCACCAGGCCGACGAAGGTGGCGATGATCGCCTCGTGGCTGATCTTGCGCGACACGAAGGCGGCGGCGACGCGGGCGTAGTTCATCGAGAACGGATAGGCGACGATCGCCGCCAAGACGACGCTGAGCAGCCCGTAGGCGAGGAACTCCCACGACGTCATCATGGTGTGCAGGTTGACGATCTTGCCGGCGGCGGCGTCGACCGAGAACCGGGGCGGCGCGTTGAACAAAGGCGCCGCCGGACCGGCGGCGACCGGGCTCAACGGCAGCCCGAACGCGATCAGCGGGATCAGCGCCTCGGCGATGTAGGTCGATTCGGTGACGCCGTTCCGCACGCTCAGGACCGTCGTCAGGCGATGATAGGCGTGCTTCACCCGCGAGCCGACGACCTCGCCGAGGATCACCGTCATGGCGACCGGGCTGAACACGAAGGTCGCGCTCGACACCGCCGCCATCGCCGCCGTCCACTTGATCTGCGACGGATCGAGGACCCGGAACGGATTGGGGAAGTAGCCGCCCCAGCCCTTGACGTCGGGCGCGAGCGAGAACTTGCGCAGACCCGGGCGCGACATCCTGAGCCTTTCCATCGGCGAGAGGATCGAGAACAGGTCGGCGATCAGCGGCCCGATGGCGATGCCGAGGAAATAGCTGACCGACAGCTTGACGCCGTATTTGCCGGTAAAGCCCTGCAGCGCCAGGATGAGCAGGACGAACGGGAACAGGGCGGCGACCGACGACCAGCGGCCCGGCGAGAAATAGGCGATCAGGAGCGAGGCGACCAGGAACAGCCATGGCGCCGCAGCGGTGATGGACTGGCCGAACGGCGCCAGCATGACGGCGAACAGGACCGACAGCGGCACCGCGATGAAGGCCGCGATGATGCCGCCGGAGATCATCTTGCGCAGCGCGATGTGCGGGGCGCCGAGATTGCGCAGCACGGTGGCCTGCTGCAAGAGCGGCACCGCCATGGTGTCGCCCGGAATACCCAGCAGGGCCGTCGGGATGGCGTGGGTCATGTGCTTGGAGATGGCCCCCGCCATCCAGAAGGTGAACACGCCGACCGGCGGCACGCCGAGCAGGACAACGAGGAGCGTCACCGGGGCGAGCGTCGTGGTCTCGTCGGTGCCGGACACGAGGCCGATGGCGGCGAACACCACGGCTCCCACCAGGCCCATGGTCAGGGCGACGACGATGTCGAAAAGCAGGTTTTCCATCTCATGCCTCCTTTTCGGCGTGACGGGTCTCGTAGGACGTGAAGGTGTCGTAGAGTCCGAGTTCCTTCATCTCGTCGACGGTGACCGCCGGCAGGTCGGCGGCGTGGCCGACCGAGCCCGTCTCCTTGACGAGTTCGTCCATGGCTTCATCGCGCCAGCGCGGATCGGCAACCGTTTCGATCACCTGCCGCTTGGGGGCAAACAGGCGCGCGCAGACGACGCCGCTGATCACGCAGCCACCGAGCCCCGCCAGCATGGCGTAGGCCCGGCCGATGGCCGCAACCGGGGCGATCGAGCCGAGGATCTGGACGGCGATCAGGAACGTGCCGACGCTGATGACCGCGCCGATCACGATGGCCATGCCGAGCTGGCGGATGTCGACGACGTCGCCCCAGATCTCGGCGAGATGCAGGCCCGACGCGGACGCCCTGGCATCCGATGGGACTTGCGCAAGCGTTGCAGCTTCGTGGGTCACGATGGCTCTCTACCCCCCATTTTTTGAAGTTTGGATCCCGGCGCGGCACGCGGTGCCGGGTGGCACCGCGGCCGCGACGGGCAGTCGTTCCACGGGCGACGAATGCCGCGGATTACTTGCGCAGTGCCGCCAGGATCTCCTTGGCACGGTCGGTGCGCACGTCCTTGGCCTGGACGAGCTCGGCTGCGATCTTGTCGATCTCGGCGCCGGTGGCGCCGGCCACGATGGCGATGTTGCGAGCGTGCAGGGCCATGTGGCCGCGCTGGATGCCTTCGGTGGCGAGCGCGCGCACGGCGGCCATGTTCTGGGCGAGGCCGACCGTGACGGCGATTTCCGCCAGTTCCTGGGCACTCTCGACCTTGAGGATGCGCAGGGCCGCCTGCGCGACCGGATGGGTCTTGGTGGCGCCGCCGACGAGCCCGACCGCCATGGGGAGTTCGAGCGTGCCGACCAGATTGCCCATGGTGTCGACTTCCCAGGTCGACATGGACGTGTACGAGCCGTGCCGCGCCGCGTAGGCGTGGGCGCCGGCCTCGATCGCCCGCCAGTCGTTGCCGGTGGCGACGATGACCGGATCGATGCCGTTCATGATGCCCTTGTTGTGGGTCGCGGCCCGATAGGGATCGATGGCGGCGAACTCGTAGGCGTCGAGAATGCCGTCGATCATGCGCCGCCCGCTGTATTCCTTGGTGGCGAGCGAGGCTTCCGAGATGCAGACGCGGGCCCGCGCGAGCCGCAGGTCGGCGAGGTTGGACAGGATGCGCAGCCGCACCTCTCCGCCGGTCAGTTGCTCGACCGAAGGCGCGACGGTCTCCGCCATGGTGTTGACGGTGTTGGCCCCCATGGCGTCGCGCACGTCGACGATGAGATGCATCACCACCATGGGCCCACGCGCGGTGCGCGGGAACACATGCACCTCGATGTCCTTGCAGCCGCCGCCGAGACCGACCAGCACCTTGTCGCGCGAATTGGCGAGGGCGATGATCTCGTCGCGCGCCGCCAGGAGCTTGATGCGCGCCCCGTAAGGGTCGGTGACGCCCAGCACCTGCACCTGGGCGCGCATGATCGGCCCGGTCGAGGAGGTGAAGAAGCCGCCATTGTCGCGGGCGATGCGCGCCATATAGGAGGCGGCGGCGACGATCGAGGGCTCTTCCACCGCCATCGGGATCAGGTAATCGCGACCGTTGATCAGGAAGTTGGTGGCGATGCCGAACGGCAGCTCGAACTTGCCGACCACGTTCTCGATCATGCCGTTGGCGCGCTCGATCGGCAGCGAATTCGGCTCCCCGATGGCGCGGACGTCATCGGCGGTGAGCGAGACCGCCTTGGCGAGCGCCGCGAGGCGCTCGGCCGGCGTCATGCTGCGATAGTTTTCGATGCGAGAATTGACCCCGGCGGTTGCGCCGGCTTGAGGCTTGTCCATGACGTTCCCCGGACAGTGACGTGAATTTCACTGGATAAGCGCAGAACTGTCCCTAATATGACGGGACAATCAAGGGACAGTTCGTGGGATTTTCGCCCTGACTGTCCCAGGGATAGTGACGGGACAGCCCCGATGGACAGTCATCACCGATCGACGTCCCGCGTCGACCACATCGTCACCCAGGTCGCCCTGATGCTGGAATCCGGCGCCTACCGGGTCGGCGAACGCCTGCCGTCGGTGCGCCAGGCCGCGCAGGAGCATGACGTTTCCAAGAACACGATGGCCGAGGCCTATGACAGGCTGGTGGCGAGAGGACTTCTGGAGGCGCGCATCGGTTCCGGCTATTACGTCGCCCAATTCAAGACGCGCCATGCTCCGGCCGTGCAGCCGCACGTCGCCGAAGCGGTCGACCAGGTCTCGCTTCTGCGCGAGCAGCTCGACCAGAACTACGAGGTTCGTCCCGGCGACGGCCGCCTGCCGCCGTCGTGGATGGAAGGGTCGGAACTGCGGCGATTCTTCCTTTCCTTCAAGATGACCGGCGACGGCACCGAGTTCGGCTACGGCAGCACGCACGGATTCGCGCCGCTGCGCGAGCGCATTCGGGTGCAGCTTCTCGAACGCTCCATTCAGGCGCCGCTGGACGGCATCCTTCTCACCTGCGGTGCCAACCACGCCGTCGACCTGATCATCCGCCAGTTCCTCGAACCGGGTGACGTCGTCTTCGTCGACTCGCCCGGCTACTATCCTCTGTTCGCCAAGCTCGCACTCGCGAAGGCCCAGATCGTCGGCATCCGCCGCAACATGGACGGTCCGGACCTGGACGACATGAACGCCAAGCTGACGACCTTTCGTCCGAAGCTGTTCTTCACCCAGTCCCAGGCCCACAACCCCACCGACGGCACGCTGTCGCCGGGCATCGCCTTCGGGCTGCTGCAGGCGGCCGACAAATACGGCTTCCGCGTCGTCGAGGACGACACTTTCGCGGACATCATGCCGGCGACGGCGACCCGCCTCGCGGCACTCGACCAGCTCCAGAACGTCATCTATGTGGGCAGTTTTTCCAAGACGTTGTTCGCCAGCCTGCGCAGCGGGTTCATCGCCGGCCATCCTGCCGTCGTCGGTAATCTGTGCGACCTCAAGATGGTGACGATCGTGAACACGTCCGGCTATGTGGAGCGTTTCATCCACGGACTGATCCAGGGCGGGCACTATCTGCGCCACTTGCGCCGCCTGCGCGCCCGCCTGGAAGACGCCAAGGCCATCGCCTTGACGAAGCTGCAGGCGAGCGGCCTGACCATCCAGTCCAGCCGCAATTCCGGATTCTATCTGTGGGGCGAACTGCCGGCCGGGACCGACGAGCTCATGCTGTGCCGCAAGGCCACGGCCGACAGCATCTTTCTGGCGCCCGGCAACGTCTTCTACCCCGAACGCGATGGCGACCATCCGCCGGCGACCCGCATCAACATCGCCTACGCGGCCGACGAGCGGTTGCTCGCGTTTCTGAAGCGGTCGCTACGCGCTGGCCGACGCGGGTAGCACGTCGGTGATCGCAGGATGTCGTCTCCCGAATTCGAACGAATGTTTTCGTCATTCCGGGTTCGGCCTTCGGCCGCCCGGAATGACGACAGAGGAACTCTGCCGTCCTACACGGCCTTTTCGCCCTTGAGCGTTTCGATCTCGGCGGCCGAATAGCCGAGCTCGGCGAGGATCGCGTCGTTGTCGGCGCCGAGCGCCGGCGGCGGCGTCAAGGCTTCCGGGTCGCCACTGGCGAGACGGAAGCCCGGGCGCACCACCGCGACTTCGCGGTCCTCGATCCCGGGCGCGCCGGCAAAGCGCTTGACGAGGTTGCGCCCCGTCACCTGCGGATGCGCCAGGATTTCCGGAATCGACAACACTTCGCCGGCGGGCACGCCCGCCTTGTTGAGCAGCACCGACCACTCCTTGGCGGGACGGGTCGCGAGTGCTTTCTCGAGCTCGACCCTGAGCTCGGCACGGCGGGTCTTGCGCTCGTCACGGGTCGCGAACCTGGGGTCGCCGACGAGGTCCTGGCGGCCGATGATGTCGCACAGGCGCTCGTATTGCTGCTGCTGGTTGGCGGCGATGTTCAAAAGCCCGTCGCCGGTGCGGAACGCCGCCGACGGCGACGCCGTCATGTTCTCGTTGCCCATGGGTTCGGGCGTGACGCCGGCGATGAGGAAATTGGACACCTGCCAGCCCATGGTGACGACGGTCGATTCCAGCATGGAGACGTCGATGGTCTCGCCCTCGCCGGTCGTCCCGCGCCGCACCAGGGCGGCGCAGATGGCGAACGCCGCCGTGATGCCGCCGATGGTGTCGCAGACCGGATAGCCGACGCGCAACGGCGCCGACTGCTTGTCGCCGGTGACGCTCATGACCCCGGACAGGCCCTGGATGATCTGATCGTAGGCCGGATTGTGCTTGAGCGGCCCGTCCTGGCCGAAGCCGGAGATGGCGCAATAGACGAGGCGCGGATTGAGCTTGCGCAGCACCGACGGGCCGAAGCCCAGCCGGTCCATGACGCCGGGGCGAAAGTTCTCCACCACCACGTCGGCGCTGGCCACCAGGCGGCGAAACACCTCCTGGCCGGCGGCATTCTTGAGATCGATGGTCACCGAACGCTTGCCGGCGTTCTGGGCCAGGAAGGACGCCCCCATCAGCTTCTTGGACAAGCCGCGATCGGCACCGAGCTGGCGGGCGAGATCGCCCGACCCCGGGACCTCGACCTTGATGACGTCGGCGCCCACGAGCGCGAGCTGGTAGCAGCAGAACGGTCCCGCCAGCACATTGGTGAGATCGAGAATGCGGATGCCGTGAAGGAGACCACTCATGCGTGTCCTCATTTGCCCGGTACCGGAGCGAACGGAGCGGTTTCCTGGCCCCCGCGGACACTCAGCCAATAGCATCCCGCCTTGGCACTTTGAATCCGGATTTTGGCGGAGTTTAGAAAGCACTTCCGGTCTGTCGTGCTTGCACGGAGCCCGGATGCAACCGCATAATCCACACCAACGACCCAATCGTTTGAGGAAACGCCGGATGAATCTCGGCACCCTGCTTCCCAGGCATGCGCGCTGCCGGGCGGACCATTTCGCCGTCGTGGTCGATGGCGTGCCCCGCACCTATCGGCAATTGAACGCCTCGGTGAACCGTATCGCCAATGCGCTTCACGGCCTCGGCCTGGGCAAAGGCGACAAGATCGCCGCCGTCCTGCCCAACTGCCTCGAACTCATCGAGCTCTATCTGGCGGCAGCACGGACCGGCCTCGTCATGGTGCCCATGAGCCCGCTGCTGCAGCCGCCGGGCCTGATCGCGCTGCTGCGCGATTCGGATACCAAGCTCGTCGTCTCCACCGGCGCCCTCGCCGACACCATCACTCCGGCACGTGCCGCATTGCCCGAGATCGAGGCCGGACGCTGGATCATGACCACCGACGTGCCGAAGGGATATGCCGATTACCACGACCTCGTCGCCCGCGCGACCGACCGCGAACCCATGGCCGTCGCCATCGCGGGCGAGGACCCCTACAACATCATCTATTCCTCCGGCACCACTGGCGAACCCAAGGGCATCGTGCATTCGCACGCGGTCCGCTACGGCTATTGCACCCTGTTCGCCTCCGCGTTCCGCGTCACGCCGGAAAGCATCCTGCTGCATCCCGGTTCGCTCGTCTTCAACGGCGCCTTCCTGGACCTGATGCCGTCGCTGTTTCTCGGCGCGACTTATGTGGTTCACCGTGCCTTCGATGCCGAGAGGGTGATCGCCGAAATCGAGCGTTCGCGCGTAACTCATGTGGTCATGGTGCCCTCGCAGATCGTCGCCATCATGAATTCGCCGGCCTTCGCGCCGGAGCGCCTCGCGTCGCTCGAAATGATCCACTCGGTCGGGGCGCCGCTGCTGCGCGAATACAAGGACCGCCTGATCGACCTCCTGCCGAACCGCTTCTATGAGCTCTACGGATTGACCGAGGGTTTCGTCATGACAGTGCTCGACAGGAACGACGCCGCCAGGAAATCCGCGTCGGTGGGGTCCGCACTCGCGTTCTACGAGATGCGCATCCTCGACGACGAGGGGCGCGAACTGCCGACCGGTCAGCCGGGGGAAATCTGCGGCCGCGGCCCCTTGATGATGTCCGGCTACTACAAGCGGCCCGACCTCACGGCGGCGTGCGAGATCAACGGCTGGTATCGCTCCGGCGATGTCGGCTATATGGACGCCGATGGCTTCCTCTACCTGGTCGATCGCAAGAAGGACATGATCATCTCCGGCGGCGTCAATGTCTATCCGCGCGATATCGAGGAGGTGGCGATCCAGCACCCGGACGTGGTCGAGGTCGCGGTGTTCGGCGTTTGCCATCCGCAATGGGGCGAGACGCCGGTCGCAGCCGTGGTGTTGCGCGCGGCTGCCGGCATCGCGGCGGACCAGCTTCTCGCCTGGATCAACAGCCGCGTCGGCGCCAAATTCCAACGCCTCGCCGAGGTGATGATCGTCGAGGCGTTCCCTCGCAATTCCGCCGGTAAGACCTTGAAGCGTGTCCTGCGCGAACAGTATCGCGAATCCGCCGGCCGGTGCGAGGCCCACCCATGACGCCGATCGAGTTCTGGTTCGACTTCGCCTCGCCCTACGCCTATTTCGGCGCCCTGCAGCTCGACGATATCGCCGACCGTCACGACCGTGACGTCGTGTGGCGGCCGTTCCTGCTCGGGCCGGCCTTCGCGGCGACCGGCATGCAGCCGCTGACCCACATGCCGATCCGCGGCGACTATGCGCGGCGCGACTGGGCGCGGCTCGCGCGCGGCCTTTCGGTGCCGTTCCACCTGCCCGACAAGCACCCGTTCGCGACGCTCGCCGCCTCGCGCGCCTTCTATGTCATCGAACCGGGCAACGCCGAGACCGCGGTCCGCTTCGCCCGCCACGTGTTCGCACTGACCTTCGGGGAAGGCCGCGACACCAGCGACCGTGCCCTGGTGCTCGACATCGCGGCGGGAGTCGGCGTCGACAGGACCGCGCTCGACGCCGCCCTCGACACGGCGGACGTCAAGCAGGTGCTGCGCGACCGCACCGACGAGGCGATCGCGCGCGGCATCTTCGGCTCGCCGTTCTTCATCGTCGACGGCGAACCGTTCTGGGGTGCCGATCGTCTGCCCATGATCGACGAATGGCTCACCCGCGGCGGCTGGTGAACCAGTTCCATCGCCCGGCGGGCGCCGGCTGATGGAACTGGCGCACCGTCCGCCACAGCCCGAAACCCAGGAGTGCGGCGGCGGCCGACGTGCGGAACATGCCGCCCATCATGCCGGTCGGGACCGCGAGCACGATCGCCAGGGCCGGCATGAAGAATTCCGCCCAGCGCGCCTTGCCGCGCGCCGCCTGGTACCAGGGAAACACTATCGAGAACACCGCGACGACGAAAAAGAACAAGGACCATGGCCGGGTGAAGAACAGGCTCAGGTCGTCGCTGGTGGCAAGCGAGCGGCTGAGATTGGATTCGGCGACGGGACCGAGGACGACGCCGAGGATCATCGGCGCCAGCGGGAATTTGAACTTCGACAGCATGAAGCCGATGACGCCGAACACCAGCAGGGTCCAGACGTCGAACAGGCTGTTGTCGAGCGAAAACACGCCGACCGCACAGTAGAACAGGATCACCGACGCCATGGCGTAGAGCGGAATGCGCATCAGCGTCACGAAGGTGCGCAGCGCCGGCACGCACAGGGCGAGCGAGACGAAGTTGGCCAGGAAATAGGCGATGATGATGCCGTAGGCGAGCTGCGGCTGGGTCGAGATGAAGGTCGGGCTCGGCGCGATGTTGTGGATCGTCAGCGCGCCGAGCATGATGGCGGTGACGATGTCGCCCGGGATGCCGAGCGCCATCATGGTGATGAGGGCGCCGCCGGAAGTGGCGTTGTTGGCCGATTCCGAGGCGATCACGCCTTCCGGAATGCCGGTGCCGAACCGCTCCGGCGTCTTCGACGCCTTCCTCTCCTGGTCCCACGCGAGGATGTTGGAAATCGAACCGCCGAGCGCCGGCAGGATGCCGATGAACAGGCCGATCAGGCTGCAGCGCACGAGCGAGGTCCAGTGGATCACCAGTTCGCGGATGGCGGCGCGATGTTCGACCCTGGCGATCTGCGAGCCTTTCGGCAGCATCGGCACTTTGGCCTTCTCGGTGTCGGAGAGGTCGCTCAGGAGCTGCGAGAAGGCGAACAGGCCGACCAGGACCGGCAGGAAGGCGAAGCCGGACTTGAGCGGCTCGATGCCGTAGGTGAAGCGGGCGACGCCGTTGATCGTGTCCTCGCCGACGCAGGCGAGCAGCAGGCCGAGCGTGCCGGCGATCAGACCCTTTAACATGGCCTCGCCGGACAGGCTCGCCGCCATGGTGAGCGAGAAGGCGATCAGCATGAAATAGTCCCACGGCCCGAACTCGAGCCCGACCAGCGCCAGCGTCGGCGCCAGCACCGCCAACAGGACGGCGCTGATGATGCCGCCGAAGAAGGAGGCCCAGATGCCGATGCCGACCGCGAGGCCGGGGCGGCCGTTGCGCGCCATCGGGAAGGCGTCGAAGGTGGTGGCGATCGAGGACGGCGTGCCCGGAATACCGATCAGCGCGCAGGCGAACATGCCGCCGGTGGTCGAGCCGACATAGACGCCGAGCATGGTGGCGAGTCCGGAGATCGGCTCCATCCCGAAGGTGAAGGGCAGCGTCAGCACCACCGCCATGGTGATGGTGAAGCCCGGAATGGCGCCGGCGATCAGGCCGGTGAAGGCGCCGAGCGCCATCAGCATCATGTTGTAGGCGGTGAAGACGGATGCGAACGCGACGACGATGTTATCGATGAGCATGGGAGGAAATCCGATCACATCCGCAGCAACTCGCCCTGGGGCAGGATGACCCGCAGCGCAAAGGTGAACACCGCCCACATGCCGCCGACCGAGACGGCCGCAATGGCGAGGTGAACGAAGCGGCTCTTGATGTCGCGCGGACCGAGCACCTCCTGCATGATGAAGACGTAGAGGAGACCGGCGATCAGCATGCCGAGCCACGGCGTGACGATCAGGAAGATCGCGAACAGGCCGAAGCAGATCGCCGCGGTGCGATGGGAGATCGGCGGCGCCGCCCGGCCGCCTTGCACCCCGCCGGCGATGGCGAAGACCTCCTTGCCCAGAAGCGCGACGCAGAACGCCGCCAGAAGAAGGATGACGAAGCGCGGCCACACCGCCGGACTCATGGTCGCGAAGGCGACAGCGCGGAAATTGAACGTTTCGCGATAGAGCTCGGCGCACACCACGAGCAGGACGAGCGCGATGATCGCATCGGTACTGAACCGGCGCATGAATTCCCCCTCGTACAGCGATCGGCGCGGGCGGAGCCCCTGTCCGTCCGCGCCGGAGTCCTACGTCAGGCGGGCGCCGTCACTTGCCGATGCCGAGATTGGCGGCGGCTTTCTGGTGGCGCTCGAACCGCTCGGCCAGATAGGCGCTGTAGCCCTTGGGATCGAGATAGCGCACCTCGGTCCCCTGGCTCTGCAGGATCTTCACGAAGGCCGGGTCCTTGGCGGCCTTGGCGAACGCTTCGTTCCAATGCGCGATGATCTCGGGCTTGGTGCCCTTCGGCGCCAGGATGCCGCGCGAGACGCCGTAGACGACGTCGCAGCCCTGTTCCTTGAAGGTCGGCAGGTCGGGCAGGATCGGGTCGCGCTTGTCGGTCAGGATGCCGAGCGCCTTGAGGGATTTGTCGGCGAGATATTCCTTGGCGGTGATGATGTTCATCTCCGCCATCATGATGTTGTTGGCGAGCAGTGCGGTGATGCGCTGGCGCGTGCCCTCGTAGGGGACGTATTTGAGCTTGATGCCCATCGTGTCCTCGATGAGCAGGAATTCGAACTGCGATGTGGACGCCAGCGTGACCCCGGTCGTGATCGTATTCGGCGCCTTCTTGGCGTAATCCACCATCTCCTTGACGTTGTTGAACGGCGCCTCCTTCGAGACGCCGACGATCGACGGCGTGTAGGACATCAGCGCGATCGGCTCGAAGGCGTCCCAGTGGAAGTCGACGCGCTTGACGATGTAGTTGATGATGGCGCTTTCGTGCAGCGCCAGGAGCGTGCAACCGTCCGGCTTCTCGTCCTTGGCGTCCTTGGCACCCTTGTTGCCGCCCTGGCCGGGGGCGTTGACGACCTGGAGTTGCGGTTTGGCGCCGGACTTGTTGACCGCCTCGGCGATGGCTCGGTTGATGATGTCCGTATCGCCACCGGCTGCCCACGGAACGATCAACTTGGCGACGCTGCAGGGCAGATCGACAGCGGCCGCCGGTGCGCTCGCCGCCATCAAGGCGGCCGCAGCCGCAGCGAACAGAAGCCTGTGATCTCGCATGTGGGACTCCCCGGTTCACTCGACGGCTTCGCCGGCCGATCCGGAGAAGCCTCAACTCAAGTCTGCCGCTCTGGCACAGAGCGTGCCAAACTGGATCCCCTCAGCGGAACTACCAATCCTCACCGGCCGGCCGCATAGGCCTGCATACCGCGCGGATTGGCGGCGGCGCGGCGGCGTTTGCCGACCCGCGAGGCAGCCGTGAGCCGGCCTTCCGACCATGCCGGCCCGACCTCGACGATATGACCGCGGCGTTCGAGTTCGTTGCGGGTCTCCTTCGGCACCCGGCTCTCGACCACCAGCACGCCGGGGCGGGCGGTGCGCGGCCAGAACGAGATCGGAAAGTGCTCGGAGTGCCACGCCGGCGCGTCGATGGACTCTTGCAGGTTGAGGCCGGCATGGACGTGGCGCAAAAAGAACTGGGCGATCCACTGGTCCTGCTGGTCGCCGCCGGGGGAACCCCAGACCAAATAGGGCTCGCCGTCGCGCAGCGCCATGGTGGGTGTGAGCGTGGTGCGCGGCCGTTTTCCCGGCGCCAGCGCCGCCGGATGGTTGTCCTCGAGCCAGAACATCTGCGCCCGCGTGCCGAGGCAGAAGCCGAGTTCGGGAATGACCGGCGAGGACTGCAGCCAGCCCCCCGACGGCGTCGACGTCACCATGTTGCCGGCGCGATCGATGATGTCGAAATGGACGGTGTCGCCGTTGACTTCGCCGAGGCGGCCGACGGTCGGCTCGCCCGCCCCCATGGCGCCGACCGCGGCGCGGGCACCGTCCGCCGTGCGCATCTTGACGGCGCCGCCGCGCCCCTCGACGACGCCCGGCCGCAGCTCCATGGAGGCGGTCTCGCCGACGAGCTTGCGGCGCTCGATATTGTAGGGCTCCGACAACAGCGTGCCGATGGGGATGTCGGCGAATTTGGGGTCGCCATAAAACTTCTCGCGGTCCGCGAAGGCGAGCTTGGAGCATTCCACCAGCAGGTGGATGAAATCCGGACCGGTGATGTCGAGGCCATCGAGGGCAAAACCCTTCAGCAGCGCGAGCTGCTGCAACAGCACCGGGCCTTGCGACCACACGCCGGCCTTGCACACCGTGTAGCGGCCATAGTCGTAGGTGAGCGGCGCCTCGATGCTCGCCTGCCACTTGGCCATGTCCTGGCCGGTCAAGACGCCGCGATGGCGCTCGCCGGAAGTGTCCATGATGTCCTGGGTGCGGCAGAAGCGCTCGATCGCCTCGGCGACGAAGCCCTGCGACCACACACGGCGGGCGCGCTCGATCTCGGCCTCGCGATTGCCCGGGCCGGCGCATTCGCGCAAAACGCGTTCGTAGGTTTCGGCAAGCGCCTTGTTGGTGAACAGGCTGCCGGTCTCCGGCACCTTGCCGCCCGGCAGGTAGACGGCGGCGGAAGTCGGCCAATGGTCGCGGAAGAGGCCTTCCACCGTCTGGATGGTGGCGTTGGCGCGCTCCACCAGCGGGTGGCCCTCGGCGGCGTAGAAGATCGCCGGCGCCAGCACCTCGGCAAGCCGCATGGTGCCGTAGTCGCGCAAGAGCATCATCCAGCTGTCGAACATGCCCGGCACGCAGGCGGCGAGCAGGCCCGTCCCCGGCACCATGTCGAGGCCGAGCGCCTTGAAGCGCGCGATCGTGGCGCCCGCCGGCGCCGGGCCCTGGCCGCAGATCACTTCCGCGCGCCCCTTGCGGACATCGTAGAGGATCACCGGCACGTCACCGCCCGGGCCGTTCAAGTGCGGCTCGACCACCTGCAGCGTGAAGGCGGTGGCGACCGCGGCATCGAAGGCGTTGCCGCCCTTTTCCAGAATCGACATGCCGACCGCGGTGGCGATCCAGTGGGTGGTGGCGACGACGCCGAAGGTGCCTTCGATCTCGGGACGGGTGGTGAACGGATTGGGATTGATGACCGGAGCCATGGACGGGCCGTGCTTTCAGTTCTGGTGACCAAAGGTGAGACGGAACCATGCACGTTCGCGGCGGCGCCGCCAAGGGGCACCGCCATCGCGAGCGAATGTGAAGGAATCGTCCCCGGCGAACGGCATTGCGCCGATAACGGTATGGGAATGTATCGACGAAAAGCCTCGCCGTTCCCTCCCCCTTGCGGGGTAGGGCAATCGCATATGGCGACGGCGTTCCTTCTCCCTCTCCCCGCTTGCGGGGAGAGGGTCGGGGTGAGGGGCTCTTTCCGCGCGTACCGAGCCCGCGGAGACGCCCCCTCACCCGACGCGCTTCGCGCGTCGACCTCTCCCCGCAAGCGGGGAGAGGTAAAGATCGTGCCATATGCGATTGCCCCGCCCTTGCGGGGGAGGGAGCAGGCAGAGTCCCCCCATACGCAACGGTGGCTCGAAATCCACACGTCCGGCGTCGCATCGCGCCCTTGCGCCTTCCCATGCGTTATTGGTCCTTGAAATTCCCGTGCTGGCCCGTATGCAAAGAATCCCGCTTTGATTCCCGGGAAGGCTGACGAACGATGCGCGATCTTGCGGCAACCGTAGCCCGCCTGGAGGCGGGCGAATCGAGCCGGGCGCTGGTGAAAGCCTGCCTGGAGCGCATCCACGATCCGGCCGGCGAAGGCGCCCGCGTTTTCCTGAAAACCTATGACGAGGAGGCCTTCGCGGCCGCCGAGACCGCCGACCGGCTGCGCAACGCCAGCGCCGCGCCGTCGCGCTTCGCCGGCATCCCGATCTCCGTCAAGGACCTGTTCGACATCGCCGGCGACACCACCACCGCCGGCTCGGTGGCGCTCAAGAACGCCCCGCCGGCGAAACGCGACGCCGTCGCGGTCGCCCGCCTCAAGGCGGCGGGCTTCATCCCGCTCGGGCGCACCAACATGACCGAGTTCGCCTTCTCGGGGCTCGGCCTCAACCCCCATTACGACACGCCGCTCAACCCCTACGACCGCAAGACCGGGCGCATTCCCGGCGGCTCGTCGTCGGGCGCCGCGGTCTCGGTCGCCGACGGCATGGCCTATGCGGCGCTCGGCACCGACACCGGCGGCTCGTGCCGGATTCCGGCGGCGCTGTGCGGCATCGTCGGCTTCAAGCCGACGGCGCGGCGCGTCCCCAAGGAGGGCGTCCTGCCGCTGTCGCAGACGCTGGATTCCATCGGGCCGCTCGGGCGCACGGTCGCCTGCTGCGCCGCCCTCGACGCTATCCTGGCCGGCGAGGAGCCCGACGACCTCGCCGAATTCCCCCTCGAGGGCCTGCGGCTGGCGGCGCCGCAGACGGTGGTGCTCGACGGCCTCGACAACCACGTGGAGCGTTCGTTCGCGGCGGCGCTGTCGCAACTCGCCGCCCGCGGGGTCAAGATCGTCGAACTGCCGGTGCGCGAATTCTCCGAGGCGGTCGCCGCCAACCACAAGGGCGGCTTCGTCACCGCCGAGGCCTATGCGGTGCACCGGCCGCTGATCAAGGTCATGGAGGACAAGTACGACCCGCGCGTGCTCGCGCGCATCCTGCGCGGCCGCGAAATGGACGCCGCCGACTATATCGAGCTCATGTGGGCGCGCGAGGACCTGGTCCGCCGCCTCGACGCCGTCACGGCGCCGTTCGACGCCATGGTGATGCCGACCGTGCCGCTGGTGGCGCCGCCGGTGCACGATCTCGCCGCCAACGACGCCTACCGCACCGCCAACACCATGATGCTGCGCAATCCGGGGCTCGCCAATTTCTTCGACCGCTGCGCCATCACAATTCCCTGCCACAAGGCCGGCGCGCCGGTCGGCCTCATGCTGATGGGCGAGACCGGCGGCGACCGCCGCCTGCTCGCCATCGCGGCCGCCGTCGAGCGCGTCGTCGCCCCGAAGGAGTGAGGCCGGGCTCGGCCGGGACTCGTCATTGCGAGCGAAGCGAAGCAATCCAGGGGCGGCACGGCAAAGAGCTGGATTGCTCCGTCGCTTCGCTCCTCGCAATGACGGACGGGCTCGTTTGTCCTTCACCCCCGCGCATCGCCGCGAAGTCGATCGCGCTCGCCGTAAACTTCCGCGGCCCGCAGGGCTGCCCGCCAGGTGATCATCGCCGGGGCGAACGGGCGGGCGAATTCATAGGCGCCGATGATGGTGAAGCCTTCCTCGAAGGCCTCAATGACGGCGTCGTACCACTCGCGCACCGGCGGCGGCATGTGAACCTCGGCGACGGCAAGGCAGGCGCGGGTGCCGCCATGGCAATAGCGGCCGCGCCGGCAGGCGGCATGGCTACAGAGCTGCCATAGGCGCAGGAAGTCGGGCACTTCGCGGATATGGACCCCTTCCAGCTCGGCGAGGCGGACGAGAGGATGGGTCGCCGCGACCGGCAGACGGCGAGGATTGTCATTGGGCATGGGGCGTCTCCTCGATTTGGGGCGAACGGGAATTCCGCAATGCATGCTGGCGTGGCCGCGGCGCCTCTTGGGGCGCGCGGCTTTTTGAAAATGCATCCCTCGACAGATCCGAGGGGGATGGAGCGCCGGGCGGCGCTGGGGTCTTCTCAAGGTCCCGCCTTTCGGCCAGGACCGGGCGGCTTGGCGGCCGCCCACGCCTTCCGGCGCTCCATCGCGGCTCTTGTCATTCCGGGCCGCGCTTTTCGGGAAAACCACTTTTTGTTGGAACAACGTCTTTTCGGTTTCCCCGTCAGCCAGCTCCTGGCAGGGGGCTGTCATCCCCGGGCGGAGCCCCGGACGCCTGCACGGAGAGTGACGAGGTCTCCTGGCAGGGCCGCATCCCATTCCGTCGCCGAACGTCATCCGGATAACGCCCCTCGGTGAACAGGATGGAACGGAGAGTGAACATGAATGGGAATGTTGTCAAGCGGCGGGAGGAATTTTTTGGTGGGCCGCCTCCCACTGAAGCCAACGATCAAACCTATCCCAGACAACGCTGCATGAGCAAAATGAATGAAGAGCTGCAGACCGAAGCCTTGTACCAAATAAGGTCTTGGATCGGCATCGCACCACTCCACTAATGCTTCGTGCCAAAATGACCTTTACGCCCTGCGTAGAGTTCGCAAGTCAAAACCGACGCTTGACCGTAAAAGGCCCCACGTTCTTCGGCGAATTCCAGTCTCAAGCGGCACGCGCTTTCGCAAACAGCTCTCGCCCTTCGCCGGCCCGGTCGCCTCAAATACCCAACACGACACAATCCAGAGCAGAAAGAGACGCATACGGACTTCTACTGAACGACGTAAAGTCCGGCAGGAGCTAACCTAAAGAAATCGTTTGTGGCAGAAAGGGGTCCGTTGTGCGCAAATTCAGGATGCACGTTCCCGATAGCATGATTGCCATTTCCGAAAAATGTGTAGCAAGTGTTCTGGCGGCAATTGGCATCACAGCCGCGGCCCAGAGCGCGCACGCGGATTTGGCATCGACCGCTCAGGAACCAAATCGAATTGCCACGTCCAACGTACAGGCGCCAATCGATATGGGAGAGGGAGCGATCTACTTATCGCTTGTTAGTACCGACCCAATCACCGGAGAGCAGATCGCTCGCCACTATTCCCACGCGTCTCACTCTTCGCATGCGTCTCATCATTCACACTATTCAGGCCGATGACTTTTTCCTTTCCGAGTGCGGCGGACGTAGAAGTAAATGAGCAGGGCGTCATCGCGCGGTTCGAAATCGATGAATCCCTCTACTCGCAGGATGTTGCACTGCGAGCGGCCTACTCGGTGGCTAATCAATCCCATGTCCACCTTGCGAGGTCGCAAGACGGCATGCTTATAGCCGAACTGCGAAGGAAAGATGGGAGGAATGGCTCTGCCTTTGCCGAGGCATGTGGCGAATTTTGTAACGCATTAATTGATTTTGCGGTGCGCGAACATATTGCAACGGCGACTCACCAGCTTCACGATGCGCTGCTGCGACAAGCATTCTTGGAAGCAGTCCCAAAGCCTCATTGCGACGGCTAACGGGCATGGCGAACACTGAGTTCGTTGCGCAATCGGGCTTCGTGGAAGCTGGATCGTATCAGCTTATGCCGTTACGGTTCGGGCATATCGCGGGCGATCGCGTCCTGCTGACCAGCCCCTCCGGCGAATATGCGGTGCTTCCGCGCACGAAATTCGAAGACTTTATCTGCGGTCGGCTTGACCACGAGTCGCCGGAATACTTTGATCTCAAGGCTCGCCATTTCCTTACACATACTTCGAGCGCCACATTACTGCGCGTTTTGGCATCTCAAATCCGAACAAAAAAGGAATTCTTGCGGGGCGGGCCTAAGCTCCACATCTTTGTTCCCACTCTTCGTTGCAATCAAAGCTGCGGATACTGTCAGGCTTCACGGGCCAACGCCGATGCGGTCGGCTTTGATATGACAAAAACGGTTGCGTCACGTGCAATCGATCTCATGCTCAGTTCACCTTCGCCTGCTGTGACGATGGAGTTTCAGGGTGGCGAACCTCTTCTTGCTTTCGACCTTGTTCGCTGGATGGTAACTGAGACGAAAAAACGCGCCGCCGATAGCAAGACTGTCAGCTACGTTATCTGTACGAGCCTCAATTTGCTGAATGACGAACACCTCTCATTCTTTAAGGAAGAAGGCGTCTTTGTATCGACATCTCTCGATGGTCCCGCAGCTGTACACGACAAGAATCGCCCATTAGCTGGTCCGAGCAGCCACAGCGCAGCTGTACGCAACATCAGGCGTTGTCAGGAGGCGTTGGGCGAAGATCGTGTCTCGGCTCTGATGACCACGACACGGCATAGCCTTTCGAAAGGAAAAGAGATTGTTGACGAGTATATCCGCCTGGGACAGCGTTCAATCTTTCTGCGCGAATTGAATCCTTACGGCTACGCTGCAAAGACAACCAAATCGATCGGGTACACGGTTCCAGAGTTCATAAGGTTCTATCGCGAAACGCTGAACTACATCATCGACATCAATCGGAAAGGGACCTTCTTCGCAGAAGGTTACGCATCTATCCTTATCAAGAAGATAATCACCCCGTTTGGCGTAGGCTTTGTAGACTTGCAATCACCAACTGGCGAAGGATTTGGTGTCGTTCTCTACAACCATGACGGCGCAGTGTATGCTTCGGACGAAGCGCGCATGTTGGCCGAGATGGGCGACCGCACTTTTCAGCTTGGAACCGTCAACGATAGGTATCTAGATTTGTTCCTCGGCGAAACCATGCAGCAGTTGGCTGCAGCAGGTTGTGCAGAGGCCCTCCCAGGCTGCGCTGATTGCGTTTACGTGCCATACTGCGGGGCAGATCCCATAAGGCACTATCGAACACAGGCGGACTTAATCGGGCACCGCCCAACAAGCAGCTTCTGCAACAAGCAGACGGAAATATTCAAGCTGCTGTTCGAGCTATTGAACGACAGCTCTCAAGAGGTCGTCAACATCCTAGTCAGTTGGATCGTGCCAACTAGACGTCAGATGCCGAAACCGTCATGGCAGTTCCAATAGTCGTTCGGGGCCGCTTTGCGACCCCCTTTTCCCCCATCGTGGGCCGTATTTCAGAGACGACCAACGAAGCAGAACCCGCTGAGACAGTGCTTGTCGTCAAGCGCGGCCATTCTATTCCCTCCGAGGCCGCGACCTTCGCTGCGGTATTGATCGAAGACGAATGCTCGCATCTGACCGGCCCTCGCGTTGGGCAGTTTGAGAGCCTCGATCACCTCGACGAGGGCGACATAGTTTTGATTGATGGACGCGATGGTCGAGTTCGTACTGTTTTTCGAAGGTCATCACCACACAACGCGTTGTTCCTCACCGAGCGCTGTAACAACAATTGCCTGATGTGCTCTCAACCGCCGCGCGACAATGACATGTTGGAGACGTGTCTGCGCATCGTCGCGTTACTCAAACGCGACGCGCCAACCCACCTTGGAATCACAGGTGGCGAACCAACGTTGCTGGGATCTGCTTTTGTTCGTTTGTTGGAGTCACTGAGGGCGGAACTGCCCGAGACGTCGGTTACCGTTCTGTCGAATGCACGAACGTTCGCCGACGCACAGTTTGTTCGCTCTATTTTGCATGTAGGTCATCCGACCTTGAAGTTTAGCATACCGCTGCACGCAGATGTGCCAGACCTACACGATTATATTGCCCAAAGCCGAGGTGCTTTCGACGAGACAATCGCCGGCTTCTACAATCTCGAATCCGCAGGGCTGGAATCCGAAGTTCGCGTCGTCCTTCACGCCCTCAATGCGCCGCGACTGCCGAGTTTGGCAGAATACATTTATCGAAAGTTACCATTCGTCCGGAATGTGGCCTTCATGGGCCTGGAGGTCATGGGCTACGTGAAGAAGAATTGGAACGTGCTTTGGATCAATCCAATTGACTACTCCGGAGAGCTGAGGAATGCGGTGGAGCACCTATACCGACGTGGCATGACGGTCTCGATATATAATTTGCCTCTGTGTTTGCTTCCCAACGAATTATGGAGCTTCAGCTATCGCAGTATCTCAGATCATAAACAGACTTTCATCGAGACCTGCAGGCCTTGCCGCGCGAAGGACCACTGCACGGGCTTCTTCTCGTCTGGGACCAAAGCATATGCGGCAAGTATCCATCCCCTCGTTAGCCCCCCCTAAGGCGGATCAGCCCGTAGGGCGGATCAGCGCAGCGTGATCCGCCGCTCCCTGCAAACTCGACGTCGCGGCGGCCACATCCTTCGAGACGCGCTCCAAGGGGAGCGCTCCTCAGGATGAGGTCGGTGGAATATGTTCGGCGACGCGTCGATGGGCAGAACGTCGGCGACGCCCATCCGTCCTGACCTCATTTTAGAGCCGAACGAAAGCCCGACCCATGTTCATTC
>JAVDCA010000036.1 GCA_030848545.1 Astrobacterium formosum
CCTGACCCGCATCGCCATCACGACTTCTTCGAGCGCGGTGTTGCCGGCGCGCTCGCCGATGCCGTTGATGGTGCATTCGATCTGGCGGGCGCCGGCCTGCACGCCGGCGAGCGAATTGGCGACCGACATGCCGAGGTCGTCGTGGCAATGGACGGAGAAGATCGCCTTGTCGGAGTTCGGCACGTGTTCGCGCACCGACTTGATCAGCCGGTGATATTCGAGCGGCACCGTATAGCCGACCGTATCCGGAATGTTGATGGTCGTCGCGCCCGCCCGGATCGCCGCCTCGACGCAGCGGTAGAGGAAATCCATCTCGGTGCGGGTGCCGTCCTCACAGCTCCATTCGACGTCGTCGGTGTAGTTCCTCGCCCGCGTCACCTGGGCGATCACCATTTCGTAGACCTCGTGCGGCTCCTTCTGCAGCTTGTGCTTCATGTGCACCGGCGAGGTGGAGATGAAGGTATGGATGCGCGAGCGCTTGGCCGCCTTGACGGCTTCGGCGCAGCGGTCGATGTCCTTGAAGGCGGCGCGGGCGAGCCCGCACACCACCGAATTCTTGGTGCGCTGGGCGATCTCGTTGACGGCGGAGAAGTCGCCCTCCGAGGCGATCGGGAATCCGGCCTCGATGACGTCGACACCCATGCCGTCGAGAATTTCGGCGACCTCGAGCTTCTCCTCGTGGGTCATGGTGGCGCCGGGCGACTGCTCGCCGTCGCGCAAGGTGGTGTCGAAGATGACGACGCGGTCGGCGTCCGACCTGGTTGCGACGGCCTGCGGTTGTGCCGGTTCGGTTTGCGGGCTCATGACTAAGGGAATTCCTTCTGGCTCTAGAATCTGTCGCGCCACGTGGGCGCTCGGGTTCGGTTTGAAGTCCGACCCCCTGAGTGCCCAGGCGAACAACGCCCAGTCGGCCCTCAGGGGCTGGTAAGGAGCAGAAGGGAAATAAGGAGGGCGGCACCGGCCCGGGCATCTGCCCGCCGGGTGATCGCGCGGCTATCGCGGCCGATCATCATCGCCTTCAAAACCCTCAGACCCAGGACCCCAGGGTGGCGGGCAATGGTAAATCCCGCGTTAACCCGGTCCGGGCCGCGCCGCCTTTGTAAGGAAAGTCGGCGCACCGTGCAAGTCGTCAATCGGACAGCAATCCTGTCGTATCGCCGGACGGGCCACGCGACCGCGATCAGGTCGTCGTGGCGCCCTCGTCGGCACGAGCAGCGGGCGCATGTGGCCGGGCGAACACAACCGCAGCCATTTCGAGGAAGATGCGGACGAGAACAAGGCGCAGGAGCGGGTAGATGACAGTGAAGAGATTGCCCAGCGTGCTCGCGATCGTCAGCTGTCCAATCGTCAGCTGTCCATAAGACAACAAGGCCACGACTTGCATCGCCCACACAATGAGCTCGAACGCCAGATAGACGAACCAGGTTGCGCGCAGGAAGCGGGCGCTGCAGATGGGCGAGAAGGCTACGAAATCTCTCAACCATCCGGCTGCACGCGAGTTCACCAGCCTGTCGCTCGGGGACTGCATCGTCTCATCTCTCTTTCGCTTCCGCCAGCAGCGCCTTGCGGACCTTTTCCATTTCGGTGTGGTCGGCGCCATCGGCCTTCGGAAACTTGAGGTCGAGCTTCTCCATCGCCTCGACGATGGTGCCGGCGATGACCAGGCGGGCGAACCATTTGTTGTCGGCCGGAATGACGTGCCAGGGAGCCTCGTCGCGGCTGGTCGCGCGGATCATGTCCTGGTAGGCGTCCATGTAGCTGTCCCACAGCTTGCGCTCGGCGATGTCGCTCATGGAGAACTTCCAGTTCTTGGCCGGATCCTCCAGGCGTTCGAGGAAGCGTTTGCGCTGCTCCTCCTTGGACACATACAGGAAGAACTTGAGGATCAGCACGCCGTTGTCGGCGAGATGGCGTTCGAACGAGCGGATCGAGCGAAAGCGCTCCTTCCAGACGTCCTTGCCCTTGAGTTCTTCCGGCACGCGCTGGCGCGCCAGGAGTTCGGGATGGACCCGCACCACCAGCACGTCCTCGTAGTAGGAGCGGTTGAAGATGCCGATGCGCCCGCGCTCGGGCAGCCGCACGGCGCAGCGCCACAGGAAGTCGTGGTCGAGTTCTTCGGCGCTCGGCTGCTTGAACGAGTGCACCTGACAGCCCTGCGGGTTGACACCGGACATCACGTGCTTGATGGCGCTGTCCTTGCCGGCGGCGTCCATGGCCTGGAAGACCAGGAGTACCGACCAGCGGTCGTTGGCGTAGAGCCGCTCCTGCAGATCGGACAGACGCTGGATGCCGTTGTCGAGCAACGCCCTGGCGACGTCCTTTTGGATTTCAAGGCCGCAGGTATCGCCGGGATCGTAGTCGGACAGGCGGAACTTGTCCGCCCTGCCGACGTGGAAGCGCTTGATGATCTTGGCCGCTTTCATGATCGAAGCCCCTACTGAACCCGCCTCCATCTTGGCGTGGAGGCGTTAACGCCACATGCGCTCGAGGAAGGCGGTAACGAAGTCCGGCATGGCCGAGTCGAGATCGGCGGGGCCGCGGACGATACGGATGTCCGCGAGCTCGGGCTCCGCATCGCCGGCGAGGTGGCCGCGGATGCGTTCGCGTAGCGCGCTCGCCTTCGCGGGCACATCGAGCACCCGGATGAGGGCGACGCGTGATCCGATCCTGACCGCTTGCCAGTCGGGCGCCGGCACGAAATCTCCCCACTGAAGCCCGGTCTCCTCGGCGAGCTCGCGCCGAAGGCTGGCGGCAAGATCGACCCGGCCGTCGAATACGTCACTGCGATCCGGCGTGCCGCCGGGAAAGTAGACGCGGCCCGCATTGGCGGTGTTCGGCCCCATGACGCCGAGCAGATAGGCGCCGTCGGCGCTGCGTACGGCGCCCATGGCGAAGCAATTGAGCACACCGGTCTCCGGACAGCCCCAGTCGCGCCAGGCGAGGAAATCGGCGAAATCGGTTTCGAAATAGGCCCCCCGCAGGACGTCGGCGGCGAACTCGCAGCGATGCATCAGCAGGACGCGGCCGTTCCAGATGCCGCCGCCGGCGCGCTCCCGCCGCGCTGCGAAATTTGCCGCGATGTCCGCCCGCCGTTCATGCGAGAACGGCCACGACCACGGTTCGACGACGAGATCGAGGTCGCGGATCGGCCTGATCGTGACCTCGTTCACGGCCGCCGGCGCCTGCCACGCATGTTCATGCCTCGATGGTCCCCTCGGCGACCACGACCGCGTCGCCACCGATGCCGGCGCGCACCAGCCGGCCATCTTCGCTCGACATGGTCAGCGTGATGCGGCTCGGCCGACCCATTTCATAGCCCTGTTCGACGGTGAGCTGACGCTCTCCCCCGACCGGATCGAAGCGCATCAGCACGCCCGCGAAGGCGGCGACGGCGGCGCCGGTCGCCGGGTCTTCGCCGATGCCGAGCGCGGGCGCGAACATGCGGGCGTGGAAGTCAGCGCCTGGCTCCGCCGTCTCACGGCAATACACGAAGGTCGCCCGCGGCCCGCCCTCGCCGTAGGCCGCCGCGAGGCGGGCGGCATCGGGCCGGCAGCGGCCGATGGCGGCGAGGCCCGAGACCGGCACGAAGGCAATCGGAAAGCCGGCGGAATAGACCACCGGCGAAAATCCCGGCAGGCGCATATCGGCCGGCTCCAGCCCGAGCGCCAGCGCCAGTCGCTCGGCATCCGGCATCGTCCCCGCCTCGACGGGAAGCCGCGGCAGGACGAAGCTCGCATTGGCCCGCCCGTCCTCGACCGCGACCGTGCAGTCGACCAGGCCGACCTTCTCCTCAAGCGTGAACCGGTGCGCGCCGGCGCCCATACCGAGACCGAGAAGGACGGCGGTGCCGACCGTCGGATGGCCCGCGAAGGGCAGTTCGCTCGCCGGCGTGAAGATGCGCAAGGCGGCGCGGTGGGCCGGATCGGCCGCCGGCGAAAGGAAGACCGTCTCCGACAGGTTGAACTCGCGCGCGATCGCCTGCATGGCATCGGTATCGAGCCCGTCGGCATCGCGCACCACCGCCAGTGGATTACCGGCGAAGCGGCGGCTCGTGAACACGTCCAGCGTCGTGAAACGGCGGCGCATGGCGTCACACCGGCTGGGCGTGGAACAGGAGGGTCGGGGCGACGATCTCCTCCTGGGCCTCGACGATCAGGATTTCGCGCGAGCCCGCCTCGGAGGTGCGCTTGAGGACGCCGAAAATCGAGGAGGCGGCGCGCGACATCGCCTCCGCCACCGAACCGGTGCGCAGCACATGCACGAAGAACAGGGCCGCGATGGCGTCGCCGGCGCCGTTGACCGAGATCGGCAGCTTGGGGGTGCGCAGGCGGAAGCGGCCGTCCGGTCCCGAGGCGAACAGGTCGACGGCGTCGTGCGGCGTCTCCTCGGTGTGCAGCGAGGTGACCAGGATCGAGGACGGCCCGATGGCGTGCAGATGATCGACGGCCGCGACGGCGTCGCGCAGGGTGCCGGTGGTGCGTCCGGCGAGGAAATCGAGCTCGAACTGGTTGGGGGTAATGACGTCGGCAGCCGGCAGGGCGCGTTCGCGCATGAATTCCGGAATGCCGGGACGCACGAAGATACCGCGGCCGACGTCGCCGATGACCGGATCGCAGCAGTAGCGCGCCCCGCCATTGGCGGCGCGCACCGTCGCCACCGTGTCGAGGATCGCCTCGCCGATGTCGGCACCGCCCATATACCCGGAAATGACGCCGTCGCAGGTCGCCAGCACGCCGCGTTCACCGATGCCGGCGACGACTTCGCGGATCATGTCGGCCTCGAACACGCGGCCCTTCCAGGCACCGTAGCCGGTGTGGTTGGAGAACTGGACGGTGTGGACCGCCCATGCCTCCACGCCCAGGCGTTGCAGGGGGAAAACGGCGGCGGCATTACCCACATGACCATAGGCGACGTGGGACTGGATGGAGAGAAGATTCATGGTGGGCGGTCCAGAGGAGGGGGCCCATCGGTATCCGCTGTGTCCAGCGACCGCAAATCAAAAGGCGTGAACCGAGCCATCACGAGCCTCAATCCGGCCTCACCCTGAGGAGGGCGCTCTTCGCGCCCGTCTCGAAGGCATCCAAGTCGGCTGTAGCCGACTTGGACTCTATTGAGTTCCTATGTCGGGTAAACCCGACATAGGGGGCGGCCCCATCCTTCGAGACGCGCTCACGCAAGTCGGGCTTGCCCGACTTGCGCACTTGAGGTGCCGATGTCGGGCAGGCCCGACATCGGTGGAGCGCTCCTCAGGATGAGGCCGGTAGAGTCCGTTCAAAGTCACCCCTCAGACCTGGTTCGAGCGTGACCGTGCAGGCACGCTCAAAAGCCTACTTCATCCCCGTCTTCTGCATGGCCTGATCGACATATTTGTTCGTGTAGGTCTTGCCGAGATCGATCTTGGCGTTGGCGATCTCCGGCACCGACTGGCTGAACACCGCCAGCACGGCTTGCGCCCCCTTCGGATCCATGCGGCCGGTCTGCGAGTACATCGGCAGCGTGTTCTTGAGCGCCGCGAGGTAGAGCGCCTTGTCGGGGCCGACGAGATTGTCGGGCATCTTGGCCATGATCTCCTCGGGCGAGTGGCTGTGGATCCACTTGAGCGTCGCCACGACGGCATTGGTCATCGCCTGCACTTCCTTCTCGTGCGAGGCGATCCAGTCCGCACGGGTGTAGAGCGAGCCGCCGGGATATTCGCCGCCGAACACGTCCAGCGTGTCCTTCTGGGTGCGGGTGTCCGACAGGATGCGCAGGTCCTTGTTCCTGCCCTGCAGCAACGTCACCGCCGGGTCGAGCATGATGGCGGCCTCGATGGTCCCCTGCTCCATGGCGGCGACCGCCGTCGCTCCCAGGCCGACGCCGATCACGCCCACCGAGTTCGGGTCGACGCCGTTCTTCTTGAGGATGTATTTGAGGAAGAAGTCCGTCGACGAGCCGGGCGCCGACACGCCGATCTTCTTGCCGGCAAGGTCCTTGATCGACGTCACCGCCGCGGTGTGCTTGGGCGACACCACGAGCGCGAAGCCCGGATACCGGTCGTAGACCACGAATGACTGCAGGTGCTGATTCTTGGCGGCCAGATTGACGCAATGGTCGAAATAGCCCGACACCACGTCGGCCGACCCGCCCATCACCGCCTTGAGGGCGTCCGAACCGCCCTTGAAATCGATCACCTCGACCTCGACGCCGGCCTTTTCGAACTCGCCGAGCGACTTGGCCAGCATGGTGGGCAGGTAGCACAGGCAGGCGCCGCCGCCGACCGCAAGCGTTACCTTGGCGGCCGCCGCCATGCCGCTCATCAGCATGAGGGCGCACAAAGATGCCAGGACGTGAGGGGCGAAAACACGGGGCGCGAAAACACGACGTAACAGGCGCGCGATCATGGGTATCCTCCCTGAATGTTTTTATCGTCGCCCGTACAATAGAGGACCGCCGCGGCCCTGCCTAGCCGCGCCACGTGGCCGAATTCGCTGGCCAATCGGTCAAAATGTGCCATATGGCGGAACCAGACAATCGCCCACCGGCCCGCCTGCCATGCACATCATCCGCCTCGCCGACCAGCGCCCCATGCCGTGGAAGAACGGTGGCGGCATCACCTACGAGGTCGCGATCTTTCCTGCGGATGCCGCACTCGATGGCTTCGCGTGGCGCGTCTCGATGGCGCAGGTGGAAAGCGACGGCCCGTTCTCGCGCTTCGACGGCATCGATCGCAGTCTCGCCATCATGCAAGGGAACGGGCTTCGCCTCCTCGTCGACGGCGCCACCATCGAACTCGGCGCGCAATCGCGCCCCCTCGCCTTCCCGGGCGACATCCCGGTCAGCGCGGCGCTGATCGCGGGACCGATCATGGACCTCAATGCCATGACGCGCCGGGATACATGGTGTCACCGAATGACGCGTGACCGGCTAGTCGGGCGGCATTCGATCGTCGCCGACGCCGACACGACGCTGATCATCGTCCGCACGGGCAGCGTCAGATTCGGCAACGAGCGTCTCGCACCCCGCGACGCATTGGTGCTCGCCGCCGGCGAACGAGCCGACCTCGCAGCCGAAACGCCGAGCAAGGTGTTTTTAATCGAACTCGTACACGACACCGAGACCATCTCGCGGAAACCGGATCGTGGCGCCGATGGCTGACCGAACTGCGTCTCCACGTAGTCGTGCAGACTGCCGAAGATGCCCCCGCCACCCTTGTCGTTCCCGCCCGCTACAATTTAAGATTGTAATATTACATTAGTACAATTAATTGCCGCAAAACGTCAATCGCGTCCCGTCCTGGTTACGGCGGCAACGCCGATCACATTCCGCACCCTCTATCGGCGCTCCAGGATCGCCTGGCAGAGCAGCTGTCCTGCGCCCATTGATGGGGACCCGACAACGATGCCCGTTCGGCTCTGTTGGCATGACGGCCGGGCCTGCGATAGGTTCAACTCCTGTCAGCGAACTGCTCGTTCGGCGTTCGCCAAGCTTGAGGGCGCGTCATGAAGACCATTCTGATTCCCGCCGAAGATCACGACTCCATGCCGGCGGTATTGGAGGCGGCGCGCATCGTCGCCAAGACCTTCGACAGCTACATGGAAGGCTTTGCCACCCGGCCGTCACCGGCCGCTTATGTGAGCGTCGATCCGGTCTCCAGCCTCGCCATCTCGGGCGCCTTCGACGTCGACACCACCCGCGAGGTCAAGGCGCAGTTCGAATCCTTCATGCAGTCCCACGGCGTGCCGCAGGCCGCAGGAGACCAAGCCGCCTATTCATGGGGCTGGCCGCGCGAGGAGGCCATGGACGACCTCTTCATCGGCAGCCGCGGCCGTGTGTTCGACCTGATCGTGGTCGGCCGCCCGGGCGGCGCGCCGCAGAACCCGCGCATGATCCCGCTCGAGGCGGCGCTGTTCGACAGCGGCCGGCCGGTCCTCGTGGTGCCGCCGCAAGCGCCCAAGACCATCGGGCGCAGGATCCTGGTGTCGTGGAACGGCTCGACCGAGCAGGCGCGCTCCAATGCCTTCGCGATGCCGCTCCTGCGCCTCGCCGAAACCGTCACGGTTCTCACCGTCGAAGGCGGCTCGGTCTCCGGCCCCACCGGCGAGGAGGCGGCGGCGCATCTGCGTCGCAACGGCATCCCGGCGACGGCAAAGATCGTAGAGCCGGGCCAGCGCACCACCGGCGAGACGATCCTCGATCAGGCCGCCGCACTCGGTTGCGATCTCCTGGTCAAAGGCGCCTATACGCAGAGCCGCCTGCGGCAACTGATCTTCGGCGGCGCCACGCGGCATATCCTCGTCCATGGAAACCTGCCGGTGCTGATGGCGCACTGACGGCGATCTCAATTCAAGGAAATTGATCGACTTGTCCGACGGATCCGACCGCGAATCCTGCCGACCGAAGCTGTCCGACAAATCGGTGTTCTTCACCGTCTTTCCACCGCTGATGCTGCCGATGTTTCTGGCCATCGTCGACCAGACCATCGTCGCCACCGCCCTGTCCGCCATCGCGTCCGATCTCGGACGCGTCGAGCGCGCGCCCTGGGTCATCGTCGCCTATCTGATCGCCGCCACCATCGCGGCGCCGCTCTATGGACGCATGGGCGACTCGTTCGGCCGCAAGCCGCTGATGTTCGTCGCCCTGGCAGTGTCCACCTGCGCCGCCATCGGCTGCGCGCTGGCGCCGACGATCGAGATCCTCACCGCCTGTCGCGTCGTGCAGGGGCTCGGCGGCGGTGGCCTGATGACCCTGTCGCAAGCCCTCGTCGGCGAGGCCATGCCGCCGCGCGACCGCGCCCGCTATCAAGGCTATATCGCCGCCGTCGCGGTCACCGCCAACTCGTTCGGCCCGGTCGCCGGAGGATTCCTCACCGAGCATTTCGGCTGGCGCGCGGTTTTCCTGGTCAACGTACCGACGGCGCTGCTCGCGCTCGCGCTCGCGATCCGGCTGCCGCCGCCCCCGAAGGAGCGCCTGCCGTGGCGCGCCGATCCCGGCGGCATGTTCCTGTTCGCGCTCTTCGTCGCCACAACGCTCTTGGCGCTGGAGCGCTTCCAACGCGCCAGCCTGTCGATCCTGCCGCTCGCTGCCGGCATGCTCCTGGTCGGCATCGCCGCGCTCGTGCTGCTGATCCGTCACGAAAAGCGCGCGCCGTCGCCGCTCATCCCGCTCGGCCTGTTGCGCCAGCCCGCCATCTGGCGCAGCGACGCCGTCGCAGCCTTCCACGGCGGCACCCTGGTGTCGCTGATCAGCTTTCTGCCAGTTTATCTCGAAGCCGTGCGCGGCCTGTCGCCGTCGAGCACCGGGATGATGCTGGTGCCGTTGACGGTCGGGCTGGGCACCTGCGCCATGGTGACGGGCCGCATCGTCAGCCGCACCGGGCTCGTGTCGGTCTTTCCCGGTGTCGGCCTCGCCGTGAACTCCGTGAGCCTCGTCGCCTTCGCGCTCTGGGGGGCGGAACTCGGGCCCACCGGGATCGCCCTCTACATGCTGTGGATGGGTGCCGCCTTCGGCACCGTCATGGGAGTCGTGCAGGTCACCGTGCAGTCGGCCGCCGGAAGATTGCGGCTCGGCGAAGCGGCGGCGTCGGTGCAGTTCTCGCGCTCGATCGGCGCCGGCATGGGAACGGCTCTTTGCGGCACGGTGCTGTTCGCGATCCTGGCTCTGGAGAGTCCCGAAGCCCTGCATGTCTTCGCCGCTCTCACGGCCCATTCGGGCGACGCCATGGCGGGCCTCGCAACCGCCCGGCAGGCCGAGGTCCAGGCCGAGATCGCCACCGCGTTCCGCTTCGTGTTCCTGACCATGGCGCTCTACGCCGCCTGCGGCTCCTTCCTGGCGATGACCAATCCGTTGCGCCGGATCACGTGACGACGGCGGCCGAACAGCATCTCGACTCTCGTCCGCGACAATGCGGATGTTTCCAACGGCCTTGAACTCGCCCGACTGCGGGCGTACAAGCGATCTCATCCAATGGGAGTTCCGGCAGGGAACTGAGAGGCCACCGCAGTGCGTGGCGACCATTAGAACCTGATCCAGGTCATGCTGGCGTAGGGATGGAAGAGCCGCGCGGGGACCCTTGGTCCCGCAAGTCGAACACAAGCGGCTTCATTCGATCACCCGACACCGATCTGGATCTCCGACACTTGCGTCGAGGAGATCGTCATGGACGTCGTCACTTAGGTCCGCACCCGGCTGTCGGCGGCCCTCCGCCGCCTCGAACATCTATCGATCTAAAATCGTGCGGATGCGCATGTCCGCCCGCGAAGTGGATTCGTGCGCGCGCCTCACCGGAAGAAAGCCCCCATGCGGGTTCGCATCAACGGAAACGACATCGAAGTCGCGGCATCGACGCTCCGCGAGGTGGTCGAGGAATTGGGATACGACGGCGCGATCATCGCCACGGCGGTCAACAAGTCGTTCGTGCCCAGGACGCAACGGAACAGCGTCGCTCTCCACGACGGCGACGCCATCGAAATCATCATGCCCATGCGAGGAGGTTGATCCATGGATATCTACGGCACCACCATTTCGTCGCGCCTGATGCTGGGCACGGCGCGCTATCCGTCCGACGATGTGCTGGCGGACGCCATCCGCGCCTCCGGGACGCAGGTCGTCACCGCGGCGCTGCGCCGGCTGCCGGTCGTCGGCGGCGACGGCGGACGGGGCTTCCTGGCCATGCTCAAAGACCTGAATGTCCGTATCCTGCCCAACACCGCCGGCTGCACGAACGCACGCGAAGCTGTGACGACGGCGAAAATGGCCCGCGAAGTGTTCGAGACCAACTGGATCAAGCTCGAAGTCATCGGCGACGCCGAGACGCTGCAGCCCGATCTCGCCGGCCTCGTCGAAGCCGCGCAAGAACTCGTCGCCGACGGTTTCGACGTGCTCGCCTACACGACCGAGGATATGGTCACGGCGCAGCGGCTCGCCGCCGCCGGCTGCCGCGTCATCATGCCGTGGGGTGCCCCGATCGGCTCCGGACGCGGATTGAACAATCCGTTCGGCCTTTCTCTCCTGCGCGCGCGCTTCCCCGACCTGACGCTGATCGTCGACGCCGGGCTCGGAACGCCTTCGCACGCCGCCGCCGCCATGGAGCTCGGCTATGACGGCGTCCTGATCAACACCGCGATCGGCAAGGCCGGCGATCCCGCCAGGATGGCGTCGGCGTTCGCGCGCGCCGTCGAAGCCGGGCGGCTCGGCTTCGAGGCGCGCCCGATCCCCGTGCGCGACTACGCGACGGCGTCGACGCCGGAGCGCGGCCGGGCGGTGCTGGCATGATGCTCGACCGCTTCTATCCCATCCTCGACAGTGCCGAATGGATCGCGCGGCTGGTGCCGCTCGGCGTGCGCACCGTGCAGCTGCGCATGAAGGATCGGCCGGAGGCAGAACTGCGTGACCACATCCGCGCGTCGCTCTCGATCTGCCGCCGCCACGGTTGCCAGCTGATCGTCAATGATCACTGGCGGCTCGCCATCGACGAGGGGTGCGACTTCGTCCATCTCGGCCAGGAGGATCTCGCCGCCGCCGACCGCGGCGCCATCCGGCGCGCCGGCCTCAAGCTCGGCGTGAGCACGCACGACCCGGCCGAACTGGACACGGCCCTCGCCGCCGGGCCGGACTACGTCGCCCTCGGGCCGATCTGGCCTACTCTCCTGAAGAAGATGAAATGGGCGCCGCAAGGCGTCGAGCGGCTGTCCGAATGGCGCCGACGTCTCGGTACATTGGCACTCGTCGCCATCGGCGGCATCACGCCGGACCGCCTGCCCGCCGTCTTCGCCCATGGGGCGAGCGCGGCGGCGGTGGTGACCGACATCGTGCGCGCCGCCGACCCGGAGGCGCGCACGCGGGAATGGATTGCCGCCACGGAGCCGATTTCACTGCCGGAAGGAGCGCCGTCGTGACGTCGGTCGCAATCATCGGCGCCGGCGTCACCGGGGTGACGACGGCCTACAAGCTCCTGGCGCGCGGCATGACCGTCACGGTCTTCGAGCGGCAGCGCTACGCCGCCATGGAGACGTCGTTCGCCAATGGGGGGCAGTTGTCCGCCTCCCATGCGGAAGTTTGGAACCAGCCCGCGACCCTCATCAAGGGGTTGAAATGGATGCTGCGCAAGGACGCGCCGCTGCTCGTCCATCCAGCGCCGAGCTGGCACAAGATCTCCTGGCTCGTCGAATTCGCCGCCGCCTGCCGCCACTATCGCGCCAGCACCCAGACGCTGACGCGCCTCGCCATGGCATCGCGAAAGCACCTGCTCGACATGGCGACGAGCGAGGGTATCGAGTTCGATCTGGTCCGGCGCGGCATCCTCCAGGTCTACGAGGACGCGGCGGGATTCAAGGCGGCCGAACGGGTCACCTCGATCCTGGTCGATGCCGGCCTCGATCGCCGCGCCGTGACCCCGGAGGAGATCCGCGCCATCGAACCATCCCTGAGCGGCCGGTTCCACGCCGGCTTCTACACGGCGACGGACTTCACCGGCGACATCCACAAGTTCACCACGGCGCTCGCGTCCGCCTGCGAGCGCAAGGGCGTGGGTTTCCACTACGAGGCAGACGTCGCCGGATTGCGGCCCACCGACGGAGGTGTCGATGTCCTCTGGCACGGGGCCGGCGAGGCACCGGCCGAGCGCGACCACTTCGACGCCGTCGTGATCTGCGCCGGCGTCGCCAGCCGCCGTTTCGCCGCGATGGCGGGCGACCGCGTCAATGTCTATCCGGTCAAGGGCTATTCCATCACGGTCGAGATCGCCGACGAGGCGAGCCAGAAGAGCGCCCCGTGGGTCAGCCTCCTGGACGAGAACGCCAAGATCGTCACCAGCCGTCTCGGCGCGCAGCGGCTGCGGATTGCCGGCACGGCCGAGTTTGCCGGCGAAAACCGCGACATCCGCATGGACCGCATCGCGCCACTGACGGACTGGCTGCGGCGTCGCTTCCCCGGCGTGTCGACCGAAACCGTCGTGCCGTGGGCGGGACTGCGGCCGATGACGCCCACCATGGTGCCGCGGGTCGGTCCCGGCCGGCGGCCGGGCGTCTTCTATAACACCGGCCACGGCCATCTCGGCTGGACGCTGTGTGCGGTCACCGCCGAGATGGTGGCGGCCGACGTCGCCGCGGGCGTTTCCGCGAATTGACGAGACGACCCGGGCGTAGCGCAGTGATGCGGCACTGAACCGACCGGGCACCAAACGTCCGCGCCGCCGTGCCCTGCCACCTCCCCTCAACCTTGCGGATACGGGCCTCGTCAACGAACGCATTGCCCACTTGCCAAAGCGCCGGCTATGCCGATATTGGCCGCTCCCTCCATCAGGCGATCGGGATAGAACGCGCATGACGTTCGCGTGCGGCATCGACTTTGGCACTTCGAACTCCTCGGTTGGCGTCTGCGACGCCGATGGGCCTCGTCTGTTGCCGGTCCAGGACGGCGCGACATCGATCCCGACCGCCTTGTTCTTCAGCTTCGACGACCATTCGACCACCTTCGGCGACGAAGCGCTCGGCCGCTATTTCGCCCGCGAGCCGGGCCGCTACCTGCGCGCCATCAAGAGCGTGCTCGGCACCCGGCTTTTCGAGGAGGGGACGCGAGTCAGGCACAAACGCCATTCCTTCGGCGACATCATCGCGGCATTTCTCAGGTTCCTGCGATCGGCAGCCGGCGAGACCCTCGGTGAACTGCCGACCCACGTGGTGATCGGCCGTCCTGCATTCTTCGTCGACGACGACCCGGCCGCCGATGCGGCGGCGCAACACCAGCTCGAAGCGGCGGCCCGGACCGCGGGGTTTTCGAACATCGCCTTCCAGTTCGAGCCGATCGCCGCCGCGCTCGACTATGAGCGCAGCGTCGCCGCCGAGGAAATCGCGCTCGTCGCCGACATCGGCGGTGGCACCTCGGATTTCTCGGTCGTCCGCGTCTCCCCGGAGCGTGCCCGCTCGAGCGACCGCCGCAAGGACATTCTCGGATTCACCGGCGTCCATATCGGCGGCACGGATTTCGATCGCCAGTTGGCGCTGGCGCGCGTCATGCCGGCACTGGGCCTGGGCAGCCGCCTCAAGCGCAAGGGATTGCACGCACCTGCGTGGTACTTCCACGACCTGGCGACCTGGCACAGGATCAATTTTCTCTACGCTCCCAAGGTGCTCGCCGAGGTCCGCGGGGTCTTGCGGGATTCGGCCGAGCCCGAGAAGATCGAGCGGCTGTCGCGCGTCCTGCAGCAGCACAAGGGCCATGAGCTCCTGGCCGCGGTCGAAGCCGCCAAGATCGAACTGTCCGGCTCCGACCTGGTCGCGCTCCATTCCGGCGTCGTCGCCGTCGACCTCGAAGTCCGTCGTGCCGAGCTCGAAGCCGCAGTCGCGGACAGCCTGCAGCGCCTGCATTCCCGCATCGAGGACGTGCAGCGAATGGCCGGCCTGGCGCCCGGCGCGGTGTCGGCGGTGTTCCTCACCGGTGGCGCCACCCGGATGCCGTGCGTGCGCGAATGCATCGCTTCCGCGGTTCCCGACGCCAAGCTGATCGTCGGCGACGCCTTCGGCAGTGTTGCGACCGGGCTCGCGCTCGATGCGGGAAAGCGGTTCGGGGAGCGGTGACGGCAAAAGGCGCGGTCCGCACTCTGCGCCGCACCGACCGGCGAGCCGCCGAGACCCCATTCAGCGCCTTTACAATCCTGACGTGCATGCAATAATTCCATGTGCGCCGCACTAGCCTGTCGGAATATTTCCCATATGGCGGTCGGCGCCGCGCATCGCATGGGATCGTAGCGGGGTGCGATCGCCACACCGACGGGGACGATCTCTCGAAGGAATGGACACCCGTGCTGTCGGGGGCTTGGGGGGATTTCCATGTCGACGGGAAGGCTGCTGCTTGCCGCTTTGGCATCTTGCTGTTTCGTGGCGGCCATAGGACCGGCCCATGCCCAGGCCGCCTTGGAGACCGCGCCCGGCAGCGCGGTCGTCATCAAACGCGGCCTCACCGGCCCTGTCACTGTCGACAAGCCCGACCGTGGCGGCGCCGTCGTGCAGACCTCGGAGGGCACGCCGCCCCAGATCTCGCTCGTCTACATGGCTCCCTCCGGCGCAACCGACATCGTCGACACCGTCCGTTATCAGGTCGGCGGAGCGCAACAGCCCCCGATCGAGATCAGGGTCCGACCGTTGGCGCCGACTCTCACCAGTCCCGAGATTTATCAGGCCTCGTTCAAGGCGCTGTTCGTCCTGTTCATCATGGCGGTGCTGCTGGAGAGCGGTCTCGCGCTTCTGTTTCGCTGGCGTCCGTTCCTGGAATATTTCGACAGCCGCAGCACAAATGCACTGGTGGCGTTCGCATTCGCATTGTTTTTCGTGCGCACGTTCAACCTGGACATCACCACCTCGCTGGTCAACATCTATTCCGACAGCAAGTACGGCATCGACTGGGCCGGCAGCGTGGTCACGGCGATGATCATCGCCGGCGGCAGCGCGGGGGTGAACCGGATTTTCCAGTCGTTCGGATTCCGGCCGACCAGTGTGCAGGAAAATCCCGTCAAGCCGGAGCCTCCGGCGGACAGGGCCTGGATTGCCGTGAGCATTTTACGCAACAAGGCCGTCGGTGACGTCACCGTGAAGGTCAAGAAGGCGGTGGTCGGCACCATTACCGGATCGTCGCCACGCGGACCGCTTCAGCGTCTGTTCCTGCGCGACAAGGGACGCTTCCCGCAGAGCGGAGGCTATGTGGTGGTTCCCGGCACCGGGTTCGAGGTCGAAGTGGAGGCGCGCGATGCGGCAGGCAACGTGCTGCCGAGCAGACCGTGGGGGCCCTACGACATCGCGCCGCGAGCCATCATAGATCTGGAGTTCAAGGTCTAGAGCTCGCCCTGCGGAGCCGGCTTCAACTCGATCTCTACTCCGCCGCCTCCGCATAGCTCTCCATCGGCGGGCAGGCGCAGACCAGATTCCTGTCCCCATAGGCGTTGTCGACGCGGCCGACCGGGCTCCAGTACTTGTCGAGCGCCGCAACGCCGTTCGGAAAGCAGCCCTCCCGCCGCGTGTACTTGCGCGCCCAGGCGTCGTCGGCGACGTCCTCGATCGTGTGCGGGGCGTGGCGCAGCGGGCTGTCGGCGGCGGCGAAGCGGCCTGACGCCACCTCGTCGATCTCGCGGCGGATGGCGATCATGGCGTCGACGAAACGGTCGAGCTCGGCCTTCGATTCCGACTCGGTCGGCTCGATCATCAGCGTGCCGGGCACCGGAAAACTCATGGTCGGGGCGTGGAAGCCGTAGTCCACCAGCCTTTTGGCGATATCGTCGACGGTGACGCCGAACTCGTCCTTGAAGCGGCGCGGATCGACGATGCACTCGTGGGCGACGCGGCCCTTTTCGTTCTTGTAGAGAACCGGGAAATAGGGTTCGAGCTTCGCTGCCAGGTAGTTGGCGTTGAGGATCGCCACCTGGCTCGCACGCGTGAGCCCCTCGCCGCCCATGAGGAGCAGATAGGCGAGCGAGATGGTCAGGATCGACGCCGAACCGTACGGCGCCGCCGCCACCGGGCCGACGGCGCTGTCGCCGAGGGCCGGATGACCTGGCACGTAGGGGGCAAGATGCGCCTTGACGGCGAGCGCGCCGACGCCCGGCCCGCCACCGCCGTGCGGAATGCAGAAGGTCTTATGCAGGTTGAGGTGCGAAACGTCGCCGCCGTACTGGCCGGGCTGGGCGAGGCCGACTTGGGCGTTGAGGTTGGCGCCGTCGACATAGACCTGGCCGCCATGGGCGTGGACGATGTCGCAGATGTCGCGGATCTTCTCCTCGAACACGCCGTGGGTGGACGGATAGGTGATCATGATGGCGGCGAGCTTGTCGGCATGCTGCTTCGCCTTCGCCTCCAGATCGGCGACATCCACATTGCCGTCGTGGCCGCAGGCGACCACCACCACCTGGAAGCCCGCCATGACGGCGGAGGCCGGATTGGTGCCGTGGGCGGAGGCCGGGATCAGGCAGATGTTGCGGCCGCCATCGCCCCGCGCATGCTGGTAAGCCCGAATGGCGAGAAGGCCGGCGAGTTCGCCCTGGGCGCCGGAATTGGGCTGCAGCGACACGGCGTCGTAGCCGGTGACGCGCACCAGACCATCGGCAAGACGTTCGATCAGTTCGGCATAGCCTTGCGCCTGCTCCTTGGGCACGAACGGGTGCAGCGACGAGAAGCCGGCCCAAGTGAGCGGGATCATCTCGGCGGCGGCGTTGAGCTTCATGGTGCAGGAGCCGAGCGGAATCATGGCGCGATCGAGGGCGAGATCGCGGTCGGCGAGCTTGCGCATGTAGCGCATCAGCTCGGTCTCGGAGCGGTAGCGATAGAACACGTCGTGCCGCAGGAAGGCCGACGTGCGGGCAAGCCCGGCCGGCAAGGCCGACGCCGCGCCGCTCGCCACATCCGCGTAGGCGAGTTCGCCCCCGAACACGGACCATACCGCCTCGACGATGGCCGGTGTCGTGGTCTCGTCGAGACTGATGCCGATGCGATCGTCGCCGACCATGCGCAGATTGATGCGGCGGGCCCGGGCGGCCTCGATGAGCTTGCGCTGGCGGGCCCCAACCGCGACCGTGACAGTGTCGAAGAAGGAACCGTCGAGCGGCTTGAATCCGAGCTTCGCCAGGCCGGCGGCAAGCGTCGCCGTCCGGGCATGAACGTCGCGGGCGATCTGCCGCAAACCCTCTGGCCCATGATAGACCGCATACATGGAGGCGACGACGGCGAGCAGCGCCTGCGAGGTGCAGATGTTCGAGGTCGCCTTTTCACGGCGGATGTGCTGCTCGCGGGTCTGCAGGGCCAGCCGGTAGGCGCGGTTGCCGCGGGCGTCGACGGTGACGCCCACGAGGCGGCCCGGCATGGTGCGCTTAAGGGCATCACGACAGGCCATGAAGCCGGCATGGGGCCCGCCATAGCCGAGCGGCACGCCGAAGCGCTGCGCCGAGCCGACCGCGATGTCGGCGCCGAGCTCGCCCGGCGGCATCAGCAGCGTCAGCGCCAGAAGATCGGCGGCGACGGCGGCGATGCCACCCGCGTCCTTCACGGCCTTGATGGCGCCCCGCAGGTCGCGCACGCGGCCGGTCGTGCCGGGATACTGGAACAGGGCACCGAACACCGCCTTGGCATCGAGATCGCGATCGGGATCGCCGACCACGAGCTCGAGGCCCAGCGGTTCGGCGCGGGTCTTCATCACCGCCAGCGTCTGCGGATGCACGTCGGCGTCGACGAAGAAAGTATCGCCCGCCTTGGCGACCCGGTGCGCCATGGTCATGGCTTCGGCGGCCGCGGTCGCCTCGTCCAAGAGCGAGGCGCCGGCGATGTCGAGCCCGGTGAGCTCAGCGATCATGGTCTGGAAGTTGAGCATGGCCTCCAGCCGGCCCTGGCTGATCTCCGGCTGGTAGGGCGTATAGGACGTGTACCAAGCGGGGTTCTCGACGATGTTGCGCAGGATCGTCGGCGGCAGGATGGCGCCGTAATAGCCCTGCCCGATCAGGGAGGTGAACACCTCGTTCTTGGCTGCGATGCGCGCCATCTCGGCGAGCGCCTCGGTTTCGCTCATGGGCGTGCCGAGGACGAGCGGCGAGGCTTGCCGGATCGACGCCGGCACCGTCTGCGCCGTGAGTTCGTCGAGCGATGAGGCGCCGACGGCCTCGAGCATCACCGCGATGTCGCGCGGCGACGGCCCGATGTGCCGGCGGGCGAAATCGGTCGCCGGCGTGTCTTCGACGATGCGGACGGGCGCGTTCATGGGCGGCTCCTCTTTATCTTCGGCCTGCTCCCTCCCCGCCTCGTCCTCGGTCTGCTCCCTCCCCCGCTTGCGGGGGAGGGTTGGGGAGGGGGAAAACTCTTGCTCGGTACGCGCGGCGCCCCCTCCCTGCCCCTCCCCCGCAAGCGGGGGAGGGAACGGCGGGGTACGGCCCATCACACCGCAAAGGCGCGATAGGCCTTCTCGTCCATCAAGCCATCGAGCTCGGCGGCGGCGGCGATCTTGACCTTGAACAGCCAGGCGCCGCTTTCGGCTTCCGTGTTGATTTTGGCCGGGTCCGACACCACCGCCTCGTTGACGGCGATGACCTCGCCGGACACCGGCGTATAGACGTCGGACGCCGCCTTGACGCTTTCGACGATGGCGGCGGCCTCGCCCTTCTTCACCTGCCGGCCGATCTGCGGCAGCTCCACATAGACGAGCTCGCCCAATTGGGTCTGGGCGTGGTCGGTGATGCCGACGGTGGCGACGCCACCGTCCTGGTCGATCCACTCGTGATCTTCGGTGAACAAGCGGGGCATGGGCAGGCTCCGGGCTAGCGTTTGTATCGATGGGGCGAGAACGGCAGTGCGTTGACGTCGACCGGCAGGCGCTGGCCGCGCACTTCGGCATAAAGGCGCGTGCCGGGCGCGGCGAGCGACGGCGGCACATAACCCATGGCGACGGGCGCCGCGACCGAAGGGCCGAAGCCGCCGGAGGTGACGAGACCGACCGGCGTCGCCGCCGCCTCGGTGTCGAACAGTGGCGCGCCGTCGCGCACCGGGGCGCGCCCGACCGGTTTGATCCCGACTCGCCGGCGCACCGTGCCCTGCGCGAGCTCGCGCTGGACCCGTGCGGCGCCCGGAAAGCCGCCCTGCTCGCGCCGGCGCTTGCCCATGGACCAAACGAGATCGGCTTCGACCGGCGACGTCGTCATGTCGATGTCGTGGCCATAGAGGCAGTAGCCGGCCTCCAGCCGCAGCGAATCCCGCGCCCCGAGGCCGATGGGCAGGACGCGCGCATCGGCGGCGAGCTTTTCCCACAGCGCCACGGCGTCGGCGGCCGCAACCGCGATCTCGAAGCCGTCCTCGCCCGTATAGCCGGAGCGCGAGACGTGGACGTCGAAGCCATGGAGCCGCGTCGACGCCGTCTGCATGAACGACAGCGCCGCGAGCGCGGGCGAAGCCAGCACGCTTTCGGCTTCCGGCCCCTGCAGGGCGAACAGGCCGACATCGTCGCGCCGTTCCAGCCTGACCGTCGCCGGCAGGCTCGCCTGCATATGGGCGTAGTCGGCCTCCTTGCAGGCGGCATTGACCACCATGCCGACGGCGCCGTTCTCGCCGTCGCGCGGCCGCCAGACCATCAGGTCGTCGCGCAGGCCGCCATCGTCGTTCATCAACTGGGAATAGCGCTGCTGGCCCGGTTTGAGGCCGAGCACGTCGGCGGGCACCAGCGTCTCGAAGGCCGCGGCGGCGGTCTCGAAGCGGCCGTCGAGGGGGACGAGCCTCGCGACCCCCATATGGCTGACGTCGAACAGGCCCACATGGGTGCGCGTATGCACATGTTCCTTGAGGACGCCGGCGCGGTACTGGACCGGAAGCTCATAGCCGGCGAACTCGACCATGCGGCCGCCATTCGCCACGTGCCAATCGAATAACGGAGTGCGTCGGGACGCCATCTGAGCGACTCCTTCCGGCGCCTCGGCCGGTGTCATCGCCCCATCTGTATCTTGCGCCTGAGAACGTTATCCCGTCGGCGGATGCCCGAAAGCATCACTTTCCAGATGTTTAGCGTCGCGGTCCTTTTGCCTGAGAGTTTCCGGGGCGGTTGCTCCTTCGGCGCCACCGTCCGAAGACGGCAGTCTCTCCCTGCGACCCGCAAGGGATAGCCTACGAATCGCCGCGTGTAAATCGGGCCCGGCGGTGGCAAGGTGAGGCACCGGACAGATCGGTTCAAAGCGGCAAGCCGGCCATCGGTTCATCACATGCTTCCTGGGAGTTCAGTGCCGGCGCGCCATCCGACATCCGAGTCCAAGCCCAAGCCCAAGCCCAAGCCCGGCAGCTTGGCGGCACGCCCTTTATAATTCTGGAATGAATATAAACTGAAACGAATATAAACTGGAGTATTTGTCTGCGGCCCGCGTTCAGTATATGTATTTTTACATGTTGCTGACCCCCTTCCTCATCATGCTTCGCGAAGGCCTGGAGGCCGCGCTGATCATCGGCATCATCGCCGGCTATCTTCGCCAGACCGGCGATCGCGCGTGGTTGCCGGCGATCTGGGTCGGCGTATTCCTCGCCGTCGCGCTGTCGCTGTTCGTCGGCGCCGCCCTGCAATTCGTCAGCGCCGATTTTCCGCAGAAGGCGCAGGAGCTGTTCGAGGCGCTCGTCGGCGCCGTCGCGGTCGTCGTGCTCACCTCGATGGTGTTCTGGATGCGCAAGGCCGGCCCCACCATGGGGGTGGACTTGCGCCACTCGGTCGACGGCGCACGGGGAAGGTCCGACGGCACCGCCTGGGCGCTGATCGGCCTCGCCTTCTTCGCGGTGGCGCGCGAAGGACTGGAATCGATCTTCTTCCTGCTGGCGATATTTCAACAGAGCCCCGGCCCGGCCGCCGCCATGGGCGCGCTGGCGGGCGTCGGCGCCGCCGTCGTGCTCGGCTTTGCGATCTATCATGGCGGCATCCGGATCGACCTGCGCCGCTTCTTCCGCTGGACCGGCGTGTTCATCCTGCTGGTGGCCGCGGGCCTGCTCGCCAGTGTCCTGCGCAATCTGCACGAGGCCGGCGTATGGAACCTGTTGCAGTCGCGGGTCTATGATCTCAGCGAGATTCTGCCGGTGTCGAGCCTGCCGGGCGCGATCCTGTCCGGCGTGTTCAACTATCACGAAGCGCCGGCCGCCGGCGAAGTGATCGTCTATCTCGCGTTCCTCCTCACCACATTGTTTCTGTTTCTGCGCTCCGACGGGCAGGCGACCCCCGCTGGCCATCCCGTGAGGCCGCGATGACGAACCCCACCGGCACGCCCCCGGGCCGGGCACCCTCCCGGACGATGCGGCTCGCGGTCGCCGGCTCGGCCGCGCTCGCCGCGGTCGCCGGCGCATTGTTCTATTACGCGTCGCAAACCGCACCGAAGTCCGTCCACGGAACGGTCCACAAAGTGACGGTCCGCGACCGGGCCTGCGAGCCCAACGAGATCACCGTGCCGGCCGGACGCACGGTCTTCGAAATCCACAACGCGTCGAACCGTCCGCTGGAATGGGAAATCCTCGACGGCGTCATGGTCGTGGAGGAACGCGAGAACATCACCCCCGGCCTGCGCTCGACGCTGTCGGCACGCCTCAAGCCGGGCCATTATGAAATCACCTGCGGCCTCCTCTCCAATCCGCGCGGGACGCTCACCGTCACGGCATCGGCGGAATCGGAGGCCGAGCGCCGCAAGCCGCCGGTGAAGGCCTTCATCGGACCGCTGTCGGAGTATCGCTTTCATCTCGTGATGCAGTCGTCGACGCTCACCAAATCGGTCGCCCGCCTCGCCGAGGCGATCCGCGCCGGCGATCTCGATGCCGCGCGCCGCGCGTATGTCGCCGCGCGACTGCCCTATCGACGCCTCGATATGGTGACGAGCCGTTTCTCCGACCTGGAGAACGCCATCGATCCGGTCGCCGACTATCTGGCCGAGCGGGAGAACGACCCGGCCTTCACCGGCTTCCACCGGATCGAATACGGCCTGTTCGCGAAGACGACGCTCGACGGCCTCGCACCGGTGGCCGAAAAGCTCCTCGCCGGCGTCGAGGCACTGAACACGCGTATACGCGCGTTGCGCCTCGCGCCCGAAGATCTCGGAGCGAGCGTCGAGCGGCAGGCGCGCTTCCTCGCCGACGGCCCGATCCGCAAGGGCGAGAATCATTACGCCGGCAGCGACGTCGCCGAGCTCGCGGCATCGCTGGACGGCATGGAAAAGGCCGTGGAGTTGTTGATGCCGTTGCTCGAGGGCGCGGCGCCGGACGTCGTCAAAACCATCGGCCGAGCCCGCGCCGATGCCCACGCGGCGATCGACGGCTTGAAACAGGGGCAGGACTATCCGCGCTACGATCGCGTCGACGACGCGGCACGCCGAAAACTGGCGACGGCCTTCGCGGCTTTCGCCGACGCCGTCGGAAAACTCAACGCCTCACTAGGTCTCGAACAGCCATGACGAAACGCTCCAGCCCGACCCGTGATATATCGGCGGTCAGCAGCCGCCGCGCCGTCTTGAAGGCGCTCGGTCTCGCGAGCGCGCTGTGCCCGTTCGGCGGCATGGCGGTCGCCGAAGGCACGGCAACGCCGCCGGCGGGCCGCCATGTCACCGACGCGCCGGTCGCCAATGCGGCATCGCCGCACGACCGGGTGCCGTTTCACGGCGCCCATCAGGCCGGTATCACGACGCCGCGACCGGCCAATGGAATGATCGCGAGCTTCGACGTCGTCGCCGATACGCCCGACGCCCTGGAGCGCCTGTTCCGGCGGCTGACGCAACGGATCTCCTTCCTGACCGCCGGCGGCACCATCGATGAGACAGACCCGCGGTTGCCACCCCCGGATTCGGGAATCGTCGGACCAGTCGTCCGGCCCGACGGCTTGACCGTGACGGTGTCGCTCGGCGCGTCGCTGTTCGAGGATCGGCCGTGGCTCGTGCGCCTCAAGCCCCGGCGACTGATCCGGATGACGCGCTTTCCCAATGACGCACTGGACCGGCAGAACTGCCACGGCGATCTCGCCCTGCAGATCTGCGCCAACACCCAGGATACGACGATCCACGCCTTGCGCGACATCATCAAGAATTGCCCCGATCAACTGATCCTGAAGTGGAAGCAGGAAGGCAATGTGCCGGTCATCGTGCCGGGACCCGACGGCACGGTGCAGAGCGCCCGCAACTTCCTCGGCTTCCGCGACGGCTCGGCCAATCCGGACGCTGCCGACGCCGCCTTGATGGATCGGCTCGTCTGGGTGGGTGAGGATCGCGACGAGCCCGCCTGGGCGGTCGGCGGCAGCTACCAGGCCGTCCGGATCATCCGCAATTTCGTCGAGCGTTGGGACCGTACGCCTCTGCGCGAGCAGGAGTTGATCATGGGACGCGTCAAGAATTCCGGCGCGCCACTCCACAGGCGCGGCGGCCACGAATTCATGGTGCCGGACTTTTCCGATGATCCCAAGGGTGTGACCACCCCCGTGGATGCCCACATCCGGCTCGCCAATCCGCGCACCGACGACACGCGCGACAGCCTGATCCTGCGGCGGCCGTTCAACTATTCGAACGGCGTCACGCGATCCGGTCAGCTCGACCAGGGGCTGTTGTTCATCTGCTATCAGGCCGATCTCGAGCGCGGCTTCATCGCCGTTCAGCGGCGCCTCGATGGCGAGCCCCTCGAGGAATACATCAAGCCGGTCGGTGGCGGCTATTTCTACGTGCTGCCCGGCGTGCACAGCGATGCCGACCATCTCGGCAGCGCGCTGATCGCCGCCGCGCGTACCGGTCTTGCCGAGAGTGTCAATCGAGAAAAGCGAACCCGCTGACGCGGAACAAGGAGAGGCAATATGATCAGGAAACACGTATTGGCGGCATTGGCTCTCATTGCCGTTTCGACGGGCAGCAGCACCGCACAGAACACCACGCTCGATCTCGTCGAACCCATCACCGAATACAAGATCTACGTCACCGAGAAGCTCGACAGACTGGTCGCCGACACCAAGACCTTCACCGACGCCGTCAAGGCCGGAGACGTCACCAAGGCGAAGGCGCTCTTCGCACCGACCCGGATGAGCTACGAGGCCGTCGAGCCCATCGCCGAACTGTTCAGCGATCTCGACGCCTCGATCGACTCCCGCGCAGACGACCACGAAAAGGCGGAAGCCGATCCGGACTTCACCGGATTTCATCGCATCGAGCACGGCCTGTGGGTGAAAAACTCGACCGCAGACCTGGCACCGTTCGCCGACAAGCTGATGAGCGATGTCACCGAGTTGCGCAAGCGGATCACCGCCCTGACGCTTCCCCCGGACAAAGTGGTCGGCGGCGCGGCCGTGCTGATGGAAGAAGTGGCGGCGACCAAGATTTCCGGCGAGGAGGACCGCTACAGCCACACGGACCTGTGGGACTTCCGCGCCAATTTCGACGGTTCGTACAAGATCGTCGAGCTGGTGCGGCCGCTCATCGCCAAGAAGGAGGCGGCGTTCCTCGCCAAGGTCGACGCCAATTTCTCGAAGGTGAGCAACACGCTCGATAAATACAAGCAAGGCGCCGGCTACGTGTCCTACGAGAAGCTGACGGAGGACGATCGCAAGGTCCTCGCCGTGGCCGTCAATACGCTGGCGGAGGATCTGTCCACGCTTCGTGCCAAGCTGGGCCTGGATTGAGACGGAACAGGGCGGCTCGGCTACCCTCCCGGTAATGGCAGGGCAATCGCATTTGGCACGGTGCCCCTTCTCCCTCTCCCCTTTTGGGGAGAGGGCCGGGGTGAGGGGGTCACGAAGCGAGTTGGGTGCGCGGCCGTCGTGCCGCATCGGTGGAGGGCGGGACGACGTCGTGCGCGAATCGCAGCGCCGGAGCCCCCTCACCCCAACCCTCTCCCCGCAGGGGAGAGGGAGCCGGCTGCCACGAGCGGCGCCGCATCACGAGAGATCGTGATGCCGTCTGCCATATGCGATTGCCCCCCGGCCATGGCTGGGAAGCCGCCGCCGCCCTCGATCCCCGCGCCTCGCGCACGAACATCATGCACACCGCCCCGAACAGCGGGCGGATGAGCCGTCATTCATTCATGGTCGCACTCGATGGCTTCCTGCCCTTGCCGCGATATGCGTTTCGCCCTGGCTTGATGCGAGGCACGGCCTTCAGAAGTGCCCGCGTGTATTCGTGCTTCGGATCCTCGAAGATTTCTTCCGTTTCGCCTTCCTCGACGATCTCGCCGCGCCGCATGATCGCGATCCGATCGGAGAACTGCCGGACCGTGCTGAGATCATGGGATATGAACAGGAAGGTGAGCCCAAACTCCTCCTGGAGATCGGCGAGCAGGTTGAGCACCTGCGCGCGCACCGACATGTCCAACGCCGACACCGCCTCGTCGGCGATGACGAAGCGTGGCGACAGCGCGAGCGCCCGCGCAATGGCGATGCGCTGGCGCTGGCCGCCGGAAAACTCGTGGGGATAGCGGTCGACGAATTCCGGCCGCAACCCGACCCGCCGCAGCAGATCGGCGACGAAATCCCGCCTTTCGGTCGCGGACATCAGGCCGTGGATCGCCAGGCCGTCGCTGATCGACTGGCCGATGCGCCGCCGCGGGTTCAAGGATGCGTACGGATCTTGAAAAATCGTCTGCACGTCGCGGCGGAAGCGCTTGAGTTGAGCGCCGTCCAGCGCACTCACATTGCGCCCGTCGAATCGGATCGATCCGGCCGTCGGCGTATCGAGATGGGCCACGCAGCGGCCCAGCGTACTCTTGCCGGAACCGGATTCGCCGACCAGCGCCACGGTGCTGCCCGGCCAGATGGCGAGATCGACGCCGCGAACGGCACGCACCACGTCCGTGGGCCGTCCGGCCCAGGAGTAGCGCAGGATGAATTCCCGATGCAGCTTGTCGATTTCCACGAGCGGAACAGTTTCGCCGGCGGGAGCCGGTTCGGCAGCACGTCGCGTGACCGGTTCGGGTCGAACGGAACGAATGACCGGCAGGTCACCGTCGGCGGATTCGGTAACGTCGATGGTTGGGAACCGGCGTCCCGGCACGCGCGGCGCGTCGACGTCGGGTGCAGACGCCACCAAGGCCTCTGTGTAGGCGTGGCGGGGCGCCCGCAGAATCTGCTCGACCGGCCCCTGTTCGACGATCCGGCCGCGATACATGACGACGACGTGGTCGGCAATCTCGGCCACGACACCGAGGTCGTGGGTGATGAACAACATCGCCGAACCGAGTTCGGCCTGCATGTCGAACAGCAGGTCGAGCACCTGCGCTTGTACCGTCACGTCAAGCGCAGTGGTCGGCTCGTCGGCGATGATCAATTTCGGCTTGGCCGCGCAGGCAATGGCGATCATCACGCGCTGACGCATGCCGCCGGAAAGTTCGTGGGGATACGCGCGTGCCCGCACGGCGGCATCCTGGATGCCGACCCGGTCGAGCAGAGCGATCGCACGCGCCATGGCGTTCTCGGGCGTCACCTGTTCGTGGATTCGCAGGACCTCGACGATCTGGTCTCCGACGCGCATCGCCGGGTTGAGCGCCGTCATCGGTTCCTGGAAGATCATCGAAATGTCGCGGCCACGCACCGCGGTCATGTCGGCTTCGCTTTCGGTGAGGAGATCCCGGCCGGCGAATAGGACCCGGCCGGCGACGTCTCCGGGCGGATCGATGAGGCGAAGGATCGACAGACCGGTGACGGACTTTCCCGACCCCGACTCGCCGACGAGACACACCACTTCGCCGCGTCGAACTTCGAACGACAGATCGTCGATCGCCGTCGTCGTGCCGGCGCCCGTGTGGAATTTGATGGTCAGCCCCTCGACCGACAGCAACGGCTCGCAAGGGCGGCTCATCGCCTCAACTCCGGATTGAGGCGATCCTGCAGCCAGTCGCCGAGGACGTTGATCGACAGCACCACCGCGAACAAAACGATGCTCGGCACCAGAACCGGCCATGGATTGATGAAGATGTAGTCCTTCAGGGTGCCGATCATCTGACCCCACGACGGGGTCGGAGGATGGACGCCGAGCCCGAGGAAGCTCAGGCCCGCCTCCAGCAGCATCGCGAAGGAGAAAGTGAACGACGCCTGGACGGCGATCACCGAGCGCATGTTGGGCAGGATTTCCCGGCGGATCAGCCATAACCGGCCGGCCCCCAGCGACACCGCCGCGGTCACATGATCGCGGGCACGAATGCTGCGGGCCATGCCGTAGGCGACGCGTGCGAACTGGGGGAAGTAGAGCACGCCGATGGTGCCGATCAGCGCCCAGAAGCTGCCGCCGAGAAATGCCAGGACGACGATCGCGACGAATATCTCCGGCAGGGAAACCAGGACGTCGATGATGCGCATCATCGCGCTCTCGAGCCGCGGCGAGAAGAAGGCGATCGCGACACCGCTGATGACGCCCAGCGTGCCGGCGATGAGGACCGCCGCAGCAGCGACCGTGAGCGAAACACGCCCGCCATAGACGACGCGAGCCAGAAGATCGCGGCCGAGTTCGTCGGTTCCGAGCGGATGCACGAGATCGGGCGAGGCGAGAACGTGAGACGGGTTGATCGCCAGCGGATCGGCGGCGATCAGGATTGGCGCCGACACCGACAGGGCGGCGAGGAAGCCGAGGGCCGTCGCGGCGGTCAACACTGCCGCGTTGCTGCGCCGGACGCGTGCGACCGTGGTCTGGGGCTGAGGCGCCATTACTTCGTCCCCGTTCGCACCCGCGGGTCGACGATGCTCTGGGCAATGTCGATGAGCAGGCTGATGACGATGAAGATTGCAAAGATGGAGAGCAAGCAGCCCTGCATCACCGGGTAATCGCGCGCGAAACAGGCGCTCACCAGGAGCGACGAGAGGCCGGGCCAGTCGAACAGCGCCTCCACGATCACCGTGCCGCCGAGTAGGTTGCCGGCCCGGATCCCGACGATGGCGATGACCGGAACGAGCGCATTGGGGAGCGCGTGGCGCGTCATGGCCTGACCACGCGTCAACCCCTTGGCCCTGGCCATTCGCACATAGTCTTTCGACAGGGTGTCGATCAGGCTCGAACGCGTCATGCGCGCGACCACGCCCATGAAGTTGATACCGATGGCGACGCACGGCAGCACCAGGCAGGCGAAATGCGTCAGCGGGTCGTCGTCGAGCGCCACGTATCCGGACGACGGCAGCAGCCCGAGCCAAAGACTGAAGATCAATACCAGTATGATACCGGAAACGAACACCGGCGCCGAGAAGCCGGCAATGGCTACGATCGAGGCGATCAATCCGCTGACGCGGCCACGGTCGCGGGCCGCGATCGTACCGAGCGGGATGCCGAACACGACCGCAGCCACCAGGCCGCCGAAGATGATCTCCAGGCTGCGCGGAATCCGCCGCGCCAGCTCGGCGACCACCGGCTCGCCACTGCGCAGGGAATGGCCGAGATCGCCGTGCAGAACGGCCGATGCCCAGCGCACGAACTGGGTCGGCAGAGGCAAGTCCAGTCCGAGTTCGGCGCGTACACGCGCCACCGCCATCGGGTCGGCACCCGCCTGCTCGCCGAGCACCATCACCACCGGGTCGCCCGGCAGCAGATGAATCGACAGGAACACCACGATGCTGGCCAGCGCCATCGTGATCAGGGAAGAGACGAATCGATGTGCGACAAAGCGGTGCATCATTGTGTCTCGTCGTTACACCAACCGTCGTTGCTTTGGCCTCCTCACTGCGAGGAGAAAGGCGGCGAAGCAATCCAGGGGCCGTGCGGTGAAAAACTGGATCGCTTCGTCCCGCCCGCAACGATGGAAACAGGCAATTCGGTCACGACTTGTGGACGCTGGGTGCTGCCGGCGCTGATCGATGGGGATGCCGGACGCGACGTCCCGTCCGGCACCGATCGATCCGAGCGACAGGCTCGACCGCGAGAGCCTCAGTCGATCCACATCGCCGGCAGCGAGATGCCGGCGCTGCTTTCGTTGAGGGCACCGCCCAGGTGCTGATATCCTTTGACGTTGCGGCGATAAGCCTGCGCCTGTTCGCGGAAGTTGACGAACACCCACGGGCTGGTCTCGAGCAAGCGCTCCTCGACCTTCCGATAGATCGCCTTGCGCTCGGCCGTGACGGTGGTCGCCCGTCCATCCGCCAGCAGTTTTTCGAGCACCTCGTCGCGATTGCCGATCGGCTTGGCCCAGTAGGTCGATTCGGCACCGAAATAGTAGGCATAGGCGTCCGGATCCGGAACCTTCATCGATACGCCGTAAAGCATCGCATCGTAAGAGCCGCTGTTCTTGCGTTCCATCAGGTTCGCCCATTCGACGAGCTTGATGGTCGCATTGACGCCGATTTCCTTGAGATTGGCCTGGATGACCTGCGCGGTCGTCGTGTAGATGCCCAGGCCCTGATACACGATCAGTTCGAAATCGAGGCCCTTGGCGAGGCCGGCTTCGGCAAGGAGGCTCCGTGCCCGGGCCGGATCGTGCTTGAAGTACTGGGCGAGATCGGGAACGTAGAACGGCGAATCGGACGGCGTCGGCGGCCCGAAGATCGGCGCGCCGTGGCCGAAGAAGGCCGCCTTGGCGATTGCGGCACGATCCACCGCGTAGGCGAACGCCCGGCGCACGCGCGGATCGTCGAACGGTTTGTGCGCGGTGTTGAACCACACATTCATGAAGGCCCCGCCGCTCGAATCGACCTTGAAGTTGGGCATACGGCTCAACACGTCGATGTCCTTCCACGGAACGAAGTCGATCATGTCGAGCGCGCCGCTGCGCAGAGCATTGACGCGGGCGTCGTCGCTCTTGATCATCCGCACCTCGACCGTGTCGAGTCGCGGCTGGCCCGGCACGAAATAGGCCGGATTCTTCTTCAGCACGGCCCGCACGGCCGGCTCGTAGACGTCGAGCCTGAAGGGGCCGGTGCCATTGGCGGCGGTCTTGGCATTGGCACCGCCCTCGATCCATTTGCGCGACACGATCGCGCCCTCTGGCAGGGCCAGGATGGCGAGCAGAGTCGCGTCCGGCTGCGGCTGCGAAACCTTGACGGTCGTCGCGTCGATCACCTCCACGGTGGCGCCGATCAGGTTCGTGCGCAGCGCCGCCGCCGTCTTGGGATCGATGATCCGTTCGAGCGAGAACTTGACGTCGTCGGCCGTCAGCGGCGTGCCGTCGTGGAACTTAACTCCCTGCCGCAGATGGAAGATGATCGTGCGGGCATTCGGCTGTTCCCAGCGCTCGGCGAGACGGGGCGTGATCGTGCCATCGGCGGCGTAGCCGACCAGTGGACTGTAGAGCGCCTCGATCAGCACCTTCCATGCACTGCCATTGTAGACGTGCGGGTCGAGACTCGTCACTTCGGTGACCGTGCCGTAGCGCAACGTGCCTCCCGCTTTCGGGGTCTGCGCTGCGGCGGAGCGTCCGAGCTGCGGTGCGGTGATTGCAGCCAGCGATGCCAATGTCGCGTAATGGAACGAACGTCTGGTGATGTTCATCGTCGGGGTTCCGTTTCGGAGTCAGGCTGAAGGAAGGACGTCGAGAAGGCGATCGATCTCCTGGGTGTCGTTGTAGTAGGAGGGTGATATGCGAAGTTTGCCGCCGCGGATCGCAAGGTCGATGCCGGCACTGCGCAAGCGCCCCTCGAGATCCTCGATCGCAAGGCGCGGGTGGCTGAAAGAGAGATTGCCGGAGCGCTCGCCGTCGCCGAACGGGCTGACGATGTCGTAACCTCGCCGGCGCAGCCCTTCGGCAGCGCGTGACGTCAATCCGAGAATATGGGATTCGATCGCCTCGCTCGTCAACGCGAGCTGAACGCGCACCGCCGCATCGAGGCCCCAGATGCCCGGGAAGTTGACCAGCGCCTCCTCGAACCGGCCGGCATCCGGCCGATAGACGAGTTCGTAGTCCATGTGGTCTTCCGTCTTGCCGACCGTGTGGTAGCCGACGCTCGGCGGGTCGAGCCGGTCGAGCGATTCGCTGCGGCAGTAGAAAATCCCGGTACCGATCGGGGCGAGCATCCATTTGTGTCCGCCGACCGACATGAAGTCGATGCCGAGCTTCTCCACGTCGATCTTCAGCGCGCCCACCCATTGGATGGCGTCGATGTTGAACAGGGCGCCCTTCTCGCGGCACAGGGTGGCGGTGCTGGCGATGTCGTGTCGGTAACCGTTGGAGAACTGCACGGCGCTCAGCGACACGATACGGGTTCGGCCGTCCATCGCGGCGCGGACGTCATCGACCAGGATGCGCCCGGCGCGGTTCTTCACCCATCGGACTTCGACGCCCAGACGTTTCAGCCTCATCCAGCAATAGACATTGGAAGGATACTCGATATCGGCGAGAATGACATTGTCGCCGGCCTTCCAGGGCAAGCCGTTGGCTACCGTGACCAGCCCTTCGGTGGTGTTCTTGACATAGGCGATCTCGCTGCGCTTGGCGCCGATGAGCCTGGCGATACGATCCTTGAACTCCGTGTCGGCGTGCCGGCACCAGTTGGGATAGTCGTTGCGTCCATTGTCCCGCACATTGCCGAGAAAGCGGTCGACAGCGGCGATGACCGGCAGGCTCATGGCGCCGATCGAGGCGTTGTTGAAATAGCAGCGCTTCTGCTTGATCGGAAACAGCTTGCCGACGTTTTGCAGCGTCAACCCGTTCAGCCCGTCCGGATCGGCGGCGAACAAATCCGCGTTCGCCGCACTGGTGTTGGGCTCGTCATGTCTCATTCTCAGTACTCCCAGACGCATTCACGCGGGCGATATGCCTCCGCGCGACGGAAAATTCGGCGCGCCAGTTCGCAGGTCACAGCGGTTGGGCCGCGTAGCGGAGCGACGCGGTCGGCTTGCTGTCGGCCGATGTGATCACGCGGATCTCGGCCGGATGGCAGCGCGGCTCGGTTTCGCCGTCGCGCCACATCCAATAAGTGTTGGAGGGGTTGCCGTTGACGGCCACGACCTTGTGGTTGGCCGCGGCGTCGATCGCATGGATGGTGACGCGGCTGACGAGGCCGGTCGTCAGCCGCCGCATGTCCTCCACGGCCTCCTCCACCGCGTCGCCGACGCTCAGGCCCATCTTCATGTAGAGGACGACGGCCCTCGCGGCGCCCGTGCGGATCGCCATCTCGCCGGCGCCGGTACACGCACAGGCGCCGTAACGGGTGTCGGCGTAAGAGCCGGCGCCGATGATCGGGCTGTCGCCGAGGCGGCCCGGATACTTCCATCCCCAGCCGGAGGTGCTGGTTCCGGTGGCGATATGGCCGTTGCTGTCCTGGGCGAGAAAGACCGTGGTGTCGCGGCCGGTCTCGGGATCGATGGCGTGCCGACAAAGGTCGATCATCGGCACATCGGGCCACGCCTGCCGCAGGTCGGGAGGCACCTCGCGCTCGAACCACGACTGCCAGGAGCGGCGCGAGTCGGCGGTCAGATTGTCGGAACGCTCGGCCCCGATCTCGGCCGCAAATCGCGCCGCACCGGCGCCGACCAGCATCTCGTGCGGCAGACGCTCCAATACCTGCCTGGCGACGCTGACCGGATGAAGAAAACCCTGCAACGCCCCGACCGCGCCGGTGCGCAACGTCGTGCCGTCCATGATGGAGCCGTCGAGTTCGACCTCGCCCAAGAGGTTGGGCCAGCCGCCGCGTCCGACCGTACGCACGGTCTCGTCGGCTTCGACGATGCGGATGCCGGCCTCGATGGCGTCCAACGCCGACGTCCCCTGCCCGAGCAGATGCGCGCTCTTGCCGACCCCTCGCGCCCCATCGGTGTTCGTCAGCACAATCATCACGCCCTCACTTGTCGCGGCGGCACTGATTGGATACAAAATCCACTTGGATACTAAATCCAAAACCGACACATGATGCAACGATTAGCACCGCCTTCTGGTGCCGAAATGTTGTGCATGAGTTGAACAAGAAGTTGGCGCGCGGGCCGCGACCGCGGCGCCAACATCGGCAAAGCCGCCGCTAGTTTCCAGTCGCGTTCAATGGCATAGGAAGTTTCGGCAGCCTTGCCGAGAGCGCCGAACGCCCGGACCAAAGGCAAATCGAGATGGAAATTCGACGTAAGACCACGACCACCCAAGTAGTCGATATCTTGCGGGCGCGGATCTTCTCAGGAGCATTGCAAGAGGGCACGCAGCTCCGCCAGGAACATCTGGCCACCGAACTCGGTGTCAGCCGGGTTCCCATACGTGAGGCGCTGCACCAACTCGAGGCCGAGGGGCTGGTGACGATGCACACGCACCGCGGCGCCCTCGTCTCCTCATTGTCGCTGGACGAACTCACGGAGGTCTACGAAATCCGGGCGCGGCTGGAGCCATGGCTGCTCGAGCTGTCATTGCCGCACATCGACGACGCCGATTTCGAGGAAGCCGAGCTCCTGTTGACCAAGCTTGCCGATGAAAAGAACAACCAGCACTGGACGGCACTCAATTGGGACTTCCACGCGGCCATCTACAGACAGGCTCGCCGTCCGCACACCGTCGAGCTGCTGCGCAAGCTCTATCTGAATGCTTATCGACATTTCCCGCCGTCGATCCGCTTTGCCGGCGGCCATGCGCACATGCACGCCGAACACCGTACGCTCCTGGATTTGTGCCGCCAGCGCGATATCACCCGAGCCAAGGCCCACCTCGAGGATCACATCCTGATCGGCTCCCGCAACCTCATCGCTCGGCTGCGCGCTGAACGAGCCGAAGCGGACAGGTCGTTCGCCGCCTCGGCGTGAGGATCGGCGAGCTGTTGGAGGGCGGATGATGACCGTCATCGACGTCACCCGTCACTCCCCACAGGCGTGGGGATAAACGCCGCCCCGCCGCCCTCTACCCCCGCGCCTCGCGCACGAACATCATGCACACCGCCCCGAACAGCGGGCCGGCGGCCAGCGCCACGAAGGCGGCCTGGAACGAGCCGGTGTATTGGAACACGACGCCGACCACCACCGGCACCAGGATGCTGCCCATCTGCCAGATGGCGTTGGAGAGACCCGTCGCCGAGCCGGCGAGCGCGACGCCGGCGACCTCGGTCACCATGGCGCCCAATAACGGCATGTAGACGAAGGCCGCGATGCCGAGGATCGGCGCCGCGATGCGGAACTGGCCCTCGCCCGACAGCCCGCCGAACACCATCAGGAGGGCGACGAAGGACAGTAGGCAGACGATGATGGGCAGCTTGCGCACGCCGCCCAGCCAGTCGGACACGAGGCCCATCAAGGGATTGCCGACGATGGCCCCCAAGCCGAACAGGCCGACAATGGCGCCGGCCGTCGCCGCGGTGAGGCCGTGGCCGCGGATCATCAGGGCGTTGACCCAGAAGGCGAAGCCCCAGCTTCCCCACATGGCGCCGAAGCCGGCCGCCGTGAGGAAGATGAGATCGCGGTTACGCACCAGCGTGGCGATCCTGGCCGTCGACATCACCGCCCTGCCCGACACCGGCGCGCCGCGCCCCGGCGGCTGATCGCGCAGGACGATCAAGCAGACGACGCCGAGGATGAGCGTGGCGGCGCCGATGACATGATAGACGCCGGTCCAGCCGACCATGCCGATCGCCGGCGGCACCAGGGCGTTGGTGAGGATGACGCCGAGCGTCGGCGCGGTGAAATAGAACCCCATGGCGCGGCCCCGCTCGGCGCGCTCGAACCAGGCCGCGATGAGCTTGATGCCGGCGGAATAGTCGGCGCCGGCGGCGAGCCCCATCAGGACCTGGAAGCAGAGGCCGACCACGATCGAGGACGTGAAGCCGAACAGGAACGTGAAGGCGCCGAGGGGGATCAGCGCCATGGCCAGCATGCGGCGGCCGCCGAACAGGTCGGTGGCGAAGCCGGAGACGAAATTCGACGCCACATAGCCCACATAGAAGGCGGTGACGAAGATGTTGAGGGCGGCGATCTGCAGGCCGAGGGACGCGCCGGCGGACACCGCCACATTGGCCCAGGCGAGGCGATCCAGGAAGCTGATCAGGAAAGCGGCCCAGACCAGGAAAAGCGTGAGCCAGCGCCGGCGCGCCTGCAAAGCCGTGTGGGTCGTCGCCTCGACCGCCATCCGAAATCCCCGTGCGGCCGGCTTGGACGCCGGCCCCCCACCCGTAGCCCGGGAAGTCGGGAATGACTGTCCGGCACAATCCGCATGTGGCAGGCCCGGCGTGGACGGTGCCGGGATGGGTTTTCGGCGTGCTGGTTAATGCTTCGTTACGGCATAGCGCGAGCATCCCTCCCCTTCTCCCTCTCCCCGCTTGCGGGGAGAGGTGAAAGGACGGCCGCCGGCACACGCCGGACCAACACAAACTTAAGGCCGAACCGGTATCCCTTGCGACGGGGCACCGCCACGGCCGCGACAGCGCCGCACCTCCGGAGAGAAGAAAATTGTCGTCCATGGCTTCCCGTGAGACCGGCTTGTTGGAGCGCATCAAGGACCGTCTGCCGGCGCGCGTCGCCGACTGGCTCGCCGATGGCGGCGACCACGCGCGGGCGCAGCGCATGGCCGGCACGGCCTTCATGATCCGCGTCATGAGCGCCGGCGTCATCTTCATCACCCAGGTGCTGCTGGCGCGCTGGATGGGCCGCTTCGAATTCGGCATCTACGTCTATGCGTGGTCGTGGGTCGGCTTCCTCGGCATGCTGTCGGCCCTCGGTCTCGGCCACACGATCCAGCGCATCATCCCCGAATATCGCACCTGTGACGACTTCGAGCGCCTTGCCGGCTTCATCCGCGGCGTGCGCCTTCTGTGCTTCGCCAACGGCGTCGTCGCCGCCGCCCTGCTCGTCGGCGTCGTCTACCTGCTCGGCGACCGGGTTCCGGCCTATTACGTGACGCCCTTCCTGCTCGCCGGCATGGCGTTGCCGATCTTCACCGTATCGGTCGCCCAGGACGCCATGGCCCGCGCCTTCGACTGGGTGCTGCTGGCACTGCTACCCGGCTTCGTGTTCCACCCCGTCATGGTGTTCGTCACCCTCGGCAGCCTGCACCTCGCCGGCGCGCCGGTGTCCGCGGTCGTCGGCCTGTCGGTCGCGCTCGGCGCCCTTTGGACCATCGTGCTGGTCCAGCTCGTACTCCTGGGCCGCCGCATCGGCCGCCAACTCCCCAAGGCCAAACGGCGCTACGAGGTGTGGCACTGGGTCACGACCGCGTTGCCGATCTTCCTGGTCGACGGCTTCTTCCTCATGCTCACCTATGTGGATCTTCTGGTGCTGCAATTGTTCGTACCGCCGGACGATGTCGCGGTCTATTTCGCCGCCACCAAGACGCTCGCCCTGGTGACCTTCGTGTATTACGCGGTCGCGTCCACCTCGGCGCATCGGTTCAGCGAGTATCACGTCACCGGCGAGCACGAAAAGCTCGCGAGCTTCGTCTCCGAGACGGTGCGCTGGACATTCTGGCCGTCGCTCGTTCTCGCTATCGTCCTCGTGGTGCTGGGCAAGTTCATCCTGTCGCTGTTCGGCGATGGCTTCACCCAGGGCTATCCGCTCCTGTGCGTGCTCGTCATCGGCCTCGTGGTGCGCTCCTCCATCGGGCCGTCCGAACGGCTGCTCAACATGGTGGGCCGGCAGAAGATGTGCGCCGTCGTCTATGCCGGCGCTTTCGCCACCAATCTGGGTCTGTGCTTCCTCCTGATCCCGCGGCTCGGCCTGATGGGAGCCGCCATCGCCACCGTCACCGCCGTCCTGCTCGAGTCCGGATTTCTGTTCCTCGCCGTACGCAAGCAGCTCGGCATCAACGTATTCGTGTTCGCGAGGCGTTGAGATCATGCTCGCCCCATCGACCGCGCTCCGCGCCGAATGGCGCCCCCTCACCGGCCTCGACACCGTCATCGACGCCTGGGCCGATCTCACCCGCCGCGCCGCCGAGCCGAACGTGTTCTACGAGCCCGCCTTCGCCCTCAACGCCGCCTCGACGTTCGGGCGCGGCGTGGGCGCGATCCTGGTGTGGAGCGCCGACGGCGAACTCGTCGGCCTGTTTCCGCTGCGGCGCACGCGCCGGCCGCTGCCCGTGCTGACGGGCTGGACACATCCGTTTGCGCCCCTCGGAACGCCGCTGGTCGACCGCGACGTCCTCGAACCCACCATCGCGGCCGCGCTCGACTACGTGGCCGCGGAATCGCATCTGCCCAAGCTGATGATGTTTCCGCTGATGTGCTGCGACGGACCTGTGGGGGCGGCGCTCGACGGCGCCCTCGCCTCCCGCAACGGCCGTTCGTGCCTGTTCGCCGCCCACACGCGGCCGCTTCTGAGCCCGGCCGGCAATCCCGGCTACGCGGACACGTGGCTCAGTGGCACGCGCCGGCGCGAATACGCCCGCAAGCGCCGCCAGCTCTCCGGGGACGGCGCCCTGGCGAGCGAGATCGAGTCCTCCCCCGACGGCGTCGCCCGCATCCTCACCGATTTCTTCGCCCTCGAGGCGCGCGGCTGGAAGGGCCGCGCCGGCACGGCGGCGACGCAGCACTCCGACGTCGAGCGCTTCATTGCCGGCGCCGTGCTCGGGCTCGCCCAGCAGGGCAAGATCATCGCCGCCCGGCTGCTCCGCGACGGCACCCCCATCGCGGCCATCCTGGTGCTGTGTTCTGGTCACGGCGCCTGGGGCTGGAAGGTCGCCTATGACGAGGCTTTCGCCCGCGGCTCTCCGGGCGTCCTGCTCCTGCTCGACGTCAGCGAGCACCTCATCGCCAATCCCGACATTGCCTGGACCGACTCCTGCACGGCGCCCGGCCAGCCCGTCTTCGGCAGTTTCTGGCGCGAGCGCCGCGCCGTCGCCGACCGGCTGATCGCCGTGACCCCGCAGGCGCCGTTCGGCCTCGCCTGCCGCCTGGAAACCTGGCGGCGCGGCTTCGAGACAATGGCCCGCCAGACGCGCGACCGGCTGCGCGCCGTCACGGCGAAAGCGAAGTGATCGCCACCTTGGCGGCGCCTTCCGCCTCGGCGATCACCCGGAGCGTCTTGGCGTCGAAGGCGATGTCGGCGAGGCGGATGCCCGTGAGGCTCGCCTCCACATTGACGCCCGCATTGCTGCGGCGGAAATCGGCGAGCGATGCCTCGATGGCGCGGCGCGCCTCGGCGGCATACGGCGACAGGTCGAGCTGGGCACTGTCCTCGATGGCCGCCTGAAGATACGGCAGCGCCGCCCGCGCCGCCGCTCCCAACAACCCGAACGCCGCCTGGGAATCCACGTCGAGGCCGATGTCGGCGAGCCGCAGCATCTGCCGCGCCGGATCGAGCACCGGCCGGCCCCACACATTCACGGTCGCCTCGGCGCCGAGGCCGAACCAGCTCTTCTGCTCGCGCGCCTTGATGCGCAGCGACAACAGGAGCCGTTCGCCGGCCGGCACGAGCTCGGCATCGAGCACGGTGACGGTTGCGCCCGGCACGGTGAATTCGCGGCCCTTGAGCTGGACGCCGACGAGGCGGTTGACCTCGGTGAACGGCATGTCGATGGGCACCGCGATGGCGATCCTGCCGCCGGCGAAGTCCGGCACGATGGTGAGTTCGCGCGGGAACGGGCAGCTCGGCCTGGTCTGCGCCGGCACCACCCGGGTTTCCGCCTCGACCCCGAGCGGCACCACGACGGCGTCGGCCTCGATACGCGGCTGCGCCGCAAAGGCGCGCACCGGCCGCATCTCCAGCCACAGGTCGGGTGCGTCCTTGGCGGCGCCCTTCAGCGACAACGAGCGGCACATCTTTGTCCATTCGCGCCGCGCCGCCACTTCCACGAACGGGTCGGCGCGCAGCCGCGCCTCCAGCGCCCCCACCTGCTCGCCGACGGACTTGTCGATCAAGGGCTTGATGTCATTGCCGACCCGAACGCGCACGCCCGCGACCGACAGCGAGGTCTCCGCAATGGTCACCTGGGCGGCGAGGTTCGGTTCCAGGCGCCAGGCGGCATTGAGGATCGGCCGCGTGGTCAACACGATCGACCCGCGCAGGTCGACGCGCTGGTCGAGGGTGCGGCCGGTGAGCCCCTGGATCTCGCGGCCGAGATTGGCGGACAGCGCACTCGACAGCCGGCCGGTGAGGTTGCCGGCGCCCTGCGCCAGGACACCCGTGGTGCGCAGCGAGCCGGTGAGCGGGGTCGTCACCGCGATGCCTTCCGGCCGTCCGGCGACCGCGAGCGGACCGCGGCCGAGCGTCCAGCCGATCTCGGCCTTGCTGAGCACGTCACCGACGGCATTGTCGCGCTTGCCCGCGAGGCTCTTCGGCGCCGTGCGTTCGATGGCGTCGCGGATGGCCGTGAGCGCGATTGCGGTCGGCGCCACCACCACCGAGGTGCGGCTCACCGGCGGCAGCGGCGGCATGCGGCCACCACCACCGGCCGGGCACTGCCGCGCGGCCACAGCACGTCGAGCAGCACGAACGTCGCCACGAAGGCGACAGCGACAAGCAGCGTCGCGGCCGCGATCATGCCGATCAGTCTGCGCCCGCCCGCCATGGCGATCCCGCCTCCCGAATGACCGGACATCCTAGAGCATGATTGAGGCGGAAGAAAATATCCGCGGCCCAAACTATCCCTCCCCTGAAAGGGGAGGGCGCAGGCGGCCTGCGGCCGCCACCTCAAGAATGCCGATGCGGAGCATCGGCTGTGCCGAAGGGCGGGGGTGGGGTCAAGCTGAATCAGTCAAGAACGCCGGCCTTAGCCGTGAGTCCAAGAGCCCCCACCCGGCCGCTTCGCGGCCCCCCTCCCCCGCGCAAGAGCGCGCGGGAGGGATCAGCGAGCAGCGAAACTCTGCTCACGCCCATCCCAGCCTGGAGAACCCGGTGCCGGAATGCTACACCGTCGAACCACTGCACCGCCAAACCAGTCTGCCGGAACCCCCGCGATGCATACCCCCCGCTCCGCCGACCCGACCGAGTCCCCCTATGCCTGGCTGCGGCTTGCGGTCGCGACCCTGATTTCCACCATCGGTGGGGTCGGCATGTGGTCGTTCGCCGTCGTGCTGCCGGCCGTGCAGGCCGATCTCGGCCTCGTGCGCGCCGACGCCTCGCTTCCCTATACGGCAACCATGGCCGGCTTCGCGGTCGGCGGCATCGTGTTCGGCCGCCTCGCCGACCGCTTCGGCGTCATCGTGCCGGTGATCCTCGGCGCCTTCGCGCTCTCGGCCGGCTTTGTAGCGGCCTCGTATGCGTCGGGCCTCGTTCAACTCTCGCTGGCCTACGGGCTGCTGATCGGCGTCGGCACCTCGGCCAGCTTTGCGCCGCTGGTCGCCGACACCTCGCACTGGTTCTCAGGCCGCCGCGGCACCGCCGTCGCCATCTGCGCCTCGGGAAACTATCTCGCCGGCGTCTTCTGGCCGCCGCTGATCCAGCATTTCACCGTCACGCAAGGCTGGCGGGCGACCCATTTCGGCGTCGGCCTGTTCTGCGTCTGCGCCATTCTGCCGCTCACCTTCGTGTTGCGCCGAAAAACCTCGCAGACGGCGGCGGCGGCGCCGACCCGCCATTCCGGCCGTCCCGACCGGCTCGGCCTGACGCCCTCGGCGCTGCAAGTCCTGCTCTCCATCGCCGGCGTCGCCTGCTGCGTCGCCATGGCGATGCCGCAGGTGCACATCGTCGCCTATTGCGGCGATCTCGGCTACGGCGTCGCCCGCGGCGCCGAAATGCTCTCGCTGATGCTCGGCTTCGGCATCGTCAGCCGCGTCGGCTCCGGCATCATCGCCGACCGGATCGGCGGCATCCGCACCCTCCTGCTCGGCTCGGTCCTGCAGGGCCTCGCGCTCTTCCTCTATGCGTGGTTCGACGGCCTTGCCTCACTCTACGTCATTTCGGCGCTGTTCGGCCTCTTCCAGGGTGGCATCGTGCCGAGCTACGCCATCATCATCCGCGAGTATTTCCCGGCCCGCGAGATCGGCGGCCGGCTCGGCATCGTCATCATGGCGACGCTGGTCGGCATGGCGCTGGGCGGCTGGATGTCCGGCGTGATCTTCGATTTGACCGGATCGTACCGGGCGGCGTTCCTGCACGGGCTCATGTGGAACGCGCTCAATGTGGCGATCGCGACGTGGCTCCTGATGCGCAACAGGCGCGGGGCGGGGCTGGCGACGGCGTAGGGAGGTCTCTATGGGCTTTCGGCCGACCGGCGTCCGATGTAAGCCGCCGCACTCTCGGCCTTCTCCCTCCTTCGCTTGCGGGAGAGGGAACCGTGGGGCGAGCCCATCGCCTCGTATTGAATTCCCGGGAGCAAAGCGACGCCGCGACCAGGAGCCGCGAAGCAAGGGACTGCATTGCGGCCCCCGCGCCAAAGACCGCACGGGCTTTATCAACAGCGATCCTCAATATATACTTTTGGCATGAAAGCGACGCTCGATATCGACGAAAAAGTCCTGGCCGAGCTCAAACGTGAGGCTGCACGGCAGGGCCGCACGACGTCCGAGATGGTCGAGGCGGCGCTCCGGCTGTTGCTGCGCGCTCCGCGCAAGCGAATGCCGCTCCCTGAACTACCGACGTTCGATGGCGGCGAACCGCGCGTCGATATCGCCGATCGTGACGCGCTTTACGATGCGATGGAGCGATAGTGATCGTCGTCGACACCAATGTGCTGGTGTATGCGGCCAACGCAACATCACAGTTCCATCGCCCATGCCGAGACTGGCTCGAAGAGCAACGGCGCAAACCCGAGGCGTGGCACGTGAGTTGGGCGATCGTCTATGAGTTCATGCGGGTGACGACGCATCCGCGCATCATGCCGCGTCCGTGGACGGCTTCGGCCGCATGGCAGTTCGTTTCCAACTTACTGGCTTCGCCGGGCCTTACTGTCTTGGTGGAATCGCAACGGCACGCCGAGGTGGCTGCGGATGTGTTTACCGAACAACCTCAACTCGCCGGCAGCATCATGCATGACGTGCACACGGCGGTCCTCATGCGCGAGCACGGCATCACCAGCATCTGCACGCTGGACACCGACTTCGGCCGCTTCCCATTTGTCGAGATCGTCGATCCGCGGCGGACATAGCTGCTCTGCAGTCCGTATTGAAAGCAAACCAAATGCGGGGATCTGCAAGCTTCGCAGCCAACAATCCGGGAATTCGCTTGCGCTCAACTCGGGCTTCGCTCGCTACCTCCGCTGGGCCGATTTGCGCTTCGACATCGCACGACGGCCGCCAGCTCTGCTGGACATTACTACTAACGCGCGCCATTGTTTGCGTCACTCGTTTTGCGAGTCTGTGCCGACGTTCGGTCTAGCCCGAGCGGCCCGTGTTATATGGCGCTCGCCAACTCGCCAGCACCAGTCGTGCTATCTGTGTTCTATCTCGTGCTTTTGTCATGGCAGCAACCTTGGATTACGGCGACAGAGGCTACAGTGACAAGGTTATGCTTTACGGTAAAAGTGCATTTAATATACGTTTGCCCGTGCAAGCTGCGCATCGATATACAAAGCCGAGGCGATTATTGAATGCACTGTCACGACATTCCGCGTATCACTGCAATCCCATAGCTCAAAGAATATCGCGTTTGAAAGCTCGGCTCCTATCTGGCAGATTACTCGCACCGGTTACATAGGGAGGAAGGCCATGTTGAAGTACATGTGCGCTGCCGCCACGCTAGCAACTTTTGTCAACGTGACAGTTGCTATTGCTCAAACCGATTGCTCAATGGTCCTTACTAGAGCGCTGCGCGAGTACGATATTCAGTCGGATTCCTCTGCTTATCTAAACTCCACTTTTGACAATCTCTGCACCGCTTCTGGAGAAACTCGAAATCGAACGATCGACATCGGCGTAGAGGCTGTGATCAAAGCCATCCCGATCAAGTTCACCGGTGGCGCTACTGATGTGCGTACGGCGGCAACCAATTTTTGCAAGACATACAAGGCTGACACCACTGCGACCTCGACATCGTCAAGATACCGCGAAACGGTCGCTCAGCGAGCATATCAGTCATTCGACAATTGCGTTTCTCTCTCCCAACAAGGAAACCTCGTTACCCACGAAGTTCTGTCTATAGAGAAAGTGCAGATTTTCCTCCGAGCTGGCATCGCGAAACCCGTAGAACTGCGCGGAGTAGATATGACTCAAAATATCAAATGTTCCGGAGCCGTTGACGGAAAGCTGGTGACCTATTCTCAAGATACATCAGCGCAAACCGACAAGTCCATGACCATCAACTGCACTCGCGCGCCACGGCAAATGGCAGGTGGAGAGATGGTTTTTGACGAAGGCACCATCGCTCTGGACATCGCGCTTGGGCGATATGCAATCTTCCTGCCCCGAGACACGAAGCTGAGCGAAGATCAGGCGTCTATATTGAACACGACGATATCTGAACTCAGAAGCAACCTTGACCGCGTGGATCGAAGGCAATTAGCTTGTTTTCGAGCAGAAGCTCAATCTCCTATGGGAAGAAACCAATCCGTAGAGGCTTCCATTCCGTCGGAACATCGGTCCAATTCGATTGTAACTGGTGGCGGCTGCGAAATACCCGCTTTTTACGGGCATTATCCGCCTATCACGATCTCCAAGCCAACAGCTATCGGCTGGACGTGCACAGCGAATGACCCCCCCGGTATTCCGCTTAACCTAGCAGTCAAAGCACACGTGATCTACTGCAGAGTTGCTGAGAAGTGATCGAAATGTAAATAGGCTATTTCGCTCGGCGGCTTAACTATGAGGCTGCAAAGCCTCCATCTGGTCAGTCCCTGCCTGGAGCAACCCGAGAGAGAGAACGTACTTAGATCGACGGATACGGTCCAGCTCGCTTCGTTTCCAAAAGGGGATCATTGCCAACTCCCTTCGGAGTCGTTCACCGGTGTATTGGCTGATGTCGAGCATATAAGCAGTATAGAGCTTCCCAGGTTGTTCTCGAACAGTCGTGCGGGATTCAGCTACGTGCACAAAACGAAGGTCGATAAGCTCGCCCAACAACGTCGCATCGTTGTCGCCCATCGCGTCTTGCTCAACCAGAAAGCAGTTTACGCTATTCTGAATGCAAAACTGCTGGATTACCGACAGGGCACGTTCTAGCTGCTCTCGTTCTTCCTGAGTGTCTCGACGAAGTTCGTCCCGCTTTGTCCTGTCATGCTCGCCTGCAGCAACATTGACATCTTCCGCGTTTACCCGCTCACCTCGATGGGTTCTTCCCCTTTCACGCGCGACTTCGATCGCTTTGCGAAAAATCGTCAAAAAGTCGCGCGCTACCCCTCCGCTGGCAAGTACGAGCCGTTCTATCCCGCCGTCGGCCAGGAGCTCGCGATGGCTGCCCAACTCCGCTGAGACTATGATCTGATCCAATATCTCAAGGAGGAAACGCCGGGCTATTTCATATTTCTCAAGTGTGATGTCGAGTGGAATGTCGTCCCAGTCGTCACCGAGCTTCATGCCGATAGGCGGATTTCCATGCCGATACCAGTCAGTCCTGTGCCGTATGGACCCTACTTTGAGCCACGCAGACCGCCCCTTCGCGATCCGGTGAAAATAATCCAAAACGTCCGCCTGGACCGTCACCTTTAGATGATAGAGATCGTCCAAAAAAATGAAGGCATCCGAGCCAGAAAGCTCCACGATGGCGTCGAATATCTTTTGAAAATCTATAATCTTCCGGTGCAGAAACCCTAATTTATTCCGTTTGCTCGTTTCAGTAAGTGCTGCCTTCCGTTGTTGACCATCGGTCTGCTCACTCGACGCTTTGGATTCGAAGGAGGCACCGACTTTTGCGACTGACGAGGCGATTGAGAGCCCAGCTTGGTCCGACTGCTTGGAGGATCTCCGGGAGTTTGTCGAAAGGGTCACATCGTCTTGATGGACCAAAGCGGCATCGTCTTCGCTGTGCAAGAGCTGGGTCAGCGCCCCCACCTCGCTCTTAAGTAGTTTCCTTACTTCTTCAAGTTTCTTCCGGTCTAGCGGGCTACGCTCAGGACGACCTCCCCACAATCGCTGCCAAAAAGAAGTCTTTGAAGAAGCCGCCGATCCAGCTGTGGCCAGCCATTTATCGAAGGCGTTCAGCGTCTCGATTAATATGCTGAGCAGCACGTCCGGGTATTCGTGCTTCTTGAAACCCTCTAGGTCTACGAACGCAGTCGGGATGCGTTTCAATGTTAGATCGGCTTCTGCCTTACGAAGCAGAGACGTCTTGCCAGATCCTCGCCGCCCAAAAACGATGTGAGAGCGTCGTGATTTCGCACGCTCGAGCGTACCGCGAGCCGGTTCCACGAAGCGTCTTGGTGTCTCTCTCGTAGCCCTGGTGGCTTCTTCAACTAATGTGAGAAGGCGATCTACCTTGTCCGTGTTCAGCAACTCGTTGGACTGCTGAGTCATGGCGCCTGCCTCCAGGGTGTCACAAAAATATAGCACTTATCGGGGGTGCTTAGTAAAGGAATCTGGACTACGTAGGGCCGAATAGGGAAGCGTATTCGCCGCCTTCTTCGCCTTAACAGTCGGCAGACAACACCTTCGGCTCATCCGCCCTATGCACTACACTTTTCGAGCGCGTACGTTGCTGCCGTAGCGGCTTCGGCCTATTCTCACGGCCGTAGATGGTCGATCGAAGAGATGCCCATGGTGGTCGCATTCGGCGACATGCGCGCCGACCGGATGTCGGGAAGCGAATTCCGGACCTTCCAGGAGACGCGTCCCGACCGTGAGCGGTGGGAGCTCATTGGAGGAGTCGCCGTCATGACGGCGCCGCCCACCCTGACCCACAATCAGATCTCCGCCAACCTGCAGCGACTTCTCGACTACGCCTTGGACCGACACGATCCTTCGCTCCTGGCCGCCCAGCGGCCAGGAGTCGAACTCGGTGATGGCGATTACAAGCCGGAGCCGGACATCGCCGTCATCGACGCCACCTATGATCCCGGCCAGAGATTCGTCGACAAGGCCTATCTTCTGGCGGAAGTGGTGTCGGCGAGCGACGAGATCACGGTGCCGGGCACGAGCCGCAGATGGGTCGAGGTCAAGCGCGACATCTATCGGGCTCACGAACATTGCCGAGCGGTCTTGATCGTTTCACAGGACCGCATGGAGGTCACGCTGGATATCAGAAACGGGAACCGGTGGGAGACGTCCGTCCTGACGGGCGGCGGCGCCGAGTTGGCGATTGCGGCGTTTGGTTTGCAATGTTCAGTCGCGGAGCTCTACGACAAAACGCCGCTGGTGCCGCGTCCCACGCCGGGGCACCGGGTTTAAGCAGTAGGATGGGTTGAGCAGCGCGAAACCCATCATTTGCTCGTGAGGCAAATTTGATGGGTTTCGCTGGCCGCTCAACCCATCCTACGCCCTGACAATTCAATCCTCACGCTGCGCGCGGCGCGATCTTGGCGAGCGTATCCGCCATCGCGTCCTCGGCCGTCTCGATGTCGTAGCGGCTCTGAATGTTCATCCAGGACGCGGCCGGCACGCCGAAATAGCGACCGAGCCGCAGCGCGGTGTCCGCCGTCATCGCCGTCTGCTCGGCCGCGAGCCGTTCGATGCGCGTGCGTGGGACACCGATCGCCTTGGCCAGCGCGTAAGCCGTCAGCTTCATCGGCACGAGATAGTCCTCGCGCAGGACTTCGCCGGGATGCACCGGCGGCAGCTTCTTCTTTTTGGACGCCATGCTCTGCTCCTGGTCAGCCCCGGTGATCAGTTTATGATCTTGGACCGGTTCGATTCAAAATCATCGCGATCCAGAGCCACGGCAATTCCTACAAGGCCTGCACAATATCAATACTGTTGCCATCGGGGTCTTCAATATTGAAAAACCGGAACCCCCAAGGCAAATCTTTCGGAGGTTCTTTCACCTCGACACCCAAGGCCTGGATGCGCGTGTACTCCGCATTCGCGTCCGACACGTGAAGTTCGAACCCACGACACGAATTGGATATTCGCGGAGTAAATCCTTCGTCGCGATTGATCACGATGAAGACGGGCTTGTTCTCGTGTGACGCCGCTTGATTTTCCCCAAACCACATTTCGATACGGCGTGGTCCGCCATGGGAGTCATCCGCGTTCGCCCCTAAAATGGTTCTATAGAAAGTCACAAGTCTTTCCGGGTTGGCCGAAACAATATTTATACACCTGAGTTTCATCGAAGGGCCGGCTGCCTTGTTCATAGCGATCCGTCTCGGTCTTTCTGGCGAAGAGCGTTCATGAGGTGCGCTGTCAGCGGTCACCTCCAAAGCGTTATGGCACGCCGCTCATGGCAGATAAATGCCCTCTCAGACGGCCGCTCGGCATGCCGAAGAAACCATCTGTCGTACATGATTCATTCTCAGAATCATGACCGAACCAGGGGAGCAAGGATGGGTTGAACGAAGTGAACCCATCACTTGCTGGCTGGAAGGTGATGGGCTTCGCCGCCTCTCGACCCAGGCTGGTGAGCGGCCGCCGATGCCCTCTCACTCCCCCTCCCTCTGCAGCAGCCACCGGTGATACTCCAGGCCCGTGAAGCGGCGGCGCGAACGAGCGGCGCGCTCGGGGCGCGGCGCGCGGCTCCTGACGAAATCCTCCAGGGCGTCGCCGGGCGCCCGCATGGTGTCGACGCCGGCGGCGCGCAGGCGCTTCATCGCCTCGCGCGGCGGCGCCTCGACCAGGCCGGCCGCGGACGCCTTGTCGCTCTTGCCGCGCCGGGACCGGCGGGCGGCGAGTTTGGCGAGCTTCATGAGCTCGAGCGCTTCCGCGAGCTTTTCGAGATCGACGGCGGGCGCCTCCTCCAGCTCGCGCACCGCACGCTCGGCGAGCACGGCGAGGCGGGCCGCGAGCGTGCGCCGGCGCAGGTTGGCGCTCGCACGCGCGGTCGGGACCGTGTCGGTGGCGCGCGGCGCGAACACAGGCCGCTGCCAGCCGCCGTCGCGGGTCCAGCGGCAGATACTGGCGCGCGCGACGCCGGTCTTCTTGGCGATCTCGGCGTAGGTCAGCTCGGTCTGTTCGATCAGGCGGCGCACCTCGGCGACCGTCGCGTCCCGGTGCGGCCGGCGCGTGCCGCGCGGACGCCGGCCGACGACGGCGCGGGGATCGTCCGGTTCGACACGCACGCGCATGACGGAGGGGGCGAAGAGGGACCTCATGCTGGGGAATATATACCTACATGGTCAGCCATGCAAGCTGGCCGCAAGGGCGCGCCGGAGAGACGATTTCCGCGGGGCTCCCCATGACCGCAAAGGCCCCTCACCCCGCCCCTCTCCCCGCAGGCGGGGAGAGGGAGAAGAAGGAGCCGTCTCACTCCTCCTTGAAGCCGTAGCCGGGCACGTTGCCGGTGGCGCCGTAATATTTGTACGGCAGGAACTTGCCCGACATGGTGATCTTGACGCGGTCGCCCTTGGGATCGGGCAGGCGCTCCATGGCCATGTCGAAGTCGATGGCCGACATGATGCCGTCGCCGAACTCTTCCTCGATCAGCGCCTTCCAGGCCGGGCCGTTGACCATCACGAGCTCGTAGAAGCGGTAGATCAACGGATCGGTGGGCGGCATGGCGACGCCGGCGCCGCGCAGCGGCACCTCGTTGAGCAGCGCGGTCTCGGATTTGGAGAGGCCGAACAGGTCGGCGGCCTTGGCGGCCTGCGGCTTGGTCAGTTTCATCTGGCCGAGGATGGCGCCGACGATCAGGACCGGCGAATAGCCGCCGATCTCCTCGCAGATGTGTTTCCACGTCCAGCCCTTCTCGCGCTTGATGTCCAAGAGTTTTTCGGTCAGGTCGGCACGCGTCATGGCAAAAGGTCCTTTCCGGGTTTCGGTTTGCTCAGGTGTTGGCGGCTTCCCGCCCGACGAGGCGCGCCGCGACGCTTTCGCCTGCGGCCGCAAGCGCGCGCTCGGGCACGCCCGGTCGCACCAGCGGCACGTTGCGGGGGTCGTGCGGGGTGTCCTTCGTATCGTCGGCAAAACTCTTCGAGCGGGTGACCAGGAAGTCGATGATGTGGTTGCGCAGGCCGTAATAGTAGGGATGGCGGTGGAAGTCGGTGCGCGAACGCTCCTTGGGCAGCGGGTTGTCGACGATTTCGGCCAGCACCGCGCCGGGGCCATTGGTCATGAGGACGATGCGGTCGGCGAGATAGATCGCCTCATCGACGTCGTGGGTGATCATGAACACGGTCTGGCCGGTCGTCGTGCAGATGCGGCGCACCTCGTCCTGGAGCGTGCCGCGGGTGAGCGCGTCCAGCGCCGAGAACGGCTCATCCATCAAGAGGATCTTGGGCTCGATCGACAGCGCGCGGGCGATGCCGACGCGCTGCTTCATGCCGCCGGAGAGTTCGGACGGGTGCTTGTGCTCGGCGCCGGTGAGGCCCACGAGGTCGATGAAGGTCTGGGCATGGGCCTCGACCTCGGCGCGGCGGCGGCGACGCCATTTGGACGTCACCGCATAGGCGACGTTGCCCATGACGGTGCGCCAGGGCAGGAGCGCGTGGCTCTGGAAGATGACGGCGCGGTCCAGGCTCGGGCCCTCGATCGCCTGGCCGTCGACGATGACGGCGCCCTCGGATGGCCGGTCGAGGCCGGCCAGGATGTTGAGCACCGTCGTCTTGCCGCAGCCCGAATGGCCGATCACGCAGGTGAAGGTGCCGCGCTCCATGCCGAGCCAGAGATCCTCGAACACGGCCGTCGCGCCGCCGCCCGGCGCCGGGTAGCGCTTGGCGATGCCCTCGATGGAGATGAACCTGTCGGTCATGGCGCTCACTCCGGAAAGGTGACGAGCCGCGCCGCCCGCGCCAGAACCTGGTCGAGCACCATCCCGACCACCCCGATCAATAATATTGCATTAATTACATTTATAATGGAAAGATTATTCCATTCGTTCCAGACGAAGTAGCCGATGCCGGTGCCGCCGACGAGCATCTCGGCGGCGACGATGACCAGCCAGGCGATGCCGATCGATATGCGCATGCCGGTGAGGATCGTCGGCGCCGCCGCCGGCAGGATCACCGTGAAGGCCCGCCGCGCGACCCCGACCTCGAGCGTTCTGGCGACGTTGAGCCACTCCTTGCGCACGCCGACGACGCCGAACGCGGTGTTGATCATCATTGGCCACAGCGAGCAGATGAAGATGACGAAGATGGCCGACAACCCGGAATCCTTGATGGTGTAGAGGGCAAGCGGCATCCAGGCGAGCGGCGAGATGGGTTTGAGGATCTGGATGAACGGGTCGAGCGCCCGGCTCATCAAAGGCGACATGCCGATCAAAAACCCGACCGGCACCGCGACCGCGACGGCGAGGAAATATCCGATCAGAACCCGGCCGAGCGAATAGGCGAGCTGGATGCCGACCCCCTTGTCGTTCGGCCCGTTGTCGTAGAACGGCCGCGACAGGTGCTCCAGCAGCTTGGCGCCGACCTCGAGGGGGCCGGGCATGGCCGATTTGCCCTGCGTCGCGGTCGCCCCCATCAGCTTGGCGTATTCGGGATCCATGGCCTGCGTCGGCCCGGTGCCGCGCACCGCAAGGTGCCAGGCCGACACGAAGGCGATGAACAGCAGCACCGAGACGACGGCGGCGCGGAAGGAGAGCGAGGAGGTCATGGCATGGTCTCCGGCAAATCCGGGTGAAGAGGCAATTTGGCGACGCACTGGGCTCGAAAAGGGCCCCTCACCCCGGCCCTCTCCCCGCAAGCGGAGAGAGGGGGAAGGAAGGAACGTCATGCCCGCTTGATGGCGAAGCTGTTGACGTACTCGGTCGGCTTGGCCGGATCGAAGGTCTTGCCCATGACCGAAAAGCTCTTCGACGTCGAAGCCGGCGGCGTCAGCCCGACTTCCCGCATGAGCCTTGTGGTATCGGTCGCCAGAAACACCTGCTTGGCGACGGAAGCGTAGTCGACCTCGCCCTTGATCTGGCCCCAGCGCTTCATCTGGGTCAGGATCCACACCGCGAAGGATTCCCACGGGAACGGATCGAAATCGATGCGGTCCGGCACTTTCTTCACATTGCCGAGGCCGTCCGCGAAGGTACCGGTCAAGACCTGCTCGACCACCGTGACGGGCTGGTTGAGATAGTTCGCCGGCGCGATCGCCTCGGCGATCTGCTTCCTGTTCTCCGCCTTGGTGGCGTATGCGGTGGCGTCGATGATGGCCTTGAGGAGCGCCGCATAGGTGTTCGGAGCCGTGGTCACGAACTCCTTCGAGGCCGCGAAAGCGCAGCAGGGATGGCGATCCCAGATATCCTTCGACAGGATGTGGATGAATCCGACGCCATCGTAGACGGCCCGCTGGTTGACCGGGTCGGGAGCGAGGAAGCCGTCGATATTGTCGGCGCGCAGATTGGCGACCATTTCGGGCGGCGGCACGGACCGGATCTGGATGTCGGTGTCGGGATCGATGCCGTGCTCGGCGACATAGTAGCGCAAGAGATAGTTGTGCATGGAATAGTCGAACGGCACCGCGAACTTCATGCCCTTCCACGTTTTCGGGTCGCGCCGGTCCTTGTGCTTCATGGCGAGGGTGATCGCCTGGCCGTTGATGTTCTCCACCGCCGGCATCGTATAGGGGATCGGATTCGAGCCGGCGCCGAGCGTGATGGCGAGCGGCATCGGCGACAGCATATGGGCGGCGTCGTATTCCTTGTTGATGGTCTTGTCGCGAACCACCGCCCAGCCGGCCGTCTTGATGACGTCCACATTGAGACCGTGCTTCTCGTAGAAGCCCATGGGCTTCGCCATGATGATGGGGGTCGCACAGGTGATGGGGATGAAGCCCACCTTCAGGTCCTTCTTCTCGATGGCGCCCGCCCCTTGGGCGAACACTTCCGTGGCGGCGCCGAGGGGAAAGAACTGCGACAGGGCGGCGAGCGCCGTCGAGGCGCCGACCGAATGCAGGAAGGCGCGCCGGGTCGCGTCCTTCGGGAAAACGGCCCGCATCACCGCCGACGCGACCACGTTTTCGAAGCGCTTGTCCTCGCTCTCCACTGGCTCGCAAGCGAGCTGCGGCTCGCAGGCGAGCTGCGGCGCGGCGAGCGCACGCTCCTCCTGGTCGTGCACGAACTGGCTGACATGACGGCCGCACTTGCAGCCCGAGGTAAGGCACGCCTTCGCGTCGAACGGATCGTCGAAAGTGGACATGGGGCACTCCATCAAATTTGTCGCGCCGGCAAGGGACCGGCGCGGCCGAAGTCTCGACCGTCGGCATTGTCGGGGCGTGGTTTTGCAATGGGCGTGCCATGGGCCCGTTTGAGAACCGGCCGGGCGGCATTACGTGCCCCGGGCGCGGCGCAGCACGAAGCCGCGAGCGCTTCTTCGCGCTCGTGGCGCAGTGGTGCGCTGCTGACCCGGGGCCTTGCGCTGGAGCCTGTTATGACTGCCTCGGAGCTAGGCCCCGGATTTGCGGCGCGTCAGACCGCGAAGAGCGGTCCGCCGCACCGCGTCCGGGGCACGAAAGAACGATCGAACTTTCGTATGAGGCCCCGCCACACCGCCCGAAATTCGGGCGGCGGCCTAAATTGTAGGCGTTTCTACGCACCAGCATTGCGAATGTGCTGGCGTCGCGCCGCCACTTGGCGTCACATCGCGGTCAATCCCCTCTGACAAGGAGGTCTTGAGGAGTGCCCACATGAGCGCCGAAGTGACCATCGGAGACGCGGCCGGCTCGAACCTCGAGCCGCATTGCCAGCGCGCCACCATTCTGGGCGAGGTGCATGCGCGGCCGTTCACCGCCATCGAGACGCCCTGCCGGGTCCTGCATTTCGGCTTCGACACCACGGCCGAACGCGCCGATGCCGACCGCGCCGCGCTCACCGACTTCTGCACCCGCCGCGGCCTGCTCGCCCCCGAGCCGGCGGCCCGACATCACCGTGTCGTGTTCGGCACCACGGCGCTGCGCTGGGAGCAGCATTCGGAGTTCACCACCTACACCTGGGAATTGCCGGCCGGCATCGCGGCCGGCGCCGCGACCCCGTTCCATCCGCCGGCCGGCCCGCTGGCGGCGCCCATGGGGCTGGTGCCGCCGCCCGGCCCGCTCCTGGTCGCCATCGACCTGCACATTCTCGCCGCCGAGGACGTCGCTTTCGAGCGGGTGTTCGCCCGCGCGAGCCTCGCCGCCGCCGAGAATTCCGACGGCAAAGCGCTCTACGCCACCGACTTCCAGTGCGATCCCGCCGGCTATGTGCGCATCCTGGTGCTCGACCGCGGGCTCGGGGCGGAGCGCGCCGGCGCCCTGGTGCAGCGCGTCCTGGAGCTCGAAACCTACCGCACGCTGGCGCTCCTCGGCCTGCCGGAGGCGCAGCGCCTCGCACCGGCGGTGACCCGCATCGAGCGCCGCCTCGCCGAGATCGCCGACGAGATGCGCACGGTCGACAGTTTTGCCGCCAACCAGCACCTGCTCGGCGAACTGACCGCGCTCGCCGCCGAGATCGAAGCCGGCGGCGCCCAGAGCCTGTTCCGCTTCGGCGCCAGCCGCGCCTATTACGAGATCGTGCGCCTGCGCCTGGAAACCATCGGCGAACGCAAGGTCAAGGGCCTGCCGACCTGGTCGTCGTTCATGGCGCGGCGCGTCGCACCGGCCATGCGCACCTGCCTGACGACGGAGGAGCGCCAGACCGCGCTCTCCGCCAAGCTCGCCCGCGCCGCCGACCTGTTGCGCACCCGCGTCGACGTCGCCTTGCAGCAGCAGAACCAGGACCTGTTGAAGTCCATGGACACCCGCACGCGGCTGCAACTGCGGCTGCAGCAGACCGTCGAGGGATTGTCGGTCGCGGCGATCAGCTACTACGTGGTCGGGCTCTTGGGCTATCTCGCCAAGGCCGCCCATGACGGGGGGCTGCCGGTCGAGCCGTCGCTCGCCACCGCCGCGGCAGTGCCGCCGGTGGTGCTCGGCGTGTGGTTCATGCTGCGAAGGCTGCGGCGGCATATTGCGGGGACGGGATAGGAGGAAGCGGCTTGGTTGAGCCCGCAACGATCGACTGAAGCGGCTTCCTGCGAGATCACTGTGGTTCTCGTGTCCCGGGCGCAATGCGGCACGGAGCGTAGCGAACGTGCTGCGTTGCAGACCCGGGACCTTGCTCCGCGCGCGCCTCGTTCGATGCCTCGGTCGCGGCGAATGCGCTCGGACATCCGCTATGCCCGCACAGAGTGGACGCCGCTGCTCTTCTGGTTAAGGCGGATTCGT
>JAVDCA010000037.1 GCA_030848545.1 Astrobacterium formosum
CGCTTGTCGCGGGCATCCACGTCTTAGCAGCCTTGCCGCGTCAAGATCGTGGATGGCCGGGACAAGCCCGGCCATGACGAGCCGCGAGGGCGTTCAGCCGTCACACCGCCCCGTGCGCCTCGACGTAGAGCGCATAGACCGAGTGGCAGCTCGCCATGCAGAGGCGGTTGTTCTTCGGGCCGCCGAAGGTCAGGTTGGCGCAGCGTTCGGGCAGGCGGATGAAGCCGATCGACTTGCCCGGCGGGATTGAACACCATGACGCCGTCGAGTTCCTCGGGGCTTGCCCTCGAGATCGTAGACCTTGCGCTCGCCGGTACCCGTGGTGCTACGTGCCGTGGATGCCGAACAGCGGGTCGGTGCACCAGATGCTACCGTGTTGACCTGATTTTTGTTATGTTATAACGTCCCCATCGGCTTCGACAGGAATGCGGACGGAGTCATGGGCCGGAACGATGGCACCGGGTGATGCCGACCGGCCAGCATGACGGTTGTCCCATGGTCGTCGGCACAGAGACGATCCTGATCGGATGCCATCAGGCGCGCCTGAAGTATACGGCATGGAATTCTGAAATGACGGTGGAGAGCGGTATGTCACGATTTAAACTGGCGGTTGCGGTCGCCTTGTCGATCCTGGTTTCGGCAGGAGGCGCCGTTGCGCAGGAGGCAGCGAAGATCAAGATCGTCGCCAGTTTCTCGATCCTGGCCGATCTGGCACGGCAGGTGGGCGGCGGGCGGGTCGACGTGAGCTCCCTGGTCGGCGCCGACGCCGACATGCACGGCTACGAGCCGACCCCCAACGACGTCAAGGCGGTGGCGGGAGCGCAGATCTTCCTCATCAATGGGCTGGGCCTGGAAGGCTGGGCCGAACGGTTGGTGAAATCGACCGGATTCAAGGGCAAGACCGTGGTCGCCTCGCAGGGCATCAAGACCCGCGAGTCCAGCCATCATCACGACGACCATGATCACGACCACGGCAAGGCCAAGGGCCATGCGCATGGCCATCACGATCCCCATTCCTGGCAGGACGTCGCCAATGTGAAGCGTTATGTCGAGAACATCCGCGACGCGCTGATCGCCATCGACCCGGCGTCTCGGGCCCAGTACGACACGCAGGCGGCTCGCTATACGACCGAACTCGACGGCCTCGATCGCGACATCAAGGCGGTGTTCGCGCCGATCCCGGCGGCGAAGCGCAAGGTGATCACGTCCCACGCCGCTTTCGGGTATTTCGCCGCCGCCTATGGGGTCAAGTTCCTGTCTGCCCAGGGCGTCGGCAACGAGGCAGAGCCGTCCGCCAAACAGGTGGCCGAACTGATCCGGCAGATCAAGAAAGAAGGCGTGAAGCTGGTGTTCCTGGAAAACATCGCCAATTCCGCGGTGATCGAACGCATCGCCCGCGAGTCGGGCGTCAAGCCGACGGGCACGCTCTATTCGGACGCGCTCTCGGGCCCGAACGGACCGGCGCCGACCTATGTGGCCATGATGCGCTACAACGTGAAACAGATGGCGGACGCGCTGACGGCGCGCTGAGGAAGAGCCTCGCATCAACGTTCGGCTGAATTGTTCCGCTCCCGTGTCCCCGGGAGCGGCACGCCGCGGAGCGGAGTGGTGCGACGCCGGGGCACGAAGGAATTAATCAGTCGAATTTTCAGTATCAGGCGGCAGCGAACCTCACCGCCGCCGCGACGCCGGCCTCTTCTTCTGTTCGTTCTGCGCCCCTTGCGGGTCGTAGCCCACATAGATGACGTAGTTGTCGAAGTCCGCCAGCGAAGGCATCGGCACCGTCATGGCTTCCTCGACGTGGGAGTAGAGAGTGCCGTTCTCACCCGCCTGGAGCGTGACCGGGATCGTATAGAGCTTGGTGTAGATGGGCGTGGGTTCGATGCCTTCCTTCACCAGCGCATAGCGCAGCGGCACGTTGACCGAACCCGGCCCTCCGGCCGGGCCGACGATGACGCGGCCCTGCACCCCGACCCTGATGGTGACCATCTTGTCGTGCACCGTGCATTCGCGCGCCGTGCGCACGATCGTACCCTGGTAGCGCAGGCCGAGCGCGGAGGACTCCACCTTCGGGTCGACCACCGAGAGGGTCGAGGCACCCTGGCGGATCGCCACCGACGGACAATCGATGTCGGCGGGCGGTGGCGCTCCCGGCGCCGTCGCGGGCGGCGGCGGCTTGGGGCCGGAGATGAAATCGCTGATGCGATCGGAGATGCCGCGCGGGCCGGATGACGTCGTGGTGGCGCCGCCGCTGGAAGCGGGCGTGGAGGTCCCGAACATGCTGCCGCCGCCGCATCCCCCCAAGAGGAGCGGCACGAGCACCACCGCCATTGCGGCCTGCCCGCGCCGGTTGTTCCGTCTGAAATCTTCCCGACGCATGGTCCCACCCGTCCCGGTTTGCGGCGGCTGTTATATCAGGCCGACCGTGGCAGACCCAAGGCGTGCGGTGCCGAAGGGTTAAACCCGCGCGTGGCCGCTCTGGCCCGTCCGCTTGGCCCGTTTGGCGCTGCCCGTCACGGTACCGCCGGCCCGTTTGGTGCTGCTGGCCCGTTTGGTGCCGCTGGTCCGCTTCGTGCCGTTTGCGCGTTTGGCGCCGTTTGCCCGCTTCGGGGCGTTCGCCCGCTTCGTGGCGCTCGCCCGCTTGGCGCCACTCTTCCTCTGGGCCGCCTTCTCTTCCAGGCATTTGACGCACTTGCAGCCCAGCTTGCGCAGAATCAGATCGAAGTACTCTTTTCCGTAGTGGTAGGTGATCTCCTCGCCGGCCTTGATCTTGCGCTTCGTCATGATGAAGACGCGGCCATTCGGCCCTTCGGCCCGGCAATTGGGCCGGCAGGAGTGGTTGATGAAACGGGCCCGGTTTTCCGGGATATTGCCGTCGATCATCTTCTTCTTGCTGACCGAGAAGAGATATTTGAGGCGGTCGTTCGCCAGTTCCTCTTCCTTCACGACCCGGCCGACATATTCGTCGATGCAGACGTCCCGGGGGATGTCCTCGCAGGCGAACACGCCCCGGCCCGTGCGCGAGCGTCCAACCCTGAGCTTGTAATCGCCGACCTTGTATCTTGCCATCGTATGCCTTCGCGTTCCGTCACCAACAAGCCGTCCATCGTGCCGATCCGCAGCACGCATGGAGGAGCTCGGCTTGATTCGGTGAAACTCCTTCTATAGGCACGACTGGCGTCCGGTCCAGCGCACGTTGCGGGAGCCGGACCCACATAGGGACGTCGCATGGACGACCTGGACGTCATCGTCATCGGCGCCGGCCATAACGGGCTCACCTGTGCGGCCTATCTGGCCCGGGCCGGCCTGAAGGTCAGGGTGGTCGAGCGGCGCGCCATGGTCGGCGGAGCCGCCGTCACCGAGGAGTTTTTCCCCGGCTTCAGAAACTCGACAGCGGCCTACACGGTCGGCCTTCTCAACCCCACCGTCATCCGCGACCTCGATCTCCATGCCCACGGCCTGCGCATCGTCGAGCGCAAGGCCATGAACTTCCTGCCCGGCGCCGACGGCCAGTATCTCCTCACCCGCGCCGGCGCCCTGCAGGAGGCGATCGCGCGCCTCTCGCCCGCCGACGCCGAACGCTACCCCGCCTACGCACGCGAGATAGATACCGTCGCCGACGTGCTGCGCTCGCTCCTCTTGCGCACGCCTCCCAATCTCACCCGCGACGGGCCATGGGCGCGACTGCGCGAGACCGTTCGGGCTCTGCGCCTCGGCCTCGACCTGCGCACCCTCGACTTCGGCGGCGTGCGCGCCCTGCACGACCTCATGAGCCGATCCGCCGGCGATTACCTCGACGCCTGGTTCACGTCCGATCTGGTCAAGGCCCTGATCGGCTTCGACGCCGTGGTCGGCAACCATGCGAGCCCCTACACGCCCGGCTCCGCCTATGTGCAGCTCCACCACTCGTTCGGCGAGGTCAACGGCCGCCGTGGCGTCTGGGGCCATGCCATCGGCGGCATGGGCGCCGTCAGCGAAGCAATCGCGAGCGCCGCCCGCGCAGCCGGCGCCGGGATCGACGTCTCTTCTCCGGTCCGCGAGGTGATCGTCGAGGGTGACCGCGCCCGCGGCGTGGTGCTCGCCGACGGCACGACGCTGCGCGCCCGCTCGGTCGCCGCCAATGTGGACCCCAAGCGGCTCTACACCCGCCTCGTGCCGGCGGGCGCCCTGCCGGCGGATTTTTTGGCCCGCATCGGCGCCTATCGGTGCCACTCGGCGACCTTCCGGATGAACGTCGCACTGTCCGAACTGCCGAGTTTTTCCGTCCTGCCCGGCCGCGATGCCGCCGATCATCACACGGCCGGCATCATCATCGCGCCGAGCCTTCGCTACATGGACCGCGCCTTCTGCGATGCCCGCCTCAGCGGTTGGAGCCGCGAGCCCATCGTCGAAATGCTGATCCCGTCCACCCTCGACGACAGCCTGGCGCCGCCCGGCCGCCATGTGGCGAGCCTGTTCTGCCAGCACACCGCCTACGACCTGCCGGACGGGCGCTCCTGGGAGACGTGCCGCGACGAGGTCGCCGACCTCATGATCGCGACCGTCGAGCGCCACGCGCCCGGCTTCGCAAAGAGCGTCATCGCCCGCCAGGTCTTTTCGCCGGTCGATCTCGAAGAGACTTTCGGCTTGACCGGCGGCGACATCTTCCACGGCGCCCTCGGCCTCGACCAGCTCTTCTCGGCGCGCCCGCTCCTCGGTTACGCCGACTATCGCGGCCCCATCGCCGGCCTCTATCTGTGCGGCTCCGGCGCCCATCCGGGCGGCGGCGTCACCGGCGCCCCAGGCTACAACGCCGCGCGCGAGATCGTGCGCGACTTTCGCCGCTGAGACCGGCGGCGCTCACAGGCGGGCGAGCAGGTCCTTCTTGATCTTGCGGATTCCATCCTCGTCACGGCGATAGAAGATCCATTGCTTAATCTTCTTCGGCCGCACCAGCCCCGCCTGGACCAGGACGCGCATATGCTCGCTGAGGGTCGCCTGGGTGATGCCGAGCTTCTCCGCGATGAGGAGCGCACACACGCCATCTTCGTCCAGATCGCCGTCGACCTGGGCGGGGAAATGGGCACACGGCTCCTTCAGCCAGCCCAGGATCGTCAGACGGCGGTCGTTGGCGAGAGCCTTGATGACGTCAAGGTGTTGCATTTCGTTAGTTTGCGAAGTACCTAATTGATGTCAAGTCCTGCAGTCGAGTTGGCCATGGTTCTGGATGCCATCACGCCTCGCCGAATCGCCGATACGGAACGGCTCGTGCGGCCGCACGTTCGGCACACGCCGATGCTGGCCGTCGACATGGCCGATTTCGGCGCCGCGGCGCGGACCGTTCACCTGAAGCTCGAATGCCTGCAACATGCCGGCTCGTTCAAGGTTCGTGGCGCGTTCGCCAACCTGCTGACGCGCCCGGTCGGCGAATCCGGCGTGGTTGCGGCATCGGGCGGCAATCACGGAGCCGCCGTCGCCTACGCGGCCAAGCGGCTCGGCATGCCGGCGACCATTTTCGTGCCCAGCGTCACCTCGCCGGCGAAACTCGCGCTCATTCGCGGATTTGGCGCCGCGCTCGTGGTCTCGGGAGATCGCTATGCCGACGCCCTGGCCGCAAGCCAGCGGTTCGTGGACGAACATGGCGCCCTGGCGGTGCACGCCTTCGACCAGGAGGAAACCCTGCTGGGGCAGGGAACGCTCGGCCTGGAGATCGAAGCCGACCTGCCGGATGTCGACACCTTGCTGGTCGCCGTCGGCGGCGGCGGATTGATCGGCGGCATCGCGGCCTGGCTGCGCGGACGGGTGAAGCTCGTCGCCGTGGAGCCGGAGGGTTCGCCGACACTCGCGAACGCGCTACGGGCCGGCGCTCCGGTCGATTCGGCAACCGACGGCATCGCCGCCGATTCGCTCGCGCCGAAGCGGGTCGGCGAGATGATGTTTCCGCTCGCCCAGGCCTTCGTCGCCGCGTCGGTTCTGGTGACGGACGACGAGATCAGGGCGGCGCAGCGCCAGCTGTGGGAGAAGGTCCGCATCGTCGCCGAGCCCGGCGGCGCGGCGGCCCTGGCCGGCCTTCTGTCCGGCAGATATCAGCCCGCCGCCGATGAACGGGTCGCGGTTCTGGTCTGCGGGGCCAACACCACCGCGGTCCAGTTCGATTGAGCTTCGGCGAGATGAAGGCATACCGCGCACCTTGGTGGCTGCCGGGTGGACACCTGCAGACGATCTGGCCTGCACTCCTCGCCCGCCCCTATCTCACCGAGGCGCCGCCCTACACGCGTGAGCGCTGGCACACGCCCGACGACGATTTCGTCGATGTGGACCACCTGCCCGCGGCACCCGAGGCGCCGTGGCTCGTACTCTTCCACGGCCTGGAAAGCTCGTCCATGAGCCGCTACGCGGTCGCCTTCGCGCTGGCGGCACAAAGGCGCGGCTGGAATTTCTGCGTGCCGCATTTCCGCGGCTGCTCGGGCGAGCCGAACCTGCTGCCGCGTTCCTACCATTCGGGCGACTTCGCCGAGATCGGCTTCATGCTCGGCCGCATCCGCGAGCGCGCCACCGCGCCGGTCTACGCCGCCGGCGTCTCCCTCGGCGGCAACGCCCTGTTGCGCTGGGCCGAGGAGGCGGGAGAGACCGCAACTCGCGTGGCGCGCGCCGTTACCGCGATCTCGGCGCCGGTCGATCTCGCCGCCGCCGGCCACGCCCTCGACAGCGGCATCAAGCGCCACATCTATGCCCGCATGTTCCTGCGCACCCTCAAGCCGCACGCGCTTGCCAAGTTGCAGCAGCACCCCGGCCTGTTCGACCGCGAGCGCATGCTCGCCGCGACGACGCTGCACGCCTTCGACGATTGCGTCACCGCGCCCATGCACGGCTTTGCGGACGCCGACGACTACTGGTGCCGCGCCTCCGCCAAGCCGCATCTCAAAGAGATCCGCGTCCCCACCCTCGTGTTCAATGCCCGCAACGACCCGTTCGTGCCCGGCTGGTCGCTGCCCGGTCCGCGCGATGTCGGAAGCGCGGTGACCTTGTGGCAGCCTGCGGACGGCGGCCATGTGGGTTTTCCCGCCGGCGGATTTCCCAGCCATGTGCACGCCATGCCCGAGGCAGTCTGCGCCTGGCTTTCGGCGGCGGCCTAGAGTGCTGCCGGCTCCGGTTCTCGAAGTCGGATGGCTCGGCTTCGGCCGGCGGGATGTTGTCGATGGGTTCCAGGAGCCGCCGGGTATTGAAACCATCCACTCCGGCGTCGCGAACTCGACACAGCGGCATCGCCACGCGGGCGCATGGTTCTGCCTCTATCGCGGCCTCTCCCTCACCGAACCCCTCGAAACCGCCGAAACCCTCGAAACCATCGAGGCCGACGGCCACTTGCATCCCTGGTAGCGGTTCCGGCCCGAAAGAAATCGAACGAACACCCCGGCCGCGTTACTCATCGGGTGCTTACGTCTGTCCGGGCGCCAGAACGACCATAGCCGATCTTAGCCAAATTCCGCCGGCTTCGCTACGCGCGCGACCTCGGTTCGCGTGCCATCATAGTGCGCGCCGTCGCGCCCGGCCCGACCAAAATCGACACTAACGACATCGAGAAACAACGCACCGCGTCCCAGGATGGTGCTGGCGAGGATTCGGAGGTCGCCAGCCCCGTCGTCGACCTCGCCAGCCCGGGAATCGAGTTTCATCGCCGGCTCATTGCTTGCCATCGACCGCGGATACACCGCGTGAGGTAAGGATCGGCAATTCGCGTTCCTCTCTTGAAGATATGGTGTCGGAATGCCCCAGAAATCTTCGCGGCCTGAAGCCTGGATCACTTCGTCGGCTACGGCTTGGAAAACTCCAAAGCCGGCGGTGTGGCATTGGCTTTGAACGGTGCCAAGTACAACGTTTTGGCATCGAGGTCGAAGCTCATCAGGTTGACGCTCCGTAGCGTCTCATCCTGGTAGCTCTTGATGTAGTATTTCTTGGCGCGCAGATCGGCAACACTCGTCCACTGCGTATATTCGAGATCCCCGCCCTTGGCGTCGGTACGGATGAACCCGATCGGAATGTCGAAATTATTCATCAGATGCTCGGCGAGCCGCACGGTCTGCGGCCCGTCCGCAAGCTGCTTCGCCGATGCGACGTACCCGAGTGCGCGAATGAAGCGCGATGGCGGCGTCGGGTCGCCGGGGATGCCGAGCAGGCCGGATCCCTGTCCGAACGGAGCGAATGTTTGTCCTGCAATCGTCAGTGAATTGGCATTCACCGCTGAAATCTTCAGGTAGTTTCTGATGTTGGTAAGATGCCAGTCAAACGTCGGCGAATTGGTGAGTACGCCGAGCGGATTGTCATAGACCTTCAGCTTACCGTCAATCGGCTCCACGACAATCGACGCGCCTGTCGCGTCGTGGATGGCAAAGTGGAACGGCAGGGTGAAATTCACGATCGGCGCCGGAAGGTCGACGATCGCAATCTTGTCCAGCGCAGTCTTCACTTCAGCGACAGTCGCGAAATTCGTCAGGGCCCAGGTCAGGAATTCCCAGGGCGCGAGCGAACTCTGTGGGTCCGAGCCCTGGGGCGGCGCATAGCCGGCGAACCCCGGGAAATACAGCGCGCCGCCGGCAAGACCTTTTTCGTTCATGCCGTCGGAGACAAATGGCTGGCCGAATGCCATGACGCCAACGACGGCATACCGCGTCGTCCATTTGATGCCCTGCATGTTGCCCGGCCGGATTCCGCTATAACTGAAGAGACGCGGAATTACGACCACATCAGGCTTCACCTCCATGGCGTATTCCATGGTCCGAGCATAGACGGGCGTTCCGTCCGCGGCGATCAGCATGATATTCGTGCATGCCCCGGCCGGAGCGATGACCGCCATGACTCCGGCGAGACAGGCAGCAACAAACCGACCGACAATTCCGTGGGGCATGGCATTCAACTCCATATGTAGCGGGGGCGCATCCTATGGAGACAGGTTGGCGGTGACAATCGCTATTCCGAAGCTTCGCGTGCTGCTCGCGGTCGTTGATGCGGAGGCCAGATGCCCGCCTGGACCGGCGATCGGCGCCATCATGCGCACAAAGACCGCAAGTGACGAGGTTAGCGTCGCGTTCGTCGAACCGATACGGCGGTATCGAAGATACTCGAAACGAACTGGTGCCAGAATCTGGTGCTCCGCGATGGCGTTGATGCACCAACATGAGCAGACTGAAATAGTGCTGAGTTGGAGCGCCGCAATCGGAGGCCGGCAGGTGAGCGAGCGCAACGGCCCAAGGCTGCCTCCTCGAATCCGCAGCCTTGAATCAATTCGAGATTCAGCCGTCAACAAATTTGTCCACGCCGCCTAGCGCCCGTCGCGCGGTGCGCGGTGCGCTTGACAAGGTGGACTCGGCGGCGCGTTAATCGAGCCGTATCCTGTCGACTTCAAGGCCACGATGACCCCCGCTCTATCGGCGTGAAGGTGCGGCGCGTCTCATGGCCGCATCGGCACGAGGAAGGGAGCCCGGCGCACCGCTGCACGCGCAGGAGGTGTCGCGGCGAGTTCCGGCTCCGGCGTTGTGCACATGGCGACGCGTGGTTCGTCCGCGCACACAACTCCGGCCCGTGATGGATGCGACATCGTGAAACGGAACTCGCAACGAACGGAGAACGAGATGCCTGTTTCCCGACGAGACTTCTTCGGCGGCGTCGCTGCGCTGAGTGCCCTGGCGACGATTCCCGCGGCGCGTGCCGCCGATGCCGCCAAGCGCATCATGGTGTACGGCGATTCCAACACCTGGGGTTACATCGGCGTGCTGTCCGGCTCGACCACGCGCTTTCCCGCCGAGGTGCGCTGGCCCGGCGTGCTGCGCGCGGCGCTGGGGGCCGGCTATGAAGTGATCGAGGAAGGCCTGAGCGCCCGCACCACCGACGTCGCCGATCCGACCCTGCCGCAGATCTCCGGCGCCGGGCTCGACGGCACCGCCTATCTGCCGGCGGCACTCGCCACCCACCTGCCGCTCGATCTCATCGTGATCATGCTCGGCACCAACGACGTCAAGAAGATGTTCAACCGTTCGGCGATGCGCATCGCGCTCGGCATGGGCCGGCTCGTCGACATCGTCGCCCAGACCAAAGGCGGCGTTGGCACCACCTATCCGGCTCCGAAAGTCCTGGTGGTGAGCCCGCCGCCGCTCGGCAACGTGCAGCCGGCCGACCGCGCCGACCGCTTCGGCGGCGCCGACGGCGTCGCCAAGATCAAGGCGCTGCCCGCGCTCTACGAGGCGATCGCCAAGAGCGCCGGAGCCGAGTTCCTCGACGGCGGGAAATTCACCCGCACCGACGGCGTCGACGGCGTGCACCTGACGCCCGACAACCACAAGGCGCTCGGCCTCGGCATCGCCAAGAAGGCGAAGGAGATCTTGGGCTGATCTTGGGCTGATCTTGGGTTGATCCCGGATTGATCCTGCGGCGTCCCGGCTTTCACCGCGGGGACGCCGGCGGGGTGCTTGCTTCCGTCAGGACTGCGAGCACGAAGTCGGCCCGTTGCGCGACGGAGACTTTCGGGACGACATGGACCTCGTAGCCCAGCGACGGATAGACGCCGGCGAGTCGGTCGTATTCCGCCATGGCCTCGGCGAGGCCATGGCGTCTTTCGCGGTCGCCCACATAGATCTCCGGCCAGGGCGGCGTCAGGAACACGTGCCTGTTGCAGCGATGAATTCGCCCCAACGCCTGCACGGCCGGTTCTCCCGTCGCATGTTCGAGCGCGACCGCCGCATCGATCAGCCCGCGGTCGAAGAACACCCAGCCCGGACGCGCCATGGCGCTGTCGTTGGCGGCGGCACGATCCGCCAGCGACATGGCAACGGCGCGGCGCGCAAAGGCGGCGGCATCCACCCACGGCAGCGCACTTCCGTCGCCGGCCAATTCCTCGCTCACGATCCGGCGCCCAGGCTCCTCGACCGTCGCATAGCCGCGCCGCCCGAGTTCGGTCAGCAAGGTCGACTTGCCGCCACCGGAGCAGCCCGAAATGGTGACGAATTTTTCCAAATGCGGACCTCCCAAATGCTGACCCCAACGGCGATTGAACCGGATATGCGATTGGTCCCCCGCTAAGGCGGCGCCATCGCGACGGTTCGGCCCGGTTCCCTCCCCGGCGCGGAGAGAACCGAGTTCCCTGGGGCACAAAACCGCCAAATCAACGCCCCGCTCCCGCCACCGGTCTCTCGGACCTTGTCGGCATTGCAGCGGACGCGAGACGATTCGTTTCGGCCGGTCGCGTGCAATGCCGACAGATCAACGCAATAACCGGAGGACCCGGATGGCAAGCGAGAAAGGCGCGCAACGCCTGCTGGCGCAATCGGCCGCCGCCACGGCTCTCCTCATGTGCTTCGCGATCGTCTTCGATCTGGGGCCCCGGACCGGGGAAAGCTCGACACAGGCCGGCGGCTCCTCGGGGCCGCCCTGGCAAAGCGAATCCTTCGCCGAGGCGAATGCGCGCGCCCCCGCTGCCGAGCTGGCGGAGCGCCCGCTCGACCGTGCCGCCGTCTACGCGCCTGCCGATGTTTCCTCGGCCGCGACACCCGTGGCTCACCCAGGGCCCGCCGATACGGCAGCGATGCACCCCGAACCGGTCTCCGACGATAACGGCATCGCACCGGTCCTGCCGCCGGCGATCGCGGTGGCGGCGGCACCCGTGGCGGTCGAGCCCGCCGAACCGGACGTCGCCGGCCTGTGGATGCCGGACTCGGCCACGTGTTCGTTGCGGGATCTTCAGCACGGCCTCTTGCCGACCATCATCACGCCGGAAGGCGCCTCGGCGGGCGAAACGTTCTGCGTGTTCAAGAACCGCAAGCCCACGGACAAGGGTTGGCGCGTGACCGCCCAATGCGTCAATGGCGGCCGGCGCTGGACCACGCAAGTCCGGCTCACCCTCGAGCGCAATCGCCTGGTGTGGGAGAGCAAACGGGGCCGCCAGGTCTACAGCCGCTGCGACGCCGACCTGCGCATCGCGGCGGCGCCGTGACGCTGGCCCTGCCAGCCCACGTGCGCGGGCCCGATCCCGGCCATTGCGGTTGATGACGATCGAACATGAAACGGTGGCGGGTGGCAAGCCTGCCGGCCGGTCGCACAACTCGGCCAGCACCTGCGACTTCCGCATCGACTCGTCACCCCTGCGGGACTATCTGGGATGGCCGCGAGGCCGAACCGGGAAGGACCGAGCCATGATGGTGCCGAAGAATGCGCTCAAGGCGCGCCTTGCGCAGGGGCTGCCCTGCTTCGGGACCTGGCTGCACTCGGCCTCGCCTTCCGTCGCCGAAATGGTGGGCTATGCCGGGCTCGACTTCGCCATCATCGACCTGGAGCACGGCCCGGGCGACGTCGACACCGCGAGGGCCATGATGCAGGCCATGGCGGCAGGCGGCACCACCCCCATGGTGCGCGTCCCGTCCGGCGATCCGATCTTCCTCAAGCGCGTCGTCGATGCCGGCGCGCAGACGCTTCTGATCCCCATGGTCGACACCGCCGAGGAAGCCAAGCGCATCGTCGACGCCTGCCTGTATCCGCCGCGGGGACAGCGCGGCGACGCCTCCATCGTGGTGCGCGGCTCGCGCTATGGGCTGATCGAGGACTATATGGCCCATGCCCACGAGGAGATGCTGATCGTGCCGCAGATCGAGACCGTCGCGGCGGTGGCACAGGCGGGTGCGATCGCGGCCGTTGCCGGCGTCGACATGGTGTTCATCGGCCCCGCCGATCTCTCCGGCAGCGCCGGCCTGCCGGGACAGACGGGGGCGCCGGAGGTGGAACGGCTGATCGCCCATGCGGTCGCCGCCATCCGGGCCGCCGGCAAGCCGATCGGGACCGTGCCGCGGGACGGCAAGAGCTGGCGCGACCTGTTCGTCGAGGGCTATGCCCTCGTCGCGGCCGGATGCGACCTCATCCATATCCGCGACGCCGTCCTCGCCCAGGCCGGTGAGTGGCGCCGACACCTGGACGAATCCGGGAGGAGCAAACATCCATGACCATCGACCTGCAGGAGAGCCGCACGGCTCTGTATTCGGCCGTGCTCTCGGACGTGATGGATGGCCTCGGCCTGATGAATCAGGCCATGGCGACGTTCGTGCGGCCACTGGACGAAAGCCTCGTCATGATGGGCCGCGCCCGCACCGGCCTCTACATGGACGTCTATTCGATCGAGGACGGCGAAGACCCCTATGACGTCGAGATCGCCATGGTGGACGACCTCAAGACGGGCGACGTCGCGGTTCTCGCCTGTCGCGGCCCGACGACGCGGATCGCACCGTGGGGCGAACTTTTGTCGACGGCGGCGCGCTGCCGCGGCGCACAAGGCTGCGTCACCGACGGCCTCGTGCGTGACATCCGAAAAATCCGCGAGATGAATTTTCCCGTCTTCCACGGTGGCATCGGCCCGCTCGATTCCAAGGGCCGTGCCAAGATGATGAAGCGCGACGTCCCGATCGACTGCGCCGGCGTGCGCATCCATCCCGGCGACATCGTCTTCGGCGACGCCGACGGCGTCGTGGTCGTGCCGCAGGCGCGCGCCGAGGAGGTGATCGCGGCGGCATTGCGCAAGGTCACCAGCGAGAACCACACCCGCGACGCGCTGCTCGAAGGAAAACTCCTGCGCGAGGTCTACGACGAGTTCGGGGTGCTGTGACGCCGTTCGACGGCAATCGGCACCGTCGATGCGCTCGCGGAAAACGAGCGACGACGACTTTTGCAACGCCCCTTATCCCGACTGCCGAGATCCCTTCGGTCCAGAGGTTCAGATTGCGGTCTATTTCAGGAACAGGTTCGGAATGAACGTGACCACGGGTGGCACATAAGCCGACAGAAACAGCACGAAGAAAATCGCGAGAAGGTACTTCGGAAGGTATCGACAGGTCTCGCTGTAGGGAGATTTCGCGATACTCGACGTGATGAACAGCAAAACCCCGACCGGCGGCGTCACGCCCGCGAACACCAGCGCGATAACGACAACGACCCCAAAGTGCACGGCGTCGTATCCCATCTGGGCGCCGATTGGAAACAGGATCGGGATGAGGATGATGGCCGCCGCGACGGTCTCGATGAAGCAGCCGACCAGCAGGACGAACAGGATGATCAACAGCATGATCACGTGCGGATTAGCCGACAGGGTCGTCAGGTGGGCGACGATGGATTGCGGTACGCGCCCGGCGGCGAGCAGCCACGAGCACACCGACGCAGTGGCGACGATCAGCATGATCATGGCGGTGTTGGCGCACGCATCGAGGAAGATGCGGTGCAGGTCACGCCAGGTGATCTCCTTGTAGACGAACATGCCGATGACGACCGCGTAGGCTGCGGCGACGACGCCCGCCTCCGTCGCCGTGAAAATTCCGCCGAGAATACCCCCGATGACGATGAGCGGCAGCACCAGCGCCCAGATGGCGTCCTTCGTCGCCGCGATCCTCGTCGTCCACGAGGCTTTCTCTTCCCGCGGCAGATCGAACCGGAAACTCTCCTGGTAGGTGACCAACATCAACGCCAGGGCGATCACGATGCCGGGACCGAAGCCGCCGAGGAACAGCTCAGAAATGGAAATTCCCGTCAGCGACCCATAGATGATCATCACCAGGCTGGGGGGAACGATCGGCCCCAGCGCCCCGGCGCAACCCTGCAGCGCGGCAGCCCAGCCTTTCCGGTATCCCTTATCGATCATCGCCGGAATGAGCAGCGCGCCTATCGCCGCCGTATCGGCCGCGGCCGAGCCGGAGATGCCGGCAAAAATGGTGCTGGCGACGATCGCCACCATGCCGAGTCCCGCGCGGAAATGTCCCACCAGCGCGTAGGCGAAATTCACGAGCCGTTGCGAAGCCCCGCCCTTGCTCATCACCTCCCCGGCTAGGATGAAGAACGGGATGGCCATCAGCGGGAAGGAATCGATGTTGACGAGCATACGCTGCGGCACCACGGTCATCGGAATCGTGCTGCCGAGCAACAAGGATATCACCCCGGCGAGCCCCAGCGCGAATGCGACCGGAACCCCGATGGCCATGAGAAGAATGCTGCTGATCAGTATGTAGGCACCCATCGAAGCACCGCTCTCCTGATGGTTTACGTGTCGTCGCGGGCCCACGTCCGGACCATCTGGAAGACGGTCACGGCGAGCATTCCCATCGCTCCCAGGGGGATGGCCAGATAGACGAGCGCCATGGGAATCCGCAACGCTGCGCTGGGCGCGTCCCAGGTCAGCATGACGATCCGCCATCCGTATGTGGTGAGCACGAGCAGCAGAGCGATGACGCAGACCTTGGCCGCGAGCGCGAGATGTCTCTTCGCCGTCTCACCGACCATCGAGGTGACGACGTCAACTTCGATGTGGAGTCCGCGATGTAGGGCGATGATTGATCCCAGGAAGGAGACCCATACGAACAGGTAACGTGCGAGCTCTTCCGACCAGGTGAGGGAATCGTTGAGCACATACCGGAAGAACACCTGCAGCAACGACACCGATATCATCACGAAGAATAGCGCCGAGCACACATAGCCCGTGCAGCGGATGAAGAGTTGTTCGATCGACTTCATGCGGTCATGCCCTCGCGCTGGATGGGGGCCGGAGACCGGCCCCCATCGTCCGAAGCCGGCACGCTATTTGGCGTTCTTCACCTTCTCGACCAACGCCGCTGCGTTGTTCTTGTCGGCGAACTGCTTGTAGAGCGGCGCGACCTTGTCCTGAAGCGGCTTCACGTCCAGCGTGTTCACCTTCATGCCGGCGGTCGAGAGCTTCGCCTCGACTTCGGTGTCCTGCTTCTCGATCAGGCCGCGTTGGTATTTGGCGCTCTCCTGTCCGGCGGACACGAGGGCGTCCTGGACGTCCTTCGGCAGGCTGTTGAACTTGGAGGCCGAGATCAACAGGACGCCGCCTTCCCAGATGTGGCCGGTCTTCGACAGATACTTGGTGACTTCGTTGAGCTTGAACTGCTCCACCACCGGAGATGAGTTTTCGAACGCGTCGACCACCTTGGTCTGCATCGCGGTATACAGCTCGCCCCACGGAATGGGCGTCGGATTTGCACCCAACGCCTTGAACGTGTCGATGAAGAGCGGCGCCTGCGGAACGCGGATCTTCAACCCCTTGAAAGAATCGAGCGAGGTGAGTGGCGCGACGTTCGATCCGACGTTGCGGAAGCCGAGCGCATAGACGCCGAGCGCCTTAAACTTCTTGTTCTGCTCGAGCCGGGCGAACGGTTCGTTCATCACGCCGGTGGTCAAGGTCGCGTTGACCTGTTTCCAGTCACTGAAGATGAAAGGCAGGTTCATCACCGCGAGCTGCGGCTCGTAATTCGTGAGCACGCCGAAAGTCGTGACGCACATCTCCTGCGAGCCGATCGTCAGACCTTCGGTGACGTCGCGCTCGTTGCCGAGCACGCCATTGTCGAATAACTGGACCTCGACCTTGTTGCCGACCTTCTGCTTGAGAATTTCGACGAATTTCGCCACCCCGGGGCCGTAGCCCTGGTCCGGCTTCTGGTCGTGCGCGAGCTTGAGCACGTCGGCATGTCCGGTCGTGCCCACCGTCAAAGCCGCGATGGCAAAGGCGGCGGCAATCAGGCGACTGATCGTTCTCGACATCATGTCTCTCCTCTCACTCCACTCGGAATCGGGACACGGTGGATTCGTCGAGTTCGATACCGAGTCCCGGCTTGGACGGCAGATAGACGACGCCCCGCTCGGCCCGGATCGGCTCCGTCAGCAGCTCGTCGCGCAGGGGATTTTCGTCTTGCGTCAGCTCGATCAGCTCGCAATTTCCGATGGCCGCGCCGAAATGCAGGTTGGCGGCGAGCGAAACCGCGGAAGCCGAGAAGTGGGGAATGACCGGCTTGTTCCACGCCGACGCCAACGTCGCGACCTTCAGGGCTTCGCTGATGCCGCCGCTCCAGATCGCGTCGACCTGGACGATGTCAACGGCGTGCCGCGTGATGAAGTCCTTCATGCCGTAGCGCGTCAGTTCTGTCTCGTATCCGGCGATCGGCAGGTCGAGCGCCTGCGCCAGCCGGACGCTGTCGTCCAGGTGATCGCTCGACACCGGCTCTTCGAAGAAGGCGATGTCCATGCCCTCAAGCTTGCGCCCGAACCGCAGGGCGGTATCGAAGTCCCACACCGCATTGGCGTCGACGCCCAGCCTGAGACGATCGCCGATGACGCTCTTGACCAGCTTCACACGTTCGAGATCAATCTGCGGCGTCGCGCCGCCGACCTTCATCTTCATGAAGGAAAAACCCTGGTCGACGTAACGCTGCGCCTCTTCGGCCAGCGCGTCGTCGCCGCGACCTTCGAGGTAGTAGCCGCCGCTCGCATAGGCGGGGATGCGGTCGCGGCAGCCGCCGGCGAGCTTATAGACCGGTTGGCCGCAGATTTTCCCGAGCAGATCCCACAGCGCGATGTCGATGGCGCTGATCGCCGCGATCACGATGCCTCGCCGACCGTAGCGGAAGGTGGACCGATACATCTTGGCCCAAAGCCTTGCGATGTCCCGCGGGTCCTCGCCGAGCAGAATCGGCCTCAGGGTTTCCTCGACGAGCGTCTCGAGGGAATTCAGTGATCCAAGCGCAAAACTCTCACCCAGGCCATAAAGCCCATCGTCGGTGACGACCTTCACCAGGAATACGTCACGCGCATTGATGGTGGCGAGCCCATCGATGGGTCGGAATTTAGGGACGTAGGAAAGTTTGATGCATTCGATGTCTTTGATGACCATCACGAAGTCTCCTGTCGCCCCGGCGCGGAAGCTGCGACGACCTGATCGTACGGCCGGCCGAGATTCCACGTCGTGTCCGCTTCGGGCAGTCCTTGCGGAGCTCTCCGCCGAGCGGAAGCGGGGAGTTAATAAATCATATTTATCTGTTTTAACGAATTTCTACTGCGCCATCGCAGCGTCTGTCAAGCGCGACCGGGCGTCGCGCTCCGCGCTTCGATACCGCTGCCTCCATCCGCTTGCGGCCCGACGATTTCCATGGAGAGAGAAGTTGGAACGGCATAAGTGTAATAAGTCTGATTAAATCACTCCTCCTGCCGACGTGTCGCCGATGGCTGTCAAATCCCGCACCGCTCCCCCCCTGTCTTCCCCCGGCGTCGGCGCATTTATGCCCGGGATGGGATCTCGCCACGCGCAAGTCGCGGCCGAGCTCGGCCGCCGCATCGTTTCCCGGCGATACCCGATCGGCACCATCCTGCCGGCGGAAGCGGAGCTTCTGCGCGAGTTCGCGGTCAGCCGACCGGTCCTGCGCGAGGCGGTCAAATCGCTGGAATCAAAGGGCATGCTGGAAGCGCGTCAGCGGCGCGGCACGACGGTGCTGCCTCGCGAGCGCTGGCACCTGCTCGACATGAACGTGCTCGGCTGGATCGCCCAGTCGGGCGCTGATCCGGACATGCTGATCAGCCTTACCGAGGTGCGAATGATCGTCGAGCCTGGGGCATGCCGGCTCGCCGCGTCGGTCGCCAACGAGGAGGCGTTGCAGCGCATCGACGATGCGTGGGAGCGAATGAAGGCGGGCGCCGACGAGCCGAGTCAGTTCCAGGAAGCGGATCGCGATTTTCATCTCGCCATACTGGCGGCGGCCGGAAACGAGTACCTGGCGGCGATCGGCACGGCGATTTCCGCGGCGCTCGCGGTCAGCATTCAGCAGACCAACCCGACGATAGACACGAATCGCGCCACCCTACCGGCCCACAGGAGGATCATCGACGCGCTTCGAAAGCGGGACGGGGCGAAGGCCGCGCGCGAAAGTCTGCGCCAGCTCGACGACACTCTCCGTTCACTGCTGTCCGAAAAATCGCATCGCATATCCGGCCGACGGGCCGCGGCGCCGCGCCCGCGCAGCGGCGGCGAAGAGCCCCTCAATCCCGCGCCAGCCGTGCATAGAGCACGTGGTCCTGCCACAGCCCGTTGATGCACAGATATTCGCGCGCATAGCCCTCGCGCACGAAGCCGCATTTTTCCAGGAGGCGGATCGACGGCACGTTGGTCGGGATGCACGCCGCCTCGACGCGATGCAGGCGCAATGTCGAGAAGCAGAACGGCAGCATCGCCTTGACGGCGGCGGTCATATAGCCCTGGCGTGCGAACGGCTCGCCCATCCAGTAGCCGACGCTGCCGGCCTGGGCGACGCCGCGGCGCACATTGGCCAGCGTCAGCCCGCCCACAATGGCGTTGTCGGCACGGCGCAGCACGAAAAACGCGTAGGCCTGGTCGGAGCGCGCGTCCTCGGCATAGCGCTTGAGGCGGCGGCGGAAGGAGGCTCGCGTCAGGTCGTCGGCCGGCCAGGTCGGCTCCCAGGGAACGAGGAACTTACGGCTCTTCTCCCGCAGCGCCGCCCACTCGTCGTGGTCGCTCATCTGCGGCATGCGCACGATGACCGTGTCGCCCTCGATGAAGGGCTGCGGTTCGGAAAAGGAGACGGTGCGGAAGAACGCCATGCATCGCCCGCCGGAACGAAATTCCCCTAAGCCGCCTTGCGCAGAAGAGTCTCGGCGATCGCGGCAGTGCTTTCGAGCCCCGACGGGCCGAGCACGGCGACCGCCGGCCCGGAACGGGCGAGGAGGTCGCGGCCGGCCTTGCGGGCGCTCTCGACCGTGACGGCGTCGATCTTGGCGACGATCTCGTCGATCGGGATGACGCGGCCGTGCACCAGCATCTGGCGGGCGAGCTGCTCGGCGCGGGCGCCGGAGCTTTCCAGCGCCATCAAGAGGCCGGCCTTCATCTGCGCCTTGGCGCGGGCGACCTCGACTTCGCTCAGGTTGCCGGCGGCAGCGTTGAGCTCGCCGGCGACGACGCGCATCAGCTCGGCGGAGTCGGACGCGTCGGTGCCGGCGTAGAGGCCGAACATGCCGGTGTCCATATAGGGCGAATGGAAGGTGTAGATCGAGTAGCACAGGCCGCGCTGCTCGCGCACCTCCTGGAAGAGGCGCGACGACATGCCGCCGCCGAGCACGTTGGTGAACACCTGCAGGGAGTAGATGGACGGGTCACGCTGCGGCACGCCTTCCAGCGCCAGCGCGACGTGCACCTGTTCGAGGTCGCGCGCCTCGATGCGGCTGCCCCCGGAGAAGTGCGCCCGAACCGGTATCTCGCCGGCGATGCCTTCGAACGGCGCGAAGCGGCGTTCGACCTCGGCGACGATCGCGGCATGGTCGACGGCGCCGGCGGCGGCGAAGATCGCATCGGGGCCGCGATAGTTGCGGGCGAGATAGGCCGAGAGATTGGTGCCGCCGAACGAGCGCACCGTCGCCGGCGTGCCCAGGATGGAGCGGCCGACCGACTGAGCCGGGAACGCGGTCGCCTGCAGGTGATCGAAGACGAGATCGTCGGGCGTATCCTCGACGGCGCCGATCTCCTGGATGATGACGTTCTTCTCGCGCGCGATCTCGTCCTTGTCGAAGGCGGGTTCGGTGAGGATGTCGGCGAGGACGTCGATGGCGAGCGGCACGTCGGCCTCTAACATGCGGGCGTAGTAGGCGGTCATCTCGACGCCGGTCGCGGCGTTGAGGTCGCCGCCGACCGCCTCGATCTCCTCGGCGATCTGGCGGGCGGTACGCCGTTTCGTACCCTTGAACGCCATGTGCTCGAGGAAATGGGAGATGCCGTGTTCGTCGTCCCTCTCGTCGCGGCTGCCGCAGCCGACCCACACGCCGAGCGAAGCGGTCTTGAGCTGCGGCATCGCGTCGGTGACGACCGAAAGACCTGACCTGAGCTTGGTGACTTCGACCGTCATGCGGCGGCTCCTGCGCGGGCGGCGCGGCTGTGGGAGAGAACAAAGCGCTCGACCGCGCCCTGATCGGCGGGCAAGACGGTGACGTTTTCGGGTCGGGACATGAGATTGCCGAGCCAGTCCGGCAGCTTCGGTGTCACCCCGCAGGCCTTGGCGACCGCATCGGGGAATTTGGCCGGATGGGCGGTTGCGAGCACCACCATGGGCACGGACGGGTCGCCGCGTTCCTTCTCGGCGACCGCGAGCGCGACCGCGGTATGCGGATCGGCGACGTAGCCGGCTTCCTTGAGCGAGGTGCGGATCTGCGCCGCCGTCGCGGCCTCGTCGGCGCGGTCGGCCGCGAAGGTCCGCCTGATCTCGGCGAGCGCGGCCGGCTGAAGGGCGAAACGGCGCGATTGGGCGAGCGAGCCCATGGCGGCCCTGACCGGCCGGGCGTCGCGCCCATAGGCCTCGAACATCAGCCGCTCGAAATTGGAGGATACCTGGATGTCCATGGAGGGCGAGGCGGTCGCCACCACGTCGCGGACGTCGTAGGTGCCGGTCTCCAGCGTGCGCGCCAGGATATCGTTGATGTTGGTCGCGACCACCAGACGGTCGATCGGCAGTCCCATCCGCATGGCCGCATAGCCCGCGAAGACGTCGCCGAAATTCCCCGTCGGCACCGTGAAGGCGACCTTGCGGTGCGGCGCCCCCAGCGCCACCGCGGCGGTGACGTAATAGACGATCTGGGCGACGATGCGCGCAAAGTTGATGGAATTGACGCCGGAGAGCCGCACCTGGTCGGCGAAATCGTGGTGGTTGAACATGCCCTTTACCAGGGCCTGGCAGTCGTCGAACGTGCCCTCGATGGCGACCGCGCGCACATTGGCGTCGGGGGCGGTGGTCATCATCCGCCGCTGCACCTCGGAAATGCGCCCGTGCGGGAACAGGACCACGAGGTCGATCTGCTCGCGCCCCCGGAAGGCCTCGACGGCGGCGCCGCCGGTGTCGCCGGAGGTCGCCACCACGATGGTTGCGCGCTCGGCACGCTTCTGCAGCACATGGTCCATCAGCCGCGAGATCAGCTGCATGGCCAGGTCCTTGAAGGCGAGCGTGGGACCGTGGAAGAGCTCCAGCACGAAGCGGTTGGGGGCGATCTGGACCAGCGGCGCCACGGCCGGGTGCCGGAAGGTCCCGTATGCCTCCGTCGCCATGCGGGCGAGGTCGGCCTCGGAGATGCCATCGCCGACGAACGGCCGGATCACCTCGACAGCCACCTCCGCATAGGGTCTGCCGGCCAGCGACGCGATCGCGGCGGCATCCAGCTGAGGCCAGGTCTCGGGCATATAGAGGCCGCCGTCGCGGGCGAGCCCCGCCAGCGTGACGGCCACGAAATCAAGCGTCGGAGCCTCGCCCCGGGTGGAAATGTAACGCACCTGCGAAGGTCCTCGGATAACGGACGGCAACACCAAAGCGGCCGCCGGGAGAGCCTAGGCCCTCACGACAAACCCTTTGAAAAGCATGGACTTACCGGCTCGGCGGCAGCGCAGCCCGGGTGCAGACTAGTCGCAAGCCGCTCCCCGCACAAGAAAACCCTGCCCCCTCACAAGGCGACCTGCCGACGCGCGCGCCAGCGCCCCGCCAGGAAGGCGCCGTAGACGGCGAGCAGCGCCGCCGCGAGCCCGTACCAGGTCAGCATGTAGCCGAAATGGTTGTTGGGGAGGTGCGGATAGAGCCGCCCCGGCTTCGGCCACCCCCCGGGCGGCTCCGGGGTTTCCTGCTCGATATAGAACGGGGCGGCGTCGGCCACCCCCTTGGCTGCTGCAATCCCCGCCGGATCGCGGCTAAACCATTGGTTCGAAGACGGATTCGGTGCCGGCGTAAAAACCCCGACCGGGTCCGGCCAGCGCAACGCGCCGGTGATCGCGACGGTGCCCTCGACCTGCCCCTCTGGCCGCGTCGCGGCGGCGCGGCGGGCCTCCGGCACGAAACCGCGGTTCACCATCACGATGCCGCCCTGGGCGAGCCGGGCCGGCGTGAACACCCAGTAGCCCGGCCCGCTGATGTCCCGGCGCAGGCTGGAGCCCGACGTGTAGACCAGGGCCTCCTTGTCGTTCAGGAACGTCACCTCGGCGGCGACCCGCCGATACTCGTCGGGCGCCGCAAGGCCCGCCCAGGCGGCGGGCGGCGGCAGCGGCACCGGCGCGGCGGCGAGACGCTCCTCGAGGGCGGCGATCAGCCCTTCCTTCCAGGCCAGGCGTTCGCGCTGCCAGGTGCCGAGCCCGACCAGGATCGTCACCACGACGACGACGAATGCCGTCGGGATCAACACCCCCTCGCCTGCCCGTCGTGCCGTCACGGCCGCTCCCGCCCCTCCAGCCGCCCCTCGGCGGCCTTGTGATGATACTGCAGCGCCACCAGCACGCCCTTGACGATGCGCAGCGGCGCCAGGGTGACGGCGAGGATCAGGGGTCCCCACAAAGCCGCATGCAGCCAGAATGGCGGTTCGTACATCACCTCGACCACGAGCGCGGCGCCGACCACGATGAAGCCGGCGATCAGGATGACGAACACCGCCGGCCCGTCGCCGGCATCGACGAAGGCGTAGTCGAGGCCGCAGCGCTCGCAGCGCGGCGCCAGATCGAGAAAGCCGGCGAACAGCTTTCCCTCGCCGCAGCGCGGGCAGCGGCCTTTCATGCCGGCCGCGAGGGGATGCGGGGTTTGCAGAGATCGTGTGTCGTTCATCGGAGAACATGTCCATCCGTCATGGCCGGGCTTGTCCCGGCCATCCACGTCAACCTGGCAAGAGAGGCGTGGATGCCCGGGACAAGCCCGGGCATGACGAATCTGAGATTGGCCTCAATGCCCGGCCGCGTGGGCGCCGGCGCCCCACACATAGATGCAGGCGAACAGGAACAGCCACACCACGTCGACGAAGTGCCAGTACCAGGCCGCGAACTCGAAGCCGAGATGCTGGGTGGGCGTGAAATGGCCGGCGAGCGCGCGCGCCAGGCAGACCACCAGGAAGATGGTGCCGACCAGCACATGGAAGCCGTGGAAGCCGGTCGCCATGAAGAAGGTGGCGCCGTAGATGTTGCCGGAGAACGCGAAGGTGGCGTGCATGTATTCGTAGGCCTGCACGCACGAGAAGGTGGCGCCGAGCGCGACGGTCAGGATCAGGCCCCACTTCACGCCCTGGCGGTCGTTGTGCAGCAACGCGTGGTGGGCCCAGGTCACCGTCGTTCCGGACGTCAGCAGGATCAGCGTGTTGAGGAGCGGCAGGTGCCAGGGATCGAAGGTCTCGATGCCCTTGGGCGGCCAGGCGCCGCCGATGAACTCGGTGCGCATGTACTCGATCGGCGTGTGCGGAAACAGCGCGACGTTGAAATAGGCCCAGAACCAGGCGACGAAGAACATCACCTCGGAGGCGATGAACAGGATCATGCCGTAGCGGTGGTGGAGCTGGACGACGCGGGTGTGGTGACCGCCGTGCTCGGCCTCGCGGATGACGTCGCGCCACCAGCCGAACATGGTGTAGAGGATGCCGAGCGTACCGACCCCGAACACCAACGGCGCCGCCGCGAACATGGCATGCATCCAGGCGATCGCCCCGACCGCCATCACGAAGGCGGAGATCGAGCCCACCACCGGCCACGGGCTCGGGTCGACCAGGTGATATTCGTGGTGCTTCGCGTGCGCCTCGGCCATCTCTTCCTCTCGGTCCCTTGTTCTTCGCCTCCGGCTCAAGGCCGGCGGCCCCCTGTTAGTTGTTCAAATTCCCGCGCATGCGCCGCCGCGATGACCGCGCTCCGCCCTCATCCTGAGGAGGGCGCGGAGCGCCCGTCTCGAAGGATGTGGCCACCGATGTCGGGCTTGCCCGACATCGGCTCCATGAAGTCCAAGTCGGCAATAGCCGACTTGGTTGGTTCGAGACGCGCGCCTTCAGGCGCTCCTCACCATGGGGATGAAAGCCGCGATGACGCATGACGCTCCTCATCGCCTCACCTCCGCGACCTTTCCGGGCTCGCGCACCGGAAAGAACGTGTAGGACAGCGTGATGGTGTTGAGGTCGCGCATCTCCGGATCGTCGGCGAGCGCCGGCTCGACGAAGAAGACGACCGGCATGTCGCGCGTCTCGCCCGGAGCCAGGCGCTGCTCGGTGAAGCAGAAACATTCGAGCTTGGAGAAATGCCCGCCGGCGGTCGGCGGCGTCACGTTGTAGGCGGCTTGCGCCGTGATCTCGCGCGCCGACTGGTTGGTGATGCGGTAGAACGCGGTCACGACCTCGCCGAGGCGGACGTCGAGCGAGGTCTGGTCCGGCTCGAACCGCCACGGCAGGCCGCGGCCCACATTGGCGTCGAACCGCACCGTCACGCGCCGCTCGCTGATCGCCGCCGGCGCCGCGCCGGCGACTTGCGTCGTGCCGCCGAAACCGGTCGCCCGGCAGAACCAGTCGTAGAGCGGCACGGCCGCGAACGACATGCCGACCATCACGGCCACGAAGGCGCCGCAGGCGGCAGCGACCACCAGGTCGCGCCGCCTGACTGGCGCCGTCCGCGGGGGAAATTCCGGCTTGGTCGTCATGCCCAGGTCCCGTTGGTCACAGCGGCCGGTTGAACACGGCCGGCCCCAGCTTGACGATGGTGAGGACGAAGAACATCACCGCCATGGCGGCGAGCGCGAGCGCCGTCGCCACCGATCGGGCGCGCCGCCGGCGCTTCTCCTCTTCGGTGAGCACGATGCCGTCATTGTCGTGAACCATGGTCATAGGGCCGCTCACATCAGATTGCCGAACATCGGCAGCCGGCCGTCGACCAGACGGGCGGCGAACACCACGAACAGGTAGAGGACCGAGAAGGCGAACAGGCGCTTGGCCGCAGCCTCGCCGGCGATGCCGTCGGTACGCCGCACCGCCACCGCGAGCATGAGCATGACGGCGCCGCCGATGCCGGCGACGACGCCGTAGACCGCGCTCGCATAGCCGAGGAGCCACGGGGCGGCGCCGAGCGGCGCCAGCAGCACCGAATAGAGGAGGATCTGCCGGCGCGTCTCGGCGAGGCCGGCCACCACCGGCAACATCGGGATGCCGGCACGTTCGTAATCGCCGGCACGCCACAGGGCGAGCGCCCAGAAGTGCGGCGGCGTCCAGAAGAAGATGATGAGGAACAGAACGATCGACTCGACGCCGACCCCGCCCGTCGCCGCCGCCCAGCCGACCATGGGCGGGAAAGCGCCGGCGGCGCCGCCGATGACGATGTTCTGCGGCGTCGCCCGCTTGAGCCACATCGTATAGACGACAACGTAGAAGAAGATCGTGAAGGCCAACAGGCCGGCCGCGACCCAGTTGGCGGCGAGCCCGAGCACCGCGACCGAACCGACCGCCAGCGTCATCCCGAAGGCGAGCGCCTCGCCGGGCAGGATGCGGCCGCGCGGCACCGGCCGCGTGCGGGTGCGCGCCATCACCGCGTCGATGTCGGCATCGTACCACATGTTGAGCGCGCCGGCGGCGCCGGCTCCCACCGCGATGCATAAGAGCGAGATGAAGCCGAGCACCGGATGAATGTCGGCCGGCGCCACCGCGAGCCCGACCAGGGCGGTGAACACCACGAGCGACATCACCCGCGGCTTCATCAGGGCGATGAAATCGGACACCTCGGCGGTCCCGCCGACGACGCGCACGCCATCCAGGCGCGTCGTGACGGAGCGCGTCGTGACGGAGAGTTCGGCCGGTTCGCTGACGAAGGACATGGCGTCTCGACTTTCACGGCTGCCGCTACTTGATGCGCGGCAGCACCTCGAACTGATGGAACGGCGGCGGCGACGACAGGGTCCATTCGAGCGTGGTCGCGCCCGCACCCCATGGGTTTTCGCCGACCGCCTCCTTGCGCAGGAAGGCGCGCACCATGGCGACGAGGAAGATCAGCACGCCGATGCCGGAGAGATAGGAGCCGAGCGACGACACCAGGTTCCAGCCCTGGAACGCATCCGGGTAGTCGACGATGCGCCGCGGCATGCCGGCCAGCCCGAGGAAGTGCTGCGGGAAGAACACCATGTTGACGCCGACGAACATCACCCAGAAGTGCAGCTTGCCGAGCCACTCCTCGTACATGTAGCCGGTGATCTTCGGGAACCAGTAGTACCAGCCGGCGAAGATCGCGAACACGGCGCCGAGCGACAGCACGTAGTGGAAGTGCGCGACGACGTAATAGGTGTCGTGCAGCACGCGGTCGGCCGCCGCATTAGCGAGCACGACGCCGGTGACGCCGCCGATGGTGAACAGGAAGATGAACCCGATCGCCCACAGCATGGGGGTGCGGAAGTCGATCGAGCCGCCCCACATGGTGGCGATCCAGGAGAACACCTTCACGCCGGTCGGCACCGCGATCACCATGGTGGCGGCGACGAAATAGGCCTGGGTCGCCGCCGACAGGCCGACCGTGTACATGTGGTGCGCCCACACCACGAAGCCGATGCCGCCGATCGCCACCATGGCGTAGGCCATGCCGAGATAGCCGAACACCGGCTTGCGCGAGAACGTGGCGACGATCTGGCTGATCATGCCGAAGCCCGGCAGGATCAGGATGTAGACCTCCGGATGGCCGAAGAACCAGAACAGGTGCTGGAACAGGACCGGGTCGCCGCCGCCTTCCGGCTTGAAGAAAGTGGTGCCGAAGTTGCGGTCGGTGAGCAGCATGGTGATGCCGCCGGCGAGCACGGGCAGCGACAGGAGCAGCAGGAACGCCGTCACCAGCACCGACCACACGAACAGCGGCATCTTGTGCAGGGTCATGCCCGGCGCGCGCATGTTGAAGATCGTGGTGATGAAGTTGATGGCGCCGAGGATCGAGGAGGCGCCGGCGATGTGCAGCGACAGGATGGCGAAATCGACGCCCGGTCCCGGATGGCCGGCGGTCGACAGCGGCGGATAGATCGTCCAGCCGGTGCCGACGCCGAGCGAGCCCGGCTCGCCCTCGACGAACACCGAGGAGATCAGGAGCGCGAACGAGGCCGGCAAGAGCCAGAACGAGATGTTGTTCATGCGCGGGAACGCCATGTCGGGCGCCCCGATCATCAACGGCACCATCCAGTTGCCGAAGCCGCCGATCATCGCCGGCATGACCATGAAGAAGATCATGATCAGGCCGTGCGAGGTGACGAAGACGTTGAATTCATGCGATGCCGGGAAGATCTGCAGGCCGGGATTCTGCAGCTCCATGCGGATCGCGATCGACATCGCGCCGCCGATGACGCCGGCCACGATGGCGAAGATGAGATACATCGTGCCGATGTCTTTGTGATTGGTGGAATACAGATAGCGCCGCCAGCCGGTCGGATGGGCGTGGTGGGCGTCGCCGGCGTGGCCGTGATGCGTGCGCTCAGGTGTTGCCGTCGCCATGTTGGTTTCCTCGTCGATCTCGTTCTTGTCGGCCGCCATTCGTGCCCGGGTCAGTCGATGCCGGCGCTCGAGGCCAGCCGCCGGGCGCCCGCGTCGGGCGCGACCGCGAATTTCTTCTTGGCGTCTTCGACCCAGGCGGCGAACGCCTGTTCGCTCACGACCCGCACCGTGATCGGCATGAAGGCGTGATCCCTGCCGCACAATTCGCGGCATTGGCCGTAATAGACGCCCTCCTGGGTGGCCTTGAACCAGGCCTCGTTGAGGCGGCCCGGAATGGCATCCACCATCACGGCCAGCGACGGCACCCCGAAGGCGTGGATGACGTCGGCGGCGGTGGTCTGCACCCGCACCACCTTGTTGACCGGGACGACCATTTCGTTGTCGACGGCGAGCAGGCGCGGCTGGCCGGGCTTGCGCTCATTGTCCTGGAGCATCAACGAGTCGAACTCGAAGGCGCCGTTGTCCGGATAGGCGTAGGTCCAGAACCACTGCTTGCCGGTCGCCTTGACGGTCAGGTCCGCCTGCGGGGTGTTGAGCTGGGTGAACAGGATGCGGAACGACGGCACCGCGATCATCACCAGGATCATCACCGGCACCACGGTCCACGCCACTTCCAGGAGGGTGTGGTGCGTGGTGCGCGAGGGGGTTGGATTGGCGCGCGCATTGAACTTGACCACCACCGCCACCAGGAGCGCGAGAACCACGGCGGTGATTGCCGTGATGATCCACAGCAGGAAGGAGTGGAACCAGGACACCTGATCCATCACCGGCGAGCCGGGCTCTTGCATCCCGAGTTGCCAGTTGGACGGCTGTCCGAGCTCCGCATGGGCGACGCCGCCCGCGGTCATCACCACCGTGATCACCACCGCGGCGATCGCAGCCCATCGAGAAAGAAGAACCGATCGAGAAAGAACTTGCATCGTCGTCGTCGCTCCTCAGACGGATGGTCGGCCGCAGCCAGTCGCTCGCGCTTCTCGCGCCCACGGAAAGGTCCGGCACTCGGGACGGTCCACTCCCTGGATCGGCGCGATCCTTGTTCGAGCTCCGGCACGGCTTACGGCCGTTGCCGGGCTCCGGTTCCCGCGGCGCGACGGGGGTATGCGCAGCCGGCGGTTCCTGGCCTTTTCTCAAATCACAATTCGCACGCACCCGCAATGTGCCTGATGGTAGTACTACAGACGATCGCTAAATCGTCATCGCGGCCATTCTGCAACCCTCGTCTGTGACTCGCGGATTCGGCCACCCGTCCTTGACAGAGCGACACCGGAATGTAGGTGAGGACGACCGAAATGGCGCCGGCCGGCGATTCGCCGGCCGTTGGGCGGAGCGACTCACCACGGGGGTCCCGCCGGCCGACGAGGATGAAACGATGAAGCAACCGGAACAGCCCATCCGCACCTGGACCGCGGCGGCCATCCTCGGCGTCGGCATGGCGGTCCTGTCGGCCGGCCCGGACACGGCCTGGGCGCAAGGGGCCGTCAAGTCGGTCCACCAGGACTGGCAGATCCGCTGCGAAACGCCCCCCGGAGCGCAGAGCGAGCAATGCGCCCTGTTCCAGAGCGTGGTCGCGGAAGACCGCGCCAATGTCGGCATCACCGTGCTGGTGCTCAAGACCGCCGACCAGAAGACCCGCCTGATGCGCGTCCAGGCGCCGCTGGGCGTGCTGTTGCCCGCCGGCCTCGGCCTCAAGGTCGACAATGCGGATGTGGGCCGCGCCGGCTTCGTGCGCTGCCTGCCGCGGGGCTGCTATGCCGAAGTCGTCATGGACGACAACCTGATCAAGCAGCTGCGTACCGGGCAGACCGCCACTTTCTTCATTTTCCAGACCCCCGAGGAGGGCATCGGCTTCCCGTTGAGCCTCAAGGGTTTCGGCGAGGGCTACGACAAATTGCCGTGATGTGGCGGCCAGGCCGATCGGCGAACGGCCTCGCATTGGCCGAAAGACGACATATCTGCGTCAGGATCGCTTCTTGAACCCCGACGCCTGCCCGCGGAGCCGCTTCATGACCGTTCCCGCCTCCCTCCTCGACCGCGCCGGCCTCGACCGCGCCCGGGTCGGCAATCTCATCGCCCGCGGCCTCGACGGCGCCGACGACGGCGAGCTCTATCTCGAATACCGCCAGTCCGAGATGCTGTTGTTCGACAACGGCCGCCTCAAGCAGGCGACCTACGATACCTCGCAGGGGTTCGGACTGCGCGCCGTCAAGGACGAGGCGGTCGGCTATGCGCACGCCACCGACCTCTCGGAGGAGGCCATCGCCCGCGCCGCCGACGCGGTCCGTGCCGTCAAGGGCGGCTATTCGGGCCGCTACGCCGACGCGCCGGTGCGCACCAACCGCCGTCTTTATGGCGAGGACAACCCGCTCCTCGCTCCCGCCTTCGAGGACAAGGTCAAGCTCCTCGAGGAGATCAACGCCTATGCGCGCGCCCGCGACCCCAAGGTCCGCCAGGTGACCGCGAGCGTTGCCGCCTCCTGGCAGGTGGTCGAGATCCTGCGCGCCGACGGCGAGATCTATCGCGACGTGCGGCCGCTCGTTCGCCTCAACGTCTCGGTGGTCGCCGGCGACGGCGACCGCCAGGAAAGCGGCAGCCACGGCTTCGGGGGCCGCGAGACTTTTGCGCGCTTCATCACCGCCGAGGCGTGGCGCGGCGCCGTCGACGACGCCATCCGCCAGGCACTCGTGAATCTCGACGCCGTGCCGGCGCCGGCCGGCGAGATGGACGTGGTTTTGGGCCCGGGCTGGCCGGGCGTGATGCTGCACGAGGCGGTCGGCCACGGCCTGGAAGGCGACTTCAACCGCAAGCAGACCTCGGCCTTCGCCGGCCTGATGGGACAAAAGGTCGCCGCCCCCGGCGTCACCGTCGTCGACGACGGCACCATCGGGCAGCGGCGCGGCTCGCTGTCCATCGACGACGAGGGCACACCGACCAACCGCACCGTCCTCATCGATGACGGCGTCCTCGTCGGCTACATGCAGGACCGCCAGAACGCCCGCCTGATGGGCATGAAGCCGACCGGCAACGGCCGGCGCGAAAGCCACGCCCATGTGCCCATGCCGCGCATGACCAACACCTACATGCTGGCCGGCAACCACGCCCCGGGCGAGATCATCGCCTCGGTCAAGAACGGCCTCTACGCCGTCAATTTCGGCGGCGGCCAGGTGGACATCACCTCGGGCAAATACGTCTTCCAGTGCACCGAGGCCTATCTGATCGAGGACGGCCGTGTCGGCGCCCCGGTCAAGGGCGCCATGCTGATCGGCAACGGCCCGACCGACCTCCACCGCATCAGCATGATCGGCAACGACCTCGCCCTCGACCAGGGCATCGGGACGTGCGGGAAGAATGGGCAAGGGGTGCCGGTCGGGGTGGGGCAGCCGACCTTGCGGATGGATCGGATTACGGTCGGGGGGACTGGCAATTGATCCGGCGGCGAAAGCGGCGGCTGGGATTTCGTAGGATGGGTTGAGCGCAGCGAAACCCATAAATTGATTGTCATTGTAAAATGATGGGTTTCGCGTTGCTCAACCCATCCTACGCGCTGCGTCGCAGGGCAATGCCGCTCCCGCTACGAGCCGACGCCTCGCCGAACGCACCCACGTCAGACCTCATGGTGAGGAGCGCGGCGATAGCGGCGCGTCTCGAACCATGCGGCCAGCGCGCTCTCGACTCGGTCGAGGCCGTTCGGCTCGGCGCGTCCGGGGCCACATCCTTCGAGACGCCGCCTTCGGCGGCTCCTCAGGATGAGGAGAGAGGGTGTGCCGGCCCTCAATACGAGCGACGTTTAAAACATCTCGCTCAAATCGCGCCTGCCATCCACGATGCTGACCACTTCGACCCAATCGACCGGACCGTCATCGTTGTCGGGATGCGTCTCGTAGAGCAAGCGTAGCCTGGATTGAGCGGCAGCGAAATCCGGGGCTCTCTGGAGCAGGGGCAATGCCGCTCCCGCATTTCGCTGCCGCTCAATGCGGGCTACGAACTGCGCCTCGTCGCGCGCGCCCACGTCGAACCTCATGGTGAGGAGCGCCGCGACAGCGGCGCGTCTCGAACCATGCGGCCAGCGCGCCTTCGGCTCGATCGAGGACGTTCGCCCCGGCGCGTGTGCGGGCCACATCCTTCGAGACGCCGCCTTCGGCGGCTCCTCAGGATGAGGAGAGAGTGTGTGATCCGGGCTCCGCTCGCTTACAAATCGTCGGCGCTCAAGCCCGTGTGCTTGGCGATGCGGGCGAGCATGCGCGGGCCGATTTCGTCGCCGTCGTGAAAAGCGAAGACGAAATCCGGCCAACCCAGCCGCTGCAAGGTGCGATGCGATCCGCTCTGCCGTTTGATGGTCCAGCCAATCCGCAGCAGCGCCGCCAACACGCGGGGCGCTTTGGTGGCCGGCCAGCGGCTCATGCCAGTTGGAACATGCCGGCGAGCTCGTCTGGCAGCGCTTCGCCGTTCTCGACCCGCTCGGCAATGACCCGAAGCGCCAGCGCCGTCGCCTTGGCGCGCGCCTCGGCGTCGGTCGCGCCATAGCCCAGCACGCCCGGCAATGCCGGCACTTCCGCCAGCCAGCGGCCGTCGTCCTCGCGCTCGATCTCGATGCACAACATGGGTGGGAAGGTAATGCGGCGGCACGGTTTGAACAAGCGCGGAGGGCGGATTGCCTAAGGCATAATCCGCCTCTCCGACAAAAACGCCAAAAATATCTCGCTCAAATCGCGCCTGCCATCGACGATGCTGACCACTTCGACCCAGTCGATCGGACCGTCATCTCTGTCGGGATGGGTCTCGTAGAGCACCAGATAATGCCCCTCGACCAGCATGCGCGCCGTCGGCCGGATGTCCGGCCGGCGCGAGCCGAGCCGTGGGTGCAGGGCGAGAAGGTCGAGCTTGTCGCTGATGGCGGAAAGGATGCGGTCGGCGGCGGGCTCGTTTTCCTCCGCGATGGCGCGCCAGATCGATCTGAGTTCGTCCTCGGCCCGGCGGGTGAGGACGACGCGCGTCACCGGCGTTTTGCCTTCTTCGCTTTTTCCTCGGCGATCAGCGACTTGACGTCGACCTCGCCGGCGAGCCCGCTGGCCTTGCCCTCGTCCCAGCGCCGGCGCAACAGCTCGACGTCGCGGGCGCGCAATTCGCGGCGCGCCTCCCACAGGCGCAGGGCGTCGCGAAACACTTCGCTGGTCGACGAATACTCGCCGGCCTCGACGGCCGCGCGCACCCGGGCGGCCATGGGCTCGGGCAAGGCGATGGTGAGGCGTTCGGTGTCGGCCACGGAGGCTCCGTTATGAACAAGTATGCTATTCTACATACTTATTCATAACGGGCAGAAAAGCAAGGCAGCGCCGACAGCAAGCGTAGCCCGGATTGAGCGGCAGAGACTGGGCAAGAATCATCGGCCTCGCCGAACGCACCCACGCCAAACCTCATGGTGAGGAGCGCCGCGACAGCGGCGCGTCTCGAACCATGTGGCCCCGGGCGCGCCAGACCGAATGTCCGCGAGCGAGCCGGCGCATGCGCGGGCCACATCCTTCGAGACGCCGCCGGAGCCTGCCATCGGGCCGCGCTTTGCGCGGACTCGTTGGGCGGCTCCTCAGGATGAGGAGAGAGCGCGTCGTGCGGTGAGCTCTCCCCCGGCCCGGCGGGTGGGGACGACGCAACAGCTCCACGTCGCGGGCAGGCCTCTCACTGGCGCAGGTCGCCCCGCTCATCATACCGCCGCGCCCGTCCAAAAGGCCGCACCTTCGCCCTCACGCAACCATCTTGCGCCGTTAGGGTGATCAGAAGGCTATAAATTTCCTTAGCCTAAGTAACTTTAAACAATACTTGCCGGCACCATCGCGGAAAAGTCGTAGTTCGTCCGCACTGATTCCCTCTCGATCACCAAGAGAGAGGGATCTAGTGACTGGTAAAATTAACATCAACTTAGCTGTAGTTTTGACATGTCTGACCATGGCCGTCGGAACTTCTAGTTCTGCGCTCGCGCAGTCTGGAGTTGCTTCGGTCTACTCGGGGGGAAAGACCGCAAACGGCGAACGGGCCCATGCCCATGGCATGACCGCCGCCCATCGCACCCTGCCCTTCGGAACCATGGTGCGGGTGACCCACCGCAAAAGCGGCAAGTCGGTGGTGGTTCGCATCAATGATCGCGGCCCGTTCATCCGCGGCCGCGTCATCGATCTGACCCCGGCGGCAGCGCGGGCGCTCGGCTTCAACGGCCTGGCTCCCGTCCACCTGGCGGTGGTCGGCGGCTGACGTTCGTCTGACATATCCAAGCTGAGGCCTGAGGGGGCGGCGCGAGCCGCCCTCTTTTTCATTGGGCAGTACCAGCTTCACGTCACCCTGGATGTGCGAACCGCTGTTCTGGCGCTCCGACGCCGCCGCGCCTCAGCGCACGACACCGGAAATGCAGCAGGGACGGCGCCGCGGCTGCTTGACCTTGTCCTTGAGAAAACAGTGCGCACCGGTGCCGCCATAACCCGGCCGCAGATAGGTCCAGGCGCGGCATTTGGCGTCGGCCTCGCAGGCGGTCTTGCAGGCGAGCCCGGTGGGGTCGGACGGCAATTCGAGATTGCGGTAGTCGCCACCGTTGCGGTCGATGGAATATTCCACCGTTCTCTTCTTGGGTTCGATGACGCCGGCGCCGCGCACCCCCGACACGCTGTCGACATTCTCGGTCCGCGACGGCACCTGGCTCTTGAGCCAGCAGATGGCGGCGCCGGACTCGTCCGGATAGGAAAACGCCCAGGCGCGGCAGCGCGCATCGCGCTCGCAGCGGGACGCGCACACGGCGGGGTCGCCGCTCTTCACCGGCGCGCTGGCGTAGTCGCCTCCCGGACGGTCATAGTGCACTTGGCCGGACGCCGGCCCGAACCCCAACACCAGGGCGGCCATGGCCAGGCCGGCGAGCCCCATCGTCGGTGACGATGCCCGGCAACGCGCCACGATCCCGCGCAGCAGCAGCATGGTCATGCGAACCGGATCCCTTCACCCGCGATTGTGCCTGCCCCGGTCGTTCCGCTCCAGAGTGTCATTGTAGAGAAAGCCTGCGCCGGAGGCGAGGACGGCAACCGTTGTTCACACATCGATCGTCTTGCCGCCCCATCCGATCCGGAAGGCCGCCGCCGTATCGGTTGCGGCCGGGACCGCGCCGGCTGGGCGCCGCAATGGCAAGCGCAGCGGCACCATGACGACCGTCAGGCTCGCGAGCCAGGCAAGCCGCGCCCCATAGCGCGGATGCGGTCCCGATATGATCGCGCAGACCGCCGCGTTGGCGACGAGCGCCACAATCACCATCGCGGCCAAGGTCCCGACGCCGGCCAGTTCGCGCCGGCGCCGGCCCATGAGGACCACCACAGGCAACAAGGCCATCGAGGCAAGCCCGATCGGCACCTGGACGGCGTTCATGGCGGCAAAATCGATCTCGCCCTGCTGCTGGCGGGCGGCCCGCATGGCCGGCGCCACCGACGGCGTGAATTTCTCGATCATACCGTAGGTGTGCCAGATGCTGGTGAGCACGCCCTCGCCACCCCCCACGGTGACGAGCTGGCGGCCCGTCGCCACGAGGGCGGCCTTAAGATTGGCGAGCGGCTCCTCGGCGAGACTGCGGAGCACGATGGTCTCCATCTCGGCGCCCAGCCCGGCGAACCGGCCGAGACGGTCGAACACGCTCTGCCCCCACAGGAATCCGTCGGCCGTCTCGGGCAATTCGTCCCGATACGGGCAGAGCTTGTAGCCGGCCTGCGGGCAATGGCGGTCGAGATGGCGCTTGACCAGACCATCCTGGAGCAGGCGCCCGAACGCCAGCCCGTAGCCGCCCGGCGTCCAGGCGAGACGGCGCACCAGCACGTAGTCGGCGGCGAACACCATGACGACGCTGAGCAGGACGGCGGCGCCGGCGCCGGCAATGCGTCCGCCCGGCAACCGGTCGCGGCGGGCGATGATGACGGCGGCGCCGGCGACCAGGACGGCGAGATCGACCGCGAGCGTCGCGCTGTGGGTGGCGGCCGAAAATCCCACCAGCACGATCAGGCCGAGGCGCTCGCGCAAGGAGAGGTGCGTGGAGCGAAACAGCAGCAGATGCAGGCCGAGCACCGACAGCCCGGCGAAGATGTCGGTGAGCAGGATGCCGACCAGCCAAGGCAGCGTCGTGAACACCGACAGGACGGCGGTAAGCGCGACGAATCCGAACGCCGACAGGTGGATATGGTGGGTGCGCAACACCAGCCACAACACCCACAGGGTCGCCGCCGCCTGCACGGCCACCACCGGCCAGAAATCGAGCGGCCAGCCGGCGGTGAGGAAGAAGCCGAACACGACCGAGCGGCTGGGGACCAGATAACCCTCGAACCAGCGGGCCAGATAGCCGCCGGTGTCCCACTGCAACAGCGGAAAGCGGTTCCACATCGCCGGCGCCAGCAGCATGGCGCCCGCCGTCAGCGCCGCGAACGCACGTGTGGTCAAGGCCATCCCGGTCGCGCCCCCGCGCCTGTCGCGTCCCGTCTTGGCATGTTTTGCCCGATCTGGCGAGCGACGGGGCCGGCTGGCGGACTCGCGGAGCGCGGAAATGCTGTACCCTGACGCCGTATTCGGCGACCCCCGCCGATCGTATCGGGAGAAGATCGGATGGAGCCACACGCCGAACTCGCCTTGGGGCTGCCGCTCGCGCTGCTCGCCGCCGCCGTTGGCGGCGTGGCCGCCTCCCGCGTCCTCAAGTTGTCGCCGATCGTCGCCTACATCGCCGCCGGCATGGTGATGGGGCCGTTCGGCATCGGCGTGGTCAACGCCCCCGAGACGATCCTGACGGTGGCCGAACTCGGTGTCGTGCTGCTCCTGTTCATCATTGGGCTCGAACTCGAACTGTCGCGCCTGCTCGGCATGCGCCGCGCGATCTTCGGACTGGGCGCCGCACAACTGGCGGCGACGGCCGCCGTCATCGCCGTGCTGGCGACGACCAGCGGGCTGTCTTCCTGGCGCGGCGCCGTCGTCGCCGGGCTCGCGCTGGCCATGTCGTCGACAGCGATCGCGCTGCGCATTCTCGAGGATCGTGGCGAGTTGCAGCAGGCCTACGGCCAGCGCGCCTTCGCGATCCTGTTGTTCCAGGACATGTCGGTGGTGCCGCTCTTGGCGCTCCTTCCCCTTCTGGCGCCGGGCGGCGGCGCCCCCACCGGGCTGGGCGAGGCCGCCCTCGCGGCCGCCAAGATCACCCTCGCCATCGCGGCGGTCGTCGCCGCCGGACGCTGGCTGCTCAATCCCATGTTCCGCCTGCTCGCCGCCACCGGCGCCCGCGAGGCCATGACGGCGGGCTCGCTTTTGGTCGTGCTCGGCGCCGCCGCGCTGATGCATGCGGTCGGCATGTCGATGGCGCTCGGCGCCTTCCTGGCCGGCGTGATGCTGGCGGAATCGAATTTCCGCCACGAGCTCGAAGCCGACATCGAGCCGTTCCGCGGCCTCCTCCTGGCGCTGTTCTTCATGGGGGTCGGCATGGCGATCGACATCGAACTGGTGCGCCGGCATCTCGTCCTCATCGTCGCCGTCGCCGCCGCCGTGTCGATCCTCAAGATGGTGGTGATCTGGGTCCTGTTCCTGCCCATGTGCGACCGCCAGCGCGACGCCCTCCAGGCCGGCTCGGTCCTCTCTTCGGCGGGCGAGTTCGCGTTCGTGCTGATCCCGCTCGGGATGGCGAGCGGCGTCCTCACCGCCGCCGAGGCTGGCCTCTACGCCGCGATCGCCGCCGCCACCATGGTGATGGGCCCGCCCATCGCGGCGGCGACCCGGCTCGCCTTGCGCCGGTTCGGCGAACCCACCCGCTCGCTCGCCGATGATTTCGACGGCGCCCGCGGCACGGTTCTGTTGGTCGGGTTCGGCCGCTTCGGCCAGATCGTCGCCCAGTGCCTGCTCGCCGAGAGCGTCGACGTCGTCACCATCGACACCGATCCCGAGATGATCGAGAACGCCGGCCGGTTCGGCTTCAAGGTCTATTACGGCGACGGCACGCGGCTCGACGTCCTGCGCGCCGCCGGCGCCGACAAGGCGAGTCTGGTTGCGGTATGCGTGGACGCGCCGGCGTCCGCCGACCGCATCGTCGATCTGGTTCGCGCCGAATTCCCGGCGGCGGCGCTGTTCGTGCGCTCGTTCGACCGCCGCCACACGCTGCGCCTGCTCGGACGCGGCGTCGATTACGAAGTCCGCGAGACCTTCGAGTCGGCGCTCGCCTTCGGGGGCCGCGTGCTGGAGCGTCTCGGCCTGTCGCTGGAGCGCGCCGGCGACACGGTCGAATTCATCCGCCGCCGCGACCTCGATCGTCTCGCCGTCCAGCAGGCGGAAGGCATCTATGCGGGCACCGACCTGCTCAAGACCCGGCGGGTGCGGCCGCAGCCACTCAGACAGCCCCGGCGCGGCGCCCAGCCGCTCAATGCCGAAGCCGGCGCCATCATCGAACGGCCGGTCGAGGCCGAGGCCGACAAATAAAGAGCGCCCGCCGGAGGGGCCGGCGGGCGCAAAACCCGACCGTGTGAGGGGAAGTCACGGACGGGCCGCAGAGGCGTAGGAGGCGCCTCATTCGATCAGGGCGGCATCACAATTCCCACGGGCGGCCCGACGGCAAAGTGGTCGCCGACGGCGGCAAGAGCCCGGAGGTCACGCGATGGCGCGACAGGCGCCGCTCCAGGGAGCGGGAGCGCAGCACGATGCTGGGATCCTCCCAGGGCGGCCCCGAAAAGGCGTCGACCACATCGCTGCGGCTCAGCCCGAGATCGGCGAGCACGTGGTCGTCCGCGCGGGCCAGGATGGCGGCCTCCTGGCGCCGTCGCCACGCCACGACCATGCGACGGGTCCGGGTGGCCGCAAGGACAAGCACGCGCGCGACGAAGTGGATGAAACGCGGCAGTCGGATGGATCGAACCGGTGGCGTGATCGCGAGCATTTCGGTTCTCCTTGCGGTGTGACGGGAGGGTCGAGCGACATTGCCGGCGGCCCCGTGGCCGCGACACCCGCTTTCCCCGCCCGATTTCGGATGCCGTCACCCTCGCAGATACCAATTGATAAGTGAAACGAATGTTTGTAATCTTTCAGATCACCGATGCTGATGTATCGGAGACCGTCCCCCGGAGCCGATCGCCATGGCCAATCTGATCGACGTCGACCAGCTACGCACCTTCATCGCCATCGCGGAGACCGGCAGCTTCACCAAGGCCGCCGACGTGGTCCACAAGACGCAATCGGCCGTGTCCATGCAGATGAAACGGCTGGAGGAGCGCCTCGACCGGCCGATTTTTGCCCGCGACGGCCGTGCCTCCAAGCTCACCGAGGACGGCGAACGCCTGCTCGACTACGCGCGGCGGATCATCAAGCTCAACATGGAAGTCCTGTCCGCCTTCTCGGAAGCCGAGCTTTCGGGGCGGGTGCGGCTGGGCGTGCCCGACGATTATGCGGACCGCTACCTGCCCGAGATCATGGCGCGTTTCTCCCGCGTCTATCCGGGCGTCGAGCTGACCGTCTCGTGCCAGCCTTCGGTCGAACTGATCGATCTCATTCACGGCAACGAGCTCGACCTCGCCATCGTGACGACCTGCGACGGCCAGGGCCCGGTCGAGGTCTTCCGGCGCGAGCGGCTGTTGTGGGTCGCGTCCAACCGGCACGCGATCCACACCTCCGAGCGCCTGCCGTTGGCTCTGGGCCGGCCGAGCTGCGCTTGGCGGCGTACCGCCATCGAAGAGCTCGACCGCGCCGGCCGGCCGCACCGGCTGCTCTACACCAGCGCCAACTCCTACGCAGTCGCCGCCGCGGTCCTGTCCGGGCTCGCCGTCTCGGTGTTTCCCGAATCGGCCCTGCGCCCGGGCATGCGGGTCTTGAACCCGGCCGAGGGCTTCCCCGAACTGCCGTCGTGCAATATCGGCTTGGTGCGCAACCCGCACGAACGCACCGCGCTCGCCGACGCGCTCGCGGGCCACATCATTTCCTCGCTCGACAACCTGTCGGAAGCGCGCGAAGCGGCGGAGTGAATTCACTCAATTCGGATCATCAGTCTGTCATTCCGGGGCGGCCGAAGGCCGAACCCGGAATCCAGCCCCGAGTTCGGTGCGTGTGGCTGGATTCCGGGTTCGCGCTTGCGCGCGCCCCGGAATGACGAGTTGAAATCGACGATTGCTCACCCACGCCGCGGCGAGCGCAGCACGAGCAGATTGCCGGCCATGACGGCGGCAAGGCCGACCAGGGCGAGCGGCGTGAACCGGTAGTTCTCGAATATGCTCGACACGATCATCGCGGAGGCGGGCGTGACCACCATCGCGTAGGCGGCGCGGTCGGCGCCGATGCGCCCCAGCATGGTGAGATAGCACGCGAAGGCGACGACCGTGGCGAAGACGGCGAGATAGACCAGGGCGCCGAGATAGACCGGGCCCGGATCGATGATGAACGAACGCCCGAGCACGAGAGCGACGATCGCCAGGAAAATGGTGCCGTAGACCATGCCCCAGCCGCTCGCCGCGAACACCGGGATTCCCCGCCGTTGCAGGCGTGCCGACATCATGTTGCCGGCGCAGAAGCACAAGGTGGCCAGGATCGATATTCCGAGCCCCTTGAGGGCGCCGGCATCGAGCGAACTGCCGACGATCTGCGGATAGAACAGCAAGCCCACCCCGAACGTGCCACACAGGCCGGCGGCGACGACACGGCGGTCGATGGGCGCGCGCAGCACGATGGCGCCGAGGAAGACGTTGATGATCGAGGCGAGCGAGAACACCACCGCCAACAGGCCGGACGCCAGGTAGACGGCCGCCTGGTAGAACAGGACGAAGCTGGTGCTGAACAGCAGCATGCCGAGGACGACGAAGCGGGCGTGGTCGGCGAGCGGATAGGCGAGCCTCTGCCCGTTGAGCCGCGCCAGCCCCATCATGATCGGCGCTGCGAGCGCGAACCGCCACACCACCGAGACTTCGGCCGGCACGGGGCCGACCTGATAGTGGATGCCCAGCCACGAAAACGTCCACACCACGATGGTGACGCCGTAGAGCGTCAGGTCGTAGGCGGTGAAGGGCGCGCGCCGGACCGGCGATCGCCGGATTTCGGTTTCAGTCATGGCACATCTCTGACCCGTGCCCCGCAGAACCGACGGCTATCGCATATGGCACGGCACTCCTTCTCCCTCTCCCCATTTGGGGAGAGGGTCGGGGTGAGGGGGTAGCGAAGCGAGTTGGATCGCAGTCTTCGTGCCGAGTCTGGCGATGTTGGGACGACGTCGCGCACGATCGCAGCGCCGGAACCCCCTCACCCCAGCCCTCTCCCCGCAGGGGAGAGGGAGCAGGCTGCGGCGAGTGGCGCCGCAGTAGTTCGACGTCGTCGCCATATGCGTTTCCCCAGCGTCCGGGGCACGAGGAGAACTGGTCTGTCAACTTCCCCTCACACCAATTCCGCCGGCGTTGCTTCAAGCAGGCGCACGAGGTCGGCGGGCGCGAGCTCGATCTGCAGGCCGCGCCGGCCGCCATTGACGAACACACGCGCATGCGCGAGCGCGCTCTGCTCGATGAACACCCGCACGCGCTTGCGTTGTCCGAACGGCGAGATGCCGCCCACATGGTAACCTGTGAGGCGCTCGGCTTCCGAAGGCGGCAGCATGGCGGCCTCCTTGGCGCCGGCCACAGCGGCGAGCCGCTTGAGGCCGATCTCATGGTCGGAGGGGACGATGACGCACACCGTCTCCTTGCCGGCACGCGCCATCAGGGTCTTGAGCATCACGGCCGGCGCGACGCCCAGCGCTTGCGCGGCCTGCATCCCGATGCGATCGGCGTCGGGGTCGTAGTCGTATTCGTGCAGCGTGAAGGCGACGCCGGCCTTCTGCACCATCAGGGTCGCAGGGGTGCCCTTGGCCATGATCGGGACGCCGTCATCAATAGGCGTATTCGGTGAACACCCGGTCGAGGTCGCCGCCCCACGGGCCGGCGACTTCGGCGAGCAGCACTTCCGCCGGCGTCGTGCCGCGCTCGACGATCTCCGCGAGCGGCGCGAGATAGCGGGTCTCGTCGTCGCCGCGGGGGTTGAGCCGGTTGCGGCGCTTCAGGCCCGCATGGGCGAGATCGACGCACTCACGGGTGATGTCGAGCAGGCTGCGGCCGCCGATCTCGGCCTTGAAGCCGAGGCGCGGCACCTCGTCGCGCAGTTTCTGGCGTTCTTCGGCAGTCCAGCCCTTGGCGATGTCCCAGGCGGCGTCGAGGCAGGCGTCGTCGTAAAGGAGACCGACCCAGAAGGCCGGCAGGGCCGGCAGCCGGCGCCAGGGGCCGCCGTCGGAGCCGCGCATCTCCAGATAGCGCTTGAGGCGAACCTCGGGAAAGATCGTCGAGACGTGGTTCGCCCAGTCCGAAATGGTCGGCCGTTCGCCCGGCATGTCGGCAAGCTTTCCGGCGAAGAAGTCGCGGAACGACTTGCCGGCGACGTCGATATACTTGTCGCCCCGCTTGATGAAATACATCGGCACGTCGAGCGCATAGTCGACCCAGCGCTCGAAACCCATGCCGGGCTCGAACGCCCAGGGCAGCATGCCGGAGCGGGCGTTGTCGGTGTCGCGCCAGATCTCCGAGCGGAACGACAGGAAACCGTTGGGCCGGCCTTCGGTGAACGGCGAGTTGGCGAACAGGGCCGTGCCCACTGGTTGCAGCGCCAGCGAGACGCGCAGCTTCTTGACCATGTCGGCTTCGGAGGAAAAGTCGAGATTCACCTGCACGGTGCAGGTGCGGTACATCATGTCGAGGCCGAGCGAGCCGACCTTGGGCATGTAGTTGGTCATGATGCGATAGCGGCCCTTGGGCATCGCCGGAATCTCATCGCGCCGCCAGGTCGGCGTCATGCCGAGCCCGAGGAAGCCGATGCCGAGCGGGGTCGCGACTTCGCGCAATTGCACGAGATGTGCCGTCAATTCGCCCCAGGTCTGGTGGACGGTCTCGACCGGCGCGCCGGAGAGTTCGAACTGTCCGCCGGGCTCCAAGGAGATGGCGCCCCCATGGGTGACGTCGAACAGGCCGATCGGATGGTCGCCCTCCATGATGGGATCCCAGCCGAGCAGCATCTGCATGCCGTCGAGCAGCGCCCGGATGCCGTGCCGGCCCTCATAGGGAACGGGCGCGTGGTCCTTGAGCGTGAAGACGAATTTCTCGTGCTCGGTCCCGATCCGGAAATGCGATTTCGGCTTGATGCCGCCTTCGAACCAGGCGACGAGATCGTCGCGCTTTTCGATCGGTGTCGGGTCGATGACGTCGCGGGCCATGGCATTCCGTCGGCAGGGGGGGCCGCGACCTTACACACGGGGCAGGGAAAAGAGCAACGTGGGTCGACGGCTTGAAGGACGATGCCGCAGGCGGGTCGTGCGGCGCGGGAGGGTTGGCGTCTCACATAGGCGACAGGGTTCCGGTTCGCCAGCCCTCAGCCGCCGGAATGGCGGAGCCGCCGGAATGGCAGATCGGAAAGCCTTGATCTGATAGAAGGACCCGGTCGCCGTCGCGGCCGGCCTGCGGGGCCGGGAAAACAATCTCAACGGCTTGTGAAATCTAGGGTAATGGCGTCATCCGGACGCAAAGGGACTGTCGCATGGGTCGGATCGTATGGGCTTTGCTGCTGGGGCCGGCGCTGGCGGGCTGCGCAACGAATGTCGACGTGGCGGACACGCTGTTCGTCCAGCCCGGCAAGTTCGATCTGTTGCGCTGCCAGGACCTCGTGCCGCGGGCGGCCAGCGTTGCGGCCCGCGAACGGGAACTGATGAGCCTGATGGAACGGGCCAACCAGGACGCCGCCGGCCCCCTGGTCAACGCCATGGTGTATGCGGCCGACCTGGAGCAGGTGCGAGCCGATCAACGCCTGATCCAGAAGACCATGCGGGAAAAGAACTGCGATGCAGCCGCAAAGCCGCCCCAAGCGCCCCAGCCGAACGGCCCGGCAGCCCGGCGGCCGTAGCCGCCGGCACCGACGAACAACTGCCCCCTACGGCATCACATAGGCGTAGATGCGTCCGCGCGGATAGGCATGCTCGGCGACCTTGCGGCCGCGGCTGTTGCCGGAAATGATGATGGGATTACCGGCTTCGTCGATGCCGCTCACCACCCCCACATGGCCGCCGCCGCGCCGCGACATCACCGCAATGGCCCCCACCTGTGGCCCCGAAACGCGCCGCCCGAGGGACGCGAAGGATTTTGCCAGGTTCGAGCCGGTGCCTTCATGGCCGGCGCGTTGCAGGACGAAGTTCATGAACGCCGCGCACCACAGGGAGCTGCGGTTGGTCGGATTGGTGCCGAGCCAGCGGCGCGCTTCCTCGACCAGGCCGCCACCGCCGCCGGACATGTCCGGCGCCGCGGCGAGACGCCGCCGGGTCGGCGCATTCGCGCGCTGGTGACCGCGGTTGATGCGCTCCGAGGACGTCTGCGCGGCCGGTTCGTAGGCGTAGGCCGGCATGTCCGCTGAAGTCGCCATCCAGTTGTCGATTTGGGACTGGGCTTGCGGCCGGCCACGCAGGCGCTTGGCCTTGGCGTGCCGCATCGGCCGACCGGTGTACGGCTGCTGCTGCCAATCCGGTGCCGGTGCCGCCGCCATCGTCACGCCGCGAGACGAACGACGATCCAGGCGATGGGCCTTGGCCCGGACCGACTGGCCGCGCTTGGCGTGCCGGCGCTCGGCCGAGCGCCCGCGCGCTCGCTTGGAGCGCTCATTGGTCCAGGCATTTCCTTTATGGACCCGCCCCTGGGATGGCCCGCGCTCGTAACGTTCTCCATGCTCGTTCTGCCTGGCAACACCGAAATGGCGGGCTTCGGCCGCTGAGGCCACCCAGGCGGTGCTGATGACAGTGGTGCTGATGACGAATGCCGCCAATGCGGCCAGTCGGAATACTCCACGCGGCAATCGCGCCATTGAAAAACTCCTTTTCACACGCCCCCCATGCAATTTGACGCCCTCACCCGGGAGCGGCGAGGACTTGGGGAGGCAACATCAATGTCTAGGAGGCATTTTCAAGGTCATTCGGCGGCGAATGCGGCACCATTTTGTGGGGTACTACTTTCGATATGCTATGTATGGTTAACGACTTCTGAACATCTAGTCCTCAGAAATCGTCAGTCAGACTGAAGGACAATGTCATTATACATTAAACTACTATGACGCGAAACTGTCATGCCTTGCCACCGGCTCCAACGCACAGCCAGACGACTCCGTTCCGGCGCCCCAGCCGCGAATGGGCGCACCGGCGAGTGGTTCCGCGAGATTGCCTCGGTATGTGCCCCGGGCGCGGCGCAGCACGCAGCGCAGCGGAGTGGTGCGACGCCGAACCGGGGCCTCGCTCAGAGCGAGGCCCCGGTTCAGCGCAGCAGCATTGCGGCTGCCGCGCGCCCGCGGCACGAGCCGAACGGATCAGTCGGAAACAGTCCGACTCAGCCTAGTGCTGTCATCGGCGGCTGAGCAGGAACACGCCTTGTTCGCCGAACATGTTCCAGAACCACCACGGGGCATTGAACCGCAACGGGCTGCCCCAGGGATTGAGCGCCACCGCCTTTTCCATCTTGGCGCCGACCACGTCGCACAGGTCGCGGAAATCCTTGATGGTGCAGAAGTGGATGTTGGGCGTGTCGTACCAGGTCTCGGGCAGGTTGGCGGTGGTCGGCATGCGGCCGTCGAACAGGATCTGCAGGCGGATGCGCCAGTGGCCGAAATTGGGAAACGACACCACCGCGTGGCGGCCGATGCGCAGCATGTGCTCGAGCACGACGCGCGGCTCGCGCGTCGCCTGCAGGGTCTGCGACAGCACCACGTAGTCGAAGCCGTCGTCCGGATAGTTGACGAGGTCGGTGTCGGCGTCGCCCTGCACCACCGCGAGACCCTTGGCGACGCTGTCGTTGACGCCTTCGCGCGAGAGTTCGATGCCGCGGCCGTCGATGCCGCGCAGTTCGAGGAGCCGCAAGAGTTCGCCGTCGCCGCAGCCGACGTCGAGGACGCGCGAGCCGGGCTCGATCATGTCGGCGACCGCGAGATGGTCGACACGGGCGCCGCCCGGCGCGCGTGCCGCTTCCGCCATGGTGAGATCGCGCCGGAACCGTTCGAGCATGGCTCTAGCCTCCGGCGGCGTCGATGCCGCGCGCCTGGGCGGCGGCATCCAGGAAGCCGCGCACGATCGCGAGCAGCTCCGGCTCATCGAGCAAGAAGGCGTCGTGGCCCTTGTCGGTGACCACTTCGGCGAAGGAGACGCGGGCGCCGCCGGCATTGAGGGCATGCACGATGGCGCGCGAATCCGGCGTCGGGAACAGCCAGTCGGACGTGAACGAGATGACGCAGAAGCGCGTCTTGGTGCCCTTGAAGGCGTTGGCGACGACGCCGTCGCAATCGGCGGCGAGGTCGAAATAGTCCATCGCCCGCGTCAGGTAGAGATAGGTGTTGGCGTCGAAGCGCTCCACGAAGGTCGAGCCCTGGTGGCGCAGATAGGATTCGACCTCGAAATCGGCGTCGAACGAAAACGTCGGATTGCTGCGGTCCTGGAACTTGCGGCCGAACTTGCGGTGCAGGGCCGCATCCGACAGATAGGTGATGTGGGCGCCCATGCGGGCGACCGCGAGCCCGCGGGAGGGGTTCGTACCCTCGATCAGGTAGCGGCCCTTGCGCCATTCCGGATCGGCCATGACGGCCTGACGGCCGACCTCGTCGAAGGCGATGTTCTGGGCCGAATGCCGCGTCGCGGTGGCGATCGGCAGCGCCGCGAACACCCGCTCCGGATAGCTCGCCGCCCATTGCAGGACCTGCATGCCGCCCATGGAGCCGCCGACGACGGCGAACAGCGTGTCGATGCCGAGATGGTCGATCAGCATCGCTTGCGCCCGCACCATGTCGCGGATGGTGATGACCGGAAAGTCGAGGCCCCACACCTGGCCGGTCGCCGGGTTGATGGAGGCCGGTCCGGTGGTCCCCATGCAGGCGCCGAGCACATTGGCGCAGATGACGAAATAGCGCTCGGTGTCGATCGGCTTGCCGGGTCCGATCAGGGTCTCCCACCAGCCCGTCTTGCCGGTGACGGGATGGACGTTGGCGACGTGCTGGTCGCCGGTGAGCGCATGGCAGATCAGCACGGCATTGCTGCGCGCCGCGTTGAGGGTGCCGTAGGTCTGGTAGGCGATTTGGACCGGCGACAGGATGACGCCGGAATCGAGCGCGAGCGGGCGCTCGTCGCCGAAACGCACGAAGGGCGACTGCGGATGCTCCGCCTCGCGCAGGCGATCGGCGACGTCGCGGCGAGCCATGGCAGGGGTTTCGTTCATGCACTCCCGGTCGTCTGCGGACACCGGCACACTCCCGCCGGGCCGTCGGCCTTGATAGGCCAGACCCCAAAAGTGTCAATGTTTTCTTTACTTTCGGGCCCCTGGCCACCTATCAAGGAGGCGTCAGGGCATCGCCGGCATGGACTGAATTGCAGCTGGGCGAGGCCGCCTCTTCTCCCTCTCCCCGGAGGGGAGAGGGCCGAGGTGAGGGGGTTCCAGCGTATCCTCGTGAGCGCCGGAGCCCCCTCACCCCAACCCTCTCCCCGCTGGGGAGAGGGGGCGCGCCTCGGTTCGCGGCTGGTGTTTCCTTCCATTACGATCGTGCTCTGACGCCCGTTATCTTGCCACCGCGCAACGAGAATCCCGCCCATGTCGAAGCCCCCCGCCCTCGCCGATCTGCGCGCCGAGATCGACCGCATCGATGCCGAGATGCACCGCCTGCTGATGGCGCGCGGCGACATCATCGGCACCCTGATCGCCATCAAGAAGACCGCCGAGAGCGGCTCCGCGTTCCGCCCGGCGCGCGAGGCCGACATGATGCGCCGCCTGGTCGAGCGCCATCACGGCATCCTGCCGCTCGACACCGCCGAGAGCATCTGGCGGGTCATCATCGCCACCTTTACGTACGTCCAGGCGCCGTTTCGCGTCCATGCCGACCTGTCCGGCGGCGACGCCGCCATGCGCGACAGTGCCCGCTTCCATTTCGGCTTCACGGTGCCGTTCCTGGGCCATATGGGCCCGGCGGGCGTGGTCGCGGCGGTCGCCGACTCCAGGGGCGATCTCGGCCTCGTCCCCGCCACCGCCGCCAGCCGCGCCTGGTGGAGCGCGCTGGAAGGCGAGGACGCCCCCAAGATCATCGCCCGCCTGCCCTTCGTGGAGCGCACCGATCATCCCGCCGGCCTGCCGGTGTTCGCCATCGCGCGCCCGCATCCGGACGCCATCGGCCAGGGGGTCGAGATGTGGAGCCTGAAAGTGTCGGGCTGGGGCGCCGCGCCGGCCCGCGCCGCGGCCGCCATCGCCGATCTGGTCGCGGTGCCGGAGGGCACCTTCGACGGCGCTTCGCTCCTCCTGTCGGTCCCCACCGGGCCGGCCTTCGGCGAGGTCCTGGCGGCGCTCGCCAAGGCCGGCGCCACCGTGCGCAGCCAGGCCCTCGTCGGCAGCCACGCAAAACGCTATACGGTCGGCGCCGACGGCGTCCCCGTTCCTGCCGGCCGTTGATCGGCATCCGGAGAAAGCCTTATGTCATCCCGTCCGCAACCGCGTCCCGGCGTGCTCGCCATCAGCGCCTATGTGCCCGGCAAGAACAGCGCCCCCGGCGTCGCCAAGATATTCAAACTGTCCTCCAACGAAACCCCGCTCGGCCCCAGCCCGAAGGCGATCGAGGCCTATCGCCAGATCGGCGAGCACCTCGAAGACTATCCGGACGGCCCCGCGAGCGACCTGCGCGAGGCGATCGGAAAAACCTTCGGCCTCGATCCGGCGCGGATCGTCTGCGGCGCCGGTTCCGACGACCTGTTGAGCCTGATCTCGCGCGCCTATCTGGCCGACGGCGACGAGGCGATCTATTCCCAGTACGGATTCCTGGTGTACCCGATCAACACGCTCGCCGCCGGCGCCAAGCCCGTGATGGCGCCGGAAAAGAATTTCACCACCGACGTCGACGCCATCATCGCGGCGGTGACGCCGAAGACCAAAATCGTCTTCCTCGCCAATCCCAACAACCCGACCGGCACCTACATCCCCTTCGACGAGGTCAAGCGCCTGCATGGCGCCCTGCCGTCGAACGTGCTCCTGGTGCTCGACGCCGCTTACGCGGACTACGTCAAGCGCAACGACTACGAGTGCGGCATCGAGCTGGTGGCGACCTCCGAAAACGTCGTCATGTGCCGCACCTTCTCCAAGATCCACGGCCTCGCCGCCGTGCGGCTCGGCTGGCTCTACGGGCCGGAGCACGTGGTCGACGCCCTCAACCGCATCCGCGGGCCGTTTAACGTCAACGCGCCGGCGATCGCGGCCGGCATCGCCGCCCTTGCGGACACCGACCACCAGGAGCGCTCGCGCCAGCACAATGCCCGCTGGCTCGCCTTCCTCACCGAGGAGATCGGCAAGCTCGGCCTCACCGTGACGCCGAGCGTCGGCAACTTCCTCTTGATCCACTTCCCCGAGACCGCCGGCAAGACCGCCAAGGAGGCCGACGCCTTCCTCACCTCGCGCGGCCTGATCCTGCGCGCCGTCGCGGCCTACGGCCTGCCCAACGCGCTGCGCATGAGCGTCGGCACCGAGGAAGCCAACCGCCTGATGATCAAGTCGCTGGCGGAATTCTTGGGAAAATGACGGTGCTGCACCTCTCCCCACTTGCGGGCAGGGCCATCGCATATGGCACGGCTCCTCTTCTCCCTCTCCCCATTTGGGGAGAGGGTCGGGGTGAGGGGGTAGCGAAGCCAGCCGGATGTGTGTGCTTACATGCTGCGGCCGGGAGGTTGAGGAGACGTCGTTCGCAATCGCGCCGCCGGAG
>JAVDCA010000038.1 GCA_030848545.1 Astrobacterium formosum
TCAGCCGCGACCTGCCGATGCCGCCCCATTTCAGGCGACGGGACATCGTCGAGGAGACGCTGGTCTGTGTGGGATCGCCGAACCTTCTGAGCGGCCGGACGATCACCCGGCGCAATGCCGGCCACGTGCCCTTCATCGTCATGGCGTCGCGGCCCGACATCTTCCCACGGTGGCTGAGCGAAACCAGGTGGCCCACGCCGGCGACGATTTCCTCCGTGCAACGGACCTACATGGCGATCCGCGCCGCCATCGCCGGGCTGGGGGCTCTCGTCGTGCCCGAGGTATTGATCGTGGAGGAGATCAGAAGCGGCCTCCTCGTCCCCGTGTCGCCGGTGACCATGGCCAGCGGTTGGCGCTACGCCCTGTTTTTCGACCCCGACCGCGCCCGCTACAATCCCGCAATGACCATTTTCGGCGAGTGGATCGGCGGGGAGATCGGACAGGAGGGCTCGGTGCCGAGCTCGCCGTCGCCGACCCGGCCGGACGAAGACGGCGGCCGATGACATCGGGTCCGGATCCGCCGCCGAATGCGGACATGCGTTCGGCGCGAGAGTTCCTGCTCGCGTTCAGGCGCTACCTGCCCGCCTCGTGGAAGAAGTCGTAGATGCGCCGCGCGGTCTCGGCATTGATGCCGGGGACCTGGGCGAGGTCGGAGAGCGAGGCCCGCTCGATCGCCTTCAGGGTACCGAAATGGCGCAGCAACGCCCGCTTCCTCGTCGGGCCGATGCCGGCGATCTCCTGCAGGCCGGCCTCGCGGATGTCGCGCGAGCGCCGGGCCCGGTGGGAGCCGATCGCAAAACGGTGGGCCTCGTCGCGCATACGCTGGATGAAATAGAGCGCGGGATCGCGCAGCGGCAGTTTGATCGGCGCGACGTCGGGGATGAAAATCGTCTCGCGGCCGGCATCGCGGTCCGGCCCCTTGGCGACGGCGGCAATCCTGACGTCGGCAAGGCCGAGCGCCGCCAGGGTCTCGCGCGCCGCCGCGAGCTGGCCGGCGCCGCCGTCGATCACGACGAGGTCCGGCCAGGCGACCGTATCGCCCGCCCCGGCGCCGCCCTCCTCCGGCGCGGCAGACGGCTCCGCCCGTGCCGGCTCCGCCGGTGCCGGCTCCGCCGGCCGCGGGCTTTCCTGCACCAGGCGCTTGAAGCGGCGGTTGAGCACCTCGCGCATCATGCCGAAATCATCGCCGGGCACGAGGTCGGCGGAGCGGATGTTGAACTTGCGGTACTGGTTCTTGCGAAAGCCCTCCGGCCCGACCACGATCATGGCGCCGACCGCGTTGGTGCCCTGGATGTGGCTGTTGTCGTAGACCTCGATGCGCTGCGGCGGCCGCGGCAGGGCGAGCACGCTCGCCAGCCCGGCAAGCAGGCGATGCTGCGAGGCGGTGTCGGCGAGCTTGCGGCCGAGGGCCTCGCGCGCGTTGGCGGCCGCGTGGGCGACCAGTTCCTTCTTCTCGCCGCGCTGGGGCGTCGCGATCTCGACCTTTCGGGAGCTCTTGATCGACAACGCCTCGGCGAGCAGGTCGCGGTCGGGGATGTCGTGCGACAACAGGATGCAGCGCGGGCACGGCTTGTCGTCGTAGAACTGGGCGATGAAGGCCGAGAGCACGTCGGCGGCCGCGAACGAGCGGTCGGCCTTGGGGAAATAGGCCCGGTTGCCCCAGTTCTGGCCGGTGCGGAAGAAGAACACTTCGATGCAGTTGTATCCGCCGTCCTGGTGGATGGCGAAGACGTCGGCCTCCTCGGTGGCGCGCGGATTGATGCCCTGCTGGGACTGCACTGCCGACAGGGCGGCAAGGCGGTCGCGCATGATGGCGGCGCGCTCGAATTCCAGCGCCGCGCTCGCCGCGTCCATGTCGGCTGCGAGCGACTCCTTGACGGCGTGGCTCCGGCCGGACAGGAATGCCTTCGCCTCCGCGACCAGCGCGGCATAGTCGCCGTGGGAGATTTCGCCGGTGCATGGCGCCGCGCAGCGTTTGATCTGATGCAGAAGACACGGCCGCGTACGGCTCTCGTAAACCGCGTCCGAGCACGAGCGGATCAGGAAGGCGCGTTCCAGCGCCGTGATGGTGCGATTGACGGCGTTGACGGCCGCGAACGGCCCGTAATAATCGCCCGGCCGGCTGCGGGCGCCGCGATGCTTCATGATCTGGGCCGGCAAATCGCCCTTGGTGATCAGGATATAGGGAAACGACTTGTCGTCGCGCAGCAGCACGTTGAAGCGCGGGCGCAGGCGCTTGATCAGGTTGGCTTCGAGCAGCAGCGCCTCGGTCTCGGTCGCGGTCGAGACGAACTCCATGTTGGTGGTGGCGGCGATCATGCGGGCGATGCGGGCCTCGTGCCCGGTCTGGCGCGCATAGGAGGCGACCCGCCGCTTCAGGCTCTTGGCCTTGCCCACATAGAGGACTTCGCCGTCGGCGCCGATCATGCGGTAGACGCCGGGCGTCGATGGCGCCAGCCTGGCGTGGCGGGCGATGACGCTGCGGCCGGCCCCGAGTGCGCCGGGCGCCAGCGCGTCGGGATCGATGTCGTCGGCCTCGGGCGGCAGGCTCGCCTCGTCTTCGTCCTCGGCGAGGTCGATATCGGGGTCGATGTTCTGGTCGGGCCTGGTCTTGTCGTCGGACGTGGGCATGGGCGTTAAAAATCGTGGCTGGGCCGGCGCTGCGCAAGCGGCAAGTCGGGGCGCGGCAAAAAAGCTATTCGCTGACTTCGGCGGCGACCGTGCGCCAGGCGAGGTGCTGGCCGCCGTCGACCGCGATGGTGACGCCGGTGACGCTCGGCGCTGAGGCGAGATAGACCACGGCGGCGGCGATCTCCTCCGGGGCCGGGCCATGTCCGAGCGGAACCGAGCGGGTCTGGCGTGCGAAAGAGGCGGCATCCTGGCGGGAACTCGGCAGAGTCGGGCCGGGCGCGACCCCGTTGACGCGGATGCGCGGCGCCAGGGCCTGGGCGAGCGTCACGGTTGCGGCATGCAGCGCGCTCTTGGTCAACCCGTAGCTCAGGAAACGTGGTGTCGGCCGGTAGATGCGCTGGTCGAGCAGGTTGACGATGGAGGCATCGCGGCCGGTGGGCGCCTGCTCGGCGAATGCCTCGGCGAGGAACACCGGCGCCCTGAGATTGACGGCGAAATGGCGGTCGAAGCGGTCGCGGTCGAGATGGCCGATCTCGTCCGGCTCGAACTCGGCGGCATTGTTGACGAGCAGCGTGAGCGGCCCGATGGCCGCGCTGGCGGCCGGCACCAGGGAGGCGACCGAATCGTGATCGGCGAGATCGGCCTCGACCACCGCCATGCGCACGCCTGTTCCGGCGATGTCGCCCAGAAGATCTTCGGCCGCCGGTCGTGAATGGTGGACCTGCACGACGACGCCGTAGCCCGCCCGTGCCAGCGCCATCGTGATGTGTCGCCCGATCCGGCGCGCCCCACCGGTAATCAGGGCGGCAGGTGCGAAGGGCTGGGACGGGAATGTGGTCATCGGTACACGCAATGGGGAATAGGCGGCAGACTCTGCGGGCGGGAATCCGGCCGCATGGCGCGCCAGTCTAGACGATCTTTGCGCCGACCTCGAACGGGCTCCTCGGCGCCGGCCGTTCCCTCAACGATTGCTTAGGGTTAACGGCGAGGATCATGGCCCGGATTCAGACACGCTTAACCGTGTTGCCGCGACATTTCGAGTGAGACGACACCGTTTGTTAGCCATCGCAGCCGCCCGGGCGCGATCGCCGGTGATCGATCGGCGCCGCGGCCGGCAATCCATGACCGCGGCGGCACAGCATGCACGGCGGAGGTGGAATATGAACAGAATCGTGATGGCGGCGGCGGCCGGTATGGTCGTGGCGGCACCCGCCGGCGCGGCCGATTTCATGGGCGGTCCGGCCTTCGCGCCGCCGGCGGCCGGTTATGTGTGGAGCGGGCCCTATGTGGGCGCCAATCTCGGCTATCAGTGGGGCACCGCGACCCATACGGGCGCCGATCCCAACGGCATCATGGGCGGCCTGCAGGTCGGCTACAACGTGCAGATGGGACAGTTCGTGATCGGTGCCGAAGCCGACCTGCAACTATCCGCCGCCGACGACCGCTTCGCGTCCTGGAAATTCTCCAACCCGTGGTTCGGCACGCTGCGCGCGCGCGGCGGCTACGCCATGAACAATATCCTGCTCTTCGCCACCCTCGGCATGGCCTATGGGGGCGGCGAGTTCGACCCCGGCGGTGGCGGCACGGAAACCCATACGCATGTGGGTTGGACGGCCGGCGCCGGCATCGAAGTCGGCCTGACGCAGAACTGGAGCGCCAAGTTCGAGTACCTCTATGTGGACCTGTCCGACCAGCGCTACGTCCTGTTCGGCAACAGCAACATGGGATTCGAAGCGAACCTGCTGCGGTTCGGCGTCAATTACCGCTTCTGACCAGAATGTCTGAGTGCCCCCCGGGTGCCCGCCCGGGGGGCACGGGCCATTGGGGCCACAGTCCCGCCACAGTATTCGAAATATAAACTATTCATTAACCTGCGCATTTTCACGTATTACTAGAAAACTTGGCCGTGATCACCAGAAATTGTGGTATCGGCGTCTGTATAAACTAAAAATAAACCATCCATATTGGGTCGAATTTAGTGTGTCTTTGATGCACTAGACTCTCTGTCAAAGGGGAATACTTTGGCGACACGGAAATTGGAGGACGGGACTATGAAGCGTATCCTGCTTGCAGGCATTGCCATCGCGGCGTTGGCCGGGATCATCGGGAGCGCTACGGCGGCCGATCTTCCTCGTCAGGCTCCGATGTACAAGGCGCCTGCCTATGTGGCACCGATGTTCAACTGGACGGGTGCCTATATCGGCCTCAATGCCGGCGGCGGCTGGGGCAAGTCGAGCTGGAGCGGCACCGGCGACAAGTTCGACGTGTCGGGCGGCATGATCGGCGCCACGGTCGGCTACAACTGGCAGTTCGGCACCTGGGTCCTCGGCCTCGAGGGCGACATCGACTGGACCAACATCAAAGGCAGCAATGCCTTCGCCGAGACGAAGAACGAATACCTGTCGACGATACGTGGCCGCGTCGGCTACTCGTTCGATCGCTGGATGCCCTACGTAACCGGCGGTCTCGCCCTCGGCGGCGTCAAGGCCACCGACGTGCTTGGCAACTCGCGGGACGAAACCAAGGCCGGCTGGACCGTCGGCACGGGCGTCGAATTCGCGTTTGCGCCGCAGTGGACCGCCAAGGTCGAATATCTTTACGTCGACCTCGGCAATGTCGAGTTCGCCGGCAACAAGACCGACTTCTACACCAACGTCGTTCGTGGCGGCGTCAACTACCGGTTCTGAGGCTCGCGGCGCCGGAAGGCGCGGCGAAACAACGCCTTGAGACCAAAAAGCCCCGGATCACGGTCCGGGGCTTTTCATGTCCACACAGTCCGTTTGTCCACGCAGTCCGCACGTCGGCACAATCCGCGACGTTGTCTGCGACGATGCGCACATCCGCGCACGCGCAGGAGCCGCCTGCCCGACGGGCAATTCCGAAAAGCCGTGATCGTCAGCCGGTGATCACCAGGTTGACGGCTTTCGGACCCTTGCCCTTCTTGTCGGGCTCGACGTCGAAACTGATACGCTGGCCTTCGTTCAACGCCTTCAATCCCGCCCGTTCGACCGCGGTGATGTGCACGAACACATCGCGCCCGCCGTCGTCCGGCTTGATGAAGCCGTATCCCCGTTCGCCATTGAAAAACTTGACCGTGCCGGTCATCGCCATCGGGAAACTCCTTTCCCCGTGGTTGCTCCGCCGACGGGCCCCCACGGCCCGGCGGCTCGGCTGGACATTCGCAGACGGGAAAAGCGTCGGCCGGACCCGGCCTCGGACATTCCGCCAGCCTTCCCGCGAAGGAAGGTTAGAACGTCAAAGCCCCGCACCAGAGTAACAGTCGGCCCTGTCTTGGGAAAGAGGCCGCGAGGTGTTTACTTCCCGGCCAGCCAGTCGAGGCGCGTGGCGGCGCCCTCGCCCGAACCCAGAATGGACCCCAGTGCCGGCAGGAAGCGGGCGAGTTCGTCGTCGAGCCGCCAGGGTGGATTGATCACCAGCAGGCCGGTGGCGCCCAGGCGTGACGATTCCGGCCGCGCCCCGATGTCGAGTTCGGCCCGCAGCAGAGCGGAGATGCCGGCGCTCACGAGCTCCCTGGCCAGCGCCTCGGGGCCGCTGCGATCCTTGATCGGATACCAGATCAGATAGATGCCGGTCGGCCATTTGCGCCATGCCGCGGCGGCGGCCGTGGCCAGCCGCGCGAATTCGTCGCGCGCCTCGAACGGCGGGTCGATCACCACCAGGCCGCGCCGCTCCTTGGGCGGCACATAGGCATTGAGCGCCATCCATCCGTCGATTTCCACCGCTCGGGCGCGCCGATCACGGCGCAGATTTGCGGCGAGCTCGCGGGCGGCGTTCGGCTCGCGTTCGCAGGCGACCAGCCGGTCGGTGCGGCGCATGAGAGCGAGCGCGATCACGGGCGAACCCGGATACATGCGTCCAGAGCCTTCGGGATCAGCGGCCGCCACGGCGGCGAGGTAGGGTGAAAGCCATTCGGCGAGGTTGGGATCGGCGACGCCGGCACGCAATCGGCCGATACCGTCACGCCATTCCCCCGTACGCATGGCTTCTTCGGCTTGAAGATCGTAGAGGCCGGCGCCCGCATGGGTGTCGATCACCCGGAACGGCTGCTCCTTGCGGCCGAGATGCGAGAGGATGCGCGCCAGCACGGCGTGCTTGAACACATCGGCGAAATTGCCGGCATGAAAACCGTGGCGATAGTTCATCGCCCTGCTTCCCCGCCCCGGCGGACCAGGGTCGGCGCATCGCCGCGGGCGGGCGAAACCAGACCGCCGGGAAGCCTCAACTGCCGCGCATCGGCGGCATTTCCAGGCTTTCGCGCCGGCAGGAACGCCGCTCGACTTCGCCGCAATCGCGGAACTGGAAGTCCCTGCCGAGACAGACGCGCACGTCCTTCAGGCGCTTGTCGTCGCAGCCGATCGATATGGCCGACGTCGTCAGCCCCGGATTGGCGTCGACGAAGGCCTGCTCGACCTCCGCGGGCGACACCGTCAGCGGCTCGCCCAGGCCGAGGAAGCGCTCGGGAATCTTCACCACCGCCCGCGCCTTGCGGACCGTTTCGAAATAAGCGCGCGGCGCCAGCCCGGAGCAGGTGCCGTGACGGTCCCATTCGTGGAAGATCAGCCGCGGCGCCGGCATCAGGTCCATCATGGACGCCACGATGGCGCGGTCGAGCCGGGGCGCCGGCACCTGGCAATATTCGGGAAAGCCGGAGGCATATTGCGGCCACAGCCCATGCACTACGAATGCATAGGAACGTTCGGCGCATTGCGGCTGGCGGACGGCGCTCGAGCCGCGCTCCTGGGCGGCGGCACAGAAGGACGGCGACCACGACAGGGCGAGTACGTAAAAATCGAACTGTCCGGGGGTGTTCTGACGCCGGTCCTGGGCATGGCCGGACGCGGGGGCGAACAGAAGACCAAGGACGATCAGGGCGATTCGCGGCAACGGTGTGGACGACGGTGCGGATGTCAGTGCGGCTTTCAGTGCGGACCACATGGCTCACTCCCCACAACCTGAAGGTGCGGCCATTAAAACCCATCACTGGGAACACGACAAGAACAAAATACGCACGAGCCAGAACATCCGCCTCAGGGGCGGGCCATGCGGCAGGCCGGGTTGTAGGCGAGGTTGCGGTCGAGGCCGACCACGCACCAGTCGACCCCGAAGCCGATGCTGGCGAAGCCGCCATCCTCGCTGATGGAGTAGTAGACCGGCCGCTTCTTGCCGTCGCTGACCAGCGCCACCGCCTGGCAGAACCGGCGCGGGATCGTATCGGCGTTCCACGGTCGGAACGCCACCTGCCGGACCTTTTCGAAGCCGACGATGGCGAGCGTCGAGTTCCAGAAGCGGCCTTCCTTGGCGGCGAACCCGTCCTGGATCGTGCCCAGGGGCGCGGCCTCCTCGCACAGCGGCACATCGGCGTCGTAGCGCGGCCCCGACAGCCAGAAATTCTTCTCGAAGAAGCCCGCGGCCCCCGACGGGACGGCGCCTGCGGCCAATGCCACGGCGGCCAGGATTGCGAGGCCCACTGCAAGGCCGACACTGGACCGGAGGCGGGACATGTTTTCGGCTCCTTCGACGAGATGCGGCAGACCGTGCCGCGCCGCCAACCGGCGGTCAAGCACCCGACGGCGCCCCGCACGTGAAAGATTGGCGGGGTCGCACGGGCGCTACACCCGAAGGCGTGTCAACGCCAGTCTCCGAGGGCCGCCTGCACGACGGCGAGCGCCGCCACCGCCGCCGTGTCGGCGCGCAGGATGCGCGGCCCCAGCGCCAGCCGCACGCCCGGCGAGCGTGCCAGGAGCAGCGCCCTCTCCTCCTCGGCGAATCCCCCCTCGGGCCCGATCAGGACGGCGATCGGCAAGGGCGCGGCGGCGCGCCTGGCGGCCAGCGCCGCGATCGGATCAGCGACTTCGGCACTCTCGTCGCAGAAGACCAGGAGGCGGTCGCCCTCCAGAGCAGCGATGGCGGCCGTGAGGGGGACGGGGTCGGCGATCTCGGGCAGGACCAGGATGCCACACTGCTCGGCCGCCTCGATGGCATTGGCGCGCAGGCGATCGGTATTGACCCGCTCCGCCTGGGTGAAACGGGTCATGACCGGCACGAGGCGAGTGGCCCCCATTTCGACGGCTTTCTGCACCATGTAGTCGAGCCTCGCCCGTTTCAGGGGCGCGAACAAATAGTGAAGATCGGCCGAGGCCGGCTGCGGCCGGGCCTGATGCTCCAGCGTCAGGTAGGCAGTGCGGCGGCCCTCCGGCTCGAAGCGGGCCAGCCATTCACCATCGCGGCCATTGAAGACCAGCACCGCACTTGCGGGCTTGAGCCGCAGCACGTCGGCGAGATAATGGGTCTGGGCGGCGGCGAGTGGCAGCCGCGCGCCGGCAGCCATCGGCGACGCGACAAATAGCCGGGGGCTGCGAAACTCATATTGGGGCATGCTAAGTCCTTCCCTGGTCGGATTTAGCGGCCGAAAGACGCTCGCGCCAGCCGGTGCCGCCGTCTCGCCGGATTCATGGTCTGGATATCGGCGCTGCGGGGCGATTGGCGAACCACCGAAGGAAGCCGGGACATGACTGTCGACAAACCGGGCGTCAAGCTGCCGCTGATCCTGTTGGGGCTTGCGCTGACGGGTTCCGCGGCCGCGGCCCAGACCCTGCCTTGGCCGACCGACCCGCCGCCTCCCCAATCGACGACCGCGCCGTGGCCGACCGCACCTGCCCCCGCCCCCATGGTGGCGGCACCGTCGGCGGCGGTGGCGCCACGGCCGATGGCCCCCCCGGCCGGCGGCCCCCCGGCCGACTGCATGCCGAAATTCAACGAGTTGCGCGCCGCCGTCGACAAGCTGCGCGACTCGGTCGACAAGGTGGCGGCTTCGGCGCGCTCCAAGAGCGCGAAGAAGGCGTCGCGCGAGGACGTCTGCGCGGCCATCACCAATTACGCCGCGGCCGAGTCCCGGTGGGCGAAATACACCACCGACAATACGGCGCGTTGCGGCATCCCGCCCGAATTCGGCAAGCAGCTCACCGCCGCCAATGCCAAGACCCAGACGGTGCGCAAGAGAGTGTGCTCGGCCGGACCTGCCGGTGGCGCCCCCGCCGCCCCCAGCCTGAGCGATGCGCTCGGGACGACACGCCGCACACCGGAGGCAAGTTCCCAAGGCAAAAGCAGCACCTTCAATACCTTGACCGGCAATGCCGTCGCCAAATGAGCGAAGCCTCCGAGCGGGTCGCCGATTCCGTCGGCAACTGGGTCGATGACCTCGCCCCCGACTGGTCACGCCCCTATCTGCGCCTCGCCCGCTTCGACCGGCCGATCGGCGCCTGGCTGCTGCTGTTGCCGTGCTGGTGGTCGGCGGCGCTCGCCGGCATCGCCGACGGCCGTGTGGGTCCGCGCATCGATCATCTCGCCTTGTTTTTCGTCGGCGCTTTCGTGATGCGCGGCGCCGGCTGCACCTGGAACGACATCGTCGACCGCAACCTCGACGGCTCGGTCGCGCGCACGCGCTCGCGTCCGATCCCGTCCGGCCGCGTCAGCGTCGTCCAGGCGACGGCGTTCATGGCGGCGCTGGCACTCGTCGGCCTCGCCGTCCTGCTCCAGTTCAACTGGTTCACGGTCGCGACCGGCCTCGCCTCCCTGGGAGTGGTCGCGATCTACCCGTTCATGAAGCGCATCACCTACTGGCCGCAGGTCGTGCTCGGGCTCGCCTTCTCGTGGGGGGCGCTGATGGGTTGGCCGGCGGTGTTCGGCCGCATCGATCTTTCCCCCGTCCTGCTCTATGCGGGATCGATCGTCTGGGTGATCGCCTACGATACCATCTACGCCCATCAGGATCGCGAGGACGACGTCCTGATCGGCATCAAGTCGACGGCGCGGCTGTTCGCAGAACGCACGCCGACGATACTGGCGGCGTTCTATACTGCCGCCGTCACGCTGATCGGCGCGGCCGCATTCACGGCCGGCGCCGGCGTCGTATTCGCGCTCGGTCTCGCGGCTTTCGCGGGCCATCTCGCCTGGCAGGTCCGCCGCCTCGACATCGACGATTCCGACCTCTGCCTGATGCTGTTCAAGTCCAATCGCGACGCCGGACTGATCCTGTTCGCCGCGCTCACGCTCGACGCCCTCGTGCAGCACTGGTGGTGATCGGGCCCGTCATTGCGAATCAACCGAATTCCGTCATTCCGGGGCGCGAGCGAAAGCTCGCGCCACGGAATGACGAGGAAATGATCGCGGTCCCGCGTTCAATTGCGGGCGATGATCTCGCGTTCGCCGCGATGCACGAGCGGAAAAGCTCCGAGCCCTACGGGCCGGCGCCGCAGCGGCAGACGCGGACGGCGCTTGCGCAGCGCCGTGTGACGCCGCCGGCGCGGTTGCGCCCTCGCGAGACGGACGCCACCCATGCGGGCGAATGGTTCGCGCAACGAGCCGTCGTCGTCGCGCACGAGCAGCGGCAGGCCGAGCACGCTCGACCACGACTGCCATTCGGCGAGCGCGTCGACGCCGTCGGGCGCGACATAGACCGGCACCGACAGACCGGGATCGCTGTGTTCGAGAACGACCGCGACGCCACCGTCGCTCGTGGCGTCGGGCGGCAGCACGCGGATGGCGACACCGAGATAATTGGCCACCGGAGACGCGGCCGCCATGCGAATGCCCGCGATGGCGCGCCGGACCACGACCCGATCGCGGGCGAGTTCGACGAACCTCGTGTGCTCGTCGGCACGCGCGTCGCCGGCCTCGAAACTCACCGGCAGCGAAAATGGATCGAGCCGCAAAATGCGGCTCGACCCGGCAGGTTCGGCCCCGCCGCTACTCATTTGACGCCTCGTTGTCCCTGTGGCCGTGGATCTGACGTCCCTCGGCCCATGCGAACAGACTAGCGCACGAACATCGGTACCGGCTTAATTTCCCTGGTTAACCTAGGGTTTCCTGCGGGTCTTGCGCCGACATGATTGACGGGAGGTTGCATTCTGCCTTCGACTCGGGAAGCGTCGTTGCAGAACCATGTGGACAAAGTGCCTTGATGCGGCCGCCGGGCAGGGCCATTTGTGTGCTGCGAACCTCGCTGCCCTCCGCCCTGCCCGCCCGACCGGAAAGACCGTGAACCGATGACCTCCCTGCTCGACCAATCGAAACTCGTCGCCACCGCGGAAGCCCTGGTGGCCGCCGCCCGCCGGGCCGGCGCCGACGCGGCCGACGCCGTTGCCATGCGGGGCATGTCCTTGTCGGTGGAGGTGCGCGAGGGCGCGGTGGAGGAATCCGAGCGCTCGGAAGGCGACAGTCTCGGCCTGCGCGTCCTCATAGGCCGCCGCCAGGCGGTAGTGTCGTCCAGCGATCCGGCCGTCGATGCGGGCGAACTCGCCGCGCGGGCGGTCGCGATGGCGCGGGCGACGCCGGAGGATCCCTATGCGGGTCTCGCCGATCCGGCACTCACGGCCTCGACGTTTCCCGACCTCGATCTCATCGATCCGGTGCTGCCGTCGGTCGCCGATCTCGAACGGATGGCGATCGAAGCCGAGGCGGCCGCCTTGTCGGTTGCGGGCGTCACCAAGTCGGGCGGCGCCTCGGCGTCGGCCGGCATCGGCGGCATGGTGCTCGTCACCAGCGCCGGCTTCTCGGGCGCCTATATCGGATCGCGCCACGGCATCTCCATGCAGGCCATCGCCGGCGAGGGCACCGGCATGGAGCGCGACTACGACTTTTCCTCCGCGGTGCACGCCACCGATCTCGAGCCCGCCACGGCGATCGGGCGCGCGGCGGGAGAGCGCGCCGTCAAGCGCCTCAAGTCCCGCAAGGTGCCCACGCAGCGCGTACCGGTGATCTACGATCCGCGCGCGGCGGGCTCGCTGGTCGGACATCTCGCCTCCGCGATCAACGGCGCCGCGGTGGCGCGCAAGACCAGCTTTCTCAAGGACAAGCTCGGCGAGCGCCTGTTCGCACCGGGAATCCGCATCGTCGACGATCCCTTGCGGATGCGCGGCCTGCGCTCGCATCCCTTCGATGCCGAGGGCGTCGCCGTCGAGCGCCGCGCCCTTGTCGACGACGGCGTGCTGACGACCTGGATCCTCGACTGCGCCACCGCCCGCGAACTCGGCCTGAAAACCACCGGCCATGCGCAGCGCGGCGTATCGTCGACGCCTTCGCCCGGACCGTCGAATCTTCATCTCGAAGCCGGCGCGCTGACGCCGGCGGAGCTCGTCGGCGACATCGCACAGGGCTTCTTCGTCACCGATCTGATCGGCATGGGCGTCAACACGGTGACGGGCGACTACAGCCGCGGCGCCGCCGGCTTCTGGATCGAGAACGGCGAGATCGCCTATCCGGTCAGCGAAGTGACCATCGCGGGCCATCTCTTCGACATGTTCCGTTCGCTCCAGCCCGCCAACGACCTGACTTTCAAATACGGCACCAACGCGCCCACCGTGCTGGTCGACGGTTTGACCGTGGCGGGCGTCTGATTCCGTGCCCGATCCCGTGGACATGATCGAACCGCTTTCGGCCGTCATGCGCGAGGCCGGAGCGCTTGCGCTCGGCTTCTTCCGTACGCCGGTACGTTCCTGGCTCAAGCCAGGCAACTCGCCGGTGTCGGACGCCGACGTGGCTCTCGATCGCTTGCTGCGCCAGCGCCTCGAGACGATCGCGCCGGGATGCGGATGGCTGTCGGAGGAAACCGAGGACGATCGCAGCCGGCTTGATGCGAGGCGCGTGTGGATCGTCGATCCGATCGACGGCACGCGCGCTTTCCTGGCCGGACTGCCCGACTGGACGATCTCGGTCGCCTTGAACGAAGGCGAACGACCGATCCTCGCGGCGCTGTTCGCGCCGTTCGCGAACGAATTGTTTCTCGCCACGGCGGGCGGCGGCGCCTCCTGCAACGGGCGCCCCATCGCGGCCAACCCCGGCGGCATCGAACACGCACGGGTCGCCGGTCCGCGCCGCTATATTGACGGGCTGGCGGCGGCGCTGCCCGGCGTGGTGCCGGAACCGAAGATCCATTCGCTCGCCCTGCGCTTGACCCGCGTGGCGCAGGGCACGCTGGATGTCGCCTTCGCGTCGACCGCCAGTCACGATTGGGACCTTGCGGCAGCCGACCTTTTGGTGCACGAAGCTGGCGGGGCGCTGACGACGTTGGCGGGAGAGGTCTTGGCCTACAATCGGCCTGAGCCGATCCACGAGGCTCTCATCGCGGCCGGTCTTTCGCGACATCGGCAATTGACGGATTTGATTCGTGCACGTGGAATTGCGCATCGCTGAGCTGTACGAGCCGCGGCCAACGGCCCGGCTGGACCACAAAAAAGTGCGCGCCGTCCGAAATGCGGGAGTCCGCGTCGAGCCGTCGCCGACGCCCGGCCACGTCTTCTTCTGATTGTGCAAAGCTGCCGATGTCCGATTTCAAGCGCCTCACGAAGCGTCTGATGCACTCGCCGATCGTGCAGAAAGGCATCGGCTTGGTGGCCGCAGAATATTTGCGACTTGTTTGGAAGACCAGCAAGGTGGTGATCGAACCTGCGGACATCTACGAACAGATGAACTCCCAACTGCCCATCATCCTCGCCATGTGGCACGGGCAGCATTTCCTGGTTCCCTTCGTCCGCAAGGGGCAGCCCGCCAAAGTGTTGATCTCCCGCCATCACGATGGCGAAATCAACGCCATCGCGGCCGAGCGGCTGGGAGTCGGCACGATCAGGGGGTCGGGTGACATGGGCCGGCGCTTCGATCGCAAGGGCGGCGTGGGCGCCTTCAAGGCGATGCTCACCGCCATCGAAGACGGCTGGTCGATGGCGCTGACCGCCGACGTTCCCAAGATTTCGCGAATCGCCGGTGCCGGCATCATCAAGCTGGCACAATATTCCGGACGCACCATCTGTCCGGTCGCCGTCGCCAGCAGCCGCAGGATCGAATTGCGCAACTGGGATCGTTCGGCCGTGAACCTGCCGTTCAGCCGCATCGGCGTCGTCGCCGGCGAGCTCATCCGGGTCCCCCACAAGGCCGACGAGAACGAGCTCGAAGCATACCGCCTCACCTTGCAGGCCGCACTCAATTCCGCCACCGAGAGGGCCTACGCGATCGCGGACGGCCATCGGGGAGACCATCGTGGATGAACGCCTGCCCTTGAGCCTGCGCACCTATCGCGCGGTGACGGGCGCGGCGACCTCGCTCGCTCCCTACCTCGCCAAGCGCCGGCTCGGGCGTGGCAAGGAGCATCCGGAAAGATTCGCGGAGCGCTTCGGCGAAAGCAGGCTCGAGCGCCCGCCGGGTCCGCTCGTCTGGATCCACGGCGCCAGCGTCGGCGAATTCGTGGCCGCGCTACCGCTGATCGAACGCATCGCCGCCAGCGGACTCAAGGTTCTGGTCACCACCGGCACGGTGACCTCGGCGGAAATCGCCGCGCGGCGACTGTCCGCCGGCATCATCCATCAATTCTTCCCCTATGACGTACCGGCCTTCGTGGCCCGCTTCCTCGACCACTGGCGACCCGCGATGGCGCTGTTCGTCGAGTCCGATCTGTGGCCCAACATGATCCTGGGCTGCCATGCCCGCGGCGTGCCGCTGATCGTCGTCAACGGCCGCTTGTCGGAGCGCTCCTTCCGGCACTGGCGCTATATGCCGCGCACCATCGAGACGCTGTTCCGGCGCATCGATCTCTGCCTCGCCCGCACCACCGTCGACGCCGAACGGTTCGACGCCCTGGGCGCACCGCGCATCACCACGACCGGCAATCTCAAGCTCGACGTGCCGGCGCTGCCGGTGGACGAAGCGAAGCTGTCCGCCTTGCGGACTGCGCTCGCGGGCCGCCCCATCATCACCGCCTCCTCGACCCATCCGGGCGAAGAAGCCGCCATGATCGAGGTCCACCGCCGGCTCAGGAACAGCTTTCCGGGTCTCGCCACCATCATCGTGCCGCGTCATCCCGAGCGCGGCGATGGCATCATGTCGGCGATCGCGGCGACCGGGCTTTCCGCCGCCCAGCGCTCGCGCGGCCAGTTGCCGACGGCGCGCACGGACATCTATCTGTGCGACACCGTCGGCGAGCTCGGCATCATCTACCGGCTCGCCCCCATCGTGTTCATGGGCGGCTCGCTCATTCCCCATGGCGGCCAGAATCCCATCGAACCGATCAAGCTCGGCGCCGCCATCCTGCACGGGCCGCATGTGGGCAATTTCAAGGATCTCTACGCCACCCTCGACCAGCACCACGGTGCCGAGCTCGTCGAGGATGCGGGCCGGCTCGCCCTGCGGATCGGCGCCTGGCTCAAGGACCGCAACGAACTCGACCGCGTGATCGCGTCCGGGGGCAAGACCGTCGATCTTCTCGGCGGCGCCCTCGATCGTACGTTCTCGGCGCTCGAACCCTATTTCCTCCAGCTTCGTCTCGAACAGCGATTGCCCGATGCGTGAACCGGCCTTCTGGTGGCAGGCGCCGGGCGCGATCAGCGCCATGCTGTCACCTTTGGCGATGGCCTATGACGCGGTGGCGACGCGGCGCATGGGAAAGCCGGCCGCGCGCGTCGCAGCCCCGGTCGTCTGCATCGGCGATCCGACGGTCGGGGGCGCCGGCAAGACCCCGACCGCCATCGCGATCGCCCGCATGCTCGCAGCCGCCGGCCGCCGGCCCGCCTTCCTGACGCGCGGCTATGGCGGCTCGCTCGCTGGCCCGGTGATCGTCTCTCCGCATCATGATGCCGCCGCGGTCGGCGACGAACCGCTGCTGCTGGCGCGCGCCGCCACCACGGTGGTGGGACGCAACCGTGCCGCGGGCGCCGCGGTGGCACTGGCGCAAGGCGCCGACATCCTCATCCTCGACGATGGCTTTCAGAGCCCGTCCGTGCACAAGGACTTTTCTCTCCTCGTGATTGACGGCCACCGCGGCATCGGCAACGGCTGCACCGTTCCGGCCGGCCCGCTGCGGGCGGGCCTGAAAGCCCAGATCGACCGCGCCCAGGCCATGGTGGTGGTGGGTGCACCGTCACGGTTCGCCGATCTCGCCGCCGCCGCGGCACAACGGTGCGGACTTCCGGTGTGGACGGGACGGCTGGTGCCGGACACCGCCGCCCTGGCGGCCCTTGCCGGCCGCCCGGTCCTTGCCTTCGCGGGCATCGGCCATCCGCGAAAATTCTTCGCCACCCTGGAGGCCGCCGGTATCGCGGTCACGCAGGCGGTGACCTTCCCGGATCACCACGCCTACACGGCGGCGGAGGCCAACGATCTGGTGCGCCGGGCCGAACAGGCCGGCCTGACCCTGGTGACGACGGAAAAAGACTTTGTGCGCCTGGGTGGAGCGGCAGAGCGCGCGGACCTCGCGCGCCGTACCGCGACCGTGCCGGTCACGCTGGTGTTCGACGATACCGCTGCGGTCAAATCCGCGCTCGCGGCCCTCACTCGGCCGGCTTGAAGCGGCCGGGATAGCGACGCTGGATGGCCACTTCCGGGCTCACATAGGCTTCCTGCAGCTCGACGCTCCAGTATTTGAGCTCTTCGATCGGGATGGCGACGCCGGTGACGGCGCAGCGCACATAGGTACCGGGGCGCACCAGCCGAAAGTCGCCATCGAGATACCGGATTTCGGCCTCGCCCGAGTGGGACGAGCGGCTATCGAAGCGATTGAGCACGGGACGGAACCTCCGGACGACGGCGCGGGCGGAACGAACATAATCGCTGAGCACGCGCCGCGAAACCCCCGATCAGCCCGCATCCGGCTTGGACGCACAGGCCTCGCTCGGGCGTCGCTCAGGCGTCGAACAGGCTCCCCTGCCCGCTGGCACCGCCGCCTCTTCGACGCGGCCGGACCGGTTCGGGAGCGCGCGGCAGCGGCGTGCCATCCGCGACCGCCTGCACGTGTCCGTCGCCGAACTCGATGTCGAGGGTCATGCCCGGCGTCACCGCGGCCGCGTTGCGTAACGGGGCGCCAGCGGGACCGCGAACCAGCGCGAAGCCACGCGCCAGCACGCCCTGATAGGACAGGGCCGAGAGGAGTTGGCCGGCGCCGGCGAGGCGGGCGGAGCGCCGTTCGATGACGGCGGACAGGGCTCGGGCAGCCCGCGCGGCGAGCGTCGCGGCGCGCTCGCGGTCGCGGCCGATGCGATCACGATGGGCCTGCACATTGTGGCGTAGCGAGGCGTCGAGGCGCGAATCGGCGGCAAGGAAGCGCTCGCGCCTGCGATCCTGCTGCACCCGCATGCAGCGCGCGGCGCGGCCCAAAAATCCTTCCAGGCGCTCCTCCTCGCGGCGAAGCCGGTTCCTGAGCATCACCGGCGTCAGCGCCGCGGCGGCACGCGACAAGGCGGTGCGGTGCACCTGGGCATTGGCCCGCAGGGCGCGCGGCAGGCGGTCGGCGGCGCCGTCGAGCCTCTGGCGGGGGATCGCCATGAGTTGATCGAGGCTCGGCAGGGCGCGCGCGACGGCACGAAGTTCGGTGCGGCGCTGCTCTTGCGCCCGCGCCCAGCATCCGAAAGCCCGCCGGGCGAGGCCGTCGACGCGAGCGATCAATTCGCTCCGGACCGGCACCGCCATCTCGGCCGCGGCCGTCGGCGTCGGCGCGCGGCGGTCGGAGACGAAATCGATCAGGGTGATGTCGGTCTCGTGGCCGACCGCTGAAATGAGCGGGATCATGCTGTCGGCCGCCGCCCGGACCACGATTTCCTCGTTGAAGGCCCACAGATCCTCGATGGAGCCGCCGCCGCGGGCGACGATGAGAAGATCCGGCCGCGGCACCTTGCCGCCGACGGGCAGGTCGTTGAAGCCGTTGATCGCCGCCGCCACTTCCTCGGCGGCGCCCTCCCCCTGCACGCGCACCGGCCACACGATCACCCGGCGCGGAAAGCGGTCTTCGAGCCGGTGCAGGATGTCGCGGATGACGGCGCCGGTGGGCGAGGTGACGACGCCGATGACGTCGGGCAGGAACGGCAGGAGCTGCTTTCTCGCCTCGTCGAACAGGCCTTCGGCGGCGAGCTTCTTCTTGCGCTCTTCGAGGAGCGCCATGAGGGCGCCGAGGCCCGCCGGTTCCAGGCTCTCGATGACGATCTGGTAGTTGGAACGACCCGGATAGGTGGTGAGCCGCCCGGTCGCCACCACCTCGAGACCTTCCTGCGGCTTGATGCGCATCTTGGCGAAGGCCTGCTTCCACACCACCGCGTCGATGCGCGCGCCCTCGTCCTTCAAGGCGAAATAGGCGTGCCCCGAGGAATGCGGGCCCCGATAACCGGAAATCTCGCCGCGCACCCGCACATGCCCGTAGGCGTCCTCGACGGTGCGCTTGAGCGCGCCGGAGAGTTCGGACACGGTCCATTCGGGCAGGTTGGGACGAAGATCAGCGTCGGAGACGTGGGGCATAGAAAGACTCGCGGCTAGCATTGCGTACGCCAGCCTAAGCGAACGACGAAAATTGGCCAACCCGTCGACTCGCCGCTGCGTGGTGCACCGTGCAGCGACAGTTGTGAGCCGCGACCGCAGCCGTCCTGCTATGCGCATGGCATTTTGCGCGGTAGGCAAAGAAATCAATGAAGCAAACGGCCACGCCGATATGCGGCGCGGCCGTTCACAACTGCTAGCGGATCTCCGTGGTCACAAAATCCTTGGCGCCGAACGCTTCCTCCCACCCGTCAGGCCAAGCGGTGTCACGACAAATAAGATCGGCACGTTTGAGGCCCGGCGGTGCGGAAAAGAGTACCGGTTGCACCCCGCCACTCTTGTCCTTCAGCGCGGTGCGGACGACATGGCTCGCCACCTGATTGCCGAGCACGATCCCGTCATCGGCATCGAATATCCAATGAACTCCCATGAAGATGCGGCTGTCGGCGTTCTCCCGCTCGGCGCAGCTGAATGTGAACGTCCGCTCCCGGCAGAACTTTGCGTATTTTCCGCCCGTTGACCCATCTGGATTTTCAGCGTTCGACAAGCAGCGAACATAATTATAGACGTCCTTATTCTTCCCGTTGAACTCGTCCGAGAGGAACTTGAATTCGAACGTGTTCGGATCGGCTACATACTGCCTGAGAACGCCGAAAAGCGCTCCCCCGAATGTCGCATGGCCGGATGGATACGCGGGAAACGGCGGACTGATGTTCTTCCCATCTTCGGAATTGGTCACTTGGGCTCCCAGCGGATACCAGACTTTCTTGGTGTTCGGATCCTTTGCCTGCGTGGACCTGATCACAGTTATGGGCCGGGGAAACTGGAAGTGATATTTTTCATCCCAAGCGGCGATCGCGGCGTCCCCCAGCGCGAGGTTGACGAGGGAATAAAAGCGCGCCACGTCTTCCACCTTATCCGGATCGATCGCCCCCTGTCGCCTGCTCGCCGGCTTGTCAACGATTTCTTTCAGCACGGCGTCAGCGATTTGATTGTAGAGACGCCCAGGGGCGCAAAGCCCTGCCGTCGCATCATAAGCCCAGAGTTGGGCGACGAAGAAGCCATCGCGTGCAAGTGCGATCGCGGGATCAGAGAGACCGGTCGAATTCAGTCGATATTCGCCGGCGTACTCGATCAGCGCCTTGTACGAATCCCAGTTCGTCGGATCCTTGTCACGGTGTCTTCGGATCGGCGATTGCGCTTCGCTTCGGCGGAACTGGAATGACGAGGAAAGCGTCATGGGATGTACATCGCCCCAACGTCCTCCGAGGGCGACTTGGAGTTTCGAGACCGGATCAATTTGCCATTGCGTGATCTGAAATTGACCGGCGGCGGGAACTGTCCGCGGCGAAAAGTCCGAACTCCAGACCGGCTCGGGCGTGGCCGAACCATCTCCCTGAAACTTGGTCTTGATGCGCCCTGCGATCTCGCGACCCAAGGCGATACCGATTTGGGTCGAATCCTCTCCGAAGGCCTTCCTCGTTTCCGCAAGCGAACAGTAAATGTATTCGCGCAAGATCAGCGGATCGCTCGTTACACATTGCCCCCCCATCCTCGACGTCAACGCCATATCAGTGAGGCCGGGATAGAGCCATGAAATAACCTGAAATGCTGACTCGGAGATCGCGGCGGCGACCGCATTGGGATTTGCAGCAGGCGGCGGTTCATTCGTCGGGAAGACCAGCGATTCGTATCGCGCTCCGGTCAACCGGTTTGCAGATTCGAACATGGCAAGATGAACAAGGGCGAGCGCACGAGCGGCGCGTGCCGGACCAAACTGCTGAAGAAAAGTCGCCGGACTTGCATTCAGGATCGGGGAGTGATCGATCGCCGTCACGTCCAAGGAAATGTTATGCCAGCCCGCCAAATAGGATTTCGGGTCATTGCCGGTTAAGAATGGCAACTGTTGCATGCCGCGCGTCGAGGATGGGGTCGCTTGCATGCGGATGCTTTGCGATAGATCCAACGTTCGGCCGAACGTCCTGAACAGTTCCTGTTGTGCAGATGGCGGGAGGGCGGGATTGACACCCGCAGGCTGGCTCGGGGAAGTTGGTCGTTCGCCTGCTCCGAATACTCGCTGCAACTCCTGACGTGTTTGCGGTTGTAAGGTTTGAGCTTCCGTCGTCGGCGTCCCGAACACCAAGAGTGTCAGCGCCGCAGTTGTTGCCGCGATCTTAACCAATGATCGTCGCTTCATGTGATGTGCCCCTCTAGAACAGCCGCCCTCCATGCGGGCACACCATAGTAAGCAAATCAACTTATAGTTGTCATCTCAAAACTGCACATCCATTCCAACCCTATATCATCAGCCCCATGCACCCGAGCGACCAACGAAGCTTGCGGGGACGATTGCGAACGAACCCAGCGGACGGAAGCTCCGACTTAGGTCTTGATTTCGCGATCGGTGCGGAAACGCTGCCCACACGAGGAGGGTACAGCATCCGCGCCGTTCATTCACGTCGCCGCCGCGGCGGCGAGTTTTTCGGCGTTGCCGCTGGTCGAATAGAACGAGGCGTTCTGACGCCCGGCGAGAGCTTCGCGCGAGAACTGGATCAGGTGGTGGCCGACGAAGCCCATGCCCAGGGCCGCATCGATCTGGCCGCGCCGCAGCGCCGGCCCCGCCGCCCGCCAAAACGCGCCGCGGTAGTCGGCGCGCCAGCCGACCCGGCTCGCCACATTGTAGGCGAGCGTCGCCCCGCGCTTGAGATTGGGGATGGTCAGGCGGCCGCGCGGCGTCGCTTGAATACGGTTCGGATAGGTGGCGTCGACCTGATGGCGAAAGCGCGCGTAGAGATGCTCGGGCGCATAGGCGTGGGCGATGCAGCGCCGCCACGACGCCACCACCTCGTCGTGGGGACGCAGGAAACGCACGTTGGATTCCAGCCGCGGGTCGTCGGCGATGCGGCCATCGCGCGCGAGGCGTTCCCACAGGGGCGTCTTCGGCAGCGCCTGCAGGAGATTGAGGGTCAGGATCGGGATCTGCGACTGCTCGATGAAATCGATGACGCGATGCTCGGTCGCATCGGAATCGGTGTCGAGGCCGATGATCATGCCGGCGGTGACCTCGAGGCCGTAATGGTTCAGCGTGCCGATGGATTCGAGCATCGGCACCATCAGGTTCTGGTCCTTGCGCATGCCCTTGAGGGCGTCGGTCTCCGGCGTCTCGATGCCGACGAAGACGGTGACGAAGCCGGCCTGCTTCATCAGCGCGAGAATATCGGTCTGCTTGGCGAGATTGAGCGTCGCCTCGCAGGCGAAGTTGAGCGGATAGCCGCGCTCCTCCTGCCAGGCGACGAGATGCACGAGCATGTCGCGCGCCGCCTTCTTGTTGCCGATGAAATTGTCGTCGACGAAGTAGACGACGACCGGATGTCGGCGCTGCGCCAGCATGGCGTCGAGCTCGCCGGTGAGTTGCTGGGGCGTCTTGAGCCGGGGCTGGCGGCCATAGAGAGCCGGAATGTCGCAGAATTCGCACCGATACGGACAGCCGGATGAGAATTGCAGGCTGCCGATCAGGTACCGGCCCAGCGGGACGAGGTCGTAGGCTGGCACCGGGAAGGCGTCGAGGGCGACGCGCTCGCCCGTTTCCAGGCGCACCTGTTCGGCGGGCGGCACGACGCTGGCATCGAGCCGGCGCACCAGTTCGTCGGTGGCGTCACCCAGTTCGCCAATATGAAGATAGTCGAAGCCCGGATACATCTCCGGCGCCCCGGACACCGACGGGCCCCCCAGCACCGTGACCTTGCCATGGGCGCGGGCGCGCGCCTGGATGTCGTGGATCTGGGACGCCTGGATGTGCATGCCGGAGACCAGCACCACGTCGGCCCAGTCGAAATCGGCGGCGGTGGCGGGCTTTATGTTCTCGTCGACGAACCGCACCGGCCAGGATGACGGCATGTAGGCGGCGATCACCAGAAGGCCCTGGGGCGGCATGAAGGCTCCCACGTCCCCCATCAGCGCATAGGCGTGCTGGAAGGTCCCGAAGGAGGGCGTGTAGCTCGGGAACACGCACAGGATGTGCCGCTGCTGCCGGACCGGGATCGAAGAGCGCATCGGCGACACCTCCGTAAATCTAGCCCCCAAGGAGATGATACCACTGCGGATGCGCCATGCCACACGGAACCTACGCATATTTGCGGAGATGCATATACCCTTCTGGTGGTTGTGGTCTGCGGGCCACGGTCGGCCGGCGCGACTGCCGGCGCTTGCGCGGGCTGCGCCCGGTGGCTACACACCTGCGCCGGTCCGCCCCTCCTGCTTTTTGGAAAATCCCCGTCCCATGAGCGACCCCATCATCGTCGTCGGCGCCGCCCAGGCCGGTCTCCAGCTGGCCGAATCCCTGCGCGCGGAAAGTTATGACGGTCCGCTCCTCGTGATCGGCGACGAACATCACGCCCCTTACCAGCGTCCGCCCCTGTCCAAGGCCTTCCTGCTCGGTGAAATGGCGCAGGACCGTCTGGTGCTGCGCGGTCCCGAGGCTCTCGCCGCCAAAGAGATCGACCTCATCACCGGCGTCACGGTGACCGGGATCGACCGCAACGCCCGCACCGTTAACCTCTCCGACGGCAGAAGCCTCACCTATCGCGCCCTCGCGCTCGCGACCGGCTCGCGCGCCCGCACCCTGCCGCTGCCCGGCGCCGACCTCGCCGGCATCCTGGTGCTGCGCACCATCGAGGATTCGCGCCGCATCGCCGAGAGCATCGCCAAGGCGAGCCGCGTCGTCGTCGTGGGCGGCGGCTTCATCGGGCTGGAAATCGCCGCCGCGGCCAGCAAGGCCGGCAAGCCGGTGGTCGTCATCGAGGCGCTGGAGCGCCTCCTCGCCCGCACCTCGACGCCGATCATCTCGAAGTTCTTCCATGAGCTGCACACATCCCATGGCGTCGACATCCGCCTCAACACCCAGGTGACCGGCTTCGTTGGCGACGCGGAAGTGAGCGGCGTCACTACCGCGGACGGCGCAACCCACACGGGCGATCTCGTGGTGGTCGGCGTCGGCATCATCCCCAACGCGGAACTCGCACAAGAGTGTGGCATCGCCTGCGATCGCGGCATCATCGTCGACGACTGTTCGCGCACCAGCGATCCTTTGATCGTCGCCGCCGGCGACTGCACGGCGCGGCGCACCGCCGACGGCACGCTGTTGCGCCTGGAATCGGTGCAGAACGCCATCGAGCAGGCGAAGTCCGGCGCCGCGGCGCTCATCGGCAAGGAACGGCCCTTCACGGCGGCGCCGTGGTTCTGGTCGGATCAATACGATGTGCGGCTGCAGATGGCCGGCCTGACCGCGGGCTACGACAGCACCGTGGTGCGGGGCTCGGTCGAGGAGCGAAAATTCTCGCTGTTCTATTTCAAGGGCGAAAAGCTGCTCGCGGTCGATTCCGTCAACCGCGCCCCCGACCACACCGCCGCCCGCCGCCTCCTCGACGCCGGCCGCTCGCCGACGCCCGAACAGGCGGCGGACGAGAAGTTCTCGCTGATCTCGCTGGCGAAGTAGGCGGTACAGGATTCATCATGGCCGGGCTTGTCCCGGCCATCCACGTCTTTGGCGCGGCACAGCCTGTAAGGCGTGGATGCCCGGGACAAGCCCGGGCATGACGAAGGTGGTGCCGTGTCAAAACGTCGACTTGAGCCGCAGATGATCGAGGCGGGTCATCGACTTCACCTCGACGGCGCGTTTTTCGCCGCCGCGCATGATGTCGAGCGTCACGGTGACGCCGGCCGGCGTACCAAGCCCATCCTTCGCGGGCGGGTGTTCCGACCACCGAGTCCAGGTTGCGGGGGCATTTCCAGCCAGTCCGCCGGGGCATCGCGGCCGATCACCTTGCAGTGGGCGCCGGCCGTGATACATCCGGCCCACCGCAACGCCGTCGTCGAACGAGACCTATGAACATCCTCCTCCTCGGTTCCGGGGGGCGCGAGCACGCCCTGGCCTGGAAGATCGCCGCCAGCCCCCTGGCCGACCGCCTCTATTGCGCCCCCGGCAATGCCGGCATCGCCCGGGAGGCCGAGTGCGTCGCGCTCGACCTCGCGGACCACAAGGCGGTCATCGCCTTCTGCCGTGACAAGGCGATCGACTTCGTGGTCGTCGGCCCGGAAGCGCCGCTGGTCGCCGGCATCGTCGACGACCTTTCGGCCGCCGGCATCAAGGCGTTCGGCCCGACCGCCGCGGCGGCGCGGCTCGAGGGCTCCAAGAGCTTCACCAAGGACCTGTGCCGGGCAAACGGCATTCCGACCGCGACCTATGAGCGCTTCACCGATGCCGCCGCCGCCAAGGCCCATGTGCGCGCGCAAGGCGCCCCCATCGTGATCAAGGCCGATGGGCTTGCCGCCGGCAAGGGCGTCGTCGTCGCCATGTCGCTGGCCGAAGCCGAAGCGGCGGTCGACATGATCCTCGGTGGCGGCCTCGGAGACGCCGGCGCCGAACTGGTGATCGAGGAATTCCTCACCGGCGAGGAGGCGAGCTTTTTCGTCCTCTGCGACGGCGAGAATGCCGTGCCGCTGGTCTCCGCCCAGGATCACAAGCGCGTCTTCGACGGCGACGAGGGACCGAACACCGGCGGCATGGGTGCCTATTCGCCGGCCCCCATCATGGACGAGGCGGTGACCCGGCGGACCATGGACGAGATCATTCTGCCGACCCTCAAAGCCATGAAGGCTGAGGGCTGCCCCTACAGGGGCGTCTTGTTCGCCGGCCTGATGATCGACGCCGGCGTTCCCAAGCTGATCGAATACAATGTCCGCTTCGGTGACCCCGAATGTCAGGTCATGATGCTGCGGCTGCGCTCGGACCTCGTGCCAGCCCTCATCGCTTCCTGCGACGGCATGCTCAAGAACTTCGGCCTGCGCTGGAGTGACGACGCGGCCCTCACCGTCGTCATGGCGGCAAAAGGCTATCCGGGCAGCTATGCCAAAGGCACCGTCATCGACGGCCTCGACGCCGCCGCCGAACTCGACGACGTGGAAATCTTCCACGCCGGCACCCGAGCGGAGAATGGCCGCATCCTCGCCAATGGCGGCCGCGTCCTTAATGTCAGCGCTAGCGGCCGAACGGTCAAAGAGGCGCAGGCGCGCGCCTATGCGGCCGTCGACCTCGTGCGCTGGCCGGAAGGGTTTTGCCGCCGGGATATCGGCTATCGAGCGATCGCCCGTGAGGCAAAAAGGCGCTGATACCTCCTCGCCAAACCCATCGTGACCGTATATATTCCTGGTTGTTCGAATATATATGTGGTCTCCATGGCGGTGCTGATCAAGGACGAAGAGGCTGACCGCCTCATTCGCGAACTCGCCGAACGTACCGGCGAGACGATCACCGATGCCGTGAAGATCGCCGTGCGCGAGAGATTGTCCCACATGCCGCTGCATCGGGACGAAATCTCGGCGCGCAAACGCATGCTTACCGAAATCGTGGCAGCCTTCGATGCCATGCCGACCGTCGACGCCCGCACCCCTGACGAAATCCTCGGCTACAACGAACACGGCGTTTTCGATTGATGGTGCTGGACACGTCCGCAATCATCGCGGTGATTTTCGGCGAGCCGGAACGCCCGGCGCTCATGGACGTCATGGCGGAAGAAACGCGTCTCGTGGTCTCGGCCTTGACATTGTATGAAACGTCCGTTGTCGCGGTCGGCAAGAAGCGCGACCGGACGGCCATTGATCTCGTCGACGACATGATACGCCGCATGTCGATCGAAGTCGCGGCGGTGACGACCGACGATGCAATCGCCGCACGTGCGGCCTATCTCCGCTTCGGCCGTGGCTGGCACCCCGCCAATCTGAACTTGGCCGACTGCTTTCCCTACGCGCTTGCCAAGGCGCGCGATGAACCTCTGCTCTACAAAGGCAACGACTTTTCCAAGACAGATATCGTGCCGGCCTGGCGACCGTAAAAGCAACCGCAACGGAGCGTCGCATGCCCGACCTCGCGGATCTTTACCCCGGCTTCGACTCCAAATGGGCCAACACGTCCATCGGCAAGATATTCACCCGCGTCGGCGGCAAGGGGCCGCCGCTGATGTTGCTGCACGGCTACGCCCAGACCAACGTGATGTGGCACAAGGTGGCGCCGGAACTCGCCAAGCAGTTCACCCTGGTCATCCCCGACCTGCCCGGCTACGGCTGGTCGGTGGCGCCGCACGCGGAAGCCGACCACGCCCCCTATACGAAACGCGCCATGGCCAAGGTGATGGTCGAGCTCATGGAAAAGCTCGGCCATGCGCGCTTCCGCCTCGTCGGCCACGACCGCGGCGGCCGCGTCGCCTATCGGCTCGCCCTCGACCATCCGGGCCGGCTGGAAAGGCTCGCGGTGCTGGACATCGTGCCGACCTACGCCATGTGGCACAATATGGATGCGCGCCTCGCGTCCCGCGTCTGGCACTGGACCTTCCTGGCCCTGCCGACGCCATTCCCGGAAACCATGATCGGCTCCAACCCGGTGCATTTCTGGGACTGGAAGACCGCGGAAGGCACCAAGACCAAGGACCTCTCCGGGTTCGATCCGCGCGCGCTCGCCCACTACCGCACGTTCTTCAAGGATCCGGCCCGCATCCACGCCACCTGCGAGGACTATCGCGCCGGCCGCACCACCGACCTCGCCCATGACGAGGCCGACCACAAGGCGGGAAAGAAGATCGACTGCCCGTTGCTGGTGCTGTGGGGCGAAACCGGCATTCCGAGCCAGACCAAGAACCCACTCAAGGCCTGGCAGCCATGGTCCGACGACGTGCGCGGCCATGCGGTCGACTGCGGGCATTACCTGCCGGAGGAAAACCCGAAGGCCACCACGGAGGCGTTGTTGGAGTTTCTCGCCTGAGACGAGGTTCGATCGTTCGCCTCCTTTGTGCCCCGGGCGCGGCACAGCGCGTAGCGGAGCAAAGCGCAGCGGAGTGGTGCGACGCTGAACCGGAGCCTTGCTCTGGCGCTTGTCGGGACGAGCGCTACGGCCAGGCCCCGGATCCGCGGTGCGGCAGACCGCGAAAGAGCGATCCACCGCACCGCGTCCGGGGCACGAAGGAAGATCGATCGTGTAAGATCCAGACGAAACGCAAGACACCCCCGCATGACCCCCATCGACCGCCAGGCCGCGTTTTCCGGCACCAAGGATGTGTCCTCTGGTTTGCGCATCGACACCGACCGGCTCGCCGCCCATCTGGCCGAGCACATCGCGGGATTCGTGCCGCCGCTCGCGGCGCGTCAGTTCCGCGGCGGCCAGTCGAACCCGACCTATCTCATCGACACGCCCATCCGGCGCTACGTGCTGCGGCGCAAGCCGCCCGGGAAGCTGTTGCCGTCGGCCCACGCGGTGGACCGCGAGTTCCGCGTCCTTCAGGCCCTGCACGCGCAGGGCTTCCCGGTCGCCACGCCGCTCCATTACTGTCATGACGAGGACATCATCGGCACGGCCTTCTACGTCATGGGTTTCGTCGACGGCCACGTGTTCTGGGAACCGCACATGCCGGGCGCCGCAGCGCCCGAACGCGCCGCGGTCTACGACGCCATGAACGGGACCATCGCCCGGCTGCATGGATACGACCCCGCCGCGATCGGGCTCGCCGATTTCGGTCGCGGCGATAACTACGTCTCCCGCCAGATCGAGCGCTGGTCGAGGCAGTATCGCGCTTCGCAGACCGAGACGATCGACGATATGGAACGGCTGATCGCCTGGCTGCCGCAAAACCTGCCGCCGCCGGCGCCGGTCAGGCTCGTGCATGGCGACTACCGGCTCGACAATGTCATCGTCGCCGATGATCGCATCGACATTCTCGCCGTGCTCGACTGGGAACTGGCGACGCTGGGCGACCCGCTCGCCGATTTTTCCTATCACCTGATGCAATGGTTCATGCCGCCATCCGAGACCGCCGGCTCCGGCACGCTCTGCGGCCGCGACCTCGAAGCGCTTGGCATTCCCTCCGCCGAGGACTACGCGGCCCGCTATGCGGCGCGCACCGGGCTCGATCCGCGTCCGCACCTGCCCGTCTACCTCGCCTACAATTTCTTCCGCCTGGCGGCCATCTACCAGGGCATCGCCGGCCGCGTGCGCGACGGCACCGCGACCAGCGAGCACGCCTATGCGGATCCGCTCCAGATCCGCGAACTCGCCCGGCGCGGCTGGGCCTTCGCGTGCGAGGCGGGCGCATGAAGTCCTTCGCCCTCGCGCTCGGCGCCGGCGGCGCCCGCGGCCTCGCCCATATCGCGGTGTTCGAAGCGCTCGACGAATTGGGGGTACGCCCCACGGCCATCGCCGGCTCCTCGATCGGGGCGCTCGTGGGCGCGCTCTATGCGTCCGGAATGAGCGGCAAGGCGATCCGGCGCCACACGCTCGACCTCGCCCTCAACCGCACCGAAGTGTTCCGGCGCCTGATGGGCGCGCGCATCGGCGCCTGGTCGCATCTCCTGACCCTCGGCAATCCGGTCCTGCTCGATGCCGACAGGTTCTGCAGCGCCTTCCTGCCCGACGGCGTCGCGGCGGAGTTTTCCGGCCTGAGCATCCCGCTGACCCTCATCGCCGCCGACCTCCATGCCCGCAGCGAAGTCGTGTTCTCGGACGGCCCGCTCAAGCCCGCCATCGCGGCCTCGATGGCGATTCCCGGCCTCGTTCAGCCGCTGCATCTCGGTGGCCGCGTCCTGATCGACGGCGGCGCCATCGATCCGCTGCCGTTCACGCATCTCACCGGCCGCGCCGACGTCATCATCGCGGTCGACTGCTCGGTTGAGCACGGCGGCGACGCGAAAGTGCCGGGCCCATGGCAGAGCGTCTTCGGCGCCATCACGGTGATGGGCCAGGCCATCGTCACCGAGAAGCTCAAGCACGCCCAACCCGATCTCATCCTGCGCCCCCGTGTGGGCTTCTTCGGCATGTTCGACTTCCTGCAGGCGAGCGCCATCCTGCGGGTCGCCGAGACCATGGTGCCGGAAATCAAGGACAAGATCGCGGCGCTGCTGGAGGAATGAGGTCCGCTGGCGTACATAGACCCGCCCTCGTCCTGAGGAGGGCGCTCTTCGCGCCCGTCTCGAAGGGCGTGGGTGGCCACATCCTTCGAGACGCGCTCCAAGAGGAGCGCTCCTCAGGATGAGGTCGAGCGCACGCGAGGGTGGCGTGCCCCTTCACCGCCGCGCCTGGAAAAACTCCCGCAGCAGTTCGGCCGCCTCGCATTCGCCGATACCGCCATAGACTTCCGGCCGGTGATGGCAGGTCGCGGCCGAAAAGAAGCGCACTCCGCTGTCCACCGCGCCGCCCTTGGGATCGGCGGCGCCGTAATAGAGCCGGCGGATGCGCGCAAACGAGATCGCCGCCGCGCACATGGTGCAGGGTTCGAGGGTGACGTAGAGGTCGCAGTCGGCGAGCCGCTCCGAGCCCAATTTGGCGGCGGCGGCCCGCAGCGCCAGGATTTCGGCGTGGGCGGTCGGATCGGCGAGGCCGATCGGCCGGTTGGCGGCACGCCCCACCACCTCGCCGGCGCGCACGACGACGCAACCGACCGGCACTTCGCCGGCTGCCGCGCCGGCGCGCGCCTCGGCCAGGGCCATGTCCATGAAAGAAGTCGGCGCCATGCTCGTATCGGGTCCCGAACTCTGCTATCAGGCGGCTCCGTCACCGACCACAACCGACCATGGCCTCAGAAGACCCACCCCGCAACCATCCCGCGCGTTCCGACCGGCCGCGCGTCCGCCCCAAGGGCGGCAAGCCGTTTAGCGGCAAGCCGTTTGGCGACAAGCCGCACGGCGGCAAGCCACGTGGCGACAAGCCATATGGCGGCAAACCGCGTGGCGACAAGCCCTACGGCGACAAACCGCGGGGCGACAGGCCCTATGGTGGCAAACCGCGCGGTGACAGGCCCTATGGCGACAAGCCGCGGGGTGACAGGCCCTACGGCGACAAGCCACGGGGCGACAGACCCTACGGTGACAAGCCGCGAGGCGACAGGCCCTACGGCGACAAGCCACGCGGCGACAGGCCCTACGGCGACAAACCGCGGGGCGACAGACCCTACGGCGACAAGCCGCGAGGCGACAGACCCTACGGCGACAAGCCGCGAGGCGACAGGCCCTACGGCGACAAGCCGCGGGGCGACAGGCCCTACGGCGACAAGCCGCGAGGTGACAGGCCCTACGGCGACAAGCCGCGAGGCGACAGGCCGTACGGCGGCAAGCCGTACGGAGGTGGACCGCAAGGCGGAAAACCATACCGCGGCAAGCCGTGGCGCGACCGCGCCGCTCAGGAGCCGTCGCAGCACGAAGGCGATCGCATCGCCAAGGTGATGGCGCGCGCCGGAGTGTGTTCACGCCGTGACGCCGAGGACTGGATCGCCGCCGGCCGCGTCATGGTCAATGGCGCGGTCATCACTTCGCCGGCCCTCAATATCGGCCCTCGGGACCGCGTCAGCGTCGACGGCGCGCCGCTTCCCGAACGCGAGCGGACGCGCCTCTTCCTTTACCACAAGCCGCAAGGTCTCGTGACCACCAACGCCGACCCGGAAGGCCGGCCGACCATCTTCGAAAATCTGCCCAAGAACCTGCCGCGCCTCGTCACCATCGGCCGGCTCGATATCGGCACCGAGGGCTTGCTGCTCCTCACCAATGACGGCGGTCTCGCCCGCGTCCTCGAACTGCCCGATACCGCCTGGCTGCGCCGCTATCGCGTGCGGGCGATGGGCAGCGTCACCCAGCCCGATCTCGACGCGCTGCGCGACGGCATCACGGTCGAAGGCATCCAGTACGGACCCATCGAGGCGACGCTCGATCGCGAGCAGGGCTCGAACGTGTGGATCACCTTCGCGATCCGCGAGGGCAAGAACCGCGAGGTCAGGAACGTGCTCGGCCATCTCGGCCTCGCCGTCAACCGGCTGATCCGCGTGTCCTACGGCCCGTTCCAGCTCGGCGAGCTCGCGGAAGGCGAGGTCGAGGAGGTGCGCACCCGCGTGCTGCGCGAGCAGCTCGGCGAGCGCGTGATCGACGAGGCGGAATGCGACTTCTCTGCCCAGATCGTGCAGCGCCCCGAGACCGCGACGCTGGCGCCGCCGCCCGATCGCGACAAGCGCGAGAGGCCCGAGAGGCGCGGCGACGATCGCCCGCGTGGCGACGACCGGTCGCGTGGCGACTATCAGTCGCGTGGCGACTATCGGTCCCGCGGCGACGATCGCCCGCGTCGCGACGACCGGTCGCGCGGCGACTACGACAAGCCTATCCGCCGCGATCATCGCGGCGATGCGACGCCGGAGGACCAGGGCCGGCCGCGCCGCGGCCATTCCTGGCGCGCCGACGACGCACCGGTGCGCCGGCACTATCGTGGCGAACGCAAAGAGAAGTTCCAGCCCGACCTCGCCTCTACGGAAAAGCGCGCCAGCCTCCTCCAGGACCGCAAGGGCCGCAACGTCCTGGTCGAGCGCATCGGCGCGCCCAAGCCGGAACCCCGCGAGGACAAGCCGAAGCGTGCGTACGGCAAGCGGCCGGACCGGCCGCACGGCAAACGTTTCGACCGGCCCGGCGGCGAACGCTCCGACCGGCCACGGGACGACCGCCCGTTCCGACGCGATGATCGCGCCGGCGGACCGGGTGGCAAGCGCTTCGACAAACCGCGTGGCGAACGCTTCGACCGCCCCGAAGGCGATCGTCCGTTCCGCCGCGACGACAGGCCGGGCGGAAAACGCTTCGATAAGCCGGGCGGCAAACGCTTCGACAAGCCGCAGGGGCCACGTCCGTTCAAGGGCCGGCCGCGCAGGCCCGATCGCAGCGGCGGACCGCGTCCGACGAGGCCACGCTAAAATGCGCATCGTCGGCGGACGCTGTCGCGGACGCTCACTCGCCGGACCGAAGTCTCAAAACGTCCGGCCGACGGGCGATCGCCTGCGCGAAAGCCTGTTCAACATCCTCGCCCACGCCTACGGCGATCCGATCACGGACGCGCGCGTCCTCGACCTCTTCGCCGGCACCGGCGCGCTCGGCCTCGAGGCGATCTCGCGCGGGGCGGCGTTCGCGCTGTTCGTCGACGACGGTGCCGAGGCACGCGCCCTGATCCGCCAGAACGTCGACACGCTCGGCGTCGGCGGCGTCACCCGCATCTTCCGCCGCGACGCCACCAAGCTCGGGCCGGCACACCCGGTCGAAGCATTCAGCCTTGCTTTCCTGGATCCGCCCTACCGCAAAGGCTTGGCCGAACGCGCCCTCACCGCGGCGCGCGACGGCGAATGGCTGGTGAAGGATGCGCTGGTCGTGGTCGAGGAAGCCGCCGATGCCGGCTTCCAGGCGCCCGACGGCTACGGGGAAATCGAGCGGCGAACCTACGACGACAGCGAGCTGGTGTTTTTGCGCGCGACTTGATCGCGGAAGCCGGTGCCGGGTCACAACTCCGTCATGCCCGCGCTTGTCGCGGGCATCCACGCCTTTCTTGGATGTCCCAACAATCGGATGCCCCAAGACGTGGATGCCAAAAGACGTGGATGGCCGGGACGAGCCCGGCCATGTCGGAAGGGAGAGGCACGCACTGCACTCACTTCCTCCCGAACAACCTCTCGATATCGCCGAGCTTCAATTCCACATAGGTCGGCCGGCCGTGATTGCACTGGCCGGAATTGGGCGTCACTTCCATTTCGCGCAACAGCGCGTTCATCTCTTCGGGCTTGAGGCGGCGGCCGGCGCGCACGGAGCCGTGGCACGCCATGGTGGCGGCGACATGCATCAGGCGGCGTTCGAGCGGCAGCGTCTCGTCCCATTCGGCCATGTGTTCGGCGAGGTCGACGAGCAGGCGCCGGCAGTCGACTTCGCCGAGCATCGACGGCGTCTCGCGCACCATCACGGCGCCGGGCCCGAACGCCTCGATGACGAGGCCGAAACGGGCGAGTTCGTCGGCGCGCGCCGTGAGGCGCTCCACGTCGGCGTCATCGAGATCGACCACGTCGGGAATGAGCAGGATCTGGCGGGCGATTCCGGTCTTCTCCAGCGCCGCCTTCATCTTCTCGTAGACGAGGCGCTCGTGGGCGGCGTGCTGGTCGACGATGACGATGCCGTCGCGGGTCTGGGACACGATATAGGTCTCGTGCACCTGGGCGCGGGCGGCGCCGAGCGGATGATCGACCAGTTCGGGAGAAGGCGCGACCTCATCCGCAGTCGCATCGGCGGACGGCGCGCCGGCGTCGAACGCCGCCTGCGCGGCCTCGGCAAAACCCGCCGGCATCGAGACGGCGCCGACGCCGATGGATGCACCCGGAACCCCGAAAGGGGCGCCCGGAGGGCGCGCCGGCGAGCGCCGCCAGTCCCAGTTGCGCGACGGACTCCCGTAGGCCGGCCGGAAGGCCGACAGGGTCGCCTGGCCGCCGCCGGTGGCGGCCCGCTGCGAGTCCCGGCCCAACGCCTCCTGCAGGGAGCGCACGATCAAGGCCCGCACCAGGCCGGCATCGCGAAAGCGCACCTCGGTCTTCGCCGGATGGACATTGACATCCACTTCGCGCGGGTCGAGGGCGACGAACAGCGCCACCACGGCATGACGGTCGCGCGACATCCAGTCCGCATAGGCCCCGCGCACGGCCCCGAGCATCAGCCGGTCGCGCACCGGCCGGCCGTTGACGAACAGGTATTGGCCGAGCGCGTTGGCGCGGCTGTGGGTCGGCAGGCCGGCAAACCCCTCGATGGCGAGGCCCTCGCGTCCGCCCGCGACCGCGACCGCATTGGCGCGGAATTCGGCCCCGAGCACATCGCCGAGGCGGGCGAGGCGGCCGGTGGCGTCGGGCAGGGCCGCGCTCCAGGTCACCGGCGCGCGCTCCTCGCCGGCGAGCGTGAAGGCGACGTCGGGGCGGCTCATGGCGAGACGGCGCACCACCTCGCGGATCGCCTCGCCTTCGGCGCGGTCGGATTTGAGGAATTTCAGCCGCGCCGGCGTGGCGAAGAAGAGGTCGCGCACCTCGACGCGGGTGCCCTCGGACAGCGCCGCCGGCCGGATGTCGCTTTTCTCGCCGGCTTCGACCGCGACCGCCCAGGCATTGGGCTCGCCGGCATGGCGCGTCGTGATGGAAAGCCGCGCCACCGCCCCGATGGAGGGCAGCGCCTCGCCGCGGAAGCCGAGCGTCCGGATGGCGAGGAGGTCGTCGCCGTCGAGCTTGGAGGTGGCGTGGCGCTCGACCGAGAGGTCGAGGTCGTCGCGGGTCATGCCGGCGCCGTCGTCGCTGACGCGAATGAGCCGGCGACCGCCACCGTCGGTCAGGACGTCGATTTTCCTGGCGCCGGCGTCGAGGGCGTTCTCGATCAGTTCCTTGACGACGCTCGCCGGCCGCTCCACCACCTCGCCGGCGGCGATGCGGTTGATCAGCGCGGGATCGAGCTGGCGAACGGGCATGCAAGGGACCTCAGGAGGAATCGCGGGCGACTATACACCAAGCCCGTCATGGCCGGGCCTTGTCCCGGCCATCCACGCCTTGGCCACGGCACGTCCGGTGGAGACGTGGGTGGCCGCGACAAGCGCGGCCATGACGAAGTCCCGGACGAAGTCCCGAAGCTCGCGGAACATGCCGTCACCTGATAACACCCGACCGTGACAATGTTTGGGAACAACCACATCGCCGTCGTGGGCGCCGGGCCGGCCGGCCTGATCGCCGCCGAAACGCTGGCCGCGGCCGGCCACCGCGTCACCGTCCACGACCACATGGCGTCGGCGGGGCGCAAATTCCTGATGGCGGGACGCGGCGGGCTCAACCTCACCCATAGCGAGCCCATCGATACCTTCCTGACTCGCTACGGCACGGCGGCCGAACGGCTGCGGCCGGCGATCGAGGCCTTTCCGCCCGAAGCGTTGCGGGCGTGGTCGGAAGGTCTCGGACAGGCCACCTTCGTGGGCAGCAGCGGGCGCGTATTCCCGCACGCCATGAAGGCCTCGCCGCTGCTGCGCGCCTGGCTCGGTCGCCTGGCCTCGCAGGGCGTGACGTTTGCGATGCGCCACCGCTGGAACGGCTGGGACCGTGACGGCCGGCTGGTCTTCGCGACGCCGGGCGGCAACGTCGCGGTCGCGGCCGACGCCACCGTGCTGGCACTCGGCGGCGCCAGCTGGCCGCGGCTCGGATCGGATGCGAGTTGGGTCGCGATCCTCGAGCAGGCCGGCGTCCATGTCGCGCCGCTCAAGCCCGCCAATTGCGGATTCCTGATCGACTGGTCGCCGACGATACGCGAACGCTTCGCGGGCTCGCCCCTCAAGCCCGTCGCCTTGGTGTTCGAAGGCCGCGCGGTCCGCGGCGAGGCCATGATCACCACAACCGGCCTCGAAGGCGGCGCCGTCTATGCGCTCTCGGCACCATTGCGCGACGCCATCGCGGCCCATGGCACCGCGACGCTTCTCGTCGACCTGCGTCCCGACCTCGGTCTCGACGCCCTGGCGGCGCGCCTCGATCGGCCGCGCGCAAGGCAGTCGCGCTCGACCTTCCTGCGCAAGGCCGCGGCACTGGCGCCGCCGGCGATCGCCCTCGTCAACGAGGTGCTGGCGCGGCGCAAGGGCGAGCCCGACGCCGCCGCGTTCGCAGCGCTGATCAAGGCCCTGCCGCTCACGTTGACCGGCACGGCGCCGATCGCACGCGCCATCTCGAGCGCCGGCGGCGTTCCGTTCGACGAGATCGACGCCGCCTTCATGCTGAAAAAGACGCCCGGCGTGTTCGTCGCCGGCGAGATGCTCGACTGGGAAGCCCCGACCGGCGGCTATCTCCTGACCGCGTGTTTTGCGACCGGCATGGCGGCGGCGAAGGGGGCGCAAAATTGGTTGCGGCACAAGGCTGTCCTATCTCCGCCCTCGTCCTGAGGAGGGCGCTCTTCGCGCCCGTCTCGAAGGCATCCAAGTCGGCTGTAGCCGACTTGGACTCTGGTGAGTTCCTATGTCGGGTAAACCCGACATAGGGGGGGCGGCCCCGAGGCAGCCCCATCCTTCGAGCCGCGCTCACGCAAGTCGGGCTTGCCCGACTTGCGCACTTGAGGTGCCGATGTCGGGCAGGCCCGACATCGGTGGAGCGCTCCTCAGGATGAGGCCGGGAGAGATATTCACTCCACGCCCGGCCGACTCTGGCGCAGGTTCTTGACGCCGGAGCGGCGCTTTTTCGATTCGAGCCGGCGCACCTTCGAGGCCTTGGTGGGTTTCGTGGCGCGGCGCGGCTTGGGTGGGGTGGCGGCGTCGCGGATCAGTTCGACGAGGCGCTCGCGGGCGTCGGCCCGGTTCCGTTCCTGGGTGCGGTGGCGCTGGGCGATGATGATCAGGACGCCGTCCTGGGTCAGCCGCGAGCCCGCCGCTTTCATGAGCCGGATGGCGACGTCATTGGGCAGCGACAGCGAGCGGCGCACGTCGAAGCGCAACTGCACGGCGGTCGACAGCTTGTTGACGTTCTGCCCGCCGGGCCCGGAGGCGCGGACGAAACTCTCTTCGAGCTCGGCCTCGTCGAGCGTGATGGTGTCGGTGACGCGGATCATGGGGACACTTCTAGAGCACGATCGCGATGGAAGGAAACAACAGCCACGTCCGAGGCGCGCTCCCTCTCCCCGGCATTGCCATGGCGCGGCCGGCGCCTCTCATCCGGATTCCTTCCCTCCTCTCGAATGGAGCGGGGCGCCACGTCAGGCGCTGCCGTAGTCGGCGGACGGAGGGACGCCCTTTCGGGACACGGAACATAAGCAGGCCAGCAAACAAAATCCCTCGCCAAGGAATATTTTCTAGCCCCTCTGGCCTCGGGCGCGATCGAGCATTGCGAGTGGCGGCATTCCGCCGCGCCGGAAACCTCGGCTCAGTCGTTCCGTGCCCGGAACGGCAGTGAAGGACCCGTGTTGTGACCCCGGGGGGCGTCTAGAGCAGGAGTTTGCTCGCATGCAGCTCGCCGTCTTTCGTCCCCTTCTCGGCCTCGGCGTCGCCGCGATCATGGCCGCCGGCATCCTGAGTGCGCCCGCCCAGCCGGCCGGTGAAGCCAAGCCGGACGTCCATTTCGTCCCGACACCGCAAAAGGTCGTCGACCGGATGCTCGATCTCGCCCGCCCCAAGCCGGGTGAACTCCTGGTCGATCTTGGTTCCGGCGACGGCCGCATTCCCATCACCGCGGCCAAGAAATACGGCGTGCGCGCCCTCGGCGTCGACATCGATCCCGAGCGCATCGCCGAAGCCGAAGCCAATGCGCGCCAGGCCGGCGTCACCGACAAGGTCGAGTTCAAGCGGGAAAACATCTTCGAGACCGACTTCAGCAAGGCGGATGTCGTCACCCTGTATCTGCTCGAGACCCTCAATCTGAAACTCCGACCGCGGCTCTTGAGCGAGTTGCGGCCCGGCACCCGCATCGTCTCGCACGCCTTCTCGATGGGGGACTGGAAGCCGGACCGGCACGAAACGGTGGACGGCAGAAGTGTCTATCTATGGACGGTCCCGGCGTCGGGCGCGACGACCGGTGCCGGATCCGCTGCGAAGTAGCGCCGGGCGAGCCGCGGCGGCGGCGACGCGGTGGCCCCACGGCCGCCGCCGTCGCGCCGGTTTCATTCCCCACGCGAGGTCTGCAATGGGCGTCTCTGCAACGGGCGGCGTCGCAGCCTCGACAGAAAGCTCAAAGCCATGAACGCAGCGGCGCGTGCGGCCCCGCACACCAGCCTGTCGGTGCTCGACGGCATCGCCATCATCGTCGGCGTCGTCGTCGGCATCGGCCTCTTCAAGGCCCCGTCCCTGGTCGCCGCTAATACGGGCAGCGAATGGGCCTTCATCGGCCTCTGGATCGCGGGCGGGCTCATCACTCTGGCGGGCGCCCTCGTCTACGCCGAACTCGCCACCCTGCATCCCGGCGCCGGCGGCGAATACACGTTTCTGTCGCGCGGCATCGGCCGCACCGTGGCGCTGCTGTTCGCCTGGGGCCGCATTTCGGTGATCCAGACCGGCGCGCTGGCGGCGGTCGCCTTCGTGTTCGGCGACTACGCGCAGGCGATCGTGCCGCTCGGCCCGTCCGGGCCGGCGGTCTATGCCGTCATGGTCCTCGCCGTCATGACGCTGATCAACCTGCGTGGCACCCGGCAGGGAAAAATCACCCAGAACCTGCTCAGCGGCCTGACCTTCATGGTCATCCTGATGATCCTGGCGGCGGCCTTCGTGGCGGCGGAGCCGGCCACGCCGCCACCCGCGCGCGAGAGCAGCGATGGCGGCGGGTCGCTGGGGCTCGCCATGGTGTTCGTACTGCTCACCTATGGGGGCTGGAACGAAGTCGCGTATGTGTCCGGCGAATTCCGCGACCGCCGGCGCGGCGCCATGCGCGTCCTGGTGCTCGGCACGCTGACGATCATGATCCTCTATCTGCTCACCAACCTCGCCTATCTGGCCGTGCTGGGTCTGGAGGGTGTACGGCAGAGCCCCGCGGTCGCCGCCGACGTCATCCGCGCCGTCGCCGGCGACGCCGCCTCAGTGGCGCTCAGTATCGCGGTCTGCATCGCGGCGCTGAGCACGCTCAACGCCTCGATCCTCACCGGCGCCCGCGTCTATTTCGCGCTCGGATCGGATCTGCGCGGCTTCGGCAGCCTCGGAGCCTGGGATGAATCCGGCAACAATCCCCGCCGCGCCATCCTGGTGCAGAGTTCCGTCGCCATGGGGCTCATCCTGTTCGGCGCCATGCAGCGGGACGGTTTTCAGACCATGGTGGAATACACCGCGCCGGTGTTCTGGCTGTTCATGCTGCTGGTCGGCGTGTCCTATTTCCGCCTGCGCCGCGACGACGTGCGTCCCCTGCTGCTGGCCCGGCCCCTCCATCCCGTCGTGCCGCTCTTGTTCTGCGCCGCCTGTGCGTATCTGGTCTATGCCAGCGTGCTGCATGCCGGGTTGGGAGCGCTCGCCGGGCTCGGTGTCCTTCTGGTCGGCCTGCCGCTGATCCTGATCCTGCGGCGCCGAGACGAAATGATCGCCGCCGAATAGAAGACCTTCCCGTCGAAGCATCCGCTCGGCGCCATCCGAGTTCCGGACAGGTGCGGCGCCGAAAAACAAGGCGCGATTGCCTCGATGATGATCGGCACCAACGGTGCCCAAGCATTCATCGCGCAGGCCGCGGCGGGCGAATTTACCTCGACCGCAAAACAACATGGCGCACCCGCGGCGGGGAGGAACGCACCAGCACGGCAACTGGCAAGCAACTTGCAATCTTGGTCCGGGCAAGGAGGTCCGGAACCGCAAAGGGAGTTATTCGTCATCTCAAACCTGCTGCCGACGGAGAGATCATGATGGAGACGCCACCGATTTCGTGACCCCCCTTCGCCTCCGGGACGCGCGCCGCCGCCGGGTTGTTAGGCCCGCCGCACGGGAACGGCCAGCCCCGCCGGCCGCGGCCCCTCCTCCGGGCCCGACGCCGTCGCGCTCCCGGAGGCGAGCAGGGGGAACTTGGAAAGTACGTATGTTCGCTCTCACCATCGCGCGACAAGGCGCCGATTGAGGTTGACGATCCATTCGCGACTTTCTCCGAATGGGCCGGCGAAGCCGACGAAAAGGCCTGTGGCAAGCTCTGACAAGAGGCGGTTCGCGCCGTTCGACGACGTCGTCGTGCCATTCCCTTACGCCGACCGTCAGACGGAAAGGCGTCGCCACGCCGTGGTGATTTCCAGTCGCCGCCTCGATCCTTATGACCTCGTCTGGCTCGCCATGATCACGAGCGCAGACAACGAACCGTGGTCATGCGATGTCGCAACTCCCGACGGCGCCGGCTTGCCGGCACCGCCGGTCGTTCGCCCGGTCAAGATCGCCTGCGTCGATCCCTCCCGCATCGCGCGCCGCACCGGCCGGCTCGACAAGGCGACGGCTCGAACGGTGTCACGACGGCTGCGCGCGTTCATGCAGGAGTGACACTGTTTCCGACTGATCAGTTCGGTTCGTGCCCCGGGCGCACTGCAGCATGCAATGCTGCTGCGCAGACCCAGGGCCTGGTTCCGAGCGAGGCCCCGGGTCTGCGGCGCATCATTCGCAAAAGCTCATGCTGCGCCGCGCCCGGGCACGATACCGAGGCAATCTCGCCGATCCCGTATGACCAGGGTCGTCGGGCGCTGGTTACGGCGCCCGACGGCCCTCACAGCCACTTCTTCCACTTGAAGAGCAGATAGGGCAGCACCGCGGCGGCGATCATCATCACGATCGCGAGCGGATAGCCGTAGGGAAAATCGAGCTCCGGCATGTGCTTGAAGTTCATGCCGTAGATCGAGGCGACCAGCGTCGGCGGCATGAACACCACCGCGGCGACGGAAAAGATCTTGATGATGTTGTTCTGGTCGAGGGAGACGACGCCCAAAAGTGCGTCCAGCAGGAAGGTGATCTTGTTGGTCAGATAGGTGGCGTAGTCGGACAGCGAGGTCACGTCGCGCTGCATGCCCTTGAGCAGCACGCGCTGGTCCTTCGCCCATTTCATGTTGTCGGCCTCGTTGGCGAGGTAGAGCAGCATGCGGTTGATGGACGCCAAGCTTTCACGGGCCTTGGAGGTCAGGTCGCCCTTGCGGCCGATGGCGCGCAGGATGTCGTGGTAGCTGCGCGAGCGGACCGTATTGGAATCCGCGGGCTCGAAGATCTCCCGCGACACCTGTTCGACGTCGGCGGAAATCTTCTCCAGGATGTCGGCGGCGCGGTCGATGATGGCGTCGAGCATTTCGAGCATCAGCATCTCGCCGGTGACCCCGGCCGGACAGGCGCGGGCGAGCTTGCTCGACACGATGGTGAAGGGGCGCGGCTCGTCGTAGCGCACGGTGATCAGCCGGTGGCCGGTGAGCACGAAGGTGACCGCGGTGGTCCTCGGCGTCTCGCTTTCCGACTGGCACATCAGCGTCGCCGTCATGAACAGCGCGCCGTTCTCCACGTAGAGCCGCGATGTCGGCTCGATCTCCTGCATTTCCTCCCGGGTCGGCACCGCGACCCCGGTGGCGCGCTCGATCAGCTTGTCCTCGGCCGGGGCGGGCGACTCGAGGTCGATCCACACCGCATCTTCGGGTATGTCGTCGCTGGCGCCGATCTGCAGACGTTCGAGCGTGGTGCCGCGCGGGACATAGGCCGACAGCATGCGGGGACCTCGGATGGACGGAAATCGGGCTTTCCGTCCCTGTGCACGCCGAGGGCTGCGCTCGTCAAGCGGCTTTGCGGCACGGCGCACCGTCCATTACGGCGGCCGGTGCGCGGCAGGCGGTCGTCGCAGCGTCAGTGCGCCTTGGTGTCGCCAGTTTGGGGTTCGGCGTCCGTGTGCGGCTCGACGGGATCATGGATATAGCGGCACGCCGCAGCCACCGCGCCGATGCCGATGGCGTGATACTGGCGGTCCAGGATGTCTTCGGCGGCCGGTGCCGTCGGCGTCTGCTCGGTCTGCTTTTTATCGCTCATGTCATTCCCCGGTTCACGATCGCGGACGTGCCCTCTAGGGCACGTGCCGACAGAACTGCGCACCGGCGGTGCGCTGTGCGGGCCCGTGAGGCGACCCGCAGGAGCTGTCCTCACCCGGCGCCCACTCCTCAGCATTGCGCCAGATCAGACCAACAAAACCTAAACCACGCGAACGTGGCTGCCATGCGGAAACCACCTGAGGTGATTCGCCGCGGCCAGCGCGCATTCGGGGAACCCGCGTCGGCGGGAGGTGGCCGGGGAGGTAGACACCCGTCCGACCTGCCGCCGGCACTTTCCCCACCCTCAGCGCCTCCAAAAAGCCTGGCGAACGCCGAAACTGCGGCAATCGCGCAACAGTTCCGGACCAACAGGGCCCTGACTCTGGGGAACGTCCTGGAACGACTAGGGGGTTTTCGTTATGAATTGACCCGTGATTGGGATGGGGTGGGGCACATCGGTCGAGGGGATTGAGAGAAATGAAATTTGCGAGATGCCTCGCGGTCCTTGTGGCAGGTATCGCGATGGCGGGCTGTGTCCAGACCGCCCAATATGAGCCTGCCCCTGAATCCGGGCTGAAGCCCCGCGACAAGGAATTATTGGCGAAGGCGCCTTATGAGAAGGTCGCCATCCCGGAACCGTATCGTCGCCACATCGTCGACTTCCACCGCAAGGAAGCGGCCGGGACCATCGTGGTCGATACCGACGCCCGCTACCTCTACTACGTGATGCCGAACAAGAAGGCGATCCGCTACGGCGTCACCGTCGGCGAAGAGGCCTTGGTCTTCTCGGGCGTCGCCCGCGTCGGCGCCATGAAGGAATGGCCGGACTGGACGCCCACGTCCGACATCAAGAAGCGTCTCGGCGACATCCCGAGCCACGTTTCCGGTGGCCCGCACAATCCGCTCGGCGCCCGCGGCCTGTATCTGTTCGAAGGCAACAAGGACACCTTGTTCCGCATCCACGGCACCAACCAGCCGGAATATATCGGTTCGGCGATCTCCTCCGGCTGCATCCGCATGACCAACGAGGACGTCATCGACCTCTACAATCGGGTCAAGGTCGGCGCGCCGGTGGTGGTGCTGCATCCGGGCCAGGGCGATTCGCCCACCAATCCGCGCGTCGCCTTCACGGGCGGCCGCGACGGCTGAGCTTTTTTGGGGACTGAGAGGGTTGGGGGAAAACGGCGCCTTTCGGGGCGCCGTTTTTTTACGTCCCGCCCAATGTGATGTGGACGATCTCCGGCGGCACGCCGAGGCGGACCGGAACGCCGCTGGTGCCGAGCCCGCCCGAGACGATCAGGTGGCGGTCGTTCTCGACCACATGCCCATAGGCGAAGCGGGCGCCGTACCGGGACGGCACCAGCCTCTGCCACACGAACGGCACGCGGATCTGGCCCCCATGGGTGTGGCCCGAGAGGGTGAGCGCGACCCGGTCCGGCACATCGACGAAGATGTCGGGCTCGTGGGCCATCAGGATCACCGGCGCATCGTCGCCGATCTGGGCGAGCGTGCCGGGCAGATCGTCCTCGCCCTGATACCAGCCGGGGCCGAGCTTATGGGCGAGCTGGTCGCCGAGGCCGGCAAGCCAGAACGGCTGGCCGTCCTTCGCGAGCCGCACGGCACGGTTCTCCAGGGCCGGCAGGCCGACGCCGGCAAGGGCGGCGCGCGTGGCGGCGATGTTGTGCCACCAGTCGTGATTGCCGAACACCGCATAGACGCCGAGCGGCGCCTTCAGGCGCGCGAGCTCCGCCGCCCATACCGGATGGGGGACATGCTCGGTGATGAAGCGATGGGTAGCGAAGAAGTCGCCCAAAAGCAGCATCAGGTCGGGCGAAAGCGCATTGGCGGTATCGACCGCGCGGCGCACATGGGCGACGCCCATATTGGGGCCGCCCGCATGCAGGTCGGAGATCACCGCCACGGTCAGGCGTAGCCGTGCCGGCCAGTTCCGCGGCGCCGGCCTGTAGCGCGTCACCATCAGGCTCTGGGCTTCGGCGCCCGCCCCATAGCCGACGGTGGCGAGCCCGGCGAACGCGATCCCACCGACGCCGTGCAGCACGCGCCGCCGCGTCACAAGCGGCAGGCGAGCAGGCGCGGCGACGAACTCGGCGGGGGCGACGGGTTTCATGGGCGGGAGGGTACCGGGTGGAGGTGAACGGGATGTTCACTTCACCACAGAGTCAAGGGAATGTGAGGACAATGCGACGAGGGCCACGTTCCTCCGGCGCCTTCGGCGCCGCCCTCCCCCGCGCAGGGGCGCGGAAGAGGGATAAGGCCGCAGCCATGCCGACGCCAATCGGCATTCCCAATGACGCCATCACAACCGCCATCCGATAGCGATACGCGCGGAAGCTCTTAAGATCGCCTCGGCTGCCGTGCGAGCGGGGCCGTAGCGAACCGATGGGACTTCGCCATATGACTACGCCCTCCTCCATCTCCGACCGGACGTCCAAGCCACTCGACGGCCTGTGCGTGCTCGACTTCACCCGCGTCCTCGCCGGCCCCTATGCCACCGCGCTCCTGGCCGACCTGGGCGCCGACGTCGTCAAGGTCGAGCCGCCCGCCGGCGACGACTACCGGCACATCGCTCCGTTCCTCGCCGATGGATCCACGGCGATCTTCGAAGCGCTCAACCGTGGCAAGCGCGGCGTCGTGCTCGACCTCGCGAAGCCCGACCACCGCGCCATCGCGGTGGCACTGGCAAAATCGGCCGACGTGGTGGTGGAGAATTTCCGTCCCGGCGTCGCCGACCGGCTCGGCATCGGCTGGGGCGAACTCTCCGATGCCAATCCGGGGCTGGTCTATGCGAGCATTTCCGGTTTCGGCCAGGACGGCCCGGACGCCGGCCGGCCCGCCTACGACATCATCGGCCAGGCGTTGAGCGGCATCATGCACATCACCGGTGACCCCGCCGGGCCGCCGACCATGATCGGAGAGTCCATCGCCGACGTCGTCTCCGGCCTGTTCGCCTCCTGGGCGATCCTGGCGGCGCTGCACGAGCGCGAGCGCACCGGCCGCGGCCGGCATATCGACGTCGCCATGCTGGACGCCATGATGGCGCTGCAGCCGCTCACCGTGGCGCGCTATCTCGCCACCGGCGAAGTCCCCATGCGGGTCGGCAACCGCCATCCGCTGTCGGCGCCGTTCGGCGCCTATCGGGCGTCCGACCGCAGCTTCGTGGTGGCGGTGCTGAACTCGAAACTGTTCACCACGCTCGCGCAGACGATCGGGCGGCCCGACATGGCCGAAGATGCGCGCTTTGCCACCGATCCGCTCCGCCTCGCCCACGAAGCCGAGTTGAGAGCCGCGATCGAGGATTGGGCCGCAAGCCTCACCGCCGCCGAGGCGGTGGCGCGCCTGCAAGCCGCCGGCGTTCCGGCGGCGCAAGTGGGCGACACGGCCTCGGCGCTCGCCGCCGCCGAGATGCGCGGACGCCCGCAGACGCAGGTGGTCGCACGCACCGCCGATGCCTCCTTCCGGGTCCCCGAGCAGCCCGCCCGGTTCGTCGGCGCACCCCGCGGCGGCGGGCGGCCGGCGCCGCGGCTCGGCGAGCACAACGCCATCCTGTCCGATCCCGCCACCGCCTGGAGAACCCGCCGATGAGTCGCCCCCATGCGGATGCCGAGGTCGTCGCCGGCATGGACACGTTCTGCCGCGAAGTGCTCGCCCCACACGCCGCCGGGATCGACGAGCGCGGCCAATCCGCCACGCTCCACCGCCGCCAACTGGCCGAGATGGGCCTGATGGGCCTCAACCTGCCGACCGAGTTGGGCGGACCCGGCGTCGACGCCTGGACCCTGTTCGAATGCGTGGCGCTGGTCGCCGCCGCCTGCGGCTCGACCGCCTCCATGGTGACGGCCCATTATCTGGCAACCGACTCGATCCTCCACGGCGGCTCGAGCGAGCAAAAGGCGCGCTGGCTGCCGCCCGCCGCCACCGGCGAACACCTCGGCGCTTTCGCGCTCACCGAGCCGGGCGCCGGCTCGAACCCGGCCGACATGACCACCATGGCGGTGCGCGACGGCGACGGCTGGCGCATCAAGGGCACCAAGCATTTCATCTCCAACGCCGGCGAAGCGGACTTCCTCGTCGTCTACGCCAAGACCGACCGCGCCGCCGGCGCCCGCGGCATCTCCGCCTTCGTGGTCGAGCCCGCCGTCTGCGGCGGCATCACCATCGGCAAGCCCGAGCGCACCATGGGGGTGCGTGGCGGCCACGTCTTCGAGGTCGTCCTCGACTGCATCGTGCCCGGCGACAGCATTCTCGGCCGCGAGGGCTCGGGCTTCCGCACGGCGCTCAAGACGCTCGACGGCGGCCGCCTCGACATCGCCGCCTGCGCGATCGGCATCGCCGAAGCGGCACTGGCGGCGGCAACCGCCTGGGCCAAGGAACGCGAGATCGGCGGCCACCCGATCGCCGACTTCCAGGGCCTGCAATGGATGATCGCCGACATGGCGGTCGACATCGCCGCCGCGCGCGGGCTCGCCGATGCGGCGACCGCCAAACGCCAGGCCGGCGAGCGCTTCAGCCTCGAGGCCTCCATGGCGAAACTCTACGCCTCCGAAATGGCAACGCGCGTGACCGACGCAGCACTGCAGATCCACGGCGGCTACGGCTACACAAGCGACCTGCCGCTCGAACGCTACGCCCGCGACGTGCGCATCTTCCGCATCTTCGAGGGCTCCTCGGAGGTCCAACGCAACATCATCGCCCGCACGCTGTTGGGGTGAGGCTTAACTCGGAATCTCGATTTCGTCATGCCCGCGCTTGTCG
>JAVDCA010000039.1 GCA_030848545.1 Astrobacterium formosum
ATAAACGACGTAACACCAAACAACTCATGCGCGGTCACTGACACTCCGAAAACCGCCCTCGACGGCAAGCGGAAAGGAACGTAATCCCCAAGGCGCGAAGGCCGTTTCGCCCCGGACGCAGAGGCAACAACTCCCTTAGTATAGCGCCGGCACCGGACTATTATGCGTACGGTGATTCTCGGGTCGGTAGCGATGCGGTTTCTGGAAGGCGGCGCCGATATTCCTGATGAACTGATCCGTGCAGTGACGGACGGCACGACTATTTTTCTGTGCGGCGCCGGCGTTTCCATGCGTGTCGATCTACCATCGTTCAAACGCTTAACCGAGCAGATCTATGACAAGCTCGTCGAAAGCTACACTAACGAATTCGCCGAACTTCATGCGTTTCAGCGCGAAGAATATGACCGCGCACTCCGATCGTTGGAGAAAAGAACGCATCGCCCGGGTACACCGTCGCGGGTGCGAACGGCGGTCGGCGAGCTGCTGAAGGCAGCCTCAGGCATCGCATTGCCCGACCACCTTGCCCTCTTGCAGCTTTCTCGCGATGCCGACGGGCGCCCAAGAATCCTGACCACAAATTTTGATACGCTGTTCGAGCGCGCCGCCGATGCCGCAGGGCTTCGGGACGCCCGAAGTCATGCTGGCAAGTCCATTCCAAAGCCGGGCGGACCCGGCGACTACGGCATCTTGCATCTGCACGGACGTATTCGGGACCCGACACTGGGGTTGGTCGAGAGCGATCTCATTCTGACCAGCGCCGACTTTGGGGATGCGTATCTTCGCGATGGTTGGGCCTCTCAATACATTGAAGACCGTATGCGATTGAACACTCTGGTCCTCGTCGGCTACGCCGCCGAGGATCCTGCGCTGCGGCTTTTGCTGGAAACCCTGGATGCCGACCGCGAGCGCTTTCGCGATCTGAAGGAGGTCTACGCCATCGAGCGTCAGAAGGATGGTTCTGCCTCCATGTGGAAGGCGAAGGGGATCAAGCCGATTGAGTTCACCGATTACGACGCGATCTACGCAACGCTGGGCGAATGGTCACGCTATGCCCTCCAGCCTGCTGCCTACGGCCGCGCGCGCATCACAAGTATTCTCGGCGTACCGCCGGGCGCACCTACTGGTGGAGCGTCGCCATGACGGAAGCCGCCAAGAAGACGCCGCGAGATGCTACGGAATTCGAGCGCGAACAGCTGCGATTCTTCCTCTTACGTGGCGATCTCGTAGGCACGTTGACGGAAATCAATCCGTCGCTCGCGTGGCTTTCCCTGCTTGGTGAGATGCAGTTGGTGAATCGCGACACCCCCCTCGCGCCGTGGATCGAGCGCAACTTCGACAGTGTGGAGGCCGTGCAGGAGGTCGCCGCCAATATCCAATCCTTTACACCCGAGACGGCGGATGTCCTTGAATTCCGCCTCAACAGAAAATTGAGCAGCCTCTCCCCGCTGCTGGTGCAATGCTGGCGCTTGATCTTTCGGCACATCCGAACTGCCAAGCAGCGGGGCCTTCAAAGCGACTGGTTCGACATTGAACCGCGTATCCGGCGTGGCGACTTGTCTCCCGAGGTCCAGGAGCGCTTCACGCAGGCGCTTCGACCCAAATTGCAGATTGGAAAGCGTTCGTCGCTGTATGACCGGGACCGCACAACAGCGCCAGAACGCCCATCCGACCTCATGGCCATCGACTTCGAGGTAGAAGATGGGCTGACAGAAGAAGAAGTGCTATCTGCGTGGCCCGCGAAGACAGCACCGGCCATTGAAGCGCGCGTGCTGCAGGAGCTTACGCACGCTCTCAGCGCGGCCATCGAAGACGCGATCGACGCAGGCGTCGAGAGTAATCGGGGTTATAGCACCTCGGACAGTGACGTGCCTTCGGTCGCGGAGCATGGTCAAAATTTGTATCGGTCCGGCTTTTTTGCCATCGTCCGCGTAGTGGCCGAGCTTTGGACGCGTTTGCTGCGAAAGGATGCAGCACTTGCACTTCCCTTCGTGGCCCTCTGGCAGCAAAGCGAATCCCGACTGATGCGTCGGCTCGCGCTGTTCGCCGCTGCCGATCCAGCGGTTCCTGCAAGCGTGGCCGCGGACATTCTAAAGACTTTGCCGCTCGGTGAATTCTTCCTAACCAACTCGGCGGTAGAGGTCTATCGGCTCATTCGAAGTCGATGGGAGCATTTTGGCGTCGCCGACCGTGAGGTCATCGAGCGACGCATAACGGAGGGGCCGCCCGCTGATTGGTTCAAAGAGGGCAGTGAGAAACAACGTCTGATAGACAGGGCGCGTTTTGATTTCCTTGGCGAAATGGAGCGCGCCGGACTCACCCTTGGCCAGCAGGCTCGCGCGGTATTGGAGGAGGTGCGGACCGGTTGGCCTCAATGGGAGCTTCGGCCCGCCGAGCAGGCCGGGTTTCATATCTGGACTGGAGGTGCGCGCGACATCGTGGGTGATCCGGCTAAATTGGGCGATATCAGTGACGATAAGCTGGTGTCCGCGGCCAAGAAGGCTGCCGAGACTGCGGACTTTATGGAGGGAGACGCTTGGCAGGCGCTTTGCCAGACGGAACCGCTGCGTGCGCTGCGCGGTCTCGCGGCAGAAGCGGACAAGGGCCTGTGGCCGGCGTGGGCGTGGAGGCCCTTCCTGTGGGCCGCCCCAAAGATCGAAGACCTGAATGCACCCGCGGCTATTGCGCAGCTGTTGCTGCGCTGGCCGCTCCCTTCCTTCGAGGAAATCGCCGATACCGCGTCATGGTGGATCAACGAAAAGGCGGCAGTGCTGGACGAGTCACTGCTGTGGCCGCTTTGGGACCGCATTGCGGACGCCGTCCCGCGCACGGCGGACGAGGAGGCGGCGGACGATGAGTGACGTGTTTACGGAAGCGCTCAATGCGCCTGCCGGCCGGCTGGCCGAAGTGCTCATTAAGAAGCTCAAAAGGAGCGACCAGGGCCCCGAAATGCCGCCGGACATGCGGGCTCGCCTCGACAAGCTCACCGACGCCGAAGGAAGGTTTGGAACGCTAGCTCGCGTCCGGCTTGCAGCCGAGTTGTCATTGCTGTTTGAACGCGCGCCGCAATGGTCAGCGGAAAAGATCGTGCCCTTGTTTAACTGGTCCTGCCCGGACGCGTCTCTCATGTGGAGCGCGCGTCGCTATTCGAACTATATCGGCTCACCCAAGCTCTTCGGCTTGATGAAAGAACCGTTCCTCGCGCTGTTCGGGCGGACAGACGTCTCCGAGGAGGATCGCGAAACCTACGCCGACTGGTTGACTGCCATCGTCCTCGCCAACCAGGCAGAGGATGCCGGCTATCCATTGACGCCCGCTGAGGCGCGTTCTGCATTGCGTCAGGGCGGTCCGGGTAGCCTGAACGATGTTGGCCACCGCCTTGCTCTGTACATGCAAAAAGCAAAGCCCGAAGATAAGCTGGCAGCATGGCGCAACGTCGTGGGCCCGGTCTTTGCATCAATCTGGCCGCTCGACATTGAGCTTCAGACTCCCGCTACGACCTTCAAGCTAGTGCAAATCCTTCGAGCATCTGGCGCTGCCTTTCCGGCGGCGGCCGAAACGATAATACCGTTTATCCGTGCAGAAGACCCGCGACGGCACACCAGCGTGTATTCGATCGCGGATGCGGACGATGTCCTTTACAGCACTAGTCCTGAAAATATGCTCGATCTATTGGCTGCGGTGGTCGGAGACGCTCCACTTCATGGAGTATACAATCTCGGCAAGGCGCTCGACCGGATACGTCGACATGCCCCGCACTTAGCGGAGAGCAAAAAATTTCAGAAGCTGGTGACCGCGGCCAGCATTCATTGACTTCGACATGCACCCGATGCGGTTTGCCGCGCCGCCACTTTCCCGACGGAACTACCCCAAACGTCGCTTCGAGGTACGTCTTGGGTCAAATTCCGCCTTAGCCTTTCGAACCATCGCCTTCCACGACCGGGTTGGCCCGAAAACCGCCGCCGCACGCGCGATCTCGATCTGAGTGGATATTGACAGCGTTCTGTCAATATGACAGCATCCTGTCATGACGCATGCGCCGGCCGCCCCCTTCGACCATCCCACCAACGCTCTCGTGCTGGAGACTTTTCGGCTCAACGCGGCGCTGATCAGGTTCGGCGACGCCCTGGTGAAGCCGCTCGGCCTGACCAGCGCCCGCTGGCAGGTGCTCGGGTCGGTGGCGCACGGCGGCGGCGCGTTTTCGGTCGCGCGCGTCGCCGACAATATGGGCCTCGCCCGCCAGTCGGTGCAGCGGATCGTCGACGAGCTCGCCGCGGCGGGGCTCGTCGGCTTTGCCCCCAACCCGGCGCACAAGCGCGCCAAGCTGGTGGTGATGACGCCGCGAGGCGAGCGCGTCTTCCGGCGGGCGAGCGACCTGTGGCGGCCGGTCGCCGAGGCGATGGCGGCGGCGGTGGACGCGCGCCGGCTGCGCAGGGCGATCGACACCATGGCCGCCATGCGCGGCCGGCTGGAAGACGAACGCAGCGACAGGAGCGCGTCATGATCAGGAAGCTGCATCCCGCCGCGGGAATCGCCGCGTTCCTCACCATCCTGTGCTTCTGGGGCTCGACGGTCGTGGTCGAACTCGGCGGCGACGGGACGCGGATCGCGGCGGTGAAGCTCGCCATCCTGTGGGGGCTCGCGGTGCTGATCCCGGCGATCGCGGTTGCGGGCGCCACCGGGGCGAGGCTCGCCGGCAGGTCGCGCCAGCCGGTCGCCGCGGGCAAGCTGCGGCGGATGCGGTTCATCGCGCTCAACGGCATCGCGGTGCTGGTTCCGTGCGCGGTCGTCCTGCAGCAGCGCGCCGGCATGGGCCTGTATGACCGGACCTTCGCGCTCGTCCAGGCGGCCGAACTCGTGGCCGGCGCCGTCAATCTGGCGCTGATCGGGCTGAGCATCCGCGACGGCTTCAAGCTGACGCGGCGCTTCGGCCTGTCCGCCACGGCCCGCTGACGGATTATCGAACCGGCCCGGTCGATGGCGCTCGCGCGCATGCATGCGCAGGGCTACCCGTTCGTGCCGCCATTGCGGGCTGACGAATACCCGGCATTGGTCCGTGGACTGGGACACTCCCCCGGGCGTGTAGGCCGAACACGGGGGGCGACCGGCCGACGAAAGCCAATGAACGGGTCTGCCCCGCCGACACGCGGGCACAACGGTGATTCCGACCTTGGTCTGAACCGGCGCCCCCATTTCGCGTCGACCTGCGCCCGCCCACATTCGAAACCGCGATGTCGGCCGATCGGCCTCGTCATTCCGGCAACGGGAGCGCCTTCATGTCGCTGTCGTATTCCAAGACCACGTTGGGGTCTCTGTCGCTGCAGAACCGTCTGGTCATGTGTCCGCTGACGCGCAGCCGCGCCATCGGCAACGTGCCCACCGGGCCGATGGCGGAGTACTGCGCCCAGCGCGCCTCGGCCGGCCTGATCATCACCGAAGGCATCAGGCCGGCGCCTTCTTCACCCGGGCAACGATCTGCGTCGGGTTGACGAAGCGCAATGCGACGACGAGCCAGATCAGCGTGCTGAGCATGTAGATCACCGCCATGGCGTCGATCGACTGGCCGGCCCGAACGCCGGCAGCGAAGACGGAGTAGAAGAGGGCGACGACCAGCGTCTGGCTCGACGGACCGGCGGTGAGGAAGGTCAGTTCGAACATCGATACCGTGCGCACCATGGCCAGCAACGTCGCGGCCAAGATGCCCGGCACCAGCAGCGGCACCAGCACGTGGAGAAACAGCCGGCCGGTGCCGGCGCCGAACACCCGCGCGGCCGCCTCCACCTTGGGGTCGATCTGCTCGATGAACGGGATCATCAGGATGACGGTGAACGGCACGGTCGGCACCAGATTGGCCACGATGACGCCCCACATCGTGCCGGCGAGGCCGACCTTGTAGAGCACCGTCGCCAACGGCACCCCGAAGGTGATCGGGGGCACCAGCAGCGGCAGGAGGAAGAGGACCATCACCAGCGGCTTGCCGGGGAAATCGCGGCGGGCCAGCGCATAGGCGGCCGGCACGCCGATCAGGGCCGAGATCACCACCACCGAGCCGGCGATCTGAAAGGTCACCAGCAGCACGTCGCTGAGCTGGAATTCCTTCCAGGCGGACACATACCAGCGCGTCGTGAAGGCCGCCGGCAGCCAGGAACTCAGCCAGCGTGTGCCGAAGGAGTTCACCACCACGGCCGCGATCATGGCGATGACATTGATGACGAGGAAGATCACGAAGGCCCAGACGAGCGTTCGCCACAGCCGCTCCAGCGCGCTTTCCATCGGGGTCAACCTTTCCCGCCGTCGGCGGGGCCAGTGTAGAACAGGCCGCGTGCCATCAACACCAGACCGACGAAGCCGAACTGCACCGCCGCCATGATCATCGCGATGGCGGAGGCGTAGGAGTAGTCGTACTGCTCGAAGGCGGCCTGCGCCGCCGCGAAGGAGATCACCCGCGTCTCGCCGGCCGGCGCGCCCAGCATCATCGCCGAGGGAAACACCGAGAAGGCGTCGACGAAGGCGAGGCAGAAGGTCACCGCCAGGCCGGGCAGGACCAGCGGCAGGACGATGTGGCGGAACCGGTGCCGGGCGCGGGCGCCGAGGGTGGCGGCGGCCTGTTCCAGCGCCGGATCGATGCCGGAGATCATCGACAGGGTGAGCAGGAAGGTGAAGGGAAAGCCGGTGATCATCAGCGAGATGAACACGCCCCAGTAGTTGTGCACGAGGCGTATGGGGCGATCGATCAGCCCGACCAGCATCAGCGTGCGGTTCAGCCAGCCCTGCGGGCCGAGATAGTTCAACAGTCCCTCGGCGACCAGCACCGTGCCCAGAGTGATCGGCAGCACCAGGATCGTGGTGAGCAGCCGCTGGTGTTTCATGTGCCGGACCTGCATCGCCACCGGCACGGACAGCGCGATGTTGAGCAGCGTCACCGGCAGTGCGATCCGCAGCGTCAGCCAGATGGTGCCGTACATGTACGGGTCGGAGAAGAACCGGGTGTAGTTGCCGAGCCAGCCACCCTCTTTCGGCGTGAACGACAGCAGCAAGCCGTAGAGAAACGGGTGAATGAACAGCAGCACCACGAACAGTGCCGCGGGAAGGACGAGAAGCGTCACGCCGTCAATGCCGCGGTCGGCAAGCGCGAGGCGTATGGGGCGGCGGGAAGCGCTCATCCCACGCCCCCTGCCGCATAGACGAGAGTTCGTTCGGCCGGCGCGCCGAGCCGCACGGGCGCGCCGACGGCGAGCGGCATTTCGGTGCGGAAGAAGAGTTCCGCACCGGCCGGCTCGGACGCCGTGCCGTAATAGGCCTCGCCCCGATATTCGAGCCCCGTCACCTCGGCATTGATCGGCCCGTCCGGCAGCGGCACGAGGTCGGACGCCCGGATGGCGACGAGAACCCGTTCGCCGGCAACATCCACCGCCTGTCCGCGGATCAGGCCGGCGAAGCCGCAATCGACCTCGGCCTCCTCGCCCTCGCGGCGGACCAGCCTGCCCGGCAAAGCGTTGCGGAAGCCCATGAACTCGGCGACGTCGGCGTGCAGCGGCCGGCGATAGAGTTCCTGCGGCGTTCCCACCTGACGCACTTCGCCGTCGCGCAGGACGACGATGCGGTCGGCGAGCGAGAGCGCCTCGTCCTGGTCATGGGTGACATAGATGGTCGCCGAGCCGAGCAGCCGGTGGATGCGGCGGATTTCCGCGCGCATTTCCAGGCGCAGTTTGGCGTCGAGATTGGACAGCGGTTCGTCCATCAGCACCAGTGGCGGCTCGACCGCTATGGCGCGCGCGATGGCGACGCGCTGCTGCTGCCCGCCGGAGAGTTGGCCGGGAAGCTTGTGGCCCTGCGAGGCGAGGCGTACGACGTTGAGCGCCTCGTCCACGCGGCGCTCGATCTCGGGCCTGGACACGCCGCTCATCTGCAGGCCGAAACCGACATTGCGGCGTACGTTCATATGCGGGAAGAGGGCGTAGTTCTGGAACACCATGCCGAAGCCGCGCTCCTCGGGCTTGAGCGTGTCGATGCGCTTTTCGTCGAGCCAGATGGCGCCGCCGCTCAGTGACAGCAGCCCGGCGAGGCAGTTCAGTGCCGTCGACTTGCCGCAGCCCGAGGGGCCGAGCAGAGCGATGAATTCACCGCGCCGGAGGGTGAGGCTGATATCCTTCAGCGCATTGAGCGTTCCGAAGTTCCGGCTCATGCCGTCGAGCCTGAGCTCGCGAAAGCCAGCGGATGCAATCGCCATCGCGCTTCAATCCCCAAATGGATGGTCACGACGTGTCCCGGCGGGCCGTCCGCGGACGGCCCGCCGGGCGTTCGTCACTTCTTCATCTTCGCGGCGCCGATCTCACGATCCCACTTGTCGAACATCGCCACGAGTTCCTTGGCGTCGAGGGGGGGCTCGGTCGGATTGCCGGCGATCAGGGCCGCATATTCCGGCCGACCGAACTTCTCGATGGTTTGTCGGCTCTCCTTCGGGGCCATGTCGAGCGTCACGCCCTTGATGGCCGGGCCCGGATACATGTAGCCGTGATCGAACATGTAGGCCTGCTGCGCCGGCTTGAGCAGGAACGCCATCAGCTCCAGAACGACCTTGAGCTTGTCCGCGCGGACGCCCTTCGGGATCGCCATGTAATTGGCGTCGCCGACCCAATGGAAGTTCTTGAAGGCGCCGACCTTGTACTCTTCCGGCACAATGCCGAGATAGCGCGGGTTGATGTCCCAGCCGGTGGTGGTGGCGATGATGTCGCGCGTGCCGTTGGCCAGCTCCTTCATCGATGCGGTGGTGCCGGCGGTGTAGTACTCGATGCAGGTGTCGAGCATCTTGAGATAGGCCCAGGTCTTGTCCCAGCCATTGATCGGATCCATGGGGTTCTTGTCGCCGAGCAGGTAGGGAAGGCCCATCACGAAGGTGCGGCCGGGGCCCGAATTGGCCGGCCGGGCATACATGAACTTGCCCGGATTGGCCTTGCAGTAGGCCATGAGGGCCTCCGGCGTGTCGGGGACGTTCTTGACGCGGTCGGGCGCGTATTCGAGCAGCGGTCCGGACGGATACCAGTCGATGACGAAGGCGTTGCCGCGGGCCATCTCCTGCATCAGATAGGCCCCGGGGATATAGAGCTCCTTCAGGTTCGGAAACTTGTCGGCGTATTTCGGCAGGATCTGCAGCCAGAGGCCCTGCTCCATGCCGGCGGCGAGCGCGTCATTGCCGGTCAGCACAAAATCGATGTCGACGCGACCGGCGTCCTGCTGCGCCTTCAGCTTGCCGGCGAGTTCGGGCGCGGTCGCCTGGGTGAAGACGAATTTCGAGACCAGCTCCGGATGCTCGGTCTGGAATTTCTCCAGCGCCGGCTGGCTGACCTGAAGGTCGCCGGCGACGTCGATCACATTGATCACCACGGGTTCCGCCATGGCACCGAAACTGGTCGAGGCGAGCAGGGCGCTCGCGATCAGAAGGCAGGATTTCCAGCGCAAAAGGGACATTCGTTCTCTCCACTCTGGTTGTCGTTGAACAAACTGGACGGAAAGTTACGGGCTATGCGTTCGCTGATGCAGGCTTCTTGGTCAGGCGGCTTGCGGCGGCGCGATCGAGAAAGGCGTGGCAGTGGGGATGCTGCTGAAGGATCGAGGCCGGCCACAGGTTCGTGACGGGGCCTTCCAGCACGTGCTGGACCGCTTTGGCCTTGCGCTCGTCGGGGATGGTGAGGACGATGAGACGGCTGGACAAGATGCGCTGCACCGTCATCGAGATCGCTTCGGTGGGGACGTCTTCTAGGGTGGGGAACCAGCCTTCGCCGAACTGCTGGCGACGGCAACGCTCCTCCAGCTGCACCACCTTGTAGGCGACGGTCGAAGCGAAATCGGCCGGCGGATCGTTGAAGGCGAGGTGGCCGTTCTCACCTATCCCCGCGAACATGACGTCGATGGGATGGGCGTCGAGCAGTGCATTGATGCGGTCGAGCTCGGCGTCCAGGTCCGCGGCGTCGCCGGCGATGAAGTGGAACGCACCCAGCGTCGGCAGCTTCCCGGTGAACCGCTCCTTGAGATATTTGCGGAAGCTCGCCGGGTGGGTTTCCGGCATGCCGATATATTCGTCGAGATGGAAGGCGGTGACCTTCGACCAGTCGATGTCCGGCAGGGCGACGAGCGCCTCCAGCAGCGCGAACTGGCTCGCCCCGGTGGCGATGACGAGGGTGGCGCGGCCACGCTCGGCGATCGCCTGCCGGATTGCCGCAGCGCCGAAGGCTGCGGCCGCCTCGCCGCTGGCCGCTTTGGTCTCATGGTAATGGATGTCAATCATGGTCACTTCCTGCTCGACGGGTCGGAGACGGTCGACTTGGCCACCGGCCGACGGCGTGCCCGGCGCGCGGGCGTCGGCGCCGGCGGTCGCGTGGGGGCCGGGCCGGTGGAATTGCGGACGATGAGTTCGCCGGTGATGACGTGGCTGTCGGCCTTCGGCGTGGGATTGGCAAAGCCGTCGAGCAGCAAGTCGACGGCGTTGGCGCCTGCAAGCGCGCAGCGCGCAGTCACGCTGGTCAATGGCGGATAAGTCGTGGCGGCGATGATGTCGTCGCAGCCCACCACGCTGAAGTCGCCGGGCACCGACAGGCCAAGTTCGCCCATCCCCGCCATGATTCCCTGTGCGACGACATCGTCGACCGCGAGCGCCGCCGTGACGCCCGCCTCCAGCAGCCTGGTCACGCAGTCGCGGCCGGATTCATGGCTGGGTCGGCCGACGTCGATCTCGACCACCGAGAGCCCATGCGCGCTGCCGGCGGCGGCGACTGCGCGTGCGCGCTGCTGGCTCGACCAGGAGGAGCGCGGTGCCCCCACATAGGCGATCACGCGATGGCCGAAGCCGGCCAACAGGTCGACGGCGGCGGCGAATCCGGCGCTGGTGTCGACAAGGACCCGCCGGATGCCCTGCAGGTCGCGGTTGATCACCACGACCGGCTTGCGAGCGGTGTGTTTGCGAATGAGGTGCTCGTCGAGGCGCGGCGAGGCCAGCACGAATCCGTCCACCTGCGCGGCGAGTTTGCTGAGGAGCACGTCCTCGAGTTGAGCCGTCTCGTCGGAGTCGCCTAAGAATGTGGCATAGCCGCGCTTGTAGGCCTGCGCCTGTGCACCCCGCATGAGCGCGGAGAAGAAGGGATTGGCGACATCCGGCAGGATGAGGGCGATGTTGCCGGCGCGGCCGGTCGACAACGCCCGTGCCACCTGATTGGGCACATAGCCCAGACGCTGCGCGGTCCCGAGAACCTTCTCGACCGTCGCCGGGGTCAGAAGCTCGGGTTGCGAGAATGCGCGCGACACCGTCGCCTGGGAAACGCCAGCCACCCGGGCGACCAGCCGGATGGTGGGAGTGGGTTTCGCTTTCGGCGGCTTGATCACGACAGCACCCAATGAAACCGCTTTCATCCCATGATGAAAGCGGTTTCATTAAGTGTCAATGGCTTTCCTCTGTTGTTCATGGCGCCGCGACGTTCGGGGCGTCGGGCCGATTTGCCGGAGGACGCATCCGCCGCCACCGCTTGATGTCGCGCGGAACAGAGGCGTAGCGCGCGGGCGGGCCCGAAAGGCGCAATTGTTGCACCGAGTTCCGCGTCGCCCGCGGGAACACGCCCCGGGCGGCGCACGTTGACACTTGCGGAATTCAAACGCACGCCGTCGACGGCGTGGAGCAGACCTCCGGAGGCCGGACGGTGCGCGTCGCCGTATTCAGCACCAAGCCGCACGATCGCCGCTTCCTGGAGGCGGCCAATACGAAGACCCGTCACCAGCTGGTGTTCCTCGAGCCGCAGCTGTCCTGCGAGACCGTCCCTTTGGTAGAAGGAGCCGGCGCCGTCTGCGCCTTCGTGAACGACCGGCTGGACGCCGAGGTGATCGCGCAACTGACTAGCCAGGGCATCGGCTTGATCGCGCTGCGATCGGCCGGTTTCAACCACGTGAATCTGGCGGCCGCCGAAACCGCCGGGATCACCGTTGCGCGCGTGCCCGCCTATTCTCCCCATGCGATCGCGGAGCACACCATCGCCCTCATCCTGACCCTCAACCGCAAGACCCACCGGGCCTTCAATCGCGTGCGCGAGGGCAATTTCGCGCTCGAAGGACTGCTCGGCTTCGACCTCGACGGCAAGACCGTGGGGATCGTCGGCACCGGGTTGATCGGCGTGGCCGTGGCCAGGATCATGACCGGCTTTGGCTGCCGCGTGATCGCCTACGATCCGGTCCCCAACCCCGGATGCGAAGCACTCGGCGTGCGCTATGTCGCGATCGATGAACTGCTGTCCGGAAGCGACATCATCACGCTGCACTGCCCGCTGACGCCGGCGACCTACCACCTGATCGATGCCTACGCGCTCGGGCGCATGAAGCGGGGCGCCATGCTGATCAATACGAGCCGCGGCGCCGTCGTCGACACGCGCGCCGCGATCCGCGGCCTCAAGGACGGCACCATCGGCAGCCTCGGCCTCGACGTCTACGAGGAGGAATCCGGCCTGTTCTTCGAGGACATGTCCGATCGGATCATCCCCGACGACGTCTTCGCCCGCCTGCTGACCTTTCCCAACGTGCTGATCACCGGCCACCAGGGCTTCTTCACCGAGGAGGCGTTGACGGCGATCGCGGAGACGACGATTGGCAACATCACCGCCTTCGAGCGCGATGGGCGAGCGCTGCACGAGGTCGGGGCCCGCAGGGCGGGTTGAACGCAAGGCGACGCCCGTTGCGGCGCGTCGCGACGCCGGCTCTGTTTGGTCGAAATGGGCCCGTGCGGTTCGAAGCCCTTGCGGTCTGCCTATCATCGACTAGATTAGGGCGATCTTACGGGGATGGAGTCCCCCATAACCGCCGATCGGCTGATGACTCCTGCCGCAATTGCGAGCAGGAGTCCGCTTATGGTTATCGACGCCAGATCCGCCATCCCGCTGCCAATCCTTCCGCTGCCGATTTCGGAACATCAAGCCTTCAGGCGCTCGATCTTCGGGCGTCGGATCTTCAGACGTGGCGTCCCGGCAAGGTGGTCGCGGGTCGCGATCGGTCGTTTCGCGCCCGTTACGTCCGGCCCCATGGAAACGGCTTTTCGTTGGTCGGAGGGCGGCCATGACCAGTGTCTGGGCACTTGTAGCGCTCTGGCTCGGTCTCGCGCTCCTCGTGATGCGGTCCTGCTGCGAATATTCTTCGGCGAGAACGACATCTATGGCCGTATGCCTCTCTACGAGGCGATCGTGCTCAAGGCCCGCGAGATGCGCTGTGCCGGCACCACGGTGCTGCGCGGCGGCGTCGGCTTCGGCCGATCGAGCCGCCGGCACACCACCAGGATCCTGCGGCTGTCCCAAGACCTGTCGCTTGTCGTCGAGATCGTCGCCTCCCGGTCGAAGATCGAAGAATTCCTGCCGGTCCTCGACGGGATGATGTCGGGAGGGCTCGTGACGATGGAAAGGGTGCAAGTGCTTCAGTACGGATCGGCGAGCATAGCCGAGCCCAGCGCTCGCCACGCAACCGCCTTGCGGGCTTGAACCGAATTGACCGGCATGGGCAAGATCAACAGCGCCAGAACGGTCGCCGATATCGAGTTCGTCATCGACAGCGGTCGGCACCCGAACGATGCGTCCGAATGGCATGCCCACGAGGTTCATTGCGTACGCAACCGCCATCGATTCCAGGGGGCGGTGTACGAGTTCATCATCGACGTGACGCAATTGACGCATGTGGGTACGCCACGCTCGGCGTGGCAGGCCATGATCGTGACGGAATGCTGGATCTTGCCTGGCGCCCGCCAGACCCCGCGCCAAAGCAAATGGCTCAAGGTCGTTCGCGGCAAGCCGTCGGATATGCTGACCTGGATGCGCCGGCACCGCACGCAGGCCATGACCAAGCTCACCTGAATTTCAACCAACCCGGACCAGGAGCCGTCGATGTCACCTCAGATCAAAGCGCTGGACGCTTATGAAATCCTCGATTCTCGCGGGAACCCGACCGTTCGCGTCGCTCTCGCGCTCAGCGACGGCACGCGCGTGGCCGCCTCGGTGCCGTCCGGCGCCTCGACCGGAGAGAACGAAGCGCTGGAATTGCGCGACGGCGACGCCAAGCGATACGGCGGCAAAGGTGTCCGGCACGCCATTTCGAACGTCATCGAGGTGATCGCGCCCGCGCTGGTCGGCCGCGATCCGACCCGGCAACGGGATATCGACAGGCTGATGATCGACCTCGACGGCACGCAGGAGAAGTCGAAGCTCGGCGCCAACGCGATCCTCGGCGTATCCATGGCGGTGGCGCGCGCCGGCGCGAAGGTGACCGGAAAGCCGCTCTACCAATACCTGTGTGCGGGCTCGCCGTCGGTCATGCCGGTGCCGATGATGAACGTCATCAATGGCGGCACTCACGCCGACAATTCCCTCGACTTCCAGGAGTTCATGCTGATGCCGATCGGCGCACCGACCTGTGCCGAGGCGGTGCGCTACGGTGCCGAGACTTTTCATGCGCTGCAGCGGCTGCTGAAGAAGCGAGGGCTGGCCACGAGCGTCGGCGACGAAGGCGGCTTTGCTCCCAAACTCCGCAGCAACGATGAGGCTTGCCAGTTGATCGTGGAAGCCATCGAGGCGGCCGGATTCGTGCCGGGAAAACACCTGTCTGTTGCCCTCGATCCGGCTGCATCCGCGTTCTTCGTCGACGGGCGTTATCAACTGGCCAAGTCGGGCGCCGGCCCCAAGACGGCTGCCGAGATGCTCGACTTGTATACCCGCTGGATCGACCAGTACCCGATCGTGTCCATTGAGGACGGTTTCGACGAGAACGACTGGGCCGGTTTCCAGGCCATGACCGCCCGGCTCGGGAGCCGCCTGCAGATCGTCGGCGATGATATCTATGTGACCAACACACACTTCATCCGCCGCGGCATCGACGAACAGGCGACCAACGCCGTGCTCATCAAGCTCAACCAGATCGGCACCGTCTCGGAGACGATCGAAGCGATCGACATGTGCCGCAAGGCGGGCTGGAAATACGTGATCTCGCATCGATCCGGCGAGACAGAAGACACCTTCATCGCCGACTTTTCGGTCGCCATGGCGGGCGGCCAGATCAAGACGGGTTCGCTCTGTCGCAGCGAACGTATCGCCAAGTACAACAGACTCATCGAAATTGAACGCGAACTGGGAAACAAGGCGGTGTTTTCGAATCCGTTCGCGTAGGCGATCCGAAGCGGCCGGTACCGCCGCCGCGCGCGTGCCGGCCTATTCTCCCCATGCGATCGTGGCACCCACGACAGGCACAATAGTGATACCGACCTTGGTCTGAACCGTCGCCCCCATTGCGCTTCGACCTGCGTCCGCCCACATTTGCAATCGCGATGTCGGCCGATCGGCTTCGTCATTCCGGACTCGCCGCCATAGCGAGTCGAAGACGCGGGTGAACGCGCCGATGGCGGCGCCCCGGAATGACCGAGCTGATCGACCGAATCCAGCATGATCGGCGGATGTCGGTCGGATCCAAGGGGAGCGCGTTCATGTCGCTGTTGTTTTCCAAGACCACGTTGGGGTCTCTTTCGCTGCAGAATCGCCTGGTGATGTGTCCGCTGACGCGCAGCCGCGCGATCGGCAACGTGCCCAACGACCTGATGGTGGAGTATTACGCCCAGCGCGCGTCGGCTGGCCTGATCATCACCGAGGGCACGTCGCCGTCTCCCAACGGGCTCGGCTATCCGCGCATTCCCGGCATATTCTCCGATGCCCAGGTGGCCGGCTGGAAGAGGGTGACCGAGGCGGTGCACGGGCGCGGCGCTAAAATCTTCGTGCAGTTGATGCACACCGGCCGCGTCGGTCATCCGCTCAACCTGCCGGCGGGCGCCAGGGTTTTGGGGCCGTCGGCGGTCGCCGCCGAAGGGCAGATGTTCACCGATGCCGAGGGGCTGAAGCCCAATGCGATGCCGGCCGCGATGACGGCCGAGGACATTACGGCCACCATCGCGGAGTATGCCACGGCGGCGAAGAACGCCGTCGCGGCCGGTTTCGACGGCGTCGAGCTGCACGGCGCCAACGGCTATCTGCTCGAACAATTCATCCGGCCGAACTCCAATCAGCGCACCGACGGCTATGGCGGCGCAATCCAGAACCGGGCCCGATTCGTCCTGGAAGTGGCCGATGCGGCGATTTCCGCCATCGGGGCGGACAGGGTCGGCATCCGGCTGTCGCCGTTCGGCGTCTTCAACGACATGCCGCTCTATGCCGAGATGGAAGCCGACTACGCCTATCTGGCCGGCAAGCTCAATGCGGCCGGCCTGGTCTACATCCACCTCGTCGACCATTCGGCGAGCGGGGCGCCGGAAGTCCCCGCGTCCGTGAAGGACATGTTCCGCAAGACATTCAGGCGAACCTTGATCCTGTCGGGCGGCTACGACGCCGCCCGCGCCGAGCGCGATCTCGCCGCCGGCAGGTGCGATCTGGTCGCCTTCGGCAAGGCGTTCCTGGCCAATCCCGACCTGGTCAGGCGCTGGCAGACCGGCGCGCCGTTGAATGCGCCCGACCCGAACACGTTCTATACGCCCGGACCGAAGGGATATACGGATTATCCGGCCCTGGCCGAATAGACGGATTGTTGCCGGCAGGGCGCCGTCCGTTCACGCCGCCCGGGAGAGGCTGTCGTAGAACGCCGCCACCGTCTGGTAACGGGCGAAATGGGCGGCGTAGCGCGCGGCCGATTGCGGATCGGGCGAGAGTGTGTGCTCGCGGCGCACGCAGGTCGCCACCGCTTCCTTCAGGTCGGCGAAGGTGCCGCTGGCGGTCGCCGCCAGGAGGGCGGCCCCGAAGGCGGATTCGCCATTCTGGGTCGTGTAGGTGTCGAGGCCGAGCACGTCGGTGATGATGCGTGTCCACACCGGGCTTTTGGCGACGCCGCCGGCGATCACGGCCGATTTCATGGTCAGGCCGTTGCGCTCGAACATGGCGAGGCAGTCCTTGAGCGAATAGGCGACGCCTTCCATGACGGCGCGGACGAAATGGGCGCTGGTGTGGGCCTGGTCTATGCCGCAGAAGCTGCCGCGCAGCTCCGGATTCCAGTACGGGGCCCGCTCTCCCTGCAGATAGGGGTGAAACAGGAGCCCGTCGGCGCCGGCGTCGGTCTGCGCGGCGAGCTGGTCGAGCTCGGCGAAGCCGAGCGCAGCCGCCTGGCCGGGCACGGTCGAAAACAGCGTCCTGATCCACTGCAGCGAGGTCGCGCAGGAATTGGTGCCGGCCTGCTTGTAGTAGAAGTCGTCGACTACGTACGGGTAGGTGATGATGCCGGCGTGGTGTGACGGCGCGTGGGCCAGCGCCATGACGCCGCCGGAGGAGCCGACCATGATCATGCCGGTGTTCTGCGGCTCGCAGACCCCGCATCCGATCAGTTCGGCGGCGGAATCGAGCGTGCCGACGAACACCGGAATGCCGGCCGGCAGGCCGAATTCGCGGCTGGCCGTGGCGCTCACGCGGCCGGCCTCGGCGTCGGTCGAAAGGATCGGCGGCAGCATGTCGGCGGACAGCCCAGCGAGGCCGGTCAGGGCCTCGGACCAGCCCCTCGCCGGGACGTCGGCCATCAGGGTGGCGGCGGCGCTGGCCGGATCGGTCACCTTGATTCCGGTCAGCTTCCACAACAGGTAGTCCTTGGAGCACAGGACGCTGCGGGCGCGCCGGTGGTTCTCGGGCTCGCAGTCGCGCAGCCACAGGAGCTGCGGCAATGTCCAGGTGCAGCCGGCGCGGTTGAGGGCGAGGCGCTCGAGCAGTGCACCGTGTTCGGCGTTGATCGCCTGGACCTGGGCTTCGCTGCGCTGGTCGCTCCACAGGATCGCGGGCCGCACGACCGAGTCGTGACCATCGAGCAGCACCGGGATGTGTGCGGCAGAACACAATCCGATGGCGCCGATGTCGGCGAAGGCCGCGCGCCCGCGGGTGCGCAATTCGCCGAGCGCGTGCGCGAGGGCCTCGCACCAGTCGGCGGGGTTCTGCTCGGCCCAGCCCGGCTGCGGCCGCGAGGTCGGATACGGACGGCTGGCGGTGCCGCGCACGCGGCCGTCGCCGTCCATCAGCACGCATTTGAGGCTGCTGGTGCCGAGATCGATGCCCAGGACGCTGTGTGACATGGGGACTCGCGACGTTCACAGACCGGCCGAAACCCGCCCGCCCAGGAGCCGGCGGAGTTCGGCGACATTGCCCGACAGGGTCGACAGCAGCGCGTTGGCGTCGGTGTTGCAGGAGACGAGCCCGATGCCTTGCGCGGCCAGCTCGGCCGCGATGGCGAGGTCGTAGGTCTGGATGCCCACGAAGACGCCGTGCCGCTTCGCCGCTGCCACGATGGTGTCGACCAGCCCCCGCATGGCAGGGTCGCGCAGTGAACTCGACGTGCCGCAGGACAGCGACAGGTCGGAGGGGCCGATGAACGCCATGTCGATGCCCGGCGTCGACAGGATCTCGTCGAGGCGCTCGACCGCCTGGCGGGTCTCGATCTGGGCGATCAGCACGATGTCGTCGTTGGCCTTGGCGAGGTAGCTGTCCTTGTCGACGCGGCGGAAACCGGTGTGGGCGCGCATCAGGCTCAGGCCGCGGTCGCCCTGCGGGGCGTAGCGGCCGAATTTGACGACCTCCTCCGCCTGGGTGCGGCTCTCGACCCGCGGCACCACGATGCCGGCGGCGCCGAGCTCGAGCGGCGTCAGGAAGTATTCCCGCCGGGTGTCGGGCACGCGCACCAGCGGCCGGCAGCGACCGCCGCGGAAGCCCGCGACGATGGCGCCGAGGGCATCGGCCCCGTAGGCGCCGTGCTCCTGGTCGATGATTGCGAAGTGCAGCCCGGCGGCGTCGAGCATGGCGCCCAGCATGGGCGTCTTGAGCTCGGACACCATGATGCCGACGATGGTTTCGCCGCGGCGCAGCGCCGGCTTGATCCAGTTGGGTTCGACGGACACGGGACACCGACCTCGTTATTTCAGAACAGATAGTTGGGCAGGGTGAGCACGATCGCCGGGAACAGGGCTATGAGCACCAGGATCGCGAGGAGGATGATGACGAACGGCCAAATCGCCCGGACCAGCACTTCGAGCGGCATCTTCTCGAAGCCGCACAGGCAGAACAGCAGCGTGCCGACCGGCGGCGTGATCAGGCCGATCATGCAGTTGAACACCACCATGACGCCGAAATGCACCGGGTCCATGCCGATGGTCTTGGCGAGCGGCATGACGATGGGGACGAACAGCATGATGTTGACGGTGGGATCGGAAATGCAGCCGAGGAACAGGAACAGGACGTTGATCGCCAGGAGCACGAACAGCTTGTTGGACGAAATGGCGAGCACGTAGTCGGCGAACAGGGTCGGGATGTTCTCGGACGTCAGCACGAAGCCGAACACCTTGGCGGCCGGCAGCAGGATCAGGATCGGCCCGGAGAACACGAAGACGTTCTTGAGGCAGTCGTAAAACTCCTTCGGGCCGAGGAGCCGATAGGCGAGGCCGCCGAGCGCGGCGGCGTAGAAGACGGCGAGCGCCGCCGCTTCGGTGATGGTCACGAAGCCGAGCCAGATGCCACCGAGCAGGATCGCGGGCGTCATCAGCGGCAGAAAACCGTGCATGAACGAGGTGATCATCCGGGCGAAGCCCTGCCGCGCCGCCATCGGGTAGCCGCACCGGCGCGCCGCGACGTAGATGTAGACCATCATGAACAGTCCGATGATCAGGCCCGGCACGGCGCCGGCGAAGAACAACCGTGCCACCGAGACGCCGGACACCATGGCGAACACCACCATGGGGATCGACGGCGGGATGATCGGTCCGATCACGGCGGCGGCAGCCGTCACGGCGGCGCTGAAAGGCGAGGGATAGCCGGCCTTGACCATGGCGTTGTAGCAGATGCGGCCGATGCCGCCGACATCGGCGACTGCCGAACCCGACATGCCGGAGAAGATGATGTTGGCGGCCACGTTGACATGGCCGAGGCCGCCGGGAACGTGACCCACCATGGCGTCGCAGAAATCGAAGATGCGCTTGGCGACGCTCGATGTGTTCATCACCTCCGAGGCGAGGATGAACAAGGGGATCGCCAGCAGCACGAAGGAGTCGAGGCCGGCGAACATCTGGGTCGACAGGAAGCCGAGGTCGATATCGGCCATGAGCGCATAGGCGAGGGTCGAGGTGATCATCGCGAAGGCGATCGGCAGGCCGAGCAGGAACAGGACGACGAAGACAGCGAAGAAGATACCGAGTTCCATGGCTCAGCTCCGGCAAGGCGCGACGATCGCACGGGCGTCGTGCGCGAGCTTGATGGCGAGGTGGATGCAGCACAGCGCCATGGTCAGGGGTACGATCGCGTAGGCGTAGCCTTCATGGACGCGCAGGCCGGTGGAGATGTGCAGGCTGAACAGCGTCCGCCAGGACGGCAGGATGAAGGCTCCGAAGACGAAGATCATCAGGACATCGAAGAAGAGCGTGATCCAGCGCTTGCTGGCGTCGGGCAGGAGATCGGCCAGGAGAGTGACGCGGATGTGGCTGTCGTCTCCGACCGCATGGGCGCAGGAGAGGAAGCCGATCCATACGAACAGCCAGTTGGAGGCCTCCTCGGCCCAGTACAGCGGTTCGGAGAATACGTACCGAAGCACGACGTTGAAGCAGATGATGCCGAACATCAGCGCCAGGCACGCCGCCCCGAAGGCACGCTCGATGCGCTGAAGTACTCTACCTGTTTCCATGACGAGGTTCCGGGCGGAGAGCCCGCCGGGCGGGCTCTCCGTGGCTGCGTTGCGGGATTGGATCGATGGAGGGGGCGCGGCTCTACTTGATCGCCTGGATGCGTTCGTAGAGCGACTTGAACTGCGGATATTTGGCGAGCACCAGCGGCACGCGGGCCATGAACGGCGCCTTGTCGACCTCGACGACTTCCATGCCCTTGGCCTTGAGCTCGGCGAGCAACTTGGCGTCGCCCTCGATGACCTGGCGGTCGATGTCGTCGGCCTCGAAGCGGAAGACGTCCTCGAAGACCTTCTTGTCGTCCGCCGACAAGCCGTCCCACGCCTTCTTCGACATGATGGTGCCCGACGTCGCCAGCATGTGGCCGGTGAGGATCAGGTACTTCTGAACTTCGAAGAACTTCATGGTCAGGATCTGGGTGAAGGGGTTCTCCTGGGCGTCGGCAACGCCGCTCGCGAGCGCCATGTAGACGTCGCCGATCGGCAGCGGCGCACCGCGGGCGTTGAGCACCGTCGCGGCCTCCGGATACGGGGCGAAATTGACCACCCGCATCTTGAGGTTCTTGAAGTCGTCCGGCGTCGTCGCCTTGACGGTCTTGGTGGTGGCGTGACGGAAGCCGAATTGATAGAGCGCGAGCTGCTTGACGCCGACCTTGGCGCCCATGGTGTCGAGCAGCTCCTTGTAGACGTCGCTGCTCTTGAACTTCTTCCAATGGTCGTAGTCGCGGAACGTGTAGGCGGATAGAAGTACACCGGATTCCGGATAGTAATCGATGGCGGTGTCGAGCGGGCACAGTTCGAGCACGCCGGTCTTCACCGCCTGGATGGCGTCCTTGTAGTTCGCGTAGGTACCGGAGGGAAAAATCCTCAGTTCGAACCTGCCGTTGGTCTTCTGCTTGAGAAGCTCGTTGGCCTTGACGAGGCCCATATGGACCGGATGATCGGTGTTGAAGACGTGTGCGACCTTGAACACCTTGTCCGGGGCGGCGTCGGCCGTGGCGGCCAGACCGCACAGGAAGGCCGATACCGCCAACGCTGTCAGTTTGCGCATTTTTGCTCTCCCGACTGGACGGCTCGGACGACGGATCGTGACCCCCGTCAGACCCTCGCGCCGCAGCAGGCGACGCCGCCGAACCCCAGGCGCCATGGTTTTCGTTGCGGCTAGCTATTAGTCAAACGATATATAATAATAGCATTGATAAGTTAGACTTCTCATGCGGGAGATGCCGGAATGGAATTCCGCCACGTCGAGGCGTTCGTATCCGTCGCCGAGCTCGAGAGCTTCACCCGCGCCGGCGATCAGTTGCACCTCACCCAGTCGGCGGTCAGCCAATTGATCCGCCGCCTGGAAGAGGAACTGCGCGAGCCGCTGTTCGTGCGCAACGGTCGCCGCGTGCGGTTGACGCGCACCGGCCTCGAGCTTCTGCCCTCGGCGCTGGAGATCATGAAGCTGCGCACGGCGCTGGCCGACAAGGTGGCGCCGCGTCCCGGCGACATCAGCGGGGGCTTGCGCGTCGGCACGAGTTCGGCCGCGACCGCATTCCTGTGGGCGAGGACTTATCAGGCCTTCGCGTTGCGCTACCCGAAGATCGAGCTCGACGTGCGTGCGACGCCGCAGACCCAGAACACAGTCGAGGACCTCTTGTCGGGCGAACTCGACATCGGCGTCCTGCCGTTTCCGCTCGCCAGTCCGCGCCTGGTCGGCAAGGTGCTCGGCCATCACGAGGCTCTGCTCCTGGCGGCGCCGTCCCACCCTTTGGCGACGAAGCGCAAGGTGACGGTCGACGATCTCGCCGACGCCCGGTTCATCCTCTACGAGCAGCGGATGAATTTCCGCGGCCTCGCCGACACGTATTTCCGCGAGATGGGCATCAATCCGAAGATCGTCCTGCAGTCGAACGACACCAACCTCATCCGCGCCATGACGGAGGTGGGGTTCGGCATCGCCTTCCTGCCCGATTGGGGCGTGCAGCGGGAGCTGAAGGAGAAGCGGCTCGTGGTCGTCAAGGGACCGGGCCCGCGGCTACGGGAGGAATTCGGCGTCGTCCACCTGGCGCAGGGGATGTGCGCCGCCGCGCAGGAGTTCGTCAAATTCTGCGTTGCCAACAACCGACTGCTGCCGCGGGTGGCGCGCGGCGGCTTCACCGCCACGTCGCTCGGACGGGAAGAGAGGGTGAAATAGCGGCGCCGGAACCGGTCGAGCGGTCCCAACCGGCCCCATATGACTTATCTTCCGTTCGACCGATCCTGACCGGGCCCGAAAGGACACCCCAATGAGCGACCGCCTCACCCGCTTTCTCCTCTTGGTTGCCGTCGTGCTGCTCGCCATCACGGCGGCGCAGCCCCTTGTGGATCGCTGGCTCTTCGCCACCGACACGCCGCGCCCGGTGGCGCCGCGCGCCGACCTGACGGACCTGGAAAAGTCGAGCGTGCAACTGTTCCGCACCATCGCGCCGTCGGTCGTGCAGGTGGCGGTGCAGACCGCGGGCATGGGGGCGGGGGCGGGCGAGGGCGGTGCCGCCTCGGGCACCGGCTTCGTGTGGGACGCCGCCGGCCATGTGGTCACCAACAACCATGTGGTCGAGAATGCCGGCGTCATCGCGGTGCGCTTCGCCTCCGGACGAGTGGTGCGGGCCGACATCGTCGGCCGCGCGCCCAACTACGACCTCGCCGTGCTGCGGCTGGAAAGCAGCGCCTCGCTGCCGCCGCCGGTGCCGGTGGGAACCAGCGCCGACCTCGCGGTCGGACAGCTCGCCTATGCGATCGGAAACCCGTTCGGCCTCGACCAGTCGCTCTCCTTCGGCATCATCAGCGCCCTCAAGCGGCGGTTGCCGACCGCCGGCGGGCGCGAAATCGCCGACGTCATCCAGACCGACGCCGCCATCAATCCCGGCAATTCCGGCGGGCCGCTGCTCGATTCCGCCGGCCGCCTGATCGGCGTCAACACGGCGATCTTCTCGCCGTCGGGGGCGAACGCCGGCATCGGCTTCGCTATTCCCGTCGACGTGGTCAACCGGGTGGTGCCGCAACTCATCCGCGCCGGCCGCGTACCGACGCCCGGCATCGGCATCATGGCGGCGGACGAGTCCATCGCGACCCGGCTCGGGCTGACCGGCATCGTGGTCGCCGGCGTCGTTCCCGGTTCGCCGGCCGCGCGCGCCGGCCTTACGGGTTTCGATCGCCGGGCGGGGACCATCGGAGACGTCATCGTGAAGGCCGACGGCAAGCCGGTGCGTCATCTCTCCGATCTGACCGACGTGCTCGAAGCGCGCGGCGTCGGCGCGACCATAGCGCTGACCACGAACCGAGGCGGCTCCGAGCGCCGCGTCGAAATCACGATCGCGGACATCGGGGAGAGGTGAATTGGGACGAAAAGGGCCCGCACCATTCGGCGCGGGCCCCGTGTGGCATTCAGGTCAAGCGGCGCGCCGCCGGCGCCGTCACTTCCTGCCGATTTCCTTGAGCACGGCGTCCTTGGTGGCGGAGATCTTCAGCACTTCGTAGGCCTTGTCGCCGGCCTTGCGGAAGGCCGCGATGTCGATCTCGGACTCCGGCACGATGATCATGCCCTTGGCCTTGAGATCTTCGACGACTTTCAGCGAGGTCTCCAGATTCTCCTTGGAGGCGGCTTCGCCTGCCTTGTCGGCCTCTTCGAGCAGGATCTTCTGGTATTCCTCGGGCAGCGTTCTGAACCACTTCTCGCTGATCACCTCGAAGTTCATCAGCAGGATGTGGCGCGTCGGGCTGACATATTTGAGGACTTCGTAGAAGCGGCCCGCCGGGATGTTGTTGTAGACGAGTTCGACGCCGTCGATCGCCTTCTGCTGCAACGCCGGATATTGCTCGCCGAACGGCAGGGCGACCGGGGTGGCGCCGAGCGCACGCACGGATTCCTGCCAGATCGGCGCCGGCGGCGTGCGGATACGCAGGCCGGCGAGATCTGCCGGGCTCTTGATGGGCTTGTTGGTGAAGAAGTGGCGATAGCCCTGCAGCCAGTTGAAGGAGACGACGCGGATGCCGGCCTTGCTGGCCAGATCCTCGACCGCCTTCTTGATGGTCGGCGCGTTGCGCAGCTTGGCGACGTCGGCGGGCGATTCGGCGAAATACGGGCCGTTCAAGACCGCGATCTCGGGAACGTAGTTGCCGAGCCGCGCCGCGTCCGTGTTCTGGCCCACATTGGCGCCCTGGCGGATCTGCTCGATGATGTCCTCCTCGACGCCGAGCTGGGCCGAGTGGAAGACGGTGATCTTGACCGCGCCTTTGGTGCGCGCGTCCACCGCCTTGGCCCAGGCGGTGAGACCCTTATGCGGGAACACCTCGCGCGGACTGTGCACGTGGTTGAAGCGCAGCTCGAAGGTCTTCGCCGCCTGAGCCTGCGCGGCGGTCGAGAACGCCAGCGCCGTCAGAGCGGCACCGGCCAGCGCCATCAGTTTCGAAAATTGCATCGGATTCTCTCCCATTGCAGACCATTGGTGCCGCGACCGGCACCGGACCAAGCATTCCGGACGAAGCGCCGGCCGGAACGACGTTCTTGCGCGCACCCCAGGGGTGCGCCGTCACAGGGGCCAACCGGCGCGTTCGAGCACCTTGATGGTCGATCGCGCGACCGTGTCGCCGTCGTCGAACAGGTTGCGCCAGGCGCCGACGCCGGCCGCGACTTCCGGGCTCGATACGGCAGACGAGAACGCCTCGACACCGATGAGGTCGTCATAGCCCGCCGCCTTCAGGCGCTGGAGATACGGCACGAAATCGATCACGCCGCGGTCGACCGGCCCGCGGTCGTTCTGGTCGAGCTCGAAATAGGCGAGATAGGGAAGAGCCTTCTCGAGCGCGGCGAACGGGTCGGCCTCTTCGATGTTCATGTGGAACGTATCGAGATGGAGGTGAACGTTCTTCCGGTCGATCAAGCGCAGCATGGCGATCGCCTGGTCGACGGTATTGATCAGGTTGTTCTCGTATCTGTTGACGATTTCGAGCGCGAGCCGCAGGCCGAAATCGGCGGCCTCGTCGGCCAGAATGGCGAGCGCCTCCGCCGAGGCCTTGAAATTCTCGTTCGTGGCCGGTCCGGCCGCCTTGGCGAACAGCGTGTAGATGATGCCGCCGACGTGGAAGGCGCCCATGTCGCGGGCGAGGCGCAACGAGACGCGATGACGTTCGAGCCCCGCTTTCCACACGGCGCGATCGGTCGCGGCGATGTTGGCTTCGGGGCGCTGGGTCGCGGTTGCGACCGGCCGCAGTCCAGCCGCTGCAAACATCTTCGCGATCGCCGGCGGATCGATGACGGCATGATCCTTCATCGGCACGACCACGTGGCCGAACCCGGCCGACGCAGCCTTTTCCACCGCCCGTGCGCCGTCCTGCGTGGTCCAGGACGGGATGAAGCAGTAGGAGTGGATCGACAGCTTGTTCACGTCGACGCCCTTCTTACGTCCTGCGGGGGAGCGCTGCGCGCGCCCGCAGCAGCGTGCACGACCGCCGGAAGCGGTCTTGCTTTCCGCCCGTCGAACGACGCTGGCATCTGTGCGCGCTCTGGCGAGCACGAGGATGCGATCGGGTTGTCGGGGGCAGGGTGAGAATGGAGACCGGATGGGTAGTAGTCAATCAAATAGCGAAGGTGTCGTACAACTTCGTACGCGAGGTGGCTGAAGCCCGACAACAGATCGCCAAACAGGCGAATTTCCCCCAAGTTGTCTGACGGCCGCAGCGTGTCTATGCTGCCATGATCACGCCTTTGCAGATATTCCGAACCGGATTGAGTGCCTTGCGGTCCGCCGCTGTCCCATCTCCGAAAGCCTCCGGAAACCGCTCCGCGCGCAGCGCGGTCAAGGTCTATGACCATATTTATGACCGCATCGCCGGCGGCGGCTTCGCCAAGGGCGAACGGCTGCCGACCGAGTTCGAACTGGCGAAATCCTTCGGCGTATCGCGCACGGTGGTGCGCGAAGCCCTGGTGCGGCTGCGGGACGAGGGGTTGATCCAATCACGCCGGGGCGCCGGCAGTTTCGTCACCGCCACCCCCGATCAGGCGATCCGCCGGTTCGCTCCCGTCGCCTCGATCGGCGACATCCAGCGCTGCTACGAATTCCGTATCCACCTGGAGACCGCCGCCTGCACGCTCGCGGCGATTCGCTGCACCAAGGACGAACTCTCCGAGCTGCGCGCGAAGTTGCGCGCGACCGAGAACATCGACGACGTGACGGCGGGCGTCGAGGCGGATCTGGATTTCCACATCGCCGTCACCAAGGCGTCGCACAACCGCTTCTTCGTCGATGCGCTGGTGTCGCTGCGCAGCGGCTTGATCGTCGGCATGGAACTGGTGCGGCGTCTGTCGCTGTCGCGACCCGACGACGCGCTGGCGCTGATGTACCAGGAACATCAGGCAATCTATGACGCGATCGCCTCGGGCGATCCCGATGGCGCCGGCGCCGCCATGCGCTACCACCTCGAGGCGGCGCGCAAGAGGTTCTTCGAGGAGAGCTAGGCGTCATTCCGGGGCGGCCGAAGGCCGAACCCGGAATCCAGCCGCGGGCTCGGAGTGCGGCGCTGGATTCCGGGTTCGCGCTGCGCGCGCCCCGGAATGCCGGGGCAACACACTTCGCAATACAAAAGAGCCCGCCGAAGCGGGGCTCTTGCTTGCTGATCCGATGCTGCGCCTCACACCCCGAAGATCATGTTCGGGATCCACAGCACGAGCTGCGGGAAGAACAAGAGCAACAGCATGACCACGCCGCAGGCGAACAGGAACGGCAACGACTGCTTGGTATAGTCGCCGACCGGGCAGCCCAGGATGGTACACACCACGTACATGGCCGACCCCACGGGCGGCGTGAAGTTGCCGATGGTGATGGCGATGATGAAGATCAGGCCGAAATGCACCGGATCGAAGCCGAGCTCCTCGGCGATCGGCAGGAAGATCGGGGTGAGCATGATGATCAAGACGGCACCGTCGACGAAGCAGCCGGCGACGAGCAGGAAAGCGATGATCAGCAGGACCACCAGATAGGGATTGGTGGAGATGCCGAGCATGCCCTCGGAGATCTTGTCGGGCACCTGGTCCCAGGCGATGCCGTAGCCGAAGATGCCCGACAGCGCGATCAGGAACATGACGGCGCCGACGTCGAAGGTCGCGCCTTCGAGCGCCTTATTGATGGTGCCCTTGTTGAGCTGGCGGTGCGCCAGCGTGCCGACCAGGAAGGCGTAGACGACCGCGAAGGCACCGACTTCCGACGGCGTGAACACGCCGGCGCGCAGGCTGACGATGAGCATCACGGGGAAGAGGATCGCCCACACGCCGTTGACCGTGGCGCCGATCACCTCCTTGGCCTCGGGCTTGCCCTGGCGTTCCGGCGGTATGTTGAGCCGCTTGGCGGTGACCGACAACGTCAACGCCATGGCGGCCCACAGCATCAGGCCGGGTACAATGCCGCCGGCGAACAGCCTGCCGATGGAAACCTGTCCGACGGTGCCGTAGAGGATGTAGCCGATGCCGGGCGGGATGATCGGCGTGATCAGCGAACCAAAGGACAAGACGGCGGCCGCATAACCCTTGGTGAAATTGCGCTTGAGCATCTCGGGTCCGAGGATGCGCGTCTGCATGGCGGCATCTGCGATGCACGAACCCGACACCGAACCCATCAGGGTGGCGAGCGCGAGCGACACCTGGCCGACGCCGCCGCGCATGTGACCGGTCAGGACTGTGGACAGCCGCAGCATGCGCTCGGTGATGCCGGCGAAGTTCATCAGGTTGCCCGACAGGATGAACATCGGGATGGCGAGCAGCGCGAAGTTCTGCGTCTGGGTGACCGTGAGTTGCACCGGCATGGTGAAGGGCAGGTTGGGATTCTGGATGAAAAACAGAGCTCCCGAGATGCCGATCGCGAACGCGACCGGCATGCCGATGGCGAGCAGGATGATGAAGGCGAAGAATACGATGGTCATGGGCGTGCCTTTCCAGATCCGACGTCAGTTCTGCTGGACCGGTTTGCCGCGCATTAAGGCGAGGTCCTCGCGTACCTTCAGAGCCGTCGTGATCAGGAGCAGCACGCCGCCGACCGGCATCGCCATCGTGACCCAGGAGTAAGAGATCTCGGGGATGCCCTGGAACGAACGCGCCCGGCTGACCCAGGACAGCCAGATGCCCGCCGGGATGACGTATAGGAGAAAGACTATCAAAATCATATAGTTGACTATGCGTAGGATCGCCCTGGCGCGGTCGGACAGATAGTTGGTCAGAATGTCGACCGACATCAGCTTGTTGTGGCGCCACGCGACGTCGGCTGCGAACAGGCACGCCCAGGCAAACATGGCGGTGGCGATGTCGATTGCCCAGTTGATCGGATGGGCCATCAGCCGCGCGATGGCGGCCGCGAAGATCAGCATCACCATGCCGACCAGAAACACGCGCGCGATCCAGCCTTCCCAGACGCAGAGTTGTTCATAAAATTTCTTCATGTCGTGCTCTCGAGCCGTTGCGAGACGCGCGGGGGGCGACGCTGCCTGCCACATTTGGAACCGGCCGGGAGGCGCCCGCGTGGCGCCTCCCGGCCGGGATCATCATTGGCGAAAGGTTAGTTGTACGACAAGTCCCGTCGCCATCCGTATTACTTCTTGCCGATCTCCTTAAGGACGGCGTCCTTGGCGGCGGAAATCTTGAGCACCTCGTAGGCCTTGTCGCCCGCTTTGCGGAATGCGGCCATGTCGAGTTCCTTCGCGGTGATGATGGTCATGCCGCGCTTCTTGAGGTCCTCGGCGACCTTGGCCTCGGACCCGAGGATCTCCTTGGAGATCGCCTCGCCGGCCTTGTCGCACTCCTCCGTGAGGATCTTCTGGTAGTCCGCCGGCAGGGCGTCGAACCACTTGGCACTGATCACCTGGAAGTTGACCAGCATGATGTGACCGGTCTCGACGGCGTATTTGAGCACTTCATAGAAACGGGCGCCGGGAATGTTGTTGTAGACGAGCTCGACGCCGTCGATCGCCTTCTGTTGCAGCGCCGGATACATATCGCCGAACGCCATGGCGACCGGGGCGGCGCCGAGAGCGCGGATCGATTCCTGCCAGATCGGCGCCGGCGGCGTTCGGATGCGCATGCCGGCGAGGTCGGCCGGATTCTTGAGCGGCTTGTTGGTGAAGAAGTGGCGATAGCCCTGCACCCAGTTGAACGACACGACCTTGAGGCCGTGCTTGGCGGCGAGATCGTCGAGATGCTTCTTGATGCTCGGCGAGGAACGCAGCTTGGCGACCTCGGCGAGATTTTCGGCGAAATACGGACCGTTGATGATGGCGATCTCGGGCACGTAGTTGCCGAGACGGGCGGCGTCGGTGTTCTGCCCCACATTGGCGCCCTGGCGGATCTGTTCGATGATGTCTTCTTCGACTCCGAGCTGGGCGGAGTGGAAGACGGAGATCTTCAAACCGCCCTTGGTGCGCTCCTCGACCGCCTTGGCCCAGTTCTGGAAGCCCTTGTGATAGGGCTCGCGCGGGCCGAGCACGTGATTGAATTTGAGTTCGTAGGTCTTCTGCGCCTGCGCTTGCGCCGGCGTTGTCGACGCGTTGATGGCGAGCACGGCGAATGCCGCACAAGCCGACATGACGACTGCTTTAAGGCTCGGCATCTGACCTTCCTCCATTGCGGGCGGGAAAAGCCGCTCCGCCTCTTCTTGGCCAAACCATCAAAGGGGGTGTAAGCCACGCCAGCGTACAGCATATGGGACAACAGGCCAGTGTCGATCTCATATAATGAAACCGGCCGGCGTGCCGCATCGTCGCAATGTCCGCCGCCTGGGGTCGCCGTATCCGCACCCGCCGGATCGGCGGCGCGATCTTGAAGCCGCAGCGATCAGGGGTCGCGTAATGACGCCGCATCCGCGGATCAGAGCGAGGACGAACGGCGGCATCGCGGATGAACCGCGGGGGTGGGGCGCTGCCACGGCGCCATCCCGCCAGTGCGAACGGACGGTCCGCACTCGATGGCCCGCATTCATCGGCGGGCTTGACAGTTGCCGTGACCGTCCTAGTCTGTACCGTGAGAGATTGAAGTCAATCGCTTCTCACTTAGTGAAACCCTTGGCCGAGACCGCCCGCCTCACGCACCAATCGCTAGAACGCGGTCTGCGCATCCTGGAAACGGTGGCGCTCAACGGCGGCACGACGACGCTCGCCGAGACGGTGCGACGCACCGCGCTGCACCGCAGCACTGCCCATCATCTGCTGCAGACCCTGGTGTCGTTCGGCTATCTGCACCAGGATCGCCAGACCCGCGGCTATGAACTGACCGCCAAGCTGTTCCGCCTCACCGCACGGGTGTGGACCCCGGAGCAAATCGGCCGCATCGCCGAGCCGGTGACCCAGGAACTGACGGAGCAGACTGGCGAGGGCTCGAGCGTCGCCACGTTCACGAACGGCACCATCACCATCGTGGCCAAGTGCGATCCCGGAAATCCGTTCCGCATCGTCGAGGAGATCGGCAAGCCACGGCCGATCCACGCCACCGCGGTCGGCAAGGCGATCGTGGCCTTTCTGCCGAGCGCCGAGCGCACCGCCATTGCGGCGCGGCTGAGCTACGAGCGCTATACGCCGCGCACCATCGCAAACCGTGAGGATTTCGAAGCCGAGATGCTCCGCATCCAGGCGGCCGGCTACGCCGTCGACGATGAAGAACACCACGAAGGGGTGCGCTGCATGGCGGCTCCCATCTTCTCCTATGCGGGGCACGTGGTCGCGTGCCTGTGCGTTCTCGGCCCCAAGTTCAGAATGACGCGGCGAAAGCTCCGCGAACTGCGCGTACCCCTGCTCGAGCGCGCGAAATCTCTTTCGACGAGGCTCGGATGGAATGATGACATACCACCACCACAACGCACCAACTGACACCGCGACCGCCACCCCTTTTGCGGGAGGCCGGCATGGCGTCGCAAACTGAATACACCCAGAAGGTCGTCAAGATTCCCGAAGCCGACCTGCATCGGCGCGTCCACGATATGCTGACGGCGGCGGGTGCGAGCGAGGAGTCCGCCGAGGCCTGCACCCGCGCGCTCGTCTACGCGTCGCGCGTCGGGCTCGATTCGCACGGCGTGCGGCTGACGCCGCATTACTGCGCCATGCTCAAATCGGGCCGCATCAAGAAGAACCCGAAGCTCACGGTCGAAACCACCGGGCCGGCGACCGCGATGCTCAGCGCCGACGACGGCCTCGGCCATTACGCCGCCTACGCGGCCATGGACAAGGCGTGCGAACTCGCCGCTGCCACCGGGCTCGGCGCCTGCGCGGTCACCCACTCGACCCATTACGGTGCCGCGAGCTCCTATGCGGTCGTCGGCGCCGAAAAAGGATTCATTTCGTTTTCGACCACCAACACCGACAAGCTCGTCACCCTGCATGGATCGGCGCGCTCGTTCCACGGCACCAACCCGTTGTGCGTCGCCGCGCCGGTGCCGGGGCAGAAGCCGTGGCTGATGGACTTCGCCACCTCGGCCTTCGCATTCAACAAGATCAGGCTCGCGAGCGCGCTCGGCATGACGCTGCCGGAAGGCATCGCCGCCGACGAGGCGGGCGAACTGACGACCGATCCGGCCAAGACCCGGATGCTGCTGCCGATCGGCGGGCCGGATTTCGGCTACAAGGGTGCGGCGCTCGGCGGGCTGGCGACGCTGTTGTCGGCGATTTTGACCGGCACCACCCTCGACCATCTCATGATCTCCATGTTCCACGCCGACGACGTCACGACGCCGCGCAATCTGGGACATTTCCTGCTCGCCATCGACCCGGCCCGCTTCGTCGGCCGCGCCGCCTACGGGGAGGCGATCACGCGCTATCTCGCCGATCTGCGCACGGTCGCGACCCGGCCGGGGGAGACCGTGCTCGCCCCCGGTGACCGCGAATGGGCGAACGAGAAGGTGCGCCAACAGGAAGGACTGCCGATCGATCTCGAGACGGCGGCATTCCTGCGCTTCGCCGCCGGCTGACCAGGTCGGCTCTCCGGTCCGGCATTCCCCTGCGACAGGCCACGTGAAGTGGGCCGGTGTGCCCGCGCGCGCGGCGAAAAAACTGTGACCCGGAGCCGATAAGGCTCTGGTCACGGCGACCTATTAGCCGCATAGTTGTATCCGTAAAATATACAATCGCATCTTGGGCCGGGAGGACTTCCATGTCAGACGAGCCCGTCACGCGCATTCCATCCGATCAAGGTGCCGCGCCGCCCGAGGACGGCATCGCGCTCTGCCTCTCAGGCGGCGGCTACCGCGCCATGGTGTTTCATATCGGCGCCCTGTGGCGGCTCTACGAGACCGGACTGCTCGGCACCATCAAGCGGATATCGACCGTTTCCGGCGGTTCGATCACCGGCGGCATGCTCGGCCTCGCGTGGCGGAAGTTGAGCTTCGATCCGGCGCGGCTGAAGGACGATTTCGTGCCGCATGTGGTCATGCCGCTGCGGCGGCTCGCCGGCGAAACCATCGATGCCGATGCCATCATCATCGGCAGCATCCTGCCGGGGCGCATCAGCGACCGTGTCGCCGGCGCCTACGATGCGCACCTGTTCAATGGCGCCACCCTGCAGGACCTGCCGGACGCGCCGCGCTTCGTCATCAATGCCACCAATGTGCAGTCGGGCGTGCTGTGGCGGTTCTCCAAGCCCTATATGCGCGACTATCGGGTCGGCGAGGTGAAGCGGCCGACGGTGCCGCTGGCGCAGGCGGTCGCGGCCTCGTCCGCGTTCCCGCCGGTGTTGTCGCCGTTCGAACTGCGGCTCGATCCCGCAAGCTTCACGCCGGGCAGCGGCAAGGACCTGCAGCGCGAGCCTTTCACCACCAAGGTCATGCTCACGGACGGCGGCGTCTACGACAATCTCGGTCTCGAAACCGCCTGGAAGCGCTACAAGACCATTCTGGTCAGCGACGCCGGCGGCCAGATGGCGGCGGAGGAAGAACCGAAGTCCGATTGGGCGCGCCATTCCTATCGGGTCCTCAATCTCGTTGACAATCAGGTGCGCTCGCTGCGCAAGCGCCAGGCGATCGATGCCTTCAAGTCGAAAGTGCGTTCCGGCGCCTATTGGGGCATCCGCACCAACATCGCCGATTATGAACTCGCGAGCGCACTCGTGTGCCCGTTCGATCGCACGATGGCGCTCGCGGAGACGCCGACCCGGCTCAAGCGCATGGACGCCCGCCTGCAGGAGCGGCTGATCAACTGGGGCTATGCGGTGTGCGACGCCGCGCTGCGTCGCCATGTGGAGGCGAGCCTGGGGCCCAAACCGCAATTCCCCTATCCGGCATCGCCGATCTGAGGCCATCGTCATGACGCGGCAGCCGGCGAAGCGATCTGGCAAGCGACTTGGCAAGCAACCTGGCAAGCAACCTGGCAAGCGACCCACCAAGCAACCTGCGAAGCGAGGGACGAAGCGACCCGCATCCGGCGCCGTCGCTCGCGGTCGCGGCGGCCCCGATGGCGATGAACCCCAGGGCGTCGACCGGTTTCCGATTCCGCCGGAACTCGTCGAGCACATCCTGCTCGGCCCCACCGACGACCGCCGCGTGCTGCAGGATTCGCCGGTCCTCGGCGACGTGTGGCTCGCCTATGCGGCCGATCCGGCCGGCCGCACGGACCTCCTGATCACGCCACACCGCGACCGGACACCCGGCCGGGTGGCGGAGCGCATCACGCGCGGCAGGACGACCATGGCCAAACGCAAGGGGGAGGCCGGGCCGTCGCGATCCAAGATCGCCTATCTGCAGGGCATCGTCGCGGCCGAACTCACCTTCGAGGAGATGCTTGTTGTCCTGGTGCCGCTGACCCAGTGGTGGAGTGCGCGCGACGAGCAGACGAAGGCCGAAATGGCGAGCCGGCAGGATTTTTGGGAGAAGATCAGAAATCTGCTCGCCCCGAACGAGTTCCAGAGGGTGAAGCGGCGCCTCCAGGGGAGCCAGGAGGCCGCCGACAGCGAGCCGGTCACTTCGCTGCAACGCTATGTCGCGCTGGCCGGCCTGATCCTGTGGGCGGGCCGGCAAAAGCAGCCGGACGGCGTCGGCGCCGACGACCGGCCGTCGCCCATCGGTGTCGACGAGGCGTTGCGACGCTACGAGCATTTCATCCCCGACATCGTCGAGGGGATTCGCGAGCTCTATCGCGACATCGCCGCCGATACCGCCGTGATCGCGGCGCAGACGCCACCGGACCGGCGCGCCGTGGACGAGCGTGAAACCGCGCTGATCTTCCAGATCTCGCTCAACCGCCGCGCCTCCTTCGCGCTCGATCGCTCGGTGCCGTCGGTCAAGGGAGACGCGGCGAGCAACCTGTTCAAGGTCGATTGCAGCCGGATCGTCTGGGCGGTGCTCGACAGCGGCATCCAGGGCGACCACCCGGCTTTCGCGCGCCCCGATGACAAAGGACACCTGAAATCGCGCGTGCGCCGGACTTTCGACTTCACCCGCATCCGCGACCTCCTGAGCAGCGGCAATTCCAGCCTGGACAGGGATGCGATCGCGACGGCGACGGGGCTGGCGACGGACGACATCGATACGCGCCTGAAGGCGATCGCCGCCGATGTCGATGACGGACGCCCGACCGACTGGGACAAGGTCGAGGACCTGATCACGCTGAAGTCCTGGTCGCAGCCGAAGAAAGACCGGCCGCCGCGGCCCGCCAACCCGCACGGTACCCACGTGGCCGGCATCATCGGTGGCAGGGCCGGCGAGGACGATCCCGGCCACGAGCCCGGCGGTATGTGCCCGGACATCGGCCTGTACGACTTCCGCGTCCTGAGCAGGTCCCTCGCCGAAACCGAATTCGCCATCATGGCGGCGCTGCAGTACATCCGTTATCTCAACGAACGCCAGAGCTACGTCATCGTTCACGGCGCCAATCTGAGCCTGTCGATCCCGCACAGCGTGCGCAACTACGCCTGCGGACGCACACCCATCTGCGTCGAATGCGAGCGGCTGGTCGACGCCGGCGTCGTCGTGGTCGCCGCCGCCGGCAATCGCGGCTACCAACACTTCCGCACCGACGAGGGCACGTTCGAGAGCTACGCCGCCTTCTCGATCACCGATCCGGGCAATGGCGACGGCGTCATCACGGTCGGCGCCACCCACGGCAGCTGGCCGCACACCTACGGGGTCAGCTTCTTCTCCAGCCGCGGGCCGACCGGCGACGGCCGCATCAAGCCGGACCTGGTGGCGCCCGGCGAGAAGATCAGATCGGCGGTGCTCGACGACGAATGGGGCACGGAGTCCGGCACCAGCATGGCGGCGCCGCATGTGAGCGGCGCTGCCGCCATGCTGCTCGCCCGTTATCCGGAACTGGTCGGCCAGCCGCGCCGCGTCAAGCGGCTCCTGTGCGAGAACGCCACCGATCTCGGCCGCGAGCGGACTTTTCAGGGGGCCGGCATGCTCGACGTGCTGCGCGCCTTCCAGGCGATCTGATCAAGCAGCGCACGCGCCGCCGGCGACGAGCAGGGGAGGACGACATGCCGTTCAGACTGGACGTGTTGCGTGCCCGCAAGGGCGACTGCCTGATGCTGCATTTCGGCACGAAGGATGACCCGCGCCTGATGCTGATCGACGGCGGACCCGCGAAGGTCTACGGGCCGTTCCTGGCGCCGCGGCTCGAAGCGGTCCACGCGGCGCGATGCCTCGATGAGGACGCCCCGCTGCCGGTCGAGGTGGTGATGGTCAGCCATATCGACGACGACCACATCAAGGGCATTCTCGATCTGACCCGGGATCAGCTCGCGCAGCCGAAGACGCGCCTGCGCGTCGCCAGCCTGTGGCACAATTCGTTCGACGATCTCCTCAAGACCAGGCCGACCGAGCTCACCGCCCAGTTCGGCGCCGCCTCGTTCGGCGCCGGCGCCGGTGATCCGGCCCGCGGTGGCGACGCCGCGAGCATCCTCGCCAGCATCGGGCGATCGGCCGAAAGCGGCGAGGTCGATGCGGAGACCGAGGACCAGGCCCATGCCGCGCTGGTGCTGGCGAGCATTCCCCAGGGCCGCCAGCTGCGCGACGACGCCGAGGTGCTACAATGGCGGCCGAACCACAAGTTCGGCGGACGCCTGATCCTCGCCCGCGCCGGCGCCAAGCCCGTCACCCTGGGCAAGGCGCTGAAGATCACCGTGATCGGGCCGATGCAGCCGGAACTCGAAGCCTTGCAGGCCGCGCACGACAAATGGCTGCGCGAGCGTGAGACCGACAAAAAGAAAGAGGCGGCGGCGGCGCTCGCCGCCTATCTCGACACTTCGGTTCCGAACCTGTCCAGCATCGTCGTCATGGCGGAGCAGGACGGCAAGAAGATGCTTCTGACCGGTGACGCCCGCGGCGACAAGATCCTGGCGGGAATGGAACTGGTCGGGCTGCTCAAGAAGGGCGGCAAGGTGCACGTGGACATCCTCAAGGTTCCGCACCACGGCAGCGACAACAATCTGGAGCCGGATTTCTTCGAGCGCGTCACCGCCGACCATTACGTCTTTTCCGGCGATGGCGAGCACGGCAATCCGGAGCGCGGGACCTTCGAAATGCTGGTCGAGGCCCGTGGCGAGGACGGCTACAAGGTCCATCTCACCTATCCGGTCGACGAGATCGACACCGCACGGCAGGAGGATTGGGAGAAGGAGCAGGGCAAGGAGGAAAAGAGAAAGAAGAAAAAACCCTCCACCCAGGTGCGGTCGGACTGGTCCGATGAAGAGCACGGCCTCGCGGCATTCTTCGCGGCCCATCCCGCCCTGGCGGCCAATGTGGAGATCGTCCCCGAGAACGGGCCGCACGTCATTGATCTCTCGGGGCCGGTGGCCACCGGCTGACTTCGCAGTCATTCCGGGGCACGAAAGCCAAGCCGATCACCCGGAGACCGTTAAATCTTTGGGTTGCGCCTCCCGGCGAACGCCACTGCCGGAGGGCGGGTTCCACCCTTGCACCCGGCTTCCCGGTTTCGCCAGAATAGTGTAGCTGCAAGGGGAGGATTCGCGTTCCGTTCTCTCCCGGAGCGGCCGCCGAGCGAGGACCCGAGCCATCATGCTGACCCGGCTTTCGATCCGCGACATCGTGCTGATCGATCGGCTCGACATCGACTTTTCGGCCGGGCTCGCGGCACTGACCGGCGAGACCGGGGCCGGCAAGTCGATTCTGCTCGATGCCTTTGCGCTGGCGCTGGGCACGCGTGGCGATGCCTCGCTGGTGCGGAACGGCGCCGACCAGGGGCAGGTGACGGCGGTGTTCGACATCGCCGACGACCACCCGGCGCGCGCCCTGCTGGCGGCGAACGACATCGTCGCCGAAGACGAGTTGATCCTGCGCCGCGTCCAACTGGCCGACGGCCGCACGCGCGCCTTCGTCAACGACCAGCCGGTCGGCGTCCAGGTCCTGAAGAGCCTGGGCGGGGTGCTGGTCGAGATCCACGGCCAGCACGATGACCGCGCCCTGGTGGACGCGGCGACCCATCGCCGCTTGCTCGACGCCTACGGGGGGCTCGAAGCGGACGCCGCCGCCATCGAGGGGTTGTGGGGCGAGCGCCGCCGTGCCGAGGAGGCGGTCGCGAGCCACCGCGCCGAGGTGGAACGGGCGGCGCGGGAGGCCGACTGGCTGTGCCATGCGGTCGAGGAACTGACCCGGCTCGGACCCGAGCCCGGCGAGGAGACGGCGCTGGCGACCCGCCGCACCGCCATGATGCAGATCGAAAAGGTCGCCGAGGACCTTCGTGACGCCCAAGGCGCCATCGCCGGGCAGTCGTCGCCGGTGCCGGCGCTGGCCGCGGCGGTGCGCCGCCTGGAGCGCCGGCAGGCGCAGGCCCCGGCCCTGATCGAGCCCGCCGTCAAGGCGATCGACGCGGCGCTGGAGGCGTTGGACGAGGCGCGCGGGCATCTCGATCGCGCGCTCGCCACCGCCGACCACGACCCGCAGGAGTTGGAGCGCATCGAGGAGCGGCTGTTCGCGCTGCGGGCCGCGGGCAGGAAGTACAACGCCCAGGTCGACGATCTCGCCAAGCTCGCCGAACGCTATGCGGGCGACCTCGCGCTGATCGACGCCGGCGCCGAGCGCCTCGCCGTGCTGGAGCGGGATGCCGCTGCGGCGGCCTCCCGCTATGCCGCCGCCGCCGCCGCGCTGTCGAAGCGCCGCCATGCGGTCGGCGAACGGCTCGACAAGGCGATCAACGGCGAGTTGAAGCCGCTCAAGCTCGACCGTGCCAAATTCTCGACCGAAATTTCCTCCGATGCCGCCGCGGCGGGGCCGAACGGCATCGACCGTATCGAGTTCTGGGTGCGCACCAATCCGGGCACGCAGCCGGGCCCGATGATGAAGGTCGCGTCCGGCGGCGAACTTGCCCGCTTCCTGCTCGCCCTGAAGGTCGTGATCGCCGACCGCGGCTCGGCGCCGACGCTCGTCTTCGACGAGATCGACACCGGCGTCGGCGGCGCCGTCGCCGACGCCATCGGGGTGCGGCTCGCGCGGCTCGGCCGCAAAGTGCAGGTGCTCTCGGTGACGCACGCCCCGCAGGTCGCGGCGCGCGCCGACCATCATTACCTGATCAGCAAGGACGCCCTCGACAAGGGCCGCCGGGTGGCGACGCGGGTCGCCGAGCTGCCGGCCGAAAGGCGGCGCGAGGAGATCGCCAGGATGCTCGCCGGTGCCGAGATCACCGACGAGGCGAGGGCCGCGGCCGAACGGCTGATCCGTGCGGCGGCGGGGTAGGGGCCCGCCTCTTAGCTGATCAGCTTGTCGTAGTCAGCATGAGAGCCGATCCAGAACCAGATCATTTCGTCGCCGCGGCGTACGCCGAGAGCACGCCAGCCGATTCCGACACGCACCGACCAGACGCCTTCGCCTGCAGCAGGAATCTCCTTGAACTGCAGGCTGGGATGATGGGGATTGGCCGTCCACAAGGCGTAGGCAGACTGGGCCCTCGCCTGTACGTGATCTGGAAGCTCACGAAAACACGCCCAGAAATCCGGCGTTGCGCGGGAGTTCATTTTTCAGTGGGAAAAACGAGCGGCGTGGTCTGGCCCCGCGCATGCTGCTCTTTGGCGCGCCTCGCCAAATCCGCGAGCTTGTGTTCGGACCGGGCGAATCGCTCATCCCAGCCGCGCTCAGCCGCCAGTTCGTCCAAAATCAGGGAAGCCATGGCCTCCTGCTTTTCTTCAGGCTGCACGGCAAGCTCGGCAATAGCCTGTTCCAACAGCTTGTTCATGGGCTACGATTAGCATATTTCGACCGGGCGGACCATGCCCGGCTCTGCGGCAGACGGGCCGTATGCGTGTGAGGTGCCGAGCTCGCGGCGCCCCGGAATGACGGATACTATGCCAGCAAAGACCATCACGAACCTCCCCGTCGACGCCCTGACGCTGGCGCAGGCCAGGAAGGAGCATGTGCGGCTTGGGCTGGAGATTTCGGCGCACGACAAACGCTATTACCAGGACGATGCGCCGACCGTGACGGACGCCGAATACGACGCCCTGCGGCGGCGCTACAACGACATCGAGACGCGTTTTCCCGACCTGCGCACGTTCGAATCGCTGTCGGTGAAAGTGGGCGCGGCGCCGGCGCGCGGCTTCACCAAGGTCCGCCACGCCGTGCCGATGCTCTCCCTCGACAACGCCTTCGCGGACGCGGACGTGTCCGACTTCGTCGGCCGCATCCGTCGCTTCCTGCGGCTTGCCGACGACGACGAGATCGTGTTTTCGGCCGAGCCGAAGATCGATGGCCTGTCCATGTCGCTGCGTTACGAGAAGGGCGAACTCGTGACGGCGGCGACGCGCGGCGACGGCGCCGAAGGCGAGGACGTCACTGCCAATGTCCGCACGCTGGAGGACGTCCCGAAGACGCTTCATGGCCGCGACGTGCCCGAGGTCTGCGAAGTGCGCGGCGAAGTCTACATGACCAAGCAGGCCTTCCTCGCCCTCAACGAACAGCAGAAGGCGGCCGGCGAGAAAATATTCGCCAATCCGCGCAATTCCGCCGCCGGATCGCTGCGCCAGAAGGACCCGTCGGTGACGGCGTCGCGGCCGCTCGGCTTCTTCGCCTATGCGTGGGGCGAAATGAGCCAGATGCCGGCCGCTACCCAGTCCGGCATGATCAGGTGGTTCGAGGCTTGCGGTTTTATGACCAACCCGCTCACCAAGGCGTGCCGCTCGACGCAAGCGCTGGTCGCCTTCCACCGCGAGATCGAGGAGACCCGCGCCGAACTTGCCTACGACATCGACGGCGTCGTCTACAAGGTCGATCGCCTGGATTGGCAGGAACGGCTCGGCTTCGTGTCGCGCACGCCGCGCTGGGCGATCGCGCACAAATTCCCGGCCGAGCGGGCATTGACGATCCTCAAGGACATCGAGATCCAGGTCGGCCGCACCGGCGTGCTCACGCCCGTGGGCAAGCTCGATCCGGTCGGTGTCGGCGGCGTCATCGTGCAGAACGTGACGCTGCACAACGAGGACTACATCAAGGGCATCGGCGGCAAGGGCGAGACCCTGCGCGAGGGCCGCGACCTGCGCATCGGCGACACCGTGGTGGTGCAGCGCGCCGGCGACGTCATCCCGCAGATTGTGGATGTGGTCATCGACAAGCGGCCGAGTGATGCCGAGCCGTATGAGTTCCCGAAGGTCTGTCTGTGCCACCTGCACACCGAGATAGTGCGCGAGGAAACCGCGACCGGCGACGAGGGTGCGCGCGCGCGCTGCACCGGCGAGTTCGCTTGTCCTTATCAGAAGATCGAGCATCTACGTCATTTCGTGTCACGCAATGCATTTGATATAGAAGGCTTTGGAGATGAATATGTGCAGATGTTCTTCGATGTTGGGTTGATTGAAAGTCCTGTTGACATTTTTAGGCTCCATGAAAAATCAGCGAGTCTAAGGGAGGCTGTTCTCGAAAGACGAAAGGCCTTGTCGAAGGCAAGGGAGGAGCGGCTGGGAAGGAAAGTAAAAAAGGAGATCGCGGAAGAAAAAAGAACGTTTAAAGAAATTGACAACCTCCTGGCGGCGATCGAAGTGCGGCGTAAAATATTACTCGATCGCTTCATATTTGCGTTGGGCATTCGCCATGTTGGAGAAGCTACTGCTCGTGCGTTAGCAAAGCACTTCACTAACGCCAATTCGATGCTTGAAGCCATTGATGAAGCTTCAAGACAAAGGCCCGGACGTGAATGGTTTGAAATTTCTGGGATCGATCAAATTGGTCCTGCTGCAAGGGAAAAGCTCTTGGCGTCTATTACTAAATATAGCGGACCTCAATTGGATCTTGATTTCGAAGGAGATGCGGTTCTTAGAACTGCTAAGTTAAATGTCCGGCAAATAGAAAATTTGAGAAGTCACTTCCGAACTGACAGGGCCTTAGTTGAAGCTCTTCGCGCTGCCAGTCGTCAACGCCCAGGTGAGCACTATAGAGCTCTTGCCGATGATAGCGATATTGGTGAAGTCGCAACTAACGCACTCATCGAGTTCTTTGGTGCGGAGTATAATAGGGGTATCGTTCAAGGTCTGCTTAATGAGCTGGAAATAGAACCCATTGAGCGGTCGACCAGTGAGTCGCTTGTTTCAGGTAAGACAGTCGTGTTTACAGGGAGTCTTGAGCGCATGACGCGCCCCGAGGCCAAGGCGACAGCAGAGCGATTGGGAGCGAAGGTTTCCGGCAGCGTTTCTTCCAGAACGGATTATGTTGTCGCGGGCCCTGGAGCTGGCTCCAAACTCAAGGACGCACAGAAGCATGGGGTGCGGGTGCTGTCCGAGGAAGAATGGCTACGTATGATTGCGGTTGAATAGGCGCGGCTGAAAGTCTATTTGTGTCGCAGATTTTGCTCACTGCATGGAACTGTACCGTGCGTGCTTTGGCAATAGATTTTGAAACCGCAAATGAAGATCACGCTAGTCCCTGTGCCATAGGGCTCGCCTGGATTTCCGACGGCTCAATTGTCCGGCGAGAATACCGTCTGATTAAGCCAAAGGAGATGCGGTTCGGGTTTCATCAGGGGCGGGTTCATGGACTCTGTGCTGCCGACGTGGCTGAAGCCTTGGAGTTCCCGAACGTGATCTCAGAATTTCTTCCGGACATTGAGAAAAACATTCTTCTCGCACATAATGCTGCCATCGATGTCGATGTGTTGTGTGCGACGTCTTCACTCTATGGAATGCAAATCCCGGAGTTTTCGTATCTTTGTACAGCTATGTTGTCTCGATGTGTGTGGCCAGATGCGCCCGCTCATAACCTGCAAGATATCGCATCGTGGCTCGGTATAAAATTTAATCATCATCATGCGGAGGAAGACGCTACGGCCTGCGCGCAGGTTGCCATCGCTGCGGCACATCGGACCAATGCGAATGATATCGTCACGCTTTGTCGGTCGGTATCCCTTCGCATGGGACGAGTCGATTCAATCGGGTGTATTTCCTGTGGGGCGAGTCACTCTGTGGGCGATTCTGATAAGGCGGACTACTCGTGGCTTCACACCTCGTACGAGGCTAAGCAAGCGAAAACGCAGCCTTTAGGCCTTTGTTTTCTTGTGAAGGGCAGGACAGGTAATCACTATGAGATCAAAGCTGGCCTGAAAAAGGGATCATTCCAAGTTCGGTGCAGCTGCCCAGCCGGTCAAAATCTCCAGAGATGCTGGCATTTGAATGCGCTGCTGGAGGGAGAGGTGACTCACCTTCTGTCTGAGAATTGTTCTGATGTGAAAATTTTGAGCCAACTGGTGAAGGTTTATGGAGATGGCCTCTCGCATAAGAGCAGCGCGAGATACGAATCCAGAGTCTCGGAACAAAAGCGACATACGCCTGTGCAGGATAGGGCCGAGTATTGGGCCTTTTTCCAAAAGGAAAGAGCGAGCAGTGATTGCAAGCGTCAGGGAATGACGGCGATCGCCGGCAAGACGGTGGTGTTCACGGGTTCGTTGGAAAAGATGACCCGCGACGAAGCCAAGGCGATGGCGGAACGCCTCGGCGCCAAGGTGGCCGGTTCGGTGTCGAAAAAGACCGACCTCGTGGTCGCGGGCCCCGGCGCCGGCTCCAAGCTCGCCAAGGCCAAGGAGTTCGGCGTCACCACCATGACCGAGGACGAATGGTTCGACTTGGTCGCGGGGCGGTGAGGATCAGGGCGAATGGGAGTCCGATGACGAACGAAAGTCTGCCAAATGCCAACCGGCCGCCTCGCACGATTTCCCGCAGATTCCCTCGCCACGTGCCCCAGGCGGGGCGCAGCATGAGCTTTTGCGAATGATGCGACGCAGACCCGTGGCCTGGCGCCGAGCGAGGCCCTGCAGCGCGCCCGGGGCACGAACCGCAATATCCTGAGACCATTGTTACTTCCCCGCCCCGGTGGTCGCGCCGCCCTGGCTGCTGCCGTTCGCCCGTTGAGGGCGGCCCTGGTCGATCTTGCGGGCGTCGCGGGAGACTTCCAGGCACGACAGGAATTCCACATAGCTGGGCGGTCCGCCGGTGGTCACCAGGGAATGGCAGTGCCTGCGGTCGGTGGCCGAAAAGCTGTCCCACTCGCGTTCCACC
>JAVDCA010000004.1 GCA_030848545.1 Astrobacterium formosum
TGGTCCGATCGACGCCACCTTCAACTGCATCAAGGCGCTGGTGCCGCACGAGGCGACGCTGGAGCTCTACCAGGTGCATGCGGTGACCGAGGGTACGGACGCCCAGGCCGAGGTGTCGGTGCGCCTGTCCGAGGCCGGCAAGACGGTGACCGCCAAGGGCGCCGATCCCGACACCCTGGTGGCCTCCGCCAAGGCCTATCTGGCGGCGCTCAACCGCCTCATGGTCAAGCGCCAGCGCGGCAAGCCGGAGGACATGATCGAGCGGCGGTTGCACGCGAACGAGGCCGGCTGAACCGGATTCGTCCATGACGCGAAACCAGAGGGCCATTCGCGGGCCTTCCGATTGTTAGCCTTACTGGGCGCGGCGGCGGTATTCATATCCGCCGCCGCTTGCGTTTGTTATGATATTGAAATGACACGGTTTTCCAGGCCTGATCTGGGCCAAAAAAAGGCGTGTTCCGGCTGCCTTGGAATCGCCCCACCTGGCACCCGGATTGATCTTTATTCGCACTTGCGAAGGTCGCGATCGCTCTCTAGCAAGTTGTGCTTCCGCACACGATCACGGAGAGAGGGATGATCAAAGCAGCGCTCGTGGGCGCAGTCGCGCTCGCGACGGTGGGCTCGTTGACTGTTTCCCCCCAAGGCATAGGGACCGCTCCAGCAGCGGCGCAGGAAGTCGTCGTCAGCCACGCCCAGATCGCGCGCCTCAAGAGCGCGCTCCGGCTGACGGCCGACCAGGAGCATCTTTGGCGGCCGGTGGAGGCATCACTGCGCGCCTTGGCGCGTTTGCAGGAACAGTACCGGGTCGCGTCGGCCGATGGCTTCGTCGCACGGAGCCAGGCGCGTGTGTCCGGCTACACGTTCAACGCCACCAACATGTACCGCCTCAAGGCGGCGGCGCAGCCGCTGATCGGCCGGCTCAATGACGAGCAGAAGTTCGCCGGCATGCAGGTACTGCAGTCGATGGGCGTGAGCTTCTAGAAAAGCCTGTCTCGTCCGCCCCATTGAAATGCCCGGCCGGCGTGGCCGGGCATTTCCGTTTTGGGAGGCTGTCCGGTCGATCTCCCGCCGCACTTGGCGACCATGGCGGCGGTGGCGGATGGAGAGGCCGATGGCCGCTCCGCATTGATGCAATCGACGGCAATGCCGCCAGGACGGGTGGCAGAACGGCGGCCGTCAGGCCGCCTTCTGGCCGTTCGCGTTGGGAATCTCGATGCCGACGGCGAGTGTGGAATGCTCGCGGCCGCGGTCCACCGAGACCTGGACCCGCTCCGGATCGATCGTGACGTGGCGCGAAACCACAGCCACGATCTCCTGGCGCAGGACGGCGATGAGGTCCACCTGGCTGACGAGGCAACGCTCGTATTCCAGCAGGATTTTTAGTCGCTCGCGAGCGACCGGCGCCGACCTGCGGCGCCTCAGGAATCCGAACAGGGTCATGCCGCTCTCCGTCCGAAGATTTTGTCGAGCAGGCTCTTCTTTTCGCTGGGGACGACCATCGGAACGGTCTCGCCGTTGAGTCGGCGGGCCGCATCGAAATAGGCGCGCGCCGGCGCCGTCGCGGGGTTGGCGAGGGTCACGGGCGTGCCGAGATTGGAGGCGCGCAGCACCTCCTCGCTTTCCGGCACGATGCCCAGGAGGGGAATCGACAGGATTTCCAGGATGTCTTCGATGCTCAGCATCTCGCCGCGCCCGGCGCGGGCGGCATCGAAGCGCGACACCAGAAGGTGCTTGGGCATGTGCTTGCCCGCCTCGGCCATCACGGTCTTGGAATCCAACAGGCCGATGATGCGGTCGGAATCGCGCACCGACGACACTTCCGGGTTGGCGACGATCACCGCTTCGTCGGCGTGCCGCATGGCGAGCGTGGCGCCCCGCTCGATGCCGGCGGGGCTGTCGCAGATGACCCAGTCGAAACGCTCGCGCAACTCGTTGATCACGCGCCCGACGCCCTCGTCGGTGAGGGCATCCTTGTCGCGGGTCTGCGAGGCGGGCAGCAGGGACAGGGTGTCGATGCGTTTGTCGCGGATGAGCGCCTGCGGCAGCTTGGCGACGCCCTGCACGACGTTGATGAGATCGTAGACGACTCGCCTCTCGGCGCCGAGGATGAGATCGAGATTGCGCAGGCCGACGTCAAAATCGACCACCGCCACCATCTGTCCGGTCTGCGCCAGGGCTGCGCCGAGGGCCGCGGTGGTGGTCGTCTTGCCGACGCCACCCTTTCCGGAAGTCACCACGATCACCTTTGACATTTTTTGCCACCCTTTTTCCCTTGAATCCGCTCGGACTTTCCCTGGCCGATCAACATCGAACCGTCGCACAGACATTACCAGCCACAAGAATCCACCGCGTGATTCGGCGCAACCGGTTCCGTTAACAAATCAGTCGAAGGGCGCGATCATCAGAGTCGCTCCCTCTAGCCAAGCCTGGATCGGGCGGTTGAGCAGCCCGGGTTCCAGGTCGTCGGCCGTACGGTAGAAGCCGTCGATCGCCAGGAGTTCGGCGTCGACGCAGCTGCAGAAGATGCGCGCCTGGGGGTTGCCGTTGGCGCCCGCCATCGCGCGACCGCGGATGGCGCCATAGACGTGGATCGAGCCGCCGGCGATGACCTCGGCCGCCGAGGAGATAGACCCGATCACTGTCACGTCGCCTCCAGGAAATACGATCGACTGGCCGGAACGGACGTGAGTCTCGATCATGAGCGAGGTGGGCTCCGTCCGCTTCGAGGCGGCGGCGGCCCGGCCCGATTCGCCGCCCTCGCCGGTCGAGGCAGGTCGCCCGCCTCTAAGTACCGGCGGCAGATGGCCGGCGAAGTCGCCAGGATCGGCGCCTTCGATGCCCATGATCCGAATGCCTCGACTTTCCAGTTCTCCGACGAGGTGCTGGATGGCCGATCCGCTGAGCGCCAGGGAGGTGAGATCGAGCACCACCGGCCTGCCGGCGAAAAACCCGGCCGAATTGCGCATCCAGACGTCGAGATCGTGAAGCCAGCCCGCGACCGGCGCCTCGGGCGCCAGCGAAAAGGCCATGAACGAGCGGCCTCTGAACCGCATCTGCGGACGGGAACGTGCGGCAGTGGTCACGATGACCTCACGATTCTCGCGACAGCTCCGACCATCCATTTGGTCGGTACGTGGTTAATGGGCAGTTAACGATGGCTGCGGCGGGTAACGGTTCGATAGCGGAAGTGACCAAATCCTTGATGATTCGGCGCTCCTGGTCGAGCGGCGCGGATGGACGCCCTTCTTCTCCCTCTCCCCATCTGGGGAGAGGGAGAAGAAGGAGTTCACGGCCGGCGCTTGCCTCGAAATCAATCATGGGCCTACCCCGCCATGCGGGCATCGCCGCCGTGCGGGGCCGGAATCGTGACGCCGTCCGCCGCATACTCGTTGAGCTTGTTACGCAATGTGCGGATCGAAATCCCGAGGATATTGGCGGCGTGGGTGCGGTTGCCCAGGCAGTGCTTGAGAGTCTCGAGAATCAAGTCGCGTTCGACCGCCGCCACCGTCCGGCCCACCAGGGCGCGGGTCACGGCCTCCGCCGCCATGGCGGCGTGGGTGACCGCCTGCGGCTTGGTCTGGTCGAGACGCACGCCGTCGGGCGACAGGATGGCGTCGACGCCGATCTCGTCGCCGGTGGCCAGGAGCACGGCGCGGTGGATGGTGTTTTCCAGTTCGCGCACGTTGCCGGGCCAGCGCGACAGCTGCAGCTGCTTCTTGGCGTCCGCCGACAGCGGCCGCACCGGTACGCCGTTGGCCTCGGCATACAGGCGGGCGAAGTGCTGGGCGATCTCGACGATGTCGGCCGGGCGGTCGCGCAGCGGCGGGATCTTCAGGTTGACGACGTTGAGGCGGAACAGGAGATCCTCGCGGAACGAGCCGTCGCGCACCGCCTCCGCCAGATTGCGGTTCGAAGTCGCGATGATGCGGATGTCGACCGGAACCGGCCGCGAGCCGCCGACGCGGTCGATGACGCGCTCCTGGATGGCGCGCAGGAGCTTCGCCTGCAAGCGGACCTCCATTTCGGAGACTTCGTCCAGCAGCAGGGTGCCGCCATTGGCCTCCTCGAACTTGCCGATGCGGCGGGCGATGGCGCCCGTGAAGGCACCTTTCTCGTGCCCGAACAGTTCGGATTCCAGGAGAGCGTCCGGGATCGCCGCGCAGTTGACGCAGATGAACGGTGCCTTGGAACGGTTGGACCGGGAATGCAGGTAGCGCGCGATCACTTCCTTGCCGGTGCCGGACTCGCCGGTGACCAGGACGGAAGCGTCGCTCGGTGCGATCTGCTGGGCGAGCTTGACCACCTGCGCCATCGCCTCGTCACGATAGACGAGCTCCCGGGCATCGTCGGCGACCGCGGAGAGCACCGCGGCGATCATCTCCGGATCGGGCGGCAGCGGGATGTATTCCTTGGCGCCGGCCCGGATGGCGGCCACGGCGGCGCGTGCGTCGTTTTCGACGCCACATGCCACCAGGGGGACGTGGATGTGTTCGGCCTCGAGGCGCGTCACCAGCTCGCGGATGTCGATCACCACGTCGACCATCAAGAGGTCGGCGCCCTTGCCCGAACGCAGGACCGCGAGGGCTTGGTCGATGGTGACCGCGTGGGTGACGGCCGCGCCCTTGTCCATGGCGATCTTGGTCGCGGCGGTGAGCTGACCTTTCAGGATTCCGATGATCAGCAGGCGCATGGCAGGGCTCCGTTGAATTCTTCAAGGCGCCGGTCGTGGCCGGCAGAGGCGGTCCGGACCGTGGTCATTTGTCCGCCTTGATGATTTCCGTCATGGTGACTCCCAGCTTCTCCTCGACGAGCACGACCTCGCCGCGGGCGACCAGACGGTTGTTGACATAGATGTCGATGGCTTCGCCGACCTTGCGGTCGAGCTCCAGCACGGTGCCGGGGCCGAGATTGAGGAGATCGCCGACGTCCATGCGGGCGCGGCCCAGGACGGCGGAGACCTGCACCGGGATGTCGAACACCGCCTCGAGATCGGAGGCGCTGCGGGCGACCGTCTCGTTGCCGCCCTGGACGGCGACCACCTGTTCGGTCGGAGGTTCGCTGCCGTCGAGATTGGGGAAGGGAACCTTGGTGTCGTTGTCGGCCATTTCGGCTCTCCTTCTCAGTGCTCGCCGCCGCGGCGAATGGCCACGTATCGATCGACCGCGTCGCTGATCGCGGCTTCGATGGTGGCTCGCTCACGCACCAGGCCGCCATCGGCCCATTCGATGCGGCAGTCGCCGACCGCAAGGTCGTTTTCTCCCATCACCACCAACCGGCCCTCGAAGCCGCGGCTGCGGGCGATCTCCTGTAGCCTGTCCTTGGCCTCCGCATAGAGCGACTCATGCACGCGCACGACCACATGGGGGGCGGCCAGGAGCTCGCGGAAGCACCCTTCCGCGAGCGCGGCGATTTCGCCCAGGGGCTCGCGCGCGATCAGCGCCGAGGCGAGCTTGCGCGCGACTTCGACGGCGACCTCCACGGCTTCGGCCTCCAGCCGTTGCTGGATGCCGGTGAGACGGCCGTCGAGGCCGGCGAGGCCTACCGCGATGCGCTCGAACGCCGCCGCGGTGCGTCGTTCCGCCTCGGTGCGGGCCTGCACTTCCGCCGCCGCCATGCCGTTCTTGTATCCCCGCATCTCGGCCTCGGCCAACGCCCGCTCGTGATCGGCGAGCGGAACCGTCGGCACCTCGGTCTTGACCGGAGCCGACGGGCCGAAGTCGAGGTCGAACAGGAATTTTGCCGGTGCGGCCATCGTCCCCTCAGTAGATCAGCTCTTCGTCGCTGCGGTTCTTGGTGATCATGATCTCGCCCTTGGCGGCGAGATCCTTGGCGAGATTGACCAGCAGCGCCTGCGCCTCGTCGACGTCGCGCAGGCGCACCGGCCCCAGCGCCTGCATGTCGTCCACCAGCATCTTGGCGGCACGACTCGACATGTTCGACAGGAAGAACTGGCGGACAGCTTCCGAGGCGCCCTTGAGCGCGACGCCGAGCTTGTCCTTGTCGACGTGACGCATCAGTGTCTGCGCCGAGCCGTTGTCGAGCTTGACAAGGTCGTCGAAGGTGAACATCAGGTTCTTGATGCGCTCGGCCGACTCGCGGTTCGCTTCCTCCAGCGAGGTCATGAAGCGCGTCTCGGTCTGACGGTCGAAATTGTTGAAGATTTCCGCCATCACCTCGTGGGCGTCACGGCGACGGGTCTGCGACAGGTTGGACATGAATTCGGTGCGTAGCGTGTTCTCGACACGCTCGATGACCTCCTTCTGGACCGCCTCCATCTTGAGCATGCGGTTGACGACGTCGAGTGCGAGCTCCTCGGGCAGGATCGCGAGCACGCGCGCGGCATGCTCGGGCCGCAGCTTCGAGAGCACCACCGCGACGGTCTGCGGGTATTCGTTCTTGAGATAGTTTGCGAGCACCTGCTCCTGGACGTTGGAGAGCTTCTCCCACATGTTGCGGCCGGCGGGGCCACGGATCTCGTCCATGATGCCGGAAACACGTTCCGGCGGCAGGTATTGCTGCAGGAGCCGCTCGGTCGCGTCGTAGTTGCCCATCAGGGCGCCGGAGGCCGACAGCCGGCCGACGAACTCGAGCATCAGGCCCTCGACCTCTTCGGCCTGGACAGTGCCGAGAGAGGACATCGTGATGGAGAGCTGGCGCAGTTCGTCGTCGTCGAGCAGGCTCCAGACCTTGCCGCCATATTGTTCGCCGAGCGCGAGCATCAGCACGGCGGCCCGCTCGGGGCCGGAGAGCGCGCGGTGCTTTTCCGTGCCGGCGTTCTGCCGGGCCGCGAGCGATGCGACCAGGCTTTCGATTTCGGCGTTGTGGCTCTTCTGCGAGGCTGCGGCCATGGGAGCGTGCGTCTCTTATGGGGTATCGTGGAGCCAGGAGCGGATGATCGACACGGTTTCGTTCGGGTTGCGGTCGGCGAGCTCGCCCACTTTCTGAATCGACTGGGCGTGGACCTGACCCTGCACCTGCGCCATGTCGATCATCTTGGTGGTCTGGTTGGGGGCGGCGGTCAGGGCCGCCTCGCCGGCGTCGGCGCCGTTGGCAGTCGCGGGCGCCGGCAGGGCGCTCCCGCCGGTGACGGCGGCGAGGGCGGCGGCGGCCTTTTCCGGCGTGATGACGCGCCGGACCAGCGGCCGCACCACCATCAGGAGAACGATGAGCGACAGCAGCAGCATGACGCCGAGCTCGATCGCCCGCATGATGTCTTCTTTGGTGAACTGCAGCATCGCCCAGATGCCGGTCGGCTCGCTGATCGTCTGGGTGGGGACCTCGGCGAAGCGCAGGTTGATCACCTCGACCTGGTCGCCGCGCTTCTGGTCGAAACCGATCGCGGTGCGCACGAGGGCGGCGATGCGGTCGAGCTCGTCCTTGCTGCGCTCCGCATATGTGGACTCGCCCTTGTCGTTCTTCGTGTAGGCGCCGTCGACGAGCACGGCGACGGAAATGCGGTTGACCCGGCCGCCCTCGATCACCTCGGTGCGGGTGGTGCGGGAAATGTCGTAGTTGACGATTTCCTCGGACTTCTTCGACTGGTCGCGATTATTGGCGCCCTGCTGGGCATTGGCGCCCGGCAATTCGTTGGCGGCGGTCACCTGACCTTGCGCATTGTCGCCGGACTGCGACTGTTCCTCGCGGGTCTGGGTCGAACGCACCACCCGGCCTTCGGGATCGAACCGGTCCGAGGTCTGGGTGACGCGGTTGAAGTCGAAATCGGCGGTGAGCTGAACCCGCGCCCGGCCCGGACCGACGATGGACGTGACGATGGACTCGATCTGTTCTCGCAGGCGGCGCTCGAAAGCGATCTGGCGTTCGTCGGCGGATGCGCCGAGCACGCCGGTCTCCGGCATCGAGCCATCGGCGAGGAGGCGTCCGGTCTCGTCGACCACCGAGACCCGTTCCGGCTTGAGGCCGTTGACCGCGGTGGCGACCAGATGGCGGATAGCCCGCACCTGCTGCATTTCGAGTGCGCCGCGCACCTTGAGGACGATGGAGGCGGACGGTTCGGCCTTGTCGCGGGCGAACAGGGGCCGCTCCGGCAGGACCAGATGGACGCGGGCGGCCTGCACCCGGTCGATCGCCTTGATGGTGCGCACGAGTTCGCCCTCGAGCGCGCGCAAATGATTGATGTTCTGGACGAAACTGGTGGCCCCGAGGGCGTCTGACTTGTCGAAAATCTCGTAGCCGATGCCGCCGCCCTTGGGCAGGCCGCCTTCGGCGAACTTCATGCGCAGCCGCGTCACCCGGTCCTTGGGCACCATGATGATGGCGCCGTCGTTCTTGATCTCGTAGGCGATCGCCTGGCGGTCGAGGTCCTTGATGATGGCGGCGGAGTCCTCGACCGTGAGTTCGGTGAACAGCGGCGTCATGGCCGGCGCCGTGACCCGCAGGATCACGAAGGCGAAAAACCCGATCAACGCCGCAGTGACAGCGCCCATGGCGGCGATACGCGCCGGTCCGAGCGTTTTGACGAAAGCAACTAGCCCTTGCACGAGGCCGCCCCCGGAATTTTCAGTCGAATCGGCGCGATCAATGCGGCCGTTCCCGACCCGGCAAGTTTTGCCGGGTGCATGGTTTCCAATTGGTTAAGAAATCCGTTAACCGGGCGCCGACCCGGCAAAATGGTGACGACGGTGCAAACGCGCCCGTGCGATTTTTGGGCGCGGAGGCTCTTGCTCTGGCGAGCCCCGTCGGAGGGGGGAGGCAGCGCCAATTCACCAGCGTGCTGAGCCTGGTGGCGCCCGTCGCCGCTGCCGGTCAGGCGGGCGCCAGCCCCTGGCTGGTATTGACGGATTGCGTTGCCAACCCCGGCGCCTGGCCGGCCGGCATGGACATCGGCTGCCCGGCACCTGGGGCGGCGGTCATATAGCCGGTATGACGACCGCCGATTTCCGATCCGAACGACCGAGCCTGCGCCTCCCGGTCCGTCATTCGACGATCGCTACTTGTGGGTCGCGACGTGGGTCTGCCCGTCGGGGGTGACCCATCCACGGAACATGCCGGGGGTGTTGAACGGTAGCGTGACGCTACCATCGGCACCGACTGCGATCAGGCCGGCGCCAATTCCATACTTCGCCAGATCACCGTGGATGATCTTGGCAGCGGCGGTCTCGACCGTCTCGCCCAGATAGGCGACACGGCTCGCCATTTCGTGGGCGACGGCGTGGCGGATGAAGAACTCGCCCTGGCCGGTACCCGAGACCGCGCAAGCGCCATCGCGCGCATAGGTGCCGGCGCCGATCACCGGGGAGTCGCCGATGCGGCCCACCGCCTTGTTGGTGAAACCGCCGGTCGAGGTGGCGGCGGCGAGATGGCCATGGCGATCAAGGGCGACGGCGCCGACCGTTCCGTGCTTCTCGGCTTCCGTTGCCGCCCCGACGGTCCCGGCAACCACGCGGGCCTTCATGGCGGCAAGGGCGTCGACGCGCCGCCGGGTGGTGAAATAGGCCTGCTCGACCATGTCCAGGCCGTGATCGCGAGCGAAGGCATCGGCCGCCTCGGCCCCGATGAAAACGACCTCGCCACTCTCCATCACGGCCCGGGCGGCCCGGATGGGGTTGCGGATGTGGCGCGCCAGCGCGACCGCACCAGCCGCGAGCGAAGCCCCGTCCATGATCGATGCGTCGAGTTCGTGGAATCCCTGCTCGTTGAGCGTGGCACCATGGCCGGCATTGAAGTGGGGGCTGTCCTCCATCACCACGACGGCGGCTTCGACCGCGTCGAGGGCGCTGCCGCCCCCCTCGATGATCGACCAGCCGGCGCGGAGAGCGACCGCGAGGTCGGTGCGGGCCTGCGCCCACTCTTCTTCGGTCAGGTCGGATTTGGGAAGGACGCCACAGCCGCCGTGGATCGCGAGCGCGATCGGATTCATTTCATCAGTCTCCAAAGTGTCTTTTCAGGTCAGCGCAGCATCGACGACATCGCCGAGAGGCTGTTGACCATGCGTAGCGCCGCTTCGACGCTCGGAGCGTCGAAGGCGACGTCGTCGCCCGACAGGCGTTCGAGCGTCGGCCACATGCAGAACAGGTCGGCGAGCGCCGGCGTCTGGGTGCGGATCTCGGCACGGATCGGCCCGGGGATGCGGAACGGCGGCGGCAGCGGTCCCCCGAGCGCTGCCGCGACGCCTTCACGGATCGCCGCGCGTGCGCGCTCCGGTGACAGGCTGATGCCGCTGTTGTTGCCGGTGGCGCGCTTCACCTCGATGAAACGCGTGCCGGCGAGATGCTCGGCCGTCTCGGCGATGAAGACGTCATCGCCGCTCGCCGCGGCGACAGGAGCGCCATACTCGGCGGCGAGCGCGCCATTGAGGCCGGCTTCGCCGAGTTCGCGGCCGTTGAGGACCACGCGGGCGAAGGCGAAGCTGTTGATGGTGTGGGCGAGAATGCCGCGACTGTGGGCGCGGGCGTGGCAGCCGATCAGGACAACCGCGTCGATGCCGGCCTCGAGACCGGCCATCATGCCGAGCGTGCGCGGCTTGCCCTGGATGGCGACGGCGCGCGGATCGAGCCGGTCCGGCGGCATGTTGCGGTAGCCGCCATGGGAATCGTTGACGAAGACCTCGCGTGCACCGCCCTCGAAGGCGCCCGCGATGGCGGCGTTGGCCTCCTCGGCCATGAGCAGGCGCGCCCGTTCGTATTCGGTGTTGCCGGCGCGGGTCTGTTCGGGGTGGTAGACGCCGGCGACACCCTCGATATCGACGGAGATCAGGACTTTCACGGGTGCGACTCCAGTTCGGGCAGGAGGTCGAGGAGCGGGCGGCGGCGGTTGCCGTCGCGTCCGGTCACGGCCTCGGCGGCCCAGAGAGCGTTCAGGATGGCCTGTTCGACCGCATCGGCCGCGGCCTGGAACAAGGGATCGAGGAGCCCATCGGCAACGAAACGCACGGCGGGCATCTCGGCGAGCCGGTCGAGCGGCAGCCGGTAGGCCGTCGAGATGGCGAGCGCGATGTCGCCGCTGCCGTGACCATAGACCGAACCGGTGCGCGCCAGCCCGGCGCCGGCGCGGGCCGCGAGCCGGCGGAGCTGGCGCGAGTCGAGCGCCGCGTCGGTGGCCAGAACCATGATGATGGAGCCCTTTTCGGGCCCGTCGGCTTCTTCGCCGCGGCGTCCGCCGCGCAGCCGTTCGGCGAGCCGTTCACCCCAGGATTGGCCGGCCACGATCAACTGGTCCGGGCGACCGAAATTGGCGAGCACGAGCGCACCGACCGTCGCCATGGCGCCGTTGGCGAGCGCGGCGATCCGCGACGCCGTGCCGATGCCGCCCTTGACCCCGAAGCAGGACATGCCGCGACCGGCACCCACCGCGCCCTGCGGGACCGACGGACCGGCGGCCGCGATGGCGGCGCGGTAATGGTCATCACCGATCACCAGGGCCTGGATGTCGTTGAGGATGCCGTCATTGCATTCGAGGACGAGCGGATTGACGGACGGTAACGACCGGCCGCACTTGGGATTGGCCGCGATAGTCGCACGGATCTGGGCGGCGGCGACCGCCGGAACCGAGAACGTATTGGTGAGGGCGATCGGCGTCTCGATGACGCCGAGTTCCTCCAGCTGAAGGAGACCAAAGCTCTTGCCGAACCCGTTGAGCACATGCACCGCCGCCGGCACCCGCTCGCGGAAAGGGTCGCCATCGTGGGGCAGGATCACGGTCACGCCGGTCTGGATCGGGCCGTCGGCGAGGGTCGCATGGCCGACCGCTATCCCGGCCACGTCGGTGATGGCATCGCGCGGGCCCGGACGCAGACGTCCGATCCGGGGGGGCACGGCAGGCGCTTGGGCAGTCACGGCAGAACTCATCGTTGATCGATCTTGGGATCCAGCGCGTCGCGCAAGCCGTCGCCGAGAAGATTGAAGGCGAGCACGGTCAGGAAGATCGCAAGGCTCGGGAAAAGCGCGACGTGCGGCGCGTTGACCATGTCGGCGCGCGCATCGTTGAGCATGGCGCCCCATTCCGGTGTGGGCGGCTGGGCGCCGAGTCCGAGAAAGGACAGGCTCGCCGCGGTGATGATCGAGGTGCCGAGCCGCATGGTGAAGTAGACGACGATCGGCGAGATCGTGCCCGGCAGGATATGGCGGACCACGATGGTCCAGTCCGAGGCGCCGATGCTGCGCACCGCTTCCACATAGGTCATGTGCTTCAAGACCAACGTGCTGCCGCGCACCAGCCGGGCGAAGGCCGGCACCGAGAAGACCGAGACCGCGACGATGACATTGACCAGCGAGGAACCGAGGATCGCCACGATGCCGAGCGCGAGCAGGATGCCCGGGAATGCGAACAGCACGTCGCAGATGCGCATGACGACCCGGTCCCACCAGCCTTCGTAATAGCCGGCGAGGAGCCCGAGGGTGGTGCCGACGATGCCGCCGAGCGATACGGAGAAGATCCCCGTCGCGAGCGAGATGCGCGCCCCCATCACGATGCGGCTGAAGATGTCGCGGCCGAGCGGATCGACGCCGAGCCAGTGCGACAGGGACGGGCCGGCATTGATCTGGTCGTAGTCGAAGAAGTTCTCGGCATCGTAGGGCACGATCCAGGGCGCCAGGATCGCGACGATCGTCAGCGCCACGATGAAGCCCAGCGCCCCGAGCGCCACCGGCTGGCGGCGGAACTTGCGCCAGAACTCGCTCCATGGCGTCCGGGTCGGACCTTGCACGGCTTCGGCGACGGTGACGGTCGAGTCTGTCTGGGTCATGACCGCGCTACCGATACCGGATCGTCGGGTTGATGACGCCGTAGAGAAGGTCGACGGCGAGATTGATGAGGATGAATTCGCAGGAGAACATCAAGACGAGCGCCTGAATGACCGGATAGTCCCGCTGCGTCACCGCGTCGACGAGCAGTCGTCCGACGCCCGGCCAGTTGAACACGGCCTCGACCACGATGGAGCCGCCGAGGAGAAAGCCGAACTGCAGGCCCATCATGGTGACGACGGGAATGAGCGCATTGCGCAGGCAATGCTTGAATACGACCACGCGCTCGCTCAGGCCCTTGGCGCGGGCGGTGCGCACGAAATCCTCCTTGATGACGTCGACGAAGGAGGCACGGGTGAAGCGCGCCATGATGGCGGCGACGGCGGCGCCGAGCGTCAGGGACGGCAGGATGTAGTGCCTCCAGGTGTCGGCGCCGACGGTCGGCAGCCAGCCCAGTTCGACCGCGAAGATCTGCATCAACAGCATGCCCAGCGCGAAAGGCGGGAACGAAATGCCGGAGACCGCGAGCGTCATGCCGACGCGGTCGGGAAAGCGGTTGCGCCACACCGCGGAAGAGATGCCGATCACCAGACCGAACGCCACCGCCCAGACCATGCTGGAGAGGGTGAGGAACAGCGTCGGCAGGAAGCGCTCGCCGATCTCGGTGGCCACCGGCCTGCGGGTGCGGATCGATCGGCCGAGGTCGCCGTGCAGGATATTGCCGAAATAGGTGACGAACTGCTGCGGCAGAGGCTTGTCGAGGCCGAGCTCGACGCGGACCATCGCGACGGTCTGTTCATCGGCGTCATTGCCGGCCGCGAGTCGCGCCGGGTCGCCCGGCAGCATGTGCACGAACATGAACACGAGCACCGAGACGATCGCGAGCGTGGGCACGAGACCGCCGACCCGTTTCAGGAAATAGTTGAACATGGCGCCGTGATCATGAGGAGTGCTTTTGATTCAGAGCCGTCATTGCGAGGCGCCACCGGGTCCGGCCTTCGGCCGGCCCGATGACAACCTTTGCAACGAAGCAATCCAGAAATCCCGAAGAGGAACTGGACTGCTTCGCGTCGCTCGCATTGACGAAGTCCACTGTGAGCCGATCACTCGGCCACGGCGATCTCGCTCGACTCGATGTTGCTGTCGGGCATGACATAGACACCGCTGAGGCGCTTCGCCGAGGCGGACATGATCTTCTCGACCACCAGCGGAGCCCACGGCGCATCCTTGTAGATCTGCTCCTGGGCCTCTTTGTAGAGCGCGGCCTTGTCCTCGTCCTTGACGGCCCTGAGCGCCTTGGCGATCGCGTCGTCGACCTTCGGATTGCTGTAGTAGGCGGCGTTGTTGAGGCCGGGCGGCCAGCCTTCCTTGGAGAGCAGCGGACGCAGGGCCCAGTCGGCCTCGCCGGTCGAGGCCGACCAGCCGATGTAATACATGCGAACCTTGGCGGTCTTGGGGTCCTGCCAGGTCTCCACCCATTCGGTGCGCTGGCCGGGCTCGAGCGCCTGCACCTGCACCTTGATGCCGACCTGGGCGAGCTGTTGCTGCAGGAACTGGATCGTCTTCACCGCCGTGGTGGTGGTGTAGGCGCTCCACAGGGTCGACTCGAAGCCGTTGGGATAGCCGGCTTCGGCGAGCAGGGCCTTGGCCTTGGCGACGTCATAGGGCCACGCCGGCATCTTGTGGGCGTAAAGGACGCCCTGGGGAACATAGCCTTCGGCCGGGAGGGCGAAACCCGCGAAGGCGACCTTGGCGAGCGCCTCCTTGTTGATCGCGTAGTTGATCGCCTGGCGCACGCGGATGTCGTCGAACGGCTTCTGCAGCACGTTGAAGCTGACATAGCGAACGATGATCGACGGCCTGACGGCGACGTTGAGCTTGGCGTTGGCCTGCAGCGTCGCGGCCTGCTCATAGGGCAGCGGGAAGGCGAAGTCGGCCTCGCCGGTCTGCAGCATGGCGGCCCGGGTGTTGTTTTCCAGGACCGGCCTCCAGGTGACCGCGTCGACTTTCGGATAGCCTTTCTTCCAATAGCCGTCGAACTTCTTGCCCTTGATGTAGTCGGTCTGTTTCCAGTCCTCGAACACGAACGGACCGGTGCCGACCGGATGGAAGGCGATGTCCTTGTTGCCCCACTTCGCCAGAGCGGCGGGAGAGATCATCGCCGCCGATCCGTGCGCGAGCGTATTGATGAAGGGCCCGAAGGGCTCCTTCAGCGTGATCGTCACCACATAGGGGGCGGTCGCCTCGACCTTGGCGATGCGGTTGAACTGGTTGTAGCGAAGAAGCCGGTTCTCCCGGTTGGTGACGCGGTCGAGGGTGATCTTGACGGCCTCGGAATTGAAATCGGTGCCGTCGTGGAATTTGACGCCCTCGCGCAGCTTGAACGTGTAGACCAGGCCGTCGTCGGAAACCTTGTAGCTTTCGGCCAGCACAGGCACGACCTTCAGGTCCTTGTCGAACTTGAACAGGCCTTCGTAGAACGTCTTGGTGACCGCGGTCGTCAGCGTGGTGTTGGTGCCGTAGGGGTCCAGCGTCTCCGGCTGGCCCCCGATGGCGAGCACGGCGCTGCCGGCGGCGTCGGCCTGACCGGTCATGGCGACGCTGGCCAGCGCCATGAGTCCGGCGAAGTCACGGACGACTTTCAATCTTCTGCTCAGACTGGGATTCATCGAACGGGCTCCTGTCTTGCGGGTTCGGGAGTGTGAAATCTCTACGGGCCAAAAGCGCCGATCGGATGTCGGGCGACGAAATGGCCTGGTGACACGGGGACGAGGGGAGCGGTCAACGGCTCATCGCCGATCGCCCGGATCGGGCTCGGCAAATCCTCGGCGGTGAGCTCGTGTCGTCCGCGCCGCCGCGTCGGGTCGGCGACCGGCACGGCGGCGAGGAGTTTACGCGTATAGGGATGCTGCGGGTTCTCGAAGATCGCCCGCCGCGGCCCGATCTCGACGATCTGACCGAGATACATGACCGCGACGCGATGGCTGATGCGTTCGACCACCGACATGTCGTGGGAGATGAACAGGTAGGCGATGCCGAGTTCGCGCTGCAGCTCCATCAGGAGATTGACGATCTGTGCCCGGATGGAGACGTCGAGCGCCGACACGCTTTCGTCGGCGATGACGACCTTGGGATTGAGCGCCAGCGCGCGCGCAATGGCGATGCGCTGGCGCTGGCCGCCGGAGAATTCGTGCGGATAGCGGTCGGCATGGGCGGGCAAGAGGCCGACCCGATCGAGCAGCCAGTCGATTCGCTCGCGCGCTTGCGCTCCCTGCGCCACCTTGTGGACCAGGAGGGGCTCCATGACAGTCTGGCCCACGGTCATGCGGGGGTCGAGCGAGGCGAACGGGTCCTGGAACACGAACTGGATGTTCCGCCGCAGCTCGCGGAACTCGGACGAGGGCATGTCGAGGACATTGCGGCCCTCGAATTCGACGCTGCCGGCTTCGCTCTCCACGAGCCTGAGCAGTGAGCGGCCGGTCGTCGACTTGCCGCAGCCGGACTCGCCGACGAGCGACAGCGTCTCGCCCGGATAGAGGTCGAAGCTCGCTTTTTCCACCGCATGTACGCACCGCCGGACGCGGTTGAAAAGGCCGCTGCGGAGCCCGAACCGGGTGACGAGGCCGCGCACCCGCAGAATCGGCTGGGCGTCAGGGGAGACCAGCGGCTGCGGTTGCGCCTCCACGGAACCCGCGCCTTCTTCGTCGGTGCGCAGCAGGTCGAAGGCGCGTGGCGCATCGGCGCCCGTCATGGCGCCGAGGCGCGGGACGGCGGCCAGCAGCGCACGCGTATAGGGATGGCGCGGCGAAGCGAACAGGGGCGCGGTCTTGCCTTCTTCGACGACATCGCCGCGCCGCATGACCATGACCCGGTCGGCGATCTCGGCAACCACGCCCATGTCGTGGGTGATGAACAGAACGCCCATCTGCATCTCGACCTGGAGCATGCGGATGAGTTCCAGGATCTGGGCCTGGATGGTGACATCGAGCGCCGTCGTCGGTTCGTCGGCGATCAGAAGCGAGGGCCGGCATGACAACGCCATGGCGATCATGACGCGCTGGCGCATGCCGCCGGACAACTGGTGCGGAAAGCGCCCGAGCACATTGCGGGCTTCCGGGATGCGCACCAGATCGAGCATGCGCAACGCTTCGGCGTTCGCGGCCGATGTCGACAGGCCCTGGTGAAGCCGGATCGATTCCGCGATCTGCTCGCCGGCCGTGAAGACCGGGTTGAGCGAGGTCATCGGCTCCTGGAAGATCATCGCGATGTCGGCGCCGCGGATGTCGCGCATGGTGCCGCTCTCGGCCGTCGCGAGATCGACGACCACGCCCGAGCGCCGCCGGAACAGCATGCACCCGGTCTCGATGCGACCGCCGCCGTGCTCGACGAGGCGCATCAGGGCGAGCGCCGTCACCGATTTGCCCGACCCGGATTCGCCGACGATCGCCAGCGTTTCGCTGCGGTCGATCGACAGCGATACGTTGCGGGCGGCGGTTATCGTCCGCTCCGTCGTGGTGAAGCTGACCGTCAGGCCGTCGACCTGGAGCACCCGTTCGCCGGAGAGCGGCGAAGCGAAGGAGGAGAGGGCAGGGGATGTGGCGATCATCTCTTTTGTCCCCGCCCGGCCGGGTGACCCCGGCTGTTTCCTGTCCCGGCAGGTTTGGCTTTGCGGTCGGCGCTCCCGGACTCGAAGGTCGCGTGGCGTACGCGTTGGTGGGAGGCCATGCGGTTGTCGTGGAGCCAGGGCAGTACTGCTTCCGCGAGCAGCGAGGCGGCTTCCACCGAACGGCCGGACGCATGGGCCACCGCCGAGGTCAGCGCCTCGACGAGCGCCAGCACGCTCGCTTCGCAATTGGCGAAGTAGCGACTGTCGGCTGACGCATAGAGAACGATGTCGGCGAGCGTGGCGAGCGGGGAATGCGGGCCGTCGGTCAGAGCGAGAATGCGTGCGCCCATCTCGCGCGCTCGATGCGCCAATAGGACGGAATCGCTGAGATATCGCGGGAAGGCCGTGACCACGACGACGTCGTCCGGGCCTGCGTGCCGGAGGGTCTTGCCTCCGAAAGATGGTCCCTCGACACTGACGAGGGAGCGGACATCGGCGCAGAAGAGTTCGAGCCTGCGCACCAGAAGGCCGGTCAGCCAAGCACTCGATCCGTATCCGAGGACGAAGACGCGCCTTGCTCCGAGGAGCGCCTCGACGGCGCGCAACCCGTCGTGCTCGACGAAACCGTCGCGCGTACGCTCGGCGTTGCGGGCGACGTCGCCGAGCGTCGCCGCGAAGACTTCGCCGATGCTGTCGAGCTTGTCGGGCGTGCCGCGCAGTTTTTCGACAGGCGCCAGCGCCGCTTCGAAGCCGAGCACGAGGGCGGCGCGGAACTGGGCATAGCCCTCGAAAGTAAGGGCACGGGCAAAACGGTTGGCGGTGGGTACCGAGACGCCGACAATGTCGGCCAATTCCTCGACCCTCATGGCGGCGACCCGCAAGGGGTGCTGGAGCACGTAGTCCGCGATCTGCCGGTGCGACGGCGACAGTTCGGCGCGCGCAATCCGCTGGGCGATCGAGTAGGTGTCCCGGGCCATCGTTCCTCAGGCTCCAGCCGGTTCAGGCCAGAGGCAAAACGGAGATGATTAGAAAAATTCACGGCCGTACCGATATCGATATTTTTCAATCATGGAAAGATCGAAGTGGCTGCAGCGCAACGGGCTTTCCGAGGATATTTTATGCAGCGTGCCGCCGGAGCGGGCGGGCATGGCCCAAACCCACGCCGATCCCATATTCGCGCGCCGGGACGGTGATGCTTGGGCATGATCCCGCCTGTAAGGCACGCCTGCTCATCCGCGACGACGCGGGGCACCCTCGGTTGCGGGAATAGTCATCCGGTTGCCGGATGGAGAAGCGTTCGCGCTGGCGGTGAGAGCCCGTATTCCCGGGCCGGGAAATGGTCGGAATTGGAAGCTGGTAGCCGGGGAGGGCTGGAGCGAACCGAAAGACGAAAGCCCGACCGGCTCGCACGCGCGTCGCTTCGCTCCTCGCAAAGGCGAGTCACGAGGAATGTGGCTTCAACAAATCACCATGACGAGGGGCCGGGTCACGCGCCGTTCGGCTTCCTCTTGACCGTCCCTTCGATCGCGACCTTTCGCAGCTTCGTCATGGCGCGCAGGAACTCGCGGCCGGGCCATGCCGGATAGCCGAGCCATCTCTCGCCGGCCGGGACGTTCGACACAACGCCGCTCTTGGCGCCGATCATGGCGCCACTGCCGATGCTCAGGTGATCGGCGACGCCAGCCTGCCCCCCGAACATCACATGGTCGCCGACGGTGACGCTGCCGGCGATCCCGCATTGACCGGTGATGATGCAATGGCGTCCGATCGTCACGTTGTGGGCGATGTGCACCAGATTGTCGATCTTCGTGCCCTCGCCGATGCAGGTGTCGCCAAGCCCACCCCGGTCGATCGCCGAACCGGCGCCGATTTCAACGTCGTCCTGAATGATGACACGACCGATTTGCGGAACTTTGACGTGGCCATCCTTGCCCGTGAGATAACGGAAGCCGTCCTGCCCGATATGGCAGCCGGGATGACAGATCACATTGTCGCCGATGATCGCATGGATGACCGAAGAGCCGGGTCCGATGGAGCAATCCTGTCCGATCTGCACATCGGCGCCGATCACCGCGTTGGCGCCGACGACGGTCCTCGCACCGATCACGGCGCGCGGTCCGATGACCGCGCCGGGGTCGACGGTTGTGTCGAGACCCAGTTTCGCCGAAGGATGGACGATGGCTCTCGGGTCGATTCCGTTCGACTCGTAAGGCGAGGCAGGCCTCAGGGAGGATTCGAACAGATGCCGCGCCACGATCACGAAGGCGCGATAGGGATCGCGTGCACGCAGCACGTTCATGCCGCTGGGAGCGCGGCTTTCGAACCGTTCGTGCATCAGGCAGGCTCCGGCCCGGGTCGACGGCAGCACGTCGGCAAACCTGCTGCTGTCGAGGAAGGACAAGTCGGAAGCCCCGGCACGATCGAGCGGCGCCACGCTCGTGATGAGATCATTAGGGCGGGCACCGGCGCAAATGGCTGCGCCCGTCAGCGTGGCAATCTCGCCCACGGTCAGTCCCAACGTGTGATTGAGAAAAATCGGACTCGTCCTTCTGTCAGGTCGGGGCTGCGTCTTCCCATGAGCCGGTTAAGGTCCCGTGCTGTGGACGACACCAGCATCGTCGGCACGACTGGGCACTGGCCGGCAAACAAGACACAGAGAGGTATGATCGTCCGATGCCGGCCGGCACGCTACACTGTTTCGCTGTCGATGCCCATGCCCCAATCGATGTCGAAGAGCCAGGCTCCACCGGCGGGGTCTACGATGCGGCGTCCTTTTTCCGGGCAGCCCTGAGGTCGCGGGGATCGATCGATACCATCTCCACCGTCGATCGGGATTGCTCGCCCGGTACCATGATCGTCGTCGATGTGCGGCGATAGACCGGAAATGAGATGCCTTCGATCAGCTCTTCGTCGGTCGTCACCGGATAGTCGCCTGCAGGCAGCACCCGGTCGACGCCCTTGAGTTCAAAGGGGTGCCGGAAAGTCACGGTCATGGTCGACGTCCGGCTCATCATGCGGGCTCCGCGGCAGCGGGCGGCGATCGAATGACCGTTCGATGAATCGCCCATGGAGGGTGTGTGTTCGAAATGTGGTGTTGCGGACCGCGAATGCGAGTCTTTAGAAAACCATTCTTCTGGCGCGACGGGGCGCGCCGCCGGTTCGCTGGCTTTGCCATATTCACCGGAACCCTGACACGCGGCGATGGCCGCGCGGCCGGGAAGTCCATCATCGTCACGGTTTCTTCATCAGCCCGGCGGCTTTCAAGGCCGATGTGATCACCGAACCGATAGGAACGGATTGGCGTGGCGGCATGCGGCCGAAGCGCCGGTCGACTTCGGCTCCCGGCTCGAGGATTTCACCATCGAGGATCGGCAGCGGAGAACTTGCCGCCGGTGCCCGACGGTCGTGCCAGGGGGCCGGTGCATGTGGCGGTGCATCGGTCTCCTCCGGCTTTGGCTTTGGCGTCATCGCGGGATCGCGGTCAGGCCTATCGACATTGCCGGCATCGGCGAGGCCGAAGAAGTGCGCGATGTGGTAGGAGGAGGATATCCCGACGTCGAGGAGGAACGGCCCGGCTGTCCCGCATTCCTCGTCTGATTGTCCTGGCGCCAGGGGCGTTCCGTGCGCCATGCGGGCGATGGCATAGAACTCGATGCGCTCTTCGCCGGTTTCGTCCCGCCACACCTGACGCGGATAGCCGTTGACCATGGACTGCTCCGAGGGCTCCATCGGCACGCCGTGGACATTGGTCCACTGTTTGAGGATTTCGCGGGCGTTCGACGGCACCACCGTCTTGTCGGCCGCGCCGTGCCAGACGGACACGCGCGGCCAGCGACCGCGATGTTCCGATGCTCCCCGGACGAGATTGCCCCATTCCTCGGCCGGTCGAGCCGGGCTTTGCAGCATGCTTTGAAAAGCCTGCTGAACGTTATCGGCCGCGCCATACGGTAGACCGGCGATGATCGCCCCGCCGGCGAAAACCTCAGGGTAGCAGGCCAGCATGACGGAGGTCATGGCACCGCCGGCCGACAGTCCGGTGACGAAGACGCGGCTGCGGTCGATGCCTTTGTGGCGCACCATGTGCTCGACCATGTGCCGGATCGAGGCGGCTTCGCCACGACCGCGCTCGATGTCGCCGCTCTGGAACCAGTTGAAGCAGCCGTTCGGATTGTTCGAGCGCTGCTGCTCCGGCAGCAGCAGGGCAAAGCCATAGCGCTCCGCCAGGGTCGACCAGCCCGCCCCATGGTCATAGCTCGCCGCAGTCTGGGTGCATCCGTGCAGCACGACGACGAGGGGGGCGCCCACCGCAAGACTTGGCACCGCAAGACCTGGCACCGCACGACCTGGCACCGCAAGACCTGGCGGCACATAGGTGAACATGCGCAACGCACCCGGATCGGCTCCCCAGTCGAACTCCTCGATCAAAGGCGTGGCGCCGGGCTGATGAAAGTCCATGCCGTCCGCCTTGGGCCGCAGCCGCACTCGAAACTGGTTGACGGCCCGGGACAGGTCGGAAAAAGCATTGGACTGGAACAATATCGTCACCTCTGAGCATGCGAAGGGTTCGGGATCGGAACAACAACCAATCACCACAAATGGTTGCTGCAGCGCACAATGAAATATGTGCCCGGTTTCCGGTGCAGCGGAGCCGATCACTCACGGTCTCGTCCGAGCTCTCAATCCTGTTCGTCAACCGTCGTCGACGGCGATTGCTCATCGGCAATCTCTCCGATGAGGCGCAGCAACGCCAAGTGTTCGGGGCCGCTGTGTCCGGCCCGCAGGAACGCTCCGACCTCGATCCGTGACGGCCGGCCCCCCGATGCCCGGTTCGGTTCATGGATGATGACGCCATGTCCGGTGGCGGGGTCGCGGGCAACGAACCAGCGATCGCCGCTGGAGCTGCAATACAATTCCCTGAGTGTCATGGTGGCAGCCTTTCCGGGGATGGCCTCCGATGACGAAAGCCAAGGTCTGCGGTCTCCGGCGCTATTCGTTATTGCGGCGCTCGGAGGTCCAATTGATCTTCGCCCGCGACGCGTTGGCAGGTCTCGCGATCGCTTTTGATGCGATATTGCATCTCTCCGTCACGGGCAGGGAGCTGTCCCAGAATCTCGAATTGACCGGCCGGGGCGTGGTACTTCGGAAGTCCCCTCTTGAGAAAAACCGAGTCGCCGACATCGAATCGATGTCCGGCCTTCTTCACATTCATCACTGTCATGGTCTCCTCCGGGTCTCTGCCTTGGGCAGGCCGGCTTATGTTCCCGGGCGCATGGCGGCTGTGCCGCCTTAAAAGACGTGGCTTTCGAAAATGCATGTTGCCTGGGGCGTCACTATCAGATGGGTATCGACCGGAGGGAATGCTACCTTGAAGGCGAATTCGGCGGCACGGCCCTGACAAATCTGCGTTTCACGCCCCAACTAAGCTTTGTTCTTGGCGAATAATGCCAAGAACCCCGGTTGGCCTGTCGCACCGCTCTGTCTTAACTCCATTCCACAAGGATCACTGCTCATATGCACCACGAAGACCTGATCGCCCGCAGTCCCGACGCCGAGCACGATGACATCATCTATCCGTCCGCGGTGCCGTTCGTACTGGTGCATCTCGCATGCTTTGCGGCGATCTGGACGGGAGTCTCCGTGACAGCCATCGTCCTCGGCATCGCGCTGTACTGGCTGCGGTTGTTCGCCATCGGGGCGGGCTATCACCGATACTTCTCCCACCGCGCCTACTCGACCGGACGCGTGTTCCAGTTCCTGCTGGCGTTTCTCGCCCAGAGCACGGCGCAGAAGAGCGTCCTGTGGTGGGCCGCCAAGCACCGTCATCACCATCTGCACTCCGACACGGAACTGGATGTCCATTCGCCGCGGCAGAAGGGCTTCCTCTACAGCCATGTCGGCTGGATATTCGCCCGCCGGCACGGCGCGACCGATCTGGTCAAGGTTCAGGATCTTGCGGCCTTTCCCGAACTGCTGTGGCTCCACAAATACGAGCTGGTGCCGCCGATCATTCTCGCCGCCATCTGCTTCCTCGTGGCCGGCTGGTCCGGGCTGGTGGTCGGCTTCTTCTGGAGCACGGTCCTGGTCTATCACGCCACGTTCTGCATCAACTCGCTGGCGCACGTGTACGGCAGCCGGCGCTATGTCACCGGCGACGATTCCCGCAACAACTGGTTTCTCGCCCTCGTGACCATGGGGGAGGGCTGGCACAACAACCACCACGCCTATCAGAGCAGCGTCAGGCAGGGCTTTCGCTGGTGGGAGATCGATCCGACCTACTACATCCTCAAGGCACTGTCGTGGGTGGGTGTGGTCTGGGACCTCAAGACGCCGCCCGCGGAGGTCGTCCGCAATGAGCGGAGGCTCGGCTCCCGCGTCGTCAACCGCGCTGCCGAGCAGCTCGCGGCTCACTTCAGCTCCGAGCGCATCGCCGCTGCCATCGGTGCGGCTCTGCAGGGGCCGGAGCTGGCCGCCCTTCAGCAACGTCTGGCCACGGCCCAGCACCGTGCCCACGAGGTGCTCAAGGCAGCGCATCTGCCGCATCTGCCCAGTCGGGACGACTTTCTTGCCATCGCCAAGGCGCGTTTTGCGCGCACGAGGTCGTTGGACGATATCGTCGACCGCGCCTACGAACGTCTGCTCCTGGCGGTGGGCGCCCGCCTGACATTGTGTGACGCATAGCCGCCCGCGGGGGCCTTCCGGGCCGCGGGAATCACCAAGCCGTCGTCCGCACGGAACTTGGAACAGGCGCCGGCGCGGGCATGTAAATGAGAGGGTGAAATGGATGTGATCGTCACTCCGACGGACGGAGAGGTCTCCTGGGAGCTGACGGATCTTCTCGGTCGTTCGATGGGCTCGATTACAAGGGCTCCGGACGACGTGTTCGCCATTCATCCGCATGGCCATGCGGTGACGACCATGGCCGGGATGAAACTCGGTCCGCACCCGTCGCTGGATGCCGCCCTGGCTGAAATCGAGCGGCATACCCGTGGCGTTTGCCGTCGCATTGCCGGCGCCGACCAACGGGCCGGCGCCCCAGTCCTACGACCTACGGTCGAGTGACGACCATGATCAGGATTCATGTCGGTTGCGAGATGCATTATGAGCTCGCACAGCCGACGCCGATGATTTTCATGGTCACCATCCACGCGTCGCGGGTCTCCGACCTCGAGCGGCCGGACTTCCTCGTCACGACGCCGTCGGTGCCGGTCGAAGGCTATCGCGACAGTTTCGGGAACTGGTGCAATCGCCTGGTCGCGCCCGCCGGGCGGTTCATGGTCAAGACCGACACCATCGTGCGCGACGCGGGAACGTGGGACGCTTTCGACGTTGAAGCCTACCAGGCGCAGGTCCAGCATCTTCCCGCCGACACGCTGCAGTTCCTGCTGGGAAGCCGTTACTGCGAAACGGATCGCCTCACCGAGGCGGCATGGAAGCTGTTCGGCAAGACCCCCTTGGGCGGCGCCCGGGTTCAGGCCGTCTGCGACTATGTCCATGATCTGATCGAGTTCGGATACCAGCATTCGCGCGCCACCCGCTCGGCCGCCGAGGCGTTCGAAGAGAAACGCGGCGTCTGCCGCGATTTCGCTCATCTGGCGATCACTTTGTGCCGGTGCCTCAATATCCCGGCCCGCTATTGCGCAGGATATATCAGCGATATCGGTCTTCCCCCGCCATATGCGCCGCAGGATCTCGCCGCCTGGATCGAGGTCTTTCTCGGTGGGCGCTGGCACATGTTCGACCCGCGCAACAACGATCCGCGCATCGGAAGAATCCTGATCGCCTATGGGCGCGATGCCGCCGACGTTCCGCTGGCGATGACGTTCGGGCCCCACAAGCTGGTGGAATTCCGTGTGACGACCGAGCAAGTGGCGGAGCAGGCAGCGCAAGCCCCATGAGACAGGCAGCGGTGGGCGCTCTACTTTGCCTTGACGCGCAGGTCACCGACCAGGGACGTCGCCGCCTGCTACAGCGTTTCGTATGGAGTTTTACGCAATACTCGTCGACCCAGGCGACGAGCGAGTCGGTGCTCTTGCCCTCCCGAAGCGTCGACCTTCGCGTCTTCTGCGAATTGGCCGTACGCCGTCAGGAAGCCGAGCACCCAAGCGTCCCGGGCTCGGCGGCCGTCGGATCGGCGCGACGGACAGCGCTCCAGGCGCTGCACGTCACGTTGCCTTGCCCGAGAACGGGCTGGGTTTTGACGCCTTGCCCATTCGCGGCAGAGCCCGCCAGCCCGCCAATGACGAGCGCGACGGCGACTGCGGTCTTGCTCATCTCGTCACCTTGACGTGAGGGAGCGACTTAAGGTCGCGGACGAGGCGGGCCGAGATCCTCAGAGCTTCTGGCCGTTGAGAATGTCCGCGCAGGCGCGCGCCACACTGGTCTGGGGTGTCTGCTGGCCCGGCAGGGTGGCCCAGCCGCCCTTCTCGATGAACGATCCCTGTTGCCAGGAGCTTACTTTCTTCAGCTCCGCCAACCTCGTGTCGGCGTCGGCCTGGTGCTGGAACTTATCGACACAGATCGGCGCCAGGGCCACGACCACGGCCTTGTCAGCGGCATCCTTCGCCCGTTGATCGGCAGTCGCACCGCTGACCCAGCCACCCCACGTCGAGGCGACAATCCCGAGAGCGATCGCTCCGGCAATCGCGCCCCACAAGGCGGGCTTCGTTTCCACGGGCAGTTTCAGGTTGTCGAGCAAGTTGGTCATGGCAAATACTCCTCGCAATCAAGGTGTCCACAAGAACCCGCATCGTCACGACTTGCATTGCGATGAGCGTGCGGCAGCGGTAGCCAGCGCATGACGCGGCCACCGCGGCGACAGCCGCAATCAACGTGAGACATCGGTAGGGAAGTCACGAACCGACAGCCATCCTCAACGGGGCGGCCACGCGTCGCTCGCGTATCGTTCAGTTCGTGCGTTCAGCTTTTCGAGATAGGTGGGCACGGTACGCGTGGGGGACACGAATGTCCACGGAATTGTGAAGCGATGCCCGACGACGAAGAAAATCGGCGGCGCGCCTCGCTTTGTTTCGATTCGACCCCCATATACGGAACCCCGGCTCGTGCGACATGCTTGCAAGTCCAGTGGCGATCGACGCAGTCGGTGCGGCGACCGCGGCGCAGTGAACGGATCCCCACACCGATCTTGCGAGGCGCGCCCATGCTCCAGTTCCCCAATCCGTCGCGTTCCTACGACGCCACGCGCCATGCTGTCCGTTTTTGGGGACATGAGGGGGCCATGGAGGCCTGTTTCTTCATTTGCTCGGAATCGCTGGCCCGGTTGCAACCCGGCATCCAGCCGAGCGAAGCCGATCTCCTGAGAGCGTTCGACGCCAACCGCGATCGCATTCAGGAGATCGCCCTCAAAGTGTATGGACGCGGGCGCCGGGGCTCTTACGACCTCGTTGTCGGCGATTTCTGAACAGCCAACGTCGCGCGACATCCTGCGACTTCGAATAGTGCCTTAACGTCGGCGCCTTCCCACGTGGCGTGATCGTCAGCCGTACCCGGCCGCATGCCGTGAAGCGATGCGGAAGAAAGGTTCAATTGGCAGCTCTCATTCATCGCCTGTTCGGATCCGGAGGACCGCAATCGTCCTGGGCCAGCCCGGCACCCATTCGCGAAGAGCTGTTTGGAATCGAACGCCTGGAAGATCATGCGCGCAGCCTGGCGGCGGCGCAGACAATCGAACGAAATCCCCCGAGAGGCTACCAGCTCGCGCATCGGCTTCGCGACAATGCCGCGGCTCTGCTCGCGTCCTATCGCTCCACCGTAGAGGCGCTCGAAAAGGCCGAAGCCATTACCCCCGCCGCGGAATGGCTCGTCGACAACTATCATCTGGTCGAGCGCGGGATCAGGCAGGTCCGGGCCGATCTACCGGCCGGCTTCTATCGGCAGCTTCCCAAGCTCGCCTCGGGTCCTTTCGCGGGCTATCCCCGCGTCTTCGGTCTCGCCTGGGCATTCGTCGCCCATACCGACAGTCGCTTCGATGCCGACGTGCTGGTTCGCTATGTCGATGCCTACCAGCAGGTGGAACCGCTGACGATCGGCGAATTGTGGGCGGTGTCGATCACGTTGCGGATCGTGCTCATCGAGAATCTTCGGCGTCTGGCAGAACAGACCGTCGCCAATCGTACGGCACGTCGGAGCGCGGACGAACTGGCCGACCGCTTGCTCGGCATCGGCGAAGGCGCCGCCGGGCCGGCGCCGGAAATGCTCGCCGCCTACGAAGAAACGGTGCGATCGGGCGCGTTCGTGGTCCAGCTCGTTCACCGCCTGCGCGATCAGGATCCGCGGGTCACTCCGGCCCTGAGCTGGCTCGACGCACGTTTGACGGCCGACGGGACGACGGCCGATGCCGCAGTGCGTGAGGTGCATCGTCGCCAGGGCGCGACCAACGTCACTGTCCGCAACGTCATCACCAGCATGCGGATGATCTCCGACGTCGATTGGAAGGACCTGTTCGAACGCACGAGCCTCGTCGACAGGGTCTTGGCCGCCGGCAGCGACTTCGGCGCCATGGACTTCCAGACGCGCAATCTCTACCGCAGCGCCATCGAAGAGCTCGCGCGAGGTTCGTCGCGTTCGGAGATCGACGTCGCCCATCTTGCCGTCCACGCGGCCGATGCCATGCGATCGGTGTCCGAGGAGCAGCCGGACGAGCGTCGTGGCGATCCCGGCTATCACCTGCTCGCCGGGGGGCGGCAGGCGTTCGAGACGGCGGTCGGCTACCGCTTGCCGCTTCGTCATTGGGCGACGCGCCTGAACCGTGTCCTCGGCATCGGCGGCTACATGACCGCCGTCGCCTGCGTCGCCGCCATCATCTTGGCATTACCCGTCTGCCTTCTCGTGGCGATGGGGCTGGGCGCTGTGACGACCGGGCTGCTGACGGCTCTGGGAATGATCCCGGCCGTCGACGTGGCCATCGCTTTGGTCAATCGCTCGGTCACTTTCTTCTTCGGTGCGACGTCATTGCCGGCCTTGGAACTCCGCGCCGGGATTCCTCCCGATCTGCGGACCGTGGTCGCCATACCGACATTGCTGACCAACGTCGAGGCGATCATCGAGCAGATCGAGCGGCTGGAAATTCATCATCTCGCCAGCCCCGACGGCGACCTTCATTTCGCCCTCCTGTCCGATTGGACCGACGCTGCGGCCGAGCAGGCCCCGGGCGACGCGGCCTTGCTGGCGGCAGCTGCCGCCGGCATCGCCGACCTCAACCGGCGCTATGCCCCCCCACAAGGTGGGGCGCGCTTCCTCCTGCTGCATCGTCGCCGCGTCTGGAACGAGGGAGAGGGGCAGTGGATCGGCTGGGAGCGTAAACGCGGCAAGCTGCACGAGTTGAACCGGCTGCTTCGCGGGGCGGCGGACACGACCTTTATCGATATCAATGGTGCCCCTCCCGATGTCCCCGCCGATGTCCGCTATGTCGTCACTCTCGATTCCGATACGAAATTGCCGCGCGACACGATCCGCCGGCTGATCGGCAAGATGGCACACCCGCTCAATCGGCCGCGCTTCGACGATGCCGCCCGTCGGGTCGTGGAGGGCTATGCCATCCTGCAGCCGCGGGTGACGCCGTCGCTGCCGGTCGGCCGGGAAGGTTCGCTATTCCAGCGCACGTTTTCGAGCTTGAGCGGGATCGACCCCTACGATTCGGCCATATCGGATGTCTATCAGGATCTGTCGGGCGACGGCTCATATGCCGGCAAGGGCATCTACGATGTCGATGCCTTCGAGACCGCGCTGGCAGGTCGCGTGCCCGATTCGACGCTGTTGAGCCACGACATGTTCGAGGGCGTGTTCGCACGCGCCGGTCTCGCCTCGGATATCGAGGTCGTCGAGGAGTTTCCGGCGCGCTACGACGTCAGTGTCCAGCGCCATCACCGCTGGGCACGTGGCGACTGGCAGCTCCTTCCCTGGATCATCGGGGTGCCGCCGCGCTCATCGGCGGACGAAGACCGTGCCGGCGGGCTTCCGGCGCTCGGTCGCTGGAAGATGCTGGACAATCTGCGTCGCACATTATCGGCGCCGGCTGCGATCGCGGCCCTGATGGCGGGATGGATGTTACCGTCCGGGGCTGCCCTCGTGTGGACGCTGTTCGTGCTCGGCACCATCGTCCTGCCGACCCTGATCCCGGTCGCGTCCGGGATTCTACCCCGCAACCGCGATGTCACGTTCGGCAGTCATGTCCGCGCCGTCGGTGAGGATCTGCGTCTGGCGCTGACGCAATCCGGATTGCTGATCGTCTTCCTCGCCCATCAGGCGTCGCTGATGCTCGATGCGACCGGCCGCACGCTGTACCGCCTGCTGGTCAGCCGACGGCATCTGCTCGAATGGACGCCTGCCGCCCAGGCCAAGCTGGGCAAGCGGCTCGACCTCGCCGGGTACTATCGCGGGATGTCCGGTGGAGTCGCGATCGGCGCCGCCGCCGCGCTGGTGGCCTGTCTCGCCGGACCGGGCGCATGGCCTTTGCCGGCGCTGTTCGCGGCGCTGTGGCTCGCATCCCCGGCCGTGGCACGCATGGTGAGCCTGGCGCCGACACCGGCCGGCCGATTGGATGTGTCGGTTGCGGACGCACGCAGCTTGCGGCTGACGGCGCGGCGGACCTGGCGGTTCTTCGAAACCTTCGTGACCCCGGTCGATCACATGCTGCCGCCGGACAATTTCCAGGAGGATCCGGCGCCGGCGCTGGCGCACCGGACGTCGCCGACCAATATCGGCCTCTATCTCCTGTCGGTGGTGAGCGCACGCGACTTCGGATGGATCGGAAACGCGGAGGCGACCGAACGCCTGGAAGCGACCTTGGCGACGATGCGCGGCATGCAGCGTTTCCGTGGACACTTCTATAACTGGTACGATACGCGCGATCTGCGGCCGCTCGATCCGCGCTATGTCTCCTCCGTCGACAGCGGCAACCTGGCCGGACACCTGATCGCGCTCGCCAACGCTGCCGAGGAATGGACAGCGCCTTCGACCGATCCCGTGCGCCGCCTCGCCGGTGTCGCCGACGCGCTCGATCTCGCCGCAGAGGAGGCGGCCCGTCTCAACGATGGACGTCGGACGCAGACTGTGAGTTGGCAGCAACTCGACGAGGCGCTCGCGGCGTTGTCGTCGGCGATCGCCCATCCGCCGGCGGGAGATTGCGAGTTGCGGTCTTGGCTGGTGCGGCTTGCCGGCGATGCCGAGACCCTGGGCGATATCGCGGGAGCTCTCGCCATCGAACGCGGCGACGACACCGGCGGGGACCTTCTGTTCTGGATCGGGGCCGCCCGCGACGCCATCCGGTCCCACCTTCGCGACCGCGAGCCGCAAAAGGACACCGACCTCAACCCTCGGCTCGAAGCCCTGGCTGCGGCCGCCCGTTCGCTGGCATCCGGCATGGAGTTCGGCTTCCTGCTCGACCGCGAGCGCATGCTGTTATCCATCGGCTACTCGGTGCCGGAAGGCCTTCTGGATTCGAACTGCTACGACCTTTTGGCTTCGGAGGCGCGCCTAGCGAGCTTCGTGGCCATCGCCAAAGGCGATATCCCGGCCCGGCATTGGTTCCGCCTCGGCCGCTCGGTGGCGCCGATCGCCCACGGGGCAGCGCTGATCTCGTGGTCGGGCTCGATGTTCGAATATCTCATGCCGTCGCTGGTCATGCGGGCGCCGGCAGGAAGCCTGCTCGAACAGACCAGCCACCTGATCGTCCGGCGCCAGATCGATTACGCGACCTCCCGCGACAGGCCATGGGGCATCTCCGAGTCCGCCTACAATGCTCGCGATCTCGAGTTTACGTATCAGTATTCGAATTTCGGGGTCCCAGGCCTCGGCCTGAAGCGCGGACTCGGCGAGAACATGGTCGTGGCGCCCTATGCGAGCGCGCTTGCCGCCATGGTCGCCCCCCATGCCGCCGTCGCCAATCTGGCGCGCCTGGCCGAAGCGGGAGGCCGGGGGCGCTATGGGTTTTACGAGGCACTGGACTACACGGCGAGCCGCGTCCCCGACGGCGTCGACGTCGCGGTGGTGCATGCCTTCATGGCCCATCACCAGGGCATGACCATCGTCGCCATCGCCGATGCCCTGCTGGATGGCCGCATGCGAGCCCGGTTCCATGCCGAACCGATGGTTCAGGCGACCGAACTGATGCTGCAGGAACGCACGCCCCGCGACGTTGCGGTGGAGCGGCCGTGGGCGGCCGAGGTCCAGTCGGGCGGACGCAACCGGGAGGTGGACCAGCCCGGGGGCCGGCGCTTCACGTCCGCTCAGCAAGCGACTCCCGCCGCTCATCTGCTTTCGAACGGCAATCTTGCGACGATGCTGACGACGGCCGGGTCAGGATACACACGCTGGGGTGACATCGCCGTCACCCGCTGGCGCGAAGACGCCACCTGTGACGACTCCGGGTCCTACGTTTTCCTCAGAGATGTCCGTGACGGCCGGACGTGGTCGGCCGGCTTTCAGCCGAGCGGGGCCGAGCCGGATAAATACCAGGTGTCGTTCAACGAGGATCACGCCACCTTCACTCGCAACGATGGATCACTGACGACGACATTGGACGTGATCGTCTCGACCGAGCACGACGCCGAAGTGCGCCGCGTGTCGGTGTCCAATCACGGCGATCGCACCCGCGAAATCGAGATCACTTCCTATGCCGAACTGGTCATGGCCCGGCACATCGACGACGTCGCCCACCCGGCCTTCACGAAACTGTTCGTCGAGACCGAATACCTGGCCGACGTCGGCGCCATCGTGGCGACGCGCCGGCGCCGTTCGCCGACGGAGCCGGAAGTCTGGGCCGCCCACCTTGCCGTCGTCGCCGGCGACGCCGTCGGCAAAGCCGAGTTCGAAACCGACCGCGCGCGTTTTCTCGGTCGCAGCCGCGGCATCCGCACTCCGCTCGCCATGATCGATGGTCGGCCGCTGTCGGGTACGGTCGGCACCGTCCTGGATCCGATCTTCGCGCTGCGCCGGCGGGTACGGGTCGCGGCGGGCGCGACCGTGCGCGTCGCCTTCTGGACCGTGGTCGCCTCGACGCGCGAGGCCCTCCTCGACGGCATCGACAAGCAACGCGATACGACGGCTTACGCCCGCGCGGCGACGCTCGCTTGGACGCAGGCACAGGTGCAACTCCACCATCTGGGTATCGGCGCCGCCGAGGCTGCCCTGTTCCAGCGCATCGCCGGCTATGTGGTTCACGCCGCGCCGGCGCTGCGGCCGTCGTCGGACCGCATTCTGCGCGGCGCCGGCGCCCAATCGGGCCTGTGGTCGCAGGGCATCTCCGGCGATCTGCCCATCGTTCTCCTGCGCATCAGTGACATCGAGGACATCGACGTCGCGCGCCAACTACTGCAGGCCCACCAGTATTGGCGCATGAAGCGCCTGGCCACCGACCTGGTGATCCTCAACGACCGTCAGTCGTCGTATGTCCAGGACCTTCAGGTGGCGATCGAATCCCATGTACGCGCCGGCCAATCGCGTTCCCAATTGGTCGGTGATGCGCTTGCCGGCCGGGTGTTCGTCCTGCGCGCCGATCTGATGCCGGCCGAAACGGCCGCGCTTCTCTCCGCGGCGGCGCGTGTGGTGATCGTCGCGCAACGCGGCAGCCTGTTCGACCAGTTGGAGCGGATCGTCGACGTCAAGGCCATGCCGGTGCCGGCGCCGCTGCCCATTGCGGCGTCGCCAGCCGCGCCACGGCCCGCACTCGAACTCGAGTTTTTCAACGGCCTCGGCGGTTTCGCGCATGGTGGCCGGGAATACGTGACCATCCTGGGGCCCGGCCAGTCGACGCCGGCGCCGTGGATCAACGTGATCTCCAACCCGAATTTCGGCTTCCAGGTGGCGACCGAAGGCTCCGGTTTCACCTGGGCGCTCAACAGTCGGGAAAACCAGATTACGCCATGGTCGAACGATCCGGTCAGCGACCGGCCGGGCGAAGTCTTCTATGTCCGTGACGAGGACAGCGGTTTTGTCTGGACCCCGACGGCCTTGCCGGTGCGCGACGAAACCGCCACTTACGTGGCGCGCCACGGTCGCGGCTACAGCCGGTTCGAGTACGAGACCAACGGGGTCGCCACGGAACTGCTGCAATACGTACCGACCGACGCCGCGATCAAGATCTCGCGGCTGACGCTGCGTAATCGCACCGGTCACGCCCGGCGCCTGTCCGTGACCGCCTATGTGGAATGGGTGCTCGGGCCGTCGCGGTCGTCCGCGAACACGTTCGTGACGACGGAGATCGATTCCGTCACCGGCGCGATGTTCGCGCGCAATCCGTGGCGCACTGCTTTCGGATCGCATATCGCATTCCTCGACATGAAGGGCGAGCAGACCGAGTGGAGCGGTGACCGTCGCTCCTTCATAGGTCGCAACCGGACGCTCGCCGATCCGGCCGCACTCGCCGGCGATGCGGCGCTTTCGAGTACGGTCGGGGCCGGACTGGACCCGTGCGGAGCGCAGCGTGCGATGGTGGAGCTCGCACCGTACGCAAGCGCCGAAGTCGTCGTCTTCCTCGGCGAGGCGGCCGATGCCGACACCGCCCGGCTTCTGGTCGTGCGATACCGCGCGACGGACCTCGACGCGGTGCTGGCCGACGTTACGCGCCATTGGGACGATGTCCTTGGCATGGTGACGGTCAAGACGCCGGACCGCACGATGGACATCATGCTGAACGGCTGGCTTCTCTATCAAACGCTCGCCTGCCGGGTCTGGGCGCGTTCGGGCTTCTACCAGGCGAGTGGTGCCTATGGATTCCGCGATCAGCTTCAGGACGGCATGGCGCTCGCACACGCGCGTCCGTCACTGACGCGAGAACATCTCCTGCGAGCGGCGGCACGGCAGTTCGTCGAAGGTGACGTCCAGCATTGGTGGCTTCCGCATTCCGGTCAGGGCGTGCGCTCGCTGATCTCCGACGACCGCGCTTGGCTCGCCTTCGCGACCGCGCACTATGTCGGGACGACCGGCGATGCCCGCATTCTCGACTGCGCGGTGCCGTTCCTGGAGGGGCAGCGGCTGCAACCGGGGGAACACGACAGCTTCTTTCAACCGGCCGTCGCGGACACGACCGCCAGCCTGTTCGAGCACTGCGCCCGCGCGCTCGACCACAGCCTCGCGGTCGGAGCCCACGGCCTGCCCTTGATCGGCACCGGCGACTGGAACGACGGCATGAACCGCGTCGGCGAGGAGGGACGGGGCGAAAGCGTCTGGCTCGGCTGGTTCCTCCATGCCAGCCTGACCGCCTTCGCTCCTCTCGCCGAGGCACGCAAAGAGGCGGCGCGGGCGGAGCGGTGGCGCGCGCATGCCGCTGGCCTGAAAGACGCGCTGGAGCGCGAGGCGTGGGACGGGCACTGGTATCTACGCGGCTTCTTCGACGACGGCACGCCGTTCGGCGGGGCCGCCGGCGAGGAGTGTCGGATCGATTCGTTGACGCAATCCTGGTCGGTGCTCTCCGGCGCGGCGGCCCCGGAGCGCGCGGTTGACGCCATGATGGCGGTCGAACGACACCTGATACAGGACGAGGCGTCGCTGGCGCTGCTGTTCGCACCACCCTTCGACAAAGCGCCGCTCGATCCCGGCTACATCAAGGGTTATCCGCCCGGCATTCGCGAGAACGGCGGGCAATATACCCATGCGGCCCTGTGGTCGGTGATGGCCTATGCGGCGCTCGGCGACGGCGACAGGGCGATCAGGCTGTTCTCGCTTCTCAATCCCGTCAACCATGCACGCACGCGCGCCGAGGTGCATCGCTACAAGGTGGAGCCCTATGTGGTCGCCGCCGACGTCTACGCCAAGCGGCCCCATGTCGGGCGCGGCGGCTGGACCTGGTACACCGGATCGGCCGGATGGATGCAGCGCGCCGGCATCGAAGCGATCCTCGGCGTGCGCTTCGAAGGCGGCTTCCTGACCATCGATCCTCGTATTCCCAAGAAGTGGCCAGGCTTCGAGATCGTTATTCGCTATCGATCGGCGCAGTATGCCATCACCGTGGACAATACGGACGGCGCCGGCCACGGCGTTCGTATGGCCAAGCTCGATGGAATGGTGATCGAAACGCGGCCCCTGCGCATTGCCGTGGTCGATGACGGGGCGGTTCACGGTGTCGACGTTCGGCTCGGCTGAGCGGCGCCGGGGCAAGTCGAAGAAAACCCACGCAAGTGCAGTTCCAGACTGAACGACAACAGGAGGACACGATGGCGAAAGGCGAAATGAAGGGCAACCGAGAGGCCAAGAAGCCCAAGTCCGACAAGAACATGCCCAAAGGACCGGGTTCGGCCTACAAGCAGGCACAAGTGAAGGGAAGCGGCGCGCCCGTTCCGTTCGCGAAGAAAAAGTAGCGCCGTTCGCGCTGTCGCGATCGAAGACCAAGCAGATCGCTTTCACGGCCGTGTGGGCGGAATTTTGCGGAACCTCGCGACTCGGCGCCATCCGAAGCCGGGTCATGAGGCCGACGGTCGTAGCTTCCGTGGCCGGCCCGTTGAACTTGGGCTCGGTTTGTCGGCGGCGCCGAGCATCTCGATCGCCCTCGCGGTATGGCCGCGCTAGAGCAGATTCCCGTTAATCCAATCCGTATCCGGCGTGGGCGAAGAAGTTGATGCACTCGCTGGGCGTGAACTGTGAGATGGCGTCGGCTGCGGCAGCTTCGAGCGCGTCGATGGTGCGGGCGGCGGCTTTGCGGACGAGTGCCTTGAGCTTGGCGAAGCCATTTTCGATGGGATTGAGATCGGGCGAATAGGGCGGCAGGTAGAGCAGGATCGCACCGCGTTGCTCGATGGCCTGCCTGACGCCGAAGATCTTGTGGCCCGACAGATTGTCCATGACGACGATGTCGCCCGGCTTGAGGGCCGGCGCCAGCATCTGTTCGACCCAGGCGCGGAAGTATTCTCCGTTCATCGGCCCGTCGAGCAGCATCGGGGCGATGAAGCCGCCGAGCGTCAACCCGCCGACGAAGGTGATGGTCTTCCAATGACCGTGCGGGATGGCGCAGTGGCAGCGCTCGCCCTTCGGCGCCCAGCCGCGCAGGCGCGCCATCTTGGTCGACAACCCGCTTTCGTCGATGAAGATCAGGCGCTCGGGATCGAGCTGTGTCTGGCCCGCAAACCACCTCTCGCGCGCCGCCTTCACATCGGCGCGCTGCTGCTCGCCCGCATGTGCGGTCTTTTTTTATGCGTCATGTCGCGCCGGTCGAGGAACTTCCACACCGCCGTATGGACGACCTTGACGCCACGCTCCTCGGCCAAACGCTCGGCCAATTCCTCCAACGTCGTATCCGGGGCTGCGGCGAGCACGCCGAGGATGAAGTCCGCATGTGTGTCCAGAACCGACCCCTTCGGCTTGCCTTGCCGGGCCGGGGCAACGGCTCCGGTGGCACGCTTCAACCGCGCCCACGCTCCCGCCGTCGCCTTGCTGATACAGAAACGCTTCGCCGCCGCGCCGGTCGACGTCCCGGTCTCGATCGCGGCTACGACGCGCTCGCGAAGATCGACGCTGTACGGCTTGCCCATCGCTGCCTCCCTGTTGTTTGCAAACAGGAAATCAGCATTCGAAGCAGAAGGGAATCCCCGCCCGACTCACTTTTCAGGGAAGACGCTCTAGCGGTCGTGCTGCAGCTCCCTCTGTTGGTCTTTGAGACGATGATTGCCCATGCGAGCGAGTGACGTCGCGTCGGTCGAACTTCCTTGCCGCACGGGTCGGCCGCCGGCAGCGATCGAGCGCTTGTACATGCTGCGCCGGCGTACCGCTACGACCTCACCGCTGCTTCCGACGGCGGACATTCTCGTCCCATGCGCCGGCAACACATCCACGATGGTATTTCGCCTCGGTCCGGATATGCTCTGCTCACCCGTCGCGGCGGAACGCCGGCCGTCACGGTCTCTGGCGCACAATGTCCGGCCGAATCCTCGCGCGCGTTGCGGTTGCGTGCTTCCCCGCAGCCGGAAAGGTCTTCAAGCCCATGAGCGCCCTGTTCGAAGAACTGGACTACCAGCCGACGCCGATCGGCGCGCTCAGTCTCCGCCGACGCCGCGAACTCTCGCTGGGCGTCGATGTTTTCGAAATCAAGCTCGGCGACCAGTTTCTGATGTCGAGCCTGTTCACGGTCTCGGAAATCGCGCTCGCCCGACTCGGCCTCGGCGCGCTGTCCGGCTGCGGGCTGGACGTCGTGGTCGGGGGCCTCGGTCTCGGTTATACGGCTCAGGCGGTGCTGGAGCACGGCTCGGTCCGATCGCTGATCGTCGTCGAGTTGCTGGCGCCCGTCATCGATTGGCACTGTGATGCCGTACTGCCGCTCGGGCCGACGCTGACGCGGGATCCGCGTTGCCGATTTCGCCAAGGAGACTTTTTTGCCCTGGCGGCAGGCGAGACCGGATTCGATCCCGAGGCGCCGGGCAGGCGGTTCGACGCCATCCTGGCCGACATCGACCATTCTCCGGACGCGTTGCTCGACGACCACAATGCCGGCTTCTACCGGCCGGCCGGTCTTCTCGCCCTCGCGGCGCATCTTCGGCCGGGCGGCGTGTTCGGCCTGTGGTCCAACGACAAGCCCGATCCGAATTTCGTCGGCCGGCTACGAGACGTGTTTGCGGACGCCTGGGCGGAGCCGGTGACCTTCCACAATCCGATTCAGAACCGGCCCTATACCCAGACCGTCTATCTGGCTCGCATGCAATCGGAAAACACGAGTGCCTAGCTGAGCATTCCCATTCCGGGCGGGAATTCGCCGCAGGCTGCTCATTCGATATTGTCGGATCCACGATTGGCGCGACGACGGTCGCGGCGGTCCCCTGACAGCCGTATTTTACTCTGCTCGTTGCAAGGCCATGAGGAAGTTGACGCCGACATCCTTGGACAGCCGCAATTCCCGGGTCGACAGGCGCATGGTCACGCCGCTGACGTCGACGACGCGAAATCCGCTCGGGGCGAGTGCGCGCTCCAGCTCCACCGGCCTGCGGAATTTCCTCCAGTCGTGCGTTCCCTTCGGCAAGACCCGAAGCACGTATTCGGCCATGACGATCGCATACGCAAAGCTCTTTGCCGTGCGATTGATGGTCGACAAGATCAGAAGACCCCGCGGGCGCACCAGCTCCGCACACCGGCGAAGAAACGCATCGCAATCGGCGACGTGTTCGATCACCTCCATGGCCAGCACCACATCGAACCTTTCGCCGGCCGCAGCCATCGCTTCGGCCGTCGTGCATCGGTAATCGATGTCGAGGTCGCTCGCCAGCGCGTGGAGACGTGCGGCTTCGATCGCCAGTGGGGCGGGATCGACCCCGACGACGGTGGCGCCGAGCATGGCCAGCGGTTCGCACAGGACGCCGCCTCCACAACCAATGTCGACGATGCGCAGCCCGCGAAGGTCATCGGCTTGACCGGTTCGACGTTGTGTTTGGCCGGCTGCCCTGCAGATGAACGAGACGCGAGCCGGATTGTACTTATGGAGCCAGCGCGCGGGGCCGGTCGAGTCCCACCAATCCGCCATCGGAACGTCGAAACGCGCGATTGTTGCTTTGTCGATAGTCGAAACATCCGCCTGAGTGAACTGGTTCATATCCACCCCTGAAAGAAGGCCGTTATAATTGACCGAGGGCAGTGGCCCGGACGGGGAGTACGGAACTCTCCCGGCCACCGCGTTGGAGTCATCTGTCCTGCCGGTCGTCTCAGAATGGCGTATTTATGGATTCAGGCGGCGCGGTTCTGCCCGGCCGCATCCGGAAGGTCGAACACGGCCATCTGGCTTGCGCCGCCCAATTGTGGATGCCGCCCGGCGATGTCCTCGCAGCGGACCTCGTATTCCTGTCGCTGTGCCACGCCCTTCGCCCATCGCCGGAAGCGGCCGCGGTCCCATTCGAAGCGGTGATCCGGATGCCGGAAGCGGTGTGTTGGCACGCCGAGCAGGCCATTGAACTCGGCGTTCGGCGTGGTGATTATCACCGTCCGCGGCCGCAGGGAGCCGAGCACGGAACGTTCGAGCCGCCCCAATCGATCCGCATCGAGATGCTCGATGGTCTCAACGAGCACCGCGCAGTCGAACCCTTTTAGGCGCGCTGGCAGTTCGAGCAGCGACCCGTGCACGAGTTCCACATGACAGGTGCGGCCACATTGTCCTTGCTCCAGTCGGTCTTGCAGACGGGCAAGCGAGCGGGCGCACAGGTCGACCCCGACGAGCCGAACCGCTCCAGCCTCGTCCGCCAGCCGGGCGATCAGATCGCCCTCGCCGCATCCCAGATCCAGAATCGAGCGCACGCCGCGCTCCCGGATGACGTTCCGTACCGCCTCCAGGCGCTGTTGATGCAGCCAAGTGGTCACGCCAATCCTCCCTGTTTGCGCGTGACGGCGAGGCCTCGCGGATAAAGCAATTATGCGCTGTAGTTAGCAAAGCGAGAACGGTTTGTGTAGGTACGAGGAGGGTTCGGCACGATTGCGGCCGGCCTCATCCGCATGCTGCGCACCTTGCCACGGATTTTGGTCGGCGCGACGCGCTATGTCAAAGGGCTCTGCGAGGGCAACGAGGCCGAAGGCAAGTGCGCGCTCGAAGAAGCGCTTGCCAGCGGCATCAATGCCATCCACTCCAGCAACGAGTACGGGACGCGATGGGCGACCGGCGCCGTGCTCGAGAATCTTCCGAGGCGTTTCGATGTTCATCACATCACGACGGCGCTTGTTGCCGACGCGGACGTAGGGGAGGGCAGCGCAACCGGCGGCGGAATCAGAAGATTCTCAGTCCTGCTCGGACGGCCTCCACTATGCCTGCAGGGCGATGAATCCGGAGCCGCGGGCCGACCGAAAAATTCTGCAACCCGCCTTCGACCGTCAGCGGTGGATCACTTGTCCCTGCATGGTTGGGGACGCACCCTCATTCCGGCAAGGCGTTTTGCGTCCCCGACAATCGCGGCATCGGTCTCGATATCGCGGAGCGTGATCGCGAGAACGCCGTCGAGCCATGCCGCAGCCTCGTGTTCGAGGCCATACAGCACCCATTGGGCGTTACGGCGCATCCGCACAAGCTCGACATTCCGCAGTACCGCAAGATGCTTGGAAATCTTCGGCTGCGGCAGCGACAGGGCGTGGGTCATTTCGCAGACGCACAATTCTCCATGTTTGTGGATCAACGCCAACAGCCGCAGCCGGATGGGGTCCGATAGGGCGGCCATCCGGGCGCAGGCTGAATCGACATCCATGGTACCGATCGTCATCGTCACGGGGTGAGCTTGGCGTAAAGCGGTTCCAGGCGCGCACGGTAGATGGCGGCGATCGCCGCCTCGTCAGCCCCCAACGGCTTGACTGGGACGAGATCAAAGACCTGTTGGGGCGGCAGGTCGGATTCCAGCAGTGTCGCAACGGCGCCATGCGCCATCTTGGCGACGGCATGCCGGGCCGCGGCGTCCGACAACCCGAATTCAATGCCCAGCGTGTGCAGCAATTCCAACTGGAACCAGAGATAGGTCGGTCCCATCGCGCTGATCAACGCATAGGCCTCGATCGTCTCCTCGGCGACCTCCGGGCAATCGCCGAGCGGGCTAAGAAGTTCGATCAGGCCTCGGCGGCTGTCGGCATCGAGTCCGTCCGCAAAGGCGATCGGGTTGTACCCCCGGTCGATGATCGACGGCGCATTGGGATTCTGCCGCGCGATCCTGGCGAATCCGCCCAGCATGTCGGTCAGATTTTCAAAGCGCAATTTCGGCATCAGCGACAGCAGGATGGCATCCTTGCGCAGGTGAGGCGCCAGCGCCGGCAGCACCTCGCCCGCCGCCGGTGGGTGCACGGCGACGATGACCACATCCTGCGCCGCGGCTGCGGCCCTGTCGGACACCCGCACGGATGGGAAGACCGAAGCCAACCCTTCGGCTTTCGCCTTGTCGATGTCGTAGACGATGATGCGGTCCGGCACCTTGCCGGCTCGCGACCAGCCCTCGATCATGATTCGCGCAATCCGGCCGGCGCCGACGAAGCCGATGGCCTTCATGGGACTCTCCTTTTGCCGTTGGGAATATCCTGACGAACGTATATGCGTATACGCGGATATGCGCGAGTCAGCATATATGCGGATTAAAGCCTGGCGACCTGAGATTCCATGCCGCCATCGTCATCGGCCTGTCATCATCCGCGGCTAATATGTCGATGATCGTCGAAATATCGACGAAGAGTCCGGCGCCGAAAAGAACAATTGGCGCCGCATCCGCCACCGTCGGCACTTCGCCGGAATTCGCATGTCCAGAAACGCCGATACATCCGACGCGATCGAAACTTTGAGTGCGCTGGCGCAGACGACGCGACTGGCGACCATCCGTCATCTTCTGACCGAGCACCCGAAGAGCCTGTCGGCCGGCGAGATCGCGCGCCGTTGCGGCGTCCCCCACAACACCCTGTCGACGCATCTTGCTTCACTGATCGGCGTCGGCCTGATCACAGTCGAGCGACAGGGGCGGACGATGAACTATCGCGCCGATGTCAGAAAATTCCGCGACCTGATCAGGTTCCTGACGCGCGACTGCTGCAACGGGCGTCCGGATTTGTGCGGCGATCTCGCACGAATGATCCCGAACGAGGTCGAAGACATAGAGGAGACGACCATGACGGCAGCCTTCAACGTCCTGTTCCTGTGTACCCGCAATTCCGCCCGGTCGATCATGGCGGAAGCATTGATGCAGAAGACCGGCAGCGGCCGGTTCAATGCCTACTCGGCCGGCTCGGATCCGGCCGCGGAGCCGATGCCGGAGGTGATCGATAGGCTGACGAAGCTCGGCCATGACGTGACGAACCTGCGCTGCAAGTCGTGGCACGAGTTCACCGGTCCGACGGCGCCGCGCATGGACTTCATCATCGCGCTTTGCGACACGCTGGACGGGCAAATCTGTCCGGATTTCGGCGACCGCGTGGTGACGGCGGCATGGCCGCTGCCCGACCCGGCCAAGTTCACCGGGTCGCCGACCGAGCGCACGACGCTCCTGAATGAACTCTACGCGATGATCCGCAGGCGGCTGGAGATTTTCGTCAGCCTTCCGTTCGCATCGCTCGACAGGATGGCACTCAAAGCCCGGCTCGACGAGATCGGCGACACGCACCGGGCTTTGCCCTGAAAGGATTGAGACGATGGGTATCGGAATCAACGGCATGGGCCGCATCGGGCGGTTGGCGCTGCGCGCCGCGTTCGGCGGCTTACCGCGCGCGGCCGGCGACCCGCGCGCCGGCAATCGGCTCGACGTCGTTCATCTCAACGAAGTCAAGGGCGGCGCCGCCGCGACGGCTCATCTCCTCGAATTCGACAGCATTCATGGCCGCTGGCACGGCGCCTTCGAAGCGGACGGCGAGGCCGCCGTCACGGTCGATGGTCACCGCATGGGCTTTTCCGCCGCCGCTGCGCCCAAGGACGTGGCATGGGGCGACCTCGGCTGCGACATCGTGCTCGAATGCACCGGCAAGTTCTTGGCGCCCGAACAGCTCCAGGCCTATTTCGAGCGTGGGGTGAAGCGGGTCATCGTTGCGGCGCCGGTCAAGGACGAGCGTGCCGTCAACATCGTCGTCGGCGTCAACGACCGGCTCTACGATCCCGAACGTCACCGGTTGCTGACCGCAGCCTCCTGCACCACCAACTGCCTCGCACCGGTCGTCAAGGTCGTTCACGAGGCGATCGGCATCCGCCACGGCCAGATCACCACCATCCACAATCCCACCAACACCAATGTGGTGGTCGATGCGCCGCACAGGGATTTGCGCCGCGCCCGCTCGGCGATGCTGTCGATGCAGCCGACCACGACCGGCAGCGCCACCGCCATCGCGCTGATCTACCCGGAGCTCAAGGGCAAGCTCAACGGGCATGCGGTTCGCATTCCGGTACTGAACGCCAGTCTGACCGACTGCGTGTTTGAACTGCAACGTGCGACCACCGTCGCGGAGGTCAACGACCTGTTCGCCTCGGCCGCCAAGGGTCCGCTCGCCGGCATTCTCGGCATCGAGCATCGGCCGCTGGTGTCGGCCGACTATACCAACGACACCCGCAGCGCGATCGTCGATGCGCCGAGCACCATGCTGACCGACGAGACCTTGCTGAAGGTCTATGCCTGGTACGACAACGAAGTCGGCTATGCCTGCCGCATGGTCGATTTGGCCAATATCGTTCTGCGGGCAGGGGTGTGATGCCGGCGCGAAACTACGCCATCGTCACCGCGTCCTATTGGGGCTTCACGCTCACGGACGGCGCGCTGCGCATGCTGGTGCTGCTGCATTTCTTTCGGCTCGGTTACACGCCGTTCACGCTCGCCTTCCTGTTTCTCCTGTACGAGGCCGCCGGCATCGCCGCCAATCTCGGCGGCGGCTGGCTCGCCGCCCGGTTCGGCATTGCGCGCATGCTCGCGGTCGGCCAGTCGTTGCAGATTGCCGGCCTCGTCATGCTGTCGGGTCTCGATCCGGCCTGGAGTGCCGCAGTCTCCGTCGTCTGGGTGGTGGTCGCGCAGGGCATCGCCGGTGTCGCCAAGGACGTCACCAAGACGGCCTCCAAGTCGGCCATCAAGGCGACGTCGAGCGAGGGCAGGGGGCAGTTGTTCCGCTGGGTCGCGTGGTTCACCGGCTCCAAGAACGCCATGAAGGGGATCGGCTTCTTCGTCGGCGGCCTGCTGCTCGATGTGGCCGGCTTTCGCCCCGCCCTGTGGCTGCTGGCGGGGCTCCTGGTGATCATCCTGGCGGCCGGCCTCGTCCTGCTGCCGCGCGAACTCGGCAAGGCCAAGTCGTCCAGGACCGTCAAGGAGCTGTTCGGCAAATCCCGCGGCGTCAATCTGCTCGCAGCCGCCCGCATCTTCATGTTCGGCGCCCGCGACGTCTGGTTCGTCGTCGGCCTGCCGGTGTTCCTCTATGCCAACGGGTGGCGTTTTTTCGAAGTCGGCGGCTTTCTCGCCGCCTGGACCATCGCCTATGGGGGCATTCAGGCCATCGCGCCATCGCTGGTGCGGCGCAGCACCGACGGACTGAGCCGCGAGGTGCCGGCGGCGCGTCTGTGGGCGGCCCTCCTGGTCGCGGTTCCGGTCGGTTTGGCCGCCGTCATGCAGGTGCCGGGGCTGTGGCGTCCGGATATCGTGCTGGTCATCGGTCTGGCGCTGTTCGGACTGCCTTTCGCGGTCAATTCGTCGCTGCACTCCTATCTGATCCTCGCCTACGCCGGATCGGAAAAGGCGGCTGAAGACGTCGGCTTCTACTATGCCGCCAATGCGACCGGCCGGCTGCTGGGCATCGTCCTGTCGGGGCTGCTCTACCAGTTCGGCGGCATGACGGCCTGTCTGGTCGGCTCGGCGGTGATGCTGGCGATCTGCTGGCTGGTCACGTTCCTGCTGCCGGCATCGGTTCGATCGGCGACGAACGAGCGCGAGACGGGCGAGGCCGGCGCCTCTCGCAAGCGCGAGCAGAATTCACGATAGCGGATTTTCTGCGGCTGCACGCTCGCCGGCAGCGCACTGTATGTATCGGTATGTTTCGACTTATAGATTTGTATCGCGCCAGCGGCGAAGCCTGAGTGCTTTGGCTCAGGCGACGCGCCTGTCGGTGTTCCGCCGCCTCGTCAAAGCGCATCCGGACGAAATCGCTGCCAGCGAGGTACCGGCAGGAATCCCCTTGCCGACGGCGATTGATTGGCGCATATTTGCGCTCATGCGCATAAGCGGAGCATAGCACATGGACGCCGTGCAGATCCTGACCGCCCTCGCCGAGCCGACGCGGCTGGCCGCGATCCGGCTGTTGTGGGACGGCCGTGAACACTGCGTCTGCGAGCTGATGCAGACGTTGAAAGTGACGCAATCTCGGATGTCCCGGCACATGGGCACGCTCAAGGCGGCCGGATTGCTGACCGATCGGCGCGACGCTCAATGGGTGCGTTACAAGCGCGCGCCCGATCTCCCCGATGCGGTCGTCGCCCTGGTCGATGCCGCACTCTCGATTTCGCCCCAATCCCAACGGCACGCCGCATGAGCATCTGGCATCCTACCGTCAACGCCCAGACCAGCTCCGCCCGCTGGATCACGGCGACGATTGCCGCCCTGGTCGCGTGGATCCTGGTCTACAGCCAGCTTGTGCCATTTTCCGACTGGGTCGTGACGCTGCTTCCCGTCACCGCCGGCAGCAGTCTGGCGGAATCGATCCGCTTCTTCGTCTACGATACGCCGAAGGTCCTCATGCTGCTGGTGCTCATCGTGTTCGCGATGGGCGTCGTGCGCAGTTTCTTCTCCCCGGAAAAGACCCGCGCGCTGCTCGCTGGCCGACGCCAAGGCATCGGCAATGTCCTGGCGTCGATGCTCGGAATCCTGACGCCGTTCTGCTCATGCTCGGCGGTGCCGATGTTCATCGGCTTCGTCAGTGCCGGCGTGCCGCTCGGCGTCACGTTTTCCTTCCTGATTGCCGCCCCGATGGTGAACGAAGTGGCGCTGGTGCTGCTGTTCGGCCTGATCGGCTGGAATGTGGCGCTCGCCTATCTGGGCTTCGGGCTGGCCATCGCCGTCGTGTCGGGCTGGATCATCGGCCGATTCAAGCTCGAGCACTGGCTCCAGCCGTGGGTGCGCGATATCCGCTCCGGTGTCGTCGCGCTGCCGACAACTGCCCTGTCATCGGCCGAACGCATCCATGAAGGGCTCGTGGCGGTCAGCGACATCGTCGGTCGCGTATGGATGTGGGTCATACTCGGCATTGCGGTCGGCGCAGTCATCCACGGCTATGTTCCTGATGACCTGCTCGCCTCGATCATGGGCCGGGACGCCTGGTGGTCGGTGCCCGCCGTCGTGGTGATGGGCATTCCCATGTATTCGAACGCCGCCGGCATCATCCCGGTGATCGAGGCGCTGATCGAGAAAGGCGCGGCGATCGGAACCGTGCTCGCCTTCATGATGGCGGTCATCGCGCTCTCGCTGCCCGAAATGATCATTCTGCGCAAGGTGCTGACAATCCGACTGCTGGCCGTGTTCGTCGCGGTCGTCGGAAGCGGCATTCTTGCCGTCGGCTATCTGTTCAACGCGCTGTTCGGCTGACCGCTCACGACGGTCAGCGACGGCTCCATGATGAGGAACGATGAAAATGCGTGACGTGAAGGTGCTGGGCCCGGGCTGCAAGCGCTGCGTGACGACGGCCGAAATGGTGCAGGCCGCCGCCGATCGGATCGGCGTGCAGGTCAATATCGAAAAGGTCACCGACTATGCGGCGATCGCGAGCTACGGCATTGCGTCGACGCCGGGCATCGTGATCGACGGCAAGGTCGTCCATGCCGGCGGCCTGCCGAAGGACGACGACATCGCGAAATGGCTGGCGGCCTAGCGCCGACTTCGGCGCAAAGAGGGCTTGCGTCAGCGCGGCGAACGGCCTGACCGCGCTTGTTCGGCGCGGCCGAGGGGGAGAACTCGACCATGGACATCAAGGTCCTTGGACCGGGCTGCCGGAACTGCCGAACGCTCGCCGACCTGATCGAAGCCAAGGCCGGTGAACTCGGCATTGCGATCATGCTGGAGAGGGTCACCGACCTCTCCGTGATCGCCCAGTACGACGTGATGCGGACGCCCGCCGTCGTGATCGATGGAAAACAGGTGCACTGCGGCGGCGTGCCGAGCGTGAAGGCCATCGTTGGATGGCTCACGGCCGCCGATGTGACGGCTTCACACCGGCGACAGCAATAGGAGACGGGATAGGCGGCCGATTCCTGTAAATGGCGCGCGATCATACCCACAGTTGCGCCGTTTCGCCGACTTGGGGCCGGCGCTCAAATGGGCGATCCTGCTCAATGTCGGATATGTCCGGGTCGAGGGCGGCTCTGGCTTCGGGACCGGTTCGCGCCGCATCTCGTCCGCTGGTTCGCAAGGAGCACACCGTGCCTCACCGACAGGCGACTTCAGAAGGAAGAAGCGTGATGAAGACGTCCTTTGCCCTCGCGATGGTTCTCTGCGTGGCCATGCTGGCGGGTAATCCAGCTCCCGCCTCGGCGCAGGCGGGCAGCGAGAAATCCGCCGCGCTCGCCGACGCCGTCATCGGTCGCGTCGATGCGCCGGTGACGGTCATCGAGTATTCCTCGCTCGGCTGTCCCCATTGCGCCGACGTCCATTCGCTCATCCTTCCCAGCATCAAGAAGCAGTATATCGACACCGGCAAGCTCCGCTGGATCGTGCGCGATTTCCCGCTTGGGCAGTTGGCGCTGGCCGGAGCCGTCATCGCCCGCTGTGCCGGCCCCCAGGGGCATCTGCCGTTGCTCGAAGTCCTGTTCAAGACCCAGGACGATTGGATGACCGGCAAGGATCCGATCGGCAGCCTGGGAAAGCTGGCGAAGCGGGCCGGCATCGACAAGGCGCGGTTCGATTCGTGTTTCGATGACGAAGCGACGATCGGGAAGATCATGGCGCAAGCCCGTGACGTTCAGCGCAAGGACGGAGTGTCGGCCACCCCGACCTTCTTCATCAATGGCGAGAAAGTGGTCGGCAGCCCGCCGTTAGGCGAGTTCTTGAAGATCATCGAACGTCACCTCAACAGCGCGAAGACGCCATGACGCGAAGAGGCAGGACCGGGCCGCTGGAGGCGCCACCTTCGAGCTGCGCCTTCCAGGTCGTGACCTGATTGGGGCGGACGTCGAACTGCTCGGCGAGTTGCGCCAGTGTGCAATTGCCCTTGATGGCGGCCAGCGCCACCTTGGCCTTGATGGCCGGTGGGCGATTCCGGCGCGGTCGTCTGCTCAAGGTCTCTCCTGATTCGCAGGCCAAACGTGCCCGCTGTCAGGCAGAAACTCCACCTATCGCCCTCCTGCAGATTTGCGGGGCCGGCTCTGTCATGCGCTGCGCACCCCGACAACCAACTCGACCGTGCCATTGCTCGGCGCTTTTGTTGACGCTGCCGACCGGTGCCGCTATCGTCGTGGCGATGGTCCTCTCTTCGGAGAGGTGAAAAGGGAAGCCGGTGCGGAGAAATCCAATTCCGGCGCTGTCCCCGCAACTGTAAGCGGCGAGCTGCTCGTCAACGGCCACTGGGCGATGCCCCGGGAAGGCGACGAACGGCACCGACCCGCGAGCCAGGAGACCTGCCATCAAGATCGGTGCTTTGAAGGCGTCGGGCGGGGTCGTCCTGACGGGAGCGCTGGCGGTTCGTCGCCATAAGCTCGTCCGACAAAGCTCGCGGCCCGGGGATGGGCCTGAGACGAGCACGCCATGTTTCGCTCCGAATCATCGGACAGCGGACCTGCTATTGATTCCGAGGCCGCGCCGGCAGTGAGGCCGGGCCCGGTGCAGGTCAGCGTCTGCGTGAGTTGCCGCGGCACGGACGGTCGGACGTCCTGCCCGGGCAACGACCTGATCGCGGCCCTGCGAACCGCGTTCGCTCCCGAGGACGGCGACGTCACCGTACGCCCTGTCCAATGCCTCGGCGTGTGCAAGCGGCAAACCACCGTCGCGGTGACCGCCCCCGACGGATACACCTTTCTCGTCGGTGATCTCGATGTGACGACGGGTGCCGCCGCGCTCGCAGTCTTCGTGCGCGCGTATCGCCAGTCCGGTTACGGCATGGTGCCGTGGCAGGAGCGGCCGGAGGTGCTGCGGCGCAGGCTCATCGCCCGCGTGCCGCCGGCGTCATGGTCGCCACCGGACGGACGGGCTCCCCCATGAGCGCCCTCGTGACCACGCTCGTCCTCGGCGGCGCCGCTCGGGAAAGTCCTCGTTCGCGGAACGGCTGGTGCGCGACAGCGGCCTCGCGCGTGTCTATCTCGCCACCGCGACCGCCGGCGACGCCGAAATGCGCGAACGCATCGCCCATCATCGCGCCACCCGCGGCGACGGCTGGCGGACCGTCGAAGAACCGCTCGCGTTGGTCGAAACGCTCGCCCGCGAAGCCGCGCCCGACCGCGCGCTCCTGGTCGACTGCCTGACTTTATGGCTATCCAACCTCATGCATGCGGGGTGCGACGTCGCCGCCGAAGCGCGCCGGCTGGCAGACTGCCTGAGGCACACGCCAGGACCGGTGGTCCTGGTGTCCAACGAAGTCGGCCTCGGCCTCGTGCCCGACACGCCGCTCGGCCGCGACTTCCGCGATGCCCAGGGCCGCCTCAATCAGACCATCGCGGCCGCCGTCCCAGCCGCCGTCTTCATCGCCGCCGGCCTGCCGTTGTGGCTCAAACGCCCGAATTCGGAGAGATCATCGCCATGACCCGCGTTCCCGTCACTGTCGTCACCGGGTTCCTCGGCGCCGGCAAGACGACTTTGCTGCGCGCGCTGTTGACGCGCAGCAAAGGCCGCCGCATCGCCGTCATCGTCAACGAGTTCGGCGACGCCGGCTTCGACGGCACCCTGATCGGCGACTGCGTCGATCCGGCTTGCGTCCACGACGACATCGTCGAGCTCACCAACGGCTGCATCTGCTGCACGGTGGCAGACGAGTTCCTGCCGGCCATGGAAAAGCTCCTGTCGCGGCAACCTGCATTGGACGCCATCGTGATCGAGACGTCGGGGCTCGCGCTGCCGCAACCGCTCCTCAAGGCGTTTTCGTGGCCGAGCGTCAAGACGCGGGCAACCGTCGACGGCGTCGTCACCGTCGTCGACGCCGTGGCGCTGGCCGAGGGCCGCGTCGCCTGCGACGAGGCGGCGATCGCCGAACAGCGCGCCGCCGACGCCTCCGTCGGCCACGACGATCCCATCGGCGAACTGTTCGAGGACCAGCTCGCCTGCGCCGATCTCGTCGTTTTGGCGAAGAGCGATCTGGTCGCGCCGGCGGCGCTGCAAGCGGCGGAGAACCGCCTGCGCGCCGGCATGCGGCCGGGCGTGCGCGTCGTGCGCTCCCACGGCGACCTCGATCCCGCCGCCTTGATCGGCCTCGTGGCCGAGGCCGAAAGCGATCTTGCCGCCCGCGCCGGCCACCACGGCGAACACGAAGAGCACGACCACGACGACTTCGAGAGCTTCATCGTGGTGCCGCCGGCGACCACCGCCGTCGAGACCATGCGCGCCAACGTCCTCGCGGCGCTGCGCCATGACGGCGTCTTGCGCATCAAGGGCCACGTGCGCGTTGCCGGCAAGCCGGCGCCGCTCGTCGTGCAGGCTGTTGGCGGTCGCATCAACACCGCCTTCGCGCGTCCCGACGTCGCCGCCGGCGGGCTGGTGGTCATCGGCCTGAAGGGATTCGACGGCGGCGCGGTGCGGCGGATCCTCGAGGCGTGAGGCCGCGAGGGGCGCCGACATGCATCTCAAGCTCGACCCGTCCGGCCCCATCGACGACGGCGACGCCGCGCGCGATCTCGGCCTCGACCCCGCCGACATCGTCGTCGTCTCGGCCGCCGATAGCGACCTCGCCGCATTCGCGGCGGCGCGGGCGAGCGTGCCGGACGGGTTTCCCTCGGTCCAACTGACGAATCTGCTGGCGCTCGCCCATCCCCTGTCGGTCGATACCTATGTGGAGCGCACGCTCTGCGGCGCAAAAATCGTCCTGCTGCGCATGCTCGGCGGCGAAGCCTACTGGCCGCATGGCGTTGCCAGCCTGCGCGCCGATGCGCTCGCCCGCGGCACGCTGTTCGCCTGCATCCCGGGCGAGTTGACGTGGGATGCACCGCTCGCCGGGCGCGGCACGGTGGCGCCCGCGGACACCCATGCGCTGTGGCGCTATTGCGTCGAGGGCGGCGTCGACAATGCCGGCCTTGCCTTGCGCTATGCCGCCCATCTCATCGGCCACGGCGAGTGCCCGCCGGCGGCGCGACCAACGCCGGCGGCCGGCTTCTGGCCGGCCGAGCCCGCCCATGACGGGCGGCCGGTCGTCCCGATCCTGTTCTACCGGGCGCTGGTCGCCGGCGCCGCGACGCCGCCCATCGAGGCCCTCGCAAACGCCCTGGCGGCGCGCGGGCTCATGCCGCTGCCGATCTTTCTGACGAGCCTCAAGGATGAGCGCTCGGCCGCCTTCGTGCGGGCGGCGCTGGCGGCGCACCCGCCCGACGCCATCATCAACGCCACGGCGTTTGCGACCGCGACCGCCGGCGAGCGACAGGGCGTGCTCGCGTCCTTCGACTGCCCGGTGCTGCAGATCGCGCTCGCGGGCACGTCACGGGCGGCGTGGGAATCGTCGCCACGCGGGCTGTCGCCGCGGGATCTGGCGATGTATGTGGTGATGCCGGAGGTCGACGGGCGCCTGTTCGCCAATGTGGTCGCCTTCAAGGAACGCAGCGAAGCGCCAGCGGGCGGCTTCGCGCCGGTCGTGTCAGTGCCACTGCCCGACCGTGTCGATGCCGCTGCCGACCTTGCGGCCGCCTGGGTGCGGCTGCGGCGGACTGCGATCCCGGAGCGCCGCATCGCGATCGTGCTCGCCAACTACCCGAACCGCGACGGCCGGCTCGCCAACGGCGTCGGGCTCGACACGCCGGAAAGCATGGCCGGGATCCTCGCCGCGATGGCCGCCGCCGGCTATGTCGTCGCCGACGTCCCGCGCGAGAGCGCCGCCATCATGGCGCTGCTGTCGGCCGGGCCCACCAACGCGCTGGCGGATCGCGCGCACCGCCGCGGCGGGATCGCATGGCCGGTCGCCGATTACGAATCAGCCCTCGCCGAACTGCCGGCGGCGGTCCGGGCGGCCGTCATGGCGCGCTGGGGCGAGCCGGCACAGGATCCGCACGTGGTCGACGGCGCCTTCCGGCTCGGCCTGCATCGGTTCGGCAATCTCGTCGTCGGCATCCAGCCGGCACGCGGCTACGACATCGATCCCAAGTCGAGTTATCACGATCCCGACCTCGTGCCGCCGCATCACTATCTCGCCTTCTACCTGTATCTGCGCCGCGTATTCGCGAGCCATGCCGTGATCCATCTCGGCAAGCACGGCAATCTCGAATGGCTGCCCGGCAAGAGCACCGGCCTCTCCGCCGCCTGCCTGCCGGAGGCGATCCTCGGCCGGGTGCCGCATCTCTACCCGTTCATCGTCAACGACCCGGGCGAGGGCATCCAGGCCAAGCGCCGCACCTCGGCGGTCATCGTCGACCATCTGACGCCGCCGCTGACGCGCGCCGAGCTGCACGGCGAGCTGTCGCGGCTCGAGAACCTGGTCGACGAGTACGCACTCGCCGCCGACCTCGATCCGGGTCGCGCCGACACCGTCGCCGAGGACGTCCTGTCGCTGGTGCGTGCGCAGCGGCTCGACCTCGATCTCGGCCTCACCAAGGACACACCGATGATCGAGGCGCTACGCGCCCTCGACGCCCATCTGTGCGACCTGAAGGAACTGCAGATCCGCGACGGCCTGCACGTGTTCGGCCGCACACCTTTGGGGCCGCTGCTCGATGACCTCGTTGTCGCCATCGTCCGTCTGCCACGATCCGAAACACGGCCCGAGGACGCCTCGCTGCACCGGGCGCTTGCGGCCGACCTCGACCTCGGCGGTTTCGATCCGCTGACGCGCGATTTCGCCATTGACTATGACGGCCCGCGACCGGCCGCGCTCATCGCCGTCGACACGGCGCCGTGGCGTACCACCGGTGACGCCGTCGAGCGCATCGAACGGCTGGCGCTGGCGCTGGTGTCCGGGACGACACCATGCGCGCCGGCATGGACGCGCACGGCCGCAGTGCTGAGCTGGATCGACAGCGTTTTGCGGCCGGCGCTGGCGACCTGCGGCGACACCGAGATGCGGGCCCTCCTCGCCGGCCTCGACGGCCGCTTCGTGCCGCCCGGCCCCTCCGGCGCCCCCACCCGCGGCCGGCCCGACGTGCTGCCGACCGGCAAGAACTTCTTCGCCGTCGATCCGCGCGCCCTGCCGACCGAAGCCGCCTGGCGGATTGGCCGCCTCGCCGCCGAACAACTGGTCGCCCTCTACTGGCAGGAGGAGGGCGAGTGGCCACGCTCGATTGCGCTGTCGGCGTGGGGCACCTCGAACATGCGCACCGGCGGCGACGATATCGCCCAGGTGCTGGCGCTGATCGGTGCCCGTCCCCTATGGGAACCGGGCTCCGGCCGCGTCACCGGCTTTGCGGTCACGCCACTGTCCGAGCTCGGCCGGCCGCGCATCGACGTCACCTTCCGGGTCTCCGGCCTGTTCCGCGACGCCTTTCCGACCCAGATGGATCTTGTCGCGACGGCCGTACGCGCCATCGCCGATCTCGACGAGCCCGCCGATGCCAACCCGATCGCCGCCGCGGTCCGACGCGAACGTCGGCGGCTCGAAGAACAGGGCCTGTCGGAAAACGCCGCCCACCTCCGGGCGTCGCATCGGGTGTTCGGCTCGAAACCCGGCGGCTACGGCGCCGGCCTGCAGGCGCTGATCGACGAGGGCGGCTGGGAGCGGCGCGGCGACCTCGCCGAAGCCTATCTGGCCTGGGGCGGCTACGCCTATGGGGGCGGCAGCGAGGGGGCGGTCGCCCGCGACGATCTCGCCCGGCAATTGTCGCAGGTCGACCTCGTCGCCCAGGCGCAGGACAACCGCGAGCACGACATCCTCGATTCCGACGACTACTACCAGTTCATGGGCGGCCTCGCCGCCACGGTCGCGACCCTGAAAGGTCGCCCCGCCAAAGTCGCCCACATCGACACATCGCGCCCCGAAGCGCCGGTCGCCCGCCCGCTGTCGCAGGAGATCGCCCGGGTGGTGCGCGGGCGTGCCGCCAATCCCAAGTGGATCGCCGGCGTCATGCGCCACGGCTACAAGGGCGCCTTCGAGATCGCCGCCACCGTCGACTACCTGTTCGGCTTCGCGGCCTCGACCGACGCCGTCGCCGATCATCACTTCGACCAGCTCTTTGCCGCCTATCTGGAGGACGAGCGCGTGCGCGCCTTCATGGGCGAGGCCAATCCGGCCGCGCTCGCCGAGACCGCCGCGCGCTTCGCCGAGGCGATGCGGCGCGGCCTGTGGCGGCCACGTTCGAACCGGGCCGCCGACCTTCTCGTCGAACTGATGGCCACCACCAGAAACCGCAGGGAGACCGCCGCATGAACGAGACGACGAGCGCCGACACCGTCAACCAGCGCCATGCCGACAAGATGCGCAAGCACAAGGCGGCGCGCGACAGGATCATGGCCGGCAAGACCGGTGAGAAGGGCCTGTTGATCGTCCATACCGGCAGCGGCAAGGGCAAGACCTCGGCCGCGCTCGGCATGGTGTTCCGCCATATCGGTCATGATATGCCGGTTGCGGTGGTCCAGTTCGTCAAGTCGCCGACCTGGGACACCGGCGAGGCCCGGCTGCTCGCACACTTCCCCGACCTGGTCACGTTGCACATCATGGGCGAGGGCTTCACCTGGGAGACGCAGGACCGCGCCCGCGACATCGCTGCGGCGAGGAAGGCGTGGGAGCGCGCCAAGGAACTGATCCGCGACGACCATCATCGCCTGGTATTGCTCGACGAGTTGAACATCGTGCTGCGTTACGATTATCTGGCCGTCGACGAGGTGGTCGCCTTCCTGCACGACGACAAGCCGGCGGACAAACACGTGGTGGTCACTGGCCGCAACGCGCCTGCGAGCCTGATCGAGGCCGCCGACCTCGTCACCGAGATGACTCTGGTCAAACACCCGTTCCGCCAGGGCATCAAGGCGCAGAAGGGGATCGAGTTTTGACATGAAGGCACTCACCCCGGCGGTGATGATCCAGGGCACGGGCTCGAATGTCGGCAAGTCGGTGCTGGTGGCCGGGCTCGCCCGTGCGCTGGTGCGGCGGGGTCTCAAGGTGGCGCCGTTCAAGCCGCAGAACATGTCGAACAACGCGGCCATCGCGGTCGACGGCGGCGAGATCGGTCGCGCCCAGGCCGTTCAGGCACGCGCCGCCCGCATTGCCCCGAGTGTGCACATGAACCCGGTGCTCCTGAAGCCGGAAACCGACACCGGCTCGCAGGTGATCGTGCAGGGGCGCCGTGTCGGCACCCTGAAGGCCCGCGCCTTCGGCGAGAGAAAGCGTGACCTGATGCCGGCCGTGCTGGAGAGCTTCGGCATCCTGGCCGAGAACGCCGATATCGTGATCGTCGAAGGCGCCGGCAGTCCGGCGGAGATCAACCTGCGCGCCGGCGACATCGCCAATATGGGTTTTGCGATCGCGGCCGACCTGCCGGTGATCCTCGCTGGTGACATCGATCGGGGCGGCGTCATCGCCAGCCTGGTGGGCACGCATGCGGTCTTGACCGACGAGGAGCGTTCGCTGGTGCGCGGCTTCCTGATCAACAAGTTCCGCGGCGATCCGCGCCTGTTCGACGCCGGCGTCACGGCGATCAGAAAGATGACGGCGTGGCCGTGCCTGGGCGTCGTGCCGTGGCTGCCGCAGACGGCGTGGCTGCCGGCGGAAGACGCCCTCGATCTCGACCGCCCCGGAGCGACGAGCACGGGCATCAAGATCGCCGTGCCGGTTCTGTCGCGCATCGCCAATTTCGACGATCTCGATCCGCTCGGCATGGAGGACGGCGTGCGGCTCGTCTTCGTGCGCCCCGGTGAGGCGATCCCGGGTGACACCGACGTGGTCGTCCTGCCCGGTTCGAAGTCGACCATTGGCGACCTCGCTTTCCTGCGGGCGCAAGGCTGGGACATCGACATCGCCGCCCATGTGCGCCGCGGCGGCCGCGTCCTCGGCCTGTGCGGCGGCTACCAGATGCTCGGCAAGGCGATCGCGGATCCGGATGGTCTCGACGGTCCGGCCGGCACCGTCGCCGGTCTCGGCCTGCTCGACATCGTCACCGTCATGACCGCCGACAAGTCGACCCGCGAAGTCGCGGGCACGCACAACGCCAGCGGCGCCCCGGTGCGCGGTTATGAAATCCATCTCGGCCGCACCGAGGGAGCCGATTGCGCCCGGCCGCTGGTGACGATCGAGGGGCGGCCGGACGGCGCCACTTCGGCCGACGGCCGCATCCAGGGCACCTATGTGCATGGCCTGTTCACGTCCGACGAATTCCGTCGTGCCTGGCTCGCCGGGTTCGGAGTTGCCTCGGCGCTTGCCTACGAGGATCGCGTGGAGCAGGCGCTCGATGCGCTCGCGGATCATCTCGAAGCGCATGTCGATGTCGATGCGATCCTGACGATCGCCCGCGGGCGGTGAACGCCCACCGTGGAGCATCCAAGGCGTATCTTGACAAAGTGGCTACATGTAGCTACTTTTCTCTTGTGAAAACCATATCGATCCGCGACGCGAAGAACCGTCTGACCGAACTCGCCCGCGAGGTTGAAAAAGGCGAGACGATCGTCGTCACGCGCAACGGACGCCCGGTGTTCGAGCTTGTGCCGTACAAGAAGCGTGGCGGTTTGGACTTGGCTGCCGGTGAGGACTTCTTGCGGTCGAAGAAAATCAAAAATCCCGTGCCGTTCATCGCCGACGATTTCGACGAGCCGCTGCCCGAGGATTTCCTCCTGCGCCCACTGCCACGGCCTCGATGAGAATCCTTCTCGATACTCACGTCGCATTGGCTTTGCTACGGCGGTCACTGACGACACATTATCCCGAGCTCGCGCGCCGGCTGGCCGATCCGATGGCGGCCGGCTATGTCAGCGTCGCGAGCCTGTGGGAGATGGCCATCACAAGTCGCGGCTTGGAAAGCTGGACCCCGGCATGCCGCTTCAGGACATGGCAGGCTACCTCGAGGCAGTGGGTCTTTCCATTCTGCCGATCGAAGCCGGCCATGTGATCGTCGCCAGTGATCCCGAACCGGACACCCGCGATCCGTTCGACCGGCTGCTCTTGGCGCAGTGCCAGGTGGAGAACCTGCGTCTGGCGACCGTGGATCGCGCGCTCGTCAAGCACCCTCTGGCGCTCGCGATCTGAGGGTCAGGTTACGTCTGCGGTCAGGCCATGAGCCCGAGCCCGGCATAGACCGCCGCCTGCATCACGCACGCCGCTACCAGGACGCGGAGTGCACGCGCGATGTCGTTCGGCGTCGCCTCCCGCCCCGACGGATTGAGGAAGGGATCATCGACCGTCTCGGCACCGTAGCGGCGCGGGCCGGCGAGCGCGATGCCGAGCGCGGCCGCCATGGCGCTCTCGGGCCAGCCGGCATTGGGCGAGCGGTGCTGGCGCGCCTCGCGCCACATGGCGGCGATTGCCGCCGCCGGGCGGCCGCCGACCAGGGGCGCGACCAGCGCGATCAACGAGCCCGACAGGCGGGCGGGCACGAGATTGACGAGATCGTCGAACCGCGCCGCCGCCCAGCCGAACGCCTGGTGGCGCGGCGTGCGGTGGCCGATCATCGAATCGGCGGTATTGGCTGCCTTGTAGGCGATGAGGCCCGGCAGCCCGAGAAGCCAGAACCAGAACACCGGCGCGACGACGCCGTCGGAAAAGTTCTCGGCGCAGGATTCGATCGCGGCCCGGCAGACGCCGGCTTCGTCGAGGCTGTCGGGGTCGCGACCGACGATCATGGATACGGCGCGCCGCGCCGCCGCGAGCCCGCCGGAGGTAAATGCCTCGCGAACGCGTCGCACGTGATCGTAGAGGCTGCGCTGGGCGATGAACACCGAAGCGACGAGCGCGATCAGGCCGCCGCCGAACGGCAGGAGATGCAAGAGAGCTTCGATGGCCACGCCGGCCATGACCGCCGTCGCCAGCAGGACTGCGAGCGCCGCGACACCGGCAGCCCGTCGCATCGGCGCCGGCCATGTCTCGCGATTGAGCCCGCGTTCGAGAGACGCGACGAGCGCGCCGAGCCACGTGACCGGATGCGGCCAGCGCCGCCAGACGGAATCCGGATCGCCGAGCACCGCGTCGAACGCCAGCGCGGCGGGAACCAGCCAAGCGGCATCGAGTGAAACCAGCATGTCAGCGGCCTATCCGTCCGATCTCTGCCGTCAACCAATCGAGTGCTTCGGCGAGCATCGGTCCCCCGCATACCGTCAGCTTCTCCGGCATCAGCAGACGCTTGCCGGGCGGATAGAGCTTTTCGATCGCCGGATGCATCAACAGGGCGACGCCCTGGTCTTCGGCGAAATCTCGTTCGCTCGCAACTACCAGGAAATCGGGGCGCGTCATCACCACCTGCTCGAGAGAGGCGAAGCCGCCGGCCTTGAAGCCGAGTTCGTCGCTGGCATTGACGAGGCCGGCGGCGGACAAAATCGCGCTCATCAGGCTGTCCCGGCCGGCGACCCAACCGCGGCGCGCCAAGGGCAAGACCCGGAAGGGAGTTCGGCTGGCCGCCGCCCGCGTGCGCGAGAGAGCGGCGTCGATTCGCCCTGTTGCGGCGGCCGCACGTTCCTGTTGCTCCAGGAGTTCACCCATGCGGACAATCTGGCGCTTCGCACCCTCGATGCTCAGGGCGGTATCGAATTCGGTCACGGCGATCCCCTGGGTCTTCAGGGTTTCGCGTGTCGATCGCTTGGTATACCGACCGCTGACGACGACATCCGGCGCCAGCATCAGGACCTCCTCGGCGCTACCGGACAATTGCGGATATCCGCCCGCCGCCTCCGCCGCCCAGGACCGCGCCCGGTCGCGCGCATAGGGGCTCAACCCGAGAATCTGCGGCGGATCGGCGAGGGCGAGCAGCAGTTGATCCGTGCACATGTTGATGGAGACGACACGCGGACGATCGAGCGCCTGCGCGTAATCGCACAGGTAGAGTGTCGCCATCAGCGCCGCGAACCAGATCCGCAAAAATCGCGGCTCGCTCTTCCTGCGCCGACGCGGCATAAGCACGGCATGAAACACGGCGGCGATCTTTCCGACGCGATCAGGCGTCACGGCGGCTATCTCGACGACTGGCTCGACCTCTCGACAGGCATCAATCCCTGGCCGTGGCCGGTGCCTGCCGCACTCGACTCTGCCGCTTGGCGCCGGCTGCCATCCGCTGCTGCGCTCCATGAGCTGCTCGCCGTCGCCCGCCGCGCCTACGCGGTCGGCACCGACGCTGCGATCATTGCCGCCCCCGGTACGCAGGCCCTCATTCAATGGCTGCCACGCCTGGCTGCACCCGGCGAGGTCGCCATCGTGGCGACGACCTACGACGAGCATGCGCGATCGTGGCGCGCCGCCGGGCACGAGGTCGTCGAGATCGACGACCTCGACCGCCTGCCGGCCACGGCGCGTCATGCCGTCGTCGTTTCTCCCAACAATCCCGACGGCCGCCTGGCGGACCGGGACGTGCTCCTGCGAGCCGCGACCGAACTGGAAAGCCGCGGCGGCTGGCTCGTGGTCGACGAATCCTTCGCCGACGTCATCGGTACCGGCGGCGGCATCAGCGCCGGCGTGTCCGACGCGATCATCACGCTGCGTTCGTTCGGCAAGTTCTTCGGCCTCGCCGGGCTGCGATTGGGTTTTGCAATCGCGGTGCCCGCAGTCGTCCAACGCATGACCGAGGCGCTGGGCCCGTGGCCGGTGTCGGGACCGGCAATCGCCATCGGCACCGCCGCCCTCGCCGACGTGGCCTGGCAACAACAGATGCGTCGCCGTCTCGCGGATGCGGCATGCCGGCTCGACGAGGTTCTCGCGCAGGCTGGCCTGGCGGTGGTCGGCGGCACCAGCCTGTTCAGGCTGATCCGGCATCCGCAGGCCGCCACGCTGCATGAGCGGCTGGCGCGCCGGCGCATCTGGACGCGCATCTTCCCGCGTGATCCCGATCTCATGCGGCTCGGCCTGCCGGCCGACTCCACCGATCTCGATTGCCTCAAGGCTGCGCTCACGGATCGGCATGGCTGATCACACGGCCGTCCATGGCACGATGACCGACTCACCGGCGTGATCGGCCAAGGCTTCGGCGACGGTGGCAGGCGCCAGCCGCACTGGCCCGGTTCCGCGCGACCGCACGAACAGGAGAACGACTAACGCGCCGAGGGAGGTCAGCAGCGGTCCGTCAGTGAACGGCGACGACTTCACAAATCACCATGTGAGATTGAACCCGGCATAGGCGGAGAACCCGGCGGTGCCGTAATTGAGGACTTCCTGGTACTGCACGTCGGTGATGTTCTCCAGGCGCAGAAACACGCGGCGGTGCTCGTCGAGACGGTAACTGGAATAGAGGTCGAGCCGGGCATACGGGTCGAGCCGGTTCTTCTCGCCGGCGCTGTTGAAGCGCTCGGACACCAGGTAGAGGCGCGGCTCGACCAGCCAGTCCGCCGTCGGCGTGAAGGCGAAGGAAACGCGGCCCGCGTGTTCCGGGCGGCGCTGCAGGGTCAGGCCGGTATCGGTATCGATGGCGTGCAGGTAAGTGTAGGCGAGCTTGAGCTTCACCCAATTCGGCCACACGACGGCGTCGGCTCCAACTTCCAGGCCGGAGGTCTCGGCGCGGGCGACATTGAAATAGCGCATGGCGACGCTGTCGTAGTCGATCAGGTTGGTGAGCTGGTTGCCGAAGCCCGTCAGCGACAGCGTGACCCTGTCGCCGAACAATCTCTGGTCGATGCCGGCATCCCAACCGATGCTCTCCTCGGATTTGAGGCTCGTATTGCCGTATGTCGGGGCATAGAGCTGGTAGAGCGTCGGCGCCTTGCCGCCGGTGCCGGCGCTGGCGCGCAGCTTGGTGCCGGTCTCGGGGATCGCATAGGCGACCGTCGTGCGCCAGGTCTCGAAGCGGTCGACATCGGCGACGTCGTCGACGCGGCCACCGAGCGTCACAGTCAGCCGCTCGCCAATCGGCAGCCGCCACAACGAGAACAGCGAGCGGGTCGTCTGATCGCCGGCGACCGCGGGTGTGCGCGGCAGCGGTGTCGGCATGAGGCGCTCGGACGAGACGTCGGCGGTTTCCTGTTCGCCGCGGGCGCCGACAATCAGGGAGCCGAGAATCCCCATGCCGATATCGGCTTGGTATTCGCCGCCATAGCGGTCGCCGACGTAATCGGTGAGCGTGCGCGTGGTGTTCTGCGGTCGGGTGCTGGTCTTGTAGGTCGTCTCGTCGAAGGCGCGCTCGCTGCGGTTGGCGAAGACGTTGAGGCTGTGGGTGACGGCGCCGATGTCGACGGCGGCACGCGCCCACACCTGGCCGAACTTGCGCGTCGCCTCCGACGGCGTGTCCGGGAACGTGCCGGTTGCGGCGTCGTAGTCGGCACGAGTGCGCGACCCGATGGCGCCGATTTCGAAGCGGCGGCCGTCACCGGCGTCGTAACCGAGGCGCGCCGAACCTGCCCAGCGATCGAACCCGTCCGATTCGAGATGGGGATAGCGGGCCTCGATCGCCGGGATGCGGTAGCCGTAGCGCGAGAACCCGTCGCTGCGCTGGCCGGTTCCGCTAGCCGCATAGGACCACGGGCCCTGCGCGCCGGTGAGCGAGCCGGACGTCGACACCGTTCCGTAGCTGCCGGCCTCCGTCTGCAGGTCGACGCGGGCCGGCCCCTTGCCCTTGCGGGTGATGATGTTGATGACGCCGCCGACGGCGTCGGAGCCGTAGAGTGCGCTTTGCGGCCCGCGCAGCACCTCGATGCGCTCGATGGTGCCGACCGGGACCATGGAAAAATCGTAGTCGCCGCTCGCCGCGGCGGGGTCGTTGACGCGCACGCCGTCGATCATGACCAGCGTCTGGTTGGGGTTCGCCCCGCGCAACCGCACGCTGGCGGTTCCGGCCGGGCCGCCGGTCTCGGAGACGTCCAGGCCCGGCACTGTCCGCAAGGCGTCGACAAGGCTCACCGGCGACGAGGCCGCGATGTCGGCACCGTGCACAACTGTGATGGCGCTGCCGGTGCGGTCGATCGATTCCGCCACGCGGTCGGCGGTGACGACGATGTCGGGGAGTTGTGCGGTGGTGTCCGGCGACTGGGCCAGTGCCGGCCCGCCGGCGGCACCCAGCAGCGCGGTCATCGCGGCCAATCCAAAATGAACCCTCAATTCGACCTCCAAGTCGCCGTTGCTGCGGCGATCGGTTGCCGGTGCACCGTCGGCCGCTGTACCGCTTGCAGAATCGTGCCATCCTCGGTCTTCAATCGCCGGAACCGCACCCCGAAGGTCTCGTCCAGCCGCCGGTCGTCGAGGATCGCCTCGGCCGGCCCGTCGGCGACGATGCGGCCGGCGGCGACGAGGACGACCCGGTCGAAGTACCGGAAGGCGAGGTCGAGATCGTGCACGGCGGCCACGCACAGGCGCCGGCGCGACCGCTCCGCCAGCATGTGCACCAGCTCCAGGCGGTGGCGGACGTCGAGGCTTGCGCCTGGCTCGTCGGCGAACAGGATGTCCGGGTCGACCGCCAGCACCATGGCCAGAAGGACACGGGCACGCTCGCCGCCCGATAGCGTCGACCAGCGACGGTCCGCGAACCCGGACAGGCCGAAATCGGCGACGACGTTACCGAGGCGGTCGGCCGCCACCGGACCGGTGCGTTCGGCTCCGAGCCGAACGAGATCCGCCACGGTAAGATCCCAATGCGGCGTGAATTGCTGTGGCAGATAGCCGATGCGGCGCGCCCGCTCGGTGCGCGGCGTGGCGGCGAGCGCGGTGCCGTCGAGCGTGACGGCGCCGCCCGTCGGCGCGACGACGCCGGCGAGCAGGCGCAGCAAAGTCGACTTGCCGGCGCCATTGGGACCGATGACGGCGACGCCGCCGGTCGCCGGCAGGGCCAGCGTGACGCCCGCGATGATGGTGGCGCCGCCGCTTCGCAACACAAGATCGTCGGCCACGATACTCATGCGCGCAACTGCCGGGCGAGCAGCAGGATGAAGAACGGGCCGCCGGCGACCGCCGTCACCAGCCCGAGCGGAATTTCCGCCGGCGGCAGCGCCGAGCGGGCGATGGCGTCCGCGACCGTGACGATGGTGGCGCCGACGAGCGCCGAGGCCGGCAACAACCGCCGATGCAGCGGACCGGCGAGCCAGCGGGCGATGTGCGGGGCGGCGAGCCCGACGAACGCGACGAGGCCGCTGAAGACGACCGCGACGGCGACGATGCCGGACCCGACCAGCACCGCGACGTCGGTGAGACGACGGACGTCGTGGCCGAAACCGGTCGCCATGGTCTCGCCCAGACCGAGGGCGTCGAGACCGCGGGCGAGCGGCAGCGCGATGGCGATCGCCGCCACCGTCGCCGTGGCGAGCAGCCCGAGGCCCGGCCAACTCGGCGTCTGGATGCCGCCGAGAACCCAGCTCAAGACCACCTGCAGGTTGACGGTGTCGTCCGACAAAGCGAGCATCAGGAAGGAGCGTAGCGCACCGAGCACAGCCGCGATGGCGACGCCGGCGAGCAGCAAGCCGGCGGCATCGACGCTGCCGGCCAGGCGCGCGATGCCCATCACCACCACGGTTGCGCCCCACGCCCCCGCAAAGGCGAGCAGGGCGAGGACGAGCGATTGCGGCAGGCCGAGCGGCACCAGCAGCGCGACGGTGGCGCCCAGGGCGGCGCCGCCGGCCGAGCCGAGCAGATAGGGTTCGGCGAGCGGATTGCGGAATACGCCCTGGTAAACGGCACCGCCGATGCCGAGCAGCGCCCCGCTCGCCGCCGCCGCGAGGACACGCGGCAGCCGCCACTCGACCAGCAGGCGGCCGCGCAGGCTGTCGTCGCCGAAAAAGGCGCGGGCGACATCGAGCGGATCGGCCCATTGATGGCCGGCGCAGACCGCAACCACGACGGAAACGGCGAGGATCACGACCAGCGTCAGCCAGGTGTTGGCGCGCATCGTCATCGTCCAGCCGCTGCGGGATGCAACAGGGCGGCGAGGCGCTCGATGCCGTCGACCGTGCGCGGCCCGGGAATCAGGAACTCGGCGCGCGGCACGGTGAACGCGCGTTGCGTACGCACGGCGCGCATGTCGCGCCAGCCGGGGCGGGCCACGAGCTCGGCGAGATCGGCCGGGCGCCCGGCGAACAGGAGCACGTCCGGATCGGCGGCGATGATCGCCTCCGGCGATATCTGCGCCAACAGCGTCATGCCCGCGAAGGCGTGGCGGCCGCCGGCCTTCTCGATGGCGTCGCCCGTATAAGTGTCCGACCGCGTCACCAGCATCAGGCCGTTGCCGAGCGTCCCGGTGATCATGACGACGCGCGGGCGCGCGCGGCCGGCGAGGCAGGCGTCGACCGCGGCGAGCCGCGCCTCAAGCCTGTCCGTGACCGCCGCCCCCTCGCCATCGACGCCGGTGGCGCGTGCGATCAGGCGGATGTTGTCCATCACTTCGGCGATGCTGCGGTGAGTGAGGACCAGGATGGGGATGCCGAGCCGCTGCATCGGATCGACGAGCTGGTGCGCGGCCTGGCGGGCCGGCGTCACCACCACGAGATCGGGCGCGCGCGCCACCACGGCGTCGACCGAGAATCCAAGCCGGCCGCCCACCAGCGGCCGGTCCAGCACCTGCGGCGGAAAGCGCGTATAGGCCTCGATGCCGACGATGCGGTCGGCAAGCCCGAGCGAAGCGACGAGCTCGGTGTTGGAGGCGAAGATGGTGACGATGCGCCGCGCCGGCGCCTCCAACACGACCTCGCGGTCGAACGAATCGTGAAGAACGATCGGCCCGGCTTTCGCCGGACCGATCGCGGCCGCGAGTGCCGCCACCAGCAGCAATTGGCGCACCCGCCAGCTCATCAGAAGCGCGCCTGCAGGCCGACGATGATTTCGCGGCCCGGCATCGAATTGCCGCAGCCGCCGTTCTGGAAGCGGGCGTCGGACAGGCACGGCGTCTCGTCGAGGGCGAGGAAGATCGGGTGCTCGTTGACGTCGAACAGATTGTTGACGTTGGCGAACAGCTTGACGTCCTTGGCGACTTCGATTTCGCCGCGCAGGTTGAAGACCCAGAACGGATCCTTGAGGTAGACCGTGGTGTTGCGCACCTGGCCGGGAACAGTCAGGTACTCCTCGGTGGCATACCACATCGGCCCGCGCAGCACGCCGTTGAGATGCACCGACCAGTCGCGCCACGGTCCGCCCGTCTGGCCGAAGCGCGTGCCGATCGACGCCTGGTATTCGTACATGCGGGTGACGCGGTCGCTCCCGGCGGCGGTCGACGCTCCCTTGTCCCGCATCTCGAAATTATAGGCACCGTTGCCGTACAGCGACCACCGCCAGTGTCCGGCCGGCCGCGCAAACGCTTTGAGCATGTCGAGCTCGGCCTGCACTTCTACGCCGCGTACGACGATGTCGGACGGGTTGTTGGCGTAGTCGGACGTGTTGGCAACGCCCGTCCTCGCCTTGGTGATGATGCGGTCGGTGATGACGTTCTGGAATACGGCGGCATCGAAGCGCCATCCCGTGCCGGTGAACGTCGCACCGGCTTCGATCTGCTCGCCGGTCTCCGGCTTGAGATTGGGATTGCCGAAGGTTCGCCCGCCGCCGACGGCGGTGAAATCGGCGGCGAGTTCGGACGCCGTTGGCGCCCGGAAGCCCGTGGAGGTGCCGATACGCCACGTCCACCAGTCGAGCATCCTGAACGTCGCCCCCGCCGAATAGGTCAGGGCGTCGTAGGGTTTTGTGCTGGTCTGTTGCAACTTGACGTTCGGCGTCGGATCGAACGTCGTCTCGCCATAGGTCTGCCGCACGCCGCCGCGGATGGTCAGCCGGTCGTCGAGGAACTTTTGCGAATCCTCAGCATAGAAGGCGTAGACCATATCGGTCTGGTTGTTGTCGTAGGGCGCGACTTGGCCCTGTGAGGCGATCGGGCTGCCGGGCAGATAGACGCGATAGCGATCGGAGCGCAGCCGGCTGGTCTCCCAATCGACGCCGAGCAGGAGATCGTTGCCGTGCCATGGCGTGACGCGCGGTTGGAAGCGCGTACCGTAGATTTCGAGCTCGCGTCGGTTACGATCCGTCGACGTGCCGGCGACCGCGTTTTTGCCGGAGGCGACGACCGGCGACAGCCACTTGAACAGGTCGGTATCGGACACCGCGTAGGCCTGCAGCATCCAGCTCGCCCAGCCGTCCGCGATCTTGCCGTTGTAGACGAGATCGAGGGACCGGTTCGACCGGTCGTCCCGGCTGTAGATGTTGGCGGTCGAGCCGCGGAAGCCGGCGTCGTAGACGCCGTCGGTGCGGACGTTGATGTCGAACCGATGATTCGGATCGACCTGCACGCCGAGGGCGCCGGTGGCACCGTAGCGTTTCCAGCCGGTGTTGAGTTCGGTGACGCCGCCTCCGACCTCGTAGTCGTTGCGCTTGCCGCCGTGAACGCCGACATACCAGTCCATGGCCTGGTACTGGCCACCGTGCTGGGCCTTGCCGTCCAGGCGGCCCCATGATCCCAGCGCCCCCTCGATCAGGCCGCCCGACGCGGTCCGGCCGGTCTTCATGATGATGTTGATGACGCCGCCGATGTTCTGACTGCCGTAGATGACCGAAGCCGGTCCGCGCACGATCTCGACGCGCTCGACATCGGCGAGAGAGAGCTTCGACAGGTTGGCGGTGCCGGCGCGGCGGCCGTTGACGAGGACGAGCACCTGGCTCTTGAAGTCGCGCCCCTGGCCATCGGTCGAGGCACCACGGATGTTGAACGACGTCTGCGCCGCCGTCCATTCGCTGAAGAAGCCGACGGCGTTCTCGGCGAGGAGATCGGTCATAGACTTGGCGCCCGAATGGGCGATCTTGTCCTGATCGATGACCTGGACAGTGCCGGCGATCTGGTCGCGTGCTTCGGGCCGGCCGGTGGCCGTGACCACGAGTTCGTCGAGGGCAACGGTCGGCTCGGCCTGGGCCGGCGCGCCAGCCATGAGAGCGGCGGTGGAAAGCGCTCCCAGCGTGATGCGGGATCGACTTTTGAACGTGCTCATGCCTGCCTCCACACCAGGATCGCGGAGGCCTTGGCGACATCGAGACGGCGCCCACCCGGGACATGGAGAGCCCGGCGACCGAGATGTGCGCATATCTCGGGGCGGCGCGGGTCATCCGGCGGCCAGCCGAGACGATCGGCCAGGTAGGTCGCGAGCCGATCGAGATCGTCGACTGTAAGGCGGAAGGTCCAATCGACGCGGGTCAGCTCGTGCGGCTGGTCTGCCGCCCCGAGGGCGGCGAGCACCGAATCGACACCCGGTGTCTCGTCCTCGCCGTGCCATACGGCCGGCAGAGCACCGGCGAGCACGAGGCCACGCGGCCCATGCTGTGCCGGCACGACCCACACGACCGTGCGGCGCGCCCAGGCGCGGCAGCGGTCGAGGAAAGCGCTGGCTTGCCCGAAAGGCGCGGCGATGTTGGCCGCCAGCACGGTGTCGTGCGACTTCGTCGCGATCGGGGCCTCGTTCCAGCCGCAGGCGAGAATGTCCGGGCCGTCATCGAGAGCGGCGAGGCGCGCACGCATGGACGGTGACGGCTCGACGGCAGTCCAACGATGGCCGGACGTGCGGATGGCCTCCCCGAGTTGGCCGCCGCCGGCGCCGACGTCGAGAAGATCGCCGGCCGACGACAATGCATGCAGGATGGGCGGCGTGACGCGGTCGACATAGTCGGCGCCATCGATGCCGGCCGCATAGAGCGCGAGCGGATCGATGGCGTTCATGGACGGCAGTTTGTGGATCGAAGCGCAAGCAGGAGGGCGCCGTCGGGCCGGTCGGCGGACGACGATGCGATCCCCGGCGGCGCCGGGGCGGCTGGCAATGGCGGGCACTGGAATGACCTCGCAGTGATCGTGGCACGTCACCGCGAGAGAGGTCTCACCGCACGTGTTCAGGCACGCCCGGTTCGGCCAATATCAGTACTCCCCGACCGATATTCCCGCGTGTGACCACGGCCGACGGCAGGTCTCCTGGCTCGCGGGTCGTCGTCCTCGTGTCGCCTTCCCGGGATGCGAGCTCCCAGTGGATGAAATGACAGAGGACTCGCCGCTTACAGTTGCGGGGGCAGCCGCGGCATTGGCGACAAAAGTCACCGCACCGCATTCCCTATTGATCCCGTGAGGGAACCGTCATCAATGAGTTAACGGACGGTTACAGCGTTTGTCAATCGCCCGCATATGGGCGCAGGATGGCATAGTTCGAACAGATATGCATGCCTCTCAGAAGCGTTCGGCCCATCGTCACTTAACCCCAGCCATCGCTCCTACGCGCCGGGCTGCAGCGTCACGTCAATCGCGATCACTCCAGCGCGTTCAAAGCACAAGGCGAGCGGGAAGCTTTCGCCTGGCAGCAGATCGCGACGCACGTCCAAGAGCATCAAATGGAGGCCGCCGGGTTTCAGCGTCACCCCATGCCCCGGAGATATTTCAACTGCACTCAAAGCTGCTTGTGATGTTGCGTTTTGCTGTAAATCAGGGCTGTGCAGAGCGACAGATCCCGCGATCGGCGACGAGGCAGCGATGAAGAGGTCGGAAGCATCATCCGAACAGGCCAGAGTTCCGAACACCGCCAACGCGCCGGGACGATGCATGGCGACACGCGCAAAAAAACCGCTGACCGTGACCGATCCTAGTGTGGCGCCGGCGAGCGGCCAATCCGCCGGCACGTCGATCTGATCGTCCTTGCGCAGCAGCAGGGGAGCGACCGGGACCCGTTCGACGAGATGCGACTGCACAATGGTGTCGACATCGTCCGACGTCACTCGGCCGTACCAAACGTTGTCCGGCTGGACGATCATTACCGGCGCCTGATTGCACGGCCACAGGCAGGCCGAGCGGCATACCAGCGTGCGCGCCGGTCCCGCCTTATCGAGGCCCTCGCGTTTCACGGCGGCGCGCAGTCGCGCCATCAACTCCCATGCTCCGGCCTCGGTGCAGCGCGGCCCCAGGCAGACGAAGACCTGATCGCGATGTGGCGGGATCTCGCCGCGATCGCGCTTGTCGGGCAGAGGTCGTAGCGCGGTGGCGACGTCCTCGCCTGCGAGCCCGGCGTCGAGGGCGTCGCTCAGAGCGGCGGCGAACAATTCGGAGCGGTCGACCGCCGGCGCCATCACCACCTCGATGGCAATGCGTCCGTCGCGCCGCCGCGCCGCCAGCGAGCGTCCGAGCCAGCCGGCGACGTTGCGGTCGAACGGCACGAAGCACGGCAAGACGACGGCGCGCCGAATCGTCGTCGCCTCCAACTCGGCGAGGACATCGGCGAGGGCGGGCTCGGTCATTTCGAGAAATGCGACGCGCACCTCGGCGAAGCGGCCGGTTTCGCGCAAACGATCGGCATAGGTAGCCAGCGTCGCCCACTGCTCGCCGTGCGGCATGCCGCGGCCGAGCAGCACGACCGCGTCAGATGAGCGCGATGACATGATGGCTCGTCTCCTGGTCGTTTCGTTCGATGGCGATCCGCCGCATCGGCACGCCGTAGACAGCGGCGAGCACGTCGGCATCGAGCACGTCGTCGACGGTGCCGACGATCGCCGCACCGGCACCGTCGAGGGCAACCGCACGGTCACCTATCCTCAGACCGTGATCCGGGTCGTGGGTGGTGAACAGCACCGACATGCCCTGCGTCCCGGCGAGATCGGCCAGCAGGTCGAGCATCCGGCCCTGACGGCGCAGATCGAGCGCCGCGAAAGGCTCGTCGAGCAGCAGCGTCGACCCGCCGGTGGCCAGGGCGCGCGCCAGCAGCACCAACTGCCGCTCGCCGCCGGAGATCTGGGTGAACGGCCGTTCGGCGAGATGGCCGATTCCGACCGCTGCGATGGCATGCTCGACCGCGACGCGGTCGGCCACGCCGTGCCGGGCGAACAGCGGCTTGTCGCGCAGCCGCCCCATCGCCACCACCTCGGCGACCCGGAACGGCAGGCCGATCTGCGTGGTCTGCGGCACGTAACCAAAGGCGCCAGCGTTGCGTCGGCGACCTTCGGCCAGGTCGATCAATCCCGCCAGCGTGCGCACCAGTGTGGTCTTGCCCGATCCGTTGGGACCAATTACCACCGTGACGGTCGCCGGCTCCAGCCGTAGCGACAGATGCCGCCACAGCCAGCGGCCGTTTCGGCATATTCCGGCATCGTCGAGTTCAATCGACATTCCAGCTCCGGGCATAGGTGCGTTTGAGCAGCACGATCACGATCGGCGCACCGATCAGTGCGGTAACGGCGCCGATGGGGATTTCGGCGGCGGTGATGGTGCGGCAGAAGATGTCGACCCACACCAGATAGCTGGCGCCGAGCAGTGCCGACGCCGGCAGCAGCACGCGATGGTCGGGGCCGACGATCATCCGTGCGACGTGCGGCACGACGAGCCCGACCCAGCCGACCAGACCGGCCACTGCGACCACCGCCGCGCAGCCAAGTGCGACCACGCCCAGCACCACCCAGCGGTCGCGTTCGACGGGCAGGCCGAGCGCTGCCGCCTCCTCGTCGCCGGCGGTGAGCGCGTTGATGCGCAACGCCAGACCGAAAAGAACGAGCAGCGTGACGCCGCACGGCACCGCCAGCATGGCGACGTCGCGCGCCGTCGCCCGCGAGAAGCTGCCCATCAGCCAGAACACGATGGCCGGCAGATGCTTCTCCGGATCGACCAGGAATTGCAGCAGCGTCGTCAGGCCGGCGAACAGCCCGCTGATCACGACGCCGGCGAGCACGATGCCGATGATGCTGGTCTTGCCGTCAAGCCGGCCGATCCACAGCACCAGCCCGATCGCCGCGATCCCGGAGACGAATCCGGCCGCGGCGGCAGCGATCGCATCGGCCAGCACGACCAGGCCGAGTGCGCCGCCGAAGCCGGCGCCGGCGAGCACGCCGACGGTTTGCGGCCCGGCCAGCGGGTTGCGTAGGCAGCCCTGCAGCGCCGCCCCCGCCGCCGCAAGCGTGGCGCCGGAAAGCGCTGCGGCCAGCGTGCGCGGCATGCGGATCACCGTCACCACCGTCAGGGCACGTGGATCGCCGCCGTCAAGGCCGACACCACCGGCGATCGCGGCGAGCACTTCCATAGGCGAGAAGGCGATGCGTCCGATCCCTACGGCGGCGATCAGCGAGCCGATCAGAAGGCCGGCGAGCGCTACCCAGATCGCACCACCGCCGCCACGCGATGTGATCATGTCACCGGCCCGCGAACCGCTCGTAGTGTCGCATGCTCTTGTTGAGCGGCAACTGCAGCACCGCGTCGATCTCGCTCTGCGACGGGCTGTAGGAATAGAGGAACGGATAGAGTTCTGCGATCGCCGCGCGGACATCGAAGTTCACGCGGTCCGGGTGGAGGAGCTGCGCTGCCCACATCCAGGTGAGGTGCGATTCTTGGTTGCCCGGGTCCCAGCGATAGCCGCCGTGCGGCAGCTTGTAGACGCGCTTGTCACGGATCGCCGATACCGCGGCGAAGGCCGGATTGGCGTACAAGGTCTTTGGTGTGGCGTCGTCGAACGTGCCGATGAAGATCACCTGTGGATCCCAGGCGACGATCTGCTCCGCGCCGATCGGCGTCTCGGTGCCGACGATGGTTTCGGCTGCGACGTTGCGGCCGCCGCAAAGCCCGATCCAGAAGTCCTGGTAGGTGTTGCGCCCGGCGGCCATCGGCGTGCCCTCTGTGGCGCGCAAATAGAGAACCCGCGGACGTTCTGCCGGCGGCAGGCCCGCGAGCGCCGCTTCGACCTTGGCGCGGGTCGAACGATGGAGGCCGAGCAGTCGGTCGATCCGCGCTGTCTGTCCGATCACGGCGCCGACGATCGCCATGTTACGTTCGTGGACGTCCTGGTTCGGCGGTGAGTTGATCAGCCCGACGGTGGTGAAGCCGGCATTCTCAAGGGTGCGGATCAGGTCCGGCGGCTCGGTCCACTGGATTACGACATCAGGCCTGAGCGCTGTGAGTGCTTCCAAATTGGGCGTGAACATGCCGCCGCGGACGACATCAGCGGGAATTGCCGCCGCGTCCGGATAGACCTTCTTCAAGAAACCGTCCTGCACCGACTTCCGCGCCGCCGGGTGCATCCCGACCACGCGCCGCGAACTGCCGTCGATCGCCATCACCACGGAGGCCATCGGCATCGGAATCGTGACAATTCGTTCGGCGGGTTTTGCGAGTTCGATGGTCTTGCCGCGCTGATCGACGACCCGAATCGGGTCGGCGGCAGCCGGGTTGACGACGTTGATCAGCAACGCAACGACGATGGCAGTGCGAAACAGCCTTACAGCATGCCGGGCGTTGGCCGAAAGGCGCGATGATATTTGCACGAGAGATGACCTCGCAGTGATCGTGGCACGTCACCGCGAGGGAGGTCTCACCGCACGTGTTCAGGCACGCCCGGTTCGGCCAATATCAGTACTCCCCGACCGATATTCCCGCGTGTGACCACGGCCGACGGCAGGTCTCCTGGCTCGCGGGTCGTCGTCCTCGTGTCGCCTTCCCGGGATGCGAGCTCCCAGTGGATGAAATGACAGAGGACTCGCCGCTTACAGTTGCGGGGGCAGCCGCGGCATTGGCGACAAAAGTCACCGCACCGCATTCCCTATTGATCCCGTGAGGGAACCGTCATCAACGAGTTAACGGGCGACCGCTGGGATTGTCAATCGTCGCGCCCATCCCATGGCGCATGGCGGCATGGCGTTCGGCCGCTTAAGGGCTTGCGCAACTCCGCGAATCTCCCGCACAAGGCGACCGACGAGACAGGAATGGCCCGCACCCGCCATTTCGCTCGCGGAGCACGGAAGCGGATGGGGCCCGACCACGTTCAACCCAACGCCGCGTTCTCGATCGAGGAACGCGAGGCGGTATATAAATGCATCTTTGGCCGCCGCGACGTCCGCGGCCAGTTCTTGCCAGATCAGGTTCCGGACGACGTTCTCGCCCGCATCCTGCGCGCCGCCCACCATGCACCGTCGGTCGGGTTCATGCAGCCGTGGGACTTCATCGTCGTCAGGGACTCCGGGATCAAACGAAGACTTCGCGACGCCTTCGCGGTTGCCAACGAGGAAGCCGCCGCGATGTTCGAGGACGAGCGGCAACGCGCCTACCGCACGCTCAAGCTCGAAGGAATCGTCGAGGCTCCCGTCGGCGTCTGTATCACCTGCGACCGCAACCGATCGGGACCGGTCGTTATAGGGCGCACCCACCAGCCCGAAATGGATCTCTACAGCGCCGTCTGCGCGGTGCAGAACCTGTGGCTGGCGGCGCGCGCGGAGAACATCGGCGTCGGCTGGGTGAGTATCATACGCCCCGACGATCTGCGCACGGCACTCGCTATCCCGCCCTCGATCCAGCCTATCGCCTATCTGTGCGTCGGCTACGTGTCTCACTTCTTTCCGAAGCCCGAGCTGGAAGCCGCCGGCTGGCTGCCTCGCATCCCGCTGGCCGACGCCGTGCGGATCGACCGGTGGGACGCGCACGATCGATCCGACACGCTGTTCGAGCAATTCTGATCGGCGAGGGCGACCACCCGAACGCGGTGGCCAATGGTGGCTGTGGCCACCCGGTCCACCTATCGGTGGGGGAACGCGGCCGAGTTGATCCCCGGCCACCGGGATCGTGACGGCCGGCTGCTCGACGTCGATACTGCGGCAGTCGAATTGATCAACCCGATACGCCCGATCGTCGCGGTCGCCCGGTTCATCGTCTTCACCGCCTTGGCGCTTCATCGCCATCCCCATTTGGCACCAGCGCCTGTCGCTGACGAAGGCCTGTGCGAGCCGTTTGTGCAAGGGGGGGCGCCGCTTCTATCCGTTCTTTCCCTTCGTCGGCGGTCGCGTATGTCAAGCCTTCATCTGGCATGACCGCCAATTCGTCCGCGGGGAATGGGTGCTGTTCGATCTCTATGGAACCAATCGTGATGCGCGCGAGTGGGAGGCGCTTGACGCATTCCATCCCGAGCGTTGCCTCGACCGGGATTCCGGCTCGTTTGCGTTCGTTCCCCACGGCGGCGGAGACGCTTACGCCGGTCGTTGCTGCCCGGGCGAACGGATCACCATTTGTGAAGACCGCTGTGAAGTTCCTGACCCGACGAAAGCGTTATGAGGTGCCACGGCAGGATTTGGCGATCGATCTCACGCGCAGCCGATCTCACGCGCATCCCATCCGTCCCGGCGAGTGCGTTTATGATGGCGTCCGTTACGTCCACGGGCGCAGATACTGCACCGGAGGCAAGTGAACATCCAGGTCCGCAAGCCTAGCCGTGTCAGAAGAGGCCGGCGGAAAACAAGGACCAGGTCTCAACGGCCACCTTTGAGGCGGCTATCGTGAGTATGATGGCTGTCATGCTCTCCACCACCTCCGGACACCCCGGAGTGGCGCCAGCTTTTGGTGTCGGCAGGCTTATCGTTCCTCGGCTGTGATTTCTCAGGGGACCTGCGGTTCTCGTGCGAGGCGCCCGGCCCGCCAATCCTTTCGGTATCGGAATGTCTCTGTGGCATCGCTACCGGTCCTGCTGATAACCCTGGTTGGTGGTGTTCTGACGAATGTTTCCTTGACGACCTTGCTCGGCGAGGTTCTCGCGACGGCCCGGCTTCGGATCGTCTGCGCCAGAGCCGGGTTCGTGTGAGTCCACACCTTTGGTCGAACGGTTTTGCGGCGGGACGGCGGCATTTTCGTCATCGCATTTCTCCTTTGCGGGTCAACGCATGTCGAGCCGGATCGCTCTGAACGTCGAACTTAGCCTTGCAGAAGCGTGCGCGACGGCTCTTCGGCGAGGGCACGCTCGATGTCCCGGCGTCCTGCGGTGTCGGCTTGCAATGCCTTCTCCAGGTTCTTCGCATATTTCTCCATGCGCTTGGGCGGCAGGAAGGGTTCGTTCGGGTCAATCAGGGCTTCGACCAGCGCCGGCCCGGGATGCGCCAGTGCCTGGTCGAGCACGGGCCCGCAATCGGCCGGATCTTCGATCCGGAAGCTGCGGATTCCAAACCCCTCCGCGACCTTGCCGAAGTCGATGGGCGTAAGGTCGCATTCGTATTCCGGATTGCCGAGAAACTGCATCTGCTCCCATTTGATCTGACCGAGCGTGTTGTTCTTCACCACGATAATCTTGATTGGAAGCTTGTAGCGCACCACGGTGGCAAGCTCGCCAAGCAGCATGCTAAGGCCGCCGTCGCCGGTGAATGCGATCACCTGCCGGCCGGGATGGGCCAGCGCAGCGGCGACCGCATACGGCACGCCACACGCCATCGTCGCCATCAATCCGGAGCCGAAAAACATCTGATCCGTCTGTGCATTCACATAGCGGGCGAGGAGCCCGGTATTGTGGCCGGAGTCCCAGGCCACGATGGCGTCCGGCGCGAGCCTTTCCCCGAGGTCGCGGGCAATGCGACCCGGCTTCATGGGGGGACCGGGACGTTCGACCGATGACCACAACAGGTCGTGCCATTCCTTCTTGCTTGCCTGCGCCCATCCGAGAAAGGAGCGGTCGGTCTTGCGGTGCAGCTTAGGGAGCAGGAGCTCGAGTGTGGCCTGTGCGTCTCCGACCAGTCCAATCTCGGTCGGGAATCTCAGGCCGATGCGGCCGGGATCGCGATCGATCTGCACGCCGCGCGCCTGGCCTGGGCGGGGGTAGTATTCGACGTAAGGAAAGGTGGAGCCGACGATCAGCAGCGCATCGCAGCGCTCCATCGCTTCCTGCGAGGGCCGGGTGCCCAGAAGGCCGATGCCGCCGGTGGTGAGCGGATCGTCGTCGGGAACGACCGCCTTGCCCATGAGCGCCTTCGCAATCGGCGCCGCGAGCGTGTCAGCCGTGCGCAGGAGCACACCGCGTGCGTGTCGCGCACCCTGGCCAACCAGAATGGCGATCCGTGTCGCGGCGTTCAGGATTTCGGCAGCTCGCTCGACATCCTCGGCCGGAGGCACGCGGATGTCGCGGGCGAGCGCGAAACTCGTATGATGGGCAACATTGCGGGACGATGGCTTGACTGACGCCTCGGGCTCTTCCTGCACATCGACCGGAATGGCCAGATGCGCGACGCCCCGGCGCGTCAGAGCGGTGCGACAGGCGATCGCGGCGACATTCTCGACATGCGCCGGGCTCATGATGCGCGCCGTATAGAGCGCGACGTCCTCAAACAGCTTGGTGTGATCGACATCCTGCTGCGTGTAGGTGTCGATCAGATCATGATAGGGCAATCCGGTGACGGCGATCACCGGCGCACCGTCGGCTTTGGCATCATACAGGCCATTGAGAAGGTGGACGCCTCCAGGTCCGGTGGTGGCGAGACAACAGCCGAGCCGCCCGGTGATCTTGGCGTGAGCACAGGCCATCAAGGCGGAGGACTCCTCGTGCCGTACCTGCACGAACCGGATCTTGTCCTGGCGCGTTCGGATCGCTTCCATCACGCCGTTGATGCCGTCTCCGGGTAGGCCGAAGATGGTATCCACGCCCCAGGCGATCAGGCTTTCGACCAGGATGTCAGCGCCGTTCCGAGCCATCGTCGCACCCCAATGATGCACCCGCCTCCGAGCGGGCCTGCCCTACCCAGCATCCCTTCACTGTCGTCACCTCGATGTGGACGGCTCGCCAATGCTTTGCTGTCTAACCGCCGAGCCGGCGTTAACGTTCCGCGCATCAATTCATGGAGACGACGACATCGCTGTGGCGCTTCAGCCGCGTATCCAAGCGGAACGGCCGGCGGCCCTGACCGCTTAGGAGGGAATGGTCCGGATGATGAGCGATCACGATTCGCTGTCGCGGCAAACGGATGATCCGTGGATGGCAGCGATGCGTCGCGGCGACTTTGCGTCCGCATGGCGGATCAGCGATGCGAATCTGTGCACTGCCCTGGCTCGCGGCGAGCCGGCGCAGGTCGGGCCGCGGCATTTTCAGCGAGTGTGGAATGGGGAACCTTTGGCCGGCCGGCGCGTCCTGGTTCGGTGCTATCATGGCCTCGGAGACACCATCCAATTCATTCGGTTTGCGGCGCCGCTTCGGCGTCTGGCTGCCGAGGTCATCGTGTGGGCGCAGCCGGCGCTGCTGTCGACGGTTGCCAGTGCCGTCGGTGTTGACCGGGCGCTGCCGCTGCACGACGGCACTCCCGACGTCACGTGCGACGTCGATATCGAGGTCATGGAACTGGCCCATGCGCTGCGGGTGGACGCGTGCACGATCGCGACGCCGGTTCCCTATATTCGGCCGCCATGCGGCCGGCCTCGCAGCCTGCCCAGGGCCGATACCCCGATCGTCGGACTGGTCTGGCAGGCGGGAAACTGGAATCCGCAGCGATCGATGCCGGCCGGGTTTCTGGCACCGCTGGCCGATGTGGTGCCGATTCGCATTGTGTCAATGCAGTGTGGACCGGCGGCCGCCGAGGCCTCCCACATTCCCGCTCCCGCCATCGGCACGGACGACGTCGAGGTCACCGCCGAGACGCTACGCCGTCTCGATCTGCTGATCACCGTCGACACGTTCCTGGCTCATCTTGCCGGCGCTCTCGGCGTTCCGGTTTGGCTGTTGCTGGCGCGGGATTGTGACTGGCGCTGGATGGAGCAGGGAGAAAGCACAGTTTGGTATCCGACAATGCGCCTATTCCGTCAACCAAGAGCCGGTGATTGGCTGGCCGTCGTGCGCGATGTGCTTCACGCATTGCATGGGCGCTTCGGCGAGTCGGCAACAGCACATTCGGAACAAACAATTGTATCCGACGTTCGGCCTGAGTGACTTACCTTGGCCGACCGGCCGAAGCATTCAGAGAACCAGATGGACACAGCTCTGCCGCACTCCGAAAAAGTCCGTGTCGGAATCGTCGGAGTAGGCAACTGCGCGTCCTCGTTCGTTCAGGGACTGTCCTACTATCGCGATGCCGTCGCCAACGAACCTGTGCCCGGGCTGATGAATGCCGACCTGGCCGGTTATCGCGTCGGTGACATCGAGATTTCGGCGGCGTTCGACGTCAACGCCCGCAAGGTCGGCCGCGATGTCGCCGACGCCATTTGCGCGCCACCCAACAACACGTTTCGATTTGCTGATGTCGGACGCATGGGCGTGACCGTCGCACGCGGCCCGACGCACGATGGTCTCGGCCATTATCTTCGTGAGGACATCGACGAGTCCGACAGCCCGCCGGTGGATGTCGCCGACGCTCTGGCGCGATCGCGTACCGATGTTCTGGTGTCCTATTTGCCTGTCGGCTCGCAGCGCGCGACCGAGTTTTATGCCGAGTGCGCCCTCCAGGCCGGCTGCGCATTCGTCAATTGCATTCCAGTCTTCATTGCATCGAATGCGCAGTGGCGAGCCCGGTTCGAGCAGGCGGGACTGCCTTTGCTCGGCGATGACATCAAGAGCCAGGTCGGAGCGACCATCGTGCATCGTGCCCTCGTCAACCTGTTCCGCGAGCGCGGGGTGCGGCTCGACCGGACCTATCAGCTCAATGTCGGCGGCAATTCCGACTTCAAGAACATGCTTGAGCGAGAGCGTTTGATCTCCAAGAAGATTTCAAAGACGCAGGCGGTCACGAGTCAGTTCGACGTACCGCTGGCCGCAGACGACATCCATGTCGGCCCGAGCGACCACGTCCCATGGCTGACCGATCGAAAATGGGCCTATATCCGCCTGGAGGGCACCACGTTCGGCGGCGTGCCGCTCAATGCCGAGCTCAAGCTCGAAGTGTGGGATTCGCCGAATTCTGCCGGCGTCGTCATCGATGCCGTCCGTTGCGCGCGTCTCGCCATGGACAGGGGCTTGGGGGGGGTACTACTCGGCCCATCGAGCTATTTCATGAAGTCGCCACCGCAGCAGTTCACCGACAACGAGGCGCGTGCCCGCACCATCGCCTTCATCAAGGGTGACGGCGATATGGAGAGGTGTCCGTCGTGACCACGAACGTCATCCTGGTTCGCCATGCCGTCCACGATCTGGTCGATCGCGTTCTCGTCGGCCGCATGCCGGATGTCGGATTGAGCCCACGAGGCGTCGCGCAGGCAGAACGGCTCGCGCGTCATCTCGCGACCTGCGGCGTTGTCGACGCACTGCAATCCAGCCTGCAATTGCGGGCGCGCCAGACCGCCCGGCCGATCGCCCTGGCGCTCGGTCTCGATGTTGAAATTGCCGCCGGATTTGAGGAACTCGACATGGGCGAGTGGACCGGCCGTTCGTTCGCCGAACTCGAATCCGATCCGCACTGGCAGCGGTGGAATTCCGAGCGGTCGAACACGCGCCCTCCTGGGGGAGAAAGCATGTGGGAACTGCAGGAGCGTGTCATGGATCATCTCGCCCAAATCCCGTCTCGCTTCAGCGGGGGGCGCGTCGTCATTGTCAGTCATGCCGAGCCGATCCGCGCAGTTCTCCTCCAGCTCCGCTGTATGCCCCTCGACGGCTTTGCGACCGTTCAGGTCGATCCCGCGTCATTGACGACGGTGCGCCATGCGGGGGACGGGTGGCGGATTGTGAGTGAGAATCTAACATTGGACAGCATGGCCGCGGCATGAAGATCGTCGTCTTCGGTCTGACCATCAGTTCGTCTTGGGGAAACGGCCACGCGACCTTGTGGCGCGGCCTCTGCAGGGCGCTGGCGCAGGCCGGACACCGCGTGGTGTTCTTCGAACGTGACGTTCCCTACTACGCGGGAGCGCGCGACCTCACCCAACTGCCCGGCGGCACGCTCGTACTCTACGGCGAATGGGACGATGTGCGCGGGCGCGCCCGCGCCGAGGTCCGGGACGCCGATGCCGTGATCGTGACCTCGTATTGCCCCGACGCGCGCGCCGCGACGACGCTGGCGTGCGCGGAGGCGCGCGGGGTGCGGACCTTCTACGATCTCGACAGCGCGGTGACATTGGCTCGTGTCACGGAAGGCGGGAGCGTGCCCTATATCGGCCCGCGTGGCCTGGCCGATTTCGACCTCGTTCTGAGCTTCACGGGTGGTGCGGCCTTGACCGAGATGCGGACGCGGCTGAAGGCGCGGCGTGTCGTTCCCCTATACGGCCATGTCGATCCCGATATGCATCGGCCGGCTGCGCCGCAGACGCATTACGATGCGAGCCTCTCCTATTTGGGTACCTACTCGGCCGATCGGCAGGACCTGTTGAATACGCTGTTGATCAAGCCGGCGCGTGCACGCCCGGCAATGCGCTTCCTGATCGGTGGCGCGCAGTATCCATCCGACTTTCCGTGGTCGGCGAACATATACTTCGTTCGGCATCTGCCGCCGGACGAACATCCCGCCTTCTTTTCGTCATCGCGGCTGACGCTCAACATCACCCGTCCGGCCATGGCGGCCATGGGATGGTGTCCGTCCGGACGCCTGTTCGAGGCCGCCGCCTGCGGAACGCCGATCCTGAGCGACAACTGGCCTGGTCTCGGGGAATTCTTCGCGCCCGGCGAGGAGATCCTCATCGCGGATGGCACCCCCGCCGCGCTCGTGGCGCTCGATCTCGATGACCGCCAGTTGGTCCGGATCGGCCGCGCCGGCCGCGAACGGGTCCTGTCCGAGCATACTTCGCAAAAACGCGCCGCCGAACTCATCGACGCGATCCAAGCGACGCCCCCCGGCATCGGCGCCTTGGACATGATGGAGGCCTGAGCCATGTGGGGCATCATCCCGGCCGCCGGGCGTGGCAGTCGCATGCAACCGCTCGCTTTTTCCAAGGAGTTGCTGCCGGTGGGCAGTCGAATCGACCACAATATCGAGCGGCCGTGCGCGGTCGGTGAATACCTTCTCGAGCGTATGATCCTGGGCGGGGCCGACAAAATCTGCTTCGTCATCTCGCCGGGAAAGTCCGACATCCTCGAATATTTCGGCGACAGCTATGGCGGCGCGCGCATTGTCTATGTGGTGCAACCGATAGCGGCCGGCCTGTGCGACGCCGTGTTCCGCGCCAGTTGCGTCGTCGGTGCCGGCGACACCGTCATGGTCGGGCTGCCGGACACTGTCTGGTTTCCGAACTCCGCGCTGCGGAAGCTTTCCGATGACGGGTTGTCGTTCCTGCTGTTTCCGGTGGAGCGGCCTGAATTCTTCGACGCCGTGGTGATGGACGGCTCCGGTCGCATTCGCGAGATCCAGGTCAAGCAGGCCGGCGCGGCCTCCCGTTGGATCTGGGGCGCCTTCAAGATGCCGGGCTTGACGTTCGAGACTTTGCACCGGCTCTGGCTCGCGCGCGGCCAATCCGATGAATATTTCGGCACATTGGTGAATGCCTATATCGCCGCCGGCGGCGAGGCGACCGGCGTCAAGGCGGGCGATGCCTATGTCGATGTCGGAACGCTCAACGGTTATCATGCCGCCATGACCCTGCTTGCCGAACGCCGCCGGCAGGGAACGGGCGAAAGCGGCGGCCCCCGCATGGGCTGGCCGGCGGGGCGCGCATTGCCGGCGAACGTGCAGGTGGCGTCGTGAGCTGCAGCATGTCGTCCACGGAGATCGCCGCGCGGGTGCAGGCTCTCGGTCCCTGGTTTCATAATCTCGACCTGAACGGCGTCGCAACCGCTCCGTCGCATTTCCTCGGCGACTATCCGGCGGTGAAATGGCGGCGCTTCGCCGACGCGATCCCACGCGATCTCGCCTGCAAGTCGGTTCTCGATATCGGCTGCAATGCCGGTTTCTACGCCATGCAGATGAAGGAGCGCGGTGCCGCCCGCGTGCTCGGCCTCGACTCGGACGAGGAGTACCTGGCGCAGGCGCGCTTCGCCGCCGAGGTGAACGAACTCGACATCGAGTTTCGACGCATGTCCGTCTACGATGTCGGCGCATTGGGCGAGAGGTTCGACATCGTCCTGTTCATGGGAGTCTTCTATCATTTGCGCCACCCGCTGCTTGCCCTCGATCTGATCCACGAGCATGTCGCCGGCGACCTGCTCGTGTTCCAGTCGATGCAGCGCGGCAGCCGCGATGTCTGCAGCGTGAAGGAAAACTACGACTTCTGGACCACCGATATGTTCGACCACGCCGGCTATCCGAAGATGCATTTCGTCGAGCACAAATACGCCGACGATTGGACCAATTGGTGGATTCCGAACCGCGCCGGCGTCGAAGCCATGCTGCGCAGCGCCGGCTTCACGATCGCCGTACACCCCGAGGAAGAGGTCTATATCTGCCGTCGCGATGCGCGCCCTTATGCGGCCGGACCCGTCTATCCGTCCCGGGGAGAAGCGTCATGATCGAAGCCGCGATGATCTGGAACGAGCCCAACAACAAGTCGCATTGGGATCCGGAGATCGATCCCGACTGGGCCAGGTTCGCCGATATGGCGATCGCGGCCGGCAAGACGATCCGCGCCGCCAATGCCGCGCTCCCGCGCGTTCTCGGCGGCATCTCGCCGATCGATCCCGCCTTCATCGAGAACCTGACCCGCCGCGGTGTTCTCGACCATGTGGATGCCGTGGCCGTGCACGGATTCCCGCTCGATTGGAACCTGTGGGCGATCGACGAATGGCCCGGCAAGCTCGCGGAGATTCGCGCGGTCACCACGCTGCCGATCTGGGTGAGCGAGGTCGGTGTGTCGTCGTTCGGCGCCGAAGAGGTGCAAGCCTGGGGCGTGGATCGCACCGCGGCGCTGCTGATCGGCCGCGCGCCACGCATCCACTGGTACAGCCTTTACGATCTTCCTCGTGCCTGGCCGGCGACGACGCGGCACAAGGAAGCCGAAGGCTCCTCCTATTACCGACATTTCCACATGGGCCTGTTGCGCGAAGACGGTACCCCTAAATTGGCGTTGGACAGGTTCGCGGCCCACGCGCCGGCGCTGGGCCTGTGTCAATGGTTCCATTTCCAGGATCACCGCCTCGACGATGCGGTCGGCTGGATGCGGCGCCTGGGTGTGCGTCATCTGCGCACCGGATTGTCGTGGGCAGACAGCTTCCGTCCCGGTGCCTTGGACTGGTTCGACCGCCAGATGGATGCGCTGGGCGAATTCGACGTCACCGTGACTTTCTGCTTCACCCCCGAACATCGCGGGATTGCGGCCCATCACACCAGTGCGCCGCTGGTCGCCGCGGAGTTTGCCGAGTTCTGCGCCGCCATGATCGACCGCTATTCAGATCATATCCGGCTCCCGCTCCCTCGCCTTGTCCGCCCCATCGACGCTCCGGCCATCGGGTGATCCCGTGCGCGCCCTTCTCCTCGTCCTGGATTCGGTCGGCATCGGCGCCGCGCCCGATGCCGCCGATTACGGCGACGAGGGTGCCGACACCGTCGGCCACATTGCCGAGGCCTGCGCACGCGGCGCGGCTGACAACGCTGCCCGCCGCGGACCTCTGAGCTTGCCGAACATGGTGCGCCTGGGCCTCGGCGAGGCCTGTCGGCTCGCCAACGGTCGGGTGCCGACGGGACTCACCGGTACGGACTCGCCGGTAGGCTGCTTCGCCAGCGCCTGTGAGGTGTCGCAGGGAAAGGATACCCCGTCGGGGCATTGGGAGATCGCCGGCGTGCCGGTGCCGTTCGCGTGGCACTATTTTCCACGCACTACGCCCTGCTTTCCGTCCGACCTCGTGGCCGCCCTGTGCGACAAGGCCGGCCTTCCGGGCATCCTGGGCGATCGTCACGCCAGCGGTACTCAGATCATCGCCGAACTCGGCGCCGAGCACCTGCGTTCCCAAAAGCCGATCTGCTACACGTCGGCGGACAGTGTGTTTCAGATCGCCGCCCACGAACAGGCGTTCGGGCTGGAACGGCTGTATGCCGTCTGCGGCGTCGCACGCGGTCTGGTCGATCCGCTCAGGGTTGGCCGCGTGATCGCACGGCCGTTCACCGGTACACCTGAAATCGGCTTCACCCGTACCGCGAACCGGCGCGACTACGCCGTGCCGCCACCGGCGCCGACCTTGCTCGATCACGCGACGGCAGCCGGCCGGGACATCATCACGGTCGGCAAGATCGCCGACATCTTTGCCCACTCGGGGACTGGCCGCGTGCTCAAAGGCGATGGCAACAATGCCTTGTTCGACCGCACCCTTGAAGGCTTGACCAGTCTCGCGGACGGCGGCCTGCTGGTCGCCAACTTCATCGATTTCGATTCCCTCCACGGCCATCGTCGCGATCCGGCCGGCTACGCTCAGGCTTTGGAGGAACTCGACGCGCGATTACCGACGCTGTTCGAGCGAATGTGGCCCAACGATCTCCTCGTCATCACCGCCGATCACGGATGTGATCCCACATGGCCGGGGACCGATCACACCCGCGAGCAGGTCCCCGTTCTCGCATGGCGACCAGGAATCGTGCCACGATCGGCAGGGCGCCGCGACACCTTCGCGGACAGCGGCGCCACCATCGCTGCCCATCTCCAAATTGCCCAGTTCCGAGCCGGCGCGCCTTTGTGACGCCGCTGCGGTATTGCCGGTCGGCGCTCCCATCGGGATGCCGCACGTCGAATGCTGTGCGCAATTGTTGACGCGCGCTGACCATGCCCTCGGTTGGGTATTGTGTCGTCTTGCATACGGAAATGGATGCGCACCTGCATAGAAGAGTCTGTTGCTCGACTCGTTCAGCGACGAAGTCTCGGTCAGGTAAGAACAAAAGGAACAAAGCTCGCCGAAGCTGCGTTGCGCCAACGATCGTAATTTCCGGAGCAGTGATGACAAAACACGTATTGATCACCGGCGGCGCCGGTTTCATCGGCTCCCATATCGCCGATCTCCTGTTGCGCACCGGGCATTCCGTTCGCGTTCTCGACAATCTCACACCCCAGGTTCACGGCGACGTCGGCGGCCGGCCGCACTATCTCGACGCCGATGCCGAACTGGTCATCGGCGACGTGCGCGATCGCTCCCGCCTAGAGACGGCGCTGGACGGCATCGATGCCGTCATCCACTTGGCCGCCGCCGTCGGCGTCGGCCAGAGCATGTACGACATCGTCTCCTACGTCCAAACCAACGATGTCGGCACGGCCGTGCTGCTCGAAGCCTTGTCGAAGCGTCCTGTCGAACGGCTGGTGGTGGCATCCTCGATGAGCGTCTATGGCGAGGGCCTCGCTCGACGCATGGACGGCACCGCGGTGTCCCCCAAGGAGCGCGGTCTCGATCAACTCCGCCGCGGCGACTGGGAGCTGCGGGATCGTGATGGCGAAGTACTGCGCCCGATTCCGACGCCCGAGAGCAAACAACCCGCACTGAGCTCGGTCTACGCACTCAACAAGTACACACAGGAGCGGATGGCGCTGATCGTCGGCAAGGCTTACGGCATCTCCACTGTGGCGCTACGCTTCTTCAACGTCTACGGCCCCCGTCAAGCGCTGTCCAACCCATATACCGGCGTTCTGGCGATCTTCGCCGCCCGCCTGCTCAACAGTCGCCCGCCGCTCGTGTTCGAGGACGGCCTCCAACAGCGCGACTTCGTCCATGTCAGCGACGTCGCCCGCGCGTGCCTGCTGGCGTTGACCACGCAGACCGGCATCGGCCAGGTGTTCAACATCGGCTCGGGCCAAAGCCGGACAGTGATATCGATTGCCGACGACCTCGCACGCGTCGTCGGTATGTCGCAGATCACACCGCGGATCACCGCCAAGTACCGCTCCGGCGACATTCGCCATTGCTTCGCCGACATCAGCCAAAGCCGCACCACGCTGGGCTATTCGCCCCAGGTGGATTTCCGCGCCGGGCTGGAAGAGCTGGCCGCATGGTTGGAGGGCCAACTCGCCGACGACAAGATCGACAGTGCGACCGCGGAGCTCGAACGCCGGGGGCTGGTGGCATGAGAATGTCGATCGCGCTGCGCAAGGAGGACTCCCGGCCCGTACTTGTCACCGGTGGCTGCGGGTTCATCGGCTGCAACATCGTCAGCGCGCTCGCCGCGCGCGGCACCCGCGTGCTCGTAATCGACAACCTCTCGCGGGCCGGCGTCCAGGAAAATGCGCATTGGCTGAAGGCACGCCACGGCGAGCGTGTCGACATCCGGACGGCCGACATCCGTGACGCCGAAGCCGTCACCGACGCAGTCGCCCGCGTCTCGGCCGTGCTCCACCTCGCGGGTCAGGTCGCCGTCACCAGCAGCCTTGAGTCGCCCACGCAGGACTTCGAAGTCAACGCACGTGGAACCCTGAACGTCCTGGAAGCCGTGCGGCTCGCCAACCCGGGCGCGCCGGTGATTTTCGCATCGACCAACAAAGTCTACGGCCGGCTCTTCACCGACGCCGACATCGTGCGCGCCGGCGAGCGCTATGCTCCAGCCGATGCCCGCTTTGCCCCCGGCCTGTCCGAGGCGACCGCGCTCGACTTTTACAGCCCTTATGGCTGCTCGAAGGGGACGGCCGACCAGTATGTGCACGACTATGCCCGCGTATTCGGCCTGCGTACCGTCGTGCTGCGTATGAGCTGCATATACGGCAACCGCCAGTTCGGCACCGAGGACCAGGGGTGGCTGGCGCACTTCCTGCTGCAGGCCATTCGCGGCGCCCCGATCACGCTTTACGGCGACGGTTTGCAGGTGCGTGACGCGCTGCATGTGTCGGATGCGGTCGCGGCTTGGATTGGAGCGCTCGATCGCATCGACGACGTCGCCGGACGCGTCTTCAATCTCGGCGGCGGTCCGGACAATTCGCTCAGCCTCCTGGAGTTCCTCGACCTGATTGCGGAACTGCGCGGCTCAGCGCCGACGATCCGCTTCGACCGGTGGCGGCCCGGCGACCAGCCTTGGTACGTGTCCGATATCTCCGCCGTCTCGCGGGCGCTCGATTGGCGTCCGCGGGTGTCCCCGCGCGAAGGCGTACGCCTGCTCGATCGGTGGCTGGAAAGCCGGTTCGGCGGCGCCGCCGACGTTCTCCAGCGTGACGAGATGCATGCATGAGGATCGCCCTGGTCAATCCGCACTGGCGGTTCGAGGGCAGCATCTATTTCGGCTGCCGTTCACCGCATCTTCCGATCGAACTCGGCGTTGCCCGCCACCTGCTCGATCAGGCGGGGCACGCGACCCTGCTGCTTGACGCCCACATGTTCGCGCTGTCCCATGCCGACGTCGCCGCCGAACTCGCCGCCTTCCGCCCCGACATGACGGTGATCACGACAGCGCCGACCTATCTGTTCTGGCGATGCGCGCCGCCGGAACTGGGCGTGCCGCAGGATCTCGTGAACGTGGTTCGCGATGTTGCCGGCCGGATCGTCGTCATCGGGCCGCACGGCTCGACGACGCCGCGAGCCGCCTTGCGCAAGCTCGGCGCTGACCTGGTCGTCATGGGCGAGAGTGAAACGACCCTTGCGCGGCTGGCCAATGGCGAACGTGATCTGCCCGGTACCTGCTTTCGCGACGGCGACAGCATCCGCGTCCTCGGCGGGCCGCAGGCGGCAGCGTTCGTCGACCAGCCGGCGCTACGCTGGCCGGACGAGATGGTCCGCCGCCATCATCACCACCATCATCGCTTCGAGGCCGAGCCTGTCGGCCCGGGAGCCGAAGTCGAGGCGTCGCGCGGATGCCCGTACAACTGCACCTTCTGCGCCAAGGAGAATTTCCGCAATGCCTACCGCAAGCGACCGGCGGAAGTCGTCCTCGACGAGGTTGCGTTCCTTCAGGAGCAGGGGGTCGGTTACGTCTATTTCATCGACGAGATCTTCTTGCCCAACGAGGCGCTGCTGCGGGGGCTGGTGGGGCGCGGCCTGAAATTCGGGGTGCAGACGCGCATCGATCTGTGGAAGCCGGCCATGCTCGAGCTGCTCGGCCGCGCCGGCTGCGTGTCGGTCGAATGCGGTGTTGAAAGCCTGACGGTCGAGGGCCGCGAAGCGCTGGCGAAACGTTGCAAGATGACCACCGACGAGCTCGCCGAGCGGCTCATGGAAGCCAAGCGGCACATTCCCTTCGTCCAAGCCAACCTGATCGAAATGGCCGCCGACGATGACGAGGTCGTGGCGCGCTGGCGCGAGACGATGCATGCGGCCGGCGTTTGGGCCAACGATCCCGTACCGCTGTTTCCCTATCCCGGAACACCGGACTATCGCCGCCTGTGGGGCGAGCCGGACGACATGGCCTGGGAGCGCGCCCACGATCACTACCTGCATTTGTTCGATCGTTTCAGCGACGTACAAGAAGAACGTCCGCGCCGTCTGGCCGATCTCGAACGGGAGACGGCGATATGACCCCGCCGCCGCGCCGTATTCTGATGACCACGGACGCCGTCGGCGGCGTGTGGGTCTATGCGGGCCTGCTCGCGAAAGCCTTATGCGCGTGCGGCGACGAGGTCACGCTCGCCGTCATGGGACCGCCGCCGGCCGCGGATCGATTGCGGGCGCTGGACGGAATGGACGGCCTGCGCGTCGAGATTACGGGTGTTGCCCTCGAATGGATGGATCCCGATGGCGCCGACGTCGAGCGGTCGCGCGCGCGGCTGTTGCGGCTCGCGGAGAAAGTGCGGCCGGACATCATCCATCTCAACAGCTACCGCGAGGCGGCATTCGACTGGTCGGCGCCCGTCATCGTGGTGGCCCATTCCTGCGTGCTGTCCTGGTGGAAGGCGTGCCGCGGCGGCAGGCCGCACGAGCTCCGCTGGGATACCTATGCGGATGCGGTCGAACTCGGCCTCGATGCGGCATCCGCCTGGGTGGCGCCGACGACGGCCTTCCGCGACGCCGTCGAGGCGACCTATCACCCCCGCCGTTCCGGCCGGGTGATCCATAACGGCATTGATGCGGCGGCTGCGGCCGTCGGCAAGGAGCCCTTCGTCCTTGCGGCCGGTCGGGTGTGGGACGAAGCGAAGAATCTGCACGCGCTCGCCGCCATCGCCGGCGATGTCGATTGGCCGATCCGCATCGCCGGCGAAACGCAATCTCCGACGGGGGATTGCCGCGCGGCTGGCGCATCGTCGGCTCTCCATATCGGGCCCGTCGCCCATGCCCAACTGAACGCCATGATGCGGCGCGCCGGCATCTTTGTTGCGCCGTGTGTCTATGAGCCGTTCGGCCTGTCGATCTTGGAAGCCGCGGCCGCCGGCTGCGCCCTCGTGCTGGCCGAGATCCCGACTCTGCGCGAGCTATGGGACGATGTCGCACTGTTCGTCGACCCGCGCCGGCCGGACGACATTGCCGAGGCCGTCCGGACGCTCTGTCGCAATGACGCCCTGCGGGCGACGATGGGCCGGATCGCCGCCGGGCGGGCACGCCGCTACTCCCTGCAACGGATGGCCACCGCCTATCGCGACATCTATGCCGAACTGTGCCGCGCCGGCGCACCGGCCCCGGCCATAGCCGTGGAGGCGCGGCCATGAAAGTCGTGATTTTCTGCCATTCGATCCTGTCGTGCTGGAATCACGGCAACGCTCATTTCCTGCGCGGCATCGCCCGCGAGCTCATACGTCGCGGCCACGAGGTCGAAGTGCAGGAGCCGCGGGATGGCTGGAGCCGCATTAATGCCTTGCGCGATTCCGGTGCTGCCTCTCTTGTGGAGGCTGGCACACTCGTTCGCGGGCTCGGCGTGACTTCCTACGCGAGCGAAACACCTGATCTCGATCGCGCTCTTGATGGTGCCGATCTGGTGCTGGTGCACGAATGGACGGCGCCGTCTCTGGTCGCAGCCGTCGGTCGGCGGCGCCAGCGCGGCGGACGCTTCAACCTGTTCTTTCACGACACCCATCATCGCGCCGTCACCGCGCCGTCGGAGATGGATGCTCTCGATCTCGATGGCTATGACGGCATTCTCGCCTTCGGTGAAGTTCTGCGGCAGGTCTATCAACGCCGCGGTTGGGGAGGGCGCGCCTTCACATGGCACGAGGCAGCCGATACCGCGCTGTTCAGGCCGCTTCCGCCGGCGGACAAGGATGTCGACCTCCTGTGGATCGGCAACTGGGGCGACGAGGAACGCAGTCGCGAGCTCGATGAATTCCTCATCGAACCGATTACGCGGCTGCGGCTGCGGGCGCGCATCCATGGCGTGCGCTACCCCGCCGAAATCCGCGTTCGATTGGCGTCACTCGGCATCGAATTCGGTGGCTGGCTGCCGAACCACCACGCACCTGCAGCCTACGCGCGGGCGCGCTTCACGGTCCATGTTCCGCGTCGGCCTTATGTCGAACAGTTGCCGGGTATTCCGACTATCCGGGTCTTTGAGGCGCTCGCCTGCGGCATGCCGCTGGTGTGCTCGCCATGGTCGGACGTGGAGGGCCTGTTTCCGAAGGACGCCTATCGGACCGCCCGCGACGGCCGAGAAATGGAGATCGCCCTGTCGGCGCTCTTGCGGGACCCCGATCTGGCGGCGGAAACCGCTGCCTTGGGCCGCGCGGCGATCCTTGCGCGGCACACCTGCGCCCACCGTGTCGACGAACTCCTGGCGATCATCGAAAAAGTCGACACCGCCCCCCGTCGGCGCGGCGTCATGTTGGACCGGCAACAGATGGACATGGCATGAATATCGGGTTCTTCGGTTCGAGCCTATTATCGTCCTATTGGAACGGTGCCGCCACCTATTATCGCGGCCTGCTCAAGGCGATGGCCGGCATCGGACATCGCATCACCTTCTATGAGCCTGACGCCTACGACCGCCAAAAACACCTCGACATGCCGCCGCCCGCCTGGGCGCGGGTCGTCGTCTATCCGGCGACGAACGTCGGGTGGCAGTCGTCATTGGCGACGGCGGCGCGCGAATCCGACCTGCTCGTGAAGGCAAGCGGCGTCGGGGTATTCGACGCCGAACTCGAACAGGCACTGCCGGACGCAGCGAAACCGGGCAGCTTGTGCGCGATCTGGGACGTCGATGCGCCGGCGACCCTCGAGGCCGTCGCGGCGGATCCTGGCCATCACCTGCCGCGCGTTCTGCCACGCTACGACGTCGTCTTCACTTATGGCGGCGGCAATCCCGTGGTGCGGGGCTACGAAGCGATCGGCGCCAGACGATGCGTTCCGATCTACAACGCACTGGATCCGGACACACACCATCCCGTGGCGGCGCGTGCGGAGCTTGGCTGTGATCTGAGCTTTCTCGGCAATCGCCTGCCCGATCGCGAGAGCCGGGTTGAACACTTCTTCCTCGATGTCGCCGCGCGACTGCCCCGGCGTTCATTCCTGCTCGGCGGCTCCGGCTGGCACGACAAGCTGATGCCCACCAATGTTCGTCACCTCGGCCATGTCGGCACCGCCGATCACAACGCCTTCTTCTGCTCCGGGCTCGCGACCCTCAACATCAACCGCGACAGCATGGCCCGCTACGGCTTTTCGCCGCCGACACGCGTGTTCGAGGCCGCCGGCGCCGGTGCCTGCCTGATCACCGACGCTTGGAACGGCATCGATCAATTCCTCGAGCCAGATCGCGAGGTGTTGGTGGCGGCGTCCGGCGAAGAGGTCGTGACCCTGCTGAGCGAACTCACGTCCGAACGGGCTCGGCGCATCGCCGAGGCCGGACGCCGGCGCATCCTGGCTCATCACACCTACACGCAACGCGCGCGTGAAGTGCAGCACATTCTCGATGGCATGGCAGTGAAAGGTGAGGCTGCGGAATGAAGCTCGACATCGTCATCTTTGGTCTGGCGATCACGTCGTCATGGGGCAACGGCCATGCGGTCACCTACCGAGCCCTGGCCAAGGCCCTGCGTGAACGCGGCCACAACGTCACCTTTCTCGAGCGCGACACGGCGTGGTACCGCGCGCATCGCGATTTCGACAGGGTCGACTATTGCGATATCGCCCTGTATCGGGATCTCCGCGAAATTCCGGCTCGCTTTGGTGCCCGGGTCATGAACGCCGATCTGGTGATCCTCGGCTCCTATGTTCCCGACGGTACGGTCCTGGCCGAGTGGATCACCGCTCATGCGCGCGGCGTCACGGCCTTCTACGACATCGATACGCCGGTTACCCTCGCCGGATTCGAAACCGGCGCAACCGCCTATATGGCGGCAGCGCTCGTGCCGCGCTTCGATCTCTATCTTTCGTTCACCGGCGGCCCGGTCCTCCACTTGATCGAGGAGGTCTACGGCGCCCGCCGGGCACGCGCGCTGCATTGCGCCGCCGATCTCGACGTGCATCAAGCTTGCGAACTGCCGTCCGAATGGGAGCTCGGTTATCTGGGAACTTACAGCGCTGACCGGCAGGATGCCCTTGAACGGTTCATGTTTGCGCCCGCCCGCGAACTCACGCACCAGAAGTTTGCCGTCGCCGGCGCGCAGTATCCGGACAATGTCGAATGGCCGGTCAATGTGGCGCGAATCCCGCACCTGCCGCCGTCCGCGCATCGGTCATTCTACGGCCGGCAACGCTATACGCTCAATCTTACCCGCGCCGACATGATCGCCGCCGGATATTCGCCCAGTGTTCGCCTCTTCGAAGCCGCCGCTTGCGGCGTTCCGATCATCAGTGACAACTGGGCCGGACTGGAGACCTTTTTCACGCCAGGACGCGAGATTCTTGTCGTCGATCAGATGCAGGACGTCATGCATGTTCTTTCGGAGCTTCCCGAGGAACGCCGGCGGACGATCGCGGCTGCCGCCCGCAATCGCCTGCTCAAGAGCCATACCCCCCGGCATAGGGCCGAGCAGATCGAGAACTACTACCGCGAAGTCGTAGCCGAACAGCGTCCGCAGATTCGCGAAGTGGTCGCGTGAATGTTTGTTAAGCGCAGAGGAGCCTGATCATGTCGACATCGAAGAAAGCAGCCCGTCTCCTCGGTCGGCGCAACGGACCTAATCGGGCAGGCGGCATGACCGTCCTGGTGGCGGGCGGCGCTGGCTTCATCGGCTCGCACCTGTGCGACCGCCTTGTGCAACGTGGCCATCGCGTCATCTGCGTCGACAACCTCTATACCGGCCGGCTCGATAATGTCCGGCCGCTGTTGAATCATCCCGACTTCGTCTTCATCGAACACGACGTGCGTGATCGGCTGGTGGTCGCCGAACCGGTCGAGCGGGTCTACAATCTCGCCTGTGCGGCTTCTCCGCGGCATTACCAGAATGATCCGATCGGCACCATGAACACGTGCGTCGTCGGCGCCCACAATCTGCTCGAACTGGCGCGGGAGAAATCGGCGCGAATCCTGCAAGCTTCCACCAGCGAAGTCTATGGCGATCCCGAACAGCATCCGCAACGCGAGGACTATGTCGGGCACGTCAATCCCATCGGGCCGCGCGCCTGCTATGACGAGGGTAAACGCGCCGCCGAGACGCTGTTCTTCGATTATCATCGCCTCTATGGATTGCCGATCAAGGTCGCCCGCATCTTCAACACCTACGGCCCGCGCATGCTCGAGAACGACGGCCGTGTGGTGTCCAATTTCATCGTGCAGGCCTTGCGCAACGAACCGATCACGATCTATGGCGACGGCAGCCAAACACGTTCGTTCTGCTATGTCGACGATCTGCTGTTCGGGCTGGAGCTGTTGATGGAAAGTCCACTCACCGTCACCGGTCCGTGCAATCTCGGCAATCCGCAAGAGGTCACGATCTGTGATATCGCCAGGCTGATCCTGGCGCAGACCGAATCGGCTTCGACACTCGACTTCCGTCCGCTTCCCATCGATGACCCCAAGCGCCGCCGACCGGTCATCGATCGCGCGCTCGAACTGCTCGGCTGGCGTCCGCGCGCTCCGCTCGACGCCGGCCTGCGGGCGACGATCGGGTACTTCGCCATGAAGCTGTCGGCGCCCGAGGATGGAATGCGTGCGGCGGCGAAAGACACACGCGACCGGCCGCCGAGGTGCACTCCGCGCCTGGCCGCGGCAACGACGTCGGATAGCCTGGTCCACTGACTGCCCTGGGGCTACGCCTGGATCGCCCCTGCTGCTCGTTGGCGATACTGCCACCATGTGGCCAGGCCGGCATCAGCGGTGCCTCGTCGAAATGGTCAGGCGCCTGATGATGGTTCGAACAATTTCTGACCGAGGTAGGCATGGACGTCGCCGAATTGACCCGCAACATAATGATGTTTTTCATCCTGCCGCTGTGGCTCATGGCCGGTTTCGCCGACTATCTGTGCCACCGCGCCGCTGACATCGAATCAACCAGCGGGCCGAAAGAATCGGTGCTGCATCTCGCCCAGTTCGGCGAAATGGCGGTGCCGATCCTCGCCGCGCTGTTTCTCGACATCAACAGTCTCGTCATCCTCGTCATGATCGTGTGCTTCCTCCTACATGAGGTGACGGCCTTGTGGGACGTCAGCTATGCGGTGTCGACCCGTGAGGTGACGCCGATCGAGCAGCACGTCCACTCCTTTCTCGAAATGCTGCCCTTGATGGGCTTGGTAATGGTGGTGGTATTGCATTGGGACCAGTTCATCGCCCTGTTCGGCCTGGCGAGTCCTCGCTTTGACATCACCCTCAAACAGCCGCCACTGCCATGGGCCTATACGACGATCATGCTCGCGCTCGTGCTTCTGTTCGAGGTGCTGCCCTATCTGGAGGAATTGGCACGCGGCCTGCGGCAGAAGCAAAGGACTGTTGGGGGAGGGTAGCTGTCTCACGGGCTGTGTAAAACCAGTGTCCCGCCGCAACGTTGTGGCGGTGCGTTTGGATCTGCTCACCCCATTTTCGCAGTCTGGCGGAACCGGAAGCCGTGCTGTTCGTCTGTATGGGTAAGGGGAGCCCGACCCGCAGGGGTCCAAAGGAGATAGCACGGCGCCATGTCAGCCGACTTTGCATTTTCACCGGAACTTCGCCTTCTCGACGGCAGTGTGATCCGCAATCGCGACGATGCCCTCGAATTCCTGCGCGCCCAGGAAGCGCGCCCCGGCATCGATAATCGCGACGAGCTTCTGCATGCGATCGAGCGCGCGGACGACCCCAACCGTGTCGAATCGGCTGCGGTGCGCTTCCGTAACTGGCTGCGCGAACTCGAAGTCCTGGATGAGCGGCCATGACCGGCTTCGATCCGCCCCTGCATCTGAACGGATTTCCCGGACTGACGATCTGTTCGCTCGACGACGCCGCCCGGTTCCTGCATGAACACCAGCATGAGCAGCATGCGATCCACAATCGCGCCGGCATCCTGCGGCGGCTGCAGGTAGCGATCACGCCAGCGGACGAAGACGACGCCGCCAAAGCCTTCATCGGCTGGCTGGAGGCGGAAGGTCTTCTGCTGCGTTCCGCTCCCGGGCAGCCCGACAAGCCATAGGCGTAAGACGATCGGTCAGCATGGCGGATATGAGAAGCGCGGATCGGCTTCTTCGCGCGCCCGGCAGGTTCATTTCGGCGAATGAGAAATACGGCATGAGGACCGCAGATCGACGTCGTCCGGCAGCACCCGTCGCCATGGTCTTGGCGGGTGGCGTCGGGCTAGGCGCTTACCAGGCGGGCGCCTATCAGGCATTGCATGGGGCCGGGAGAAGCGCGGACTGGATCGCCGCGTCGTCCGTCGGCGCCGTCAATGCTGCAGTGATCGCCGGCAGCCCGACGGATGAATGTATCGAACGACTCCGCCGATTGTGGTCGACGGACGATCCGCCGTTTCTGATCAACCAGTCGTTATGGGGAGCGTGGCCGCATGTCCACAATTGGATGAGCGTCCTGCGTGGGCGGCTGTTCGGCGTTCCGGGTCATTTTCATCCACGCCTGTCGCTGCCGGGCGGGCCTTTCGTCAGCTTCTACGATCTGGCGCCCATGCGTGCCCGGCTCGAGCGCTTGGTCGATTTTGAACGTGTCCACGCTGCCGACATACGGCTGACGATCGCCACGACCGACATCGAGACCGGCGAATCCGTCCTGTTCGACAACACCAAAGGCGACAAGATCACCGCTGACCACATTCTCGCTTCCTGCGGCTTCCTGCCGGAGTTCGCGCCCGTCGAGATCGGCAACCGGTTGCTCGGTGATGGCGGTCTGTCCGCCAATGCTCCGATCGACGCCGTGCTTCTCGACGAGCAGCGGCCGGACGAGTTCCTGTGCTTCATCGTCGACCTGTATGCGGGCGACGGCACTCGACCCGCCAACCTGGAAGAGGCGATGGCCCGCAAGAGCGACCTCATCTTCGCCAACCAGACCCGCCAGCGCCTGGATGCCCACCGCCGTGAGGCCGGTTTGCGAGCCCGCATTGCACGTCTGTCCGAGCAGTTGCCGCCGGCGGTGAGAAAGCGGGGCGAGATTGCCGAGTGCCTGCACGGGCAGGAGGACAAAGCCGTGGTCCTGCATTTGAGCTATCGCCCTGACCCGGAAGAAGCCGGGCCGGAGCGACCGTTCGACCTGTCGCCGCGCTCGGTGTCGACGCGTTGGCGTGCCGGAGCGCTCGACATGCAAGAGGCCTTGGCGACATTGTCTCAACTGCCGAAGGAGGGCGGCATCGTTCGCTCCATCCGGCGCGCTGCCTCAGAGATGCCAGATATCGGCTTGCGGTCTGGCACCTCAGGTCGCCGACGATGAGCGCCAGCGTTGCTAAATTCATGGCTTGATTGAGGCTCCGAAACCGGCGCGACATGGATGAGAATTCGGTCGGCTCGTGGAATGTACCACCGCCACACGGAACCCCTTTCGGGGCGAACCGACTGAAACCAAAAGCTTATTGGGAGGCCGAAGAAGTTGGTAGCGGGGGAGGGATTTGAACCCCCGACACGCGGATTATGATTCCGCTGCTCTAACCAACTGAGCTACCCCGCCGAGGCCGGGCACTGCCCGGACGGCGGGATATAAAGAGACGGGCAAAAGCCTGTCAAGCGCTCGGTCCGGGAGCCGGGCGATCACCAGCCCATCAGACCAATATTCGTCGGCCTCAGGCTTTCGCCGGCACGTTTCCCGGCAGGGCGCGGACGGCCGGCATCTTCTGCTTGCCGAACCGAATGAGGGAAAAGTGCCCGAGCGGTGGCATCGGCCGGCGTTCGATCAATTCGATGCCGCTGGTGCGCTCGACCCAGTCGGTCAGCCGCACCCACGGAAATTCCGGCCGCCAGCCGAGCCGGCGGGCCACGGGGGCAAACCAAGCTTCGAAGGCCCGCCGCAGGCCGGTCTCGGCGCCGATATGGTTGACCAGGACGATTTCTCCGCCCGGCTTGAGCACGCGGGCGAACTCGTCGAGGGTGCGTTCGGGGTGGGGTACGGCCGTGATGACATACTGGGCCACGACGACGTCGAAGGCGTCGTCCGGCAATCCCAGATTTTCCGCGTCCATCACCGCCAGCGCCTCGACATTGTCGAGGTGGTGTTCGGCGACGCGCTCCTGCGCCTTGCGCAGCATGGGTTCCGACAGGTCGACGCCGACCAGCCGGTTGGTACGGGCGTAATCGGGCAGCGAAATGCCGGTACCGACGCCGACCTCGAGAATGCGGCCGCCGAGCCGTTCGGCGGCGACGATCGCGGCTTGGCGTCCGCGATCGAATACGGCGCCGAACACGAGGTCGTAGACGGGCGCCCATCTGGCATAGGCTGTCGCGATCGTGCCCTTGTCGAGATCTTCCCCCGCTTCCCCCGCCATCGCCCCGGCTCCCGCTGCCGCTATTCCGCCGCCTCGACCGACGGCGCCTCGATTTCCGGCGCATCCGGGAGGGATGCCGCCCCCTTGATGAACCCGCCGCCGAGCACGCGCGCCTGGCCGTCGACCGCATCGTAGAACACGCAAGCCTGGCCCGGCGCCACGCCCTCTTCGCCGGCGACGAGATCGACGACGGTCCCCTCGGCGCTGCGCGCCAGCCACGCCGGCTGGGGTTGCCGCGTCGAACGGACTTTGACGAAGGCTTCGATGCGGTCGGTGGCCAGAGCCCGGTCGAAATCGGCGCTCCCGAGCCAGTTGACGTCGCGCAACCACATGCGAGTGGTCTTGAGCGCGTCGCGCGGGCCGACGATCACGCGCCGGCGCGAGGCATCCAGGCGCACCACGTAGAGCGGCTCACCGGCGGCGATGCCGAGCCCGCGCCGTTGCCCGACGGTGAAATGAATGATGCCCTGGTGCTGGCCGAGCACGCGGCCGCCGAGATCGACGATGTCGCCGGGATCGGCGGCGCCCGGCAGAAGCCGCTCGATCATCTCGCTATAGCGCCCGCTCGGCACGAAGCAGATGTCCTGGCTGTCGTGCTTGTCGGCGACCGCAAGGCCGAAGCGGCGGGCGAGTTCGCGCACCTCGGGCTTGGTGCGATCGCCGAGGGGAAAGCGCAGGAATTCGAGCTGTTCGCGCGTGGTGGCGAACAGGAAATAGCTCTGATCGCGCTCGCTGTCGCAGGCGCGGAACAGACCCCGCGTTCCGTCCGCCAGCCTGCGCGACGCCACATAGTGGCCGGTCGCGAGTACCTGCGCGCCGAGGTCGCGGGCGGTGGTCAGGAGATCGCGGAACTTGATCGCCTGGTTGCATTCGATGCACGGTACCGGGGTCTCGCCCGAGACGTAGCTCTCGGCGAAGCGATCGATCACCGCCTCCTTGAAGCGGCTTTCGTAGTCGAGGACGTAGTGGGGTATACCGATGGCACTCGCCACCCGCCGGGCGTCGTGGATGTCCTGCCCGGCGCAGCAGGCGCCTTTGCGGTGGATGGCGGCGCCATGATCGTAGAGCTGCAGGGTGACGCCGACGACGTCGTAGCCTTCCTCTTTCAGCAAGGCAGCGGTCACCGAAGAGTCGACGCCTCCCGACATGGCGACGACAACACGGGTATCCTGAGGTCTGCCCTCGATATCCAGACTGTTCAGCATCCCTGTCGCGGCCTCGTGCCGCGCTCCTCCGTCGAAGCCCAAAGGGGCGGCGCTTTGATTTCAGCCGGCCGTTCCCGGCTCGTCGTCCGTCAGGGTCACCCTGGCATCAGGACTCCGGCGGCAGAACGCGCGCAACCCGCTCCTTACTATAGGAACGAAGGCGTTTGAAGCAATGACCGCGCCGCCCGGCAGATGTTGCCGCGTTCCCAGCAAGGCTTGCCCCGGTCGAATGGTGCCGCCCCCCCTGCCGCCAAGCCAAAACACTGAATTGTCGTGCAATTCTCGGGCGGCCCGGATGGCCTGGCGATTGCAGAACAACAAGGTGTAGATGCCATGAGGTGAAGAACGTGCCGAGCGTTGAGCCGCAGACCAGTGCCGCCGGATCCGCCTTGAACGTGAATGCGCGCAATCCGCGGTATTCCTCGGCCTCTTCTGCCGAGAGGGACAGTAAGCAGTTTTCGGATCTGCTCGACCAGACCGCTCCGCCCGAAAACGGAGGCACCCCGCCATCCTCCCGCCGTACCGAACGTACTGGTCGCCAGGACAGCCGGGAACCCGCCCGGACGCGGGATTCCGATCCGCCGGCGTCGAATTCACCAGCGGCCGACCAGCAGCCGTCCGAACCCTCCCGCACCCCATCTGAACCGGCTGTGGCTGGCCCGAACAAGGGCGACGCGGCCGCAATCGTGCCCGCCAAATCGGAACCCGCGACCGAACCCGAGATCGCGGAGGATCAAGATACCTCCATCCCCGATGCTGCCGTGGTCACCGTGGCGGCTGTGCCGGTCGTGCCCGTCGCTCCGCCGCCGGTCTCGCCGGCCGCCGCCGTCCCGGTGGAGGTCGACGCTGAACAGGCATCCGGGGCCGCGGCGGTTGCCGCCGCAGCATCCGGGGATCAGCCCTCCAAGCCCTTGCCGACGGACACCGCGGCCGGTGACGACAAGGCGGCCGGTGCTGCCGGTGCGGCTCCTGCCGAACCCGCAGCTGCGCCGACCCAGAAAGTCGACAAGCCTGCCGACAGTGCCGGCCCGGCTGCGCCGGCCACCAAGCCCGAGGCGCGCCCCGGCGCGCAGGAAGCGGTGCCCGCCGAAACCGGCAAAACAGGCGAGCCGCGATCTGCGTCGCGCGAAGAGCCTTCGGCCGCGCAGCACGAGGCCCGCACAGCCAAACCGACGGCCGGTGGCGCGGAGGCCGCGACCAGGAACGTCGACGCCGGTCCGCGCCACGATCAACCGGCTGCCTCCTCTCACGCCGGTCTTGAGCAGCTGCAGACCGTCGGGGCAGGACCGCTGACCGCCACCACGGCTGCGAACGCTGCGGCCGCCACTCCGGCTGCGGCGAGTCAGGCGCCGGCGACCGCCATTCCGATCGCCTCGGTCGCGGTGGAAATCGCCGCGCGCGCCCAGGCCGGCAACAATCGTTTTGAAATCCGCCTCGATCCGCCCGAGCTCGGCCGCATCGACGTCAAGCTCGACGTCGACCGCCACGGCAATGTCACGTCCCATCTGGTGGTGGAGCGCAGCCAGACGCTCGACCTTCTGCGCCGCGACGCGCCCCAGCTCGAACGTGCCCTCAACGACGCCGGCCTCAAGACCGGCGACGGCGCCATGCAGTTTTCCTTGCGCGACCAGGGGGCGAACGCCGACCGGGATCCCCGTCCGGCCCGCCTGCCGCCGGTCTCGGGTATCGGTGCCCAGGCCGCAGAGCCGGCACCCGTCACATCCGTGCGCAATTATCGCTGGTCGGGAACGGTCGGCGGCGTCGATATCCGAGTGTGAGGAACGACCATGACGACGATCTATCCCAATACGAGTTCCGAGATCACCTCGACGCCGACTACCCCTTCGTCGTCATCCAGCAAGTCGCCAACCAAGACCAAAAACGAAACGCTGGCATCCAATTTCACGACCTTCCTGCAACTCCTGACGACGCAGCTGAAGAACCAGAGCCCGCTCGATCCCCTCGACACCAACCAGTTCACCCAGCAACTGGTGCAGTTTGCGCAGGTCGAGCAGCAGCTCAAGTCCAACGACCAGCTGGCCTCGCTGATCGAACTGCAGCAGGCAACCCAGACCTCCTATGCGCTCGGCTTCGTCGGCAAGACCGTCGCGGTCGACGGCTCGATGGCCAAGTACACGAGCGGCACCACGCGATGGAATTTCAAGGTCGAAAAGCCCTCGACGGTGTCGATCACCATCACCAGCGAGAACGGCCAGACCGCCTATACGGGCAGTTACACGGTGCAGGCGGGTGAACAGAGCTTCCTGTGGGACGGCAAGAGCAAGGACGGCGCCCAGTGGCCGGAAGGCAAGTACAAGCTCACAGCCACCGCCAAGGACGCGAGCGGCAAGACCGTCGGGGTGTCGACCGAGATTGAAGGCGTCGTCGATTCCGTCGACCTGACCCAGAATCCGCCGATACTGAAAGTGTCCGGTGAGACCTTCACTGTCGACAAGATCAAGCGGGTGACCAAGCCCGCCGCTTCCTGAAAATCCTCCCCGACCACGTGGACTGATTGCCCTTGCGGTGCCTAACGGCGCCGTGAGGGCGTCTGGTCATGACATTTCTGAGTTTTGTGTGACGCTTAGGCAAATTTTAAGCGGCAAGCGGTAGGTTGTCCTGGAGTTGGAGTTTGTCCTGTTCCAGTGCGTGAGAGTATCCATGACTGAACCCCACCGCCCGAGGGTGAAGTACGTGATCGGGCCCGACGGCAGCCCGCTGACGATCGCGGACCTTCCTGCGCCTGGTACCAAGCGTTGGGTGATCCGGCGCAAGGCGGAAGTGGTGGCGGCGGTTCGCGGTGGCCTCCTGTCTCTGGAGGAGGCTTGCAGCCGCTACACTTTGACGGTCGAGGAGTTTCTTGCTTGGCAATACTCCATCGACCGGCATGGTCTCGCCGGGTTGAGAACGACGCGAATCCAGCAGTACCGTCAGTAACACTGCGGTAACCAGCGTTACCGACAAGTTAACGACCAAAAAAACGGCGGCCTGGGCCGCCGTTTTGGTTTGGTGGGTGGAGCCCGGCGGGGTGGCTCAGTCCCCGAACGATACGCCGACGGCGCGCGCGGTCAGCACGATGTCGTCCTTGAGGCTGACGCGGCGTTCGTCGCGCAAGACTTCCGCGAACGGGACGGTGACGATGTCCGGCGGCTTGAGGGCCACCATCTCGCCCCAGCGCTCCTCGGCGACTGCCCGTACGGCGGCGCCGCCGAAGCGCGTGGCGAGAATGCGGTCATAGCCGGTCGGCATGCCGCCGCGCTGCAGATGACCGAGCACCAGCGAGCGGCACTCCTTGCCGGTGACCGCCTGGATCTCCCGCGCGAGCCGATCCGCAATGCCGCCGACCCGCAGCGCCTGGCCGGGCAGCGAGTTGCCCAGAACCGACACTTGGCCTCCGACCGGGAAGGCGCCTTCGGCAACCACCACGATGGAGAAATGGCGGCCGGCCTTGTCCCGCCGCTGGATCTTTCCGCACACCTTGTCGATGTCGTAGGGAATTTCGGGAATCAGGATGACGTCGGCACCGGCTGCGAGGCCGGAATGCAGGGCGATGAAACCGGCATTACGCCCCATCACCTCCATGACGATGACGCGGTCGTGGCTTTCGGCGGTGGTGTGCAGCTTGTCGAGCGCTTCGATGGCGGTGTTGACCGCGGTGTCGAAGCCGAAGGTGGTCAGCGTGCCACCGACATCGTTGTCGATCGTCTTCGGCACGCCGACGATCCTGACGCCCTTTTCGAACAGCATCTGCGCCAGCGCCATCGAGCCGTCGCCGCCGATGGTGATGATGGCGTCGATGCCGAGCTCCCTGGCGTGGTTGACCAGCTCGTCCGAACGGTCGATTTCGTCATAGGTCCCATCCGCCCGCTTGCGCGGGTAGCGGAATGGATTGCCGCGATTGGTGGTGCCGAGGATGGTGCCGCCCATATGACCGATGCCGCGAACGGCTTCGCGGGTCAGTGGTACGACGTCGTCCTCGCCGAGAAGGGCGTAGAATCCGCGGCGGATGCCGACGACCTCCCAGCCACGATTGGTGGCCGAAAGCGCTGCGGCGCGGATGACTGCGTTCAAGCCCGGTGCGTCGCCGCCGCCGGTGGAGAGTGCAATTCGCATGGCAGGTTCATGACGGTTGAGCCGAGAATCGTGAGCCCCGGCGAACGCTCGGTTGTGATCCTGTGGTCCGTCCTCGACAGTGGCATGAATCGATGACGAATCAACATCGCAATTTTCAAGCCAACGAGGGCTCCCGGTCCGATGGAGCGGTACCGTGACGCCTGGTTTCGTCGCCGATCCACAGCATGCCACCGATTCGCCTCGGATGCGATGCCGGGCTTGCCGGTGGGGGATTCACGCGCCGGCGCGGCCTGCAATGGGCCGCCTGACACCACAATGACGGTGGGTACACGTTCCGCTGGCATTTCTTCGGCCGCCAGGAAGACTTGATTCTGGAAATCCTTGCGCCGCGCATGTAAATGACGTTGATCCTTTCTCGTTTCGTCGACAGCATGCGCAGCGAAAGGCGCCTCGTTCCGAAACGACGGACGGTGCGTTGCGTATTGTCGCTGGATACGGGTTGTTTTCGGCTTGTGGGAACCGGGATACTCGGAATCCAGGGTTCTTTTCGCCGAGCGAAATCTTCGGTGGGAGGGTTTGATGAAAGCGGGCGAAGTCATGACCACCGGGGCGGCGACGGTTCGACCCGATGCCCCCTTGCTCGAGGCGGCGCGTCTGATGATTCAGCATCAGATCAGCGGCCTGCCGGTTGTGGACGCACAGGATCGGCTGGTCGGGCTCGTCACCGAGAACGATTTCCTGCGTTCCGGCGAAAACGGACAGCCGCGGCTGATCGACATGCTGGCGAAAGCCGGCACCGACCAGGACGAGCTCAACCTGCGCCGCGTCGAGGATCTGATGACGCGCGAGCCCATCACCATTTCGGCCGAAATGCCGCTGGAAGACGTGATCGCCTTGATGCTGCGCCATACTGTCCGGCGCCTGCCGGTGGTGGCGGACGGGAAGGTGGTTGGCATCGTCAGCCGCGCCAATCTGCTGCGGGCCTTGCTGCGGCGATCCTTGGCGCCCCCCGTCCGGAAGGTGTGAGCCGGAAAACGGCCGCAAGCGTCAGCCCGCAAACCCGCCGTCGGCGAGGAAGGCCGCTTCGTCGGCCGTGGTGAGGCGGTCCAATGCGGCGTTTCGGTGTGGAAATCGCCCGAAGCGGCGAATGATGTCCGCATGCAGGACGGCGTATTCGACGCCCTCGTGGTCGCCCGCGGCCGCGCACAGCGACAGGCAGCGCTGCTGGTCGACCATGTCTTCGGAATGCATGTAGGGCAGGTAGAAGAAGCGTCGTTCCGGGTTGGGGAAGCGCAGATCGAATCCGCGGGCGAGGGCGCGCGCCGCGACGGCACGGGCCTGTGCGTCGCTTGCGAAGGCGCGGGCTGATCCCCGGAACATATTGCGGGGAAACTGGTCGAGGACGATCAGGAGCGCCAGCGCTCCGTCGGCGGTGTCCTCCCAGGCGGCAAGCAGCCTCTGCGCCGCCGCTTCGTAGAGGGGCAGGAAACGCTCGCGGATCGTCGCATCGAAGGCCGCGTCGGCCGAAAACCAGCGATCTCGCCCGGCCTCGCGCCAGAACGCCAGCACCTGCGCGGGGCCAACGCCCCGGTCGGCATCTCCGGGTACGGCGGGGGTGGAGCAGGGGGGCAGTCGCGACATGTCAGCGGTCCATGCCGCCGAACGGCACCAGCGGGTTATCGAGAAGGGCGGCGCTGTCGGGCCGGTCGATCCTCGGCGCGGCGAGAAAAGCCTCGAACAGTTCGGTGATCTTCTCCGGTGAGCCGTCGCGCATGATCAGGACCATGCGGGTGCGGTGGTCCTCGTCCGGCCACCGCTCCAGCCGCACGGTGGGATGGAACAGGTGCTGGACGCCGTGCACCACGACGGGGGTGTCGGGCATGTCGGCGATCTTCACGATTCCCTTGAGCCGCAGCATGTCGGGACCATGCAGGGAGCGCAGGAGCTCGATGAACATGTCGAACATGGACGCCGGGATCGCCTGATCAGTCGCGTACGAGAAGGCGCGGATGCGCTCGTCGTGGCGATTGACGTCGTGGTGGTGATGGTCGTGGTGGTGGTGATGCGCCGCGTCCTCGTAAGCCTCCGCGGCCAGCCAGCGCTTGACGTCGGGAATCTTCGTGGTCGGATCGTAGAGGCCGCAGCCGATCAGCTGCGCCGCGCCGGCTTCGCTCGCCGCTGCGTCGAGAATGGGCGCCGCCGGATTGAGGGCGCGCAGCCGGGCCGTCAGGGCATCCGCTTGCGCGCGCCGCTCCGGCGTGTCGAGGAGATCGGTTTTGGCCAAGACGATACGGTCGGCGAGCGCGACTTGCTTGACCGACTCCATCTGGGCATCGAGCGTCGCCATGCCATTGACGGCATCGACCACCGTGACGATGCCGTCGAGGCGAAACCGGATGGCGAGATAGGGATGGGCCATGGTGGTGTGCACGACCGGCGCCGGATCGGCGAGCCCCGTCGTCTCGATCACCACGCGGTCGAAGGTGAGACGGCCGTTGTCGCGCCCGCGCAGGAGCTTCTCCAGCGCCTCGATGAGGTCGCCGCGCATGGTGCAGCACAGGCAGCCGGTCGCCAGCATGACCATGTTGTCGTCGATCTTCTCCACCAGGAGATGGTCGAGGCCGATTTCGCCGAACTCGTTGATGAGCACCGCCGCGCCGGCGAGCGCCGGATCGCGCACCAAGGCGTTGAGCAACGTAGTCTTACCGGCGCCGAGGAAGCCGGTGAGGATCGTCAGCGGAACCGGCAGGGCCGGCCCGCGGGGCGGCCGTTCAGTCATTGTGGCGTTTCAGCGCTTGCGCTCATTGCATGGTGGGGGCAGGCGGCTTGGCCGCGCTCGCCGCCGATTTGGGGGCGGCTTTCGGGGCCGCCGGCTTGACCGCAGCCGCGGCCGCAGTGGCTGTCGAGGCTGCACCGGCCGGTTTGGCAGCCGGTTTTGGCGCGTCGGGTTTGGTGGCGGCGGGCTTCGCCGCGGCCGGCTTGGCGGGATTGGGTTTCGCCGCCGTCTTCCGGGCTGCCGGTTTCGCGGCCGCCGGCTTCGCTGCACCCGCAGGTTGTGCCGCCGCTGCCGCTGCCGCTGCCGCGGGCTTCTTCGCCCGGACCGGCGCCGCCACGCGCGGGGCCGGTTTGGGCAGGCCCACATAGACCGGGATCGGAGCCTGGGTTTCCACCAGTGGGCCGATCAAAGAGGAGGGTTTCGGCAACGGGCTCTTCAGGCTCGACAGCAGGAAAGCCTGGGGGGAGCTCTGGTCGCCCGCGACCGTCGAGTCGTCGTCATCGTCGGCTTCCTCGGCGGCGGGGCGGCGGCGATGCTTGCCGCACATCTCCTCGCGCAGGTTGGGCGGTGTCGCCGCGATCGGCGGCAGGCTCTCGACCGTGCCCAGCGCGGGCATCAGCCAGTTCAGGCCGGAGCCGGAAAACCCCTGTTCCAGGAGCGCCGCCGCCTTGGCGGCCCTGACCGGCCCTGACGGGGCGCCGAATACGACCGCGATCAGGCGCTTGCCGTCGCGCGTTGCCGAGGCGACGAGGTTGAAGCCGGAAGCGCAGATGAATCCGGTCTTCATGCCGTCGGCACCCGGATAGCGGCCGATCAGCGTGTTGTAGTTGCGCATGACGCGCTTGCCGAGCCGGATCGCCGGGATGTGCCAGTAGAAGTCGTATTCGGGCATCTCGCGGATCAGGGCGCGGGCGAGAATCGCCATGTCGCGCGCCGAGGTGATCTGGCCGTCGGCCGGCAAGCCGTTGGGGTTGACCCAGCTCGACTGGGTCATGCCGAGGCGCCGGGAGGCGAGATTCATTTCGTCGGAAAATTTGTCGATCGATCCCGACACGCCCTCCGCGAGTACCACCGCCATGTCGTTGGCCGACTTCACCATCAGCATCTTGAGGGCATTGTCGACCGTGACCGTGGTGCCGGCGCGGAACCCCATCTTGGACGGCTGTTGGGCGACGGCATTGGGCGACACGGTGAGGGGGGTATCGAGCGTGAGCCGTCCCTCGCGCACCGCCTTGAGGGTCACGTAGGTGGTCATCAGCTTGGTGGTGGAGGCCGGGTACCACGGCATCGTGGCATTCTCGGCCTGCAGCACCTTGCCGCTGTTGGCCTCGATCAGCAGGAGGGCCTCGCCAGAGGCCGGCAGAGTCGCCGCCAGTGCGCCCAGGGCTGCGAGTGCAAAGGCCCGGAGGTGACTGGCTCGGATAGGAAATAGTGCGTGTTGGGGCAAGGGATCGGTCCGGTTGTCGTCGTCGGGGGGCGTCGGGTTCCTGCCGGCACGGCCGACGCTCGGCGTACTCAATGCTCTGTACTTCGAAGCTCTGTACTTCGAACACTCGACACGTTGAATGCTCGGCATTTCTGACGATTTGGCACTTCGAACGCCGGCACTTTAAACGCATTGGGGTGGGGAGGCCAAGGCCGCGAAAGCGGTTCTCCCCTTTCCCCCGACAGGCTATGGTGGTGGTCGCGCACGAAAGCGACCAAAATTCGGCAAGGACCGAAGCGCCAAGGGAGTGGAACATGACCGGCTGCATCGTCGGATGGGCACATACGGCCTTCGGCCGCCTGGAGGCAGAAAGCGTCGAGAGCCTGGTTGTGCGGGTCGCGCGCGAGGCGCTCGCAGACGCCGGCGTGGCCGCAGCCGACGTGGACGAAATCGTGCTCGGCCATTTCGGTTCGGTCTTCTCGCCGCAGGAATTTACCGCTTCTCTCGTTCTGCAGGCATCGCCCGACCTGCGCTTTACGCGTGCCAGCCGCGTCGAGAACGCCTGTGCGACCGGCTCTGCGGCCGTCCATCAGGGCCTGCGGGCGATCGACGCCAAGGCGGCGCGCATCGTCCTCGTGGTCGGCGTCGAGCAGATGACCACGACGGCGCCGGACCAGATCGGGGCGACCTTGCTCAAGGCCTCCTATGTGCGCGAAGAGGCCGCGACCGAAGGCGGCTTTGCCGGCATCTTCGCCCGGATTGCCTCGCTCTACTTCCAGAAATACGGTGACCAGTCGGACGCGCTGGCGACCATCGCGGCCAAGAACCACAAGAACGGCGTCGCCAACCCGTATGCCCAGATGCGCAAGGATCTCGGCTACGAGTTCTGCCGCACTGAGAGTCCCAAGAACCCCTACGTGGCCGGACCGTTGAAACGCACCGATTGCTCGCTCGTCTCCGACGGTGCCGCCGCCCTCGTCCTCGCCGACGTCGAGACCGCGCTCGCGCTCGACAAGGCGGTGGCGTTTCGCTCGGCCGCCCATGTGCAGGACTTTCTGCCCATGAGCGCGCGTGACATCCTCAAGTTCGAAGGCTGTACCGAGGCGTGGCGGCGCGCGCTCGCTGGTGCCGACCTCGGTCTCGGCGACCTCTCCTTCGTCGAGACTCACGACTGCTTCACCATCGCCGAACTGATCGAATACGAGGCCATGGGTCTCGTGCCCGAAGGCCACGGTGGGCGCGCGGCCCTCGACGGTCTGACCCAGAAGGACGGCCGCCTGCCCGTCAACCCGTCCGGCGGCCTCAAATCCAAGGGCCATCCCATCGGGGCGACCGGCGTCTCCATGCATGCCCTCGCGGCGATGCAGCTCACCGGCACGGCCGGCGACATGCAGGTCAAGGACGCAAAACTCGCCGGAATCTACAACATGGGCGGAACGGCGGTGGCGAACTATGTGAGCATCCTGGAGCGGATCAAGTAGAGGTCAGTGAGCGCTCGTCGGGGGGTGGACATTTTATGGTGCATGTACGATATATAGTTCAGAATGCCTGAGCAGCCGCGCAAGATTGCGGTCGTGTTCTATCGAACGCGCGCCGGCGCCGATGTGGTTCGCGGCTGGCTGCGCGGCCTTGACGAACGCGACCGCAATGCCATCGGCCAGGACTTGATGCGAGTGCAGTATCGATGGCCGATTGGAATGCCGCTGTGCCGATCTTTGGGCGAAGGGCTTTGGGAAGTGCGAAGCGATCTTCCGAGCAGTAGGACCGCGCGTGTGATCTTCAGCATCCAACAAAGCAAAATCCTGATTCTCCACGGGTTCATTAAGAAGTCACAACAAACACCCCGCGAAGACTTGGCCCTTGCTCGGCGTCGTCATAACGAGTTCATGCCATGAAAAAGCTCCGGAAAAAGACGGACGCAAAGCCTCGCCGAACAGTCGCAGGCCTGACGACGCTTGACGAGTTTCTCGCCTCCGAGGGTAAACGCGAAGAGTTCGAAGCTGTCGCCATCAAGGAGGTGCTTGCCTGGCAGATCGTCGAAGCCATGAAGGCGCAGAAGATCTCGCGTAAGAGCCTCGCCGAGCGGATGAAGACGAGCCGCAGCCAGATCAGTCGGCTGCTCGACCCCAAGGACGGCAACGTCACCATCGCAACGCTACAGCGTGCGGCGAAGATGGTCGGTCGGACTCTGCGGCTGGAGCTAGTTTAGTTTGATGTCCGGATTCGCCCAAGCGGGCGGGCGATGAACGCAACTCGTCATTGCGAGGAGGCGAAGCCGACGATGCAATCCAGCTCTTTGCCGTGCCGCCCCTGGATTGCTTCGCCTTCGGCTCGCAATGACGGCAATGTTCGCCGGCTATCGCTTCTGCTCCGCCAACCTCCGATCATAATCCATCACCGCCTGCAGCAGCACCTGCGCGCCGGCCGCGCACTGCTCCTTCGACGAGAACTCGACCTCGTTGTGGCTGATGCCGTCCCGGCACGGCACGAAGATCATCGCGGTGGGGGCGACGCGGGCGACGACGGCGGCGTCGTGGGAGGCGCCGGAAAACATTTCGCGGGTCGAGTAGCCCGAGGTGGCGGCGGACGCCCGCACGGCGGCGATACAGTCCTTGTCGAAATGCACCGGCGCTTCGTCCCAGATCTTCTCGCACGCGACCGAGAGCCCGAGCGGCACGCACACCTCGTCGAGGGCATGGCAGAACGCGGCCTCCATGTCGGCGAGCACGGCGGCGTCGGGGTGGCGGAAGTCGACCGTGAAGAAGACCTCGCCGGGGACGACATTGCGTGAATTCGGCTTGACCTCGACGAGGCCGACGGTGCCGACCGCGTGCGGCGGATGGGCGCGGGCGATCGTCTCGATGCGGTCGACGAGGCGGGCAGCGCCCAAGAGCGCGTTCTTGCGCATGGTCATGGGGGTCGCGCCGGTGTGGGATTCCTGGCCCTTGAGCGCCACCTCGTACCAGCGCACGCCCTGCACGCCGGTGACGATGCCGATCTCGGTGTTCTCGGCTTCGAGGATCGGGCCCTGCTCAATGTGCAGTTCGAAATAGGCGGACAGCGGATGGGCACCGCAGCGTTCGCTGCCCGCATAGCCGATCCGCTTCAGTTCATCGCCGAAGGCGATGCCGCTGCGGTCCTTCTGGGCGATCGCCCAGTCGCGGGTGAAGACGCCCGAGAACACGCCGGAGGCGATCACCGCTGGAGCGAAGCGCGAGCCCTCCTCGTTGGTCCAGTTGACCACCTCGATGGGGGCGACGGTCTCGTAGCCGGCATTGACCATGGTGCGCAGCGCTTCCAGCGCCCCGAGGACGCCGAGTACGCCGTCGAACCGGCCGCCGGTCGGCTGGGTGTCGAGATGACTGCCCATGGCGATGGGGGCGAGGTCGTCGCGCTGGCCTTTCCGGCGCGCGAACATGATGCCCATGTCGTCCACCGTCACGGTGCAACCGAGCGCCTCGGCCTGCGTGCGGAACCAGTCGCGCACCTTGCGGTCCTCGTCCGTGAGCGTCAGCCGGGCGAGCCCGCCCTTGGGGGTGGCGCCGAAGGCGGCCGTCTCCATCAGGTCGCCCCACAGGCGTTCGGCGTCGATCTTCAGATTGCGCATGTCTTCACTCCTGGTGGGTTCGTTCTAGGAGCGAAGCGAGGTTGGCCGCAAGCCGCTGCCTAATCGCGCGGCTGCTCATATTTACAGCAACATCTGCCTGCGGCTTGGACGCTGCCCGGTGTCGACATGGCCGGCCGACGAAGGGCTGGCCGCAAGAAAGCGGCGTCTCGTCGCAGGTTCCATGGGTCTTTCGGCAGGCCCCTGCGGCGCGCACGAAGCTTCGGCCATGCGCCACATGGGTGCCAAGGCGGGCCGCCTCCGGGCCGCTGGCACGCTCCTTGTAATGGTGGGCGACGCAATGAAGTAGCCAACACCAGGAGGCGTCGATGAAGTTGCGTGCCCTATGGGCGGCCGGAATGACCGCCGGCATGCTGATCACGTCCTATTCGCCCGTATTCGCCGAGAGCGCCGTGCGCATCGGCATGACCGCCGCCGACATTCCACGCACGCTCGGCCAGCCCGACCAGGGTTTCGAGGGCAACCGCTTCACCGGCAACACCATGTACGATGGCCTGACGCAGTGGGACTTGTCGTCGGCCGACAAGGCGAGCGTCGTCATCCCAAGCCTCGCCACCGAATGGAAGGTCAGCGACGCCGACAAGACCAAGTGGATCTTCAAGCTGCGGCCGGGCGTCAAATTCCACGACGGCTCCGACTTCAACGCCGACGCGGTGGTGTGGAACGTGGAGAAAGTCCTCAAGCAGGACGCGTTGCAGTTCGACGCCAGCCAGGTCGGCGTCACCGCCTCGCGCATGCCGAGCCTGCGTTCGGCCAAGAAGATCGACGACATGACGGTCGAACTGACGACGGCGGCGCCGGAAGCGCTGCTGCCGATCAATCTCACCAACCTCTTCATGGCGAGCCCGACCCAGTGGAAGAAGCTCTATGACGCCGTGCCGGCGAACGTCGCCGACACAAAAGAGCGCGCCAAGCAGGCCTGGGACGCCTTCACGCGCAGCGCCTCGGGCACGGGGCCGTGGAAGATGGACAAGTTCGTGCCGCGCGAGCGGCTCGAGATGGTGAAGAACGCCGGCTATTGGGATGCGAAGCGAGTCCCGAAGGTCGACCGCCTCGTGGTGCTGCCGATGCCGGAGGCCAATGCCCGCACGGCGGCGCTCCTCGCCGGCCAGGTCGACTGGATCGAGAACCCGGCGCCGGACGCCCTGCCGCAGATCAAGCAGCGCGGCTTCGTCGTCTACCAGAACGAACAGCCGCATGTGTGGCCGTGGCAGTTCTCGCGCATCGAGGGCTCGCCCTGGAACGACATCAGGGTGCGTAAGGCGGCGAACCTGTGCATCGACCGCGACGCCATGAAGGACGGGCTCCTCGGCGGCCTGATGGCGTCGGCGACCGGCACCTTCGAGCCCGGCCATCCGTGGCGCGGCAGCCCCAAGTTCCAGATCAAGTACGATCCCGACGCGGCCAGGAAGCTCATGACCGAAGCCGGCTTCTCGGCGACCAAGAAGCTCAAGGTGAAGACCCAGACCTCCGCTTCCGGTTCGGGCCAGATGCTGCCATTGCCCATGAACGAGTTCGTCCAGCAGTCGCTTGCCGAATGCTTCTTCGACGTCGAGCTCGACGTCATCGAGTGGAACACGCTGTTCACCAACTGGCGCAAGGGGGCGAAGGACGAGTCGGCGCGCGGCGCGCACGCCACCAATGTCACCTACGCCGCCATGGACCCGTTCTTCGCCATGATCCGCTTCCTCGATTCGAAGATGGCGCCGCCGGTCTCCAACAACTGGGGCTTCATCAACGAACCCGAATACGACGCCCTGGTCGCCAAGGTGCGCGTCGCCTTCGACCCGGCCGAGCGCGATAAGGCGCTCGCCGCCCTGCACGAGCGCTCGGTCGACGAGGCCGCGTTCCTCTACGTCGCCCACGACGTCGGTCCACGCGCCATGTCGGCCAAGATCAAGAACTTCGTGCAGCCCAAGAGCTGGTTCGTGGACTTCTCGACCATGACGATGAATTGAAAGCTCTCCCCGCCCTCACCTTGAGGAGCGGCCCGCTTGGGCCGCGTCTCGAAGGGCGAGGGCGGCCACGGTGGCCACATCCTTCGAGACGCGCTCGAAGACGAGCGCTCCTCAGGATGAGGTCGTCCAGTGTCGCGCGTACCTGATGAGGCCGGACCTGCATGATCTTCTACGTCCTCAAGCGCCTGGTGCTGGTGATCCCGGTGGTGCTTGCCGTGGCGGTGGTGTGCTTCCTCCTCGTGCACATCACGCCCGGCGATCCCCTGGTGGCCGTGTTGCCGCCGGACGCATCGGCCGAACTCGCGGCGCAATTGCGCAAAGCTTATGGCTTCGACCGGCCGCTGCCGGTGCAGTTCGGCCTGTGGGTCTGGAAGGCGCTCCATGGCGACCTCGGCACCTCCATCGCCACCGGCCGCGCCGTCCTCGACGAGGTCTCGCGCGCCGTCGGCAACACGGTGACGCTCGCCATCTTCGCCGCCATGCTGGGCTTCGTCTCCGGCGGCACGTTCGGCTTCCTGGCCGGCTATTTCCGCGACCGATGGATCGATCGCGCCGTCACCACCATCGCCATCGCGGGCGTGTCGATGCCGCACTACTGGCTCGGCATGGTGCTGGTGATCGTCTTCTCGGTGATGCTCGGCTGGTTGCCGGCGGTCGGCGCCGGCCCGGGCGGCTGGGCATGGGACTGGGCGCACTTCCGGCACATGATCCTGCCGGCCGTGACCATGTCGGTGATCCCCATGGGCATCGTCACCCGCACGGTGCGGGCGCTGGTCGGCGACCTGCTGTCGCAGGAGTTCGTGCTGGCGCTACGCGCCAAGGGCCTTTCCGAGCAGCGCATCTTCGTCCACGTGGTCAAGAACACGGCGCCGACCGCGATCGCCGTCATGGGTCTGCAACTCGGCTACCTGCTCGGCGGTTCGATCCTGATCGAGACGGTGTTTTCCTGGCCGGGCACCGGCTTCCTCCTCAACTCGGCGATCTTCCAGCGCGACCTGCCGCTCCTGCAGGGCACTATCCTGGTGCTGGCGCTGTTTTTCGTCGTTCTCAACCTTCTCGTCGACGTCGTGCAGGCGGCGATCGATCCGCGCATCAAGAGGAGCTAAATGATGAGCGTGATCGCCGACGACACCATCCGCATCGTCCACGTCGAGAAGGCGAGGGGATACTGGGCAAATGTCGGCCGCCGGTTGATGCGCGACAAGGTCGCGGTCGCCTGCGCCGCGATCCTGATCCTGATCGTGCTCGCCGCCATCCTTGCCCCCTGGCTCGGCCTCGCCGATCCCTACCAGGGCTCGATGATTCGGCGCCTGCGCCCGATCGGCACGCCGCGCTACATCCTCGGCACCGACGAACTCGGCCGCGACATGTTCGCCCGCCTGATCTATGGCGGCCGGCTGTCGCTGTTCATCGGGCTCGCCCCGGTCCTGCTCGCCTTCGTGATCGGCACCACGCTCGGCGTCGTCGCCGGCTATGTGGGCGGGCTCGTCAACCAGGCGATCATGCGCACCGTCGACGTCTTCTATGCTTTCCCGTCGGTGCTGCTCGCCATCGCGATCTCGGGCGCGCTCGGCGCCGGCATCGTCAACAGCCTGGTTTCGCTCACCATCGTGTTCATCCCGCCGATCGTGCGCGTCGCCGAAAGCGTCACCACGAGCGTGCGCACGCTCGATTTCGTCGACGCCGCCCGCGCCTCGGGGGCGGGCGCGCTCACCATCATGCGGGTGCACGTGCTCGGAAATGTGCTCGGACCGATCTTCGTCTATTCGACCAGCCTGATCAGCGTGTGCATGATCCTGGCCGCTGGCCTGTCCTTTCTCGGGCTGGGCACCAAGCCGCCGGAGCCGGAGTGGGGGCTGATGCTCAACACGCTCAGGACGGCGATCTACGTCAATCCATGGGTGGCGGCCCTGCCGGGTGCGATGATCTTCGTGGTCTCCATCTGTTTCAACCTCCTGAGCGACGGCATGCGGAGTGCGATGGATGTCCGAGACTGACGTGCTTACTCCCACCGCGGATGTCGGCGGGCCGCAGCAGCCGCTGCTCGAGGTCAAGGGACTGTCGAAACATTTCGCCGTCGGCGGCAGCATGTTCGGCAAGCGCAGCACGGTGCGCGCCGTCGACGACGTCAACTTCGCCGTCCACAAGGGCGAAGTCCTCGGTATCGTCGGCGAATCCGGCTGCGGCAAGTCGACCACGGCCCGTCTCATCATCGGTCTGATCGAGCCGGACGCCGGCGAGATCATCCTCGACGGCGAACTGGTCGGCTCCACCGTTTCGCTGCGCGACATGCGTCGCGCCGTCCAGATGGTGTTCCAGGACAGCTACGCCTCGCTCAATCCGCGCCTCACCATCGAGGACACCATCGCGTTCGGTCCCACCGTGCACGGTCTCGCCGCCGACAAGGCCCATGCCCGCGCCCGCGATCTCCTCGCCAAGGTGGGGCTCGATCCGGCCCAATTCGCCCAGCGCTATCCCCACGAGATGTCGGGCGGCCAGCGCCAGCGCATCAACATCGCCCGCGCGCTCGCGCTCGCGCCACGCCTCGTCATCCTCGACGAGGCGGTGTCGGCCCTCGACAAGTCGGTCGAGGCGCAGGTGCTCAATCTCCTGATCGACCTCAAGGACGAGTTCGGCCTCACCTACCTGTTCATCTCCCACGACCTCAACGTGGTGCGCTTCATCTCCGACAAGGTGGTGGTGATGTATCTGGGCGAGATCGTCGAGGCGGGGCCCGTCGAAGCCCTGTTCACCGATGCCCGTCATCCCTATACGCGGGCGCTGCTCGCCGCCATGCCGTCGCACGATCCGGACGCCCGCACCCAGGAGGCGCCGATCGCCGGCGATCCGCCCAATCCCATCGACCCGCCGCCGGGCTGCCGCTTTCATACGCGCTGTCCGTTCGCCGAGGCGGTGTGTAGCGAGAATGCCCCGCGCCTGACCGCGACCGGCACCGCCGGCCATTCGACCGCCTGCCATATGGTCGAGCCGGCGTCCGGCCACACGAAGGCGCCGGCTCCGGCACCTGCCGAACAGGAGATTGTGGAATGCCCGACTTGATCACGCCCGCGCGCGTCGCCGCCAATGCGGAGGGAAGCCGCATCGTGGTTGCGGCCGAGACGCCGGTGCGCGTCGCCGCCGCGGCGCTGCCGACCTTTTCGCGCTACGCCGCCGCCGACATCGCGGTGCCGTTCGAAGTCGAGCCGGCGAGTTTCGTCGTCGTCCAGGGGCGGGAGATCGGCCGGTGAGCGCCCCCGCATTGCTGACCCTGACCCAGGCCGCGGCGGCGATCCGCGCCCGCACCCTGTCGTCCGTCGAACTCGTGAATGCGCTCATCGCCCGCATCGAGACCTGGCAGCCGAAACTCAACGCCTTCGTACGCATCGATGCCGAGGGCGCGCTCGCCGCCGCGGCTGAGGCCGATCGCGCGCTTGCCCGCGGGGAGGCGAGGGGGGCGCTGCACGGCGTGCCGCTCGCCCACAAGGACATGTACTATTTCGCCGGCAAGCTGGCCGAATGCGGCTCCAAGGTGCGCAAGGGCTTCATCCCCGACGTCACCTCGACCGCCTGCGAGCGGCTCGCGAGCGCCGGCGCCATCCATCTCGGCGCCCTGCACATGGCCGAGTTCGCCTACGGGCCGACCGGCCACAACGCTCATCTGGGGCCCGCCCGCAACGCCTTCGATCGCGAGCGCATCACCGGCGGCTCGTCGTCGGGCTCAGGCACCGCGGTGGCGGCGCGGCTCGTTCCAGCGGCGCTCGGCTCCGACACCGGCGGCTCGATCCGCTTGCCGGCGCATTTCTGCGGCGTTACGGGGCTCAAGCCCACCAACAACCGCGTCAGCCGTGCCGGCGCCATGCCGCTGTCCTTCACCCTCGATACGGTCGGGCCGCTCGCCCGCACCGCCGAGGACTGCGGCTTGATCCTGCAATTGACCGGCGGCCCCGATCCGCGCGATCCGACCGTCGATCGCGCCCCCGCCTGGGACGAATCCGCCGCACGGCGGTCGCCCAAGGACCTGACCATCGGAGTGCCGAAGAGTTTTTACGTCGACGATCTCACCCCCGAGGTCGCCGCGACGCTGGATGCCACCATCGCCACATTGACGGCGGTCGGCTGCAAGGTCGTCGAAGTCAAGCTGCCCGACCAGGTGCTGCTGAGCGCCGCGGCGCTGATCGTGCTCGCCGTCGAGGCGGCGAGTTATCACGCGCCGTGGCTGCGCACGCGGGCAGGGGACTATGGCCCGCAGGTGCGCTCGCGTCTGGAGAACGGGCTCGCCTATTCGGGCGTCGAGTATCTCGAGGCGCTGCGCTGGCGGGCGGTCGCGCTCGCCGAGCACCTCGCGGCGATTGGCGATGTCGACGTGGTGCTCGCTCCCGCCTCACGCATGGCGGCGCCGACCATCGCCGAGACCGATGTGGGTGGCGGTCCCGGTGCCGAGGCGGCCATCCAGGCGATCACGCGGTTCATGCGTCCCATCAATTATCTCGGTCTGCCCACTCTGGTGATCCCCGCGGGAACGACGCCCACGGGCCTGCCGATCGGCATGCAGCTGATCGGCAGGCCTTTCGGGGACGAGACCCTGGTCGCCCTCGGCCGCGCCTTCCAGGCGGTGACGGACCATCACGAAAGGATGCCGTTATGACGGCGTCTTCTGCTGTTTTCTGCGTGCCCCGGGCGCAGTGCAGCACGGAGCGTCAGCGACGTGCTGCACTGCAGACCCGGGGCCTAGTTCAGAGCGAAGCCCCGGGTCTGCGCAGCGGTATTGCATGCTGCAGCGCGCCCGGGGCACGAACTCCGGTGAACCACTCGGAGGCCATATGACGCCGCTCGTCGATATCCGCGACCTCTCCGTGCGCTTCACTGGCGAGCGCACGGTGCATGCGCTCAACGGCGTCGACATCGCGCTCGCCCGCGGCGAGGTGCTCGGCCTTCTGGGCGAATCCGGCTCCGGCAAAAGCGTGACCCTCAAGGCCATGCTGCGCATGTTGCCGGCGCGCCGAACCGTCATCACCGGCTCGATCAACGTCTCCGGCCGCGACGTTCTGGCGATGGACGAGCACGAGCTTGAAGGCATGCGCGGCGGCGTCGTGTCGATGATCTTCCAGGAGGCGACGCTCGCGCTCGACCCCGTCTATACGATCGGCGACCAGATCGCCGAGACCTATGTGCGCCATCATGACTCGAGCTGGGCGCAAGGGCGTCAGCGTGCCCTCGAAATGCTCGATGCCGTGCGCATCCCCTCCGCTAAGCGGCGACTTGACGCCTATCCGCACGAGATGTCCGGCGGCATGCGTCAGCGCGCGATGATTGCGCTCGCGTTGTCGTGTAGCCCGGAGGTCCTGCTCGCCGACGAGCCGACGACGGCCCTCGACGCCACCGTACAGATCCAGATCCTGCTGCTGTTGCGCGAATTGCAGCGCGAGATGGGCATGGCGGTGATCTTCGTCACCCACGACATCGGTGTCGCGGTGGAGATTTCCGACCGTCTGGCGGTGATGTATGCGGGCAAGATCGTCGAGACCGGTCCGTTGCGCGACGTCATGCGCAACCCTTCGCACCCCTATACGCGTGGCCTTCTCGCCTCGACCATCCACGGCGCCCGCAAGGGTACCCGCCTCGAAGCCATTCCGGGCGCGCCGCCTCGCCTCGACCAGTTGCCGCAGGGCTGCGCCTTCGCGCCGCGCTGTTCGCTGGTCGGCGCCGATTGCCGCGACGGCGACATCGCTGTCGTGCCGCGCTCCGACCGTCACGCCGTGCGCTGCCTGCGCCATGCGGCCGAACAGGAGGCTCGAAGCGCAGTCGCGTAGGCTCCGTCATTGCGAGCGAAGCGAAGCAATCCGGGAGCCGCGAAGAAAGAGCTGGATTACTTCGTCGGCTTCGCCTCCTCGCAATGACGGAGTTTGCACTCGCTTTCCCGTGGCCGCGGACTAGGATGTCCCGAGCCCATTCGCGAACGAATATTCATCGCCCCCTTCTCCCGCCCATGGCAAAGACGAACACCATGCTGCACACCAAGCCCAATGAACTGAAGCTCGACGCTTTCTGGATGCCGTTCACGGCCAACCGCGCCTACAAGGCGGCGCCGCGCCTGCTCGCCTCGGCGCGCGGCATGTATTACGCCACCGGCGAGGGCCGCCAGGTGCTCGACGGCACCTCCGGCCTGTGGTGCGTGAACGCCGGCCACGGCCGCCGCGAGATCACAACGGCAGTCGAACGCCAGCTCGATACGCTCGACTTCGCGCCCACCTTTCAGATGGGCCATCCGGTCGTCTTCGAGTTTGCCGAGAGGCTGGCAGAGATCGCGCCTGGGGGATTGGACCGCATCTTCTTCACCAATTCGGGTTCGGAGTCGGCCGACACGGCGCTCAAGGTGGCGCTCGCCTATCACCGCGCCTGCGGGCACGCCGAGCGCACCCGCCTGATCGGCCGCGAGCGCGGCTATCACGGCGTCGGCTTCGGCGGCATGTCGGTCGGTGGCATCGGCGGCAACCGCCGCACCTTCGGCAATTTGCTGCCGGCGGTCGATCACCTGCGCCACACCCACGACCTCGCCCGCAACGCCTTCACCAAGGGCCTGCCGGAGCACGGCGCCGACCTCGCCGACGATCTCGAGCGGCTGGTCGCGCTGCACGGCGCCGACACCATCGCGGCCGTTATGGTCGAGGCCATGGCGGGGTCCACCGGCGTCCTGCTGCCGCCCAAGGGCTATCTCGAACGCCTGCGCGCCATCTGCGACAAATACGGCATCCTGTTGATCTTCGACGAGGTCATCACCGGTTTCGGCCGCCTCGGCACGCCGTTCGCGGTCGATTATTTCGGCGTCGTGCCCGACATGATCACCACCGCCAAGGGCTTGACCAACGGCACCATCCCGATGGGCGCCGTGTTCGTCAGCCGCAAGATCCACGACGCCATGATGGCGGGACCGGCCGGCATCGAGTTCTTCCACGGCTACACTTATTCGGGCCATCCGGTCGCCTGCGCGGCCGGCCTCGCGACCCTCGACATCTATCGTGCCGAAGGGCTCTTGACCCGCGGAGCGAGCCTCGCCGCCTACTGGCAGGACGCCATGCACACGCTCGCCGGCAAGCCGCACGTAATCGACATCCGCACCATCGGGCTCGTCGCCGGCATCGAGCTTTCGCCGCGCGACGGCGCCCCGGGGGCGCGCGCGTTCGACGTCTTCACGGACTGCTTCGAGCGTGGCCTCCTGATCCGCGTTACCGGCGACATCATCGCGCTGTCGCCGCCGCTGATCGTCGAGAAGGCCGAGATCGACACGATTGTGTCCCTGCTGGGCGAAGCGCTCGGCCGGGCGAGGTGAATTCGGTTCTCATTGCGAGGCCGCGCCTTCTCCCTCCCCCGCTTGCGGGGGAGGGTTGGGGAGGGGGCTTCTCTTGCTCGGCGCTTGTGGTGTTCCCCCTCCCTATCCTCCCCCGCAAGCGAGGGAGGGGACGGAGGGGCCGAGTCCGTCGAGCGAATTATCCCCTCACCGCCAGCACGTCGGTAGCCGATTCCGTCAACAGCCGCTCGGCGACCGTGCCGATCTGCATGGGACCGGCGCCGCTGCGTCCACTGGTGCCGGTGACGACGAGGTCGGGGCCGATGGCGGCGATGGATTTCAGCAGCGTCGGCACCGGCGGGCCCTGGCGGCTCAGCTGGCTGCAGCGGCTCGCATCGAGGCCCGACATGAATTCGGTGAACTGGGCGTCGATGCGTGCATTGATGTCGCCCGGTACGGTGGGCGGCGCATAGGCGTTCAGGAGAATGAATTCGGCGCTGGTGAATGTGCCGAGTGCGAACTCCACCGCCCGTCGCGACGAGGGCGAGAAGTCGACCCCGATGACGATCTTCTGGTAGGCGCGGCTCGCGCCTTCCGTCTTCACCAGGAGCACCGAACGGGTGCCGGAGCGCACCATGCGCTCGCCGGTGGAGCCGCGAAAGACGCCGAGGTCTTCCACGGCGCGGTGCTTGCCGATCACCAGAAGGTCGGCAGACGCTTCCTGTGCGGCCGCCAGGATCGCTTCCACATGCTTGCCGCCGACGACCTTGATGGTGACTTGCGCCTGAGCGGCGGAAAGACGCGTGAGCTGCGCGGCGATCTCTGCCTTGGCGGAGGCCTCGCGGCGTTGCAGATCGGCGGCATCGACCACGTGGACGACGGTCAGCCGTGCAGGAATCTGAGATGACAGACTGACCGCACGCGCGATCGCGTGATCCGACGATGCGGACAAATCTGTGGCGACCAGCAAGTTCTTCATCGAACGCCTCCAACGCGCATTCGCGCCTTTTGTCGGCGGCCTGTGCGCGAGCCGCCGTCGGGTCGAGTCCTGGCGATCCGGCGGCAGCGTGAAAGATTGCACGTCAATGTTTTCTCTTGTCTTAATGGTGGCTTACGGGCGAAATCGAGGCTGGCCGAAGCACCCAATGGTGCCATGTAACCGCAAGAACGGTAAAAAAGCACCAATAGCTGAATGGCACGTCGTCGACTGGCAGCCTTGGGCCCCGTTGAAGAATCGTGCCGGCTGGTGCACATGCGGCGACCCGGGCGGCGGTCACGATCGCGTCGTCCGGCATCCAATCCACCGACAGGCTGCAACACGTGACAAAGTCCATCAATCGACGCATCGCCGAAGAGCTCGGCGCGGGTGAAAACCAGGTCGAGGCGGCGGTGACGCTGCTCGACGGCGGCGCCACTGTGCCGTTCATCGCCCGCTATCGCAAGGAAGTCACGGGCGCGCTCGACGATACCCAGCTGCGCACGCTCGAAGAGCGGCTCGCCTATTTGCGCGAACTGGAAGAGCGCCGCACGGCCGTCCTCAATTCGATCCGCGAGCAGGGCAAGCTCGACGCCGCCCTGGAGGCGCAGATCCTTGCCGCCGACAACAAGGCGCGTCTGGAAGACATCTACCTGCCCTACAAGCCGAAGCGGCGCACCAAGGCGGAGATCGCCAGGGAAGCGGGCCTGGAACCGCTGGCCGATATTCTGTTGCGTGAGCCAGGCCATGATCCCAAGGCCGAAGCCGAGACCTATGTGAACGCCGACAAGGGCGTCGCCGACGCCGCCGCGGCGCTCGACGGCGCCCGCGCCATCCTGGTCGAGCGCTTCGCCGAGGACGCCGACCTGATCGGTTCGCTGCGCGAGGAGATGTGGACCCAAGGCCGCCTGGTTGCGCGCGTGCGCGACGGCAAGAAGCAGGACGGCGCCAAGTTCTCCGACTATTTCGACTACGACGAGGCGCTGACCAAGCTGCCGTCGCACCGCATCCTGGCCATGTTCCGCGGCGAGAAGGAAGAAGTGCTCGACATCACCCTCGAGCCGGAGAAGCCGGGCGCCACGCCCGCGGGCCCGAGCCCTTACGAACTGCGCATCATGCATCGCTTCGGCATCGCCGATCGCGGCCGGCCGGCCGACAAGTGGCTCGCCGACACGGCGCGCTGGGCCTGGAAGACCAAGATCCTGATCCATCTCGGCATCGACCTGCGGCTGCGGCTGTGGACCAAGGCCGAGGAGGACGCCGTCAAGGTGTTCGCAACCAATCTGCGCGATCTCCTGCTCGCGGCGCCCGCCGGCGCCCGCGCCACCATGGGGCTCGATCCCGGCTATCGCACCGGCGTCAAGGTCGCGGTGGTCGATGCGACCGGCAAGGTTGTGGCGACCGACGCGATCTTCCCCCACGAGCCGCAACGCCGATGGGACGAGGCGCTGGCGACGCTGGGGCGGCTCGCCCGCACCCACAAGGTCGACCTCATCGCAATCGGCAACGGCACCGCCTCGCGCGAGACCGACAAGCTCGCAACCGAACTCGTCAAGCTGATGGCGGAGCAGCAGAAGATCTCCAAGGTCGTGGTCTCGGAAGCCGGCGCCTCGGTCTATTCGGCGTCCGCCTTCGCGGCCGAGGAGCTGCCCGAACTCGACGTCACCCTGCGCGGCGCCGTGTCGATCGCGCGCCGCCTGCAGGATCCGCTCGCCGAACTCGTGAAGATCGATCCCAAATCCATCGGCGTCGGCCAGTACCAGCACGACCTGTCCGAATTCAAGCTGTCGCGTTCCCTCGACGCCGTGGTCGAGGACTGCGTCAACGCCGTCGGCGTCGACGTCAACACCGCCTCGGCGCCGCTGCTCGCCCGCGTGTCGGGCATCGGGCCGACGCTGGCGGAGAACATCGTCGGCCATCGCGACTCCAACGGGCCGTTCAAGAGCCGCAAGGCGCTCAAGGACGTGCCGCGGCTCGGCCCGAAGGCGTTCGAGCAGGCGGCCGGCTTCCTGCGCATCAATGGCGGCGACGATCCGCTCGACGCTTCCGGGGTGCATCCGGAATCCTATCCGGTGGTGCGCCGCATCATTGCGGCGACCAAGAGCGACATCAAGGTCCTGATCGGCAACAGCGAGGTGTTGCGCAACGTGAAGCCGAAAGAGTTCGTCGACGACACGTTCGGCCTGCCGACCGTCACCGACATCCTGCGCGAATTGGAAAAGCCCGGCCGCGACCCGCGCCCCGCCTTCAAGGCGGCCGTGTTCAAGGAAGGCGTCGAGAAGATCGACGACCTGCGCCGCGGCATGATCCTGGAAGGCACGGTCACCAACGTCGCCGCCTTCGGGGCGTTCGTCGACATCGGCGTGCACCAGGACGGGCTCGTACACGTCTCGGCCATGGCGCGCACCTTCGTCAAGGACCCGCGCGAGGTCGTCAAGCCGGGCGATATCGTCCGCGTCAAGGTCATCGACCTCGACAAGGACCGGAAGCGCATCTCGCTGTCGCTGCGCCTCGACGACGAGACCGCGGTCGCGAAGGACAAGGCCGCCAAGGACCAACCGTCGAAGCCGGGCGGACGCTCGTCGGCGCCGCCGCCGCGCTCGCGCGAACAACCCTCGTCGGGCGGCGGCGCGCTCGCCGACGCCTTGCGCCGCGCCGGATTGAGCGGGAACGATGGGCGGAAGAGGTAGGACGCTGGACGTCGGCGAACTCGGCCCGCTCCCTCTCCCCATTTGGGGAGAGGGCTGGGGTGAGGGGGGAGCGATCTCTCGATAGGCCGGAGCCCCCTCACCCCGACCCTCTCCCCTCCGGGGAGAGGGAGAAGAAAGGGCGCGGCACAAGGCATTACCCCAACAACTTCTCCAGCCGCACCGGCAGTTCGCGGATGCGCACGCCCGTCGCGTGATGGACCGCGTTGGTGATCGCCGCGGCGGTGCCCACATTTCCGAGTTCGCCCAGTCCTTTGGCGCCGATCGGATTGACCTCGCTGTCCTCCTCGGGGACGAGGATGACCTCGACGTCGCGGATGTCGGCGTTCACCGGCATGAGATAGTCGGCGAGATTGTCGTTGATGTAGCGGGCGTGGCGGCGGTCGATCTCGGTCGCTTCATGGAGCGCCGAGGAGATGCCCCAAATCATGCCGCCCATGAGCTGGCTCCTCGCCGTGCGGGTGTTCATGATCCGCCCGGCCGCGAAGGCGCCGACGATGCGCGGCACGCGGATCTCGCGGGTCAGGGCATGGACGCGCACCTCGACGAATTCGGCGCCGAGCGCGTACATCAGTTTCTCGCCGTGCGAGCCGCCGCCGAGCGCCGGTTTGCCCTTGTAGAGGGACGCGATCGCGTCGGGCTTGCCGCCTTCCGGGATGAACTCGGCATATTCCTCGATGGCGCCGATGCCGAGGCGCTCGAACACGTCTTCGAGTTTGTTGCCCGACGGGCCGCCGGTGGTCTGGGCGGGTGCCGCGGTCAGTCTTTCGCGGATGGCGGCGCAAGCCTTGACGAGGGCCGAGCCGGTCGCCGCGGTGCTCACCGATCCGCCGGCGACGATGCCGGGCGGCAGGGCGGTGTCGCCCAACTCGACCCTGACCATGTCGAGCGGAACTCCCAGTTCATCGGCGGCCAGCTGCGCCAGGACCGTATAGAGACCGGTGCCGATATCGTGGGCGGCGACCTGCACGCGCACCTCGCCGGCGGGGGTCAACCGCACCCGCACGGCAGATGGCCCGAGATGGGTCGGATAGGCCGCGGTGGCGCAGCCCCAGCCGATCAGCCAGTCACCGTCGCGCATGGAGCCGGGCCGGGCCGTGCGCTCCTTCCACCCGAAGGCGGCGGCGGCCTCGTCGTAACATTCCATCAACGAGCGGCTCGACCATTCCTTGCCGGTGGCGTCGCGCATGGAATTGTTGGCACGCCGCAGCTCGACGGGGTCCATGCCGAGCTCAAGGGCGAGTTCGTCCATGGCGCTTTCGAGCGCGTAGATGTACGGCACCACCGGGGGCGAGCGCATGAATCCCGGCGTGTTGCGGTCGGCATGTACCAGGGTGACGCGGGTCTCGACGGCGCCGAAGCCATACATGCGGGCGCTGTCCTCGACGCCGGCGACCGAGTACGGATCTGGCCGCGACGTCAGTTCCCAGCCTTCGTGGATGAACGCGGTGATCCTGCCGTCGCGCCGCGCGCCCATGCGGATGCGATGGCGGGTCTCGGCCCGATAAGTCGAGATCGTGAAGGCCTGGTCGCGGGTCGAAACCAGCTTGACCGGACGGCCGAGCCGCCGCGCCGCGAGCGCGATCAGCGCCGTGCGCGGGGTCATCTGTGCCTTCGATCCGAATGCCCCGCCCACATAGGGGCTGACCACGCGGATCTGTTCGGCATCGATGCCGAGCCTTTCAGCCAGATTGTTCTTGAGCCCGAAGACGAACTGGCTCGGTTCGTAGATCGTGAGCTCGTCGCCACTCCACAACGCGGTGGTGGTGAAAAGCTCGATGGCGTTGTGGTGTTGGGCGGGCGTGGCATATTGCGCGTCGATGGTCACCTCGGCGGAAGCGAGGGCCGCCGCGGCGTCACCTGCCTTCGGCAGCTTCTTGGCACGCTCGCCGACCTCCTCAGGGCTCTCCTCGCGGGCGTTGGTGGCGTCGAAGGTCGCCGCCGGCTCTTCCGCCGCATAGGTGATGTCGACCTTGTGGGCGGCCTCACGTGCGGCCTCAAAGCTGTCCGCGAGGACGACGGCGACGATCTGGCCATCATGGTCGATATCGGGGCCCAGGCCCTGGATCGAGGTCGAGGCGCCGGCGCCGCCGGCAGCGAACTTGACGTGCTTGAGCTCGCGGGTGTCCTCGGCGGTCAGGATGTCGAGGACGCCGGGCACCGCCTGTGCGGCGGCGAGGTCCATGCGTACGATCCGCCCCTTGGCGATGGCGCTGGTCACGAGGAACGCAAAGGCGGGGCTGGCGACCGGGACGTCGGAGGGATAGCGGGCGTCGCCGGTCACCTTGGCGCGGCCATCGTAACGCGGCACCGGCGGGCCCATATTGGCCTGCGGCTTGGGAGCGGCCCTCGCCATGATCATGTCTCCATCGCGGCAGTTTCGCGCAGCGCGCGCGTGAGCGTGCGTTTTCCCAGCGCGATCTTGAAGGCATTGTGCTCGAACACGCGGGCGTCGGCGAACGCGGCCTCGGCCGCCGCCGCGAGCGCGCGCTCGTCGAGGCGTTTGCCCTGGATTTCGTGCTCGGCGGCGCTCGCCCGCCACGGCACGGTGGCGACGCCGCCGAGCGCGATGCGGGCCTCGCGCACGATGTCGCCATCCATGTCGAGGGCGACGGCGGCGGAGGCGAGGGCGAATTCGTAGGATTCGCGGTCGCGGATCTTGAGATATTTCGAGCGCCGCGCCCACGGCAGGGCGGCGATCGTGAAGGCGGTGATGAGTTCGCCGGGGGCGAGCCGCGTTTCCATGTGGGGCTCATCGTCCGGCCGACGATGCAGCTCCGCGAACGCCATCGAGCGGTGGCCGTGTGCGCCGGTGATCTCGACGCGGGCATCGAGCGCGATCAGTGCCTGGGCGAAGTCGCCCGGATAGGTGGCGATGCAGGCCTTGCTCGTCCCGAGCACCGCATGCATGCGGTTGAAGCCGCCGAGGGCGGCGCAGCCGGAGCCCGGATCGCGCTTGTTGCATTCCGCATAGGACGTGTCGCGATAGTACGGACACCGGGTCCGCTGCAGCACGTTGCCGCCGATACTCGCCATGTTGCGCAGCTGCTGGCTCGCCGCCAGCGTCAGAGATTGGGCAATCACCGGAAACCGATGCTTGACGTCCGCGTGCTCGGCGACCTCGGCCATGCGGGCGAGCGCTCCCAGCCACATTCCGTCGTCGGAGACTTCAATGCCGCCATGGCGTGTCTCCGCGATCGCGTTGATGTCGACGACACGGTCCGGCCGCATCACGTCGATCTTCATCATGTCGAGGAGATTGGTACCGCCGGCGAGATATTGGACCGGCGTCGCGACCGAGGGCTGGTCGGGGGACATGGGGGTCGTGCCCGCCATCTTGACCGCCGCCGCCGGCGTGGCGGCGCGCTCGTAGTGGAAGGGGCGCATGTCAGCCCTCCTGCATCTGCGGCTTGGCCTGCTTGATGGCGTCGACGATGTTGGGATAGGCGGCGCAGCGGCACAGGTTTCCGCTCATGTATTCGCGGATGTCGGCGTCGCTCTCGGCGTGCCCTTCGGTGACGCAGCCGATCGCCGACATGATCTGGCCGGGCGTGCAGTAGCCGCACTGGAAGGCATCGTGGTCGATGAAGGCCTGCTGCATGGGATGCAGGCGGTCGTCGGATCCGGTGAGGCCTTCGATGGTGGTCACCGGGCCGCGCGTCGCGACCGCGAGGGTGAGGCAGGAGAGGACGCGCCTGCCGCCGACCAGCACCGTGCAGGCGCCGCATTGGCCGAGATCGCAGCCCTTCTTCGTGCCCGTGAAGGCGAGATGTTCGCGCAAAGCGTCGAGCAGGCTGGTGCGGACGTCGATGGCGAGACGATGGCGCCGGCCATTGACCTCGAGCTTGAGGTCGACCGGCTGGTGGGTGCGGGTCGCGATCTGCGCCGACGCCTGTTCGGCGATGAGCGTTCCGGCCACCAGCGGAGCTGCCGCCGATGAGGCCGTCGTCATGAGGAAACTTCTGCGTGAATACGCCTGCGGGTCCGTGGCGTTGTCGCGTGCAGGTGGCTTGCGGCGATGGTCCATGGCATCGAGCGCTCTTTCGTCGGGGGCGGGCACACGGGAACATGGCCTCGGTGCCCTCGCAGGCTAAACCACCGCTCGGCGCGATAGTTCCCTCACGGAAGAGTGCGTGTCCCCATGCTCTGCCTGCTCCCTCCCGGCGTGCGGGGGGAGGGGTGGGGCGGGCTCTTTCCTGTTTTGGACGCTCGGAGGTGGGGCCTGGTTCGATTCAACGAAGAGCGAGCGGCCGTCCGCTCAGCTCACCATTCCTTGCAGGTACGGATTGCCGGCGCGTTCGTCGCCGATATTGCTCGACGGGCCGTGGCCGCAGATGAAACCAAATTCGTCGCCCAGTGGCAGGAGCTTGGTGGCGATGGAATCGAGCAGTTGCTGGTGATTGCCGCCGGTGAGGTCGGTGCGCCCGATGGAGCCGCGGAACAGGACGTCGCCCACCAGGGCGAAGCGGTTGGCGCGATTGACATAGACGACGCTGCCGGGCGAATGGCCGGGGCAGTGCAGGATGTCCAGGCTCATGTCGCCGACCGTGACGGTGTCGCCGTCGACCAGCCAGCGGTCCGGCACCACGTTGCGGGCGCCAGCCATGCCGTAGTCGCGGGCCGTTTCCACGAGATGTTCGAGCAGGAACAAGTCGGCGTGATGGGGGCCCTCGATCGGCACGCCGAGCCGCTCGCGCAGTTCCTCGGCGCCGGCGGTGTGATCGACGTGGCCGTGCGTCAGAAGGATTTTTTCCACCGTCACCTGCATGTCGGCGATGGCTTGCGCGATGCGGTCGAGATCGCCGCCGGGGTCGACTACGGCGCCACGGCCCGTGTCCTCGCACCACAACAGGGTACAGTTCTGCTGGAACGGCGTGACCGGAATGATGGCAGCGCGGGCTGGGGTCATGAATTCACCTGTGACGGTGCTTTCATAGTGATTGAAGATCGTGGCCGCCAGGGGGACTATGCGTCGCTTGCGGGACGCTGCCGTGCTGCCGGCGACGCTCTGCCGGGCGCGACTGTGCTATCCCATAGCCCTTGCGGCACCGACGATTCGCCGGCCTGTGCGCGGGCCGCTGTTCGCGGCCGGCATCAGGGTACGGGGCACGGGATTGACGCATCACAATGCGGCGGCCCATGGGGCTGCCCACCTTGGGTCCGAAATGGTGGGGATGGGGATTACACTGTCCATGAAGATCTCCCGCAAAACGGCGTTCGCGGGCCGTCATGGCCTTTTCGTCTTGGCGATGGCGGCCGGGTTGGCCGGCTGGCTCGTGTCCGCAAAGGCGCAGGACACCGCCTTGTCCGATCCCGACAAGGCGTGCCTCGGCTGCCACGGCATGGAGGGCATGGACAAAAAGGCGGCGAACGGCGACTCCATCCCGCTGCACGTGCCCGCCGACATCTTCGCCAAATCCGTGCATACCGCCGTCGGCTGCACCGGCTGCCATTACGATATCAAGGCCGACGCTCATCCGGCCACGCCCAAGAACATCACCAGCGCGCGTGCTTTTTCGGTCGAGACCGTCCAGACCTGCCGCAACTGCCACGACGACAAGTTCAAGGAGTGGGAGAACAGCATTCACGCCTCGTTGGTGCGCGATGGCAACCCGGCGGCGCCGATCTGCTCCGACTGCCATAGTCCCCATGGCGTGATCAAGAACGCCGCCTCGGCGATGGAATCGGTGCCTTGCCGCGGCTGTCATTCCGACGTCTACGAAGCCTATGCGGGCAGCGTCCACGGCAAGCTGCGCGAAAGCGGACAGATCATGGCGCCCCTGTGCGCCGGCTGTCACACGGCCCACTCCATCACGGCGGCGAATGTCGCCATGGAGCTCGGCCTCAAGAGCATCTGCACCGGCTGCCATGCGGATACCTTCGAGAAGCACAAGACCTGGCTTCCCAATGCAGGCCTGCATCTCGAAACGGTGTCGTGTGCGGCCTGTCATGCGCCCGGCGTGCCGCGGCAGGTCAATCTGCGGCTGGTCGACCAGGCGACGCAGAAACGGATCGCCGAACAGAGCGGTGTGCCGCGTTTCGAGGCCGCCGCCCGCGCCAATGACGGCCGTGGCACCGGCCTCGGTCCGGTCGAGGTGTGGACGCTGCTGCGCTCCCTCGAACGCGACAAGCCCGGCGATCAGACCGTTTTACTCGGACGGCTCGAGGTTCAAAAAGGCGCCGACGCCCACAAGCTCGCCGCCAAGGGAAAGGCGGTCAGCGATTGCGGCACTTGCCATCGCCAAGGCGCCGAGGCGTTCCAGACCGTCTCACTGTCGGTCGCGCGGCCGGATGGGCGGCTGATCCGCTACGGCGCCCAGTCGGACGTATTGTCGTCGATCGTGTCGGTGGACTCCATCAAGGGCTTCTACGCCATCGGGGCGACCCGTATCGACCTCGTCGACTACTTGGTGATCCTGGCGCTCGTCGGCGGCGCCGCGATCCCGGTCGGTCACCTGTTGCTGGGCTGGTTCGTCCGTCGGGCGAACCGGCGCGGCGCGGCCAAGGCCTGATCGAGGACGGCGAGAGCCGAGAGGGGAAGGGGACATGCACAAGACCTACGTACACCCGCTGCCGGTCCGCCTGTGGCACTGGATCAATGCCGTCGGCTTCCTCTTGCTCATCCTGACCGGGGTGCACATCCGCTATGTGGGCGTCTTCGACCTGATGTCGTTCCGCACCGCCGTCACCTTGCACAACTGGATCGGCTTCGTGGTCATCGCCGACTACTTCGTCTGGCTGTTGTTCTACCTGACCTCGGACAAGATCGTGAACTACGTGCCCGACCTCAATGCCCGCCGGCTGTTCACCAAGGCGTTCCGCCAGGTGCGCTATTATGGTTACGGCATGTTCGTGGGCGAGAAGGATCCCCACACGGTTACGCCCTACGACAAGTTCAACCCCATGCAGGCGATGCTCTACTCGGTCGTTATGCTCATCGTCGCCCCGATCCAGTTCTATACCGGCATTCTTTTGTGGGACGTGCAGCGCTTCTCCGCACAGGTGGAGTTCTTCGGCGGCGTGCGCATCGTCGACACGATCCACGTGCTCATCTTCGCTTTCTTCATCGTCTACATCTTCATGCACGCCTATCTGGGCGCGCTCGGCCGCCCGTGGACGGCCCACTACAAGGCGATGTTCACCGGCTGGGAAGAAGAGCACTGAGGCGGATACGGGCTTGCTTCACGGCGCTGCGGCCGCGATGGCGACGCCGAACAGGTCGGCGCCGGGACGTGAACCGCGTTCGACCAGATTGCGCAGCATGAAGGCACCGACGTCTTCGGCGCGCATGGGGCGCGCGACGGCGAAGCCCTGGCCGACGTCGCAGTCGAGCCGGCGCAGCTCGTCGAACTGCGCGTCATTTTCGATGCCTTCCCCGACAACGGTCTTCCCGAGGCTGTGGGACAGGCGGATGACGGTGTCGACGATCGACCGGCTTTCGCGGTCGGTGGCGATGTTGACGATGAAGCTGCGGTCGATCTTCACGCGCGTGATCGGCAGCGACTTGAGATGGGTCAGCGAGGCGTAGCCGGTACCGAAGTCGTCGAGTGCGATCGACACGCCGGCGGACGAAAGAGCACGCAGATTGTGCGCGACCGCCGGAACTCCATCGTCGAGCATGGCGGTTTCCGTCACCTCCACCTCGAAGTCCGCGAACGGAATCCGCCGTTCCTTCAACAGGCCGAGCAGGCGGTTGGCATAGCCCTCGTCGGTCAGTTCGTAGCTCGATGCGTTGACGGCGACGCGGGGCGACAGGCCGGCGTGGCGCCAGTGGGCGAGATCGCGGCTGGCTTGGTCCAACATGTGCCGGCCGAGCAGGCGGCAGGATTCCGGGTCGCTCAAGGCGGCGGCGAACGAGGCCGGCGGCAGGAGTTCGCCGTCGTCGACCCGCGCCAATGCCTCGAAGCCGACGATTTCGCCCGACACGAGATCGATTTCCGGCTGGTAGACGGGGACGATCCGGCCTTCGTCGAGGGCGCGGCGGAACGAATTGACCGCCCGGTACCGGCGTTCGGCGTCGGCCAGCATGGTGGGCTCGAACATCACCGCCCGGTTGCGGCCGAGATTCTTGGCGCAATAGAGCGCGAGGTCGGCGCTGCGCATGAGTTCGGTCCGGCCGGCGCCGTGCCGCGGCGCCAGGGCGATGCCGATGCTGGCGTGCATCTCGACGGTCTGGCCGCGATAGATCACGCGCCGCCCGAGCGCACGCAGGAGCCTGCGGGCGATGCGCATCAGGTCTCTTTCGCTGCCATAGTCGCGCAGCAGAAAAGCGAACTCGTCGCCGCCGTAACGGGCGACGAAATCGCTGGAGGTGCGGACGCGTTGAAGCCGCTCGGCCGCCTTGCGCAGGATGAGATCGCCCGCCTCGTGTCCGAGCGTGTCGTTGACGACCTTGAAATTGTCGATGTCGAGAAGAAGAAGCGCCGAAGTCGGTCCCGAGGCCGCCGCCGCAGAGAGCATCGCGTCGAGCACTTCCGTCAGATAGAGCCGGTTCGGCAGGCCGCAGAGCGTGTCGTAATGGGCCGCGTTCCAGATATCGGTCTCGGCCCGCTTGCGCTCCGAGATGTCCTGCATGGTCACCCAGGTGAGCGGCCCGGCCGTGGAGGCGGGGGCGCTGCTGCACAATACGGTACATCTCGTGCCGTCGGGACGCCGAATTTCGCATTCGCGCGGTGGCGCCGAGCCGCGTTTGTTTTCGTCGGGACAGGCGGTGTAGCAGCCGCCGTGCGGACCATCGAAGAACTCGTCGATGCGCCGGCCGCGAAATTCGGTCTCCTCGCGGTCGGCGAGGCGGGCGAACGCGCCGTTGGCCTCGCGGATGTCGCCGGCGGAACCGACCAGGGCAATGCCGACCGGGGCGACGTCGAACATGGACCGGAATTTGAATTCGCTGGCGTTGAGTCGATGCTGGCCGCGCAGCGTCGCGAGCGTGAAGGCGAGCATCAGGAGGCTGAGAAGGCTCGCGCCCGCGACTGCGACATTGCGGTTGCGGATCGTGTCGGCGAACACCTCGTCGACGGCGAGGCCGACGACGACGACGAGAGAATAGACCGGAATGGTACGGTAGCTGGTGATGCGCGCGACGCCATCGGCCGGGTCGGTTCCGGTGAACGAACCGATCCCACGTGCTTCCCGACTGGCCAGCAACATGCTGCCGTCCAACGACTGGCCGGCGCGACGGTCGGTCCCAGCGACGCGTGCCCGCACCGTGCCGTCGGTGCCGACCAGTTGCACGGTTCCGTGCCGGCCGGTGTCGACCGACTGGTAGAATGACGTGAAGTAGGCCGGGTCGATCGTCAGGATGATCACGCCGGCGAAATGGCCGGTCTCGTCGGCGATGCGGCGGCTCAGGAACAGGCCCGGCCGGCCCGTCACGCGGCCGATCAGCGGTTTGCTGACATGGAGTGTGTCGGTTCGACTGTTCGCATGGAAGCGGAAATATTCGCGGTCGTCGACATGGACGGGATCGCTGGTGATCCTGGTGGCGATGACTTTGCCGCTTCGGTCGGCGATGCTGATGTTGAAGGCGACATCGGTCCTGAACTTGCTCTCGATCACCCACCGCGGCAGGTCGAAGCGCACTCCGTTCTGCAGATAGGCGTCGCGCGCGATCAGAAGGGTCTGATCAAGCGCCTGCAGCGACTGGACCACGTGTTCGTCGAAGGCCCGGGCCAGGTTGGCGGTATCGTGGAGGGCTGTCTCGCGGGTGCGGCGATAGTCCTCGCCGATGATGTGGGCGGCGCCGGCCCAGATGGTGATGACGGAGACGAGGCAAATCGCGGCGCTGCCCCACATGGGCAACGTCCAGGCGCCGTCGCGGTCGTGGCCGCGGCGAATGCGGAAGCTCCTCGTGGCGCCGAATCGAAACACCGATTTTTCCATTCCCGCGACGTGGAATCCATCTGCGGGCAATAGCCTTGATGGAGACTTAAAATTGCGATGGATTGGCGATACTACCTAATCCGGCGGAGCCGGTTCACGGCGGTAGGGAACCCGACACCCATGCGGGCGATTGAGGGGTTGGCGGGAAAAGGGCCTCAGGGGGCCGGCGGTCGAGCACAGGACGAAAAACCATGCAGGAACTGAACGTTGCGGCCCAGCCGACATTCGAGCACGGGTTGATGAGGGCCTACCGGATCGTTCGCGCCGAGACCGAACGTCGGGCGACGCGGCTGTCGCCCGAAGACCAGGTCGTGCAATCCATGCCGGACGCCAGTCCGATCAAGTGGCACCGCGCCCATACGACCTGGTTCTTCGAGAAGTTCGTTCTTGAACCCCACGACCCGGCCTATCGGCCCTATGACGAGCGCTTCGCCTTCCTGTTCAACTCCTACTATGTGGCCGCTGGCCCGCGGCACGCGCGCCCCCAGCGCGGCCTGGTCACGCGGCCGGACGCCGCCGAGGTCGCCGCCTATCGGCGCCATGTGGATGCCGCCATGGAGACCCTCATGGCGGACGCCGATGCCCGCACCCTGTCCGACCTCCTACCGGTCGTCGAGATCGGCCTCAATCACGAGCAGCAGCATCAGGAACTGATGCTCACCGACATTCTGCACGCCTTCGCACAGAACCCGACTGCGCCGGCCTATGATCCCGGCTGGCGCTGGCCGGCGACAGGATCCGAACGCCTTGCGGGCGGCGATGCCGTTCTGCCGGAGGGCATCCACGTCATCGGCCACCAGGACGACGGCTTCTGCTACGACAACGAAGCGCCCGCCCATCGCGCGCTGGTCGGACCGGTGTCGCTGTCGCGCGATCTCGTCACCAATGGTGAGTGGCTCGAATTCATGGCCGACGGCGGCTATGCGAACCCGCTCCTGTGGCTATCGGATGGCTGGGCGACCGTACAGGCTGATGGCTGGACGGCGCCGGGATATTGGCGCGAGATCGACGGTCAATGGCACGTCATGACGCTGGGCGGACGGCGCCCGGTCGAGCCGGCATTGCCGGTCTGCCATGTGAGCTACTATGAGGCCGACGCGTTTGCGCGCTGGGCCGGACGGCATCTGCCGAGCGAACAGGAATGGGAGGTCGCGGCCCGCGGCGGCCATCTGCGCGATGCTTTCGGCATCGTTTGGCAATGGACGCGTAGCGCCTATTCGCCCTATCCGGGCTATCGCCCCGTCCCCGGCGCGCTCGGTGAGTACAACGGCAAGTTCATGGTCAACCAGATGGTTTTGCGCGGTTCGTCGCTGGCGACGCCGGCCGGGCACGCGCGCGTGACCTATCGCAATTTCTTCTATCCGGCGTCGCGCTGGCAGTTCACCGGCCTGCGTCTCGCCGCTGTCCCGAGCTGACCCCCGCCGTCGAAACCGACCGCAATCCGGGAGACCAAATCCATGAACCTGCATGCACGCAGGCCGGCCCTGCGGCCGGCCGTGCCGTTCGCCCAAACCGATAGTCGTGCCGCATTCGCGGCCGATGTCGTCGCGGGGCTGAGCGAGGCGCGCAAGCGCGTGCCGGCGAAGTATTTTTATGACCGGCGCGGCTCCGAACTGTTCGCCGCGATTACGACCCTGCCGGAGTACTATCCGACCCGGGCAGAGACCGCGATCCTGAGCGCCCATGCGGCCGAGATCACCGCCGCGCTGCCGGCGCCGTCCGCCCTGGTCGAATTCGGCGCTGGCGAGGCCGTCAAGGCGCGCATCCTCCTCGCCGCCGCGCCCCACATCGAGGCCTATGTGCCGGTCGACATCTCGGCCGAGTTCCTCGCCGAGGAGGCGACGCGGCTCACCCGCGATCTGCCGCGCCTGCGCGTCCTGCCGGTCGCCGCCGACTTCACCGGCGCCTTCGACCTGCCGGGGGAGGTCGCATCCTGGCCGAAGGCGGGCTTTTTCCCCGGTTCGACCATCGGCAATTTCGAACCCGCCGAGGCGGCGGCGTTCCTCTACGAGGCTGCGCATCTGCTCGGGCCGGGCGCGCGCATGATCGTCGGTGTCGACCTCGTCAAGGATGCCACGATCCTCAACGCCGCCTATGACGACGCCGCCGGCGTCACCGCCGCCTTCAATCTCAACCTCTTGCGCCGCATCAACGACGAACTGGACGCTGATTTCGACCTCGAGGCCTTCGAGCACTGCGCCTTCTACAACGTTCCGGTTCATCGCATCGAGATGCACCTCGTGGCCCGCTCGTCCCAGCGCGTGCGCGTCGCCGGCCGTGTGTTCGACTTCCGCCGCGGCGAGACCATCCACACCGAAAGCAGCTATAAGTACACGATCGGCTCGTTCGCGGCCCTTGCGGCCGGCAGCGGCTGGACGCCGTCGGCGCTGTGGACGGACCCCGACGGGTACTTCTCGGTGCATCTGCTGTCCCGAAGCTGATATGCGGCTGAGAAAAGGCCGACCATGGGAGGCGACATCGAATGGCCGAACTCGAACTCGTCGTTCTGTGCGGTTCGCTGCGCAGGGGCTCCTACAATGCCGCCCTGGCGCGCCAGTTGCCGAGCCTGGCACCCGCTGGCGTGCGCCTTTCGGGCGCGCCGGCGATCGACGCTTTCCCGCTCTACAACCAGGACATCCGCGACGTCGCTGTGCCAGTGGCCGTCGACGCGCTCGCCGACGCGATCCGCGCCGCCGACGGCCTCGTCATCGTGTCGCCGGAATACAACTGGTCGATCCCCGCACCGCTCAAGAATGCCATCGATTGGTTGTCCAAGCTCGACCACCAGCCCTTCAACGGCAAGCCGGTGGCGGTCCAGTCGGTGTCCACCGGACCGGTCGGCGGCGCCCGCATGCAGTATCACCTGCGCCAGGCGTTGACCTCGGTCGACGCCTATCTGTTCGGCCGCCCGGAAATCTTCGTCAACAACGCGGCGCAGAAGTTCGCCAAGGAGACGCAGGAACTCACCGACCCGCCCACCCTCGACATTATCAGAAAGCAGCTGTCAGCCTTCGAGGCGTTCGTGCGCAAGATGACCGGCAAGGGGTGAGTGCGGCCGGACGCGCACCGACCAGCGTAGCCCGGCTTGAGCGCAAGCGAAACAGGGGCTACGGGATTTTACACCACGATGGTGAGCCGCTTCGCCGCGCGGGTGATGCCGGTGTAGAGCCAGCGCTCGCGGCCGTCCGGAAATGCAAAGCTCTCGTCGAACAGGACGACGTCGTCCCATTGCGAGCCCTGCGCCTTGTGGACGGTGAGGACGTAGCCGTAGTCGAACTCGTCGTATTTCTTGCGCTGCTGCCAATCGAACGCCTCGATGCCGCCGGAGAAGCATTCGGTGCGCACCGATACCTTGACGGGCTTGCCGGCCCGCAGGCCGAAATCCTCGTCGGGCATGAGCCGCATGGTGACCAGTGCCCGCGAGCGGCCGACGCCGCGCTCCTTGACGCTCCACAGGCCGCCGTTGAACAGGCCCTTCTTGCGGTTGTTCCTCAGGCAGACGAGCTTGTCGCCGGCAAGCGGCAGCGGGTCTTCGAAGCCGCGCCGCTCACGCAGCCGCATGTTGTAGGCGCGTCGCGTCGCATTGCGGCCGACCAGCACCTGGTCGGCGTTGAGGACGCGGGCCGGATCGAGGTCGCCGCGCCGCACCACCTGCGTTTCGCCATAGATACCCGGCTCGATCCGCCGGCCGTCGCGCGCCAGCATGGACAGGTGCACGATCGGGTCGCCGGCGGCCTGGCGGTGGACTTCGGTCAGCATGGCGTCGGGTTCGTGCTCGGTGAAGAAGCCGGCGCCGGCGATGGGCGGCAGCTGCGCCGGATCGCCGAGGACCAGGAGCGGCACGCCAAACGACAACAGGTCGCGGCCGAGCTCGGCATCCACCATGGAGCATTCGTCGATGACGATCAGCTCGGCCTTGGCGGCCGGCGCCTCGTCCCACAGTTCGAAGCTCGGCTGCTCGTCGCCGGTGTCGTGGGTGCGGTAGATCAGGCTGTGGATGGTCGATGCCGCGGTGCAGCCCTTCGAGCGCATCACCAACGCGGCCTTGCCGGTGAAGGCCGCGAACTTCACCTCGCCGTCGACGCCGTCGGCGATGTGGCGCGCCAGCGTCGTCTTGCCGGTGCCCGCATAGCCGAACAGGCGGAACACCTGCGGGGTCGCGCCCTCGCCGGGCTTGGCGTCCAGCCAGTCGGCGACGGCCGAAAGGGCCTGTTCCTGGTGGGGTGTGAAGATCGGCATGGGGAGAAGTCCGAGGTCGTAATGGCGGTCATTCCGGGGCGCACCGCAGGTGCGAACCCGGAATCCAGCCCCGAACTGCGAGTTCCGGGCTGGATTCCGGGTTCGGCCTTCGGCCGCCCCGGAATGACCACCAACCGATTAGTTTCATCCTGCCTCGATCTCCTCGCGCAGGATTTCCAATTCCAGCCAGCGTTCCTCGGCCTTGGTCAACTCGGCCTGGGCGGCGGCAAGCGCGGCGGAAGCTTCGTCGAACGCCTTGCGGTCACGGGCGTAGAGGCTGGGATCGTCGAGCTTTGCGTGCAGGGCGGCGACCCTGTCGTGGAGCGCCGTCATGGCGGCGGGCAGGGTGTCGAGGGCGTGCTTCTCGTGGAACGAGAGCTTGCGGCGGCCCGGTTTGGGCTCGGCGTCGTCGTCCGGCTTCGCCTCGCGCGGCTTGTCCTTGACGGCTTTGGCGGGCGCCTCGCGGATCAGGTCCTCGCCGCGCTGGGCGAGCATGTCCGAATAGCCGCCCGCATATTCGATCCAGCGACCCTTGTGGTCGGGCGCGATGACGCCGGCGACGACGCGGTCAAGAAAATCGCGGTCGTGGCTGATGACAAGCACGGTGCCTTCATAGTCGGCGAGCATCTCCTCGAGCACGTCGAGGGTTTCGAGGTCGAGATCGTTGGTAGGCTCGTCGAGGACCAGAACGTTGGAGGGTTTCGCCAAGGCGCGGGCCAGCATCAGCCGGCCGCGCTCGCCGCCCGAGAGGACCGACAGGGGCGTTCGCGCCTGCTCGGGTGCGAACAGGAAATCCTTCATGTAGCCGATCACGTGCTTGGGCTTGCCGGCGATCGTCACCGTGTCGCCGTGCCCGCCGGTCAGCGTCTCGGCCACGGTGGCGTTGGGATCGAGGCTGTCGCGGCTCTGCTCCAGCGTCGCCATGGCGAGATTGGCGCCGAGGCGCACCTCGCCGTCGTCGGGTGCGATGACGCCGGTCAGGAGCGACAGCAGCGTCGTCTTGCCGCTGCCGTTCGGACCGATGATGCCGAGCCGGTCGCCGCGGCGGATGCGGGTGGAGAAGTCGGCGACGATCGGGCGACCGTCATAGGACTTGGAAATGTGCTCGGCCTCGATCACCAATACGCCGGAAGCGTCTGCCGCGCTGGTCGCGAGGCTGGCCTTGCCGGCGCTGGCGCGGTAGTCGCGTCGCGCCTGGCGCAGCGCCATCAGGCCGCCGAGGCGGCGGACATTGCGCTTGCGCCGTGCCGTGACGCCGTAGCGCAGCCAATGCTCCTCGGCGACGATTTTTCTGTCGAGCTTGTGCTGGTCGCGCTCCTCGTCGGCCAGGACCTCGTCGCGCCAGGCCTCGAAATGGGCGAAGCCGCGGTCGATGCGCCGCGTCGTGCCGCGGTCGAGCCAGATCGTCGCGCGTGACAGGTTTTCCAGGAAACGGCGATCGTGGCTGATCAGGACGAGGGCGCAACGCCGGGACTCGAGTTCGCTCTCCAGCCATTCGATGGTGGGCAGGTCGAGATGGTTGGTCGGCTCGTCCAGGAGCAGGATGTCGGGCGCCGGCGCCAGCACGCGGGCGAGCGCCGCACGCCGCGCCTCGCCGCCGGAGATCTGGGCGGGGTTTTCCTCGCCGGTGAGGGAGAGCTGTTCGAGGAGCCAGCGCGCCTGATGCGGGTCGTCGCCGGGTCCGAGCCCGGCCTCCACATAGGCGAGCGTGGTCGCAAAGCCGGAAAAGTCCGGCTCCTGCGGCAGGTAGCGCACCGTCGCGCCCGGCTGCACGAAACGGCTGCCGCGGTCGGCCTCGATGAGGCCGGCGGCGACCTTCAGGAGCGTCGACTTTCCGGAGCCGTTGCGGCCGACGAGGCAAACGCGCTCGCCGGCCGCGACCGTGAGCTCGGCCTGGGTGAGCAGCGGCGTGCCGCCGAAAGTCAGTGCGATGTCCCGGAGCTGAACCAGAGGCGGCGCCATGTCAGCCCCGCGTCTCGGCCTGGGCGCGCTGGCTGCGGCGGATGGCGAGATCCAGGGCCGACAGGAAGGCCGACCGGTCGCGCGGCGTGAACGGCCGCGGTCCGCTGGTGGATTCGCCGGCCGAGCGCAGGTCGGTCATGAGGTTTCGCATCGCCACCGCCATGCCGATGTCGGCGTCCGTGAAGGCGCGGCCGTTCGGGGCGATGGCGTGGCCGGCGCGCTCCAGCACCCGCTTCGCCAGGGGAATGTCGGCCGTGATCACGATGTCGCCGGCCTGCATGCGTTCGACGATCAAGTCGTCGGCCGCATCCGGACCGGCTCCGGCGGCGAAACGCTCGATCAGCGGCTCCTGGGGCACGCGGATGAAACCTGCCGCCACCACGGTCACGGGTATTCGATGGCGTGATGCGACCCGGTACACTTCGTCCTTCACCGGACAGGCGTCGGCGTCGATGAAGATGCGGGGCGGCCGGAGTTCGGTCATAGCCGTGCTGCCTAGCGGCTTCACGCCGTCCTCACAAGGCCCGCGATGGGAGGCGGAAGGCTTGCGGTGGAATGCGAGGGGTGGCGGAATGCGAAGGGCCGCCCGCAGGCGGCCCTTCCATTGTCGACCGGGTCCGGCGTCGGACCTTACAGGCCCTGTTTAGGCCAGAACCTCGCGAGAGGCGGGATTCCAGGTCCGTTGAGCCGGCGACCGCGGCGAAAGACAATGAGACACTGGATCACCTCCTTTCTGTTGTGTTGACGAACGATCCCAATGTAGGACGCGATTCGCCCGATTGTAAGGCCATGTCCCGGGTCCGAATTTCGGTCGGAAACGGCGGGTGCTGGAGGGTGCTGGCGGGTGGGAAAAAAGCGAGCCGCACCGGAACTTGGTTCCGGTGCGGCTCGGTCAGACGCATTGAGGGGCCCTGGGTTCTCAACAAAGCGTGTAGTCGGGCCGATACGCGCCCTCGGTCGCGCAGCCGCGGATCCCGTAGGGGTCGTGGCGCTGTTTCACCGCTCGGCTGTAGGGCGACACGGTCGGGTCCAGGCCATAGCCCTGATACCCATAGGCATAGCCGGGAGCAGGCGCATAGGCATAGCCCGGCTCGTAGGCATAGCTGTCCCCATAATAGGGACCGTGAGCGGCGCCGGCGGCAGCGGCGCCGAGCATGGTTCCAGCCGCAAAGCCGATGACGCCGCCGGCAATGCGTCCATCGCGCGCGAAGCTCGGGGAGGCGGCGGATGCCGCGAGGGCGCCGGCCAAGGCCAGCGCGGTGGCCGCTTTGGTGGTGCTTTTCATCATTTCGAAGCCTCTGGTTTTCAATAGACGTCCGGGGTCTCGACCCGTCTTGCCGACAACGCCCGACGCACGCCCATGTTCCCAGGACGAGCCGCATCGCGTGGCCATGCGGGTCATGCATCAATGTTGCTCCACGATCGCCGGCGTTAATGAATCATAGGTGCAACTGCGTGTAATCCCATGGCGTAGCCCGCGTCGCCGTCGCCGCGGGCGGCCGGGGAATGTCCGTCTGGGGACGGGGGAAATTCGACGATGAACAAACTGTGGGAACGTCTCGCGGTCAGTCTCAAGGCACGCGTGTTCATTCTCACCGTCGGCATCTTCGTCGCTCTCGCGGCTCCCACCTATGTGGCGTTCGAGTGGTTCGTGCGTTCGACCGTGGTGACGCTCGGACGGCTGTTCGCCGAAAAGCAGATCCTGTTCGATCGCTATCGCGGTTTGGAAGCGCTGATGCGCGAGGTTTCGCTCGCCGAGACCATCGCGCGTTCGCCGGCGGTGCGCGAATGGGCGCGCCAGGAAAGCGATCCTGCCAAGGCGGAGCGCGGACTGGCGGAGCTCGAGCACTATCGCCAGTCCTTTCGGGACCGCAGTTACTTCTTCGTCGTCCACGAATCCGGCAACTACTATTTCAACGATCGCGACGATCGTTATGCCGGCTCCCAGTTCCGATATGTGGTCAAGGCGGACAACCCGCGCGACGGCTGGTACTTCACGACGATTGCGGCCGGAAGCGGCTGCCACCTCAACGTCGACCGCGACGATACGCTCGCCGTCACCAAGGTGTGGATCAACTGCGTCCTCGCCGACAACGGCCGCACGCTCGGCGTCATCGGCACCGGCGTCGACCTGAGCGAATTCATCCACGAGGTGGTGGCGCTGCCTCAGACCGGCGTCACCAGCATGTTCGTCGACCGCTCCGGCGCCATCCAGGCCCATCGCGACCCGAGCCTAGTCGACTTCCACAGCCTGACGAACGATACCAAATCCAAGAAGACGATCTTCCGCCAGATCGACAAGGCGACCGATGCCGCCGATCTCGCCGCCATGATGGCGCGGCTCGCCGGCGGCGGCAGCACGGTGGAGTCGCGCTTCATGCACATCGGCGGCCGCGAAGTCTTGGTCGGCGTCGGCTATCTGGACCGGCTCGGCTGGTACAATGTCACGCTCATGGACATCGAGACGATCATCGACCGGCGGTTGTTCACGCCCATTGCGCTCCTGCTGGGCACGATGATGGCGGCGGCCGCCGCGCTCGTGACTATTCTGTTCCGGATCAGCGTGCTCGACCGCCTGGCGGTGCTCGAGGCATCGGCACGCCGCGTCGAGCAGGGGGACTATGCCACCCTTGTGGTCGATACGGCCCGCGACGAAATCGGCCGCCTGTCGCGCGCCTTCGCGGCGATGGCGCATGCCGTGCAGCACTATACGGGCAATCTCGAGGAGATGGTCGGAGAGCGGACCGAGAAGCTGCGGCGCATCGCCGACATCGACCTTCTGACCGACATCCCCAATCGACGCGGGTTCATCCACGCCTTCGAGGCGGCGCATGCGCAGGCCGCCGTGACCGGCGCCAACCCGGCGCTGCTTCTGATCGACCTAGACCGTTTCAAGGATATCAACGACGGTCGTGGCCATCAGGCCGGCGATCGCCTGCTGGCGGAGGCCGCGCGGCGCCTGTCCTCGCTCCTCGGCGACGGCGATGTGTGCGCCCGCTGGGGCGGCGACGAATTCGTCGTGCTGATGGCGGACCGCGACGAAACTGCGCTGTGCGGCGCATGCGACCGGATGCTCGTCGCCGTCAATGGAGCCCCGGTCCGTTGCGAGGATGGCAGCGAGGTCGCCATAACGGTCAGCATCGGTGCCTGCGGGGTCGCTTGTGACGACACCCTCGATGCCGCCTTGGCGCGTGCGGACGCCGCGCTCTATGCGGCCAAGCGAGCAGGGCGCAACCGCTACGTCGTGTCCGGCGCAGGTGCGGATATGCTGCCGCACCCCGATCTTCGAGTTTCGATCTGACCGTTCAGGCGGCGCCGGGTTCGGCTCCCGATCGGATCGATGGACCCGCGGGATCGAACGGCTCCACGCCTCGAACCGCCGACATGGGCAGTTCGCCATAGAGGTGCGGAAACAGGGCGCCAGCGCGCGAAGGCTCCCACACGAGAGCTTTGCCGAGAGCCTCGGTGTCGACGGCGATCAGGACCAGATCCTCGCGCCCGGCAAAGTGCTTGGCGGCGGTTTCGGCGACCTGATCGGGAGCCGAAAAATGAATGAAGCCATCGGCGATGTCGACCGGCGCACCGCGAAACACGCCGGCACGTTCCGCCTCGCGCCAAAGCGACGCATCGCAGATTTTATAAACGATCGACATCGCAACCTGCGCGTTCACTGTCTCGGCGGGCGGGCGCCCGGCTGCCGATCTACATGGCACCGGTCCCGCTTTGTCAACGTTCGGACACCCTTCGCAAATTCCATTTCACGGCAGAGGCGCCGGCCGTCGGAGGCGCGCCGACGGGCATGATGCCGCCGATGGCGAGGAGTGATTTGCCGGCATCGGGCTTGTCGTTCGACGTCGGCGAGGGCACGCCGGAGCCGGTCCGGCATGGCCACAATCCGGTCTCATTTGGGCTTGCATTCCTTCGCGATTTAGAGGAATGCTGGTATTTGCACCGGGCACGACGCGTGCCCGGTGTACTCGTTTAGGCTTCAGGAGTCCTACCATGGCGACCGGAACTGTTAAGTGGTTCAACCCGACCAAAGGCTACGGATTTATCCAGCCGACGGGCGGTGGACCGGACGTGTTCGTGCACATCTCGGCGGTGCAGCGCGCCGGGCTGACCTCGCTCAACGAAAATCAGCAGATCGAGTATGAGATCGTCTCCAACCGCGGTCGCAACTCGGCCGAAAACCTCAAGGTGAAGTGACGCATTGCGTCCCGGGTCGGCCTTGCGGGCATAGCTCCCGGTCGCGCTTCACGAACAATCAAATCGGCGGCAGCCAAGAACTCTCTACGGTCCGGCGCACAGGCATGTGTGCCGGCCTTTTCGTATGTGCTCCACCGGGCGCCCGGCGAGGTGTTTTGCCGCCGCGGCGCCACGGAGTTTTTGATTGAAACTCGACGAAAATTCACGCCTGCGGATTTGCCGGTTTTTCATTCGCCAGCCAATACGATCGTGGTCGTTCGGATGCCGGTCCATTACGGCACACGGCACGAAACAGTGCCCTCGACGACAACGGCGACAGATCATGCTCAAGTCACTGCGCGAGCGGCGCCAGGCCGCGCGCTATACGCTGGACCGTTTTGCCAAGATCCAGATCGCCGGCAGCCTGCCGCGCGACTGCATGATCGTGGACATTTCCGACACAGGCATTCGCCTCCACGCCGAGCACACGGAGGTGCCGGACGAATTCCTCATCCTGATTTCGGGTGTCCGGCAGGCGCGCCGCGAATGCCGCGTGGTCTGGCGGCTCGGCTACGAGGTCGGGGCGGAATTCACCGATATGGAGCACGGTCTGGCCGAGAGCGCCGTGGCGAGCCTGGGATGAAAAACCCGGCCTCGCCGCCGGTCTCACCAGGCGCAGACCCAGCGTCCGATGTCGTAGACGGCTGTCGCCACCGCGGAGCCGCTCCACAATCCGGCGACGAGGATCGACGGACTGACCCACTGCCACGCTGATCGATCGGCGAAATGCATCACGGCGCACCTCATTCGAACGAGGTCCAATGCGTATTATACCGCAAAAAGCGGTATTGTTGCACGTATGGCTTGTAATCCGGTCCTGCACGATGCGCATGCCTCGCGGGCAGCGGACATCGCCGCGGAGAGACGGCCGGTCGCGTCTCCGGACCGGCTGAACCCGTTATTCCGCCGGCCGGGAGGTATTTTCCGATCGCTGCCCGGGGCGCAATTGGGTCGACCAGCCGGCGCGGTTGTCCCAGCTATTGCCGTAGCCGAAGTTGAGAAACTGCCCTTGCCGCTCCTCGAACTCGGTCGCCTCTGGCAGCGGCTTGCGGGCGCGGGGCTGGGCGGCGGAGCGCAGCCTTTTCGCCTTTGCGCGCGGGCGGCTGGCAGCCTGCGGTTTCGCCTTGGTGGCGGTCGTGTCCGCCAGTGCGCTCTTCGGCCTCGGCAGCGGAACCGCGCCGTCGTCGATGGTCGTGATCGTCTCGACCGGAACCGGCAACGGATCCGGCGCCGGCTCTGCGGCAGCCGGCTCCTCTGCCATCGGCCGATCGATCTCCGGCTGATCGACGCTCGGCGATGGCGGCATCGGATCGGCGGCTTCCGGCAGTGTCGCCACGATGGTGGGTGGCGCGGCGACTTGGTCGATGGCCGCATCCGGCTCCACCGGCACAGCGGCCTCGATGGCCAGTGGCTGATCGGCCGCCAGTACGAGAGTGTCGACCTGCTCGGGCCGGGCGGTATTGAGTTCATACGGGAACACGGCCGGGGGTTCGGCCGCGTAGGCCCGTGCCGGTCCCGACGGTAGGCTCAAGAGTCGTTCCAGTTCCACGATGCGGCGCGCGGCGGTATCCACATGCGCGCCGCTGCGGCTGTCGTCGATGATTGATGTTACCGGCCGCACGGTGCCGGAAACATCGGTCAGGCGTGCGGGAGGTGGCATGAACAGGACCATGCCGGAACCGACCAGCGCCACCAGGACGAGGGTCGCGAACGAAGCGCTCAGAATAAGCCGCAGGGTTGGGAACATGGGTGCGTTGCCGGGCTGCCGAGAGATGCCGTGCGACGGATCGGACGCAACGCCCCGTCTCGCGAATCACCCTAACAGAATTGGCGGCCGGCGTGAATCATCGGCCGATGCCGGACCGGACGACCACACCCGCGAACGCGGCCGTTGTGCCGGCGGGAAGGCGCTGCTACCGTCCCGCCGCCCTCAGGGCCCGTAGCTCAATGGTCAGAGCTAGCGGCTCATAACCGCTTGGTTGCAGGTTCGAGTCCTGCCGGGCCCACCATACACTGCCCGTTATTCGTCACGTCGTTCATGGGTGACTCCTCGGATACATTGGTGTCACGACCCGATCCGACCGACGCCATCGGGACGGGTTTCGCTCCTCGTCGATCGGATTTTCAGTTCATGAGACGTCCGGGACCACTCCTCTTCGTTTCGACCAGTCCGGGCTATGGTGGAGCGGAACGGAGCATGGAGATCATCTTGCGGCATCTGCCGCCGAACACTCGCGTCGGCGTGATGGCTGAATCCGACTTTCACGTCGTCGAGATCGCCACCTCGCGGCGCTCGCTCACAGAGCTCGTCGTCGTCGACACGCGAGAAGGTGCGCCGTTCGATCATGCCGTTCGCCAATTCATCCGCCTATTCATGCGGCTCGCGCCGTCCGCCGTGCTGGCAAACACTTGCATCGCCGCGCGCATTCTCGCCGCCGCGCGCCATTGGCTTCCGACTCTTCCCGAGCGCAGCTTCCTCTACGTCCGCGACTTCCTGTGGCTCGACACGGAGCGATTGCTCCGCAGTCTGGCCGGCGCGACGGTATTGGTGCCGACTGTCGCCGTACTGGAAAAGCCGGGTTATCTCGATGGTATCATTGCGCCGGTCGGCCCGCTGCGGGCCGCAGTGGTGCCCGATATGGTGGAACTTCCGCCGGATGCACCGAGCGAGCCTGCCCCGGACGCCCCGCTCCTGCATCTTGCCACCGTCAACGACTGGAAGGGGCACCGCCATCTCATCAACGCCATGGCTTCGCTGCGAGACGCCGGCATCGACTGGCATGCGCACTCCTACGGCTACCGTCCCTGCGCCGATGTGTTGCGGACCTTTCAGGAGCAGATCGCGGACTTGAACCTGTCCGACCGTTTTGTTCTCCACGATTACGTTGCCGATCCGAGCCCCTTGTACAGGGACTGCTCGTGCGTCGCCGTCACATCCGTCTCGCATTCGGGCGGCCCCGAGACTTTCGGCAGGACCGTCATAGAAGCCTGGGCCCACGGCCGCGCGGTCGTCGCCTTTGCGGCGGGTGGGCCAGCCAAGCTCATCAACCACATGGTCGACGGAATCCTGGTCCCGGAGGGCGACGAGCAGGCGTTGGCCGAAGCTCTCGCGCTGGTGCGGCGGGATGCCGACCTGCGGCGACGGCTCGGCCGGAACGGGTATGCCAAGGTGCAGGCGGAGTTCGCGGCCGAACGGGTCGTCGGCCGACTGCTCGAGGTCCTGTCCACGAGCCCGCGGGTGCATTCGACTTCCCAATGTTTACGGCAGGGCCCGGTCTGCGCTGGCGCGGCCCCGCCCGACCTCGACACCCGCAGCCGGCTGCTCGCTTGGCTCGGAATTGGCAGCACCTTCGTACCCGGGTCGAGCCGTCGGCTCCTCAAGCCGGTGTGGTTTGCTCTGTGTCGGCAACACGAAAGGCTGCGGCGCAGGTGCGCACCGAAAGCCACCACCGATCGACCCTGACAGACACCGAACGGGATCATCGCCGGCTTGCCGGACCCGCAGGCGCACTCGGGTGGGCATCCTGGCGACTTTCAGATGCCGCCCGCGGCGCGTGAGTCGCGCGAAGACCGCTTTCATCAGCGTCTGCCGGTGACCATCGGTCGATTCAAGTGACAGGAATGCAGTAGCGCCCGGCGAACAGCGCCCGGCCGGCGGCCGCCAATCGGCGTGCGAGATCCTGGTCGTTGTCCAGCGCCAGAATGGCCGCGACGAATTCCTGCGCGGTTTCGGCGAGAAGGAAATGCCGTCCAGGCTCGGCATCGAGGCCGCGCACGCCGTGGCTTGTCGAAACGACCGGTCGAGCGTGGGAGAATCCTTCGATCGTCTTGAACTTGGTGCCGCCGCCTGCCCACACCGGAACAAGTACGGCTGCCGCGGCCCGGTACCAAGGCGCAAGATCCTCGGCGTCGGATACGTAGTCGACGCCGTCCGCATCGGACAAGACCGCCTGCAACCACGGCCGGGCGTGCCGCCCAACGATCGTCAGCCGCCATGAGCGCACGGACGGGTCCGGCCTCCCGGGTCCACCGCGCAGGAGCGGGAGAACCTCGCCGACCAGGAACTGGACGGATTCCTCGTTGGGCGGGTAGTTGAGCGTGCCGACGAAGAGAAGCCGCCGGATATCCGGTCGCGGCTGTTCCAGCGCCGGCTGGATGGACGGCAGCATGCGGTTGGGACGGCATGCGACCGATGGGAAGCGCCGCGGGATCCGGCATGCGTCCTCGGCGGCGGCGAGCCACAGCGTCCGACAGGCCGCCGGCACCGTCCGCTCCACCAGCCAATACTGGATTGCGGTTGCCAGATGATCCAGCGCGTCGCTGAAGCGGCCGAGGCGTCGGCACGCTGCCGCGATGCTCAGGCGCGCGAGCGATTCCACGTCGTCGAAGTCGAGTTCGGCGATACCGTCGCCGCAGCGCGCCGCCACGGCCAATCCGACGTCCCAGAGGTAAAACCGAAAAACGACGAGGCGTGCGACCCGGCCCTTGCCGATCTCCCGCGCAATCGTGTCCATCCGCGCGGCGAAGGTCGCCGCCGGCACCAGCCAATCCGCGACCGTCCGCCGGCTGATGACAGCCGTCACCGGCAGCAACTTGCCCAGCCGCCGCCGGACGCCCCGTGTGGGCGCAAGGGCGGTCCACAAGGAATGTACCGTTGCCGGATAGTTCGTCGGCACGTCCGGACAGGTGTCGGGCGAAGCGCACAACAGCACGTGCACGCGGTGATCGTGCGCGAGTTCCAAGAGCCAATCCCATGCCCGCAAGGCTCGCCCGGAGCCGCCGGGGAGCGGCAGCACCGGCGTGATCAACAGCGCAACCGGACGCCGATCGTCTGCCTCGCTCACGGGTCTGCCTCGACGGTTTGCCCATCCGTCATTCGCAGGACGCGGTCGGCGAACCGCAGGTTGGACGCGCGATGGGTGACATAGACGACGGTCATTTCCGGCCGATGCCGCCGCAGTTCAGCCAGGAGTCGGCCTTCCGTCGATTCATCGAGCCCCGACGTCGCCTCGTCGAGCAGAAGCAGGTCGGGACGGCGATAGAGGGCTCGCGCCAGCGCCAGCCGTTGCCGTTCGCCGCCAGACAGGCGGGTGCCGTTGGCGCCCACGCTCGATGCCCCGAGGCCTCCCATGCTCGCCGCGACGTCGCTGAAGCAGGCCAGCCGGATCGCCTCCTCAATCTTGTCAGGATCACCCGCATCGAAGCCGAACACGACGTTCTCGGCGATGGTCCCGTCGCGTAGCGCGACGTGCTGCGGAAGATAGGCGACCACGGGTCCAGCACGGCCGCCATCCGGCGGCCAAGCGTGGATTACCCGGCCCGCGGTCGGCGAAAGAATGCCGCACAACAACTCCATCAGGGTGCTCTTGCCCGAGCCCGACGGACCGACGATCGCGACCCAGGATGGATGCGGGATCGTCAAGGTGCAGTCGGCGATGACCTCCGGCTGCTCCGCGGCGTGGCGGAAGGTCACGCGACAGAGGCCGAAGGACGGTTTCTCCGCCGGCGTCGCAGCGACGCCGATCCGCGCCTGGTAGCCGGCGGCGGACATGCGAAACTCGTCGCTGATCAACTCGATGTTGATGAAGGAACCGCGGAGAACCGCCAGTGTATTGCCCAAATTGATGAGTGCCGGCACGATCGCGCGCGCGACAATGGCATAGAACACGAGGATCGGCAGCAGGTCGGACAGAGGCTTTGCGAGCGCGGTCCAGATCACCACCACCAGGAGCGCGATCGCCACCACGGACAGGTCGATCAAGAGCCGTGGAAGAGTCGGAAACACCGTCAGCCTGCGTCCGGCTTTGGCGATTTCGTCGAGATTGCGCTGGATCTCGTCGAGAAAGAACCGTTCAAGGCCGTAAACGCGGACTTCCCGGAACGCCGCAAAGGCCTCCGACATCTCCACGTTCCAGACCCGCAGTGCGTTCTCGCGTTGCCGTGCAGCCCGCCGCTGCGCAGACGAGATCAATCGTTGCGTCAAGAAGCTGATTCCGGCGAACCCGACTATCAGCGCCAGAGACAACGCCGTCCATTTCCACAGCATGAGACCGGTCATGCATACGATGAGAATGATCGACGAAGCCAGCGTCGCGCACTGATAGCTGACGTATGCCGCGTCGACGGCTGTCGTGGAGCAGCGTCGGAAGTAATCGGTCGGATGGCGTTGCCGGAAAGCGGACCAGCTCTGGTGCAGATATCCCCACAAGAGGCGTCCCACAGTGTCGCGCTGAACCTGCTGGTTCAGATCGGCCGATGCCCAGGCGAGAATCGCCTGCGTAGCCAGCTTCACCAGGATCAAGACGATCAACCCGAATGCGATCAGCGGGATGGTTGGCCATCCCGCTGCATCGGCGATCGCACGCATCTGTGCCGGACAGCGGTCGTTGAGGCAGTCGATGAACGGCACGACGGCCGCGGCGACGGCCATCTCCAGGATCGAAAGGCACAGAGCCCACAGGGAGACGCCGATGAGCAGCCGCTTGTGGTGCGGCGTGAGAATCTTGCCGAGTGTCCCGACATTGCGGGTGAGCGACGTAAACGTATCGGTCGTATCGTGTTCCGCTGTCATGGCTGGCTCGATCGCTCGATTAGTCGGTCGGCAACCCGTCGCATGGGGCGTGCCAACGACTCCCGAATTCGTTGGCCATGATATCTCAGGTGACTGCCGCTGATGTCGTTCGGCAGAAACCGGCGAGCATGGTTCGCGTAGGTCGTATCGGCGCATGCGACATAGTCGACCGTCAACAGGCCATCGTGAAAATCGCAAAAGTCGCGGCGACGGCGGTCGCCCCACAGGTGATGCCAAAGATGCAGGCTGTAGGCGTTCTCGGGAACGCATTTGCGACGCTGGAACAGGTCGCCGATCGCCTCCGGCGACCAATCGAAGCTGAAGAACGCGCTCTCGGGCTCGATGTCGATGAGATCGGGATGCCGTTCGCCGAGCCTGTAAGGCAGCAGGGTCGAATGGTTGCTCCACGACCCGTCAAAGGCGTCGCGCATTGCGTCGAGCCAGATACGCGTGAACGCCGCGCCGGGCGCACTGGCGATCCAGGCATTGCACAGCGATCCGCCGGATCCGGGCAGAGGTCTCTCCCGGCCCATGGTGAATTCACGGAACCTCCAGCTCGCGGGAACCGGCCGCAGGAAGAGTGTGTCGATGTCGGCGTAGATTCCGCCGTGGGCGATCAGTATCTCCAGGCGTATGAAATCCGCCAGGTGGGCGTATCGGAATTCGGCGATGGCGGGATCTTCGTACACATAGCCGTTCAGGTTCCGGTCCGGATCGATGCGATGCAGCCGCAGCCGTGGTTTGATTCTGTCCCACCACGGCCCATAGGGCTCGTGATGATAATGGAAGCAGACCTCGTCGGGCGAGTTCACCTCCAAGCACGAGGCGAGGCATAGATAGAACATCAGGTGAAATGGTTCGGTCTGCGCCTTCAAGCCGAACACGAAGTGAAAGATGTTCGGGATCATCGTCGTGTCGCCCGGATTCTTCGATGGCGTGCTAGGCGGGCGGCGGCCCGCGGCGGAACTCGACGCGACCGCCTCGTCGCCGGCGGGAGCGGCAGGGCAGGCTCGACGATGCTGGGAACCGGGCACGCGTGCGATCCGGCTCGGCGAGCGGAAGTCCGGAACGGGCCGTCGGGACGGGTCATGGGCCGATCGACTATTGCAGTGCCGAGATCATCGACCGCACCACACTCTCCTTGCTGAATTGGCGTTCGACCGTCGCCGCCAGCTGCCGGGCGCGTGTCGTGGCCGCCGTGCGGTCGTCGTAGATCGCCCGCAGATGCGCCGCAGCCTGCGCAACCGACGGCTCCGCCCACTGGTCGCTCGGTTTGTAAGATGCCGACCATGTCGGTTCGTGGACGGGGACCATATGGAAGTCGACGAGCCAGGCTGTTTCCTTGTCGAGGAAATCACACTGTCCTCCGTAGCCGGTCATGACCACCGGCTTCCCCAGCTTGGTGGCTTCAAAGGCACCGAGCCCCCAGCCTTCGGCTCGCGCCAGCGAGACGAAACAATCGCCGATCTCGTGCAAGGCCTGCATCTCGCCGTCACCCAGCGTCTCGTCGGCGATGATGACGCAGGGAGCCGGCCGCGGATGGCGCCGCGACAGGAGACGAGCCGAGCGGATCGGCGACGGATGACGCCGCCGAAAGCAGGAGCGCCAATGCCGGATCCAGCGGGTGATGTCCTTGTCGGAGGTCTTGACCACCATGACGACCGGATCGTCCGCATCAAAGGCCCGCCAATACGCTTCGAGCGCGAGGTACGGTGCCTTGCGGTTGGACCAGAATCCGATCGTGTAGAACACGAAGCGCCCTGTCCCGTCGGGGCCGGTTCGGAGCACTCTGCCGATCCGGTCCGACACCGTGCGACGGTCGGCTTCGGAACAGGGCGGGAGGCCTTCGAACTGCGACAGGTGCGGGACGACGTGGATGGGCACCTTGACGCCCGAGTTCCGAAACACCTTCTCGTTCCAGCGGCACGGCACCATGACGCCATCGAGCTGGTTGAGAATGTCCGGCCAGTGCGACGGCAGCCGCTCCAATTCCCACACCGTGTAGCCGAAGATTCTTCGACCCGGTGCTCGCTCCCGCGCGATCCAGTCCGGGAAATATTCCGGCACCGTGTGGATCAGAACCGTGTCGTAGTCGGCGGTACCCGAGGCGTCGCTCGTTCGTGGAGCCAGGCCGTCCATCGCCGGCTCTTCCACATAGCCGTGCGGACCGGGCACCATGGGTGTCCAGGTCAGATCGACGCCAGCCTCCTTCAGCGCACGGATGTACGACTTCGCCGCCACTGCGTAGCCCGTATTGTCCGACCACGAGATATATTTCAGGCGGCGCATTCGGGGGCCCTTCGTCGCAAGCTGTAGGTCACGAAGCCCTTGAAGAGGCCCGCGATGCGAAGCAGATAGGCGGCACTTTGCCATTTTTCGGTGGTGAGTGCGTTTCGCACGCCGGCGAGCAGCGTACGACACCCCCAATAGAGCATGTGGAGAGAAAACCGTTTAGCGATCAGCGCGCCGTCGCCTTGTGCGTATTCGTAGAAGCGTCGCGCCGCCCACCTGTTCCAGGGCGGGATCTTGGTCGGGTGTCTCAGTTCGATCGCCGGATCATAGCGCGCCTCCCGGTCGCCCAACACGGCGAACAGCCGGTCCATGAGGTCGATGCCCTCGGCCGCGGGCCAGCGTCCGCCCGGCCCGAAATCCTCGTCGAACCCGCCGGCGGCGGCGAAGAGATCCCGGTCCACGAACAAGGTGGTCTCCGTCAGGCACCCGAACATGCTCCAGCGACTGAACCGTCTCTGTGTCGGCCCCCATTGCAGCACGTTCGGGCGTCCCTCTTCGTCAACGGTCCGGCCGGTGACGACTCCGATGCGCGGATCGCCGGTGATGGACGCGATGCGCGCCAGCCCATCGGGCGAGAACTGGCAGTCGTCGTCCGGAAAGCCCAGCCATTGGCCGCGCGCCAGCCGCGCACCGTGATTGCGTGCCCGGCAGGCTCCACGAAAGGCCACGTGCTCGTATCGCAGAGCGAGGGTTTCCGCGTGGCGGGCGATCGTCGCTGCCAGTTGATCGCCGTCGTTCTGATCGACGATGATCACCTCGAAGTTCGGGGGCGGCTTGCACTGTTCGAGACTCGCCAGGAGGAGTTCGAGCTCGGCGTCGCCGCCGAGCGTCGCCACGACCAACGAGAGGCGGAATTCGCATCCGTTGACTGACGTCATCTGGCGGCCCTGGCGCTGCGTCGCTGGGCGATCATCCGGCGGTAGAGGTCGATGTAGCGGTCGTTCATCTGATCGCCGGTGAAGTAAATGCGGTATCTCTCCTCCGCACGCCGGCCCATTTCCGCCGCCAGGGTTTCATTCTCCCACAAGGTCCGCATGGCGTCGCGCAAGCCGTTCGGATCGCTGGGGGGAACGACGAGGCCCGTTTCGCTGGATATGTTGATGAACGTCGTTCCGGTGCCGATCTCGCTCGATATCATCGGCTTTCCGAACATCGCACCCTCGAGAAGCGAGACTCCGAACGCTTCCGACCGCAAATGCGAGGGAAAGACGATCCCATAGGCGAGCTGCAGGATCGCGACCTTGTCTTCGTCCGGCAGATAGCCCAGGAGGTGCACATTCGCGAGACCGAGTTTGTGCACGCGACGTTTGATCTCGTCCTCGATCGGGCCGGTGCCGATGATGACCAAAGGACAGTCGAGACCGTGCATCGCATCCAAAAGAATGTGAAGCCCCTTATAGTAACGCAGAACGCCGATGAACAGGAAGAACTTGGGGCCGAGCCGATCGCGCCAGAGCGCGATTTTGCTCGTGGTCGGGGCCGGATAGTTCGAACGATCGAGGCCGATCGGGATGACGCTCACACGGTCTCTGAAGCGATCGAGAGTGGGGCTGGTCGACAGATAATTGCTGGAGGTGGCGACGATTTGATCGGCGCTGCCGAGAAACTTGTTCATGAGCGGGCGATACAGCCCGAGCAGCATCGTCTGCCGGACGATGTCCGAGTGGTAGGTCACGATTGACGGCTTGTCCAACGATACGACGAGCCGAGCCAGGTCCATGAATGGCCAGGGGAAGTGGAAATGGACGATGTCCGCCCATTTCGACAGCTGCGAGAAACGGTGGAGGCTGGACAGGGAGAATGGCGTCGAAGCGATCTCGAAGTCGATCCTCTCGCGATGAACCGAATAGCCGTCGGTAACGACGACGCGCGGATCCGGGGCGGGCGAGAGCGACAGGACCGCGATCTCGTGTCCTCGCCTCGCTGCGCCTCTCCCGAGTTGGTGGATGACCTGTTCCACGCCGCCGACGGTGTCGGGTATCGCCGTCTTGTAGAAGTGAAGAACACGCATCGGCGCGTCGTCGCTGTCGCGGCGCAGCACCGGCCGGTCCGCCTTGGGGAGCGTTTTGGTTTCGACGGTCATGACAGCAGCGCGGCCATGGCGGAGACAAACCGCTCACGCGAGAAGTCGCGCGCCCGCCGTTCACAGGCATCCCGCATCGCCGAGGTGGAAGCATCGCCGAGACGCTCGACGGCCCGGATGATGTCGCTTGGCCTTGGATCGGCCGCGGCGAGGATGCCGGTCTCGCCATGGACGATCGTTTCCCGCATGCCGCCCTCGTCGACACCGATGACGGGCTTTCCGGCCGCCATCGCTTCGACCGCCGACATGCCGAAGTCTTCGTTGCGGGGGACGTATATGCAGGCCACGGCATTTCCGATGAGTTCGGCCAGGCGCGCATCGTCGATCCAGCCGGTGAAGGATATGTTGGGCGCGCCCGCCGCCAGCCGCTCCAGATCGCGACGTTGCGAGCCTCCTGAAGCGACGACGAGGCGCTTGTCCGGCATCTGCAGGAACGCCTTGACGACGACGTCGACCCGCTTGTTCGGCTCTAGGCGTCCCAACGAAAGGTAGTACCCGCCGGAGCCGCGCCATCGAAACCGCGCGGTATCGATCGGAGGATGCACGACTTCCGCCCGCACCCCCGTTTGCTCGCGAAGACGCGTCCTGACGTGTTCGGAGTTGGTGATGACAACGTCCATCGCACGCACCGCATCGAGATACGCGCGCCGGTAGACCGCAATGGCCCGACGCAGTGCGCGATGCAGAACGAACGGTGCCCGGACGAGATAATGCTCGATCCTGTCGAATGCGAAGCGAGGCGGCGTGTGGCAATAATAAATGCGTTTTCCGGACTTCTGGCTCTGAACCGCAAGCGGCGCGAATACGCCGCTGTACACGATCCCTTCGGCGTCCAGGAAGCGCGCCTGCCCGCTCGCGAACGCCGCGAGTGCGCGCGGGATTCGCGGCAGCCATCGGACATGCCGGGCCAGGACACGGACGTCCACCCCTTCGATGTCGGCGGTCTGCAAGAAGTCGGAATAAATCCCGGAGACGACGAGCTTCGTCCGCGGCAGATCGCGCGCCAACGTGGTCACCAGACGTTCAGCGCCGCCGTTGACCTGAAGATAGTCATGAACGATATACCGCCACTCGGGACGGCCGGCGCTGTCGTCAGGTGAGGCGATCTGGCGAGGCGGAGACAATCGGTCTTCCCTTGCTCGAGTCATCGGGCCGGTAAAGTCCCGCCGGGACGGCGGCTGCAACGATCTCGTTCATTCGGCACGCCGCGATTCTCTCGCACTGCCGCCACGTAGCTTGGAATGATCGACTCGGATGTCAACATGACACGCTACGTGACTTTGGAGGGACCAGGAGTCCGGCGCCGGCATCTCAGGGAGGTTTGACACCGACCCAGTTGCGCGACCGGTCGGTATGCCTGGATCGCCTCATTGACGGGTCCTCTTGGGTGCCGACTCGACTGCCTTCGAGCGGTCGCGAGCTATCGCCGAAGCTTGGTGACGAGGGAGGTCAGGCGGCAGACGCTCGAGCGTGCGATCTGACGACGTCGATTCCATCGTCGACCTTTACACCGAGGATGGCTTTAGGCAACTGGTCGTGACTGTGCAAGCGATGCCGGCTGTTTTTCTGCGGCTTGTGCGAGTTCGAAGATCATGGCGAGCGCGGTCTTGTTTGAGAGACAGCCCCGCGATCGGATTGTTCAGGGCCGGACGGTCGCGAACGTGCTCTCGATCGGTATCGTAAACGGTATGAAGATGGCTGCTCGTGGTGCGTCCATCCGGGACAGGGGTGCCGGGAGCGTGAAGGTGCTTGCATACCAATCCGCACGATGATCTGAGAGCGCGCACTGGTCGCCTGGCCGCCTCTGCGACTCGCCCGGTTGCGCTGTGAGCATGGATCCGTAGGTGTCGTTCCGCCCGCCGCTCCCATGGTCGGCAATCAATGGGAGGCATATATGCGACGCGTAATCGGCATTGACCTTCACCGCACGTTTGGTGTGGCGGCAATTGGGGAGAATGGTGTCGTCAGGCATTTCGGCCCGGTCGACATGACCCGGACCGCCCGTGAGGGCTTTGGCAAGGGGAGCGCAACCAGGTGACGAGGTGGTGATCGGGGCAGCCGGCAATAGCCTGGCCGCTCCACGAGTTCTCTCGCCCTTTGTGTCGCGGGTGGTCATTGCCAACCCGCTGCAGGTGAAGGCGATCGCCCAGGCACATGTCAAGAGCGATGGTCCTGGTCGATTGGGCCGACCACGTTGAAGAACCAAACGAAGAAGCAATCCAGGCTTCCAAGAAGGCCTGGATTGCTTCGCTTAGCTCGAAATGACCGCGACCGAAACCGCCGGTCGCGGCCCAATACGCTTGGTTACTTGCCCAATTCCATCTTCGACAGCAGGCCGTTGAAGAAGACGTACTGGTCGTCGGCGAACTTGGTGAAGTTCGCTGCGTCGCGGTAGGACACGATCATGCCGCGCGAGGTGATGAAGGTCTTGAACTCGTCGGTGCTCGCCGCCGCTTTGAGGGCTGCGGACAACTTGTCCATCACCGGCTTCGGCGTGCCCTTCGGGGCCGCGAATCCGCCCCAGCCCGCGAACTCGAGATTGACGCCGCTCTCCTTCAAGGTCGGCACGTTCGGGAAGGCCGGATCGCGCTCGGGCGTCATGACAGCGAGGATCTTGAGCTTGCCGGCGTCGACGCCCGCCTTCACCTCACCGGAATTGACCGTGACGGCTTCGATGTGCTTGCCCATCAGCGCCGTGACCGCCGGTGCGGCACCCTCGAACGGAATGTGGTTGAACTTGACGCCCTGGTTCTGCTCCAGCGCGGAGGCGGCGATGTGCCAGATCGATCCGGCGCCGGAATTGCCGACCCTGACCTTGCCCGGATTGGCCTTGGCGTATTTGACGAAGTCGGCGACGGTCTTGTAGGGCGCGTCGACCGGGACCGTGAGGGCGGCCGGCACCACCGTGGTCTGACCCACGAAGGCGAACGTGGCCGGCTCGAGATCCGACAGCTTGAGCGCCTTGTGCATGACGAGTTCGACCGGGATGTAGGACAGCGTGTAGCCGTCGGCCGGGCTGCGGGCGACCTGCGACATGCCGACGCCGCCCGAACCACCCGCCTTGTTGACGACGACCACCGGCTTGCCGAGCTCGCGCTCCATGCCCTTGGCGATGATGCGGGCCGTCATGTCGGACGCGCCGCCCGGATTGAAGGGCACCACGATGGTGACTTCCCGTTGCGGAAAGGCACCCTGGGCCGCGACTTGCGAGCCCGTCGCTCCCGTCAAGGCAACTGCCGAGACGATCGCGGAAAACAGAAGTCCGTTCTTCATGAGACGTGTCTCCATGTGTGACGACGCTGAGAAATCTCTCGGTTGCCGGCAGGGGTTCGTTCGAAGCGACAGCCCGCCCGGCCGCGGGCCGTATTCGTCAGTCGGGTTCTCCTGCGAGCATGGCCTTCTTGTTCTTGATCTCCGCGTAGACGCTGCCGAGGAAGACGATCGTGGCGAGGATCAGGATCGAGAGCGAGATCGGACTTTCGACCAGGCCCATCAGGGAGCCGTCGTTCATCTTCACCGATTGCAGCGCCGCCTTCTCCATCATGGCGCCGAGCACGTAGGTGAGCACGATGGGGGCCATGGGGATGTCGAGCTTCTTCATCACGTAGCCGATGACGCCGAACACCAGCATGACGCCGACGTCCCACAGGTCGTTCGAGACCGTGTAGGCGCCGATGATCGAGAGGATGAGGACGATGGGATAGAGGAGCTTGGGGGGAACGAGCGCGATCCGCGCCCACAAGCCGGCCAGCGGCAGGTTCATGGCGAGCAGCATGGCGTTGCCGACCAGCATGCTGTCGATGACGCCCCAGACGAAGTCCGGATTTTGCTTGAACAAGATCGGTCCCGGCGTCAGTCCGTGCATGATGAAGGCGCCGAGCAGGATGGCGATGGTCGGTGAGCTCGGAATGCCGAGCGTGAGCAGCGGAATCATCGCGCCGCCACAGTAGGAGTTGTTGGCCGTCTCCGGTCCGGCGACGCCTTCGATGGCGCCATTGCCGAACCGCTCCGGCGTCTTCGACAGGGCCTTCTCGATCGAATAGGACAGAAGCGCCGGAACGGCCGAACTCGTGCCCGGGATCAGCCCGATGAAGAAGCCGAGCCAGGTGCCCCGAAAGATCGCACCCGATGTACCGCGCAGCTCTTCGCGCTTGGGGAACAGGCCGGTGAGCTTCTCCGGCTTGCCGACCGCGCTCAGGTTCTCCATGCCGAGAAAGATTTCGGACAAGCCGAACAGGCCCATCGCGATGGTGACGAGGTCGATGCCGCTGATCAGGAACGGTTGCCCGAAGGTGAAGCGCAGGGCGCCGGAAATCGGATCCATGCCGATGGTGGACAGAATCAGGCCGAAGAACATCGCGACCAACCCACGCACGATCGAGGTGCCCATCAGGCCGACCACCATTGTGAGCCCCAGGACCATCAGCGAGAACATCTCGGTCGGGCCGAAGCGCAGTGCCAATTCGGCGAGCGGAGGGCCGACGAGCGCGAGGCCGATCACCGACGCGATGCCGCCGATGAACGAGCCCAGCGCTGCGATGCCGAGCGCGGCGCCGGCACGGCCCTGCTTGGCCATCTTGTAGCCGTCGATGCAGGTGATCACGGAGGCGGCTTCGCCCGGCGTGTTGATCAGGACCGACGTGATGGTGCCGCCATACATGCCGCCGTAGTAGATGCCCGACAGCATGATGATGGCGGATGCCGGCGACATCCCGTAGGTGAGCGGGATGAGGAGCGCGGTCGCGGTGGTCGGGCCGACGCCCGGCAGCACGCCGACAAGCTGTCCGACGGTGACCCCGATCAGGCAATAGAGCAGGTTCTGCCAGGTTAGGGCGACCGCGAACCCGGACATCAGCCCATCAAATGATTCCATGGCATCATTTCCTTCTTGGGCGGGCAACGGCCGTCAGGGCAGGGGGACCGAGAAGAAGATCTTGAACACGACCCAGGTGATCACCGTGATGGTGATCGACAGCGCGGTCGCCTTCCACAGCGCGTAGTTGCGCCAGAACGCGATGAACATCAGCGCCGAGCCGGCGATGAGGAAGCCGACATGATTGAGGAGCAGGAGGAAGACCACGCAGGAGACGAAGATGGTGGCCACATTCGTCAGTTCACGCCGTCCCGGAAAGCGGTCGCCGATCCGGAATACTTGTGTGGTGCACGACTGCCAGATGTAGGCGATGGCGACGACGATCGAGATGCCGCACAGCCAGCGCGGATACATGCCCGGTCCGGCCCCCAGCTTGGACATGTAGGCCAAATCGAAGGACATCCTGAAGAAGAGGACGGAGAAGGCCAGGAATGCCAATCCGAACCACAGCCCGGCGTTCTGCCTCTTGATCCAGCCGTTCGGCCCGCTTTGGCCGCCGCGGGTCACGCCTTCGGTCGAAGCCATCGTTACTTCTCCCCCATTAATGCCTAGTCGGCGCCATAGGTCGCGCGCACGCATGCGTCGACCTCAGGGCGTGTCGGGCAGCCGAGCCGGCCGCCGAAACGGGTGCATTTGAGCGACGCGGCCGCGCAGGCGAAGCGCGCAGCGTCACGGACACCGCGACCCTCCATGAGCGCGAGCGCCAAGGCGCCGTGGAAAACGTCGCCCGCCGACAACGTGTCGATCACCTCGACGGCCGGCGCCGGCACGCTACGGATTTCGCCGTCCTCGCACCAGACATAGCCGCGCTCTCCGCAGCTCGCGCCGACATGGCCGTCGTGCTCCGCCGCGACCCGACGCAGCGCGGTGTCGACGTCGTCGCAGCCCGCATAGATGCTGAGCCCGCCATCGGAAAACACCGCGTAGTCCGCGAGCGGCACCAGACGGCGCAGCACCTCGAGCGGCGCCACGTCGCCGTCGAGCATCGTCGTGACGCCGCGTTCGCGCGCCGCCCGCATGGCGTATTCGGCGCCCTCGACCCAGCGCGTATCACAATGCAGGATGTCGGCACGCGCGATGTCGTCGAGGGGCAGCCATGTGGGCGACTTGTCGACAGCTTCGTCGTGGTAGGGGACGACCAACCGGTGGCCGGTGCGTTCGATCAGGGTCACGGCCACCGATGTCTTGGCGCCGGCGACGCTGCGCAGGCTCGATGTGTCGAGCCCCTCGGCGGCGAGGCTCTCGCGCGCCGTCCGACCGACGTGATCATCGCCGACACGCGCGCACACCTGCGCCTCGCCGCCCAACCGTACGAATGCGAAGCCGGCCGACAGCGCCATGCCGTCGACGATGTGGACGAGCTTGGAGGCGAGCACCTTGCCGGGCAGCGGCGGCAGTTCGTCGACGGCGAAGATCAGCGAATCGCACACGCCGCCGACTGTGATCATGCGCGGCTTGGCGGCGGTGGTGCGGTCAGGAACGGGCATCGACACCTCTCATGCCCTCCGCATGGCGGCGGCGTGCGCCGCCAGGGCCGTGATCGCCTTCCAGTCGCGCGCGGCGACGAGATCGGCCGGCACCACCCACGAACAGCCGATGGTCGTGCAGTTGGGAAGCGAGATGTAGCCGTCCACGTGTTCGGCCAGGATGCCGCCGGTCGGGCAGAACGTGACGTTGGGGAATACGCCGGCGACGCTTTTAAGCCAGGTGATGGCGGCGGCGCCGTGGGCCGGGAAGAATTTCTGTTCCTCGAATCCGAGTTCGAGCGCGGCCATGATCTCGGAAGCGGTGGCGACGCCAGGCAGGAACGGCAGCTTGCGCTCGCGCACGGCGCGTCCAAGGGTTTCCGTCAAACCGGGCGCGACCCCGAAGGAGGCGCCGGCGTCGACCGCACGGGCGACGTCCGCCGGCGTCAACAGAGTGCCGGCGCCGACGCGCGCCTTCGGTTCGGCTGCGACCATCGCGCTGATCGCGTCGGCGGCGGCCGGCGTCCGCATCAGGACCTCGAAGACCTCGATGCCGCCGTCCACCAGTGCATGGGCGAGATCGCCCGCAACCGCGGCATCGCGGATCGTGAGCACCGGCATGACCGGGGTTCGGGCGAGAAACTCGCGCATCGGAGAAGGTGTTGCTGTCATTTCCATCTACATGATCGGGGGAGATTTGAGGGAGACGGTCGTCAGGTCCTGCCGGACGCAAAGGCACGGATCGGCCATGCCTGTTCGAGTTCGGCGACGGCTTCGTGGAGAGGCTCGGCGAATGACACGAGCCGCTCGCGGTCGACGCGAAACGTCGGGCCGGCAATCGAGAGAGCGCCGACCACCCTGTTGAACTCGACGCGGTCCCGGATCACCATTGCGATGGCGGAAAGGCCGAGTTCGGACTCCTGCTCGTTGAGCGCAAATCCCCTCTCGCGGGTCTTGCGGATCTCTCGCCGCAGCGAAGCGAGGGATTTGATGGCGTTGGGCCCGAGCGAGTCGTGTTCGTTGTCGAATCCGCGTGCCGACACCCTGGCGATCGCGTCCTTTTCGGGCATGCTGGCGAGCCACGCCTTTCCCATGCCGGTCGTGTGCAGGGTGACGTGCCGTCCCATGACGGGATCGCACCGGATGCTGCCGGTCGCTCCCTGGGCATTGGCGACCCACATCATCTCGTCGTCCTCGACGACGGCGAGGCGGATCAGCTCGCCGGTCTTGCGGGCGAGGCTGTCGAGAATCGGCTGCGCGATCTCGGCGATGTTGATGCCAGCCATCTGGCGCAGGCCGATCGAGCCGATCTTGAGCGTCAATAGATAGCGCTCGCCCGAAGCGTCCTGCTTGACGTAGCGGGCGTTGATCAGGGCCTGCAGCAATCGATGCGTGGCGCTCAACGGCAAGGATAGATGCCGGGCGAGCGCGCTGATCTGAAGGCCGTCGGGATGCTCGAGCAGCAGTTCGAGGATCGCCAGTCCGCGTTCGACGGCGGAAATGCTCACATTGACCACGTTCGCCCCACTCCCCCGGGGTGGCGCCGACCGACCGTGCTTGCGCATCTCACTCGAGACCTCGGCGCGCGGGCCGGAGCATGGCTCAAACCGGAAATGGTTTCAAGGTCGATCAGGAAACAGTTTCCACCAAGTGCGGTGGATGTGCATCCTGAGGTGGCGACCGGCGGGACGCGATGCCTTTCCGTACGTCAGCGGTCCTTCGGCCTGCGGAGCACGATCCGCCACCGTCGGGACTTTATGCGTTGCGCAGCTTCTGCCAGGCTTCGGCAAAGCCTTTCGCGCGCGTCGCGACTTCCGCCCGGCTCATGCCGGGCTTGTACAAGGCCGAGCCGAGCCCGAACGCTCCCGCGCCGGCATCCACATAGGGTTTCATGGTGTCGGGAGTGATCCCGCCGAAAGCCAGCAGCAGCAGGTCCTTGGGCAGGACTGCGCGCATCGCCTTGATGATCTTCGGCGTGATGAGCTCGGCGGGGAATATCTTGAGGGCGTCGGCGCCGGCGGCAATCGCCGCAAAGGCCTCGGTCGGCGTCATGATGCCCGGTACGGAAATGAGCTTCATGGCCTTCGCGGCCCGGATCACCACCGGGTCTCCGTGCGGCGAGAATATCGCCTCGCCGCCGACTTCGTGCACCCGCCGTACGTCATCGGGCGCGAGCACCGTACCGGCGCCGATGATCGCGTCGGCAGGCAGGTTGTCGCGGAGCTTCGCGACGCTGGCGAATGGGTTTTCGGAATTGAGCGGGACCTCGATGATCCGGAACCCCGCCTCGTAAAGGCACGCGCCGATTTCGGCGCACTCGACCGGCCGAATGCCGCGCATCACCGCCACGAACGGAAGCGACGAGACGGCGGTTTTCAGCTTGTGGTGCGCAGCGATGATCGCATCCATTCAATTCCCCTTCGGAAGGCGGCCGCAGGAGCCGGCCATGTATCGGGATGCCTCGCGCGGTATCCGCCGTAGTTTTCTTTTCTGCACGGCGGCACTAAACATGGTCGCGACCGGAGGCGCCTCAGAGCTGAGGCGCACCAAATCGGTCACAGACCCCCGGTACGGTTCGTTTGCTCCTGGCCTTTGCGGGCAGGTCAACATGGGACGCATGTACGCGCTTACATTCGGCGCGTCAACTGCGCCCCGACAGGAGCGTAGGGCAGAGGATGGCAGGAGCGTTCATTGTAAGCTACTGAAAATATGATGAAAAGAAAGACATATCGGCGCTGTCCATCTGCCGATACGTATTAAGTCCGATGTTCGATGAAGTTCCCACAAGGGATAGATGTAAGCGCTTGCACCCGGTTCGACCGGGGTGACGCAGGCGCAGGCAGGAGTATCCGGTCAATGTCTCTGACGTCCCTGGCCCATGCGATCCGCATTCTCACGATGGACGGCGTTCAGGCCGCCAATTCCGGCCACCCCGGCGCCCCGATGGGCATGGCCGAAATGGCCGTGGCGCTGTGGCAGCGCCATCTCAAGCACAATCCTGCGGACCCGAAATGGGCCGATCGCGATCGCTTCGTGCTCTCCAACGGGCACGCCTCGATGCTGATCTATTCGCTCCTGCATCTCACCGGCTACGACCTGCCGCTCGACGAGCTCAAGAAGTTCCGCCAACTGCACAGCAAGACGCCCGGCCATCCGGAATACGGCCACACACCCGGCGTCGAAACCACGACGGGACCGCTCGGGCAGGGCCTCGGCAACGCGGTCGGCATGGCGCTCGCTGAAAAGCTCCTCGCCGCCGAGTTCAACCGGCCCGGCCACGCCATCGTCGACCACTACACCTACACGTTCCTGGGCGACGGCTGCATGATGGAAGGCCTCTCGCACGAGGTCTCCTCGCTCGCCGGCGTGTGGAAGCTCTCCAAGCTGATCGCGCTCTACGACGACAACGGCATTTCCATCGACGGCCATGTGACGGACTGGTTCGGCGACGACACGCCGAAGCGTTTCGAGGCCTATGGCTGGAACGTGATCCGCAACATCGACGGCCACGACGTCGACGCCGTCGACCGTGCCATCGCGGCCGCCAAGGCGCAGGGCGAGAAGCCGACGCTGATCTGCTGCAAGACCGTCATCGGCAAGGGCTCGCCCAACAAGGCGGGCACACACGACGTGCACGGCGCGCCGCTCGGCAAGGACGAGGTCGCCGCCACCCGCGCCGCCCTCGGCATAACCGCCGCTCCGTTTGAAATTTCCGCCGAGGTCCGTGCCGCCTGGGATGCCCGCACCGAGGGCGCGCGCCGGCAGGCCGCATGGTCGGAGCGCTTCGCCGCCTATCGGGCCGCGCATCCGGACCTCGCGGCGGAGTTCGAGCGTCGCATGAAGGGCGAATTGCGCGCCGACTATGCCGCCAAGTCGGCGCAGGCGCTCGACGAGGTCGTCGGCAAGGCGGAGGTCATCGCCACCCGCAAGTCGTCGCAGAACGCCATCCAGGCCTTGGCGCCGCTCTTGCCCGAGTTCGTCGGCGGCTCCGCCGACCTCGCCCCCTCCAACCTGACGCGCTGGAAGGGCAGCCGCGACGTCCTGCCGGCGAGCATCGCCGAGGGCGGCAACTACATTCATTACGGCGTGCGCGAGTTCGGCATGGCGGCGATCATGAACGGCTTCTGCCTGCACGGCGGCCTGCGGCCGTTCGGCGGCACGTTCCTGATGTTCTCCGAATATGCCCGCAACGCCATCCGCATGGCGGCGTTGATGAGGATCAACCCCGTCTACGTGTTCACGCACGACTCAATCGGCGTTGGCGAAGACGGGCCGACCCACCAGCCGATCGAGCAGACGGCGACGTTGCGCATGGTGCCCAATCTCGACGTCTGGCGGCCGTGCGACAGCGTCGAGGCGTTCGTCGCTTGGCAGGTCGCCGTCGAGCATGAAGCTTCCCCGACCGCCCTGATCCTGACCCGCCAGAACCTGCCGCACCAGCCGCGTGACGGCGGCCAGATCGCGGCGATCCGCAAGGGCGGCTACGTGCTCAAGGACTGCGCCGGCACCCCGAAGGCCGTCATCATCGCGACCGGATCGGAAGTCGCGCTCGCGATCGCGGCCCAGGAAACGCTCGCCGCCAAGGGCATTGCGGTGCGGGTCGTCTCGATGCCGTCGTGCTTCGCCTTCGAGAAGCAGGACGCGGCTTATCGTGAAACGGTTCTGCCGCGCGGCGTGCCGCGCGTCGCCGTCGAAGCCGGCTCGACCGCCGGGTGGTATCGCTACGTCGGGCTCGACGGAATGGTGGTCGGCATCGATCGCTTCGGCGAATGCGGGCCGGCCGCCCAGGTGTTCGACTATCTCGGCATCACCGCCGCCAAGGTCGTCGCCGCCGTCGAGAACATCGTCGCGGGCTGACGGCCTTTGGTGGAACACATGCAGAAGATCAATCCGAGGACATGGAAATGACGAACAGCAGCCTGCTTGAGAAGCTGCGGGGAATGACCGTGGTGGTCGCCGACACCGGCGACATCCAGGCGATCGAGAAGTACAAGCCGCGCGACGCCACCACCAATCCGTCGCTGATCACGGCGGCGGCGCAGATGCCCCAGTATCAGGACATCGTCGACGGGACGCTGGCGCAGGCGCGCAAGACGTGTGGGGCGTCGGCGCCGGTGACCCAGGTGGTGAAGCTCGCCGCCGACCGGCTGGCGATCTCGTTCGGCCTGAAGATTCTCGAAATCGTCCCCGGGCGCGTCTCCACCGAGGTCGACGCCCGCCTGTCGTTCGACACCACCGGCACGATCGCCAAGGCGCGCGAGATCATCGCCCAGTACGAGGCCAAGGGGATCTCCCGCAACCGCATCCTGATCAAGATCGCGGCGACCTGGGAAGGCATCCAGGCGGCCGCCGTGCTGGAGAAGGAGGGCATCCACTGCAACCTCACTCTCCTGTTCGGCTTCCATCAGGCGGTCGCCTGCGCGGACGCTGGCGTGACGCTGATCTCGCCCTTCGTGGGCCGCATCCTCGACTGGTACAAGAAGGATACGGGCCGCGACTCCTATCCGCCGGCGGAAGACCCGGGCGTGCTCTCGGTCACGAGCATCTTCAACTACTACAAGAAGTTCGGCTATCGCACCGAGGTCATGGGAGCGAGCTTCCGCAATATCGGCGAGATCATCGAACTGGCGGGCTGCGATCTGCTGACGATCGCCCCGGCCTTGCTGTCCGAACTTCAGTCGATGCAGGGCGACCTGCCGCGCCGGCTCGACGCCGGGCGGGCGGCGCAACAGCAGATCGACAAGATCGCGCTCGACAAGGCGGCGTTCGAGCGCATGCACGCGGCCGACCGCATGGCATCGGAAAAGCTCGCGGAGGGCATTGCCGGCTTCGTGGCGGCGCTGGAAAAGCTCGAACAGATTTTGGCGGCGCGGGCACAGGCGTAGAGCGCAAGCCTAGTTGGCTGACGGTTGATATGTGTCATTCCGGGCTCACGCGCTTTTGCGCGTGAGCCCGGAATCCATAGCCTGCACCCTGCGGAGTATGGATTTCGGACAGCCGCTTCGCGGCTTCCGGAATGGCGAAGGATTTTTTCTTCGGCGGTCAGCCAGGGGCGAACATCAGCGCGGGGGCGGGTCGAGGCGCCGACGGTTGCGGTTCGGCGCCGCGGTCGTGCCCCGCTCGACGAAGACGGGCTCGACCGCGACCTTGACGGGTGCCTCTTCGCCATTGAGCCGCGCGATCAGTTGCGCAGCCGCGAGGCGACCGATCTCGATGTTGTCGACGCGAAGCGTCGTCAGCGGTGGGTCGAACTCGGCCGCGAGCTCGATGTCGTCGAAGCCGGTCACCGACAGATCGTCCGGAACCCGCAGCCCCAATTGCTTCGCTTCCATCAAAGCGCCGAGTGCCAGGGTGTCGTTGCCGCAGATGATCGCGGTCGGATGCGGAGGAGGGCTGGAAAATATCGCCCGCAGCGACGCGCGGCCGAACTCGATGGTGGTCGGCCCGATGTGCGTGAACAGGGGCTTGAGGCCCAGTCCGTGCTCGGACAACGCATCCCGCACGCCGGCCAGACGGGCGGTGGCGCGATCGTTGTCGACCATCGGCTGCAGGATGGCGCCGAACAAGTCGTGTCCTAATCCGAGGAGGTGATGGGTGATGCGGGTGTAGGCCTCGTGGTTGTCGAAGCCGACGCTGGGATGCGGCGTGTCCGGATTGAGGCCGTAGAGTACCACATAGGGCACGCGCCGCGCGTCGAGCATGTCGAAGAAGCCGGCTTCCTGGTTTTCTCCGACGATCGCCAGCGCCTCTACACCCCTCGCCAGCATCGCCTTGACCTGGGCGGCGCCTTGTTCCGGATCGTAGTTCGAGCAGCCGATCAAGAGCGTGATGTCGTGCTCCGAGAACGCGGCCTGCATGCCGGCAACCTGGAGTGCAAAAATCTCCTGCCCAAGGGTCGGAATGACGACGCCGGCGATCGCCGTGTAGCGCCTCGCGAGCGCCGAGCCGGCCGCATGCGGGATCCATCCCAGCGAAGCCGCGACGGACAGGACACGGGCACGGACCTCGGGAGAAACCTGGTCGGGAGAATTGAAGGCGCGCGAGACGGTCGCGGTCGAGACGCCGGCTGCGGCGGCAACGTCCTGGGCTCTGGGGCGGCGATCCTTGCGGGTCATTGCGACTGCGAACTCACTCCGCCGTCCGGCGGGCGACGACGAGCCCACTGTCTATCAATTGGGCCTGCGACAATAAAGGCTCCGCCGTGAATACCCGGCCGCCATGCACATGGCGTACGGCCCCCTCGGTCTTCACTCCTCACTTGTCGCCGCCGCGCGCTCGCCCCTGCTTTTTACGGTGTGCACGACGACCTGCTCGCGCACCAGCATGTCGAGGAAGGGTGGGGGCGGCTCCAGGTCGGTGAACAGGCCGTCCAGCACCGAGATGTGGGCGAGCTTCACCATCGCGGGACGGCCGAACTTGGTGTGGTCGGTTGCCAGAAAGACTTGGCGGGAATTGGCGACGATGGCCTGGGCCACTTTGACTTCGCGGAAGTCGAAGTCGAGCAGCGTGCCGTCCGCATCGATACCCGAGATGCCGATGATGCCGAAATCGACCTTGAACTGGTTGACGAAGTCGACCGTCGCCTCGCCCACGACGCCGAGGTCCCTTCGCCGCAGCCGACCCCCTGCCACCGTGATCTTGAAATCGTCGACCTGGCTTAACTGGATTGCGACATTGAGGTTGTTGGTGATGATCCGCAGGCCGCGGTGATTGACCAGCGCACGGGCGACCGCCTCGGTCGTGGTACCGAGATTGATGAACAACGACGAGCCGTCGGGAATGTGGCGTGCAACCAACTGGCCGATCCGCTCCTTCTCAGCCGGCAGGAGGCGGCGGCGCGAGTTGTAGTCGATATTGGTGGCGCTCGACGGCAGGCTGGCGCCGCCGTGGTGGCGTTGCATCACGCCCAGTTCGCACAACGTATTGATGTCCCGCCGGATGGTCTGCGGGGTGACGTCGAAGGCTTTCGCCAGGCCTTCGATGCTCACGAACCCTTCGGCTTGCGCCCTTTGGACGATGTGCGTCTGACGTTGGTTGAGTTCGGCCGGCGACATCTTCGCCTGGTTGTCCGGCGGCGTATACGCACCGCTTGCTTCAAGCAGATCCGAATCAGTCACGGCATGCCTCGACATCTGCTGGACAGCGCGCTGGAGTTCGCAAGAGCCAGCTTCTTACCCGTGTTTCCCGCGACGCAGCAAGTCGGCCAGGGGGGCTCCGAGAGGAGCCCTACAGGCCGACGCAATCCCATCTTACCGTCCGGTAAGTTGTGTCGCCATGTTCGCAAAGAGTGTCACATTTACGCAATCTTACTCGTTTTGCCGGTTGCCCGGCTGCTATAGATTTCAGAATCGAACAAATATGGTCAATACCGAAAATACCGCGATCGGAGCTTCTGGCCCCCCCGACCGCTCGCGGTGAAGCTGGTGCGATGCGTAATGTAGTTTCCAGGGGCCTTCGTTCCCATCAGTTCGTTCCGCCGAACGTCGACCAAGGTGGGACCGGCAATTGTGCGCGTCATTGCGCCTGCCGGTGCCCTCGAACCTATGCCGTGACGCTGCGGCGTGGCCAGAAAACGACCTCCGATCGGATGCGAGCGCCGCGCCCCCTCGTCCGGGAATGCGGCGGCGTGGTGATCAAGCACGGGGCGACATCGAGACCCAGTCCGGGAACGATCGCGCGGCGTGCTCTGAAGCGTGAACTGCCAAGCAAGGGAAGGTTGTCATGACAAGGAAGATGCTTCTTCTGGCGGCTGCGGTAGCGGTCGGCATAAGCGGAGTGGTGACGATGTCCGCCCAGGCGGCGGACAAGATCATGGTCAAGATCGCCGGCATGAAGCCCGAGGGCGAGCCGGAAACGGTGGGCATGAAACTGTTCGCCAAGTACGTCATGGAAGCCACCAAGGGAAAATATGACGTGCGGGTCTATCCCAACAGCACGTTGGGCAAGGAAGACGCCTACATTGCCCAGACCCGCAAGGGCATCATCCAGATGTGCGCGACGGGTACGCAGACCGGGTCATTGTTCCCGGCGATGGCCATGCTCGAGACGCCGATGCTCTACGACGACCTCGACCATGCCCACCGGGCGATGAACGGCGAGACCTTCAAGCTCATCAACAAGGGCTTCCCGGAGAAGTCCGGCCTGACCATGCTGAACGCGTTTCCGCTCGGCTTCCGTCACTTCTACACCAAGAAGGAAGTGAAGAGCGTCGATGACCTCAAGGGCCTGCGGATGCGGGTGCCCAACATTCCGCTCTATATCGAGTTCGCCAAGCAGCTCGGCCAGAGCGGCCAGGCGATGCCGTTTGCGGAAGTGCCGGCGGCACTCGACCAGGGCGTCATCGATGGCGGCGACAGTCCGTTCTCCGACATCGTCGCGCTCAAGATGTACGAGATCACCAAGAACATCACCCTGTCGGGCCACATCCTGGTGATCCATTCCCTGTACATCAACAACGACTTCTACAAGTCCCTGCCTGCGGAAGACAAAAAGATCTTCGACGATGCCGCCAAGCGCTCGGCGGAAGACGTCTGGAAGATCGTGGCCGAGAGCGAAAAGAAAGCCACCGATATCATCACGAAGGGTGGCGGAAAAGTGTCGTCGCCGACGCCCGAGTTCCGGGCGGCTCTGGTCAAGGCCGGTCAGGGGACCTGGAAGCTGTTCTACGACACGGTTCCGAACGCCAAGGAAATCCTCGCCAGCGTCGACCAGTACCGAAAGAAGTGAGGACAGGCCGGTTCGAATAAGCCTGTCGAAGAGAAATGCAGCGGGGACCGGCAGAACGGCTTTGACCGGTCCCCGTCGCGGATTTGAACGGGCCTGACGCCGCGAGGCAAAGGGCGGGGCGACGTGAGTGCAGCCATAGGCCGATGGCCGATCAATCGAGAGCGGCTCGCCATCGGCCGATGCCTGAAGGGGTTGGGAATGACGGAAATCATACCGGATAAAGAAACAAAACGGGAGACGACGGCCGAACTCGCATTCCAGTGGTTCTGCGCCCTCGTCTTCCTGGGAATGATCGGGCTCGTTTTCTACAATGCCATGCTGCGCTACGTATTCCATTCGAGCTTTGCGCCGAGCGAGGAATGGGCGCGCATCCTGTTCATCTACATCACGTTCTTCGGCGCGATCGAGGCCTTCTATCGCGGCCGTCACATCGCCGTCGACATGCTCGTCGGTACGTTGCACGGCGTGACACGCAAGTCCGTCGACATCGTCGCGCAACTCCTGTCGCTGGGCGTCATGTTTCTTTTGTCGGTCGGCGGCGTTTCCCTGGTCATCCAGACCATGGACACCTACACCGTTGCCACCAACCTCAACATGGCATTCGTCAACGGCACGCTGCCGGTGATGGCGATCGTCGTCTTCGCCATGCACAGCCGCCAACTCTGGCTGACCATTCGCAAACCGGCCTCCGAATTCAAGGTCACTGAGGCGAGGATCGACTGATGGAACTCGTCATCTTCCTCAGCAGCCTGTTCTTCTTCTTGTTTCTGGGCATCCCGATCGCCATCGTGATGGTGCTGTGCGCCATCGTGCTGATGTTCTACAGCGGCGACGGCGACTTCATGATCATCCCGCAGGCGATGGTCGACGGCGTCAACAACTATCCGTTGATGGCCATTCCGTTCTTCGTTTTCGCTGGCGAGATCATGAGCAAGGGCGGCCTGTCCAAGCGCGTCATCCTGCTCGCGCAATTGCTCATCGGCCGCGTCAAGGGCGGACTGGGTTACGCCACCATCGTTTCCGCCATCATCTTCGCCGGCCTGATGGGCTCCTCGGTCGCCGAAGCGGCGGCGCTGATGGGCATCCTGTTCCCGATGATGCAGCAGGCCGGCTACGACAAGGGCCGGGCGGGCGGTGTCATCGCCGCCGGTGCCATCCTGGGGCCCATCATTCCGCCGTCGGCCAACTTCATCCTGTTGGGCGCGACGATGGAGTTGTCGATCACCAAGCTGTTCATGATCGGCCTCACTCCCGGCCTGCTGATCGGGTTCCTCCTTTTGGTCATGTGGTTCATCGTCGTGCGCGTCGACGGCTATACCGAAACCATCACTTTCACGAGGAAAGAGGCGGTCCAGATCCTGAAAGAAGCATCGCCGGCATTCATGTTGCCAGTGCTGCTCCTGGGCGGCATCCGCTTCGGCGTCTTCACCCCGACCGAAGGCGGCGCCTTCGCGGCCGTCTACGCCATCGTGGTGTGCGTCTTCTACTACCGCGAACTGGCGTTGCGCGATCTCCTGCGCGTCAGCATGGCGGCGGCCCGTACCACCGCGGTCGTGATGTTCATCGTCGGCACCGCCTCGGCGGTCGGCTGGTTCATCACCTCGGCGCAGATCCCCGGTCAGATGGCCGAATTCTTCGCGCCGCTGGTGCCGACGCCCAACCTGCTCCTGGTCGCCATCATGATCTTCCTGTTCGCCGCCGGAATGGTGATGGACCTGACGCCGAACATTCTCCTGTTCGCGCCGGTGTTCTATCCGCTGGTCACACAGGCGGGAGTCGATCCCTACATGTTCGGCCTGTTGTTCGTGCTTAATGTCGGCATCGGCGTCATCACGCCGCCGGTCGGCACCGTGCTGTTCGTGGTGTGCGGATCGGGCGGCATATCGATGGGCCATCTGGTCAGGAAGATGGCGCCGTTCCTGATCCTGGAGATCATCATCCTCTTCCTGCTGGTGTTCTTCCCGCAGCTGTCGCTCATTCCGCTGAAATATCTGATGTGAACGAGATGGGAGCGCGACCCGGCATCGACGATGCCGGGCCGTGCTTCCGGATAGTAGCCGCAGGCTCTGTGACAGGGAGCAGGTGAATTTTCGATGGGAGAAGTCGTGACGCGCGAGAGGCTTTTTGCGGGCCCGAACCGCGTCACATAGCAGCGCGCCATGGCCTCAATCCTGTTCGACCGACGCGACCATGAACTGGTCGACATGATCAATGCGTACCTGGGGCGCGGCCAAGGCGCGAACAGTGGCGAACGGCCCGTCCATGTCCCCATTCTGCATCCCAACGGACTTTACGAACTGGGAACCCGCAAGGCGGTCCGCGTCGCCTGGGCCGTCATGGTGCTCGTCGAGATCACCGAGAACGCCACGATGGCGGAGCGCCTGGAAGCCCTGAAGGCGTTGCAGGCGGAGGCGTTGAGCTCGGCGAGTTCGCCGATGCGGCTCAACACCGCCCGGGTGCTGATCCAGCTCATGAAGGAACTGCTGCGCGCCCGCGGCGATCTCGGCGAACAGCTGCGCCTGGCCCACGATTTCAACAAGGCGGCGAGCGGACGACCACGCATCACGCGCTCGCTGTTGCGCCGCTACAATCTTCTGGAGATGCCGGAGACCTGGAACCAGCGCTCGTTCGATTATCACGTCCATGATTCGTCGAGCTCGGGCCGCAAGTCGCCGACCCACCTCATCATGGATGCCTGGGTCAAGGGCATCCGCACCATCAAGGTGATCTACGACAACTACGTGCCGCCGGCCGCCGCCGAAGAACTGACCTCGGCGGCGGAGATCATGGGTGTCAATGTTCGCGTCGGCATCCGCTTCTACCGCTATTTCCGCGATCAACGGGTGACGCTCGTGTGGACGCCGCGCGGGTTCTCCGGATCGACGGCTTTCGCCGAGTTCCTGGCACGTCCGGAGATGCAGGGCCTGATCGCCGAGGGCCGCAAGATCGATGCCTGCCAGCAGGAGCGATTTGCGGGCCTCATCGACATCTACAACGCCGCCTACCGTCTCGATCTCAACGAGCGGTTCGGTATCGATGTGCCCGAACTCGCCTGGCCGGAATTCGAAGCGGTGGTCGGGCAGGGACAGCCGTCATGGGCGCATCTTGCCGACTGCATTCATCGTCGCACCGTTGCCGCCATCCGCAGCCATTGGGATGAATTGATGCGGCGGGCCCAGGAGGCGACCGGTGAGGACAGTGCGCGCGAACGCGACCGGTTGATCGCCATGGAGCGCTTCTCGCCCGTCACCGTGGTGGACGACTGGCTCTCCGGCGCCATCGCGGAGACCGAGCCGAAGCTGCGCGAAGCCATCGGCAGCCTGGCCGACGAGGATCCGCCGGCCTTGCTCAAGCGGCTCGCCGCCATCGCGTCCGACTCGCGCACCTCCATCGACAGTCGCGATCTCACCCCGTCGCAGGTGCTGCAGCTCCTGTTCCTGTGCGAAGGCCGCATCACCCATCTCGAACTCTTCAAGCTGCGCACCTACCGTCCGGAGCAGTTCGAGCAGCTCAAGGCCATGAACGAGCTGCGCGAGACCGTGAATTCCGCGAATCCGGCCCGCTTCAAGCGGCTGGTCACCAGGTTCATCGAAGAGACCTCGCCGCAGGCGCAAGAGGACCGCGCCTGCCTGCAGCAGCTCCTGAATTCCATGCCGACGATCCTGTCGCGCTACGCCAACCGGGAGTTGAGTACGTTCCTGGGAAGCGACTCCTCGGGGCGTACCGAGTGGGGAAACCAGTTCGGCATGGGGTTCGTCCTCGTCGAGACCTTGCCGGTGCGCGAGCAGGCGGCGTGCTACCGAAACGGCGAACGCCGCCCGCTGCCGATCCGCTATGGCCTGTCGGAGACGGTGGAGCGCGGCATTTCCCGTGCCATGGCGATGCGGGCGCGCTTCGCCCGCCTCGGGACGCTGTCGTTGATCGTCTTCTGGTGGTTCAGGTTCATGGGCCTGATGCGGCCGGGCAAGCGGGAGTGGAGCGCGCCGCTCGACAGCATGAAGGTCGTCGCCGAGGGCAATGTTCTGCCGCTCGGCGGCACCGGCACGTTCGCGGGCAACGGACTCGGCGTCGAAGCGGTCACGGCCGCGCGTCGTGCGAATTTCCAGTGGCGCTATGCCAACACCGTGCTGGTCAATGTCTGCTTCATCATGGCGGGATTCATTCCCGCCTTCCTGGCCTTCCAGACGACGCAGCGCGGCGGCTTCTTGGCCTTGTGGGGGGCGCCGTTGTGGTTCACCGTCACCGGCATCCGCAACATCCTGCAGGCGGTGATCTCCGGTGGCGGGCTGCGCCGCTACTCCAATCTCACCTGGAAGGACTATGTGAGCTGGACGCGGCTGTCGGAATCCTTGTTCTACACGGGCTTTTCCGTGCCGCTGCTCGAACTCGGGGTGCGTTATCTGCTGCTGCAGAAGGGCCTGGAGCTCACGGCCGCCGATCATCCGGTGATCGTATTCTTGTTGATCGCCTGCGTGAACGGCTGCTACCTCATGAGCCACAACCTGTATCGCGGGTTGCCGACCGGCGCGGCCTACGCCAATCTCGGCCGCAACTTGGCGGCCGTGCCGGTGGCGCTCCTTTACAATTTCCTCTTCCTGAAGATTTTGCAATTCTTCGACGTCGGCAACATCGACGCGATCATCACCGCCGCCACGACGCTCATTTCGAAGACGGCGTCCGACACCGCCGCGGCGGTGATCGAGGGCTATTTCGATCGCCAGGCGACGCTGCGGCTGCGGACGCGCGACTTCGCCGACGTGCTGTCGCGTCTGCGCGACCGGCAGGCCGCCCTCGAACTCACTTTTCCGCAGCTCAATAGCGTCGAGCTGCTCCAGCGTCCCGCCCAGTTGCTCGACAGCGAGCAGGCCGAGGTCCGGCAGCTGACCGAGGAGATCACCATCCACTGCCTCGATCTCATGTATTTCCACTTCTATCAGCCGCTGGCGGCGCAGACGCTGCGGCGTTGCGCCGAGCGCATGTCGAAGGACGAGCGCCGGTTCCTGCTGGCGGCACAGACAATCCTGAAGCACGAGGAGTATGTCTGCCAACTGTTCCTCAACGGTATGTTCGGCCGGCGCTTCAGTCCGGCCCTTGCCTTCTATCTCTCCTGGCACGACACCTACCGCCGGGCACTGCCCAGATTGCTCGGCCTCGAGAACGACGCGACGAAAGCGCAACCCCCGACGACCACTTGAAAGTACCCCCGTGAACGAAATTACTGCCCTCATCAACATCCTGGGTGCCGTCGCACTGCTCCTGTGGGGCTTGCGGATGGTCAATACCGGCGTGTCCCGCAATTTCGGCGCCGAGCTCCGCCACGGCATCGCCATCAGCGCCAACAACCGCGTCAAGTCGCTTCTCGCCGGCGTGCTGGTGACCATCGCGCTACAGAGCAGCACCGCGACCTGCCTGATGTCCGCCTCTTTCACCGGCCGCGGCCTGATGTCGACCGCGACCGCGCTCGCCATCATGCTCGGCGCCGACATCGGCACGAGCCTCGTCGCCAAGCTCCTGACATTCAATGTCGGACCTTTGTCGGCACTGCTGGTCCTGGTCGGCTTCGTGATGTTCAGGAGTACCGAAGGCCGGCTGCGGCATCTGGCGAGAATCCTGATCGGGCTCGGCCTGATGCTTCTGTCCCTGCGACTGCTCAACATGGCTTCGGACCCTCTGCGCAACTCGGCGCAGATGAAGCTCATCCTGCACGATCTCGACGGCGCCTGGCTGGTCGGCATGGTGCTCGCCGCCGGCGTCGCCATGCTGGCCCATTCCTCCATCGCCACCATCCTGCTCATCCTGCCGTTGGCGTCGGCGGGCGATTTCAGCCTTCAGTTCGGCCTCGCGCTGATCCTCGGGGCCAATCTGGGCAGCGCCCTGCCGCCGGTCCTGGAGACGTCAAAGGACAAGCCGGTGGTGCGCCGCCCCCCCATGGGCAATGCCTTGATGCGCCTGACCGGCTGCTTCGTGGCGCTGCCGTGCCTGGGCTATGCCGCCGAAATCCTGCCGCACATCGAGACGGAACGGGCGGCGCAACTCATCGACGCGCACATCATCTTCAATTGCCTCTTGGCCTTCGTGTTCCTGCCCCTGGTTGGCCAGGTGGCGCGCCTGGTCGAGCGCCTGCGGCCGGACGAGCCCACGGCCGACGATCCCGGCCAGGCCCGTTATCTCGACGAGGCGGCGTTGTCGTCGCCGGCCGTCGCCATCGGGGCCGCCACCCGCGAGACACTGCGGATCGGCGATGTGGTCGAGGACATGTTGCGCCGCTGCCTGGAAATGCTGGAGACCGACAACAGCAAGCTCGCTTCCGAGATCGGCCGCATGGACAATGCGGTCGACTCGCTCCACGCCGCCGTAAAACTCTATCTGGCGCGGCTCGCCAACGAAGAAATGACCGAGGACGAGCGCCGCCGCGCCCGCGAGATCACGGCGTTCGCCATCAACCTCGAACATGCGGGCGACATCATCGACCGCAATCTCAAGGGACAGGCGAGCAAGAAGATCAAGCGCCAGCTGAAGTTCTCGGAGGAGGGATTTGCCGACATCGCGGCCTTCTTCAACCAGACCCAGGAGAACCTCAAGGTCGCCATGTCGAGCTTCGTGTCGGGCGATGTCGGCCTCGCCCGGCGGCTGATCGCCGAGAAGACCGAGATCCGCAATCTCGAGAAGCGCTCGATCGACAGCCACCTGACCCGGCTGCAGGACGGTCGGCGCGAGAGCATCGAGACCTCGACCCTGCATCTCGACATCCTGCGCGACCTCAAAAGGGTCAACGCCCACATCGTCTCGGTCGCCTATTCGATCCTGGAGGAACGCGGCGAACTGGAAGAGTCGCGGCTGCGCCAGACGTCGTATACGTGAGGCCGCGCGTCATTATTGCGAGTTAGGCACCGACCTTCGGTCGGCCCGCGTTGGATGGAAGGAAACACCAGCCACGCCCGAGGCGCGCTCCCTCTCCCCAACGGGGAGAGGGTTGGGGAGAGGGGGTTCCCAACCTATCCTCATGAGCGCCGGAGCCCCCTCACCCCGGCCCTCTCCCCTCCGGGGAGAGGGAGAAGGCGGCGCTCGTCATGGCTCGCGACGATTCAAGACTGGAAGATCATGCCCTAGGAGTTGCCGGGTCCGCCCCTCGGCCGGCGCGGTGACGAGCCGCGCGCCGAAACAATCCGGGCGTCTCCAAGAGAGACCGGATTGCGTCGCTTAGGCTCGCAAATGAGTTTGATCGGCGCCCGTCAGGCGCGGCCGAGCAGGCCGGCGGCGATCTCGCGATTGATGTTGATCAGCGATCGCAGGCGTTGGGGCTCCGGCTGGTCCATTATGGCCATCGTGTGGTTCATGATGAACAGGCCGAGATTGGCGATGTTCTGGCGCACCTCGGGGGGCAGCGGGCAGTCCGGCTCGGTGACCGAGGTCAGGAAGATCGTCCAGAGCTTGCGGTTGTAGATGAGCGCGTCGATGAACTGCTGGCGCGTGGTGTCCTCCCACGTGTCCATGACGCCCTGCAGGCGGGCGGCCGCCTTGAGGAGGAGATCTGCTTCGAGGTCACGCGGACTTGCGATCTTGCGGGCTACCGATCCGTACGCTTGTGCCGCGCTTTGCATTTTCCAAAAGCTCCGTCTCGTAGGCGATCAGCTTCTTGGCCACCTTGAGAGCCTTGTACATCCCGCCCGTTAAGATGTGGTTGTTGATTTCTTCGATCAACGGCCAGGTCGAGGGCGCCGCGACGATGATGTCGTGGATGAGCTTGAAGTAGACGTCGTGGTGCTGCTTGGGGTCCTTCGACGTGTACATCAACTGGACGGCGAGATAGATCCGCTTGGCCGGCGTATCGGCCTGGGCGGCGGTAAGGATATCCTTTTCGCGCAGGATCGGGGTTTCGCCATCGATCAGAAAGCGGGTGCGCTGGTCGGAATTGGTGAGGACGCAGTCGCCGATGATGATGCGTTCGCCGGGCTTGAGTTCGACTTTAAGGGCCATGACGCGCTCCTTGCGGTTCGACCGATGATGTCCCCACATGGTTAATGCCGGGTAAAAAAAGAGCGGCGGAGAACCGCTCCGCCGCCAGGAGGCCGCGCCGGTCGAGCGCGTATCCGGGGATCAACCGAAGAGCCGGAGCACCGCCTGGTCGGCCTGGGCCGACAGCGACAGGGCGGTCGTGGAAAGCTGCTGGCGGGTCTGCAGGGCCAGCATGTTGGCGCCTTCCTCGTTGGTGTCGGCGAGCACGAGACTGTCGGCGCCGGTCTGCAGCGTGTTGATCATCGTCTTGGTGAAGTCCTGGCGGTTCTGCACCACCGAGAGGTTGGAGCCGAACGCCGAGGCTTGCGATCGCAACTGGCCGAGGGCGTTGGTGAGGACCTGGAGCCGCCCGTCGATCGCGTTGTCGCTGTCGAACTCGGGAGCCTGCGCCTGAGTGATTTTGAGCGTGTTGGTGTTGATGGAGGTCGGATTGCCCTGGGCGTCCTTGGCCTGGACCTCGATGGTCGACGAGCCGTTCTCGTTGAAGGTGATCTTGAGCTTGTCGCCGCGCAGAAGGTTGATGCCGTTGTAGGAGGCGTCATCGGCGAGCTTGTTCAACTGGTCGATGAAGCTGTTGAACTGATCGGCGAAGTTCTTTCGCACCTCGTTGCCGGCGATGGTGCCGGCGCCGGTGCCGCCCGTGATGGTGCCGCCGACGGCGTTGACGCCGGACAGGTTGAGGACCTGGGTGGACAGGTTCTCGACGCGCAGCTTGCCGTTGTCGTTCGAAGCGCGGACTTTTCCGCTCAGGCCGTTGGTGTTGTTGATCTCGCTGACCAGTTGGTCGACCGTCTTGGCGACGCCGGCGGTGGCCGGTGCGGTGCCCTGCGTCACCGCACCCCAGAAGGCGGCGTCGGTGCCGCCGAAGGCGAGCGTCTGGGTGCCGTTGTTCTTCGCCTGCATGATGATGCTGGTGCCGGCGCCGTCCGGGACCGCCTGGAAGGCGCTGGACGGGCCGAGCGCGGCGTTGATCGTGGCGATCGCCTTGGTGATCGTGTTGTCGGCGGTCGTCAACGTCACCGCGGTGCCGTTGATCGTGAAGGTCACGGCGCCGGTGTCGCCCAGGTGATTGCCGGCCGCAAAGCCGAGATCACCCGCCACGGCGCCGCCGCCGACGACGACGTTGGAGATGTTGACGTTGTTCGAGCCGTCCGGCTTGCCTTCGATGGTGATGCCGGCGGAGCCGTTCACGCTGACCGTGAAGTTGTTGACGCCGAGGAGGGTGTTCAACTGGTCCTGGATCGCGGTACGGGCGGCGTTGACGTCGTTGGCATTGGCGTTGGTCAGGTGGATAGTCTGGCCGTTGACGTCGAAATCGATGGTTTCGCCGGCGCCGAGGCCGGTAAAGGCGCCGCCGGTCAGGACCGCCTGGGTCGCGGTCGGCGCCGAATAGACCGCCGCCGAAGTCGCGGTCGTCTTCGAGCCGCCGACATCGGCGGTATTCAGGTTGATGGTGATCGGCGCGGTGCCGACAGCGCCGCCGTCGAAGGACAGTGTCTGTACCGTCGAGGTGTCGAGGGCGGCGAGCGTGTAGGAGGTGCTCTGGAATGACTTGTCCTGGCGGGCCTGGCGCAGCGTCGACTGCATCGATTCAATGGTGCGGTTGATCGCCGTGATGCCGTTCGATGCCGCCTCCAGGACCTTGATGCCGTTGGACATGGAGTCGAGCAGGGCGCCGAAATCCTTGCTGCGGCTCTGCAGGGCCGATGACGTGAAATAGTTGGTCGGATTGTCGAGAGCCGTATTGACCTTCTTGCCGGTGGCGAGGCGGTTCTGCGTCTGGCTCATCAACTGCGCGGTCGACTGCAGCGACAGCAGATTCTGCCTGACTCCTGCCGATAGCACGATGTCACTCATGACCCTGTGTCCCTAAATAAAGTCAGACGGCGCACGCCCGTTAACCCGAATCTCGGCGCGATAATGGATCGGTAACCTTAATGCGGGGTTAATCGGTAACCTTAATAATGGGTTAAGCCGGTGGCGCGACGGCAGAGCGGATCCGGAAATCTTCGCGGACTTGCTCGTAAGTTATTGATATAAATAGCAGTTATGTGCCGGGCCGATCGGCCCGGAAAGCTTGCGCCAGGCCGACGTCGCGACGATGGGAGACGCCAAATCGTAAACGCCGGAGCCGTGCGGGGATCGGTTGCCCGCTCGGGGTGGGTGGCGGGACTAACACCAAAGTTCGTTGATCGTGACTCGTCATTGCGAGTTCGGCACCGACCTTCGGTCGACCCGCGTTGGATGAAAGTTGCCACGCATGCAGCCTGCTCCCTCCCCCTGCAAGGGAGAGGGTTGGGGTGGGGGTCCTCACTTGCTCCGCGCCCGTGGCCGACCCCTCCCTGACCCTCCCCCTTGCAGGGCAGGGCTATCGCATATGGCACGATCTTTACCTCTCCCCGCTTGCGGGGAGAGGTCGACGCGCGACGCGCGTCGGGTGAGGGGGCGTCTCCGCGGGCTCGGTACGCGCGGAAAGAGCCCCTCACCCCGACCCTCTCCCCGCAAGCGGGGAGAGGGAGAAGGAACGCCGTCGCCATATGCGATTGCCCTGCCTTGCAAGGGGAGGGAAACCGTGGGGCGAGTTCATGGTCTCCTGCTTATTTCCCAAGAGCGAAGCGACGAAGCAACCCAGGGGCCCCGAATGGGCCGGACCCGGTGGCTCGCAATGACGGGAGAGCGGGATCGGTCAAGGTCAATGAAAGTTGGTATGAAGTCATTCTCGGCTGCCGTTGGCACAAATTCACCATCGACATCGCCTCAACCGCGCTCGAACCACGCCCACACAAAAAAAGCGGGGCGCTTGCGCGCCCCGCCTCGTGGCCGAGCCCTTCTGGGCTTGAAGTCTTAGAACAGCCGCAGGACGGCCTGGTTCGCCTGGTTGGCGAGGGACAGGGCGGTGGTGGACAGCTGCTGGCGAGTCTGCAGGGCCAGCATGTTGGCACCTTCTTCGTTCGAGTCGGCCAGCACGAGCTGGTCGGCGCCGATCTGCAGGGTGTTCATCATCGACTTGGTGAAGTCCTGGCGGTTCTCGACGATCGACAGGTTGTTGCCGAAAGCGGAGGACTGCGACCGCACCGAGGTCAACGCCGACTTGATCTTGTTGATCTGGGTATCGATGTTGGTATCGGAGTCCAGATCCTTGGCGTTGATCGTGGTGGACAGGCCGAGGTTCTGCGAGTCGACCGACTTGCCGCCCTTGGACTGGATGGCGATCGACGAGGTGCCGTTCTCGTTGAAGGTCAGGGTCAGCTTGTCGCCGCGCAGCAGGTTGATGCCGTTGAACGAGCCGTCGTCGGCCAGCTTGTCCAACTGGTCGCGCAGTTCGTTGTACTGCGAGGAGAGGTCGGCACGCACGCTGTTGCCGGCGATGCTCGACGTATCCGTCGCCTTGCCGGTGACGACGCCGGACGTGTTGGTGCCGGCGACATCGAGCTTCTGGGTCGACAGGTTCTGGAGGCGCAGCTTGCCATTGTCGTTCGACGCCTTGATCTTGGTGTTGAACGTGCTCGAGTTGTTGATCTCGCTGACCATGTTGTCGACGGTCTTGGAGAGCGTCAGCGCCGCGCTGGTGGTGCCGCTGACGATGCCGGCTGCGCTCTTGGTGCCGAACAACCCGGCGTCGGTGCCGCCGATGGCCAGCGAGCCGGCATCGGTGGTGGTGGCGCGGATGCCGACCTTGTTGACATCGGCATAGGCCTGGAACTTGGAGCTGGAACCAAGCTGTTCGTTGATCTTGGCGACTGCGAGGGCGGCGGTGGTTTCAGCAGTCGTCAGCTCCACGGCAGTACCGTTGACGGAGAATTCGGTCTTGCCGTTGCTGCCCTGCGTGCCCGTCACGTTGGCACCGAAGGTGTCGGTGATCGTGTTGGCCGTGCCGGTGATCGCGATCTGCGCGTCTTCGTTGGCCGCGGCGGTCAAGTTGACATGCCCGGATCCGTCATCGCCGACAACAAGTTTGCCGTCGAGAGCGGTGCCTGCGAGGCCGGCGGTGAGTTCGGCCTTGATATTTGCCACTTGCGTGCCGGCCACCAGATGGTCGGCTATGGTGACGTCGACGCTGGAACCGCCATAAGCGATGGTCAACGTGCCGCCGCGAACGGTCGCGGTGCCTGCTGACAGGTCGACCGCCGTAGCCACAGCCGACTTCGCAGCCGCCGCCGGAGCCGAGTAGTCCGAGGTGGTCTTGACGTACTGGCCGGAGCCGGTAGCGGTCAGCTCGAAGTCAGTAGCAGTCTCGAACGAGCCGCCCGACAGGGCGAGCTTCTTGGCGCCGGCCGGATCGACATTGACCGTGAACGACGCCGACTCGAACGACTTGTCCTGGCGCGCCTGGCGGAGCGTGGACTGCATCGACTCGAGGGTCTTGGTGATGGAGGTGAGGCCGTTGTCGGCCGCTTCGATCGTCTTCACGCCGTTGGACATGCTGTCCATCAGGCTGTTGAGGTCGCCAGCCCGGGCGCTCAACGAGGACGAGGTGAAGAAGTTGGTCGGATTGTCGAGGGCCGAGTTGACCTTTTTGCCGGTCGACAGCTTGTTCTGCGTCGACGTCATCATGGCGGCGGTATTCTGCAACGAAAGCAGGTTCTGTCGCACGCCAGCGGAGAGCGTAATGCCGGAAGACATCTGTAGTACCTTTCTGGTGTTCGCCAATACTTGGCGAGAGACGTAAGACGATCCGTTCTTGGACCTTCGATCCTTTCCTGGATCGCCCGCAGGTCGTCGCATGTGCGCCAGTAACGCCAAGTAAATAAACGTGGTTAATGAATTCTAATCTGCCGGTATCGGGTTTGTACTTAGGAGATTTTCTTTAATTTAACTTGGGTTAACTATATTTATACAGGAGATGTTAACCATGAAAATTAGACGGATGTTCATGGTCCTGGGTCCGGGCCTTCCGGCCAATGCGCCAAAGCTGGCCTCGAAGGGGAGGCGCCCGTGGGCGGCGCTGAATTCGCCCGTGCGGGCGGCCGGTTCGGATACGGCGCGAGCCTTGGCGGCGAAGTGACCGTCCGATTGACGCATCTCAGCGCTGCCGGGGCCGACCTATGCTCCAGGACGGAACGAGTCTAAGAACGCCGTCACCAGACCCTGGAGCCGCCTCGCCATGAACGCACCCGTGCCAGTCCTGCCGCCCTACAAGCACACCTCCCTGTTTCCCCTCGGCAAGGACACGACCGCCTACCGCAAGATCACGTCGGACGGCGTGCGCGTCGAAAAGGTCATGGGGCAGGACGTGCTCGTGGTCGACCGCGGCGCCCTGCGGGCGCTTGCCGAGGCCGCATTTTCGGACATCAACCACCTGCTGCGGCCGGCGCACTTGAAGCAGGTCCGCGCCATCCTGGACGATCCGGAGGCGTCGGCGAACGACAAGGTCGTGGCGCTGGAATTCCTGCGTAACGCCAATATCGCGGCCGGCGGCGTTCTTCCCATGTGCCAGGATACCGGCACCGCCATCATCATGGGCAAGAAGGGCCGGCTCGTGTGGACCGACGGCAGCGACGAGGCGGCGCTCTCGGAAGGCGCGCGCGACGCCTATCTGAAGAAGAACCTGCGCTATTCCCAGCTCGCGCCGATCTCCATGTTCGAGGAGAAGAACACCAAGAACAACATGCCGGCGCAGGTGGAGATCTATGCGGAGGGTCAGGAGAACGAGTCCGCCTATAAATTCCTGTTCATCGCCAAGGGCGGCGGCTCGGCCAACAAGTCGTATTTGTACCAGGGCACGCCGTCGATCCTCACCCGCGAGCGCATGCTCGCCTTCCTCAAAGAGAAGATCCTGACGCTCGGCACCGCCGCGTGCCCGCCCTATCACCTCGCGATCGTCATCGGCGGCACTTCGGCCGAATTGTGCATGAAGACGGTGAAGCTCGCCTCGGTGAAGTATCTCGACAATCTCCCGACCCAAGGCTCTGAGAACGCTCACGCTTTCCGCGACCTCGAAATGGAGGCCGAGATCCACAAGATGACCCAGTCGCTGGGCATCGGGGCCCAGTTCGGCGGCAAGTATTTCTGCCACGACGTGCGCGTCGTGCGCCTGCCGCGCCACGGCGCCTCATTGCCGATCGGCATCGGGGTGTCGTGCTCGGCCGACCGCCAGGCGACCGGCAAGATCACCCGGGACGGCGTCTTCCTGGAGGAGCTGGAGCACGATCCCGCCCAGTACATGCCCGAGATCGATCCGCATCAGCACGGCGGCGGCAAGGTGGTGCGCATCGACCTCAACCTGCCCATGAAGGAGATCCTGGCGACGCTCACCCAGCATCCCATCAAGACCTTCTGCCTGTTGTCGGGTCCGATGATCGTCGCCCGCGATCTCGCCCACGCCAAGCTGCGCGAGCAGCTCGAAAGCGGGCAGGGCCTGCCCGACTACGTCAAGAACCATCCGATCTACTACGCCGGCCCGGCCAAGACGCCGGAAGGCTACGCCTCGGGCGCCTTCGGGCCGACCACGGCGGGCCGCATGGACAGTTATGTGGGCGACTTCCAGGCCGCCGGCGGCTCGCTGATCTCGGTCGCCAAGGGCAACCGTTCGCCCCAGGTGCGCGAGGCCTGCCAGAAACACGGCGGCTTCTACCTCGCCTCCATCGGCGGCGCCGCGGCGAACCTCGCCGAGCACTGCATCAAGAAGGTGGAAGTGCTCGAATATCCCGAGCTCGGCATGGAGGCGATCTGGCGCATCGAAGTCGAGAATTTCCCAGCCTTCATCGTCGTCGACGACAAGGGCAACGACTTCTTCAAGGAATTGAATTTGGGGTGAGGCAGCAGGCACCCGACCCATCATCCCGAGGCGTCCGGCGTCAGCCGGGCCCCGAAGGGATGGACGGCCCGCGCGCGCCACCCGTTCGCGCGCCGGCCTTCACCGCGGCAGGCGCAACGACATCGGGCCGCCGTTCTCGACGCCGTCGAACATGACGAGCACCCGGTAGGCGCGCGGTTCGGTCGCGAGCACGAGCAACGTCTCCGCCTTGGCGGACTTGGGGATGTGGTGGCGCGGAATGACGCCGAGAAGGCGCGCGCCCTCGCGCTCGTTCCACAGCCACACCGCAAACGGCTTCTTCTCCTCCCGCATCGGCCCAGAGAGCACCAGGAGGCCGTCGTCGACGGCGGCGAGATCGCGGATGCCGACGTTCTTGCCGAGCGGCAGCGCGTGCATGCGGGCGCGGGTGCCCGCGCCGGTGAACAGGGCTGCCGCATCGAGGCTCATGATGAAGGCCTGACGGTCGATGGACGGCCCGCGGAAGCCGACGAACATGCGGCCGTTCTTGACCGCGATCCCTTCCACATTGAGCCCGCCCTTGGCGAGCGGCCTGTCTTCGAAGCGCCCCACCGGTTCGGCGACGGCAATGAGCCGCTTGAGCCGCTCGGACCGTTCGATGCCGACGACCTCGTCATCGGAAACCACCGGCGGACGGCCGGTGCGTGGATCGGCCTTGATGCGGAACACGCGATAGCTCGACGCGTTGGGCTTGTCGGTGTTGCGGCTGCGACCGTGCGAACCGGTGACGTAGAAATAGCCGCTGTCATAGGCGACCCCTTCCGCATCGGGATCGCCGTTCTTGCCCTCGGCGCTCAGCCGGACGAACGCGCCGGGCACGATCGTGCCGCCTTCGGCGGTGCCGCCTTCGATGGCGAAGAACTGCGCGTACTTCTTCTCGTCGTTGACGGCGAGACAGGAGCGCCACGGCGGCGAGGTCGGCGCGCAGGCGGCGCCCGAGATCTCGTGCCGCGCCTTCGGCCCCTTGCCGAAATCGGGCGCGACGCGCCAGCGCAGGCCTTCCGGCTCCAGCACCTGGGCGGTGGCCGGGAGGGCGGCGGCGAGAAATATGGCGAGCAGCGCCGCCGTGGCGAGGCGACGCCGCAGTGCGATCGAAAGCAACATTGGGGCGGGAGCGGACCGTTTCACCCCGTCCTCTTATCACGCCTGCGCCGGCGCGACGATGCGCCTGTAGAGGTGCCAGGTGGCGTGGCCGAGGATCGGCAGCACGATCAGCAGCCCCAGGAAGAACGGCAGCGAGGCGAGCAAGAGCTCGACCACGATGATCGCCGCCCACGAGATCATCGGTCCCGGGCTCTTGGCCACCGCCCGCACGCTGGTGATCATGGCGGTGACGAAATCCACATCCCGTTCGAGCAGGAGCGGGAACGACACCACGGTGAGCGAGAACAGGACCAGAGCCAGCGCCGCCCCGACCGCATTGCCGACGATGAGGAACAGGATTCCCTCCGGCGTCGTCGTCACCAGCGTGACGAAGTCGCGCAGCGTCGCGGTCGCGTGGAAGCCGAGGAACAGGACCACCAGCAGGCGCGCCTGGTACATCCAGAAGATGAACACGAACAGAGTCACGAACGCCATCCAGCCGAGTTCACGGCGGCCTTGCGCGAACACCACCGCGAAGATGCCGCGCCAGCTCGGCCGTTCGCCATGGGAGAGGACGCGGCTGACCTCGTAGAGGCCGACCGCCGCGAACGGCCCGATCAGGGCAAAGCCTGCCGCGAGCGGGTAGGCGAGGTAGCTCCAGCCGATGCCGATGACGCACAACACGATGACGGCGCCGCCCGCCGCATAGGCGGCCCCGAAGGCGAGGCCGAAGCGTGGTGCCGCCTGGAAATCCCGTAGCCCGCTCGCCATCGCCTCGACGATGTCCGGTATGGTGATCGCGCGCACCTCGGGATCGCGCCGCGGTTGCGGCACGATCGTGATGTCCTGCGGTGACGATTGATCACTCATGGGGCTTCCCCGTTGTGCCTTCTTCGGCGTGCCGCCGTGGTTTGGGATCAGTCTAGGTCGTGCGGGCGGTTTTGCAATCGCCGGTGTTCCAAAGCGGCCGTCCCGGGCGCGGGTTGCAATCACTGCGTATGTGCATACCGGCTTTCAGCCTTTGTTAGAAAATTTCCTGTGAGGTAATGGTCCAAGGCCGGGCGGCGGTTGTTCACGCCCGGGCAGGTGAGCTGGGTGCGGCTTTCGCCGCGACCCTGCGGTGCGGGCGACGCGGCGGCGTCCGATTGTCCGAACCGGTGAGGGGGCCGATTCCGATGCTGAGCGCCCTGTCGAGCGGCGAATGGCTGACCTCCCGGCGCATGACGTTTGCGGCCGCCGGCATGCTCATCGGCACGCTTGTCTCGCTCGGTTTCCTGTTCGCGACCGCGACCGGTACCGCCGATGCGCTCGGGCGCCCGCTCGGCACGGATTTCACCAGTTTCTGGAGCGCCGGCCGCATGGTGATCGAGGGCCGCGCCGCCGCCGCCTATGACTGGGCCGCCCACAACGCCGTCCAGTGGCAGACCCATCATACCGACGGCTACTTCCCGTTCAGCTATCCGCCGCTTCTGTTCCTGGTGATGGCGCCCATCGCCATGCTGGCCTATGTGCCGGCGCTCGTGGTCTGGCAGTCGTTGAGCCTCGCAGCCGCCCTCGCGGCCGTGCGGGCGATCCTGCCGGAGAAACATTTCATGCTGCTCGCCCTCGGCTTCCCGGGCGTGCTCGTTTGCCTCGGTCACGGCCAGACCGGTTTCCTGACCGCGGCGCTGTTCGCCGGCGGCCTTGTCGCCCTCGCGCGCCACGAAATCGTGGCGGGGCTTCTGTTCGGCCTCATGGCCTACAAGCCGCAGTTCGGCCTCGTGATCCCGTTCGCCCTCGCGGCCGGCGGCCATTGGCGCGCCTTCGCGGCCGCCGCCGTGACGGTCGTCTCGACCGTGGCGTTGACACTTCTCCTGTGGGGTCCGTCGGTCTGGCAGGCCTTCTGGACCGCCTTGCCGCAGACCGGGGCGGTGGTCCTCGAGGCTCACCATTTCGAAAAGCTGCAGAGCGCCTTCGCGTGCGTGCGGCTGTGGGGCGGGCCGGTCTGGCTCGCCTACGGGGGGCAGGCCGTCGTCGCTGCCGGCGTCGTCGCCGCGACCGTCATGGCGTGGCGCGCCGAGGTGCCGATCCGCCTCAAGGCAGCGCTCCTTTTGACCGGCGCCATGCTGGCCACCCCTTATGTGGTCGACTACGACTTCGTTTTGCTCGGCATGGCGGCGGCGTTCTTTGCCGCCCATTGTGTCGAGCGCGGCTTCCTGCCGTGGGAAAAGACCCTGTTGGCCGCCGCCTGGCTGGTGCCGCTCGTCGCCCGCACGGCTGCCCGCGAGGTCTACCTGCCCGTCGGCCTCATGGTGCTCGCCGCCATGTTCGCCGTGTTGATGCGGCGCGTGCGCGCCGATGCCGGCAGGGACGTCGGGCTTGCCCTGGCGGCATTCTGAGCAAAGCGCTCAAATTTCGGGCACTACGCGACGACGCGGATACCGGTGGCGCGAAAATGTGCCACAACCCGTGTATGATCGTTTCCGAACGGACGGCGAGTGTGCGCGCCTCGGACCAGGCTCCGGTATCGTGCACAGCCCGCCGCCATGGCACTGACCTGTGTCACGGGCGCGATCGCCGGTTTTGCCGCCCACAGATCAGGATGGAGTTCGCTTGATGAGCCACACCCGCGCTGCCTGCGCACTGGCGTTCACCGCCGCGCTGGCGTTCCTGCCCACCGCCGCGCCGGCCCAAGATAGTGCCAACTATCCGACGAAGCCCGTCACCATGGTGGTGCCTTTCGCCGCCGGCGGCACCACCGACGTGGTCGCCCGCATCATGGCCGATGCCATGCGGGCCCATCTCGGCCAGCCGATCATCATCGACAACCGCGGCGGCGCCGGCGGCACCATTGGCACGGCGGTGATCGCGAAGGCTCCTGCCGACGGCTACATCATCGGCATGGGCACCGCCTCGACGCTGGCGATCAATCCGGCGGTGTACAAGAATCTCAGTTTCGACGTGGTCAAGGACCTGGCCTATGTGGGCAACGTCGCTGCCGTGCCCAACATCATGACCATCCATCCGTCGCTGGCGCCCAAGACCATGCCGGAGCTGATCGCCTACGTGAAGGCGAACGATGGCAAGCTGACCTACGGGTCGGCCGGCAACGGTTCGGTCAGCCATCTCATGGGCGAGCAGTTCCGCCTCGCCATCAAGGCCGACATCACCCACGTGCCCTATCGCGGCGTCGGCCCGGCCTTGAACGACGCCATCGGGGGCCAGATCCAGATCATGTACGACAATCTGCCGTCGACCCTGCCGCAGGTGGAAGGCGGCAAGCTGCGCGCCATGGCGGTGTCGTCGACCCAGCGCCTGCCGGCGCTGCCGGACGTGCCCACCTTCCGCGAATTGAAGCTCGACGATCTCGACTGGATGGCCTTCTTCGGCATCGTGGCGCCGGCCGCGACGCCGCAGCCGATCATCAAGAAGCTCAACGATGCCATGGTGAAGGCGCTTGCCGATCCTGGCCTGCGCAAGAAGCTCGCCGACCAGCAGGCGATCGTGGTCGGCAATTCGCCGGAGGCGTTCAAGGCCGAGGTGGTGCAGAACCTCCAGCGCTTCAAGCGCGCCGTCACCGCCGCCAACATCCGGGTGGAGTGAGGTCGAGGTGAACGTCCCTCTCCCGGACGCGGGGGAGGGATCGCATAAAAAAGCCGCGGCCGGGCCGATAATGGCCATGGCCGTGGCGGCGGAGAGGAAACGTTAAGCCGGTTCACCGACGTTAGCTTGCATCCGAGGGCTTCATGATGATGCGCAGCGCTTCGCTCCTCTTCGCCGGTGCGATCCTGTTCGCGGTTGCGGGCGCGACCCAGCCGGCCCCTGCGGCATCGTCGTCGCCGCAGGCCGCGGCCGCCGCCGTCAAGCCGGTGCCGGCCAAACGCGCCATGAAGCGCACGGCGCGCCGGGCGCCACGGGGGTACGGCTTCCTGCCCGGCTACGAGCCGCCGCCCGACAACACCCGTCCCGACTTCCGCCGCAACGCGCGGCCCGTCGAGGCCGACGGCCGCTACTGGTCGTGGGGCAACCAGTACTACGGCTGGGGCTCGCCCGGCTTCGTGCGCGGTCGCTGGAACGGCGGCTCCATCGGCCCGTGCTGGAAATCGACGCCCATCGGCTTCATGTGGATTTGCGGCTGATTGGAGTCCCGGGACAGAGTTGAACTGCCCTCTCCGGCGTTGCGCACCGGCCGATCACCGCTCTCGGCACCGGGACATCGGTGTCTCAACTACGCCTGCCAGGGCGCGACGCAAGCATTCCTCCGCGGCGCGGTTAACCGGCGAAATGCGCGTGAGTTCGCGGCCCGCGCGATCCAGGACAAGGCGATTCCAGACGCGGCGAACCAAGACTTGGCGCTCCGAGAACGGAACGCTGCAATTCAGGATGTCGCGATGAGCATGCCGCATCCGTAGATCGCAAGACGCTGCCGGTCTGCCGCCGTGATGCGGGAACGCCGTTCGACGATGGCGCGAGGTCGGTTTGGTGTCGGCGGCGTTCCCGCAAACGGCACGCCGTGTCAGCGGGCGGGAGGAAATCGCGCGCTGGTCGGGACGGCCTGCACGGCATCAACGAGTCATGCGCCACCGCCGTTCCGGCGGGTCCCCGACACGCCTGCGGGTCCCCGACACGCCTGCGGGTCCCCGACACGCCTGCGGGTCCCCGACACGCCTGCGGGTCCCCGACACGCCTGCGGGTCATTGACACGCCTGCGGGTCACTGACACGGGCGTCACGTCTCGCTGGCGGAGGAATGTCCCAGGGCGGCGTGGGATCGGCTGGTGATTTGCAAGAGTAAGTAGTTTCGCATAGACTTGTGTCGGGTGGTCGACTTCTAGGAGTAACCCATGCGCAGGTTCGTCGCGTGGCAGAATCTCGAGCGTTATCGGCGCCTGCTCGCGGACGCGACCGACGAGCACCAAAGGGCGGTGCTGGAAAAGCTCCTGGCGGAAGAACAGAAGATATGGTCCGGCCTCGTCGACGACGATGCGGTGGATGCCGGGCCGCCAATCAATGAGCCTTCGGCCCGAAAACCCGGCGGGAAACGCAAGTCCGAGGTGGCCGATCCCGGGTGGGACACCGCACCAGTCAGAAAATAATCCTCAATATAGGATTTTTGTTTGCCGGTCTGTTCTCGCTCCGTTCGTCCGGGACCCTCTCATGAGGCATCACGAAGGTGGGACGAAATGCGGCGCCTGCGGCCGGGTCTTGCATGGCTTCGCTGCACTCGACCAAGGCTAAGGGGCTGCGCTCCAAACCGGGCGACTTGCGAAGGAGCGAGCGGAAAGTGAGCCCGAAGGTCGCTGGCGGGCCCCTTGGGCTCATTTCTGAATGCAGATGAGCGCCCGCGATCCGGCGCAGTTCCACATGTTCGGAATGCCGGTGCCGGGCAACGGCTCGCGCGCCGCCAGCCACAGGCCGAGGACGATGAACAGGACCGCGAGAACGAGCTTGAACCTTGCACGCATGCTGTTGGGTGTGGGCAACGCCGAACCGAGTTCATGTGATTCAGGCACTGTAGGGTGGCAGTGGTGCGGTTGCGCTCAACCGGGGCAGCTCTCCGAAAAGAACATATTGCGAACCGAGAACAAACAGTGTACAGTTGCTTGCCTAGATGGACGAAGGCCAAACGCAGTCCTGCGTTTGCCGGTCCCCCGAATCCCGGTATGAGGAGAGCCCCACATGGCCCAGGCCGCGTTACGTCTCGTCGAAGGTTCGTCCATGGACAAGTCAAAGGCCCTTGATGCCGCGCTGACCCAGATCGAGCGTGCTTTCGGCAAGGGCTCGATCATGCGTCTGGGCAAGAACGACAAATCGATGGACATCGACACGGTGTCGACCGGTTCGCTCGGCCTCGACATCGCGCTCGGGGTCGGCGGCCTGCCGCGCGGCCGCGTCGTCGAGATTTATGGGCCGGAATCCTCCGGCAAGACCACGCTGGCGCTCCATTGCGTCGCCGAGGCCCAGAAGAAGGGTGGTATCTGCGCCTTCATCGACGCCGAGCACGCCCTCGATCCGATCTATGCGCGAAAGCTCGGCGTCCATGTGGACGATCTCCTGATCTCCCAGCCTGACCATGGCGAGCAGGCCCTTGAGATCGCCGACACGCTGGTGCGTTCCGGCTCGATCGACGTCCTGGTGGTGGATTCGGTCGCGGCTCTGGTACCGCGCTCCGAACTGGAAGGCGAGATGGGCGAGAGCCAGCCCGGTCTGCAGGCGCGGCTGATGAGCCAAGCGTTGCGCAAGCTCACCGCGTCCATCAACAAGTCCAACACCATGGTGATCTTCATCAACCAGATCCGCATGAAGATCGGGGTGATGTACGGCTCGCCGGAGACCACCACCGGCGGCAACGCGCTCAAATTCTACGCCTCCGTGCGCCTCGACATCCGCCGCATCGGCGCCATCAAGGAGCGCGACGAGGTGGTCGGCAACCAGACCCGCGTCAAGGTGGTCAAGAACAAGCTCGCCCCGCCCTTCAAACAGGTGGAATTCGACATCATGTACGGCGAGGGCGTCTCCAAGATGGGCGAACTCATCGACCTCGGCGTCAAGGCCGGGGTGGTCGAGAAGTCGGGCGCCTGGTTCTCCTACGACTCGACCCGCATCGGCCAGGGCCGCGAGAACTCCAAGACCTTCCTGAAGAACAATCCCGACATCGCCAACAAGATCGAGGCGGCGATCCGCCAGAATGCCGGCCTGATCGCCGAGAAGATTTTGGCCGGCGAAGAGAGCAAGGACGACGACGACGCCGCCGAGGAATGAACGGCGCCCGCCGGATCGCCTCGCTGCCCAAGAACTTGCTGCCCAAGAGTTCGCAGCCCAAGAATTCGCTGCCCACGAACATGCCGCCGGCGCCGCTGCCCCGCCGCCGTACGGCACGCCTCCCGGGTCCGCCCGGGAGGCTTTTTGCGTTTGCCGACCTGTTCGGGGCTGGTCCGTCTGCGCCCCGCGCCCCGCGCTCTCCTTCTTCCTCCCGGTTTGAGAGGGGGGGCCGGGGGAGGGGGCCTGCCTCTTGGTGCGAGCCCGCCCATGTTCCGCTCCCGCCCATGTCCTCCTCCTGTCTTCCTCCCGCAATCCGGGAGGGAGCGCTGGGGCGTTGCTACAACCGCGCCTAAAAATCAACGGCCGCCTTCTTGCATCCTGCCGAGAACTCCTTTGTGGACGGCCCTTTCCTGGACAGCCCACGGGCGCGTCGCTAAATACGACCGAATGGTGGCGCGGCGTGTCCGGGCGCGGTATCCCGTGGCGGCCGATAGGGCGTAAAGAAAGTCGATCATGAGCGGCGTCAACGATATCCGGACGGCATTTTTGGACTTCTTCAGGAAGAACGGCCACGAGATCGTGCCGTCCTCTCCGCTGGTGCCGCGCAACGATCCGACCCTGATGTTCACCAATGCCGGCATGGTGCAGTTCAAGAACGTCTTCACGGGTCTGGAAAAGCGCCCCTACACCCAGGCGGTGACGGCACAAAAGTGCGTGCGCGCCGGTGGCAAGCACAATGACCTCGACAATGTGGGCTACACGGCGCGCCACCACACCTTCTTCGAGATGCTCGGCAACTTCTCGTTCGGCGACTACTTCAAGGACCGCGCCATCGAGCTCGCCTGGACCTTGGTCACCAAGGAGTACGGCCTGCCCAAGGACAAGCTCCTGGTCACGGTCTATGCCGACGACGATCAGGCGCACGGCCTATGGAAGAAGATCGCCGGTCTGCCGGACGAGCGCATCATCCGCATCGCGACCTCCGACAATTTCTGGCAGATGGGCGACACCGGCCCGTGCGGGCCGTGCTCGGAAATCTTCATCGACCAGGGCCCGGCGCTCCAGGGCGGCCCGCCCGGCAGCCCGGACGAGGACGGCGACCGCTTCCTGGAATTCTGGAACCTGGTCTTCATGCAATTCGAGCAGATCGAGCCCGGCATGCGCCAGGCCCTGCCGCGTCCGTCCATCGACACCGGCATGGGTCTCGAACGCATGGCGGCGATCATGCAGGGCGTGCACGCGAATTACGACACCGACCTGTTCCGCGCCCTGATCGATGCGGTCTCCCATGCCGTCGGGCGCGGACCCACCGAGTTGACGCGCGCGTCCTACCGCGTCATTGCCGATCACCTGCGGGCTTCCTCCTTCCTGGTGGCGGACGGCGTTCTGCCGTCCAACGAGGGCCGCGGCTATGTGCTCCGCCGCATCATGCGCCGCGCCATGCGCCACGCCGAACTGCTCGGCGCCAAGGATCCGTTGATGTGGAAGCTGGTGCCGGCGCTCACCCGCGAGATGGGCCAGGCCTATTCCGAACTCGTGCGCGCCGAGCCCCTGATCACCGAAACCCTCCGGCTCGAGGAAACCCGCTTCCGCGCCACCCTCGTCAAGGGCCTGTCGATCCTCGACGAGGCGTCGAAGTCGCTCCAGAAGGGCGATATGTTCGACGGCGAGACCGCGTTCACGCTCTATGACACCTACGGCTTCCCGCTCGATCTCACCCAGGACGCGTTGAAGTCGCGCGGCATCGGGGTCGATCTCGCCTCGTTCTCCGACGCCATGGAGCGCCAGCGCGAGAAGGCGCGCGCCGCGCGCTTCTCCTCCGGCGAAACCGCCACCGAGGCGATCTGGTTCGCGCTGCGCGAGAAGCTCGGCGCGACCGAGTTCCTGGGCTACGAGACCGAGACCGCAGAAGGCGTGGTCACGGCACTCGTGCACGACGGCAAGGAGGTTGCCGAGCTCAAGACCGGCGAGACCGGTTCGGTCATCGTCAACCAGACGCCGTTCTACGGCGAATCCGGCGGCCAGGTCGGCGATACCGGCGTGATGACGGCGGACGGCGTGCGCTTTTGCGTCACCGATACTCAGAAGGAAGCCGGCGGCCTGTTTGTGCACCACGGCAAGGTCGAGACCGGCACCCTCAAGGTCGGCGCGGCGCTGGCGCTCGACGTCGATCATCAGCGCCGTTCGGCGATCCGCCAGAACCACTCGGCGACCCATCTCCTGCACGAGGCGCTGCGCCAGGTGCTCGGCGACCACGTCGCCCAGAAAGGTTCGCTGGTGTCGCCCGACCGGCTGCGCTTCGACTTCTCCCATCCCAAGCCGATTTCGGTGGAGGAACTCGAAAAGGTCGAGGACCTCGCCAACGAATATGTCCTGCAGAACTCAGCCGTGACGACGCGCCTGATGGGTATCGACGACGCCCGCGCTTCGGGCGCCCGCGCGCTGTTCGGCGAGAAGTACGGCGACGAGGTCCGCGTCGTTGCCATGGGCGAGAGAGTGGGCGAGGGGGCCGGCAATACCCTGGGCTGGTCGATCGAACTGTGCGGCGGCACCCACGTCAAGCGCACCGGCGATATCGGCCTGATCGCCGGGATTTCCGACGCCGGCGTTGCCGCCGGCGTGCGCCGTATCGAGGCCTTCACGGGCCGGGCGGCGCGCAAGCTCCTGAACCAGCAGGCCGGTCTCGCCAGGACCGCGGCCGCCGAAATGAAGGCGCCGCTCGACGATCTGCCGGCGCGCCTCGGGACGCTCATGGAGGAGCGCAAGAAGCTCGAACGCGATCTCACCGATGCCCGCAAGAAGCTCGCCATGGGCGGCGGCGGCAAGTCCGGCGGCGACGACGGCATCCGCACGGTCGGCGACGTCAAGTTCCTCGGCCGCGCCGTCACCGGTGTCGAGATCAAGGATCTCAAGAGCCTCGCCGACGAAGGCAAGAAGCAGGTTGGTTCCGGCGTCGTGGCCCTGGTCGCGACCAGCGCCGACGGCAAGGGCTCAATCGTGATCGGCGTCACGGCCGATCTCGTCGGCCGCTTCTCGGCCGTCGATCTCGTCCGCAAGGCATCCGAAGTTCTGGGTGGCAAGGGCGGCGGCGGCAAGCCCGACATGGCGCAGGCCGGCGGCCCCGACGGTTCGAAGGCCGATGCCGCGCTCGAAGCGGTGGCCGTCGCGCTCGCGGGGTGAGGCGCAGCGGTCGCACGTGCTGTCATTCCGGGACGCACCTTCAGGTGCGAACCCGGAATGGTACCAACGGTGGTGGGGATCGACTCACGTGATCCGTCCTTCGAGGCTCGCCTTCGGCGAGCACCTCAGGACGACGGTCAGAGGCCGATGCCGTTGGCATGACCATACAAAAAATCGCCCGCCGGGCGACCCGAACGTCGCTGAATTTTTCGAAGCCCTCAGGCTTCCGTATCCATCATCAGTTCGGTGCCGGGATTCTTACCTTCGGCCACCGCCTTGGCATAGGCGCGCATGCGCAGCAGCGCCTGGTCGGGCACTTGGCGCACCACCTGGCGGGTGCGCGTGTCCATGACGCGGAAGATGACTTCGCGGGTCTGCGGGTCGATGACGTATTGTTGGCTGAGAAAGGCGTCGCGGCCGGGCAGGAGGCCGTTGCGGGCCTGATCGCTGGGCACGGCGGCGGTGACGCTCTTGGCCGGGGCGAGTTCGGTCTGCACCGCTTGCTGGACCGGAGTCGACGTCGTCCGTGCGTAGTCCGTCGCGGCTACGTTTGAAACAGTCCGAAGTGCAATTCCCGTATCCATAGCTGGGCTCCTGGCCAGCGCCTGTGCAGTCCCACCCCCATGGTAAGTGACTGCAGAATACGGGTGATGATTTAAGGTCTCGTTAGGAAATTTGGTTAAGCGCTACCAACCCGATTCGTGAAAATGCGCGCAGTCGAGGCGCGCCGGGCGCGCGCAAGACGCTTCCGAACGGCCGAAACGCCTCTGCTAGAGTGACCGGCTCACCGTCAGAGGCTGGGCGTGGCGCGGATTGGGCGCGACCGCGCGACCGGATGCGCCGTAGACCTGCGGGGAGGATTTTTTCGTGACCGCCTCCGAAACGCCGCGCATGATTCCCTCCGACACCGCATGGGCAGTGGCGAGGACGGTCATGTTGACCTGCAGCAGGGAGCGAAACGTGCCGTGGCGTTCGCGCAGGGAGGCGAGCAGATCGGGCAGGGTGCCGGAGAGGAAGTCCTTCGACGCCTTCAGCCGCTCGGTGTCGGCCACGAAGAGGCGGGCGAGATCGGCTTTGCGGGGCGCGAGCCTCGCCACCTCGCTGAGCTTGCCGGCGCGCACCAGCCCAGTTTCCTCGTCGATGAAGGCGAGGAGGGTGTCCATCACCTCGCTGAAATGGCTCACCACGGCGTGTGCTTCGGTGACGGAAGTGATCGGCGGATAGGCGGTGGCGGCCTGTGGCATGTTGTCCGTGTCCGTAAGATCGAGAGGAGGTCAGCGGGCCAGTGATTCCTGTCTGGCCAGGAGTTCGCGGTAGACGTGGTCGGTGAGGCCGATGCCACCCTTCTGGGTGATGTTCTTGGCGTATTCCTGGGTGATGAACGAACGCCACGGAGCGACACCGGTGGTCGAGCCCATGGGGCCGTCGCCCTCGATGCCGGTGAACATGCTCTGGAACATGGTCGACAGGAACACGCTCTCGAAATCCTGCGCCTGGGCGCGCAGGCGCGCCGTGGCGGCTCCCGGTTGCGCCCTGCCGGTCGCCGCCTGGGATTGAGCCGCGAAGGCGGACAGGCGCGGGTCGAGGGCGGGTGCGACTTCCATCACATCACCTCGATGTCGGCCTGGATGGCGCCGGCCGCCTTGATGGCCTGCAGGATGGCGATCATGTCGCGCGGGCCGATGCCGAGCGAGTTCAATCCGTCCACCAGTTGCTGCAGCGACACGCCGTCGCGAACAAGCGCGAGTTTGTGGCCGTCCTCCTGCACGCCGACCTGGGTGCGCGGCGCCGTCACGGTGCGGCCGCGCGAGAGCGGTGCCGGCTGCGAGACCTGCGGGCTTTCCGCGATCGAGACCGTCAGGTTGCCCTGGGCGACGGCGATCATGGAAACACGCACGTCCCGCCCCATGACGATGATGCCCGAGCGCTCGTCGATGATGATCTTGGCCGCCTGATCGGGCTCGATCTGCAGCTGCTCGATCTCGGTGAGGAGCGCGACCACGTTGCCCAGGTACTGCTTCGGCACCGTGATCTGCACGGTCGAGGGGTCGAGAGGCTCGGCGGTCGGCACGCCGATGAAGTCGTTGACGGCGGCGGCGATGCGCTTGGCGGTGGTGAAGTCGGAATTGCGTAGAGCGAGCCGCACCTGGTTCATGCGGTTCAATGCGAAGTCGATCTCGCGCTCGATGATGGCGCCGTTGGCGATGCGGCCGACCGTCGGGACGCCGCGGGTGATCTTGGCGGCGTCGCCCTCGGCCTGGAAGCCCCCGATGGCGAGCGAGCCCTGGGCGACCGCGTAGACATTGCCATCGGCGGACAGAAGCGGCGTGACGAGCAGGACGCCGCCCTGCAGGCTCTTGGAGTCGCCGAGCGCCGACACGGTGACGTCGATGCGGGTTCCTTGCGTGCCGAAGGCGGGCAGGTTGGCTGTTACCATCACGGCGGCGACGTTGCCGGTGCGCAGCGTCTGGCCGCGGATGTTCAAGCCCAGCCGTTCCAGCATGGCCTGCAGGGACTGCTTGGTGAAGGGCGAGTTGTTGATGGTGTCGCCGGTGCCGTTGAGGCCGACCACGAGGCCGTAGCCGATCAACTGGTTCTGGCGCACGCCTTCCACATTGGAGAGGTCCTTGATGCGCGAGGCGGCGGCGAGCGGACCTGTGCCGGCCAGCAGCGTCAACGCGACGGCGGCCGCGGCGGACAGAGTCCGCATGGCGGCCAGGGGCCGCACCCACCTGCGTTGCCAACTTTGCGCCCTCGTCATCCCGACCTGCTCCCCGATGGCTCGGATCCGGGATTCATCTAGCGAACCCCGTGCCATCTTGAGTGATATTGTTAAGCCATTGGAACATAATGATATTATTAGCTGCGCCGGATGTGCCCGGGCGCCCCGACGCGGTAGCCATTGCCGTGACCCGGCAAGTTCTGCCGGGTGTTTACGGCCCGTTAACCAGGATTGGCGAGGTTGAGGGGGAAACAGGCGGCCACAGCGGACGTGTCGTCATGCGCATTACAGGACCGAGCGGGCCGGCAGCGACTTCGAGCAAGCCGTCGGCCAAGCGCACCGCCAGCGGCACTTTCACCCTGCCGCAGGACGCCGAGGCGCCGACGACGCTCGCCGGCGGCTCGGGCGTCTCCGTGCTCGCCGGCATCGATGCCCTGATTGCCCTTCAGGGGATCGAATCACCGACCGACCGCCGCCGCCGCGCCGTCGGCCGCGGCCGTCAGGCCCTCGATGTGCTCGACGAAATCAAGCTCGCCCTGCTGGCGGGCTCGCTCGACCCCGCGGCCGTCGATCGCCTCAGGATGGTGGCCCAGACCCTCAAGGATTCGTCCGGGGACCCCGGTCTCGACCATGTCCTGGCCCAGATCGACCTGCGGGTCGAAGTCGAACTGGCGAAAATGCAGGCAGATTCGCCGTAACCCCCCGGGTTCCGTCGCAAATCCTTCGCCATGCTCACCTAATTGTCCGACCGGGTTGTCGAGTCGTGGTGCGGGCTATATAAGGCAGCCCGCGAGTAAACCCCTCGTGGAGGAGAAGGTGCACGGAGTGGAGTGCATGCGCCCGGACAAGGAAAAGAACTACCGGCCGTCTGACAAAGAACCGTTCATGAACGAACGCCAGCGCGATTACTTTAAAAACAAGCTGCTGTCCTGGAAGGAAGATATCCTTAAGGAGGCGAAGGAAACCCTTCAGCACCTCCAGGATGAGAACCAGAACCATCCCGACCTGGCGGATCGCGCCTCCTCGGAGACCGATCGCGCCATTGAACTGCGTGCCCGCGACCGCCAACGCAAGTTGATCTCCAAGATCGACGCGGCCCTGCAGCGCATCGAGGACGGAACCTACGGATTCTGCGAGGAGACCGGCGAGCCGATCTCGCTCAAGCGCCTGGAGGCGCGCCCGATTGCGACCCTGTCCATCGAGGCCCAGGAGCGCCACGAGCGCCGCGAGCGGGTCTATCGGGACGACTGAGTGTCGTGGCCCAGGGCCGCAAGTTCCACGATCGACGTTTTCAGTCCGTTGAACGCCGGCGGACCGGCCGAACAGGCCGGCCGCGATCGGGCGCGTGTTCGCTGCAGCGGTCAGCGCTCATGCTCACCGCCGGCTCTGTGCGCGCACATCCGAGGGCGTAACGCCATAGCGCCGGCGGAAGGTGCGGTTGAAATAGGAAAGGTCGCCGAAGCCCGTCGTCAGCGCGATGGCACTGATCGACCGATGGGCGAAGCGCGTATCGCCCAGCAGGCGATGAACCCGGGCGAGGCGTTGGCCGAGCACGTATTCGGAGAAGGTCACACCCTCGGCTTCGAACAGCATGTGCACGTAGCGAGGCGTCACTCCGAGCTTTGCCGCCGCCATGGTCACCGAAAGGCTCGGATTGTCCAGGTTATCCCCGATATCCGCCTTGATCGCCGCCAGCATTCCGGCGCGCTTGCCGCGCGCCTCGAGCATCCCTGTCGCCTCGTGTGCGGCGCCGAACGCCAGCGCCACGAGATCGTGCACATGGGTGGTCACGAGAAGCCGCGCTTGCGGCGAGACGATCGTCTCCTCGGCCTCGATCATGCGGACATAGCCGAGCAGAAGCCGCATGGCCTGCGTGTCGCGGATCACGGAGAAGCTGACGAAGTTCTTGATCAGCGGTTCGATCAGCCGGCGCCGGAGGCGGATGCTCAGTAGCCCCGCTCCAGCGGGAACATCGATGATTGCGCCGGTCCCGTGCCGTCCGATCGCGCCCATGCCGGCCGTCAGCTCGTGCGTCCTGCCATCGACCTGAATCGAGGAGCGGCCCGCGAGCAACACCTGCATGCTGATGTCGTCACTGGCGCCGCCGCGATGCAGCGTGCGCATCGGCGAGCGGACGCTCTGCGCAATGGCGAGATCGGGCAGGAGCCGGGTCGTCACCTCCAATCTGAAGGGCGCGTCGGGGGCCGGCTCGATGTCGAGCTTGTAGAGTTGGCGGCTGTATTCGTCACGAAACCATTCGAGCCATCGACGGTCGGGAGCGTCGGGCGATTTGAAATTCAGTTTGCTGAAATCGGCTTCGTTGGCCGCCATGGGGGTCGCCTCGACATCGGCCCGGCCGACGATCTGCGGCTCGGCATTTTGAAGCCGGTTGCATCGGGATTATGGGACACCGCACAGGATCAGCAACGTCATTCTGCGGGCAGGTGCCGCGGGCCGGCTGAAATTTCCCTTTGGTCCGTGTCCGACTTCGCCGTGATCCCAATGTGCCGGCCGCGCGTGGTGCTTTCGCAACAATCGCTTGAAACCGACCTGGATTTCCCGGTCGTCCGCAACGCCCTTCGCTCCAGACCAAGCCTGAACGCGCCGCCACGGCTAGCGTCGAAAAACCAGCGGCCCGACATTTTCGGAGTCGCGCAAGAAGCGACGGGGGTGAGAATGGCTCGGAATCGGCGTATCGCGGGATGGACGGGAGTCCTTCTGCTGGCCGGCACGGCAGGCGCGGCGGCGCAGCCGATGCCGGTCCACGACTGGACCGGGCTTTACGGCGGCGTCCACGGCGGCGTCGGCAGGGGCGACGCCAGCTACGACTTTCTGCCCGAGTTCGGCTGGTTCGACGGTCTGTTCGCGACCCATGCCGGCGGCAGTTTCCGCCAGGACTTCGGCAGCGGCGGCGTGTTCGGCTTTCACGTCGGCGCCAACCGGCAGTTCGGCTCCTGGGTGGTCGGCCTGGAGGGCGCCTATGCGCACACCCGCTTCCACGCCAGCAGCGCCGATCCGATGGACATTGGTGGGATGCCACCGCCGACCTACGAGGCCGGGCTGGACTGGATCGCCAGCGTGACGCCGCGGCTCGGCTACGCGCTCGGTGACTGGCTGGTGTACGGCAAGGGCGGCCTCGCGGCGGGGCGCGTCGACAGCCTGCTGACCTCTCCCGGCAACGGCATCGCCGACACCATCACCTATCAGGAGCAGGGCATCCATGTCGGCTGGACCGTCGGCGCCGGCGCCGAATGGGCGCTGACGCCCAACTGGATCCTGGGCGTCGAGTACAATCACTACGATCTCGGCAGCGAACAGTTCGGCGGCGTGATGCGGCGGAATGGCAATCCCGACGAGGCCGGCCAGCACACGCTGGCGCTGCGCGCGGACACCGTGACTGCGCGAGTTTCTTATCTCTGGTCGCCGGACCGCATGCCGCCCAATGCGGCGCCGGCCACGTACGATCCGCCGCGCGGATGGGCCGGATTCTATATCGGCGTGCATGGCGGCTACGGCTGGGCCTCTGCCGACAACAGGCACTCGGGCGCCACCGCCTTCTTTCCTTTCGCACCCGATCCCCCGCAGGCCGCGAGCTTCGACCAGTCGCTCGGTGGCGCGCTGGCCGGCGGCCATGTCGGACTGAATTATCAGGCCGGGCAATGGGTGTTCGGCCTCGAGGGCGCCCTGACGTGGAGCGGCCTGAAGGGCAGTTCGAACGGCGTGTTCGCGGCGCTCGGCGCCGACCCGGCGGCAAGCTACGAGACCAAGCTCGACTGGCTGGCGACGCTGACGCCGCGGATCGGCTGGGATTTCGGCCACTGGCTGCCCTATGTGAAGGCCGGCCTGGCGATGGGGCAGGTCGCCAGCAGCATGAGCACGCCGACCACTTTCGGCATGTTCTCTCCGGGACCGCATAGCTTCAGCGAGACCAACGACCATCTCGGCTGGACCGCCGGTGCCGGCGTCGAGGTCCGGCTGCCGCACGGTTGGATCGCCGGACTCGAATACAATTATGTCGACCTCGGCAGCGAACATTTCGGCGGTTTGGCCTCCAACGGCCTCGGCCTTCCCAATGAGCGGGGCGAGTATGACGTCGCGCTGACGATGCAATCCGTGCTGGCGCGGCTGTCGTACCGGCCCTGATATCGATCGCGGCATGAAGAGAGCGCGGTCTCCGGAGGGGAGATCCGGAGACCGCGCCGTGAACACCGGCGTGCACTCGCAATGACGGGATTTCGCTGCATTGCGTGGAGCCGAAGGCGGCGGAGCAGTCCAGGGCCGCCTGGCACGACGTCACGGCTGCGCCGACCGCAATCCAAATCCCGACAAAGTCGCGGCCTCCGGCGGGGGAGACGCCGGAAGCCGCTTGGTATCGCCGTTTAGCCCGGGGAAAGGGAAACGGCGTGGGAGCTCTTCGGGAGACGCCGCCGTCCTCTAGAACGGCAGCAGCACGTCCATGATCTGCTGGCCGTAGCGGGGTTGCTGCACATCGCTGATCTGGCCGCGGCCCCCGTAGGCGATGCGGGCCTCGGCGATCTTGGTCGACTCGATCGTGTTGTCCGACGCGATGTCCTCGGGACGGACGATGCCGGCGACAATGAGTTCACGGATCTCGTTGTTGACCCGCACTTCCTGCTTACCCTCGACCACCAGGTTGCCATTGGGGAGCACCTGGGTCACCACGGCGGCCACGTTCGTCTGCAAGGCTTCCTGGCGGTTGACCGAACCCTTGCCATCGACCGACGACGTCGAGTCCGCCGCGAGCAGGGTCGCCGGCAGGGCGGTGTTGGTGACCGGCAGCGCCGTGCGGCCCCAGAAACTGTCGACCCCGGCGTCTTCCGAGTTCTTTCGGCTGCGCTGCGTCTGGTTGGCGATCGCGGCCTTGTCGGTGATGTTGACCGCGACGGTCAGGATGTCGCCGACCTGATGGGCGCGCTGGTCCTTGAAGAATGAGCGCGAGCCGGTGCGCCACAGCGAATTGGGATTGTAGGTCGCCGGCTGCGGCGCCGGCATGGGCATCTGCACCGGCTTGTAGCCCGGCTGGGCGGTCGGATTGTCGATCGCCGACAGCTTCGGCTTGTCGCCCACATTGGCAAGACGGTCGATGGCGGCGCAGCCGCCGGTCAGGCTTGTGAGGGCGATGAGACCGACTGCGAGCAGGGGGCGTAGAACTCTGGATTTGAACATGGGTCCTTACTCGGCTCGAACAGGGTCGGAGATGGCGGCGACGGCGGGCGCGATGACGCGGCTCCCGGACGACGACACGGTGATGCGTCCCGGCCCGCTCACATGGCCCTGGATGGTGCGCTTGGACTGCAGGTTGAGGACATTGACCACATCGCCCTCGGCGCCCGTGTCCATCGCCTTGCCGCGGGTCGTCAGGGTCAGGCCGGGAGCCTCGAACACCAGCGTGACGGGTTCGTCCCGCTTGACCAGATCCGGTTTGATGAAGTCGGCTTGCCTGACGATGCGTCCGGCCGGGAGAGCCTGGCGGGCGGCGAGACCGACCACGGGGTCCGGCGTCTCGAGGGCATCGGTGCCCACGTCGGACTTGGGTCGCCGCTCGACGACGACGTCGCGGGATCGGACCGTCTCGCCGCGCGGCAAGGGGCGCGTCAGGACGACGACCTCGGCCATCTCGATCAGCGAACCGGTGAAGCGGAATGTCGTGCGCGCGCGCGCCACCTCGAAGGTGACGTCGAAACGCCCGGCCCGGCGGTCGTAGATGGCGCGGCTGATCGCGAGTTCGGCGACCATGTCGGTGTCGAGGCGGATGGGCCTGATTTCGCGATCGAGCGTCACCACCAGGTTCTTTTCCTCGCCCAAGCCCTGGCGGCCCGCGAATACGCGGGCGATGCGTGCCTCGATGTCCTTGCCGGCGATGGTCGTGCCCGCACGCGTCACTTCGATTTCGGCGAGCGAGCGGGTATCGACCAGCAGGACGTCGTGCACCCGGATGGCGTCGAGCACCTGCGACACCGGCACGACACCGGTGGTGCCGATGTCGGGCGAACGGAAGATCGGAATCATGGCGACGGCGCCGGCATTGTCGACGAGGTCGCCGATGCGGACCAGGTCGGAATTGACCGTGGCGGCGGACTTGAGGGTCGGCACCGGACGCAGCGTGCCGGCAATCTGGCCAAATGCCGAGGTGGACACCGCGAGGGCGACGGCGGCGGAAAACAGGACGGCGCGGATCATGGCAGCTCTCCCGGGACTCTGGTCAGCCACGCATCATACTGGTGGTCGCCTGCAGCATGGAGTCGGTCGCCGTGACGACCTTGCCGTTCATCTCGTAGGCGCGCTGGGCGGCGATCAGGTTCGCGATCTCGGTGACGGCTTCGACGTTCGAGCTCTCGACGTATTTTTGCAGGATGTCGCCCATGCCGTCGGTGTTGGCGATGCCATCCTGCGGGGCGCCGGAGGCAGGGGTCTCGACGAACAGATTGTCGCCGATCGCCTCCAGGCCCGCTTTGTTGATGAAGCGGGTGAGAGTGAGCTGACCGATGATGGTCGCGGTCGTGGAAGTACCGATATTCACCGACACTTGGCCTTGGGGATTGATGGTGATCTGGCTGGCGTTTTCCGGGATGGTGATGCCCGGCTGGACGAGAAGGCCGTTGGCGGTGACGAGACGGCCCTGGCCGTCGCGCTCGAAAGAGCCGTCGCGAGTGTACGCATAGGTGCCGTCGTTGCGTTCGATCTTGAAGTAGCCTTCGCCGCGAATGGCGACATCGAGGTCCTTGTCGGTCTGCGTCGGCGTGCCCTGGGTCATGATACGCGGCGTGCCGACGAGCCTGACGCCGGAGCCGATGTCGACCCCGACCGGCACGATGTTGCCCTGGTCGGAGGTCTGAGTGCCGATGCGCCGCACGTGCTCGTAGAGGAGATCCTGGAACTCGGCGCGTTGGCGCTTGTAGCCGGTGGTGCGCATGTTGGCGATGTTGTTGGAGATGATCTCGACGTTCATCTCCTGCGCCTTCATGCCGGTCGCCGCGGTGTACATGGCTCGCATGATTAGGGGTCTCCTGCGTTCAGGCGCGTTCAGGCCGGGACTTCGGCCAGGCGTTCGATGGCGGTGCGGCGCAGTTCGCCCTGCTGCTGCAACAGGGTGGCGATCTGCGTGTAGGTGCGGGTGATCTCGATCATGCGGGTCATCTCGCCGACCGCATTGACGTTGGAAGCTTCGAGCGACCCCTGGATCAGGCGTGGATTGCGCACCGGTTCCGGTGCCATTCCGCCCGGCGCCGAAAAATTGTTGGCGCCGTCCTTGAGGAGCCTTTGCGGCGCCGCGAAGGACACGAGGCGCAGCTTGCCGCGAAGCGACTCGTTGCTGGTATTGCTGCCTTCGACCACCGATACGCGTCCTTCGGACGTGATGGCGATGCTGTGGTCGGTCTGCTGGAAGGTGATCGGACCGTTTTCACCGAGCACGAGGGAGCCGTCGGAAGTGACGAGCTGACCTCGCGAGTTGATCTGGAAGGAGCCGTTGCGGGTGTAGCGCTCGCCGGCGGCGGTCTGCACAACGAAATAGCCGTCGCCGCCGATGGCGACGTCGAGCTTGCCGCCGGTCTCGCGCAGCGATCCCTGGCTGAAGTCGTGCCAGATGCCGCGGTCCTCGACGAAGGAAAGCCGCCGGTCGGACGGATTGAACCGGTTCTCGCGCGCCACCGGCATCAGGAATTCCTGAAAGACCGCGTTGTCGGCCTTGAAACCGGTGGTGTTGACGTTGGCGATGTTGTTGGCGACCACGTCCAGCTCGCGTGCCAGCGCGACCTGTCGTGACAGTCCGACGAGTAAGGCGTTCTCCACGCTCGGTCTCCCCTGACCTTGAAGCGGTTAACGGCTCTCCCAAGCCGATCATCCGCTGCCGCCGCCGACCGCTCTCCCAAGCGGGCGACGATTAACCATAAGCAGGGCCTGTGCCATCTTTCTAAGATATTGATAAACAACAAGAATGATAGAATCCGGGACGCCACGGGACAGTGCTGTTGGGACACTTCTGCCGCTACCACCCGGCAAGTTTTTCCTGGTTGGCGTCATCGGGAAAGGTTCCGTTAACCAATCCGAACCTAATTTCAGTGGCAGAGGCGCGAGGCGGTTCGCGGGTGGTCGTCCCGCGAGGGCGTCCCGGACATGTCGCCCGTTGGGGTCAGGCAATGGCATCGAAACCGAAAGAGGCGGCCAAAGAAGCGGACGCCGAGACGACGACTGAAGAAGCCGTCGAAGGTGCAGCACCCGCAAAGCGCAAGCTTCCCCTCAAACTGATCCTGATGGCCGTCGGTGGCCTCTTGGTGGTCGGTGGCGGTGGATTCGGCGCCTACAAGATGTTTTTCGGCGGCCACAAGGAGCCGCCGCCGGCCGTCGCCACTGTCAAGCCGGCGGTGTTCGTCGATCTGCCGGAAGTCCTCGTCAACCTGTCCAACACCGGCAGCGAACGCACCCAATATCTCAAGGTCAAGATCGTGCTCGAACTCGCCGACCAGGAACTGATGCAGCAGATCCAGCCGGTGATGCCGCGCCTGACCGATACGTTTCAGACCTACTTGCGCGAACTGCGGCCGACCGATCTCGACGGCTCCGCCGGGCTCTACCGTCTCAAGGAAGAGCTCACCCGGCGTGTCAACGCGCTGATCGCGCCGAGCAAGGTCAACGCCGTTCTGTTCAAAGAAATCGTGGTCCAGTGACGAACTGACGGCAGATGGCGAGCAAAGCACAAGTCGATCAGGATGCATTGGCGGCCGAATGGGGCTTGGCCCTCGAGGCCGAGGCGACCGGCGCGCCCGTCGGTCCCGGCGAGATGCCCAAGGCGGCCGGTGACGCCGGCGACGAGATGGCGGCCCAGTGGGCCGCCATGATCGACGACGGCAGCCAGTTCCTGCAGGCTGCCAAGGGCGGGGCCGAGCGCATCCTCAACCAGGAAGAAATCGACACCCTCCTGGGGTTCAGCCTCGACAACCTGTCGCTCAACGACAATTCCGGCATCCGGGCGATCATCGATTCGGCGATGGTCTCCTACGAGCGTCTACCGATGCTCGAAATCGTCTTCGACCGGCTGGTCCGGTTGATGACGACGTCTCTGCGCAATTTCACGTCCGACAATGTCGAAGTCTCGCTCGATCGCATCACCTCGGTGCGCTTCGGCGACTACCTCAATTCGATCCCGCTGCCCGCGATCCTGGCCGTGTTCAAGGCGGAAGAGTGGGACAATTTCGGCCTGTTCACCGTCGATTCGAGCCTGATCTACTCCATCATCGACGTCCTCTTGGGTGGCCGGCGCGGCCAGACCGCGATCCGCATCGAGGGCCGTCCCTACACCACCATCGAAACCAACCTGATCAAGCGCATGATCGAGGTGGTGCTCGCCGACGCCGAGCTCGCCTTCAAGCCGCTGTCGCCGGTCAAGTTCAACATCGACCGGCTGGAGACCAATCCGCGCTTCGCCGCGATTTCGCGCGCCGCCAATGCCGCCATCCTGGTGCGGCTGCGCATCGACATGGAAGATCGCGGCGGCACCATCGAACTGCTGTTGCCCTACGCGACGATCGAGCCGATCCGCGACGTGCTTCTGCAGATGTTCATGGGCGAGAAGTTCGGCCGCGACCCGATCTGGGAGGGCCACCTCGCCACCGAGATCGGGCAGGCCGAAATCGACGTCGATGCCGTGCTCTACGAGGCGAAAATCCCGCTCGGGCAACTCATGCGGCTCGAGGTCGGCGATACCCTGACGCTGGACATGAAGCCCGACGCGCTGGTCAGCGTGCGCTGCGGCGACGTGACGCTCACCGAGGGGCGCATGGGACGGGTCGGCGACAAGGTCGCGGTCCGGGTCGCCAAGCAACTGCGACGGCCGACCACGACCTTCGCCATGTTCGAGACGGCCGGCGAGAAATCGAACCGGATGGAGGCGTCGTCGTGAGCAACGGTTTCGGAGTGATGATCGAAGCCCTCGTGGCCGTCCTGCTGTTGATCACGATCGGCTATTGCGTCGTGCTCGACAAGCGCCTGCGCCGTTTTCGCGCCGACGAGCATTCCCTCAAGGCGACCATTTCCGAACTGATCACCGCGACCGAGATCGCCGAACGGGCGATCGCTGGCTTGAAGCTCACGGTGCGCGAATGCGACCAGAATCTCGGTGAGCGGCTGCGTGCGGCCGATCGCTTCGCCGCCGACATCACCCAGAAGATCGAGGCCGGAGAAGGCGTGTTGACACGCCTCGCCAAGATCGCCAACGCGTCACGTCCGCTCGCCGCCGTCACTGCCGCCGCGCCGGCACCGGCGCCGGACACCAACGCAGTGCTGGCCGCCGCCCAGGCCTTCGCCGAGCGTGCCCGCATGCGCAGTAATGGTCGCGCCGCATGATGCGTTTCGTGCGCGAGTTCCGGCTGATTCCAGTCGTGCTGCTTGCGACGATCTCCCTGTTCGTCTTGAAAGTGTCGGGCCTCCTTTTCGACGGCGGCTACACGCTGCGATCCGCCCCCGTATTGCCGGACCGGATCGTGACCGAAAGCGCCGCCAATGCGCCGGCGCCGGGCGACATGCCCGCCAACGACACGGTGCGCGGCCGCATCTCGTGGGCGCAGGACATGTTCAATTTTCCCGAGGGCGACACAGCGCCGCGCCCGGAACGTGTTCCGGATACCGCCTCCGACAATGCCCTCGTGACCGGCTCGGTGGAGGCTAAAAAGGACGACAAGCCGGCCGAGACGAAGCCGCCGCCTGCCAATCCGCCGCCGCAGCCACCGCTCGGCACCCTGGTGCCTGTCGATCCGCAGATGCCGGCCGGCGAGCGCGCCATCCTGGAACGTCTGGGCGAGCGCCGCCAGCAGCTCGAGGCCCGTGCCCGCGAACTGGAAATCCGCGAAAACCTGCTCAAGTCGGCCGAAAAGCGGCTGGAAACCCGCGGCACAGAACTCAAGGAAATGGAAACCCGCATGGGCGGCAGCGGCCAGAAGCGCGAGGAAAATGTCGCCGCCCAGCTCAAGGGCCTGGTGATCATGTACGAGAACATGAAAGCCAAGGATGCCGCCCGCATCTTCGACCGGCTGGAGATGCGCGTTCTGCTCGAAGTCGCGACCCAGATCAATCCGCGGCGGATGGCCGACATCATGGCTCAAATGCAGCCCGAGGCGGCGGAGAAACTGACCGTCGAGATCGCAAATCGCGCCAGCCCCGCCGAAAAGACGTTGATTGGCAATGACCTGCCGAAGATCGATGGCCGGCCGGTACCGGCCCAGCCACCCGGCCAGGCCAGGCCCGGAGCTCGCTAAGATCATCTAAGTATTTGATATTCTAAAGTTTCTCAGCGGTTGTCTTAACCCGCCGTTAAACGCGGCTGCCTAGTCTTTCGGGAGAGCATGCCGGAGAAACCGGTCGTGCCACGCCGCGTCCGCGGCCACGAGTCGACCAGGATGTTGGAGACACCGCTCACCATCAAGGCGATGGGCGTCGCCGACGCCGCGTGCGTCGCGCCGCGCATCGGCTGGCGCGTGGTGGTTGCCGCGATCGTTCTGGAAATCCTCCTTCTTTTCAGTCTCGGGCTCGCCACGCCGGCGCGGGCGGAGCCGATACCGGCCGAGATCACCGCCGACCTCAGCGGCGGCTATGCCCGCATCGTCTTCCGCTTCAGCGAAGAGGTCGATGCGAATGTGCGCATGGCCAACAACATCCTGGTCGTGAGCTTCACGACGCCGGTGTCGGTCAATGTCGACCGGCTTTATTCCAACGCCGCCGGCTATGTCGGTGCCGCCCGCCGCGATCCCGACGGCAAGGCGGTACGCATGGCTCTGTCCCAGAGGGTCCGGGTCTCCTCGATGATGGCGGGCGAGCGGCTGTTCGTGGACCTATTGCCGGATTCCTGGAAAAACGAACCGCCGGCATTGCCGCGCGAAGTGGTCGAGGAACTGGCCAAGCGCGCCCGCGAGGCGGAGCGCAAGGCGCGCCAGCAGCGCCAGCTCGCCCAGCAAAAGCATTCGCCGTTGATCCGTTTGCGGGTCTCGCAGCAGCCGACGTTCTCACGTTACATCTTCGAACTGCCTGAACTCGTGCCGGTGTCGGCCGAGCGCGACAAGGACAATCTGCGGCTGGTGTTCGAACAGACGCTCAAGATCGACCTCGCGGACGCGCAGGCCACCTTGCCGCCGACGATCGCGACACTGGGAACGGATACGCGGGAGGAACAGACGGTCGTCTCCTTCGCGTTCATCGGCAAGGTGGACGCCCGCACCTTCCGCGAGGACAATAATTACGTGGTCGACGTGTCGCCGCTCGGCGGACGTCCCGATCGCGCCGATCCGATCGCGCCGCTCATGTCCCAGCCGGCAAATCCTCCCGCCCGGGAGAAGACGGCCGGTCCGCCGGTGATTGCCCCCCCCGCAGGCGACGCCCGTCAAAGCGCCTCCGCCACCTCCACCGCCGGCCGTTGCCGAAAAGCCGGCCGAGCCCGTGCCTGCCCCGGTGGCCGCCAAGGCGGCGCCGCCCGTGGCGCCCGCGAGCCAACCCGTCGCCGCCGAAAAGCCGCTGCCGGCCGCCGACAAACCCGCCACGCCGCCACCCGCCGCCGAGAAAGTGGCCGCGCCGCGGCCGGCGCAGCCGAACGATCCCGTCAAGGTGGAGATGCGTCGGCAGGGCGACAACATCAAGCTGGTCTTCCCCTTCGCGGTGCCGACCCCTGCCGCCGTCTTCCGGCGCGCCGACACGTTGTGGCTGGTGTTCGATTCACCGGCGCCCGTCGACCTCGGCGTTCTCGGCACCGATACCAGCCGGACGGTGCAGTCGACGGTCGTGGGCCGCTCGGGTGCCGGCCAGGTGGTTCGCATCAAGCTGGAACGCCCCCGCCTCACCAGCATGGCGGCCGAGGGCTATTCGTGGGCGGTCACCATCGGCGACATGGTGCTCGCCCCGACCAAGCCGTTGACGCTGGCGCGCAGCATCCAGGCCAACCAGCAGACGGCCGCCATCATCGCCTTCGACGAACCTCAGCGGCTGCACAAGCTCAGCGATCCCGAAGTCGGAGACACCATCTATGCGGTCACGGGATTCGGTCCCGCACGCGGTTTCGTCAAGACGCAGGACTTCGTCGAATTCCGTGCGCTCGCGTCCGTGCACGGGGTGGTGGTCCAGCCGCTCGCCGACGATATTTCCGTCGACGTCGCCCTCGACAAAGTGGTGATCGGCCGGCCCGGCGGGCTCATCCTGTCCGCCGGCGGCTATGCGGCTAAGCGCACCGGCAGCTATCGCGTGCAGGTGTTCGATCCCCAGCTCTGGGGCTTCGACCGTCAGGCACCCTACAAGGGCCGGCAGGACAAGCTCATCGCCGCCGCCGCCGCCGCCGCCGAAACCAAGCGGATGGGGCCGCGTCTGGACCTCGCCCGCTTCTATCTCGCCCGCGACATGTATCCGGAGGCCAAGGCCGTCCTCGATCTCGCACTGGGGGAGGAGCGTCCCACCGCGGAGGACTCCACCGGCCTCGTCATGCGCGCCATCGCCAACATCATGCTCGGCCGCAGCGAGGACGCCTTCCGGGATCTGGGAAGCCCCCTCGTGGGCAACCAGTACAACGGGCCGGTCTGGCGCGCCTTCGCGCAGGCCCGCCAGGGCAAATGGGCCGAGGCCCGCGAGGCGTTCCGCAATGCCGGACAGTCGATCGGCTCGCTGCCCCTGGAGCTGCAGCGCCTGGTGCTCAAGGAGTCGGTGCGGTCGGCGATCGAAGTGCGCGATTTCGCCGGCGCCCAGACACTGCTCGCCGAATTCGACGCGCTCGGCACACCGCCCGAGATCGAGCCGTCCCTTGCTGTCCTCAGCGGCCGCATTGCCGAGGGGCTCGGACGCAACGAAGACGCGCTCGCCGCCTATCGGGGCGCCACCGACGCGAGCGACCGCCCGTCCGCCGCCCAGGGGCGCCTGCGCGAGACCGTGCTGCGCTACCAGCTGGGTGACCTCAAGCGCGAGGACGTGATCTCCGAGCTCGAGCAGCTCACCACCTTGTGGCGCGGCGACGAGACCGAGGTGGAGGCGCTGCAGCTTTTGGCGCGGCTCTATACCGAAGAGGGTCGCTATCGCGACGCCTTCTACGTCATGCGCACCGCGCTCAAGGCGCATCCCAATTCGGAAATGACGCGGCGCATCCAGAACGACGCGGCGGCGACCTTCGACGCCCTGTTCCTGGCCGGCAAAGGCGACGCGCTGCCGGCGATCGACGCGCTTGGGCTGTTCTACGACTTCCGCGAACTCACCCCGATCGGGCGGCGCGGCGACGAGATGATCCGGCGGCTCACCGACCGGCTCGTCGCGGTCGATCTGCTCGACCAGGCGGCAGAACTCCTGCAGCACCAGGTCGACCATCGCCTGCAAGGGGCAGCCCGCGCCCAGGTCGCCAACCGCTTGGCGGTGATCTACCTGATGAATCGCAAACCGGATCGCGCCCTGCAGACGCTGCGGGCGACGCGGATCTCCGAACTCTCCAACGAACTGCGCAACCAACGCCTTCTGCTCGAAGGCCGGGCGCTGGCGGATGTCGGCCGCCAGGATCTCGCCCTCGAGGTGATCGCCAATGTGGAGGGCAGAGAGGTGGTTCGCCTGCGCTCCGACATCCTGTGGGCGGCCAAACGGTTCCGCGAGTCGGCGGAACAGATCGAGTTGCTCTATGGCGACCGCTGGCGCGACTGGCAGCCGCTCGCCGACACCGAACGCACGGACGTGCTGCGCGCCGCGCTCGGCTACTCGCTCGCCGACGACAAGCTCGGCCTCGACCGCTTCCGCGGTCGCTACGCCGCCAAGATGGCCGAGGGACCCGACCGGCGCGCGTTCGAACTCGTCACCGATCCGACCGTCGCCAGCAACGCCGAATTCCGCGATGTCGCCCGCGCGATCGCCGCTGCCGATACGCTCGAAGGTTTCTTGCGCGAGATGCGGGCGCGATATCCGGAGACCGGCGCGTTCGCGCCGGCGGTGCAATCCGGCAGGGCGTCGACGCCTGCTTCGTCGCGGGCGCGGGCCGCAGACCCGACCACGACCGGAAGCGTCGCCGGGGACACGGCGAAACCCGCCAGGAAACCTGCCAAAAAAATCGCGGCCAATCCGCCGCCGCGTATTCCGCCACTGGTCTTCCCGCCGCCGCGATGACGCGGGTCGGCGATCGCCACTCCGTGCCGGCGTGAGGCGTCAGGGACCGTAACTCTGTACCAGACTGCCGGCGACCAGATTCCAGCCGTCCACCAGGACGAAGAAGATCAGCTTGAAGGGCAGGGACACGACGACGGGCGGCAGCATCATCATGCCCATGGACATCAGAACCGACGCCACCACGAGGTCGATGACCAGGAACGGCAGGAACAGCAGAAAGCCGATCTCGAAAGCGCGCTTGAGCTCGGAGATCATGAAGGCGGGCACGAGAACGCGCAGCGAGGTGTCTTCGGGGCGTTCCGGCCGCGCCTCGCGGGACATGTCCATGAACAGCTGCAGGTCCTTGTCGCGCACGTTCTTGAGCATGAAGCCGCGTAAGGGCTCGCTCGAACGCTCGAACGCCTGATCGATGCCGATCTCGTTGTTGATCAGCGGGCGCACTCCGAGGTCGTAGGCGCTCTGCAGCGCCGGCGCCATGACGAAGCCGGTCAGGAACAAAGCGAGTGAGATGATCACCGAGTTGGGCGGCGCCGTCGCGGTGCCGAGTGCGGTACGCAGGAGCGACAACACCACGACGATGCGGGTGAAGGACGTCACCATCACCAGGATCGACGGCGCAAGCGAGAGCACCGTCAGGAGTGCGATCAGTTGGACGACGCGCTCGGTCAACCCGCCGCCCTGGCCGAAATTGATGCTGATGTCCTGAGCCGAGGCGGTGCCTGTACTCAGCGCCGCCACGAGGACCAACCCAGCCGCCACCGTCGCAAGACGAACACGGCGGCCGGACATGTCCGTCACGGTTTTCCCGACGGACGGCCCAACAAACTCGCCATCTCCTGCTCGAGGCTGTCGTACACCGACTTGGCGGATTGCGGCTTGGGCTCGGCCGTCCTGGGTTCGGTAATCCTGGGTTCGGGGACCCTAGGTTCTGGGATCCGAGGTTCCGGGGTCCGAGGTTCCGGGGTCCGAGGCTCGGGGATCCTCTGCTCCGGCGTCCTCGGTTGCGGGATCCTGGGTTCCGCGGCCATGTTTTCCACGGGCATCGGTTCGGCAGGCTTCATCTCATGGGGCCTGGGATCCGCCGGCGCGAATTTCGGTTCCGCGGGCGGCACATCGGCGGCTGCGGGGCGGGACATCGGAATATGCTCGGCCGGCGCTGGCCGGACCATCGGTTGTTCGACGCTCGGTTTGCTCGTTGTGGCTTCGGCTGGTGCGGGACCGTGAGTGTTCGGGCGGCGCAAGGCGGCCTCGAGCCGATGTGCCATTTCGGCGAGATTCTGTTCATCGGAGGAGGCCGGAGCCGGAGTCGCCGGTGCGGGCGGCGGAGCCGGGGGCGGAGCGGGCGGGTGCGGCGGCGCGGCTGCCATGCGGCGGGGTTCGGGGGCCGGACGCACCGCGGCATAGTCCGACGAGCGGGTAGGTGCGGGTTCGGCCGTCGCTCGGCCAACGGCCGGTCCCGGCGGCGCGATGCGCCCGAGTTCGGTGGCGAGGCCCGCGAGCCGGTCGCTATTTGCGCGAATCGCGGGCTCGGCCATGGCCGCGGGCCATGGGGTCTCTTCCATGGGAGTGCGTTGCGGCGGGGCGAGCGGTTCGGGCTGCAAGGGCCACATGTTCGCCTCGGAACTCTGCCCATGGCGCGTCATCATTTCGGGGCCGGCGCGCATGGGGGCGGGATCGCGCCCTGCGGTCGCTGGAGCGGCCCGTACGATATTGGTCTCGACCACGACGTCGCTCGGGCCACCGATCATCACGAGGTGCTCGACATTGTCGCGGCGGACGATGACGAGGCGCCGCCGGCCGTCGATAGGGGCCGAATCCACCACCGCGAGGCGCGGCTGGCGGCCGCGGGCCGCCGCCGAACTCAGCGCTCCGGCGCCGAATCGCCGGACCAGATAGGCAGCCCCGCCGATCAGCCCGAGCACGAACACGAAGGCGATGAAGAAACGGAGCGCAAGCGGCAACTCGGTGCCGAACAGTGCCTCGAACATGCAATGTCTCCCGCGTTCCGCGCCGTCGATGCCCACCCCGAACCGCGAAACCATTAATAGCGAGGGCAAGATTTGCCGCCGCGATCCCTAACGAATGATTAACATAGGCAGTGGTTTGGCCCCACAATTTCCGTTTGTACGACCTTTTTCTTGGTAAACGGCGGATTAATGGCGCAACGGCCCGGAGGGCCCGGTTTAACCGCCTGTTAACCATACGCTGGGCAAACTCTGCCTAGCCGGCATGGTGTCGGCGGTAAGGCGTGCCATGGCCATCTCCGATATCCCGATCTTCTCCATGCTACGCACCCGCATGCAATGGCATCAGGAGCGGCAGCGCCTCTTGGCCGAAAACGTGTCGAACGCCGACACGCCCAATTTCCGCCCCCGCGATCTTGCCGAGCCCAAGTTCGAGCGGCCGGCGACGCCGGTCGCGACCCCCACCCTGGTGCGGACCAATCCCGCCCACATTGGCGGTGCCTTGGGGGGCGATGACGACTTTCGCTCCAACCGCCAGCAGTTCCAGGTGCGCCCGACCGGCAATGCGGTCAACCTGGAAGACGAGATGCTCAAGGTTGCGGGCAACCAGATGGACTACCAGTCTGCCACCGCGCTCTACGGCCGCAGCCTCGGCCTGATCAAGACCGCGATGGGCAGAAGCTAGGCAAACCGGGAGGTCTCGCACCATGGACTTCGTCAAATCCATCGCCATAGCGGCATCGGGCCTACGGGCCCAGGCGGGCCGCATCCGGGTCATTTCCGAGAACATCGCCAACGCGGAATCGGCGCCGCAGCGCCCCGGCGGCGATCCCTATCGGCGGCGCGTCCCCACCTTCCGCTCGGAGATGGATCGCGCCCTCGACGCCAAGACGGTGGCGCTCGGGCCGGTTGCCACCGACCGCAGCGATTTTCGCGTCAAGTACCAGCCCGGTCATCCGGCCGCGGACGCCAACGGCAACGTCAAATACCCGAATGTCAATTCGCTCATCGAGATGACCGACATGCGCGAGGCCCAGCGCTCCTACGAGGCCAATGTCAACGTCATCGGCGCCACGCGCCGCATGATCGCGCGCACCCTCGACATCCTGAAGGCGTGAGCGGGAGGTTTTAGACCATGGCGACCCCAGGAATTGCAGCCGGCGCCTATGCCCGGCTCGCCCGCATCACCGACCCGGCCGCCGGTTTGTCCAAGCCGGCCGGCCTCACTGGCGCCGGCGACGAAGGGCCGAACTTCGGCAAGATGCTCAAGGATGCGGTCGGATCGGTGGTCCAGGCCGGACGGGTGTCCGACGCCCAGAGCCAAGCGATGGTGGCCGGCAAGGCCAACATCGTCGACGTCGTCACCGCGGTCGCCGAGACCGAGACGGCCGTGCAGGCCCTGGTGTCGGTGCGCGACAAGATGATCAACGCCTATGAAGAGATCATCCGGATGCAGATTTGACGCAGGCGGATGAGCTGAATCGTGGACGTGCCTTTTCTTTCGTCGCTGCGAGCGGAGCGAAGCAATCCAGGGGCCGCCAAGGAAGAGCCGGATTGCTTCGCTCCGCTCGCAATGACGGGCACGCAAAGGAAGTATGAGATGACCGGACCGGAAGTCCTCGACGTCGCCCGTGACACCGTCGTCACGCTGGTCCTGGTGTCGAGCCCGCTGATGGTTGTCGGGCTCGTGGTCGGTGTGGTGATCTCGCTGTTCCAGGCGCTGACCCAGATCCAGGAAATGACGCTGGTGTTCGTGCCCAAGATCCTCGCCATCTTCGCCGCGATGCTGCTGGCGATGCCGTTCATGGCGGACGCCCTGCAGGGGTACATGGTGCGGGTGGCGGCGCGGATCGTGGGCGGGTGAGCGGGAGGCGAGAGGCGATGCGCATCGACGTCTCGTTCCTGCCGGCGCTCGCTGCCGCCTACCTGCTCGCCTTCTCGCGCATCGGCACCATGTTGATGCTCCTGCCCGGCATGGGCGAGACCAGCGTGCCGGTGCGCATGCGCCTGACCGTCGCGCTCGTCCTGACGGCCGTCATCTTCCCGCTGCACCGGGACGCCTACCAGATCAATCTGGGCGTGCCGGGATCGGTCGTGGTGCTTCTTTTCCAGGAGGTCCTGATCGGCTTCCTGCTCGGTGTCACCGCCCGCCTGACCATGTCGGCCTTGCAGCTCGCAGGTTCGGTGGTGGCGCAGCAGCTCGGATTGGGCTTCGTCACCGCGGTCGACCCGATGCAGGGCCAGCAGGGCGTCATCCTCGGCAACTTCTTCACGCTCCTCGGCGTCACCCTGCTGTTCGCCACCAACCTGCACCATCTGGTGATCGGCGCACTCGACGCGAGCTATTCCCTGTTTCGCCCCGGCGAAGTCTCCCTGACCGGCGACATGGCCGCGCTGGTGACGCAGACTATCGCCGGAGCGTTCAAGGTCAGCATCCAGCTTTCGGCCCCGTTCCTGGCGTTCGGCATGTTGTTCAATCTGGGACTCGGGCTTCTGTCCCGGTTGATGCCGCAGATGCAGGTGTACTTCGTCGCCATGCCGCTGACGATCATGATCGGGCTCATGATCCTCGTCTTTGTCATCGGCACCATGATGACGGTCTTTCTCGGCTACACCGAAGGGGTGTTGCGCGAGCTCGCCCCCAGGGTGTGAGCGAGGAACGTCATGGCCGACGAAGACGACTCCGAAAAAACAGAAGACCCCACGCAAAAACGTCTCGATGACGCGATCAAGCGCGGCGATGTGGTCAAGAGCCAGGAGGTCAGCACCTGGTTCGTGATCGCGGCCTCGGCTCTGGTTCTGCTCGGCTTCTCGGGCTCGATGTCGAACCAGCTGCAGACCATGTTCCGCGGCCTTCTCGGCAACGCCCACCGGGTGCCGGCCGACGGCGGCGGCCTCACGCGCCTGTTCGAGCGCATCGGCATCGAAACCCTCGCCGCAGTGGCGGTGCCGTTTCTCATCCTGGCGCTCGCCGCCATTGCGGGCAACATGATCCAGCACCGGCTGGTGTGGTCGACGGAATCGCTGACGCCCAAGTTCAGCAAGATCTCGCCCATGGGCGGCGCCAAGCGCATGTTCTCCAAGCAGGCGCTCGCCAATTTTCTCAAGGGACTGCTCAAGCTCGTGGTGGTGGGCTCGGTGCTCACCGCGCTGGTATGGCCGGAACGCGACCGTCTGGAAGAGCTGGTGTCGGTCGACCCGATCGCCCTCCTGCCGTTCACCAAGCACATGTCGCTGCAATTGATCGGCGCCGTGGTGGCGATCCTCGCCATCATCGCCGGCGCCGATTACCTATTCCAGTACCAGCAGTGGTTCAAGCGCCAAAAGATGTCCATGCGCGAAATCAAGGACGAGTTCCGCGACAGCGAAGGCGATCCCAAGATCAAGGCCAAGATCCGCCAGTTGCGCCAGAACCGCGTGCGCAAGCGCATGATGGCCGAGGTCCCGAACGCGACCGTGGTGGTCACCAACCCGACCCACTTCGCGGTGGCGTTGAAATACGAGCGCGGCATGAACGCGCCGCTCTGCGTCGCCAAGGGCGCCGACCTGATCGCCCTGAAGATCAGGGAGGTCGCCAAGGAACACGGCGTGCCCGTGGTCGAGAACCCGCCGCTCGCGCGGGCGCTGCACGCCACCGTCGAGATCGACCAGGAGGTTCCCGCCGAACACTACAAGGCGGTCGCCGAGGTGATCGGCTATGTGATGCGCCTCAACCGGCGCGCCGCCAACTGACGGCGGGCACCAAGACTGCGGCCGCGAAGCCTGCGGTGTCTGCGCCGACGGTCTCGTCCGAGAGGAAGTGCCCCGGTTCCGCAACTTGTGCGGATATGTTCCCCGTGTTAATCGTTGTGATTGAGGCGGGTTCCCGATTCATCGATCAGTGATTGTGCCCGGCGCGGCGATGACCTGCGCACGAACGTGGTTTGTCTCATTGAGCGCCTGATGGGTTGCCGTCGTGCGCTCCAGCAAAGGGAGGGAACGATGCACGTCCATCAGGGCGATTCTATACGGCTGTTCACAGTCTTCACATCGACTGCGCTGGCGGTGCTGCTTGCGCCGACGCAGGACGCACACGCCGCAAGTCTGGAGACGCATCTGTGCGTCGCCAACATGACCGATCTCGACATCACCAAGATCGATGTCACCCATGTCGACAATTACGACTGGGACGGCAAGTCGCGACCCGACCACAATTTCAAGGGCGCGACCATCCCGCGCAGGAATAGCCGCTGCGAGCGCGAGGAGTTGAACGCCAACGCCAACGGCGCGCCTTTTACCATGGAGCTGACCTTCAGTGACAACACCACGCTGACCTTCCGCGGCAACCAGCAGGACGCCAAGACGAAATACTGGCGGCAGGTGTCGGCCTCGGGCAGTGCGACCGGCAATCTCTACATCCAGCAGACCGCCGGCGCCAACGCCAACGGCTATTACATCCGCACCAAGGCCGAGCCGGACAATTCCGCCTGGATGGCGGCGCTGGTCGCCAAGCGGCCGGACATTCGCATGAACGAGCTGACCATGCCGGGCAGCCACGACGCCGGCATGTCGAAGGCGAGCAAGTGTACCGGGGGCGGTGAGGCCGCCTGGGCGATCACGCAGTTGCACTCGATCGGCGGGCAGCTCGCGCGCGGCACGCGCTATTTCGACATTCGGCCCTTCCTGCACAACAAGGACGGCGACAAGCAGATCATCTACACGGCGCACTACAGCGCGTTCGGAGGCTGCTACGGAGAAAGCCTCGACGATATTCTCGCCCAGGTGAAGACCTTCCTCAACGGCGCCGGCAAGGGCGAAGCGGTGTTCCTCAAGGTGTCGCACACCCAGAGTGACACGCCGGAAAAGGGCGACATCAGGAAGACCGTCACCAAGCAGTTCGAGGACAAGCTCGGTTCGCTGCTGCTGACACTGCCGAAAGGCACCAACACCGATCTCGGCAAGACCAAGCTCTCGGCCCTGGCCGGCAAGGCGGTGGCCGTGTTCGACATCGCCGACGACTACGACGACAAGGCCGAGAAGGGGATCTTGAACTACGCCGACTGCGACACCAAGGACGGCAAGCTCTGCGGCCTGCCGAAGGGTTTCAACTGGGGTCTGCTGGTCTACGACGTTTACGCCAAGAACGCCGACTTCAAGACCATGCGCGACGACCAGCTCGACAAGCTGCAGAAGCGCGGCGGCTACGGCAACCAGTTCCTGTTCCTGTTGTCGTGGACGCTCACCGGCACGGTCGGCAATCTCGACATCCAGGCGCTGTCGGCGCGCAACAACCCGCAACTTCCGTACTACCTCGCCAAGATCAAGAAGGGCGACTACACCGTGAAGGACTCCAAGAACCCGCAGAACGGCAAGGCGGCCAAGCCCGAGATCGTCTATATCGACTTCGGCGACGCGTGGATGAACCGGCTGATCATCGACACCAATAATTGAGTGTCACCGAGGGCAGGGTGGGATCCGCCGCCACACTCCCGCCGCCGGCGGGAGCTGGTCCGGTGATCGCGCTTGGCGTCGCGGAGCCGTGTCCGCGCGCCGACCGGCGGCGCCACGCCGCGCCCCACGGGTGCCTCTTGTTACCGACTACGCCGGCAGGACGGGCAGGCTGGGAGCCGGGCGGGCGGAGGACAAGCGCGGATCGAAGAATCGTTCGGAGCGACCATGCCGATTCCGTCCTCCGATCGCCCTGCTGCGCCGGCAACCAGCCGGCAGCGGGACCGCGGTTCCGCCGGATTCACAAAGCCGGGCGGACGCGTTAGCTTTCCTATAATGGCGCCTCGATACCGCCTCTTGCGGAAGACCGCCGAAATGGGCACTGAATGCTACAGCCGCCCGCCAAGATGAATCGGCAAGCCCACCATGACCGCCCAGGACGCCAGCGAAACGCCACGACGAATCACTTCGCGGGTCGGAGGGCGCGGCAGCATCGGCCTGGTGCTGCTGGTCGCCACCGCCCTGATCGCCGCCGCGGTGGTCCTCATGCTGGTCGGACGCAATCGCGCCGAGCCCTATATCCTCGCCCTCCTGGCGACGCTGGGCGTCGTTGGGGTCTTTGCCCTGTTCGCCATCGCGGCTGGAATCCTGCGCATCTCGGGACGCAACGAGCACGAGCTGTTGGTCCGTGCCGTGGTGGATGGTTCGTTCGACGGCATCCTGGTCACCGACGGCGGCGGCCGCGTTCTCTATGCCAATGCGGCTTACCACCTGCTGACCGACGCCGCCGAGGGCGAGGCTCGCCCGGTCGAGCGCGTGTTCGTGGGCGATCCCGAACTTTCGGAGGCGATCTACCGTCTCCTCAAGGCTGCGCGCGAGGGGCGCCGGCTGCAGGAGGAGGTCCGTGTGCCGGGGCTGCGCGGCGAACCGGCCCGCTGGATCAGGCTGCGGGTACGCCCGTTCGGCGAAAGCGGCCGCGACAAACGCTCCACCGTGTGGAACGTCGCCGACGTCACGCGCGAACGCGAACGCCAAGAGAACGTCTTCCAGGGCCTGCAGCACGCCATCGACTATCTCGACCATGCGCCGGCAGGGTTCTTCTCTGTCGAGGCCAACGGCCAGATCGGCTACCTGAATGCGACCCTCGCCGGCTGGCTCGATCACGATCTCGCCCGTGTCGGCTCCGGCGGGCTCAAGCTCGCCGATATCGTGCCGGGCGACGGCACCGCCCTGCTGACGTCGCTGTCGGCACATCCGAGCGAGGTCAAGACCGAGGTGCTCGACCTCGACCTCAAGACCCGCAGCGGCAAGACGCTGCCGGTGCGCCTCTATCACAAGGTCGCCTTTGCGGCCGACGGCACGCCCGGGCCTTCGCGCACGCTCGTCCTCAATCGCGCCCGCGACGACGGCACCGATCCCCAGCGCGCCGCGGAAGTGCGCTTCATGCGCTTCTTCCACAACACCCCGATGGCGATCGCGACCATCGACAAGGCGGGCAAGATCGCCCGCTACAATCCGCAGTTCGCGCGCCTGTTCGAGGGCGTCCTCAAGGGCGACGACAGCCGCTCCCTCTTCAACGTCGTCTCCGAGCGCGACCGCTCCGCCGTCGAGGCTGCGATCGGCCGCGCGGCGCGGGGGCAGGGGGACATCGCCCCGCTCGACGCGGGCCTTGTCGGCACCGGCGAGCGCTGGGCGCGCTTCTACGTCACCCCGGTCGAGGAGGCGGAGCGCGACCAGGAAACCGCCATCGTCTATGTGCTCGACACCACCGAGCAGCGCAACCTGGAGAACCAGATCGCCCAGGCGCAGAAGATGGATTCGGTCGGCAAGCTCGCCGGCGGCATCGCCCACGACTTCAACAACGTGTTGTCGGCGGTGATGATGGCGACCGATTTCCTCCTCAATGCCCACAAGCCGAGCGATCCGTCCTTCCAGGACATCATGCAGATCAAGCAGAACGCCAACCGGGCGGCGGCGCTGGTGCGCCAGCTCCTGGCGTTCTCGCGCCGGCAGACCCTGCGGCCGCAGGTGCTCGATCTCGGCGAGGCTCTGTCCGACATCTCCATGCTGCTGCGCCGGCTGATCGGTGAGAACGTCGCCCTCGACGTCGTCCACGGGCGCGACCTGTGGTCCGTCAAGGTCGACCTCTCCCAGTTCGAGCAGGTGATCGTCAATCTCGCCGTCAATGCCCGCGACGCCATGCCGGAGGGCGGCAAGCTGAAGGTGCGCACCGCCAACGTCACCGCCGCCGAGGTCGCCGGCTTTGGCTACAAGGGCATGCCGGCCGCCGACTACGTGATGGTCGAAGTCACCGACTCGGGGACCGGCATCCCGCCGGACATCCTCGACAAGATCTTCGAGCCGTTCTTCTCCACCAAGGAGGTCGGCAAGGGCACCGGGCTCGGCCTGTCGACCGTCTACGGCATCGTCAAGCAGACCGGCGGGTTCATCTATCCGGAATCGGAAGTCGGCAAGGGAACCGCGTTCCGCATCTTCCTGCCGCGCCATGCCGTCGAAGAGCCCCCGGAGACGGCGGCGGTCGTGGCTGCCGACCCGACGGCGCCGGTCGAAACCCCGAAACAGGCCCCGGCCGACGACACCGGGCGCGGAACCATCCTCCTGGTGGAAGACGAGGAGGGCCTGCGCGGCCTCAACGCCCGCGGGCTGTCGTCGCGCGGCTATACGGTGCTCGAGGCCGGCAACGGCGTCGAGGCGATCGAGGTGCTGGAAGCGCAGGGCGGCCATATCGACGTCGTCGTCTCCGACGTCGTCATGCCGGAGATGGACGGGCCGACGCTGCTCAGGGAGCTGCGGCGGCGCAATGCCGACCTTAGGATCATTTTCGTGTCCGGCTACGCCGAGGAGGCATTCGCCAAGAACCTGCCGGAGGGCGAGCAGTTCGCCTTCTTGGCCAAGCCGTTCACCTTGAAGCAGCTGGTGGCGGCGGTGAAGGAGACGATGGCATCGTGAACGGGCGACACCCTGTGTGTCCGGCCTGGATTTCCGTGTCCGCGGGTTGGCTGCGATGAGTGAAAGCGACGACGATCCCGCCGAAGAGAACCGCACCATGGTCAACGTCGTGCTGGCGGTGGGCTTCATCGCCCTCGTCGGCAGCGGCCTCTGGCTGGTCGACGCCATGCTGGATGCCCGCCGCGCCGACGAATGCATCTCCGCCGGCCGCCGCAACTGCATTCCCCTCGACGTGTCGCCGCGTTCGGCGCGTTAGGTACACGCGCTCATTGATACTCCGCCATTCCGGGGCGCGCGTAGCGCGAGTCCGGAATCCATAGCCACGGCGCTGCGGGGTATGGATTCCGGGTTCCCTCGCTTCGCTCAGGCCCCGGAATGACCATGTCGAACGCCGAATTGCAGATGCGGACAACCGCTGCGGGCATCCGCCCGTTGGGCCGGCTCAACTCGCCTTCTTGGCCTGCCACATTTTCAACGCCTGGCCGGCGACGACGGTGGAGAGATTGGTGAAGCCCTCGCAGGCCTGGGTGAGGCCGTCCTGCGTGGCGCGGCCGGGCCGGGTGCTCAGCTCCAGGATGGCACGCACGGTGCCCCAGCGCAGACCGGCGGCCTTGCACATCATCAGGAATGGTTCGAGCCGTTCGCCGTCCATCAGGTCTTCGACGACCTCGGGCGAGACGGATAGGAGGATCGCCATGGCGGCCACGATCTCGCCGGTCTTCTTGGCGACCGCGAAGCCGTAAATCTCCTTTTCAGAAATCTGTCCGCCATACTCCTCCTTCAGGCGGGCGACCGTGTGTTCGTAATAATGCTCGTCGGAAGCTGCGGCGATCGCCAGTTCCTCTTGGACCTTGGCGATCAGCTGCTCGACGGCACCGCGACGCTGCGGCGGCGCAGCCCCGACGAGGCGCTGGCGCACGGCATCGCTCGCCTTCACCACCATGGTGCGCAGGAGCTCCGGGGTCATGTCGTGTCGCTGGACGATCTTCTCGGCGGCATCCGCGTCGTTGGCGGTGCGTTCCAGAAGGGCGTTGAGGCCCTGGCTCGAGAAAATGGCACCCGCATTGCCGGCGAGGCGGCGCAGCACGTCGGCGTTGCCGCGCTTGACCAGAACTTCGGTGACGACCGAGTCGACGCGCCGGCGGCCCGAAATGGCCATGAGATGCGGCTGGTCGCGCTGGGACGCGATGGCGGCGATGGCCGACGCCTGCAGGCGTTCCGACTGCGCCAGCACCGGGCCGGCGACCGCGATGTCGGGATGGCTGGCAAGGCGGCCGATGGCCTTGGGCGGGGCCTGCGGCAGGGGCGCGAAGCGCAGGCCGAGCTCGGACAGGGAGCGTGTCTCGATCTCCGCCATCAGGCAGCAGATGACGTCGTCGAAGACCTCGACGTGCTGGTCCTTGAGACGGGCGGCGACCTGGATGAAGGCGTCCGTCAAACGCCGCAGCATGCGCAGGCGCCGTTCGGGTGGCACCGTCGCCAGGGTCGTTTCCAATTCGTTAACCAGCGACGGCTGGGAAGACATCGTCGCTCATGCGCTCCCGACTGCGCGAGGCAGATCCTCGGCCAAGCCGCGATGACAACGCAAATCCTGTAAGAATTGCTTACGTTATCGGCGTAGGGTCCACGCCACGCCCGATCTGGTCCCTTGAGGTACGGGATGCAAGCGAGCGGGGCTGCGTCGTCGGTATTCATGGCATTTGTGCATGTCCGACGCCGAAAAGATCCGCCGTCCGAGCGTATATTCCCTCAATAGAGGGTCCGAATCGGACGCCGCGCCGCCACCATGCCCCGGCGGGGATCGTAGCCGCGCGGGAAGAAGCACCGGAAGCCCACATAGTCGCCGTAGCGCCGATGCACGCTGGTGATTACCGCCAACTTGTCGAAGCGGGCACAGTGCTCAGCGGCAATATGACGATAGACCGATGCGATCGCCGGCGACCACGAAATCATGCCGCCGGTGTCGTTGGCGGTGAGCTCGGCCCCGCCGGCGAAGCACGGCGTTGCCGCCATCGCAATCACCACCGCGGCGGCGCATGGAACCAGTGAAAAACGCACAGTCATCATCTCCCTCCCGGTCACAGTTCCACCAGACACGGCCTATCATTCCTTGACCGCGACCGCACGTAAAGACCGCCATGAGGGCCATGGGCGGCGCGCCTGCGGGTGGCCGCCTGGAGGCGGGAAGAGGGTCGAGGTGGCAAAGCTCGCGCAGGCGAACAAGGCGGCGTGCAGCACGAAGATTTTTGCCAGGACCGCGAGGTTCTCGGGTGCGACCAGCAGCCGCCCGATGGTCGATCCGGAGCCGCACAGGGCGCCGACGAACAAGCCTGCCAGCACGAGGCCGGTGGCCGCATGGCCGAACACGAGGCCGGTTGGCCGCGACAGCAGCCGCGCTACCGCAACCATCCTGCGCTGAAACTGCTTCCTGGGCATGCTCGCATCCACTTTTGGGGGCAACGGCGGCGGGCGAGCTTCGTTCCACTGGTCGAACCGAAGGGACTTTCTCCTCTGGCCCGGCATTCCGGCTGCCCGCAGCGCCAATCTCCGGTGGACAAGCGAAGCGGCGGTAGGACCGGCGGCCTTAAGGCGGTCCGGCCGGGCGTATAGGAACATCGACGCCGTGCGACGATCGCAACCGGACCGACGTTTACGGAGAGTAAGATGACCCGCGCGCCGGGGCTCAAGTCGAACCTGAGGCGGCGCTGCTACGAGATGCTCGATGGCGGCGCAGATCGCACGAGCCGCGTCCTTGAAGGCGCGATCGTCGTCCTGATCCTCGCCAACATCATGGTTGTGGTGCTCGAAACGGTCCCCTCCATCGACCTGCGCTACCGGCGGCTGTTCGATCTCGTCGAACTCGGTTCGCTGGCCGGGTTTTCGCTCGAATATGCGGCGCGCATCTGGTGCGCGCCCGAACACTCTCCCTATCGCGATCTGACCCCCTGGCGGGCGCGGCGGGCTTTCATGACAAGCCCGGCCGGCATCATCGACCTCCTGGCCATCGTGCCGTTCTGGTTCGCCTTCGCGTTGCCCAACACGCTGCGCGTCGTGCTCGTCTTCCGCATCGTGCGCTTTTTCAAGCTCGCCCGCTATTCGCCCGGCATGCGCTCGCTGCTCGATTCCCTCCACGCCGAGCGCCGCGCCCTCTTGGCTTGCCTCGTGATCTTCGCGGGCGCGACCTTGCTGTCGGCGGCGCTGATGCATCTCGCCGAGAGCGACGTTCAGCCCGACAAGCTCGGAACGCTGCCGGATGCCATCTGGTGGGCGATCGTCACCCTCGGCACCATCGGTTATGGTGACGTCGTGCCGGTGACGGTGGCCGGCAAGATGATCGCCGGCATCACCATCCTGACCGCGGTGGTCATGATCGCGCTGCCGGTCGGCATCATCGCCACCGCCTTCGCGGAAGAGATTCACCGCCGCGAGTTCGTCGTCACCTGGAGCATGGTGGCGCGGGTGCCGCTGTTCGCCGGCCTCGACGCCGCCGATATCGGCGACGTGATGCGGCTGTTGCGTGCGCACACCGTCGAACCCGGAGAGGTCGTCGTGCGGCGCGGCGAGGCCGCCCACTCCATGTATTTCATCGCCCGCGGCTTGGTCGAGATCGAGCTCAAGGACCGCCGCGTTCAGCTCGGCGTGTCGCAGTTCTTCGGCGAGGTCGCGGTGCTGCGGCGGGCGCGCCGCTCCGCGACGGTGACGGCCGTGAACCGCACCAATCTGCTGGTCCTCGACGCTGGCGATCTGCACGCCCTCATGGAGCGCGATCCGCGCGTCGCCGAACGCATCCGCGAGGTCGCGCGCGCCCGTCTCGGCGAGGAACTCCTCACCCCGCGAGGCGACATGGTGACCGAGGAGATCGGGTGAGGCTGCCGCGTCGGCAAGGCGAGCGCTGCTGTTTCATGGGCTTTGCCAGTGTGCGTCACGAATAGCCAGCATCGCCTTAAAACACCCGGATAGCCGAGGCTTCGATCCGAGATCGCAAGGCCGGATGCAGACCGTCCCGACTCGTCAGATCCACGGGGCGCTGAAGCTGTTCTTCGATATGGGACTTTAACCCGACGAGATCGAGTGCGTTGAAATCTCCGTCGGGATCGTAATCGATGAACAGATCGACGTCGCTGTTGCTGGCCGCTTCGTCACGAGCCGTTGAGCCGTATAGATACAGCGCCGTCGCCCTCTGGCGGCGATCTGGGAAGAGCACTTCCTGAGCCGTTCTATGGCTTCGTTGCGATCCAAGAACACCTCCGTCTATCTCGGCATTCCTTGCTGTACCATCGGCGGCTGCCGACTTCATCAGCTCTGGTCGTCGAACAAAAGGGCCGCCCGTAGGGGCGGCCCGGATCATTTCAACCGCTCGGCGTGTTCGTCCCGCCGGTTTCCTGCCTCAGAGCGCGGCGATGGCGGCGTTGAAGGTGGGGCTCGGCCGCATCGCGGCGGACGTCTTGGCGTCATCGGGCAAATAGTAGCCACCGGTGTCGACTGGCTTGCCTTGCGCGCCGATCAGTTCGCCGTTGATCTTGGCCTCGTTCCTTTCCAGCGTCTCGGCCAACGGCTTGAAGCGGGCCGCGAGTTCCGCGTCCTTGGTCTGGGCCGCCAGCGCCTGCGCCCAGTAGAGGGCGAGGTAGAAATGGCTGCCGCGATTGTCGAGTTCGCCCACCCTGCGGGCCGGATTGCGGTTGAACTGCAGGAACTTGGCGATGGCCTCATCGAGCGTGTCGGCGAGGACCTGCGCTTTGGCGTTCTTGTAGGTCTGCGCCAGATGTTCGATCGAGGCGCCGAGCGCGAGGAACTCGCCGAGCGAATCCCAGCGCAGATAGCCCTCTTCCTGGAACTGCTGCACGTGCTTGGGCGCCGAGCCGCCGGCACCGGTCTCGAACAGGCCACCGCCCGCCAAGAGCGGCACGATCGACAGCATCTTGGCCGAGGTGCCGAGCTCCATGATCGGGAACAGGTCGGTCAGGTAGTCGCGCAGCACATTGCCGGTGACCGAGATGGTGTCTTGCCCTTTTCGGATGCGTTCGAGCGAGAACTTCATCGCCTCGACCGGCGCCAGGATGCGAATGTCGAGCCCGGACGTATCCTGCTCCTTCAGGTACGTCTCGACCTTGGCGATGACCTGCGCGTCGTGGGCGCGGTTCCTGTCGAGCCAGAACACCGCCGGCGTGCCGGTGATGCGGGCGCGGCGCACGCCGAGCTTGACCCAGTCCTGGATCGGCGCGTCGCGGGCCTCGCACATGCGGAAGATGTCGCCGGTCTCGACCGGGCGCTCCAGGAGCACCTGGCCGTCGTCGCCGACGACCCGGACCGTGCCGTCCGCCGGCACCTCGAAGGTCTTGTCGTGGGAGCCGTATTCCTCGGCCTTCTGCGCCATCAGGCCGACGTTTGGCACCGACCCCATGGTCTTGGGATCGAACGCTCCGTTGGCTTTGCAGTCGTCGATGACGGCCTGATAGAGCGTCGCGTAGGCGCGATCCGGGATCACCGCCTTGGTGTCGTGCAGCTTGCCGTCGGCGCCCCACATCTTGCCGGAATCGCGGATCATCGCCGGCATGGAAGCGTCGACGATCACGTCCGAGGGCACGTGCAGGTTGGTGATTCCCTTGTCGGAATTGACCATGGCGAGGCCTGGCCGTTTGGCGTATTCGGCGGCGATGTCCGCCTCGATGGCCTTCCTCTCGGCGTCCGGCAGCGTCGCGATCTTCGCCAGAAGATCGCCGAAGCCGTTGTTGAGATTGACGCCGAGCTTGGTCAGCGTTGCGGCGTGCTTCGCGATCACGTCGGCGAAGAACTCCGATACGGCGTGCCCGAAGATGATGGGATCGGAGATCTTCATCATGGTCGCTTTGACGTGCAGCGAGAACAGCACACCCTGCTTCCTGGCGTCTTCGATCTGTTCGGCGAAGAACGCACGCAGCGCCTTCTTGCTCATCACCGCGGCGTCGATGATCTCGCCGGCCGCGACCGGCGTCTTCGCCTTCAGGATCGTGACGGCGCCGTCTTTGCCGACGAGTTCGATGCGGGCGTTGGTCGCGTACGCGACCGTGGTCGAGACTTCCGAGCCGTAGTAGTCACCCGCCGGCATGCAGGCGACGTGCGTCTTGGAGTCTTTGCTCCAGGCGCCCATCTTGTGCGGATTGTTGCGCGCGTACTGCTTGACGGCGCCGGCGGCGCGGCGGTCGGAATTGCCCTCGCGCAGGACCGGATTGACGACGCTGCCGAACACCTTGGCGTAACGCGCCTTGATGTCCTTGTCGGCGTCGGTGGTTGGGTTGTCCGGATAGTCCGGAATATCGTAGCCCTTCTCCTGCAACTCCTTGATGGCGGCCTTGAGCTGCGGGATCGAGGCGGAGATGTTGGGCAGCTTGATGATGTTGGCCTCGGGCCGGGTCGCGAGTTTGCCGAGTTCGGTGAGCTCGTCGCCGATGCGTTGCGAGGGCGCAAGCTTGTCGGGGAAATTGGCGATGATGCGACCGGCGAGTGAGATGTCCTTGAGCTTCATGGACACACCCGCCGCGCCCACGAAGGCCTCCACGATCGGCAGCAGGGAATAGGTCGCGAGCGCCGGGGCTTCGTCGACCTTCGTCCACACGATTTCGAGATCTGGCATGCTGACACCTCTGATCGCCGTCCTGGATCAGGCCGGGCGGAACGGAACGTTGATCGGCGCGGAGGTTGGTCTTCTTCCCCGCGCCCTCAAAAGGATTGTTCTCGGCGCGGAAACCGCCAGCCGGGAATCGAACCGGCGGGGAGTTCGACGCATGCTCGCCAGGACGCCGCCCGCCCGCGTCCGGCGGGCGTGCCTATAGCACCACCTACCGGCACGTGAAAGCACACATTGGTCGAACTACGGACGCAAAGGGCCGGAATGCAGGTCCAAGGGGTCGCCAGCCGGTCTCACCTATGGCATCGGATAGGCCGGAATGATGCCTGAAGGAACACGCGACATGCCCGGATCGGGTACCGACCACACCAAGCCCCGGCTCGACCTCGCCGGCCCGATCGTCGTGCTGGTCGAGCCGCAGCTGGGCGAGAATATCGGCACCGCGGCGCGCGCCATGGGCAATTTTGGCCTGAGCCGCCTGCGGCTGGTCAATCCGCGCGACGGCTGGCCGAATATACACGCCAAGCGTGCCTCCTCCGGGGCCGACGACATCCTCGACAATGCCGAACTGTTCGACACCCTCGAAGCCGCCATCGCGGACTGCCAGACGGTGTTCGCCACCACCGCCCGCGGCCACGACCAGGCCAAGCCGGTGGTCGGTCCGGACCAGGCGGCACGGGAGATCAGCGAGCGCGCCACGGCGGGCCAGACGGTCGCGGTCGTATTCGGGCGCGAGCGCTGGGGCCTGACCAACGACGAGGTCGGGCTTGCCGACCGCATCATCACCTTTCCGGTCAACCCGGCCTTCGCGTCCCTCAATCTCGCCCAGGCGGTGCTGCTCGTCTCCTACGAGTTCTTCAAGCTGTCGACCGCGGGGGCGCTGCCGTTCACGATGCCGACCAAGTCGGCGCCAGCCGGCAAGGAGCAGTTGTTCGCGTTCTTCGCCGATCTCGAGCGCGAGCTCGAAAAGGTGGAATTCTTCCGCCCGCCCGAGAAGCGCGACACCATGACGATCAACCTGCGCAACATCTTCACGCGCATGCAATTGACCCAGCAGGACGTCCAGACCCTGCACGGCGTCATCATGTCGATCGCGGAAGGGCGCAAAGGGCCGGCCCGCGGCGGCGTTCTCGACGGCCAAGAAGCCGGCATGTTGCGCGCCTTGCTCGCCGAGCATGCCCAGGGCCGGGTTCCCAACGAGCGCGGGCCCGTGCGCGGGCTGTCACGGCTCCTGCGCCGCAATCCGACCGACGCTGAACGCGCGCTGTGGGACGGAATGACGAAGGACCGCCGCTTCGCCGGCCGCGGCTTCAAGCGTCAAGTACCGGTCGGTCCCCACATCGCCGACCTGGTCTCGTTCCCGCTGCGCACGGTGATCGATCTCGTTCCGGACCAGGAAGAGGACGCAGCGGGGGCCGCGCGGGCCGAGAAATGCGCCTGGCTCTCGGCTCGGGACTACCGCGTCCTGCCGGTGCGGACGGCCGCCATCCAGGCGGATGTCGCCGCCGTCCTCGACGATCTCGACGCCGCGATTGGAAGTGCAACGTCGGAACAATGACGCTCGGCGGTCTCGTCGTGCCCCGGCTCAGCGTCGCATCACTACGCCACGAGCGCCAAAGAGCGCTCATGGCTTCGTGCCGCGCCGCGCCCGGGGCACGGAAGCGAGATCAGCCCTGCGCCAGCTCGGCGAGGCGGGCCGAGATGCCGGTGTGGAGGAAGTCGGCGTCGGCGCCCACGGTGACGAAGCGGAAGCCCTTCGCCTGAGCGGTGCGCATCTGCTCGATATTTGAACAATAGATGCCCGGGCACTTGCCGGCCGCCTTGGCGGCGGCGAGGACACGGTCGAGCACGGCGGCCACCGCCGGCGTGTAGGGATTGACCTCGGCGCCACGCGAGAGGGCGACGGAGAGATCGTAAGGGCCGAGGAACAGCCCGTCGATGCCATCCGTCGCCGCGATCGCCTCCACATTGGCGAGCGCGGTCGCGGTCTCGATCATGACGAAGATGAAGCTCTCCTGGTTGCCGGCCTGGAGGTAGGCATTGGCATCAGTGACGCCCGAGAGCGCCATGGCGCCGATCGGTCCCCAGCTGCGCGTGCCCATCGGCGGATATTTGGTCGCCGCCACCAAGGCTTCGGCGTCGGCGACAGTGTCGATCATCGGCGCGATGATCACCGTCGCACCATAGTCGATGGCGCGCGCGGCGCCGGCAAAATCGCCGACCCCGATGCGCACGCAAGCGGCGGCGCCGCCCTGCACCAGCGAGGCGATGCCCGGGAAAGTCGACGTCGTGTCCCACAGTCCGTGCTGCTGATCGATGACGACCCCCGAGAGGCCTTCGCGTGCCATGGCTCCCGCGAGCGGCGGCGAAGGGATGAAGGACCAGCCGACACGCACGGTTTCGCCTTGGCGCAGCCGTCGTGCCAGCGAGAAGGGGGGTCGATCAACACCGGATTCGCGAATCACTTCATCCACTCGTTTTGATCGCCGCGATCGCTTTTTCCATCAGCTCGTCCATCGTGCGGCGGATTTGATGGTCGGACTGCGCGATCCCTCGCGCGTCGAAATCCTGGCGCAGCTTGTTGAATACGTCGTGGTCGCCGGGTTCCTCGAAATCGGCGGCGACGATTTCCTTGGCGTAGGCTTCGGCTTCCGCGCCCGTGAGACCGAATTTTTCCGCCGCCCAGTGTCCCAGCATTTTGTTTCGTCGTGCACTCGCCTTGAAACGCAGCTCCTCGTCGCGCGCGAACTGCTTTTCGAAGCCTTCCTGGCGCTTGTCGAACGTCGTCATGGCTCCACCCTTGAAATTGTTAAGAACACGTTGTCTTTTTTGCCGGACTCGGCCGCTTTGCATACCCATGCGACCCCGTCAAGGCAACCTCCCGACACCGTGTCAAAGTGGTCATTGCAGGAACCAGGACCAAGGACTATCTCGATTGTGCTCCGCACTACGTTCGGGTAGGTTCCGGGGTGCGGGTGAAGTGGGGCGCGCGTCTGGAAAGTTGAGCGCCGATTCGATCCGCCGCCGCGGACCAAAATTATGAAAACTGGAGCCTCGGCACCAAAATGGACTTCCTCAAGCCACGGTATACTCCGATGAGCCGCCGTCGCCGCGTCTACGAGGGAAAGGCGAAGGTCCTCTACGAGGGTCCCGAACCCGGCACCTTGATCCAACACTTCAAAGACGATGCTACCGCCTTCAACGCCAAGAAACACGAGGTGATCGAAGGCAAGGGGGTGCTCAACAACCGCATCTCCGAGTACGTCTTCCAGCACCTCAACAATATCGGCGTGCCGACCCACTTCGTGCGTCGGCTCAATATGCGCGAGCAATTGATCCGCGAAGTGGAGATCATCCCGCTCGAAGTCGTCGTGCGCAACGTCGCCGCCGGTTCGCTGGCGACGCGGCTCGGCATCGAGGAAGGCACGCAGCTGCCGCGCTCGATCATCGAGTTCTACTACAAGAACGATGCGCTCAACGACCCGATGGTGTCTGAGGAACACATCACCGCCTTCGGCTGGGCGACCCCGCAGGAGATCGACGACGTCATGGCGCTCGCCATACGGGTGAACGACTTCCTGTCCGGCCTCTTCCTCGGCGTCGGCATCCGTCTGGTCGATTTCAAGATGGAATGCGGTCGGCTGTGGGAAAACGACATGATGCGCATCGTCGTCGCCGACGAGATTTCGCCCGATAGCTGCCGCCTGTGGGACATCAAGTCCAACGAGAAGCTGGACAAGGATCGTTTTCGCCGCGATCTCGGCGGCCTGATCGAGGCCTACACGGAAGTCGCGCGGCGTCTCGGCATCATGGCCGAGGGCGAGCGCGTGCAGGCCACCGGGCCGGTGCTGGTGAAGAGCTGAGACTGAAGGGGGCGTCGCGAGAGGCCGTCGATGGGTGTTCCCGTTGTCGAAACCGGACCGATGACCGTGGAGGACTTTTATGTCTTCACGGACGCGCGTCCGGATAACGAAAAGTGGGAGTTGATCGACGGGGAGCCGGTGATGCAAGCGTCGACCAGCAGTCAGCATCAACGCATCGTCGGCAACCTGCTCTTTGGTCTCGGACAGGCCCTGAGGGCCTCGTCGCCGTCTTGGCAAGTCATGCCGGGCATCGGGCTGCGGCTTTCGAACATCAAACGCCCCGAGCCGGATGTGATTGTTCGTCCGAAGGGGCACCCAAAGGGCGATCCATTCGCTCGCGACTGCGACGATGCCGTCGCCGTGTTCGAAATATTGTCGCCATCGACGCAGGAACTCGATCTGCGTTGGAAGCGGGGCGCCTATACGGCCTTGCCAGCCTTGGCGCATTATGTCGTTGTTGCTCAGGATGCCGTGGAAGTCGTCGTCTTCGCCCGCAGCATGGGCTTCGCCGAGCGGCGCCTGCGCGCCGGCGACACTCTTGAACTGCCCGAACTCGGAATTTCCTTGCCGGTCTCCGAAATCTTCAGTGATACAGGTCTCCTCTGAGACTTGCTCGACCCGAACATTGGATAACCCATGAAAGCCCGCGTCACCGTCACCCTCAAATCCGGCATCCTCGACCCTCAGGGCAAGGCGATCGAAGGCGCCTTGAAGTCGCTCGGCATCTCCGGCGTCGCCAGCGTCCGCCAGGGCAAGGTGTTCGACATCGAAATGGAAGGCGGCGACCCTGCGACGGCAGAGGCCGCGCTCAAGGAAGCGGCCGACAAGCTCCTGGCCAATACGGTGATCGAGAATTACCGCGTCGAGATCGTTTGAGGCTTGGTCCGCACCATGAAATCTGCCGTTCTCGTCTTCCCCGGCATCAATCGCGAAACCGACATGGCGCGGGCGCTCACGCTCGTGACCGGCAACGCCCCCACCATGGTCTGGCACGCCGACACGTCGCTGCCGGCCGGGACCGATCTCGTGGTCGTGCCGGGCGGCTTCTCCTACGGGGACTACCTGCGCTGCGGTGCTATCGCGGCGCGTGCCCCGATCATGGATGCGGTGCGCGCCTATGCGGGGCGCGGCGGCCTCGTCCTCGGCGTCTGCAATGGATTTCAGATCCTGTGCGAGTCGGGGCTTCTGCCCGGCGTGCTGATGCGCAATGCGCGTCTGAAATTCATCTGCCGCGACGTCTTCCTCAAGGTCGAGCATTCGGATAGCCCGTTCACCCGCGGCTACAATGCCGGCCAGGTGATCCGCGTGCCGGTCGCCCACGGCGAAGGCAACTATGTGGCCGACGACGACACCATCGCGCGCCTGGAAGGCGGGGGCCGCGTCCTCTACCGCTATTGCTCGCCTGACGGCGCCATCGACCCCGCGTGGAACCACAATGGTGCCATCAATTCCATCGCGGGCATCGTCAACGAGCGCGGCAACGTGCTGGGTATGATGCCGCACCCGGAAAACCACGTCGAGGCCGCCATCGGCTGCACCGACGGGCGCGGCCTGTTCGCCGGCCTCGCGGCGCATCTGGAAGCCGCCGCGGCATGATTATTGGGCACGGCTGCGCCGTGGACTTTTGAACCTCTCCGGCCTGAAGGTCGACTGAACTTGGCGAGCCCGCATGCGGGCATCGCCGTTCGGAGCCGACCATGTCCTTCGCGGCCGCATTCCCCGCCATTGACGCGGCTCTCTCGCTTCCCGCCGCCATGGCCGGTGGACTTTATCCCTGGGCTTATTGCGTCCTGGCGCTGACCGGCATCGGGGCGGCCGCCTATGTGGCCGTCGGCCCGGGGCGGCAATGTCTGGCAGGTTACCGTGCGCGGCTGGCGCGCCGGCGGATCGGCCGAGCGCTGGAGCCCGAACGCCGGTACCGCAGGCTCAGCGATCGGCTCGCCGTCTGCGACACGATCGCCGACCGCGCCGCGCTGGCGAATGCGTGCTGTGACCTCGAATTGTTCGAGGAAGCGCGGCGGCATTACCAGAACATTCTCGCCCGCCCGCACGGTGCGCAACCCATGTTCATGGAAGGCAAGGCGCGGGCGGAGTACGGTCTCGGCCTCGACGATCAGGCGGCCATGACGCTCGATGTCCTGCGGGCGCGTTGGCCGCACCACCGTTCTCGCGACCTCCGCCGGCTTTGCGCGCATTCCGCGAAGATGGGCAAGTCTCGCCCGGTGGGTGCACCATTTCCGAAGCGGTATTTCGGCGAGGCATCGTAGCCTGGGTCCGATCCCGCCCCTCACCGGGAGGAGCGGTTCGAACGGACGGGTCGGGGACCACCTGAACCATGTTCCGGGCCTTCCCCGGGAGCCCTGCGGGCGAGGAATCCACGCGCCTATTGATCGAGTTCGAAGAGAATCGGCTGAGCGCCTTCCCACAAGGTCTTGCGGCCCAGTTCGGGCAGCTTGTCGAGGTTGGAGGTCAGCGTGATGAAGTGGTTGCCGGCGAGCTGTCCGACTTTGGACGAGAAGTCGACGCCGCCGTAGGCCAGCAGAATCTCGGTTTCGCTGATGCCGCCCGGATAGAGAATGATCTGCCCGGGTGCCGGGTGGCTAGTGTGGTTCTCGTAACCGACGCCGAAGTTGAAGTCCCCCAGCGGGATCCACACGCCTTCTCCCGACCAGCGCACATGCACGATCTGGCCCCGGAAGGGCAGGTGGGCCAGAAAGGCCTTGGCGGTCTGGGGCGCCTTGTCGGTCTCAAGCCGGCCCTCGAATACGAACGGGCCGGCGGTGATCTTGAGCTTCATTGTCCCTGTTTCTCCATGCTGGCAGGCGAGGCTGCGGACCGGCGGATGCTGGCCGGCCGATAGGCGCCGTCACCTTTGTGGCCGACGAGTTCTCCATCGCGGATCATGACACGTCCGCCCAGGACCACGGTAGTCGGCCAGCCGGTCACGTCCATTCCTTCATAGGGGGTGTAATCGGCGCCGTCATGCAGGTCGGCGTGGCGAATGCGCCGCGTCACGGTCGGATCCCAGATCGCCAGATCGGCATCGGCACCGACCGTGATCGTGCCCTTTTGCGGATAGAGCCCGTAGGTCTTGGCATGGTTGGTGGATGTCAGGGCGACGAAGCGCGGCAGGTCGATGCGCCCCTTGACGACGCCCTCCGAGAAGAGGATCGGCAGCCGCGTCTCGACGCCCGGGATGCCGTTGGGAATGTGGCGGAAGCTCGCGCGGCCTCTGGGGTTGAGCTTGCCGTGGACGTCGTCGTACCGGAAGGGGCAGTGGTCGGACGAGTACAGGTCGAAAATTCCGGTCTCGATGCCGCGCCAGCATGCGATCTGCTCGTTCTTGTCGCGCGGCGGCGGCGAGCAGACGAATTTCGCCCCTTCCCAGTTCATGCCGTCGAGGTCGTCCGCGGTCAGCATCAGGTATTGCGGGCAGGTCTCGCCGATCACCTTGACGCCGCGCGTCCGCGCGCGGGCGATCTCTTCGATCGCGGCGCCGTTGGAGACGTGGACGATGACGACCGGCACATCGGCGATCTCGGCGAGCGTCAAGGCGCGGTGCGTGGCTTCGCGCTCGACCGCGACCGGGCGCGTCGATGCGTGCGCCCGCGGGGCGACGTCGCCGGCGGCTTCGTGGCGGGCGATCAGGAAGCGGATCGCATCCTCGTTCTCGCAGTGGACCATCACGGTCGCGCCGGTCGAGCGGGCGACGTCCAGCGTCCTGATGATCTCCCCATCGCTCAGCCGCAGCCCCTCGTAGGTCATGAAGACCTTCAGCGAGGAATAGCCATCGGCAACCAGCGCGGGCAGATCCTGGCCCAGTATGGATTCGCTCGCGTCGCTCAGGATCAGGTGAAAGCTCACGTCAGTGTAGCAGTTGCCCTCGGCAAGCGCGTGATAGGCGTTGAGGGATTCCCGCAACGGGACGCCCTTCTGTTGCAGGCAGAAGGGCATCACGGTGGTGTTGCCGCCGAACAGTGCCGATCGCGTGCCGCTCTCGAAATCGTCGGCCATGACGATCCCGGGCCCGGAGGGCTGGGAAAAATGCACGTGGCTGTCGATGCCGCCCGGCAGCACGAACTTGCCGTCGGCGGCGACGACCTCTGCGCCACCGCCGAGCCGCTCACCGATCTGGACGATCTTGCCGCCCGTAATGCCGATGTCGGCGCGGAAGACGTCGGACGCGGTCGCGACCGTGCCGCCGCGGATGATCAGGTCGAATTCGCTCATGTGGTCCTCCCGTCAGTGGTGCAGGATCTTGCCGAGGAATGCCGCGGTCCTCGGATTCTGCTGGTGCGAAAAGAAATCCTCGGTGGGCCGGTCTTCGACGATCTCGCCGCGGTCGATGAAGATCATGCGGGTGGCGACGCTGCGGGCGAAGCCCATCTCGTGCGTCACGATCATCATGGTCATGCCCTCGCGGGCGAGCCCGGTCATGACGTCGAGCACCTCGGAGATCATTTCCGGGTCGAGCGCCGAGGTCGGCTCGTCGAACAGCATCGCCAGCGGGTTCATGGCGAGCGCGCGCGCGATCGCGACGCGCTGCTGCTGGCCGCCCGACAGTTGGGCGGGAAACTTGGTCGCATGGTCGGCGAGCCCGACGCGGTCAAGCAATTCAATGGTCTGCCTGCGGGCGGCATCCTCGGTGCGTCCGAGGACGATGCGCTGCGCCAGCATGATGTTGGCTTCGATCGACAGATGCGGGAACAGTTCGAAATTCTGGAACACCATGCCGACGCGGCTGCGCAGGTCCGGCAGGTCGGTGGCCGGATCGCTGACCTCGATGCCGTCGACCCGGATGGAGCCTTTCTGGAACGGCTCGAGGGCGTTGACGCACTTGATGAGCGTCGACTTTCCCGACCCCGAGGGGCCGCAGACGACGACGACCTCGCCTTTGTCGACGTGGGTCGTGCAGTTCTTCAGGACCTCGAACTGGCCATAGTACTTCGTGACGCCGGTGATCTCGATCATCATGGCTTTCACCTGAACCGGGATATGGAGAAGGCAGAGACGTCGCGGCCGGGATCGCGTCCGCGCACCAGGGCAGCGGTGATCTCGCCGACGATGGGACCGAGCGTGAAGCCGTTGGAGGTGACGGCGTTGAAGAAGGCCGGGACGTCGGGGTGTTCGCCGAGGATGGGGGCGCCGTCGATATCGATGTTCATGGCTGCCCAGGTGCGGACGACATGGAGCTTGCGCAGGATCGGCAGCACATGCTGGGCGACCCAGAGATTGCCTTCGATACTCGCCAGGAGGGGACGCGGATGGCCGTGGACCGGATCGAGCCCGGCCGTCCAGCCGCCGCCGATGAGGAAACTGCCGTTCGCGGCCTGTTTGAGCGTCAGGTGCCGGCCCGCATGGGCGACCAGATGGGAAATGGCGGGTGCGACCGGTTCGGTGACCGCCATCTGCAGGGGGGCGCCGAAGACCGGGATGTCGACGCCCAGCATCGCCCCGATGCGGGATGCGAACGCTCCCGCCGCATTGACGATCCGCCGGGCGCGCAGGCGCCCGCGCGAGGTCTCGACCGTGAACCGGTCGCCGTCGCGGCGGATGGCCGCCACTTCGGTGCGGTCGAAGATGCGCGCCCCCGCGGCGGCCGCCGCCGCGCACACCTGGTGGGTGGCGACGAGCGGATTTATCTTGCCTTCTTGCGGACAATAGGCCGCGCCGACCAGGGCCCGGGTGAGCGCAGGTTCTCGCTGCCGCAGTTCGTCGGCGCCGACCACGTGGCATTCGATGCCGACGGAACGCTCGACGGCAGCCTTCTCGTCGAGGAAGCGCAGGTGCTCTTCGGTTTCCGCCACCATCAGGCCGCCGGTGATCTTCATCTCGAAGTCGGCGCCGCAACGGCTTTCGAGTTTTCGCCACAGGTCGATTGAATCGCGTTGCAGCAGGAGGGTCCGCACCGCCGGCCGGCCGCCGGCTTCGGCCCTTGGGCCATGGTCGAACGAGAGCAACTGGGCGTGCAGGCTGCCGGCGTTGCCGCCCGACGCCAGCCCGCCCGGGAAGGCACGTTCGACGACAGCGACTTCTTCGCCGCCGTCGGCGAGGCATAGGGCGGTCGCAAGCCCGGCGATGCCGGCACCGATGACGAGGGTCGCTACCTCCTGGATCGGCAGCGGTTCCGGACAGGGGAGGGGCGGCTGCTGGGGCAGGAGCGCCCGCCTGTGGCCGCCCCACTCGGGCTTCTCGACCGCGAGGGCGGCGAGCGGAACAGGTCGCAGCGGCATCTGCGGCGCCAGAAAGCCCTGCGTTTCCGACGCCGGGCGGCCGGCCGTCGCCGCCAGCGTACCACCACAATAGCGACCCTGGCAGCGTCCCATGCCGGCCCGGGTCAGCCGCTTCAGGGTCGCGATGTCGGGCGGGGCGTGGCGCAGTGCCTCGACCAGTCGGCCGAAGCTCACGCTTTCGCAGCGGCAGATCACTGTTTCATCGGACATCGCCAGCGACTGCGCGGCCGGCGCGAACATGCTCCACAACGCCGCCTGGAAGGCTTTCGCGCGCGCCAGGCGGCGACGGGTTTTGTCGTTGCGGATGGCGTCGAGTCCGAGTTTGGCCGCGATCGCGAACCCCGCCAATCGCCCTTCGGCGAGGGCGAGCTGCGCGCCGCCGAAACGCACCGCTTCGCCCACCACATGGATGTCGCGGAGTGACGTCTCGCCGTCCTCGTCGCACGTGACGCGCAGGCTGCCGTCCGGCGCCACCGCGTGGGCGCAGCCGAGGAGGCGCGACAATTCGTTCGATGGTCTGAAGTTGCCGCCCAGAAGGACAGTGTCGACCTCGATCGTGCGCGCGCCGGGCGGGCCGGAGATCGTCACCCGTTCGGTCCGGTCGTTGCCGTCGATCGCGGTGACCACACTGCGCCACCAGATCGGAACCCGTGACTTCTCGATGCGGGCGAGCGTCCGCATGCCCTTGAGGGCGAGGGCAGGGTCGCTGCTCAGCAGCGCCGCGGCGGCGGAAAAATTGCACCAGGGCGGTGCCGCACTCTCGACAAGGCCCACGACCTCGCCGCCGGCGGCGAGGATTTCGCCCGTCACCTGGACGTCGAGCGGGCCGTTGCCGGCCACCAGGATGCGCCGGCCCGGCAGCGTCGCGTGGCTGCGCAGCAGCGTCTGGCAGGCCCCGACGGTCATCACGCCGGGCAGCGTCCAGCCTGGCACTGCGGCGGGGCGTTCGAAGGCGCCGGTGGCGATCACCACCATCTTGGGGTGGCAGTAGAAGGCGCCTTGCGGTCCGTAACAGCCGATCACGATCTTTTCGTCGTCGTCGCGGCTTGCCCCCCAAACGGTAACGACGGACAGGATATCCACCCCCAGCGTCCGGACCTTCGCGACGAGCGCCGCGCCGTCGCGGACCTGCGCGTCCCTGGCGTGGACGGACGTCGCGACCGCGGTGGCGGGCTGCTTGAAGAACTGCCCGCCGGGGGAGCTGCGTTCATCGACGATGGTGACACGGGCCCCGGCCGCGGCGACGGCCTCGGCGGCGGCAAGGCCACCGGGGCCGGCGCCGATCACCAGCACGTCCATGTTCCGGTGCGCGATCGACTGCGGCAAAGCGCAGAGGTCGGCGAGTGTGTCGGAGCGGATGCCGGGTCGCTGCGGCTGGCGCTCGACGCGCATGCCGTCGGCGACGGGCGTCATGCAGGTCCGTTGGCTGATGCGGCCATCCACGACGGCGACGCATTCGTGGCAGACCCCCATGCCGCAGAAGAGGCCGTGCGGCTTGCCGGCCGCGCCGGCGGCAACACTGGAGCTTGCGAGGGCCGCCGCGACGCTGATGCCCGCATCGACCTCGCGCGCGACGCCGTCGACGAACAGCGTCGGCCTGGGCTTGGTCGAAGCGGGGGGCGACATCGCGGCGCCGTATCAGGCCGCGAAGCGGAGCGCAAAGCGCTCGACCAGCGACTTCATGGCGGTGTCTTGTTGGGCGGGCAGCGGCAGCCGCGGCGGCCGGGGCAGGCCGGCGCCGAAGCCCATGTGGTTGAGCAGTGCCTTCGAGCCGGCCACATAGGCCTGGCCGCCGACCGCCTGGATGATCGGTAGCCATTCGAGATAGAGGGCGCGCGCTTCGTCGTACTTCTTCTCGTCGGCAGCGAGTTCGAATATGCGCGCCATTGGGGCCGGCGCCACGTTGGACGCGACCGCGACCCAGCCCTGCGCCCCCATGACGAAGGATTCGAAGCCGAGAATTCCGCCGAACACCGTCATGCGGGCGCCGGCGAGCCGGACGATGTCGCGCACCCGCGTGACTTCCAGGGTCGATTCCTTGACGTAGTCGCAGCCGTCGATCTCGGCGAGCCGCGCCAGGAGCTCGGGCTTGAGGTCGACATTGGCGGTCGCCGGGTTGTTGTAGACCATGATCGGGATCGTGATGGCCTTAGCGATCGTGCGGTAGTGATGGACCAGTTCGTCGTCGGTCGGCGTCGAGTAGAAGGGCGGTATGACCATTACGCCGTCGGCGCCGATGGCTTCCGCCTTGCGGCTCAGCCGCACGGCTTCGCGGGTATCCTCGGCGCCGGTGCCGATGAGAACCGGCACGCGCCCGGCGGCGGTCTTGACGACGGTCTCGGCGACTCCATCGCGTTCCTGTTCCGACAGCGACAGGAATTCGCCGGTCGAGCCGAGCGGAATGAGGCCGTGTATGCCTTCGCGAATCTGCCAGTCCGTGAAGGCGGCCAGCGCCGCGAGGTCGACGGCGCCGCGCGCGTCGAGGGGCGTGATCATGACGGTGAACACACCGCGGAACTGTTTTGGCATTCTCGATAGTCCTTACCTAAACGATCACCGCTTTTCCGTGAGGGCGACGGAAGAAGAGGAATGGCCGAAGCGCCTTTCGATGCGCCGCTGGATGAAGTCCCACAGGGTGGTGAGAAGCAGGTAGTAGATCGCCGCCACCGCGAACAGTTCGAGCACCATGAACTGCTCCTGGATCAGCACCTGCGTGCGGCGCAGGAGTTCCTCCATGGAGATGACCGAGGTCACCGAGGTGGTCTTGAGAAGACCGTTCACGGAATTGCCGAGCGGCGGGATGATCACCTTGAAGGCTTGCGGCATGACGATGTAGCGCATGATCTGCCGCTCGGTCATGCCGAGCGCGCGGGCGGCGCGCGTCTGCCCCTCGGGCACCGCTTCGATGCCGGCGCGGATGATTTCGGACAGGTAGGCGGCCTCGTTGAGCGCCAGCCCGATCAGCGCCGCCTGCACCACCGAGAAGCGGATGCCGAGCTGCGGCAACGCCGTGTAGATGACGATGGGCTGGACCAAGAGCGGCGTGCCGCGGAACAGCCAGATGTAGAACCACGCCATCCCGCGTGCTGCCGCCATCCCGGACCGGCGCATGAGCGCGATGAAGAAGCCGAGAACCAGTCCGCAGATCAAGGCGACGCAGGTCAACCAGATCGTGGTCGCGACGCCGCCGAGGATGAACGGGTTGGTCAGGTAGTCGAAGAAGCCGGACCACCTCCAGAACGACATGACGCAGCTCTTTCAAGGTCTCGCAGGGTCGCGAGGACGCCGGGACGACCGGCGTCCGTCGAGACCGTGTTGCACGCGGATTCAGTTCAGCGGTTCGGGCCTTTGACCACATAGCCGCCGTCGATCATCGGCAGGCCGTAGCGCTCGAACAGCTTGCCGAGCGACCCGTCCGCCTTCATGTCCTTGAGGACGCCGGCAGTCGCGTCGGCCAAGGCCGGGCTCTTGAAGGCGACCGCGACCGGGGCCGGATAGAGGCCGCTGATCGCACGCTTGAAATCGCCGCGGGTGTCGTATTCCTTGGAGACGGCGTCGATCGACACCACGCCGTCCACCTGTCCGGCGCGTAGCGACTGGAACGCGAGGGCGAAATTGTCGAAGGTCTGGATGGTCAGTCCGTCCTTGCCCTCCTTGCGCAGCTCGGCATCGAGTTCGCGCGTCTTCTTCTCCTCGAATCCGCCGATCTCGACCCCGATCCGCATGCCGGCGAGGTCGCTCTTGGACTTGACGTTCTTCTTGGAATTGGGCGCGATCGAAATGCTGATGGCCTGATCCTCGTAGGGGATCATCTGCATCATGGCGGCGCGCTCGGGCGTGAAGAAGATGCCGGTGTTGATCATGTCCCAGCGGCCCGACTGCAGGCCGGGGATCATGGCCGAGAATTCGATGCGGATGTATTCCGGCGTCAGGCACAGACGACGAGCGATTTCCTTGCCGAGTTCGACGCGCATGCCCTTCAGCTCGCCCTTCGAGTCGACGTATTGCAGCGGCGGCAGGGTCGGATTGGTGGACATCACCAGCGTGCCGGCCTTGACGAGTTCGGACGCCGCCACTTTCGGGGTGCAGGTCTGTGCGGCGGCCGCGGAGGCCGCCGAAACCATGAGGACAACGGTAGCCGAGGCGAGGAGCTTGGTGCGCAAGGTCATGATGACAGCCTCTGAAATGGGGCGATCCGGTCGGTCGCTTTTCCGACCGCCAAATCGCATTCAATTGGTATACCACTTACATACAATGCAAGGCCTTACCCCACAAGCTCGTTTGGTGTGCAGGGAGTGGCGCCGATCGCGCCAAATGATGACGGCGTCAGCAGGTGACGACGGAAAAATGCAAGATCCAGGCCTGCGGGCGCCGGCTCAGTAGGTGGCGAGAACGCCTTGCCGGATGTGTTCGAGGTGCAGCGTCATCACGGTGCGTGCTGCCTCGGCGTCCCGGTCCGCGAGAGCGCGGAGAATCCCGCGAAGTTCGTCGATGCCGGCCTTGCGTGGGGCGAGCTTCCTTTGCTGCTCGAACATCGTCGTGTAGCGGCGCATCTGCCGACTGACGTCGGCGATGAACGGATTGCCGCTGGCCTCTCCGATCAGGTCGTGGACAGCGTCATCGAATTGCTGCACCCGAGCCGGGTCCGGCTCTTCGTCTTTCTCGAGGACGGTGAGGCGGCTGGACAGAGCGCGAAGTTCTTTCGTGTCGAAGCTCGCGCTGGCCAATGCGGCTGCGGTGGGCTCGATCAACAGGCGCACCGCGAGACTGTTGAGGTAGTCCGGCAGGGTGATGACGCGGACCGACAAGGCGCCCTTGCTGTTCTGCACCAGGAGGCCTTGCCCTTCCAGGCGTCCGAGGGCGTCGCGCATCGGCGAGCGCGATATGCCGAGGCGTAGCGCCAGCCGGCGCTCCTGAACGATCGTCCCGCCGGCGAGCCGGGCCGACAGGATGTCGCCGAGAAGTGCCCGGTAGGCTTCGTCGGCGAGGCTTGCCCCCGCCGCCTCCGTCTCGCCCCTGTCCATGAGTGCTGCCCCGCTGCATTGCGTGATCATGACTGCTATGTAACAAGGCGAGCCACGAGGGAAGCCCCTGGCTGCCGACCGGGGCGGCGGCCCGTTCGCTGGAATTACGCATCTTGGCACAGGCGCAAAAACGGACCCGGCTCGTGACCCCGGCGAGGGAAGGCCACAATTTGGCGGCACTCGCCTACAGCGCCGTGTCGGACATGATCCATCACCGGCGGCTGCGCGGCGGCCATGTCATCGTCGAGGCCCGGCTGGCGGAGACCCTCGGGGTGTCGCGCACGCCGCTGCGCGAGGCGCTGCAGCGCCTCGAAGGCGAGCGCCTCGTCCAGAAAGGCGACGGCCGCAACTACGTGGTCCGCCAGGTCGACATCGGCGAGTACATCCAGAGCCTCAAGCTGCGCCTGCTGATCGAGCCGCAGGCCGCCGTCGAGGCGGTCGGCAAGATTCCCGGGCGCAATCTGATCGAGGTGCGCCGCGAGATCACCGACCTGATGGGAACGACGGCCCACCACACCGATGCCCACTGGTTCTCCGACGATCATCTGCACAATCTGATCATCGATTACTGCGGCAACGAGGTCATGGCCCGGGTGCTGCGCGATCTGCGCGCCACCACCCGGCTGTTCGAGATCGGCCAGCTCAAGGAATGGCTCAAGCCGGATTCCTCCGAACATCTCGTCATCGTCGATGCCTTGCAGAAGAACGACGCGGAGGCCGTGCGCAGCGCCGTCGCTTCGCACATCGACAACCTGATCGCGTTCGCCCGCCGGCACGTGCATCCAGGCGACTGATCGCGGGGAGGCGAGCGGATCGCACCGCCCGTCTCGGACTCATGCCGGGCGGGTGCTTTCGTTCGGTCGGTTGATTTTCAACCTCCGCAATTCCTCTTCGACGATGTGACGGCATCACGGCAGTGCACCTTTCGATACCGCGAGCAGGTCTTCGCTGCCGATACGTCACGGATGGCTGCAGGCATGTCCTGATCTGGCGGCGACGGCGAGCGCGCGAGCAACCCGCCGCGTGATGGTGTTTCGATACGGGTCGCGCCGCGGCCGTGTTCGTACAAACCCTTCCACACGGCTTGATCCACATCAGCAGCCCAGGGCCTGCTTGTCAGGTCGCGGCAAGTGCTCCAATGTGAACAGAACCGTGCGGATGATCAGCGCGAAGCCAATTCCGAAAATCCGAACCACGCCAGAAGACAGAGCATGCAGAAGCTTGCGGAAGCGGCGATCGTTGCGAGCCGTAATCTCAACTGGCTGGTCGAGCGCATCTGCGTGGCGCTCATGGTGGTGCTCGTCCTCGACGTCTGGCTCGGCGTTCTGGTGCGCTACGTCTTGCCTTTCGACTGGACCTTCACCGAGGAGCTGGCGCGCTATCTGATGATCTGGATGGCGCTGCTCGCGGTATCGTGCGGTATCTGCCATCGCGAGCACATCGGCGTCCTGGTGTTGTTCGAGCGCTTCCCGCCCGGTGTGCGCAAGTGGCTGGCCGTCACTTTCGACCTGATGGCGTTCTGCTTCTTCGCCGTTATCTTCTTCTACGGCATCGGCATGGTGGAACGCGGCTTTGCCCGTGTCACCATGATCTACGGGATCGCCAAGGCCTATCCGTTCATGGGCGTGCCGTTCGCCGCGGCAGTCGCCTGCATTCAGCTTCTCTTGGTGGCGGTGCACGACTTTTTCGCGACCGACGGCAGGACGGCCGCGGAACGGGCGGAGATCTAAAAGCCATGATCCTGGTCGCCGTCACCTTCTTCGGCCTCATGGCACTCGGCATGCCGGTCGGCTTCGTGCTCGGCATCGCCGGCCTCGTCGGCATCTACGACATGGGCGGTGGCCGCTTCCTGATGATGGCGCCCGACCGCATGTTCGCCGGCCTCGACCTCTTTCCCTTCCTCGCCATGCCGTTCTTCATCCTGGCCGGCGAGATCATGAACAAGTCCGGCATTACCAGCAATCTCGCCAAGTTCGCCGACTCGCTCGTCGGCTGGCTTCGAGGCGGCATGGCTCACTCGAACATGGTCGCTTCCGTCATGTTCGCCGGCATCACGGGAGCGGCGACGGCCGAAGCGGCCGCGTTCGGCACGACGCTGGTGCCCGCGATGGTCAAGCAGGGCTATTCCAAGAGCTTCGCCTGCGCGGTGACGGCCGCCGGTTCGATCATCGGGCCGACCATACCTCCATCGACCCTGATGGTGATCTACGGCTCGATCATGGGCGTCTCGATCGCCGGCCTGTTCGCGGCCGGCATCCTGCCGGGACTGCTCATCGGCGCCATCTGCATGACCGTGATCGCCGCGTTCGGCAAGCGCTGGAACCTGCCGAAATCGGCGCGACGGCCGAGTATCAAAGCCATCATCGTCGCCTTCAGGGACAGTTTCCTGGCGCTGCTCCTGCCGCTGTTCATCCTCGGCTCGATCCTCGGCGGTTTCGCGACGCCCACGGAGGCGGCCGCCATCGCCGTATTCTACGCCCTCGTTCTCGGCGGCCTCGTCTACCGGACGGTGAAGTTCGGCGATCTCTACGAGATGCTGGTGCGCACAATACGGATCACCGGCGTCGTCTTCTTCATCATCGCCTCGGCGACGGTCCTCGGCTGGTGGATGACGTTCAACCAGATCCCGCAGGCGATCGCGGCGGCGTTCCTGCGCATCTCCGAGGATCCTCAGGTCGTCATCGGCCTCATCATCGCGTTGCTGCTGTTCATCGGCATGTTCATGGACATCAACGCGACGCTGATCATCCTCGCGCCCGTGCTCGGCCCGCTGACGGAGAAGATCGGCATGGACCCGGTTCATGCCGGCATCGTCATCGTGCTCGCCCTGAACATCTCGCTGATGACCCCGCCGGTCGGCGCCTGCCTGTTCGTGCTCGCCTCCGTCACAAAGGAGAAGGTCGAGTCGATCACGCGGTCGTTGTGGCCGTTCATCCTGGCGGAAGTGGCGGTGCTGATGTTGGTCGCCTATTGGGATCACATGACCTTGGCCGTTCCGCGCCTGCTCGGCCTCGTGGAATGAGGTCGCGGCCTCTTTGCAGGCACAATGGCGTGGACGGCGCGACGACGGAAAAGACCGGTGCTGAAAGAGGAGTGGAAGACGATGACTTGTCTCGGTAAAGCGCTGCGACTGACGGCGGCGGTCGCCGTCGTATCCCTGTCGGCGTTGGCGGCACAGGCCGCCGACATCACCATTCGGTTGAGCCATCTCAATCAGGACGGTGCGTTCGAAAGCCATTCGGGCGCCATGGCGACCGTCTTCAAGTCGCTGGTCGAGTCGGCCAGCAACGGCGCCATCGAGGTCAAGCTGTTCCCGAACGGGCAGCTCGGCAAGGACAGCGAGGTGCTCCAGCAGGTCCGCGACGGCATCGTCGAGTCGGCCATCGCCTCCTCCGGCGGCATCGCCGAGCACTATCCGCTGGTGGGTGTGTTCGACATTCCGTTCGCATTTCCGAACATCGCGGTGGCGAGCCGCGTCATCGACGCCAAGAGCGACTTCGGCAAGAAGTTCTGCGGCGATCTCGAAAAGAAGACCGGCCTCAAGGTGCTGGGCATGCTCGATTCCGGCGGCTTCTTCGCCTTCTCCAACTCGAAGCGGCCGATCGCGAAGGTCGCCGATATGGAAGGCCTCAAGATCCGCACCATGACCCTGCCGACCCACGAGGCGATCGTCTCTTCGATCGGCGGCAGGCCGACGCCGCTGCCGTGGGCCGAGGTCTACACGGCGCTGCAGACCGGTGTCGCGGACGGCCAGATGAACCCGATCACGATCATGGCCTTCGCCAAGTTCGATGAAGTGCAGAAGTACCTGTCGATCACCAATCACGTCATCACGCCCTACTTCTTCACGATCAACCGCAAGTTCTATGACGGCCTGAAGCCCGAGCACCGGGCGATCGTCGACTGGGCCTCCGAGGTCGCGACCGCGTCCGGGCGTGCCGTCTCGCGCGTCATCGAGGCGTCCGACAAGGGCCTGCCGAAGCTCGCCAAGAAGATGAAGGTCAACGTGGTGTCGCCGGCCGAGCAGGCCAAGTTCGCCGCCGCTACCCAGCCGGTCGTGCGCAAGCTGATCAAGGACAAGCTCGGCGCCGAGGGCGAAGACATGCTCAACGCCATGATGGACGCCATCAAGAAGGCCGAATAGGCGTTCGCCTTCGCGGCAACGATCCGTCGCGGGCCGGGGACACCGTCTCCGGCCCGCGATGCGTTTGGCGCTCCCGTGGCGAGGCGTCGCCGGACATGCGACCGGTTCTCGGTGCGAGACGCCTGATTTTTCAATGGGTTGGCGCGGAGATTTACATCCCCTCCGGGACGGCCTATCGATCAGGCGCCGCCTCCCCAGGAAGCCCCGACAGCATGCCCAAAAACGATATCGCCATCACGCCCGAACTCATCGCCGAACACGGCCTCAAGCCGGACGAATACCAGCGCATCCTCGACCTCATCGGGCGCGAGCCGACCCTGACCGAGCTCGGCATCTTCTCGGCCATGTGGAACGAGCACTGCTCGTACAAGTCGTCCAAGGTGCATCTGCGTAAATTGCCCACCAAGGCGCCGTGGGTGATCCAGGGCCCGGGCGAGAATGCCGGCGTCATCGACATCGGCGACGGGCTCGCCTGCGTGTTCAAGATGGAGAGCCACAACCACCCGAGCTATATCGAGCCCTACCAGGGCGCGACCACCGGAGTGGGCGGCATCCTGCGCGACGTCTTCACCATGGGGGCGCGGCCGATCGCCTGCCTCAATGCGCTCTCCTTCGGGGCGCCGGAACATCCCAAGACCCGCCATCTGGTCGCCGGCGTGGTCGCCGGCGTCGGCGGCTACGGCAATTCGTTCGGGGTGCCGACCGTGGGCGGCCAGGTGCGTTTCCACACCCGCTACGACGGCAACAACCTCGTCAACGCCATGGCGGTCGGCATCTGCGAGACCGACAAGATCTTCTACGCCGCCGCCTCTGGCGTCGGCATGCCGATCGTCTATCTGGGCTCCAAGACCGGCCGCGACGGCATGGGTGGCGCCTCCATGGCGTCGGCCGAGTTCACCGAGGGCACCGACGCCAAGCGCCCGACCGTGCAGGTGGGCGATCCCTTCGCCGAAAAGCTTTTGCTCGAAGCCTGCCTGGAAATCATGGCCAAGGACTGCGTCATCGCCATCCAGGACATGGGCGCGGCGGGCTTGACCTGCTCGGCGGTTGAGATGGGCGCCAAGGGCGATCTCGGCATCGACCTCGATCTCGACAAGGTGCCGTGCCGCGAGACCGGCATGACGGCCTATGAAATGATGCTCTCGGAGAGCCAGGAGCGCATGCTCATGGTGCTCAAGCCCGAGAAGGAGAAAGAGGCCGAGGCGATCTTCCGCAAATGGGGGCTCGACTTCGCGGTCATCGGCGAGACGACGCCGACGATGCGCTTCGTGGTCAGGCGCGACGGCCAGGTGATGGCCGACCTGCCCATCAAGGAACTGGGCGACCAGGCGCCGGAATACGATCGCCCCCATGTGGCGCCGAAGAAGGCGCGGCGGCTCGATCCCAAGACCATCAAGGCGCCGATGTCGCTCGCCGACGCGCTGGAAAAGCTCATCGGCATGCCCGAACTCGGCTCCAAGCGCTGGGTGTTCGAGCAGTACGACTACGTCATCGGCGGCAACACCGTGCAGCGGCCCGGGGGAGATGCCGGCGTGGTGCGTGTCCTCGACGGACCGAAGGCACTCGCCATGACCGCCGACGTGACGCCGCGCTACTGCGAGGCCGATCCCTACGAGGGCGGCAAGCAGGCGGTCGCGGAAGCCTGGCGCAATCTCTCCGCCGTCGGCGCCAGACCGCTGGCGATTACCGACAACTTGAATTTCGGCAATCCCGAGAAGCCGGAGGCCATGGGCCAGTTCGTCGATTGCCTCAAGGGGCTCTCGGAGGCTTGCGTGGCGCTCGACTTCCCGGTCGTGTCCGGAAACGTGTCGCTCTACAACGAGACCAACGGCCGCGGCATCCTGCCGACGCCCACCATCGGCGGCGTCGGCGTCATTGATGATTTCTCGACGTCGGCGACGCTCGCCTTCAAGGCCGAAGGCGAGGCGATCCTGCTCGTCGGCAACACCCATGGCTGGCTCGGCCAGTCGGTCTATCTGCGCGACATCTGCGGCCGCGAGACCGGAGCGCCGCCGCCGGTCGATCTCGCCGTCGAGAAGAAGAACGGCGACGCCGTGCGCGCGCTCATTCGCGATCGCCTCGTTACCGCCGTCCACGATCTCTCCGACGGCGGCCTCCTCGTCGCCGTCGCCGAGATGGCGATGGCGTCCGACATCGGCGCCAGGCTCGAACGGGCCATCACCGATCTGCCGAAGCACGCGATCTGGTTCGGCGAGGACCAGGCCCGCTATCTCGTGACCGTGCCCGAGAAGGACGTCGCCAAGGTGATGAAGCGGCTTGCCGGCGTATCGGTGCGCCGCATCGGCACCACCGGCGGTGACGCCGTCGCGGTCGCTGACGAACGGGCGGTATCGGTCGCAGCCTTGAAGGAACGCTTCGAGGCTTGGTTGCCGGCCTATATGGCGGGCTCAGTCGAGCATTGAGAGCCTGCTGAATACTGTTTTGCGTCATTCCGGGGCCGAGCGCAGCGAGGCACCCGGAATCCATAGCCCGCAGCGCCGGGGATATGGATTCCGGGCTCGCCGCCGTAGCGCGTCGAAGACGCGCGTGAACGCGCTGATGGCGGCGCCCCGGAATGACGCAGTCTCAATCAGTCGTCTGAGAAGGAGCGCCCGCATCCCCGTTCCGGCCGCATCCGCACAAGGCGGACACGGCCGGATCGTAGAGCCCGGGCTCAGGGCCGTTCCACACACATGGCGATGCCCATGCCGCCGCCGATGCACAGGGTGGCGAGGCCCTTCTTGGCGTTGCGCTTCTGCATTTCGTAGAGGAGCGTCGTGAGGATGCGGGCGCCGGAGGCACCGACCGGGTGGCCGATCGCAATGGCGCCGCCATTGACGTTGACCTTGGCCAAGTCCCAGCCGAGCTCCTGGTTGACCGCGCAGGCCTGGGCCGCGAACGCTTCGTTGGCCTCGACGAGGTCGAGATCGTCGACGCTCCAGCCGGCCTTCTTGAGCGCCGCCCGCGAGGCGGGAATCGGGCCCGTGCCCATGATCTTGGGGTCGACGCCGGCATGTGCCCAGGAGACGATGCGGGCGAGCGGCGTGCGGCCTTCGCGGTCGGCCTGGCTCGCCCGCATGAGCACGATGGCGGCGGCGCCGTCATTGATGCCCGACGCGTTGCCGGCCGTCACCGAGCCTTCCTTGTCGAAGGCGGGCCGAAGCTTGGCGATCGCCTCGATGGTGGTGCCGTGCTTGGGGTACTCGTCGGTATCGACCACGACGTCACCCTTGCGGGTCTTGATGGTGACGGGGGCGATCTCGTCCTTGAAGCGGCCGGACTTCATGGCCGCCTCGGCCTTGTTCTGCGACGCGACCGCGAACTCGTCCTGCTGCGCCCGCGTGATCTGCCATTGCCGGGCGATGTTCTCGGCGGTGTTGCCCATGTGGTAGCCGTTGAAGGCCTCCCACAACCCGTCCTTGATCATGGTGTCGACGAGTTCGAGGCCGCCCATCTTCTGGCCGGCACGCAGATAGGCGCAGTGCGGCGCCATGCTCATGGACTCCTGGCCGCCGGCGACGACGATGTCGGCGTCGCCTTCGCGGATCGCCTGCAGGCCGAGGGCGACGGAGCGCAGGCCCGAGCCGCACAGCTGGTTGACGCCCCAGGCCGGGACCTCGACCGGGATTCCGGCCGCGATCGATGCCTGGCGGGCCGGGTTCTGGCCCTGGCCGGCGGTGAGGATCTGGCCCATGATCACTTCGGAGATGCGCGCGGGGTCGATGGCGGCGCGATCGATGGCGGCCATGATGGCCACCTTGCCGAGTTCGTGGGCGGGCAGGCTGCCGAAGGCACCGTTGAAGGCGCCGACCGGCGTGCGGGCGGCCGCCAGAATGACCACATCGTCTTGCATGGAGTGCTCCTGTTTCTCTAGTCCCGCGACACGTGACCGGACGGCGCCAAAGACGCGGCGGGCGGGGGACCAAAGCCCGCCGCGTACAGGCGCCCGCTCCGCCTTGGTTCAGGCGGCGACGGGCATCTGCGCCACGTCGGCGGGCACGATCAGGCGTGCCGCCGTCATCTTGACGACCTGTTCGACGCTGACCCCCGGCGCGATCTCCCGGAGCACGAGGCCCTCCGGGGTCGGCGCGATGACGGCGAGCTCGGTGACCACGAGGTCGACGCGACGCACCGAAGTCAGTGGCAGCGTGCATTTCGGGATGATCTTGGGCGCCCCCTTGGCGGTGTGGGTCATGGCCACGATCACCCGCTTGGCGCCGGTGACCAGGTCCATCGCGCCGCCCATGCCGGGCACCATCTTGCCGGGCACCATCCAGTTGGCGAGATGGCCGTCCTCGTCCACTTCGAGCCCGCCCAGCACGGTGGCGCTCAAGTGCCCGCCGCGGATGAGCCCGAACGAGAACGCACTGTCGAAGGCGCACGCCCCCGGCACCGCCCCCACCGGCGAGCCGCCGGCATCGGTCAGGAATTCGTCCTCGAGGCCGATCTCCGGCACCGGCTGCACGCCCACGAGCCCGTTCTCCGACTGGAAGAACACCTCGACGCCGGGCGGCAGATAGTTCGCCACCAGGGTCGGCAGCCCGATGCCGAGATTGACCAGTTCGCCCGGCGCGAGCTCCAGCGCGACGCGCGACGCGATGACGATCTTATCGTCCATTGGGGCGGCTCCTCTGAATGATGTAGTCGACCAGCACGTGCGGGGTGACCACGTGGTCGGGGGCGATGACGCCGGTGGGCACTATCTCGACCGGTTCGGCGATCACGGTCTCGGCCGCCATGGCCATCAGGGGATTGAAGTTGCGCGCCGTCATCTCGTATTCGAGATTGCCGCGGTAGTCGGCACGCTTGGCCGCCACCAGGGCGAAGTCGGCCCGCAGCGGCTTCTCGACCAGAAAGGTCTTGCCGTCGACCACGATGGTCTGCTTGCCGTCTTCCACCGGGGTGCCGATGCCGGTCGGCGTGAGGACGCCGCCGAGCCCGTAGCCGCCGGCGCGCACCTGCTCGGCGAGCGTTCCCTGCGGCACCAGTTCGACCTCGATGTCGCCGGCGATCATCTGCTTCTGGGTCTCCGGATTGGTGCCGATATGGGAGGCGACCACCTTGCGGAGCGCGCGCGCGACCACCAGGAGCCCGACGCCGTTGTCGGGCCGCGAGGTGTCGTTGCAGATGACGGTCAGGTCCTTGCGGCCCTGGCGGACCAGTTCGGCGATGAGGCGGTGCGGACTGCCCACCCCCATGAAACCGCCGATCATCAGGACGGCCCCATCGGGGATCATCTCGGCGGCCTTTTCCACGCTGACTGCTTTCTGCGGTCGCGTGCCCGCCGTGAGTGCGGCGCTGACGGCCATGAAATTCTCCTAGTCGATCATGATTGGAAGGGATCGGGGCCGAGTTCGAGCCGAAACACCAGGATCGACTTGAGCTCGACCACCGGGCCCGGGCGGAGACCGCCCGGGCGTATGGGTCGGGTCACCGTGCCATCACGGGAACACGGGCGGGTGATACTCGAGCCCCAAAGCGAACAGCCACAGCATGAACAGCACCACCGGCAGGTGAAGGAGGAGCTGCAGGAACGTGTAGCCGACGACGTCGCGCGCCTTCAGCGACAGGATGCCGAGCAGTGGCAGCATCCAGAATGGATTGATGAGGTTCGGCAACGCCTCGGCGGCGTTGTAGACGTTCACCGTCCAGCCCAGATGCACCTTCAGCTCGATCGCTGCCTGCATGATGTAAGGCGCTTCGAGCAGCCATTTGCCGCCACCCGAGGGGATGAACAGACCGAGGATGGCCGAATAGACGCCCATGACCACCGGGAAGGTGTCGTGGGTGGAGATCGCGACGAAGAAATGGGCGATCTGGTCCGACAGCGACAGCCCGCCAAAGCCCTTCGCGGCGACCATGATGGCGGTGATCGAGCCGTAGAGCGGGAACTGGATCAGCACGCCGGTGGTGGTCGGCACCGCCTTGGCGACGGCGTTGAGGAACGCCTTCGGCCGCCAATGCAACACGAAGCCGAGCATCAGGAACACCAGATTGTAGGTGTTGAGGCCGGAGATCGCCGTAATCCACGACTTCGAGGTGAATTCGTCGAGCATCCATCCGAGCGTCAGCCCGACGATGATGACGGTGAGCAGCGGGCTGTATTCGAGCCATTCGCCCGGGCGGTCACGTTTCGGCAACTCCGCGGTCTTGATCTCGACGTCGATGTTCATGTCCTGCGCGGTCACCGCCTTGTTGCCGATCGGCGCCGACGCGAAGGCGATCGCCACCGAAATGATCAGCAGCACGACGAACATGGCGATCGACTGCCACAAGAAGATCGTCTCGGTGAACGGGATGATGCCCACCAACTTGAACAGTGCCGGCGGCAGCGATGTCGGATTGGCGTGCAACTGCGCGGCCGAGGACGACAGGCCCAACGCCCAGGTGGCGCCGAGGCCCAGATAGGCGGCGGCGGCGGCGGCGCGATAGTCCATCCGCAGTTCCTTGCGCCCCGCCAGAGCCTTCACCAGCAGGCTGCCGAACACGAGGCTGAGACCCCAGTTCAGCATCGAGGCGAGAATCGAGATCAAGGCGACGAAGCCGACGGCTCCACGACCCGTCGTCGGCACGGCGGCGAGCCGCTCGATCAACCGCGCGGCCGGCGGCGAACTGGCGACGACGTAGCCCGTGATGGCGACGAAGGCCATCTGCATCGTGAACGGAATGATGCTCCAGAAGCCGAGACCGAACTGCTTGGAGACCGCCATCGGCGATGCGCCGTTGATCATCGCGCCGCCTGCGACGATCGCCACCGCCACCGCGGCGAAAATGAAGGAATCCGGGAACCACTTCTCGGCCCAGCCGGTAAACCCGAGCGCAACGCGGGCTAGAAAGCCTTGCTCTGCGCTTTCACCGGCAGGCGTGCCGGACTTGATGGTTTCAATGCTCATTGCTCTCCCTCTCGGATGATGTCGAATTAGCCAGTAGAACGAACCATCGGGGGAAATGGCCGCCAGCCACCACGTCGCGAAAATCGCGATGTCGAGGCCGGGTCGTTCACGTTCGGCGCCTTACGTCGTGGAGCCGGAGACCGTGGTCTCCTTCGGGTGTCGTCTCCTGTGGTCGAGTGCCTGCCGTGCCGGCATGCCATGTGGCGGACGGGACCGGAGGCAAACACCATCGTGTGTTCGGCAAGGCGCGTGCCATGTGGGAGGGGCGCTGCTTTTACGGCATTTTCTTCGCTGCAGTGGCACTGCAGACGGCCCTGGGGTGCGCAGTTTGGTGCTCACCTGCGCAAATCCTTGCGCTTTCCCGGCCGCCTCGCGCATCCTGACGCATCCGAAACATCACGACTTGCCACCCGGCGTGGGCGCCGTCATAACGCAGGTGGACGAGAGGCGCCGCGTCGGCGCCCGTCATCGCAACCGGCCCCAGTGCGTCGATTCGATCTCCGTCGTTTCCTCCCCGTGCGGACGCTGCGTGTCCGCCTGATGCTGACGTCGCTCCTCGTCGTCGCGCTGCCGATCGCGATCGTCGCGATCGTGCTGGAGCGCGAAGGCATACAGGCGTTGCGCGGCGAGAAGGAGGACAAGCTCTTCGCGCTGGCGCGCATTCTGGATGCCGAGCTGGGGCCCGGTTACGACGCGCTGATTGCCGATCTGCCGACGGGCTGGAACGATCGTGCGGCCGCGATCCGGCATCTCAATGCCAAGCTCGCCGGCATCACCGACCGGGTCGCCGACGCCGCCCCGGGGGTCGGCGTCGGTTACTATTCCGGCCGGCTCGATGCCATCTTGACCTATGGGCCGAGCCGCGATCACGGCAGGACGGTCGGCATCTCGATCCCCGCAGGCCACCCGGGCCGAGTCGTCATGGCGACCGGGCTCGCGCGCGCGGAGGTGGGTACGCTGGTGCGCGGCCGCATCCTCAACGCGATGCATCCGATCATCCGCGGCGGCGAAGCGATCGGCTATATCTGGGCCAACGAATATTCGTCGGTGATCGAGCAGCAGCAAAGCGCGATCGACTATGCGGTTCTGCTGGCCAGCATCGGCGGACTGGTGGTCGGATTCGCCATCATCAGCGTTTTGTCGCGTCGGCTGTCACGCGAAGTCGGCATCGTCGTCAAGGGCCTGGCCGCCCTCAAGCACAATCTGCGCCGCCCGATCCCGCCGCTGCGCGACGAACTCGGTGCGATCGGCGAGGCGATCAACGGCATGGCCAAGGCGCTGCTCGACGCCAAGTCGCTCAACGAGAACATCCTGGCGAGCGTCGCCGACGGCATCGTCGCGGTCGATACCGAAGGCCGCGTCAAGGCGCTCAATCCCGCCGCCGAGCAGCTCTACGGCGTGCGCGCCGACGAGGTGATCGGACGTCCGTATCGCGACTTGTTCTCCGTCGGCTCCAGGGGGCAGAGTGCGCTTCTCGACACCCTGGAGACCAACCGCACCCATGCCGCCGCCAATATCGAGTTTTCACGGCCCGACCAGACGCTGCACATCAACGCCACCTCGAGCACGCTGCGCGACGGCGACGGCAACCGCATCGGCGCCGTCGTGGTCCTCAAGGACGTCAGCGAGCGCGACCGCCTGCTGGTGCAGGTGATGCGCGCCGACCGGCTTGCCGCGCTCGGCGAACTGACCGCCGGCATCGCCCACGAGATCCGCAATCCGCTCACCTCGATCCGCGGATTCATGCAGTATCTCGAGGATTGCGAGAGCCTGGAGGAGTGGCAGAACTACGGCCCGCTCATCATCCGGGAGGTCGACAGTCTCAACCATATCGTCGATGAGCTCCTCGCCTTCGGCCGGCCGCAAACGCCCCGCATCGGTCGGGTCCGTATCCAGAACATCGTCGAGGAGATGGCGTTCCTCGCCCGCGGCAAGTCCGACGCCCATATCGAACTCGATTTCGCCCCCGACATCCCGCTCATTGATGCCGACGGCGAAGCGCTCAAGCAGGCACTGCTCAATCTCCTGATCAACGCCATTCAGGCGATTCCGGACGGCGGAACGATCACCGTCTCGGTGCGGCCGGAGGAGGGTGAGTGCGTCTCCATCAGGGTCGTCGACGACGGTGTGGGCGTTGCGGCCGCCGATATCGGCAAGGTGTTCGACCCGTTCTTCTCCACCAAGCCCACCGGCACCGGGCTGGGCCTCGCGATGGTCCATCGCATCGTCGACGCCCACCACGGGACCATCACCTTCGACAGCCGTCTCGGGGCCGGCACCGTGGTCGAAATACGCTTGCCGGTCACCCACCCCGAAGTCGAGGCCGTGACATGACCGTCCACTCTCCGAGCGTGCTGGTCGTCGACGACGACGAGGCGATCCGACAGATGCTCGCCGCCGTTCTCGCCAAGAACGGCGCCCAGGTGACGCTGGCCAGGGACGGTGTCGAGGCCATAGAGGCGTTCCGGCGCCATCATGCCGATATCGTGCTGATGGATATCCGCATGCCCCGGCGCAGCGGCCTCGAGGCGATGAAGGAAATCCTCGAGATAGACCGCGGCGCGTCGGTGATCCTGATGACCGCGTTCGCCGAGGTCGGCACCGCCGTCAAGGCCATGAAGGACGGTGCCTTCGAATACGTCATCAAACCGTTCGACATCGAGGAAATCCGGGTGCTGGTGCGGCGCGCCTTGGAAATCCGCGCCATGCGCGCCGATATCGTTTCGCTCCGCCGCGAACTCTCGGAGCGCTACGGCGCCGAGGGCATCCTGACCGACAATCCGCGCATGATGGAACTGCGCCAGACCGTCGCCAAGGTGGCGCGCTCGAACGCCACGGTGCTGGTCGAAGGCGAGAGCGGCACCGGCAAGGAACTGGTGGCTGCCGCTTTGCACTACGGCAGCACGCGGGTCGCCGGGCCGTTCGTCAAGCTCAACTGCGCCGCGGTGCCGGAAGGGCTTCTGGAGAGCGAATTCTTCGGCCACGAGAAAGGCGCGTTCACCGGCGCCTCGGCGCGCCGTCGCGGCCGTTTCGAGCAGGCGGAGGGAGGCACGCTGTTTCTCGACGAGATCGGCGAAATCTCCATGGCGCTGCAGGTCAAGCTCCTGCGGGTCCTGCAGGAACGCGAGTTCGAACGCGTCGGCGGCTCGATGCCGATCAAGACCGACGTGCGCATCGTCGCCGCCACCAACCGCGACCTCGAGGCCATGGTGCGCGCCGGCACGTTCCGCCAGGATCTGTTCTTCCGCCTCAACGTGGTGCGGTTGCGCACGATTCCGCTGCGCGAACGGCCCGAGGACATCCGGCTGCTCGCCGGCCATTTCCTCGATCGCTTCGCGGCGGCCAACGGCGTCGTCATCCGCGGTTTCGATCCGGCGACGCTGGAATGCCTCGTCGGCTATTCCTGGCCCGGCAATGTGCGTGAACTCGCCAATGCGATCGAACGCGCGGTGGTGATGAGTGCCAACGGCGTCATCCTGCCCGAAGACCTGCCCGAGAACATCGGCCGGCCGCACGAGCGGAACCCCGACGCCTTGGAGCGGCAGAAGCACGACGGCACCGCCGACCGGCCGCTGCGCGCGCTCGTCGGCGAGTACGAGGCGGAGGTCATCCGCGCCGCATTGGCGCGCAACGGCGGCAATCGCGCCCGCACCGCCGTCGCGCTGGGGATCAGCCGGCGCGCCTTGCTCTACAAGCTGCAGGAGTACGGCATCGGCGGGCGCGACGGTGAGTGATCGGCCCTTCATGTCCGCCCGACTGCGGGCCTGGCCGGCTGCGGGCCTGGATTGCGTTTCTCAGTTCCCCATCAGTCGTTCGCGGATGGCGCGCCGCACCGGGAATAGGCCGGGCGGTCGCGCCGCCGGTGGCGGTGCCGCCGCGACTGGCGTCGTCCCGGAGGCGACCGCCGTCAGAGCCCCCTGACATCTGGGCGACAGTCGCGAGGAGTTGCGCTGCAAGCACATGAACGCCTCCTGGCCGCCCGGCTGTACGCCGCGGCAGTTCATCATGAAGTCGCGCTGGCAGGCGCTCTTGATGGCGGATTGCTGGGCCGCCGTGGCGGCGGCGGGTGCTGCTGCCGGCGCTGCCGTCGCCGCGGCGGGGCTTCCGATGGCGCCGACGGCCGAGCGGCAGGCGGTGGAAAGCTGTGCGCTGTTGCGCTTGAGACACGCGAGGGCATCGGCGCCGCCGGGCTGAACGCCGGAACAGCGCGACATGAAATCGGAGCGGCACGACGCCCGGATCGCCGCCTGCTGCTCGGCGGTTGGCTGGGTGGGCGCTGCCGCGGCCGGAGTTGCTGCTGCGGCGCGTTGCGCAGGGGGCGGGGCTGCGGCCGGCGCGGCGGCGCGCCTGGGCGTCGGTGGTTTCGCGGTCGGCCCCGCGGGGGTGGGTGTCGCGGTCTGGGCCGGCGCCGCCATGCCGGAGGGCGTCACGGCGAAACGGCAGGGGGCGGACAACTTGGCGGCGTTGCGCTGAAGGCAGCTCAGCCCCTCCAGGCCGCCCGGCGGCACGCCGGCGCAGTGGGCGGCGAAATCGGACGGGCAGGCGGCGCGGATGGCCGCCACCTGGTCGGAAGACGGCACTCCCGCGGGCGGTTGCCCCGCCGGCGGTTGCCCCGCGGGCGGTTGCACCGCCGGCGCAGCTGCCTGCGGCGAAGCCGCCTGCGGTGAAGCCGCCTGCGGTGCAGGTGCGGCGGTTGGGACGGCGGCGGGCGCACTGGGGGGCGGCGCTGCGGCCACGCTCGCGGGGGCCGGATTGGGCGAACCGGCTTTCACCGCCGCCTGGCACCTGGGCGTCAGCTGGGCGACGTTCTTGCGCAGGCAGGCGAGGGCGTCGGCGCCTCCCGGCGTGACGCCGGCGCAGCGCGCCATGAAATCGGACCGGCACGACGAACGAATGGCGCTGACCTGCTCGGGCGACGGTTGCTGGCTCTGCGCCGGCGAGCCGGCCAGCACCGACAACATCAACACAGCCGAAATGAAACCCGTGCCCTTGCCCCATTGGGTCATCACGTCACCTCCCCGTCGTTGCGGCTTGTCGCCTTCGAGGCGAAGGCCGGCGGCGATTTCGCCAAGCCTCGCATACCGCAAAGTAACCAGATCGGGCGCCGCACGGTAGTGCAGAAAATTGAGTGGACCGCCGGCTTTCCCTTCGCTCATTCGCTCGAAAGCTCTGTAATTTGCACCACGGCCCGCGCGGTTGTTGCGGGATGTCTTGACGGCGTCTCCGTTGACCCTTGCGGGTCAAATCTCCATTGTGCAGACAGGTGTGTGTGCAGACAGGCGTGTCCGGTGTGCGACCGGGCAAACAGGCAGGAACGAGCCCCGATGGCGATGGATGCGAGCGAAATCGAACGCCTCATCAAGGCGAGCATCCCGGATGCGCAGGTGACCATCCGCGACCTCGCGGGCGATGGCGACCACTACGCCGCTACCGTATTGTCGGAGTCCTTCCGCGGAAAGTCGCGGGTCCAGCAGCACCAGATCGTCTACGCGGCGCTCAGGGGGCAGTTGGGCGGCATCCTGCACGCGCTGGCGCTGCAGACAGGTGTGCCGGAACGTTGATCGTCATTGCCGCGATCGTCATCAGACAAGGCCGACAACGGCGGAGCCGTTGAATTGACGTAAAAGAGTCCGCGTGGACTCCCTAGGCCGCGAAACATAAGCGCATGAATTCGCGCTGAATGGCTGCCGCTACGGTGCGCGGCGCCACAATCTGCACAATATTGCAATTTGAATTGTATGTTGGACGTGCGCAACCTAGGCATTTCGCCTGCGGCCGTGATCAGTTTTCAGACTGTTGCCAAATAGTTACCATGGACTCCGTTGGAAGGTTTATGCCCTCAGTCTCTGGTTTGCTTTCAACTTCCTGGAGTTACGTCAATGAAATACGCTTCGGCGATCGCGATCGCCGCTCTCTGCCTCGCAGGTACTGCGTCAGCTGCCGATCTGGGCCGCCGGATGCCGGTCAAGGCCCCCCAGCTGGTCGCTCCTGTGAACACCTTCTCGGGTTTCTATGTCGGCGCGCACATCGGTGGTGCCTTTGGGGCTCGCGACGACGATCAGGTCGATGGTGTCATCGGCGGCGGTCAGGTCGGCTACAACTGGCAGATCCAGAACTGGGTGCTGGGCCTCGAGGGCCAGTTCTCCGGCTCCGGCGCCAAGGGCGATTGGTCGTGGCCCGGCATCGCGTCGGCCTCGACGGACCTCAATTGGCTCGGCTCCGTGACCGGCAAGGTCGGTTACGCGGTGGGCAACAACATGATGCTTTATGGCAAGGGCGGCTTCGCCTTCGCGGACTACGACTATTCCGCGACGATCGTCGGCTTCTCGACGTCGGCCAGCAAAACCCGCACCGGCTGGACCGTCGGCGGCGGCGCCGAGTGGATGTTCGCACCCGCTTGGTCGGCCATGGTCGAGTACCAGTACTACGACTTCGGCAGCGATAGCTTTGACTTCGCCTTCCCCGCCGCGGGCGTGACCGTGGCGCAGGACATCGACAGCGGCATCCATGCTGTCAAGGCCGGCGTGAACTATCACTTCGGCCGCTGATGGCGGTATAATTCGGTGGCGGGGAAATAACTCCGCTGCCCGGATCAAGCCCCGCTTCGGCGGGGCTTTTTTCTGGGCGGGACGGCGCAGGTCATTCGCCGCCCGCGCGAAGAAGTGAAGCCATCGGGGCGTCAGGGGCTTGGGAGAGCCCCCTTCCTACGCTAGATGAGACTGGAATCGGGCGATCTGACGCGCCCGTAGAGGCTCCGAGGACACGAAAAGGACGAGAAATGGCCATCGAGCAGTTCATCGACAACGAAGTGAAGTCGAACGACGTGGTGCTGTTCATGAAGGGAACGCCCCAGGTCCCCATGTGCGGGTTCTCCGGCCAGATCGTACAGATCCTCGACTATCTGGGCGTGTCCTATAAGGGCCTCAACGTCCTGGACTCCGACGAGCTTCGCAACGGCATCAAGACCTATTCCAACTGGCCGACCATCCCGCAGCTCTATGTCAAAGGCGAGTTCGTCGGCGGTTGCGACATCGTGCGCGAGATGTTCCAGGCCGGCGAATTACAGAACCTTCTCAAGGAGAAGGGCCTGCCCGTGAAGGAAGCGGCGCAAGGCTGAGGACGACGCGCCGGCACCTCCCACGGCCGTGCTGCAATGCCGCACGGCGTGTCGCAGAACTGTAATAATCGGCGCGTAACTACCCGTTCCATTGATGGTGCCACGCGACGGCGCGCTGGGACATGTGCCCGCCCGTCGGCGTTGCGGTGACGAACGGGAGATGAGCATATGGGCTCGAAACTTGCCTTGGGATTGCTCGCCGCAATCGCCATGACGGTTCTGCCGATGTCGGTGTCGGCGATGGACCCGCGCTTCACCGACAAGGACGGTGACTTGGTTGCCGATGCGCCGACCGATCCGAAGCAGTGGATCGATCCCGCCGTGCTCGTCTTCGCCTATACGCCGGTCGAAGATCCGGCCGTCTACGCCAAGGCTTGGGACGGCTTTCTCAAGCACATGGAAAAAGTCACCGGCAAACGCGTGCAGTTCTTCCCCGTCCAGTCGAACGCCGCCCAGCTCGAGGCCATGCGGGCCGGGCGCCTGCACGTGACCGGGTTCAATACCGGCTCTAATCCGCTGGCCGTCAACTGCGCCGGCTTCGTCCCCTTCGCCATGATGGCGTCGAAGAAGGACGAGTACGGCTACGAGATGGAGCTGATCACCCATCCGGGCAGCGGCGTCGCCAAGCCCGAGGACATCAAGGGCAAGAAGATGGCGTTCACGTCGCAGACGTCGAATTCCGGCTTCAAGGCGCCGTCGGCGCTCCTGCGCGAGAAGTTCGGCCTCGAGGCGGGCAAGGACTACGAGCCGGCGTTCTCCGGCAAGCACGACAATTCGATCATCGGCGTCGCCAACAAGGACTATCCGGTGGCGGCGGTCGCCAATTCGGTACTCTTGCGCATGCTCGCCCGCGACGTCGTCAAGAAGGACCAGCTCGTTTCGATCTACAAGTCGCAGACCTTCCCGACTACTGGCTACGGCCATGTCTACAATCTCAAGCCCGAGCTCGCCGCCAAGGTCAGGGAGGCGTTCTTCTCCTTCAACTGGGACGGGTCGGACCTCTACAAGGAGTTCCACACCACCGAGCCGCCGCAGGAGAAGTTCATCCCGATCACCTACAAGCAGCATTGGGAAGTCGTGCGCGACATCGACAAGGCCATGGGTGTGAAGTACGATTGCAAGGGCTGAAGGCCCGCGCATGCTTCTGACCATCGAAGGCCTGACCAAGCGGTACGGCACCGGCGACGCCGCCCTCAACGGCGTCGACCTCGCCATTCCGGCCGGCGAGGTGGTCGGCCTGATCGGCCCGTCCGGCGCCGGAAAATCGACGCTGATCCGCTGCATCAACCGGCTGGTCGAGCCGACCGCGGGGCGCGTCTTCCTCGCCGGTGACGAAGTCACCGGCCGCCGCGACCTGCGTTTCATGCGCCGGCGCATGGGCATGATCTTCCAGGAATTCGCCCTCGTCGAGCGCCTCACGGTGATGGAAAACGTGCTGTCCGGCCGCCTCGGCTACGTGCCGTACTGGCGCAGCCTCCTGCGCCGCTATCCGGCCGCCGACGTCCAACGCGCCTTCGCCACGCTCGACCGGGTCGGGCTCCTCGATCACGTCGACAAGCGCGCCGACGCGCTCTCGGGCGGCCAGCGCCAGCGGGTCGGCATCGCCCGTGCGCTCCTGCAGCAGCCGGATATTCTCCTGGTCGACGAACCGACCGCGAGCCTCGATCCCAAGACCTCGCGCCAGATCATGCGGCTGATCTGCGAGGTGTGCGCCGAGCGCTCGCTCGCCGCGGTCGTCAACATGCACGACGTCGCGCTGGCGCAGATGTTCCTCTCCCGCATCGTCGGCCTGCGTCAGGGCCGCGTCGTCTACGACGGACCGTCGAACGGGCTCACGCCCGAAGTGCTCACCGTGATCTACGGCGAGGAGGACTGGACCCGCTCGGCGCAGCGCGACGACGACGTCGCCGACGAGGACGTGCACGGGGCACGCCCGCATGGCCGCGAACCGCTCGCCGCCGTCGGCTGAAGCCCCATGTCGACGCTCGCATCCTATCCCACCCGCTGGCGCCGGCCGCCCTTCATCGCCAGTGCGTACTGGCGCTGGGCGATCTACGGCGGCGCGCTTGTCTATCTTGTGCTCGCGGTCGGCTCCGTCGAGGTCAATTGGGCCCGCCTCGCCGAAGGCCTGCAGCGTGGCGGCCGCCTGTTCGCCGGCTTCCTGACGCCCGATTTCGTTTCGCGTTGGAGCGACATCGTCATCGGCATGCAGGAAAGCCTGACCATGACGGTCACCTCGACGGTCGCCGGCATCCTGGTTTCGGTGCCGATCGGGGTCGGCGCCGCCCGCAACCTGACGCCGCTGCCGGTCTATCTCGCGTGCCGCGCCGTGATCGCCCTGTCGCGTACCTTCCAGGAAGTGATCATCGCCATCCTGTTCGTCGCCATGGTCGGGTTCGGGCCGCTGGCCGGCTTCCTCACCCTGACATTCGGCACCATCGACTTCCTCGCCAAGCTGCTCGCCGAGGACATCGAGGACATCGACAAGGGCCAGGTCGAGGCGATCCGTTCGACCGGCGGGTCGTGGCTGCAGTTGCTCGATTACGCCGTCACGCCGCAGGTGATGCCGCGTCTGATCGGCCTGTCGCTCTACCGCCTCGACATCAATTTCCGCGAATCCGCGGTGGTCGGGATCGTCGGCGCCGGCGGCATCGGCGCCACCTTGAACACCGCGCTCGACCGCTACGAATACGACAGCGCCGCCGCCGTCCTGCTTCTCATCATCCTCATCGTGATGGCGGCGGAATACGGCTCGGGCCTGATCCGCGCGAGGCTGCAGTGATGCCCGTCACGCGCGCCCATGACGGCCTGCCGGAGTGGCGGCGCTCGACGCCGCGGCAAGCGCTCTTGCGTTGGTTCGGCTGGCTCCTCCTGGTGGCGCTGTTCGTGTTCTGCTGGCGGGTGATGACGCAGGACACCATCTGGGCCTATTTCTGGGATGCACCCAACCAGGCCGCCGACATCGCCGCGCGCATGATGCCGCCACGATGGTCCTACATCGACGCGCTGTGGCGAGCGATGTGGGACACGCTCGCCATCGCGACCCTCGGCACCGTTCTGGGGATCGTGCTGGCGACGCCGGTCGCCTTCCTGGCCGCCCGCAACACGAGGCCGAGCGCGGCGCTGGTGCGCCCGGTGGCGCTCGTCGTCATCGTCGCCTCGCGCTCGATCAACTCGCTGATCTGGGCGCTGCTGCTCGTCACCGTTCTCGGACCCGGCGTCCTCGCCGGCATCGTCGCCATCGCGCTGCGTTCGATCGGCTTCATCGGCAAGCTCCTCTACGAGGCGATCGAGGAGATCGACAAGAAGCAGGTCGAAGCCATCCAGGCGACCGGCGCCACCTCGCTGCAGGTGGTGGACTATGCCGTCGTACCGCAGGTCATGCCGGCCTTCGCCGGCATCAGCGTGTTCCGCTGGGACATCAACATCCGCGAATCCTCGGTCGTCGGCCTGGTCGGCGCCGGCGGCATCGGCCTCAATCTGGAGGCCTCGCTCAATACGCTCGCCTGGTCGCAGGTCAGCCTGATCCTGCTCGTGATCCTCGCCACCGTATTGGTGAGCGAATGGGTCTCCGCCAAGGTGCGCGCCGCGATCATTTGACGCCGGCATCACTCCGCTGCGAACCGGTATGCGCCGTCCCGACGTTCCACCGGCCGACGCCCGGACAGGGCCGGTGGAAGCCGATGATGCGCGTCTGGTCGGAGCGGTGGTCCAGGCACGTTGTCGGCAAAGAGGTCGATTATACCAGTCGGCTTAAATCGTGACCCATATCGCCTTTTTCCGTCATTGCGAACCACCGGGTCCGGCCTTTGGCCGGCCCGATGACAGGCTCCGCGAAGCAACCCAGGGCCGCGAAGAAAGAGCTGGGTTGCTGCGTCGCAACTCTCCTCGCAACGACGAGTCAGAAACAACGGTGGTTGATTTACGTCAGCGTGTGGACTTCCTGCCCGACCGCGACTGTCACGTCCAAGAAGTGCCGCAGGGCCGGCGATTCGAGGTCTCCGGTATGAGCCACGGCCAGCGGGAGATCGGGTGCCAAGCCGGTCAGCTTGCGATAGACCGCCAGCGGCCGCTCGAACTGCTGCAGATGTGAAGCGATGAATCCGACCCCGATATTGCACGCGGCCATCGCGATGATCGATTGCGCCGGCGAGGCTTCCACCACTGTCGCTGGACTGAAGCCGGCTTCCTGACACAATGCAAATACCCGATCATAGAGTTTGGGTCCGATCCGCCGTGGAAACAAGACGAAGGTCTCGTGCGCGAGGTCGGCGAGTCTGAGGGTCTCGCGCTCCGAGAGGGGATTGCGCTCGGACAACACGACGTCGAAGGGGATCCGCACAACCTCCACATAAGACAGCGATTCATCGTCGAGTGGGGGATGCACTAATCCCGCATGAATATCGCCACGTCGCAGAGCCTCTTCCTGAGCCGCCGTGGTCATCTCGTGGACGACCACATCGACGTCAGGAAGCGCCGCCGCGAATCGCTGCAGCACTTCAGGCAACAAGACGAACAGTGCCGGCGCGGTCGCCCCGATGGTCAGCCGCCCAATCCGGCCGCTCTCGGTATGTCGCGCCAGTTCCAGCGCGTCATCCATGCTGCGGACGATTTTCCGCGCCTCGGTCAGGAACACCTCGCCGGCGCTCGTCAGGGCCACGTGCCGCTTGGTCCGATAGACGAGTTGCACCTGGAGATATTTTTCGAGCTTGAAAAGCTGTTGGCTCAAGCCGGGTTGGCTGATGTGGCAGCGCTGGGCAGCCCGCTGGAAGTGCAGTTCCTCAGCAAGGGCGATGAAACATCCCAGGCGACGCCGGTCCATGCTCCTTTTAATAAGTGATCGTTCTTACAGAAGAAAGAAAAATAATTGGACGAACTTAATCGGCGTTCTTAACGTCCCGAAAACAAGGGGTACCGGGTCGTGAAGGTGTATCTGATTGGCGAAGCGGCCAACCATCAGGGCCGGCTCGCTGCTCTTCTACCGAGCAAACACGTCGTTGTTCCTCTCCCGCGAGAAGCCGCTTGGGCCGCCGATTTCGACGGCCAGATCGGTCCGAATGACGTCCTCGTCTCGCTCCGTTTTTCACGCCAAGGTGCCAAGGCCCCCCCGTTCCGCTTGCTGCACGTCCCGGGTGCCGGCCTCGACGGGATCGATCTCGACAGCGTCCCGCCCTCCGCCTGGATTTGCAACGTGTTCGAGCACGAGGCGGCGATCGCCGAATTCGTGCTGTTCGCGATGTTGCGCACCGAAATCCGCTTGGATGAGATGCGGGCAAGCTTCAGGCCGGATACCTGGTCGCAGGTCTACCGCAACCGCGTGCCGCATGGAGAGTTGCTGGGCCGGACCGTCGGGCTGCTCGGGTTCGGGCGGATTGGACGGGCCATCGCGCGCCGGGCGCGGCCTCTCGGCGTGCGCCTGCTGGCGCTGGATGCCGCCGGCGAAGCCGGCGACCTGGCCGATGAAATGTTGCGGCCCGGCGATCTCCCGCGCCTCCTGGCGGAGGCCGACTATCTGATCGTCGCATGTCCGTTGACCGACGCGACCCGTGGGCTGATCGGCGCGACGGAACTCGCGCGCATGAAGCGGAGCGCGGTCATCGTCAATATTTCGCGCGCCGAGATCGTCGTCGAGGAGTCCCTCTATCTCGCCCTGCGCGACGAGACCATCGCTGGCGCATATCTCGACGTCTGGTACCGCTATCCGAGCGGCGCCGACGACCAGGTGGTGCCGTCGGATTTCCCGTTCCACGAATTGCCGAACGTCGTGTGCACACCGCACTCCTGTGCGTGGACGGTCAACCTGCCCGGGCGACGCTACGCCGTCATCGCCCAGAACATTCAACGCCTCTCCGCGGGCCAGGCGTTGATGAACGTAGTACGCGCGCCGCGCACGGGAGCAGTCGAATGAACCCCGCCGAACATGCCGCGTGCGGCGTATCGATCAAGATCACCGGCATCGAGACGATCGTCGTCAATGCCGAGATGCGCAATTGGATCTTCGTCAAAGTGCTCACGGACCAGGCCGGCCTCTACGGCTGGGGCGAGGCGAGCCTGAACTGGAAGACCCGGGCGGTGACCGGCACGGTCGCCGATCTCGAGCCGCTGGTGCTCGGGCGCGACCCGCGCGACGTCGAGCAGATCGTCCGTATCCTCAACAAGCACAGTTATTACCGCCTGGGGATCATCGGCGCGACCGCTATCAGCGGCATCGAACATGCCCTGTGGGACATCTTTGGCAAGAGCCTCGGCCTGCCGACATGGCGTCTGATCGGCGGACGGACGCGCGATAAAGTGAGGGTCTACACCCACCTCGGTCTCGGCGACATGAAATCGGTCTACGAGACGTTCGACGAAGGCGCGCTACGCGACAAGGCCCTCGCCGTGGTGGACAAAGGCTACGACGCGCTCAAAGTCGTGTTCATTCCCTACGCGCATTATACCGCCGACATCCCGTCACGCCGCCATGTCGGGCGTCTCATGCGGGTGCTGCGGGAGGCGGTGGGAGAGGAGGTCGACATCATGATCGACTTCCACGGTCGCCCCGCCTCGGTTTCGGCGGCGCTGCAGTTCATCGAGGAACTCGCGCCGTATCGCCCGATGTTCTGCGAGGAGCCGGTCCAGCCGGGAGACACGGCGGCGCTTCGTCTGGTGACCGAGCGGGCCGGGTGCCCGATCGCCTCGGGTGAGCGGCTGGTCGGATTCAAGGAATTCGAACCGCTGTTCCGGGACCGCGCGCTGCATATCATCCAGCCCGATCTCAACCATACCGGCGGCATTCTCGAAGGAAAGCGCATCGCGTTCGCCGCCGAGCAGGCGTTGATGGGTGTCGCTCCGCACAATCCAAACGGACCCGTCGCTGGCGCCGCTGCGTTGCACTTCGATGTCTCGACTCCGAACTTCGTCATCCAGGAAGAAATGAGCGGTGCCGTGCCTTGGTACGACGACGTGGTGAAGACGCCGATGCGTCGTGACGGCAGCTACTGGGCGGTTCCTGACCTGCCGGGGCTCGGAGTGGAAATCGACGAACGGGAAGCGGCGAAGCATCCGTTCAAGCAGGAAGTCATCCATACTCAGGGAGCCATGCTGCCGGACGGCACCGTGGTCGATTGGTGAGTGATGTTCGCGGATACCACCGAATTCAAAACGCATCCGGCCGGAATGGGTTTCGCGCTCCCGGCGGGTGTCTACAACGCGACGCCGCCCCGCATCGTGTTCGGTCCAGGCCGGCTCGGCGATATCGCGGCCGAGGTCGATCGACTGGGCGCCAAGCGGGCGCTCGTTCTCTCGACGCCCGGCCGTCATGGACTTGCCGAACGTGTGGTCGCGATGCTCGGCCCGCGCGCGGTGGGGCTTTATCCCAAGGCGATCTCGCAGGTTCCCATCGAACTCGCTCGGGCAGGACGCGAGGACGCTCTGCGTCTGGGGGCGGACTGTCTGGTGTCGGTCGGCGGCGGTGCTGCGGTCGGCCTCGGCAAGGGCATTGCGCTCGGGACGGCTCTTCCGATCATCAACGTGCCGACGACCTATTCGGGCTCGGAGATGACCGGATTCTGCGGCATCACCATCGACGGCATCAAGCGCATGCACACCAGTCTCGACATGCTGGCGCGCACGGTCATCTACGACCCGGAACTGACGCTGTCTCTGCCGGCCGACGTCAGCGCCGCGAGCGCAATGAATGCCCTCGCCCATTGCGTCGAGGCACTGTATGTGGCGACGGCGAGCCCGATCATTCGCCTGGCTGCGCTCGACGGCATTCGGGCGATCGCGATCAGCCTGCCGCGAGTCGTCGACGCGCCCGACGATATAGATGCCCGTACACAGGCGTTGTACGGCGCTTTCATGAGCGGGGCCGCGTTGACCGGGGGATTCGCCCTGCACCACGGGGTCGCCCACGTGCTCGGCGGCTCCTACGGCGTGCCGCACGCCATCTCGCACGCCGTCGCGCTCCCCTATGTCACCGCCTACAACCAGGACGCCTCGCCCGAAGTCATGGCGATGGTGGCCGCGGCCTTCGGTGCCAACAGTGCGGCCCGCGGCATTTACGACTTCGGCGCCGCCCTCGGCCTGCCGCTTCGCCTGCCCGACTGCGGAGTGAGCGTCGGCGACCTCGACCGTTGCGCCGAGATCGTCGTGGAGACCGACAACGGCTTGAACCCCAAACCGGTCACGTTCGCTGCGGTGCGCGGCATCCTCGCCGCTGCATTCGCCGGCGGACCGCCGGATTGACGAACGTGCCGCACGGAGCCGGGCCGTCGCACGAACATTGAAGAACCGGTTAGGGTCAGACAACGAGAGGACGTCGATATGCCATCTTGTGGATCGACCGACGCGCTTCGGCGCAGTATCGCGATCGTTTTGGCGGCCGGCTTTGCCGGCCTGACTACGGGGGCGGCGGCTCAGGACCTGCCGCCCACCAACATTCGGGTGATCGGCAACTTCAGCACGCAGGTCCAGGTGCGGCGTGTCGAAAAGCCGTTCTGGACCGAGGAGATTCCGGCCGACTCGAAAGGCAAGATCTCCGTCAGTTACAACAGCTACGACGTCATGGGCATCAAGGAGCAACAGATGATCCGCCTCTCCGAGGCGGGCGTCGCCGACTTCGCCTCCACCGACATCGTCAAGCTGGCGGGCGACGATCCCGTGTTCGAGGGCTGTGATCTCACCGGCATCGCCGCGACCATCGACGAGGTCCACAAGGCCTGCGACGCTTGGAAGCCGGTCGTCGCCGAGGCCATGCAGCGCAAGTTCAACACCAAGCTGCTCGGTCTTGCTCCCAATCCGGGGTTGGTGTTCTGGTGTCGCACGGAGGTGAATAGCCTCGCCGACATCGCCGGCAAGAAAGTGCGCGTCAACAGCCGTACGATGGCGGACATGATCACCGCGCTGGGAGGAAGCCCGGTCACGACTCCGTTTGGTGAAGTGGTCCCGAGTCTGCAGCGCGGCGTGTTCGACTGCGCCATTACCGGAAGCCTCACCGGCAACACCTCGGGCTGGGCCGAAGTCACGAAGTATCTGCTGCCGCTGCCGGTCAACTGGTCGATCTATTATCAATCGGCCAATCTCGCTTCATGGGACAAGTTCGCGCCGCCGGTGCGAAGCTTCCTCGAAGCGAAGTTCGAAGATCTCGACAAGCGCTTGTGGGCGATCGGCGAGCAAGCGCACAACGAGGGCGTAAGCTGCAACATCGGCAAGGATCCCTGTACCCTCGGCAAGAAGGCGGAGATGAAGCTAGTGCCGGTCACCGACGCCGATCGGGCGTTGCTGCGCAAGGTGACGCAGAGTGTCGTGCTGCCGCAATGGGGCAAGCGATGCGGCAAGGACTGCGTCGTGCGCTGGAACGCGACGGTCGGAAAAGCTGTCGGTCTGTCGATTCCGCTCGACGGGCTGTGATCACCGGCGTTTTTCGACTCTGTGAAGATTCGTGATTCCGTCGCGGGCCGGGCCCGCGACGGAGGCCCAAGGGGGGGTGGATGGACGTCATTACTTGTTCTCTCCGAGTCGTCGCCACTTGGGCGGCGCGCGTGGCCGGTCTGGTCGTGGCCGCGATGGCGGTCCTCATCACGATGGACATCGCCGTCCGTTCGCTGTTCGGCACGACACTGATCTACGGCGGTGTCGGTGAACTCTCGGGTTACGCCCTCGCGCTGGTAACGGTATGGGGCGCGTCGCTGACGCTGCTCAACCGCGGCCACATCCGGATCGACACCGTGCAGATGATCTTGCCGCGTGCCGGCATCGTCTTCGTCGACCTGATCGCGGCGATTTCGTTCATGCTGGCGACGGCGCTGTTGACCTGGACCGGCTGGCAGACCTTCGCGCGTTCGTTGAAGCTCGGTTCGCGCTCGATGACGCCGCTCGCCACCACGCTGGCGATCCCGCAGGGCCTGTGGATCGCCGGACTTGTTCTGTTGACGATCACCAGCACGTGGCTGGTCGTGCGCGCACTCTACCTGATCGGATCCGGCCGCGAGATCGAGGCGCGGCCGTTGATCGGCACCCGTCTCGTCTCCGAGGAGATCGAGGATCAGAAGGTCGCGTCCGGGAAAGAAGCGCCCCATGCTTAAGGTTTCCGTCCTTCTCCTTCTCGGCATATTGGCGCTCGGCATCCCGGTCGCCGCAGGCCTCGTCTTCCTCGCCTTCATTCTGGCGAAGATCTATTCGCCCATGCCGCTCACCTTCGCATTCGGCGAGCTCGCCTGGTCGACATCGAGCGAATTCACGCTGTTCGCGATCCCGCTCTATATTCTACTCGGCGAAATCCTGCTCCGCAGCGGCCTCAGCAATCGTATGTATCACGCCATCGCCCAGTGGCTGAGCCATCTGCCCGGCGGCTTGATGCACGCGAATATCGGCTTCTCGACGATATTCGCGGCGATGAGCGGCTCGAGTGTCGCGTGCGCTGCCACCCTCGGGACCATCTCCGGACCGCTGATCAAGAGGTACCACTACAACGAGCGCCTGTTCCTCGGCACCATCGCCGCCGGCGGCGCACTGGGAATCCTGATCCCGCCGTCGATCCCGATGATCATCTACGGCGTGCTGACCGAAACTTCGATCCCGAAGCTCTATCTCGCCGGCTTTGTCCCGGGCATCCTGCTCGCCGTCATGTTCTCGCTGACGGTGATCGTTTCGTGCCTGTTCCGGCGTAGATGGGGCGGCGATCCGGTCCCGACCGGCTGGAAGACGCGCATCGAGCTGCTGCCCGACCTCGTCCCGCCCCTGTTGATCTTTCTCGTCGTCATCGGCGCGATCTATGCCGGCTGGGCCACGCCGACCGAATCGGCGGCGCTCGGCGTCGTGATGGCGATCATTCTCGCCATGCTGCGCAGGCAGTTCAGCCTGTCCGTCCTGCTGCAGGCCGGCGAGGCGACGGTGGTGACCACGGCGATGATCGTGCTGGTGGTGATCGCCGCGTTCCTGCTCAACTTCGTGCTCACATCCATCGGCTTGTCACAGATCGTCACGGACTTGTTCGCACGATCCGGCATGTCGGCGACCATGCTCATCTTCACGGCCATCGGGTTCTACCTGGTGCTCGGCATGTTCATGGAATCGCTGTCGATGCTGATCGCCACGGTGCCGCTGATCGTCCCGGCGGTGGTCGCGGCCGGCATCGATACCGTTTGGTTCGGCGTGTTGATGATGATTCTGCTCGAGACGGCGCTATTGACGCCGCCGATCGGCTTCAACCTGTTCGTCGTGCAGGGAACACGCTCGTCGGGAAACGTTCTGGACGTGATCTACGGGTCGATCCCGTTCACGCTCACGATGCTCGCGATGGCGTTTCTCCTCGTTGCGTTTCCGCAGATCGCGCTGTGGCTCCCGGGATATCTGGACTGATCGCGGTAAACGATGGAACGTCGGCTCTTTGACGGCGGTTTTCCAACGCGGCGACGCTCTTCAAGGCTCGACGGCGACTACGACGGAATTCTAGCTGGTCACGAACCGATAAGCATCGTCCTTGCGCTCCACCCGGCCGACGCCCGGATAGGGCAGGTGGAAGCCGATGATGCGCGTCTTGTCGGTGGCGAGGCGGTCGAGCAGCGTGAGCCGCGTCGCCACGGCGCGCTCGGGCTCGTGGTCGGCGGTCATGCGCCAGCGCGGATGCGCGAACGAAATCACCGGGTGGGTGAGGGCGTCGCCGGTGACGAGGACCGAGCCTGCGACATCCAGCGAGACATGGCCCTGGGTGTGGCCGCCGGTGTCGACCACGCGCAGGCCGGTGACGATGTCGTCACCCGGCTTGACCATGCGGACCTTGTCCTTGATGCGCTGATAGTTGCGCCGCGCCGCCTGCACGAATACGAGGCGGTCTGCCGGCAGGCCCCGCGCCGCGTTCTCGCCGGCCCAGAAATCCCATTCGGGTACCGCCACCACGTAGCTCGCATTGGGGAAGGTGAACTCGTCGAGATCGTCGATCGTGCCCCACAGGTGGTCGGGATGACCGTGGGTGAACACGACCTGGGTGACGGCTTCCGGCGCGATGCCGGCGGCAGCGAGATTTTCGGCGAGCTTTCCTGCGGTGGGCATGAAATGCGGTCCCGAGCCGGCGTCGACGAGGATCAGTTCGGCACCGGCGCGGATCAGCGTCACATTGGTGGGTGATTGAAACTGGGGACCGGTCTGCCCGGTGGCCGCAAGCGCCGCTGCGCGCTGCGCCGGCGGCGCTTCGGGGGCAAGACCCTCCGTCGGCAGAAGGAGATGGCCGTCGCTGATGACGGAGAGCTCGAAGGTGCCGGCGCTCAGGCGTGTGGCCGGCGCTGCGGCGAGGACGCCCGGCAAGCCGAAAGCCAGCGTCGCCGCCGCGCCCGCCATCAGGCGGCGTCGATCCAGGTGGGCAAGCTGACGAGCGGATGGGCGCATCTGGTTCCTCCCGGCGGCGTTGTTTTGAGGCAAACATATACGCAATGCGCGATGTGTTGGCCAGTCGCAATTGGACGGCGAACATCGCCCGGCGCGCGCATGCAGTTTCGCATTCCTCCCGCGACCCCAGCTGCCCTGGCTGCGGAGGCGACCGCGTCGTAGATTCGTGGCATTCCGAGTGCCGTTTCAGGAGGGGGGTCGTGGACGACCACACGAACCAGGACCCGGGAGGATGGCCCGATGCCATCTTCGCCCAGTTCAAGCGCGCCAAAGTGCGCCAAGTCGCCTATGTGCCCGATGCCGGGCACACGCGCCTGATCGCGCGCTGCGTCGACGATCCCGACATCACCGACGTGGTGCTGACCACCGAGGAGGAGGGCGTCGCCCTCGCGGTCGGGGCGGCGCTGGGCGGCGAGCGCGCCGCGCTCCTGATGCAATCGAGCGGCGTCGGCAACTGCATCAACATGTTCTCGATCCTGCATGGGTTCGGGGTCCCGTGCCTGACCCTGGTGACCATGCGGGGCGAGTACGGCGAGTTCAATTCCTGGCAGGTGCCCATGGGATCGACCACCGAGGCGGCCCTAAAGCTCGCCGGCTTTCTCACCTTCCGGGTCGACGTCCCGGACGAGGTCGGCGACGTGGTCGGGGCATGCTGCGACATGGCCTACGAAGGCAATCAGCGCATCGCCGTGCTTCTCGGCCAACGGCTGATCGGCCGCAAGCAATGGGTCAAGCGATGATCGACCGGCGGGAATTCGTTCGTGCGCTGCTCGTGGACCGCGGCGGCCTGATCGTGGTGACGGGGCTGGGCTCGTCGACCTACGACGTCGCGGCGGCGGGCGATCATCCGCTCAACGTCTACCAGTGGGGCGGCATGGGCGGAACGCTCATGGTCGGTCTCGGGCTCGCTTTGGCGCGTCCCGACCACCGCGTCGTCGTCATCACGGGCGACGGCGACGCCCTGATGGGTATCGGCAGCCTCGCAACAATAGGGGTCAAGCAGCCGCAAAACCTCGCCGTCGTCGTGCTCGACAACGGCCACTACGGCGAGACCGGCATGCAGGCGAGCCACACCCACGCCGGTATCGACCTCGTTGCCATTGCCACGGCCTGCCGCTTCCGCGACGCCATCGAGGTCGACACGCTCGCCGCCGCCCGCCCCGTGCGCGATCTCATCCACAAGTCGCAAGGGCCGGTGCTGGTCAAGGCGCTGGTCAAGCGCGACCCGCTGCCGCGCGTGCTGCCGACCCGCGACGGCCACGAGATCCGCGTGCGCTTCAAGGCGGCGCTGGGGGCGTGATGGCGAATTCGGCGGATTGATCGCGTCAGTCCGCGGCGCGGTCCGAAGGGCTGCGAGCCCGGAATCCATAACCCTATTGCTGCCGGTCATGGATTCGCGCTCCGTCGCATCAAGCGCCTGCTTGACGTGCGTCAACCGGCCTTTCTGCGTTGTGATTCCATGTAATGGCGCAGCACCGCGTTCATGCGTGTGTGGTAGCCGCGGCCCTGAGCCTTGAACCAGTCGACCACGTCGACGTCGAATCTAGCATTGACGGGAGTCTTGAGCGGTGGCAGGCCGACCACGGCATCGGCCCAGTCGGCGGCGCGCGTGGCCGGATTGTGTGTGTCGGCTGATGCCATGCGCTCGATCTCGCGGTTCGTGAGCGCGTCGACGCGCTTCCAGTCCGTGCGCCCCCGCACATCCTTAGCGCTCGTCTTTTTTGCCGTCATAGACCCTCCTCTCTTCGCTGCTGGCGGGTCGCGCGGAGATCAAATGAATGCGGCCGGACCGCGGGGAGAAGGTGATGTTGATGAGACCCGGCCACGGAATTCGACCAGTGCGTTGCACCGCGATTCACCGTAATTCCTTCGCGCATCCAGCCCTTTTTCGACGTACGCGCTTTGCGTGCTCGACGAACCGTCGTTTGAACGCCCCTTCAGCCGGTCGAATCACGATGGGCTTCGCGATTGCCCTCCGTATCTGCTAGATTCCATCTCGCCGTGCGGGCAGCGACTGTCAGTAAGCAGTGCGTTTGGCGAGTAAGATATGAACACGATATCGGAGCACATTGATCGTCTGCGCCAAAGTCTGAAGGCTGACAAGCATTTCTGGATGCCGATCGCCATCCTCGGGTCCGAGGCCATGGTTCTCGTGTTGGCTCTGTCCTTGCTCGGCGTCCAGAAAGAGCTCGTTTTCTGGTTCGTGGCGCTGGCAATCCTGACTGCGTTCGTCTTTTCTTTTTCCAATTATTTCTTGCGACAGAGCTTCGCGCCCTTCACGATCAGCGAGGCTGAGATAGCGGATTTCCGCAAGAAGGAGGCGGAGAATCGGGCGCGGTTCTTCAATGCGGCGCTGGCCGCTATTGTGACGTGGGCCGTCGGCATTTATGGGCTTAATTATTCAAAGAACACGGCTTCGTTCGATTGGAAGACCATCGAGGCGATCACCATCGAGAGTCAATTTCCATCGTTCGATAGCCGGATTACCGATCTTTTGACGCAATATCAGATACTCGGCCCAAATCCGATGACAGATATATTTCCTCTATATTTTCCGAGTACTTTGCGCGATGGGAACGAAGACATTGGCATAATGAACAAGGTCAATGCGTTTACCGACGCGGGCGGCTTCTCGCCGGCCATCTCGGCTTACACAGCCTTTCTACAGTCGGCCGAAACCTACGTCGCTCTCGCGCGCGAACTCGAACGCGCTTCCGACAATTCGCAACCCACCTATTCCCCGGCGGAACAGAAACGGTTGAAAGGGGAGTTGCTGCCGGTTCAAAACCTCTTGCGAAAGCGGTTTTTCTCGTTCCAGCACGACTATTGCGCGTTTGTAGGATCGGCGGTTTGGACCCGCGTGGTCGACAAAGTAAAAGCGATACGCGGTACGGACTTCAGTTTTCGCAGCCAGTTCTGTGTGCGAATGCGCGCCGATTAGGTCGTCGCGTTAAAGTCGCCATGTACCCGATGATGCGTTCCCTCACATGAAAGAGGCCGCCCTCGCGGGCGGCCTTTTCGCAGTCGATGACGAACGCGCGTCGAATTAGCGCGAATAGTATTCCACAACGAGGTGCGGTTCCATGTGGACCGGGTAGGGGACCTCGTTCATGGACGGCACGCGGGTGAGCCGCGCGGTCATCTTGGAGAGATCGGCCTCGATGTATTCGGGCACGTCGCGCTCGGGGAGCTGGGTCGCCTCGAGCACCAAAGCGAGCTGCTTGGAGGCTTCCTTGACCTCGACGAGGTCGCCGGCCTTGAGGCGGAAGCTCGGGATGGTCACCCGGCGGCCGTTGACCTTGACGTGGCCGTGGTTGACGAACTGGCGGGCCGCGAAGATCGTCGGCACGAACTTGGCGCGGTAGACGAGGGCGTCGAGGCGGCGCTCCAAAAGGCCGATCAGGTTGGCGCCGCTGTCGCCCTTCTGCCGGATGGCCTCTTCGTAGATGCCGTGGAACTGCTTTTCGGAAATGTTGGCGTAGTAGCCCTTGAGCTTCTGCTTGGCGCGCAGCTGCACGCCGAAGTCGGAGAGCTTGCCCTTGCGGCGCTGGCCGTGCTGGCCGGGGCCGTATTCGCGCTTGTTGACGGGGCTCTTCGGGCGGCCCCAGATGTTCTGCCCCATGCGGCGATCGAGCTTGTGCTTCGCCTGGATGCGCTTGGTCATTCGCGTCCTCAAGATCGGCGGCGGGCCCCTTTTGGGCGGCCGGCCGGGTTTTGGTTCAAGGGTTTGAGGATCGCGCCCTCCTGCTGCCCCGGGGAACCGGAGCCGACAGGCAAGTCCTCAACAGCGCCAAGGCCTTGCCACGGGTCGCGAAACGCCACGCGGGCCCTGAGGCCCGCGCGACCGGGGACTTCTAGGTCGAAAGCCCGGTGGAGTCAATTCGCGGTCGCATCCGCCAAGGCGTTGATCCCGAAGCGTGCCAGGCCGGCGGCGAGCCTCGCGTCGGGGTGCTTGCCGGAGGTGAATACCGCCTCGACCTGCCCGCGTGCGGTGGCCGGCTCGGCGGGGCCGGCGAGATCGACCAGCCGGCGCGCGATCGCCGGCGCCGGGTCGACCCAGGTGACCGGCCAGGGGGCGAGCCGGGCGAGCCGGTCCATGAGCAGGGGATAATGGGTGCAGGCGAGCACCACCGTGTCGGTGCGCTCGCCATCCTGGTCGACGAAGCAGGGCGCGATTTCGGCGGCGATGTCGGCATCGGCAATGGATTGCCCCTGCAGATGCGCCTCCGCGAGGCCGGCGAGGCGGCGGGAGCCGACCAGCGTCACGGCGCAATCGCGGGCGAAGTCGCGGATCAGCCGGCGGGTGTATTCGCGCGCCACCGTCGCCTCGGTGCCGAGCACCGACACGCGTTTCGAGCGCGACGCCGCGCAGGCCGGCTTGATGGCCGGCACCGTGCCGACGAAGGGCAGGGTGTAGCGCTCGCGCAGATGCGGCAGTACCTGGATGGAGGCGGTGTTGCAGGCGATCACGACGATGTCGGGCCGGTGGCGTTCGATCAGTTCGCCCATGAGCGGCACCACGCGGGCGACGAGCTTGGTCTCGGTGTGCCCCCCATAAGGAAAGAAGGCGTCGTCGCCCACATAGACCATATGGGCGTCCGGACGGGCGGCAACGATCTCGCGCAGGACCGTGAGGCCGCCGAGCCCGGAATCGAACACGAGAAAAGTCTGAGACATGACCGTCAACCCGCCGCCCACCCGGGCCATCCAAGCCGAAATTGTGGCCATGCCGTGGTGGCGGCCGGGCATGGCCGTCATGACGCAATGCTGATCGGGGCAAAACGCCCCGACCGGAACGCCATCACGCCGCCGCGGTTGTCGCCGTGAATGGCAGGCGCCCGTGACGCCGCTTTCGCAACGGAGGAGTTCCATGACGAGTATCAGCCGCAAATTCTTGTTGAGCATCGGTCTCATCGCCCTGTCGGCGACGGCCGCCGCCGCCGCGCCGGCGGTCGTGCGCAGCGATCTCAACCTGCGTGGCGGGCCCGGCACCCATTACGCCGTGATCGGTTCTCTGCCCGGCGGCGCGACCGTCGATGTGGGCGGTTGCAGCGGCAACTGGTGCACGGTGGCCTATGGGGGCCAGCAGGGTTACGCCTCGCGCTCCTACCTCGACATGGGCGTGGCCGCCGGGGCTCTCGTGCCGGTCCCGGGACCGTCCTACGGCTATGTGGACCCGGACTATTATGACGACGACGACTATTACGGCCCCGGCTATTACGGCTATGGCCCCAGCGTGACGCTCGGCTTCGGCTATCGCAGCGGCCGCGGTTACGATCACGGTCGCCGCTGGGGGCATCGCGGCCCGTCCCATTGGGGCCGCGGCCGCGGTGGCAACCAGATCGGAGCGCGGCCTCCCGGCCGGCCCGGCATAGGACGTCCGGGCAGTTCTGGTGGCGGTTCTTGGGCGGGGCGCCCGAGAGGGCCGAGCGTGGGCGCCGCGCCGTCCTCGCCGCCGCCGGTGGGAGGCCGTGCCGGCGTTTCGGCCGGACGATCGGCCCCGCCTGTGGGCGCCGGTGGAGGCGGTCGGGGCGGAATGTCCAGTGGAGGCGGCGGGGCCGCCACGACCGGTGCCGGGCCCGCACCGGTGGGGGGCCGCTGACGCCCGGATCGACGAAACAGCAAAGCCGGCGCCATCTTGCGCCGGCTTTTTCATGTCTTGTGTTCAGCCCGCGCCGATTGCCGCGCAGCTCGTCACGCCGGCGGGGCGAGGCGGGAGATGAAGCCGGCGAACCGCAACAGGCCTTCGGGCCAGGGGCCGTGGCCCGACTCGGTGTTGATGTGACCGGCCGCCCCCGCATTGGCGTAGGCCGCCCCCCAGGCGAAGCCGAAATCCTCGGCGGTGGCGAGGTCGCAATAGGGGTCGTCCTCGCTGGCGACCAGGATGGCCGGAAACGGCAGCGGATCGCGCGGGATCGGGGCGAAGGCCTGGTCGATGTCGGGGAAGATGGCGAGGCCCGGCTCGTCCGGCGGCGCCACCAGGAACGCGCCGATGACCGTCTTCGACAGCAACGGCGCCGCATGCACGACGGTGAGGACGCCGAGGCTGTGGGCGATCAGCACCGCCGGGCGGGTGGCGGCGGCGCTTGCCGCAACGAGTCGCCCGACCCATTCGTCACGCTTGGGCTGCCCCCAGTCGTCCTGCTCGACCCGGCGTGCCGTGGACAGCTTGTTCTCCCAACGGGTCTGCCAGTGGTCGGGGCCCGAGCCGCCGTATCCGGGGACGATCAGGATGTCGATTTCGGAACTGCGCATGGCCTCTGGTCGCACGATTGCACCGTAGCGGGCAACCCTGCCATGGCGCCGGTCGCTGTGGTGTCTGGCGGTCAGTTTCACACAACCTTCGCCTGCCAGAACCTCCGAAGGAGGGATGTGATGGCGGCAAAACCGATGGTCCACGGATCGATGATCGCGGCGAGTTGGCTCATCCTCACGGCGGCTGCCGGCGCGGCGCCGGCGACGATCACGGTCGACGCCGAACTTCGCACCGGACCGGGCACGACCTATGCGGCGACCGGCATGTTCCGGGCGGGAACGACCGTCGAGGTCTCGGCCTGCTCGCGACACTGGTGCGCGGTCTCCTATGGAGACGTGCAAGGCTATGTGAAAGTGAATCAACTCAGGCCTACGGCGCCTCAAGACGCCGGCTTTCGGATCCCGCGCATCATCAATCTGGGCACAGACCATTGGGGTGACATCGTTGGGCTCCAGTTCAGCACGATCGGTGCCGGGCATTCCTATGAAGGCGGTTACAATCCGCCGCGACGCCGGCTGTCTCCTCCCGAAGAGGACCAGTCGGGCTCGCTGTGGGCCGGAACCTGGTTCGGCGGACTGTCGGCCGGCAACGCTCTGGGCGCGGCTCCGCCGCCCCCCGAGCCTTCACACGCGCGGCGCCCGCCGCCACGAAAGCACGTCGCGCGCGCCGCAAAGCGGACCGACCGAGGGCCGCCGTGCCCGGCGGTCTGCGTGACCCCCGCGGTCCCGGCGGGTGCCCCCGTCGCGGCCCCGCCTGTTGCGGAATCCGCCGGGGCGGTCAGCGCGCCGCCGGCCGCCGGCGCGGCGTCCAACGCTCGCGATCCGGCGCGCCCGCTTGCCTCCGGGGGATATTGACCGCTTCCCTCATGCCGGTCCGAGGCCACTGCGTGTAGCCGTGGACGCGGTGGATACGGGCGATGTGCCGGCCGATCTCGCCGAAGGGAGCGACCGGCCAGTCCCAGGCGTCGTCGGGCGTCGGCATCGGCAGGTCGGCGACCAGATTGGTCTCCTCGACCACACGGCCGTCGCGATCGACCACCTTCATGTGCACGTCGGTGAGGAGGCAGACCGGGCAGGCGAAAGCCGCGAGATCGTCGAGATGCCAGCCGATCGCCCGCGAAGGCAGGTCGGCGGGCAATTCGCCGGCGCGGCCCGGGTGGTCGTCGAGCCAGTTCTCCGGGCAGATCGCGATCTGCGACAGGAGATTGGCGGAGATCACCAGATCCACGTCGGGGTTCCCACGGAGATCGGCGAGCGGATCGCCGCGGTTCTCGGCGTCGCCCAGAATCCATTTGGCGAGGCCGGTGACGTCGCGGTGGGCGAATTGGATGTTCTTGTGGCGGGCGAGACGCAGCCGTACCGGCCACAGGTGAACGACGTCGACGAGCACGACCCGCTCGAACAGTTCCGCGAGCCGCCCGACCGGCACGTCGCGGCACAGCCCGGAGCCGAGCACGACCACGGTGCGGTGTCGGCCGAGGCGGGCGACGGCGCGCTCCACGACGGCGTGGCAGCGCTGTTCGTGCGCCGCCCACGCCTTGCGGCAGCGGGTCGCCCGCGACCACAGCCACACCGCCTCCTTGACGAGACCGAGCCGGCGCATCTCCGGCGGCGCCGTCGTGGTGAGGCGCAGCAGGAGTTCGGCCAGCATCACGCCCGTCCAAACACCCGGCGGAAGATGGTGTCGACGTGCTTGAAGTGATAGCCGAGGTCGAAGCAGTCCTCGATCTCGGCGTCGGCGAGATAGTTTTTGACGTCGGCGTCGCCCTTCAGGAAGGCGAGGAAGTCGCCCTCGCCGCGCCACACCCGCATGGCGTTGCGCTGTACGAGCCGATAGGCGTCCTCGCGCGAGCAGCCCTTGCGGGTGAGCGCGATCATGACACGCTGCGAATGCACGAGCCCGCCCAGCCGGTCGAGATTCTTCTGCATGTTCTCCGGATAGACGACGAGCTTGTCGATGAGGCCGGCGAGCCGCATCAAGGCGAAGTCGAGCGTCACCGTGGCGTCGGGGCCGATCATGCGCTCGACCGAGGAGTGCGAGATGTCGCGCTCGTGCCACAGCGCCACGTTCTCCATCGCGGGCGCCGCATAGCCGCGCACCAGCCGGGCGAGCCCGGTGATGTTCTCGGACAGGACCGGATTGCGCTTGTGCGGCATCGCCGAGGAGCCCTTCTGGCCGGCGGAGAAAAACTCCTCGGCCTCGAGCACTTCGGTGCGTTGCAGGTGGCGGATTTCGATCGCCAGCCGCTCCATGGAGGAGGCGACGACGGCCAGCGTCGCGAAATACATGGCGTGGCGGTCGCGCGGGATCACCTGGGTCGACACCGGCTCGACGGCGAGACCCATGGCCTTGGCGACGTGCTCCTCCACGCGCGGGTCGACCTGGGCGAAGGTGCCGACCGCGCCCGAGATGGCGCAGGTCGCGACCTCGGCGCGGGCGGCCGTGAGGCGCGCCTTGGCGCGCGAGAATTCCGCATAGGCCTGGGCGAGTTTCAAGCCGAACGTGGTCGGCTCGGCGTGAATGCCGTGCGAGCGGCCGACGGTCGGGGTGAGCTTGTGCTCGAAGGCGCGACGTTCCAGGGCAGCGAGGACGGCGTCGACGTCACTGATCAGAATGTCGGCGGCGCGCACCAGTTGGACATTGAGGCAGGTGTCGAGGACGTCCGACGACGTCATCCCGGAATGGACGAAGCGCGCCTCGGGGCCGACGATTTCGGCGAGATGGGTCAGGAAGGCGATGACGTCGTGCTTGACCTCGCGCTCGATCGTATCGATGCGCTCGACGTCGAAGATCGCATTCCTGCCCTTGGCCCAGATGGTGGCCGCCGCTTCCTTCGGGATCACGCCGAGTCCGGCCATGGCGTCGGCGGCGTGGGCCTCGATCTCGAACCAGATGCGAAAACGGGTCTGGGGGTCCCAGATCGCCGCCATTTCGGGGCGGCTGTAGCGGGGTATCATCGGCCTGTCCTTGAAAAACATGTCCCGACCGGATCGGGTATCCGGTCACGGCAAACTTGTCGCGGGATGCGGCCGTTTGCGCAAGGGGGCTGTCGGTGATTGATCCCGACAATCCCCGGTCGCTGACCTGTGCGGCGTGTGCAGGTAGTTGAAAAGAATCGCATATTTTCGTCCGCACAAACGGTTTGGTACTCAGATGCGGTGCCGGGATGACGCCACGTTAACAACGGCCGGACTATGGAAAAAACATTGCCGCAGAGTTTCATGGGGCCTTCGATGTTCGGTCGTGTCACCGTCAGTGTCTTGCTGAAATCGGTCATCGCGTGCCTCGCCGCCGCAGTGGTGATCATCCTCGCCCTCGGGGCATGGGATTCGTGGGGCCGGCTCACTGTCGCGACCCGCATCGCCGCCGTCACCAACGCGTCCGGCGAACTGTTCAGGGCGCTGCACAATCTGCGCCTGGACCGCACCGGCACCTTCCGCGATCTCGTCACCGAACGCCAGCTCACCGCCGTCAACCCACAGGTCAAGGCCAATCGCGACGCCGAAATGCCGGCGCTTCGCGCCGCTGTCGAGGCCCTCAAGTCCGTCGATTTCCCGGATCGCGACAAGGTCGTCTCCGACCTCGCCGCCGCCACAGACAAGCTCGATGCCCTGCAGAGGGAGTCGGCGGAGGCGATGCTCAAACCGAAAGCACAGCGGCGCGCGGGCCTTGCCCAGGACTATTTCAAACACGTCACCGCCATGATGGAAAACGGCGAGGCCTTGTCGGCCCGCCTGTCGCGCTACGTGAAGCTGCAGGAGCCCTTCGTCGACCAACTCCTCGGCCTCAAGCAGCTCGCCTGGGATCTGCGCAATGCCGGCGGCGACGCTTCGTTGTTGATCTCCGGCCCGCTCGGTGGCCAGAAGATGCAGGCCGATCCTCTCGGCAAACTCGCCGCGATCGCCGCCCGGATGAATACGGTCTGGACGACGCTGACGGAAACCGCCACCGGACTGCCGCTGCCGCCGGAATTCGGCACCGCCATGCAGAAGGTCCGCACCGACCTGTTCGCCCAGCCCTATATCGAGCTGCGCGCGAAGGTGGTCAGGGACATGGTCGAGACCGGCAAGACCACCTACACGGCCGAGACCTGGCTCAGCGAAACCACGCCCAAGCTCGCGACCGCGCTCGCGGTCGCCGAGCTCGCGCTCGACACCGCCGAGGCGCACGCGACCAAGAACCGCTCGCATGCTTTGCTGATGCTCGCCGTCCAGTCGGCCCTGCTCATCGGCGCGATCCTCGTCGCCGCCGCCCTCATGGTACTGGTGTCGCGGCGCGTGACCTCTCCGCTCGCGACGATCCAGTCGGCGATGCTCAAGCTGGCCGGTGGCGACATGTCGGCGGAAGCGAGTTTCCCGGGCCGTTCGGACGAGATCGGCAAGCTCGCCAGCGCCATGCACACGTTCAAGCACGGCATGATCGAGGCCGACCGGATGCGCTCCGAGCAGAAGGAGGCCGAGGTCG
>JAVDCA010000040.1 GCA_030848545.1 Astrobacterium formosum
TCTTTTCTGCTGCGCACGTTTCAAGGCGTGGATGCCCGGGACAAGCCCGGGCATGACGAACGCTCAGTAAATGGCCTTTTCGGTTGGCCGCATTTTGAGTCAGGCTCTCAGGACGACGGTCAATCATGAGTCATCAGCGACGACGCTTGGTACAATACTGAATTCGACTGATCAGTTCCGCTTCCGTGCCCCGGGCGCGGCGCAGCACGCAGCGAAGCGTAGCGGAGCGAAGTGGTGCGACGCTGAACCGGGGCCTTGCGCTGACGCTGGTCGGGGCGGCGTCGGGACAGGGCCCCGGATCTGCGGCGCGGCAGACCGCGAAGTGCGGTCCACCGTACCGCGTCCGGGGCACGTCCGGGGACTAGGAAGCGATCAGCCGACAAGCCGTAATTCAATTCCACAAATCGGGGCTCAGTCATGGACGCGAAGAACGCGCCCGTGCGCGCCAAGGCGCGTGCGCGGCCAAGGCAAGAGGACGCCGGGGACGTCGTTGCGCGAGCTGTGCGCGCCGACACCCGGCCCGGGCGCATCCCGGCGGACCGCAACGATGCGCCACCGCGGGTCTTCACCGAAGCCGACCGCGCCGCGGTGGTGCAGATGCTGTGGGAGAGCGCCGAACGGCAAGTTGCCGACCTGCACGGGCGGGTCATGTCCGCCGGCCTCGACGCCGACGAGCGCGAGCGCGACGGCCGCGTGCTTTCGGTGATGGTCAAGACCATGCGCGAACTCGCCGCGCTCGACGAAGCCACGGTGGCCCCAAATGACGATCGAAACCCCGAAGCCGACAGCCGCGACATCGACGAATTCCGTCGCGAGCTTGCGCGCCGCATTGACGCGCTTGTCGCCGCCCAGCCAGCTGAAATTGATGGCGGAGATGCCGGCCCGTGAACGCGACCGCTTCATGCACGATTTTGCGCTCTTCGCCCACGCCCACCAGGTGCCGCCGCCCGCGACCCTAGAGGGCCGCGCCTGGACCACCTGGCTCGTCCTCGGCGGCCGCGGCGCCGGCAAGACGGCGGCCGGCTCGGCTTTCGTCAAGGCCATGGCGCTCGGCGAACCGCCATTGGGGGTCGCCGGCGTGCCGGTCTCGCCCATCGCCCTCGTGGGCGAGACGGAGCACGAAGTCCGCGAAGTGATGGTCGAGGGCGTATCCGGTCTCATATCCGCCCATGCCCGCCACGAGCGGCCCACCTGGACATCGTCGCGCCGCCGCCTCGAATGGCGAAACGGCGCCGTCGCGCAGGCCTTTTCCGCCGAGGATCCGGAATCCTTGCGCGGCTTCCAGTTCGGTGCCGCCTGGGTCGACGAACTCGCCAAATGGCGCCATGCCGACGCGAGTTTCGACATGCTGCAGTTCGGCCTGCGCCTCGGCGCCCGGCCGCGCCAGGTCGTCACCACGACGCCGCGGCCGATCCCGCTCCTCAAGCGTCTGCGCGACGATCCCGCGACGGTCGTGACCCACGCGCCCACCCAGGCGAACGCCGCCCATCTGGCGCCGGCCTTCATCGACACCGTCATCGCCCGCTACGGGGGTACGCGCCTCGGCCGCCAGGAAATCCTGGGCGAGTTCATCGAGGAGCGTCCCGACGCCCTGTGGTCGCGCGACTTGATCGAGCGCTCGCGCGTCGCCGCCGCGCCGGCGCTCGCGCGCATCGTCGTCGCCGTCGACCCGCCGGCCACGAGCCACGAAGGCTCCTCCGCCTGCGGCCTCGTCGCCGCCGGCGTCGGCGAAGAGGGCATGATTTACATTCTCGCCGATGCGACCGTCGCCGGGCTCACGCCCGCCGGATGGGCCGGCAGGGCGGTGGCGCTGTGGCGTTCGCTCGCGGCGGACGCGCTCGTGGTCGAGGTCAACCACGGCGGCGACATGGTGCGCGCCGTCCTGGCGCAGGCCGACCCGGATGTGCCGGTGACCAGCGTCACGGCGACGCGAGGAAAATTTTTGCGCGCCGAGCCGGTCGCCGCCCTCTACGAGCAGGGCCGTGTCAAGCACGCCGGCATGTTCGCCAGGCTCGAAGACGAAATGTGCGATTTCGGTCCGACCGGTCTCTCGTCCGGCCGCTCGCCCGACCGCCTCGACGCGCTCGTCTGGGCGGTGGCGTCGTTGAGCTTCGGGGCCCGGAAGGTGCCGCGGATCAGGGTCCTGTGAGCGGCTGTCGATCGATCGCTGCGCATCGTGCCCCGGGCGCGGCGCGGCAGGCCGCGAAGAGCGGTCCACCGCACCGCGCCCGGTGCACGTGTGACGTGATCGCGCGAATGTCGCATCTCTCGGAGGTCGTTCGGGGCGCGCCTCCACATGCCGTTGATCGGGCGGCGCCGGACTTTCGTTTTCGCCGCCACCTCAAACGAACACGGAGCACGGCAGCAGCCGGCCGCGCGCTCCGATTTGCTCGGCATTGGCGCGATGTTCGCGATCGCGTGCGGCGAATATCGTCGACGAAATGAAAATACGCGCAGGCTCGGCGGCGCCACTTTCGCTTTCGCCTCGATACGCGGCGAACATCGATGCGCGTCGAAGATGTTCAACTGGTTCGATGCCTTAGTGCAGTGACGTATTTACCCGCGCCGCGAACGCCGTAGCATCGCGCCATCGTTCGTGATCGGCCGCTCGCCCGCGGGGAGCGGCAACACCCCCGTCGGCGCGGCCGACGCCAGCGTGACTTGCATGAATCGGCCCGAGCCGGGCCGGTCAACGGGGGTTTGACATGCTCAGATACAGCCGACTTGCTCTGCCGCTTCTTCTCGGTGCGATGCTCTGCATCCCCGCGCAGGCGGCGCCGAAGAAGCAGGCTCCATCGCTTTCCGTTCATCCGACCTACAGCTACAAGCTGATCGACACCTTCGAGGTGAAGGGCCGCCAGGGCGTCACCAGCGACGGCGAGTTCTATTACGTCAGCGGCAGCAAGGCGCTCTACAAGTACGACAAGAAGGGCAAGCTCGTGCTCTCCAACGAGAGCCCGTTCGACGGCTATCCGATCCCGTCGAATCACATCGGCGGCATCGACGTCTTCAACGGCGAGGTGTTCGTCAGCGCCGAGAATTTCGCCGACGGCGTCGGCAAGGACATCCAGATCGCCATCCATGACGCCAAGACGCTCAAGCTCAAGCGCGCCTTCAAGTTCGATGCGTCCACCGGCCAGCAGGAAGTGTCGGGCATCTGCGTCGACACCGACAAGCGCATCGTCTGGATGGTGAGCTGGGTCGGCGAGGAGAGCGGCCGCTACATCTACGGCTACGGGCTCGATAGCGGCAAATTCCAGCGCAAGGTGCACCTGCAGGCGCCGCCCCAATGGATCCAGGGCATCCACTACTGGAAGGGCAAGCTCTACGTGACCGCCGACGACGGCACCGCCGACGACAAGGAGCCGGACAATCTCTACCGGGTCGACGTCACCGACGCGACCTACGCCCACGTGGTGCGCGAGAAGGTGTTCGACGACGTCAAGTTCCAAGGCGAGATCGAGGCCGGCGGCGTCGATCCCAAGACCGGCGAATTCCTGGTCCTGTTCAACCGCGGTTCGCGCATCGTCCTCGGCATGGTCAAGGGCTTCTATCCCGGCTACGACCGCGAAATCTCCGAGGTCTATCGCTACAAGATGACGCCCTATAAGGGGAAGTGAGCGGCGATCTCTTCTTCGTGCCCCGGACGCGCCGCGGCGGATCGTTCTTCACGGTTTGCCACGGTGCTGATCCGGGGCTTCGCTGTTCAAGTGCCGCGAAGGCGCGATCGTTGCGGGCCCGATGACAGGCCCGCGAAGAAACGCCGGTCAGGTCGGGGCAACCGGCCTGGCCGTTTTGTTTGTTGGTTTCCGCTGGCGCTGAAAAATTTTGCGAGGATCGCGCCCGAATGACCGAGCCGACCCACCGAATTGGGTATGAAGCCGAGGCGGACAAAAAAAGAGGCCCGGTTTCCATCATGCCAGCACGCGCCGTAGCGTGGCTAGTCCGGAACCGGGCCTTTGATTTGTTGAAACCATTTTTACTGATCATTAACTCAGATGGACATCCGAATTCTCACGTAGCTCTTAATACATGGTTAACCGCAATTCGCGCCCATGCGCGCCGCCACCTGCTCTTGACGAGTGCCCGCGCAAGGCCCCGGTTCAGCGTCGCACCACTCCACTGCGCTTCGCTGCGTTGCGTGCTGCGCCGCGCCCGGGGCACGGAGTACGGGTTCATTCCGCCGTGCCCCGGGCGCGCTGCAGCATGAGCTCATCAGCGCGTTTACGCGCGTCTTCGACGCACTATGCGAATGATGCGGCGCAGACCCGGGGCCTCGCTCCGCGCCGGCGAAAATGAGCGCGCTACGTCAGCCATTCCTCGCTCATGTCGCGCCAATCCGGATTGAGCTTCTCGACGAGCGCGATCTTCCACGCCCGCCGCCACCGTTTGAGCCGCCGCTCCTGCGCGCGCGCTTCGAGAATGGACGCGTGCTCCTCGGCATAGACGCGTTTGTCGATGCCGTGCGTTTGCGTGAAGCCCGGCACCAGCTTCGCCTTGTGCTCGCCGACACGGCGCGCGAGATCGTTGGTGACGCCGATATAGAACGCGCCTGCGCGCCGGTTGGAGAGAATATAGACGAAGTAGCGATCCGGCATTGCGCGCCCCCGAGGTGCGGCGACGGGCTGCATCGTCGCATCCGAGAGTAATTCCGCGGAATCACGTTCGCGCGTCATCGTGCCCCGGGCGCGCTGCGGCGGACCGCTCTTCGCGGTCTGCTGCAGCGCAGAGCCGGGGCCTCGTTCCGCACTCGCCCCAGCCGACCCTGCGCTTCCATCCGACAGGTGCCCGCGCAAGGCCCCGGTTCAGCGTCGCACCACTCTACTGCGCTTTCGCTCCGTTCCGTGCTGCGCCGCGCCCGGGGCACGGGAGTGCCCACGAACAATCTCCGAGGATCCCCCATGCTTCATCTCCTCAAATCCCTTCTTCGCAGCCCCGAGACCAAGGCCTCGCGCACCGCGCGCGTCATCCGCTTCGAGGCCGGCGCGCCGGCCAGGTGGACGCCGCGCGACTACGCCGCGCTCGCCCGCGAAGGTTTTGTCAGGAACGCGGTGGTGCATCGCGCCGTCAAGCTCGTCGCCGAAAATGTCGGCCAGTGCGCCTTCCTCGCCTATGAGGGCGCGCGGCTTTCCGACCCGCATCCGCTCACCGACCTTCTGGCGCGACCCAATCCGCGCCAGGAGGGCGCCGTGTTCCTCGAAAGCCTCGCCGCCCATCTCCTCATCGCCGGCAATGCCTATGTGGAGGCGGTGGCGCTCGGCACCGACAAGACCGACGTGCGCGAACTCTATTCGCTGCGGCCGGATCGGCTGCGCGTCGTGCCGGGGCCGGACGGCTGGGCGTCCGCCTACGACTATGTGGTCGGCGCCCGCTCGGTGCGCTTCGAGCAGGCAGGCAGCGTGCCGCCGATCCTGCATCTGACGCTGTTCAATCCGCTCGACGACCATTACGGCCTCGGCGCGCTGGAAGCGGCGGCGATCGCGGTCGACACCCACAATGCCGCCGCGTCGTGGAACAAGGCGCTGCTCGACAATGCGGCGCGGCCCTCCGGCGCGCTCGTCTACGACGCGGCCGAAGGTGGCATCCTCTCCGACAATCAGTATGAACGCCTGAAAGCCCAGCTCGAAGCGAGCTATGTGGGCGCCGCCAATGCGGGCCGGCCGATGGTGCTCGAGGGCGGGCTGGACTGGAAGCCCATGTCGCTCACCCCGAAGGACATGGACTTTCTTGATGCCAAGCACGCGGCGGCGCGCGAGATCGCGCTCGCCTTCGGGGTGCCGCCCATGCTGCTCGGCATTCCGGGCGACAACACCTACGCGAACTACCGCGAGGCGAACCTCGCGCTGTGGCGCACCGCCGTGCTGCCGCTCGCCGGGCGGATCGGCTCGGCGCTCGCCCACTGGCTGGCGCCGGCGTTCGGGGACGGGCTGGCGCTTGCGGTCGACACCGACCGCATCGAGGCGCTCGCCGCCGACCGCGCCGCCCTGTGGGCGCGCGTCGGCGCGGCCGCGTTCCTCACCGACGACGAGAAGCGCGAGATGGTCGGGTTCGGGCCTAGGCGCGAGGGCTTCTAGCGGGCGCAGAAGGCGGTGACAGTCGCGGTCGGCCGGTTCGAGCACTGGATGGTGCGCGCATCGGTGAGGGCGGCCGAGCCGCCCGGGCAGACGGCGGCGAGTGCCACCTCGCCCTCCTGGCAGGCGAGCGCGCACACCTCGCCCTCCACACATTCGCGCGTGATGGGTCTGAGGGAAAAACCAGGCTCGCCCTTGGCCCCCACGAGTCCACCTTCACCACGATCACCTTTCGGCCCGGGCAATCCGGCGATTCCTTGCGGGCCCATCTCGCCGCGCTCGCCTTTGGGGCCTTGCGGACCGGCGATTCCTTGCGGGCCCATCTCACCGCGCTCGCCTTTGGGGCCTTGCGGGCCGGCGATTCCCTGCGGGCCGGGCTCACCGCGCTCGCCTTTGGGGCCTTGCGGACCGGCGATTCCTTGCGGGCCCATCTCGCCGTGCTCGCCTTTGGGGCCTTGCGGGCCGGCGATTCCCTGCGGGCCCATCTCGCCACGCTCGCCCTTTGGGCCTTGCGGGCCGGCGATTCCTTGCGGGCCGGCGGGGCCTTGCGGGCCCCTCTCGCCGCGCTCCGCGGCGGGGCCGCTGGGGCCGCAATTGGCGACGACGGCGTCGCGGGTGTCGGCGCCGGCACGCAGCTTCACCCGGCACTCCGACGGCATGTAGGGGATCCGGAACACGAACCGGCGACGGTGATCGCTGGTGACCGTGAACCGGTCGTCGAGGGTCACGGTCTCGCCCTTCTTCTGGGTCCAGCCGCCCACCACCAGGACGCCGGCCATGATCTGCGCATCGTTGAGGCGGATCCTCGCCTCGCCGTCACCGATGCCCGCGACCATCGCCGCGCCCGCACACAACACAACCCATGCCCCGCGCATCATCTCGATCTGCCCCTCTGGTGGTCCGGACGCCGCCCGCGCGCGCCCGTCAAGGATATCCACACTCAAGGATATCCGCACTCAAGGCTACCCGCATTCTTCGGCCGCGACTGCGGCGTCTGCATGACGCCCGCGAGCTTCGCCCACAGGAATTCAACAGACCGCTAACGGGCACCCCCCATGGACGAATTGATCCGCACTTTTTCCGGCCGCGGCGACCTCGCCCATCTGGCCCTGTTCCTGTGGGCGGCGTTCGCCTCGGCGCTGGCGGTCACGGCGCTCAGGGAACTCGCCGCCGCGGTGCGCCGCTTCGACGATTTCGTGCGCGCGCTCGCCGACCTCAACCGCAAGCTGCGCGGCGACTGACCATCGCGGCGACTGAGCATCGCGGCGACTGACCACCAGTGACGCCGACAGGAGAACCCACAATGGACCCCCTCCACACCGTGCTGCGCTCGCTGCGCGGCGACACGAAGTCGCGCCAGCACCTCGCCGTCTTCCGCGAATTCTTCGGCCATCTCGACCGCTTGGGCGGCAAGGCGGCCAGGAGCGCCGCCGCGCCGCCACGCGTCAAGGCGCCGCGCGCCAAGGTCCCGCGCGCCAAGGGACCACGTCTGCGCGCCACGCGGTGAGGGGCCCCAACGGCGGCCGGAGCCCGATTGGCACCAAAGTCTAACCGCGGCCGCGACCGCCCGGAATGCGGTTTGCATCGGCAAATGCAGGCCGGGGGCCTCGACGATCGATCAACGGATGATGAAAGGCTGACCATGTCCCACACCCCCAAAACTCTGATACCCGACACTAATTCCGATCCGCGCAACACCGTCCCACGCAACATCGACCCAAGCCACCCCGACCCAAGCCACACCGGAACCCGGCGTTCCCGCGCCCGTTCCTCGCTTGCGCCCCTGCTCGCGATCGCGGCGGCGCCGATCGCGCTGGCGCTGGTCTCGCTGGTCGCGCCCGACAGGGGCCGCGCCATCGACACCACCGGGCTGTCCGAGCGGCTCACGCAGGAGCAGCGCGACTGGGTGCGCGAACTGCGCGCCGGCAACGGCGCCTCGTGTTGCGACGACGCCGACGGCATCGATCCCGAATGGGACATCGCCGGCGGCGAATATCGGGTGCGCTACGGCGGCCGCTGGCTGGTGGTGGCGCCGCACGCGCTCCTGACCCAGCCGAACCGCATCGGCGTCGCCCGCGCCTGGATCGCCCACGGCGAGGGCGAGACCTTCGTGCGCTGCTTCCTGCCCGGTCCGACCACGTGAGGTGCAGAGCCCCGCTTCCTCCCCGGACCTGCGGGGAGGAAGTAGCCCGCATGGCGAAATAGAAATGTGCTGTCCGGCCCCGCGCGCTGCCTGCTCCCTCCCCCGCTTGCGGGGGAGGGTTGGGGAGGGGGCTCCCTTGCTCGGTGCCGGTGGCGCCCCCTCCCTGTCCCTCCCCCGCAAGCGGGAGAGGGGACCGTGGGGCGAGCTCATCATCTCCCGAATGAGTCCTGCGCAGCCTTCGTGAACACAAAGCTCGGCCGAGCGATCTTGCACCCGTGCCCCGGGCGCGGCGCAGCACGAAGCGAAGCGTAGCGCAGCGGAGTGGTGCGACGCAGACCCGGGGGTCTTGCGCCGGCGCGTGTCGTCACGAGCGCGCGGCAAGCCCTCAGACTCTGCGATGCGCCAGACTGCAACCAGCGCTCCGCCGCATCGCGCCCGGGGTACGAACCTGACCGATCAGCCGGAAACACCATTGCTTGCGTTAAACGCGTCGCCCGGATTTCCCGGCCGGCGCCAACCATAATTTCGCGACCTTTCACCGGCCCGCGCTTTTCCCGTGGGCGAAGGACCCCCCATGACCGAAATCGACGCCGATTGGCGCGCTGAGGCGCGCGCCATGCGCACCAATGCGCGCCTGTGGTTGCGACCGGACGCGCATCTATGGATTCGCCACGATGCCGATCGTTTCATGCATCCCGGTTGGCGGGAAAAGGAAGCAAGGCTCCACGCGATTGCTCGCGGAGAGGCGCCTAAGGCCGCGTTGCCGGCCGCGCCGGCGTCGCCACACAGTTTCAGTGATGGCGAGCGTCGACTTCTCAGAGCCATGCTCGAGGACTATCGGGCCATCGCTGCCGATCTCAAGGCAATGCGGCAAGCGCTCGAAGAAATCGAAGCGAAGGCGCACCATCCCAACGGCTATGATCCTGAGCAGCCGCGCTGGCCGGCTGGCGCTCCGGGCAGTGTCGGCGGGCAATGGAGCGGCGAGGCTGGGGCAGGCGGTGCCGCGGCCGACGTCGATGCGCTGTACGACGTTGATCTGGACGACATCCTTCGCCTGGTACAGGTTGGTAGTCCGGTTACAGATGTCGATGGCTTGCCGTACTACAAACCGGGAGGCCATCACGAGGCGCCAAGAGCTGTGTTCAAAGACTGGGAGCTGAAGCCGGAAACACGTGCAATTCTCGATCGATCCACAACCGGCAGGTTACCAGGAATATTGGTTCGAAGAGATATCGATGGCACACCGATGGGCCACTATTGGAACAAGGCGCATCGTGAATACAACAAAGCAGTCAAAGAGCTCGCCAAGAATTTTCTTGTAAGGCAGGCCATCAATCCGGAAAATATGAACCCGAGTCATGCGATTGATCTTCTCCGCGAAATACGGCAGTCGGGCGACCCGCGAATTCGGGATTTCAACGCGATTATGAAACTATTGCAAAGGCTGTTTCGCATACATCCAGGTCGAGCCTCGGAGTAAGGGGATGGTCATGACTTCCGAAAAGGAACGTCGTCAGGAGGCCGAGTGGCAGGAGCTTCACGACCGCATCACCGCGGTGCTCGACCAGTACGGCCGCAAGGATCCCTTCGGTGACGGCGACTACTGGTTGGTCGACGAGAACTGGGGCTGGCGCGACCTCCAGCTCGGATTCCAGAATCTCGCTCTGCTGCAGCCGCACATCATCAAATCGCTGCAGGCCCTGCTCGCCGGCCATCCGGATTGGCAGATCACCATCGAGGTCGACGCGCCCGATGGCGGAACGTCCCGGCCGCAGATGGGGCTCGTCGTCTTCCACGACGAAATCGTCGACGAGCTGCAGCGCGATCATCTGCCCGAACCGTATCGCAGCCTCAGATACGAGGGGAGCGATGGCGGGGCGGACGAGCCGTAGGCGTGATCCGGTCGATTGAATCCGTCATTCCAGGGCGCGGCCCGAAGGGTTGCGAATCCGGAATCCATAACGCCGGCGCTGCGGCGTATGGATTCCGGGCTCCTCGCCTTAGCGCGTCGAAGACGCGCGTGAACGCGCTGATAGCTCGGCCCCGGAATGACGAGCGGATCGGTCGTTTCCAGCATGAGGCGTCCCGCCGGCGCATGTCGCGTGCCCCGTGCCCCGGGCGCGGCGCAGCACGAAGCGAAGCGCAGCGGAGCGGAGCGGAGTGGTGCGACGCAGAACCGGGGCCTTGCGCCGGCGCGTGTCGTCACGAGCGCGCGGCAAGCCCTCAGACTCTGCGATGCGCCAGACCGTCACGAGCGCTCCGCCCCATCGCGCCCCGAGCACGAAGGCCAGCCGAACCCCGCGCCGCCTCACTCACGTGCGCCTGACGGCGACGCGGTGGCCGGCGAAGCGCGCCGGCGGCATCGATCACGCCTAGTTGCTGTTTGGCTTGCCCGTATCCTCCGCAGCGCTCAGTCCGATCCAGATCTCTTCTTCCTCGGCCAGGAGTTTCCTGATCACCTGCCGGCGCGCGTCGTCGGTCTCCGTCGCCAGCATTCGGCGATAGCGTTCAATGTTCTGCCAGCTGATGAACCTTCGCATGATGCCTCCGGGAGTGAGAAGGCACGATGAAACGCACGTACGGACGCGGACGGGCCCAGAGGCCTATCCGGCGCGAGACATCGGCGGCGCCGTGATGATCCCGGCGAGCTTGGCCTCCTCCTCGGCCAGCAGGTCGAGCAGCATCTGCCGGCGCTTCTCGTTCGATTCGCAGTTGAACAGGTTTTTGCAGCGCTGGATGTTGCGCCGGATGGCGGCGACGTCCTTCATCGCAGCGGCCCGAATGCGGATGATGGCCTCCGCTCCGGCGTGGCGGCGATCTCCACCGCCCGGGGCGGCTGGCCGCCTGGTCTCTCGCCGCCGCTGGCGAGAGCTGCGGCCTTGTCGCGAAAATGGCCGAGCACATGCACGCGGATGGCGGAAGACAGATTGCTGCGCTCAACGCGGCTGTCCGCGATCGTGCCGACCAGATCGGACAGGCTGTTTCCGCCGGCTTTGGCGAGTTCCCTCAAGGCATGCCAAAAGCTGTCCTCGATGCTGACACTGGTCTTGCGGCCATGGACGACGATGGAACGTTTGACGACGGGGGATTTCATTTCGCCTCCTTTTATGGGTTGTCGTTGTCCGCCCTGGCATTTCAAATGTTCGACGCGCCGATCGCTTTCGGGGCGACGGCGCCGCGATGGTTTCTGAATTGGCACGGATCTGTCTGTTCGCAACCGAGCATAAAGCGCGTGGCCGTCCGAAATAATTACCGTTTCGCAATGGATCGGGCCGCTGCAAAATAGCCGGACCGCGCCTATATAAGTTCCATCACTGGCAGCGGAACAAAGAGGCGCCGGTGGCTGAGAGACGCGACCGCGCTCCCGCCTTTTCTGCGGCAGGAGCGCCAGATGTTGTCCCCCTCAAATCCAACCAATCTTCTGCTGGCATCGCTGTTGCCATCCGAACTGTCGGCCTTGCAGCTCCACCTGAAGCCAATCGAGCTGGCGCAGGAGACCGTCCTGTTCGAGGCCGGCCAGGAGATCGACCGCATCTACTTTCCCCATGCCGGCATCGTCTCCCTGGTGGTGGGATTGGCGTCCGGGGAGATCATCGAGTCGGCGATGATCGGGCGGGAAAGCCTGGTCGGCGGCTCCGCCGCACTCAACGGCCGATTGTCCCTGACCACTGCCGTGGTGCAGATCGCCGGCTCGGCCTCCGTCCTCGACGCCGACCGGCTTCGGGCTCTGGCCCAGGACAACAATGGTTTCCGCACCACCATCATCCGGCACGAGGAACTGATCCTGGCGCAGGCGCAGCAATCCGCCGCCTGCAATGCGGTCCACGCCGTCGAGGCCCGGCTGGCGCGCTGGCTATTGCGCTGCCGCGACCTGACTGGCAGCGACGAACTGCCGCTGACGCAGGAATTCCTCGCCCAGATGCTCGGTGTCCGCCGCACCAGCGTGTCGCTGGTCGCCAACACTTTCCAGCAGGCCGGGTTCCTGCGCTACCGGCGCGGCCATATCCGCATCGTCGATGTGGAGGGGCTGCGCGAGAGCGCCTGCGAATGCTACGACACCATCCGGACGCACGCCGAACGGCTGCTCGGCACCAAGGCGTGACAGGCGCCCAATGGCCGGTGCTGAATGGGACCCACCGGCCCGGGTCCGTTTTGCAACGGCCCTGCCGGGAGCCGAAGGCAAGGGTGGCGGCCCCGCCGGCTCGCATTTCAGGTCGACCGTCAAGGCCGACGAAGCCCGGCATCAGGTGCGATTGATGGAGATGCCGCCGTCGGCCAGCAGCGCGATGCCGGTCGTGAAGCTCGAGGCGTCGGAGGCGAGGTAGAGCGCGGAGCGGGCGATCTCCTCCGGGCGCGCCCGCCGCTTGAGCCCGTGCAGGCCTTCCACGAACGAAAGCGCCTCCGGGGTCGCGACCCAGGCTTCTGCCAGCGGCGTGTCGGTGCCGCCCGGCAGGAGCGCGTTGACGCGCACGCCCTGCGGGCCGAACTCGACCGCCAGCGCCCGGGTGAGCCCGATCAGTCCGGCCTTGCTGGCCGCATAGGCGGCGACGCCGGGAAAGCCGGCCGTGTGGCCGACGAAACTCGACGTGAAGATGAGCGAGCCGCCGCCGCGCGCCAGCATGGCCGGGATCTGGTGCTTCGCCCCCAGGAAGGCACCGGTGAGATTGACGGCCAGCGTCTCGTTCCAGCCGGCGAGGGAAATCTCCGGGGTTGGTCCCATCTCGCCATTGCTGCCGGCATTGTTGAAGGCGATGTCGAGGCCGCCGAAATTCTCCACCGCCGCCCGCACCAGCGCGGCCGCGTGGGCCTCCTCGCGCACGTCGCCCGCAACCGCAACGGCGCGCCCGCCCACCGCCTCGATCTCCGCCACCAGGGCGTCGAGGATACCTGAGCGGCGCGCGGAGAGAATGAGGTTGGCGCCTTCGCGGGCGAACAGCTTTGCGGTCGAAAGCCCGATGCCGGAACTTGCTCCGGTCACGATGGCGGTCTTGTTGGCGAGCTGGGGCATGGGGGAAACTCCTTGGTGAGCGCCGGCCGAGGTGGTTGGGCTGGCGCAGGAGTTTGCAGGTGGGGAGGGTAGGGGGCGACCCGGTTTCACCGCCCGGATTCTGAAGACGTGGGTCAATGCGCACCGGCGCCAGCCGAGGCATCTGCTGCTGCCATAGCGTCGCGGCATCGATCCGCTGCTGGAACATCCCAGCCGAGGACCACCAGTTTCATTGCGGCGGCAGATGGCTCGTAGGACTAAAGAAAATTGGCGTCCGAAGGGGATAGTCGGGATAACTAGAACAAACCAGCAACTTTGCCTTGCGCGGAACTTACAGCGCGTGGATAAATGGGACCGCAGACCTCAACGCGTGATTCGCTTGTCCAATTTGGGGAGCTGAGTAATGGCAAAGAACCCTGGGAAGACCAGCGGAACCTCCCGCATTAAATTTATTCTGTTCGACGCCGAGATTGCCGACGACCAAATCCAATCTGTCACGCAGGCTATTACCAACGCTTTGCGGGGATCCACGCCGGCGCCGAAGCGCATTCCTTCTACACAGCCTCAATTCAACGGCGGAAATGGAGCGATCGAGGAGCCTAACGAGCCAGACTTGTTTGACCACATCGACGAACAGGAGGCCGACGACGCGATACCGACGGCGCCGAAGAAGAAGGCGCAGCGCCGGGTTGCGTCCAAGCCTCAAGTCATAAACGATCTGGATGTCACTAGCGACCCGCCGCTGTCATCTCTCGGCACGTATAAGAGCAACCATAAGCGTTATCTTGCTATCGCGGCTTGGCTGCACGATCACCGCAATATCGAGGTGATCGACGAACGGCATATCTACACTTGTTATCGTCATCTGAATTGGCCGACCAACATCAACGACTTCGCGCAGCCTCTTCGTGAACTGAAGCACAAGCAGTACTTTGAGGCTCCGGAGACCGGGAAGTACGCTATTAATCAGCTTGGCTTGGCGAAGGCCAAAGAAAGCTTAGCAGCGTAGAATGAGACTATCCGAACTTGTCGACCAAGTGGCGGGCTTCGATAAACTGCCCCCAAGGGAGAAGATTCAGCTTTTCGCTTGGTACTTGCACACGCATAAGGGTGTGGAGCATTTTGGTTCGGACAACATCAGAGCGTGCTTCAAGGAACTTCACCTGGTCCCCGGAGAAGTTGGGAAGTACGTCCTTCGAATGTCGACCATGAACACGCCGGACTTGGTTCGCGAGCGCCATGGGTTCAAGCTCACTCGAACGGTACGAGCGCAACTTGATGCCAAGTATGGCAGTCATCCGAGCATGCAGGCCGTGAGCAAGCTGCTCAACGACTTGTCTGCGTTGGTGCCGGACATGGCGGAGAAGGTTTTTCTGGCGGAAGCCATCGATTGCTATCGGGTGCGCGCCTACCGGGCTTGCATCGTGATGGTTTGGAATCTTGCCTACAGCCACCTACTCGAATGGATTTTGAAAGACCAAACCACGCTCGACAGGTTCAACGACGCCATTTCGAGACGCTACCAGAGCCTCAAGAATGTTCAGATCGCCAAGTACGACGACTTCGGGGACTATCTGCAAGAACGTCAAGTCTTGGAGATAGCCAATACGGCAAACCTGTATAATTCAAATGTCTTTAAGATACTCAAGAAGGAGTTGGATCGACGAAATACTGCGGCCCATCCGTCCAGTGTAAAGATCGTTCAATCGCAAGCGGACGATATGGTAACCGACCTCATCAACAATGTGGTGCTGACGCTGAAATAGACGCGTAGAATGGGTTGAATAACACGAAATCCGCCGCTGTGAGGAAAAGAGTTTGATGGGTTTCTCCGGCCGCTCAACCCATCCGATGCGCTGGCCAACGCTGGTAAAGGGACACGTACGGCTAGTGCTTTATTACGCAGACAAAAACCTCCATATTCTGCTCGATCGGCCTAGTGAACTCTGAGACATCTCGAATTGCTCCAAGGTCGTATACGACGAAAATCCCGCGCGCGTATTGCGTCCTGTACGCGACAAGATCGGCGTTGATTTCTTCCACGACCGTCTTTGCCTGTTCGGCGTTCTTAACCAACTTCACCTCTATGAACATGTCTGCCGGGATGTAAATGAAGTCCGGCACGAATTCCTTGCCAGCGTATTTCACTCGACCGGTTTCGCGATCGTATTCGGTCCCCTTGTTGAAGCCTCGACCGATGAGCAACTGCTCAATGGTGTCTTGTAGTTCCCTTTAGGTCTGCGGTGTCCTAAAGACCGCCCGTCGAAGTGAAGCCTCGAAAAAGGATTTGAGCTCGACATTCTTTGCCTCGGCGAAATCGTGCTGTCCTTCAAGCGCGGCGTGGACAAGAGCTGTCTCCGTGTAAACGGCGTCGAAGATACCTTTCGCCTCCGGCCACAGAAGATCATTCGGGTTCGGCAGTTTTTTGATATCAAACTCGTTGACGATTACGGTGTTCTGAAGAAACGGAATCGCCTGCTGCACGATCAGATTGTAACGACGAGCGAAGTGCGTGAACCCCAAATATCGGCCGAATTCTTCATTTTGCGCCCCACCGGCCTGCTCCATGGCGCGCATCAATGCGCGCGTTTGAACAACGAGTGCGTTTAGGCGTGCAGCCCGAGCCTGGTTGATCATGGGAAAACTCATTTTTGCGCGGGAAAGACCTGTCGTAAGGAGGATCGGGAATTATCTGTTGAGTAAGCGTAGCCTGGACTGAGCGGCAGCGAAATCCAGGATTCCGCCCAAGCGTCATTAGTACGCTATGACAGGGTGGACGCGGAGACGGTGTGATGAAGGCGACCTTGATCATCATCCAGAACCGGGCCGATCACGGGGCCGCCAAGGCGCTGGTCGGCAAGCTGATGCAATCGGGCGATGCTGCCGATCGTGCCCGCATGGTGGCGCAAGCGCGCCTCATCGAAGCGTATGAACGCGCGCGCTGGTCGCGCAAGGCGCCGTCATTGCCCGACTTGCTGGCCTATCTGATGGAAGAACACGGTTTGACGCGCGCCGATCTGGTGCCGCTTCTGGGCACGGCAAGTCGCGTCAGCGAGGTCATGTCCGGCAAGCGCGAATTGAGCATGAAGATGGTGAAGCGTCTGCGCGAACGTTTCCACATTCCGGCCGACCTGCTGATTTCTGCGGGTGGAAGCGCCGCCGCATAGGAAGGTGGGGGACGCGCGCGCTCGTACAAGAGTGCGTTGCCTCGTTGTGACGTCCTCAGCGATGGGTTTCGCCTTCGGCTCAACCCGTCCCGCGAGCCAGTGCCGCGGTGAGGGGCGGCTGCCGGGAGCGGCGAGGTCGGAGCGAGGCCCCGGTTCTGCGTCGCACCACTCCACTTCGCTGCGTGCTGCGCCGCGCCCGGGGCACGGGAGCGCGTGGGATGGCTTGGGTCACACGAAACCCAATCGCCGGGCGAAAAACGCCATGATGGGTTTCCCTGCCGCGCATCCCATCCTACACCGTTGGCCGAGCCCGAATCCCTTCCGCACCCCCTAAGGACATCTTCGACGTGGACATTCCGCGGATATTCAACATCACCGAAAGCGCCCATCGCATCCACAATCCGATCACGGCGGACAAGCTCGCCACCCTCGGGGCGGCGCTGCGGCTGGAACGGGGGGCGCGCGTGCTCGATCTCGGCAGCGGGTCGGGGGAGATGCTGTGCACCTGGGCGCGCGATCACGGCGTCACCGGCACCGGCGTCGACATGAGCGCGCTGTTCACCGGGCAGGCGAAACGCCGCGCCGTCGAACTGGGCGTCGCCGATCGCGTCACGTTCATCCATGGCGATGCGGCCGGATACGTAGCCGACCAGAAGGTCGATGTGGCGGCCTGCCTGGGCGCGACGTGGATCGGCGGCGGGGTTGCGGGCACCATCGCGCTCCTGGCGCAGAGCCTGCGCGCCGGCGGGATCATCCTGGTGGGCGAACCCTTCTGGCGGCAGTTGCCGCCGACGGACGAGGTCGCCAAAGGGTGCCTCGCGCACGCGACCGGCGATTTTCTCGTGCTGCCGGACCTCTTGGCGTCATTCGGCCGGCTCGGCTACGACGTGGTCGAAATGGTCTTGGCCGACCAGGACGGTTGGGACCGCTACGAAGCCGCCAAATGGCTCACCATGCGGCGCTGGCTCGAAGAAAATCCCGGCGACGAATTCGCCACGGAGGTCCGCGCGCAACTGACCGCGGAGCCGGTGCGCTACGCGACCTTCACGCGCGAGTATCTGGGCTGGGGCGTGTTCGCGCTGATGGGGCGGTGAGGGGCGGCTGATCGCAGCGCCGCGCATTCTTCCTCGTGCCCCGGGCGCGCTGCAGCATGCAATGCTGCTGCGCAGAACCGGGGCCTTGCTCCGCACTGGCCCGGAGCGAGCCGGCACTTCCGCTTTACGGGCGCCTGCGCAAGGCCTTAGGTTCTGCGTCGCACCACTCCACTTCGCGGCGCTCCGTTGCGTGCCGCGCCGCGCCCGGGGCACGATACCGAGGCAATCTCGTGGAAAGAGCCCCTCACCCCGGCCCTCTCCCCGCAAGCGGGGAGAGGGAGAAGAGGCGGCCTGCCTCACACCGCGATGGCGGCTTCCTGCGGCTGGACGATGCGGCGGAAGTCGGCGGCGCGGATCACGATGGAGCGGTCGAGGCGGCCGGCGTTGAAGGCGATTTCGTCTTCGCGGTCGAGAAAATCGCCGTCGACGATGAGCGCCAGCGTATCGTCGAAGGAGACCGGCGGGATCGCCCCGATGGCGCAGCCTGTGACCATCTGGGCGACCGCGGGGGCCGCAAAGCTGCCCTTCTTGCCGCCGACGAGCCGCGCTACTGCCTTGACGTCGACACGGCGGTCGCCGGGCACGACCGCGACCACGTAGCGGGTCTCGGCGCCGACGGGAATCGCGCACACGATCGCCTTGGCGCCCTGCTCGACGCGGGTGCCGCGGATCGCCGCCACGGTGTCGGAACGGCCCTCGGCCGCGTGCTCGATGACGCGGAAGCTCGCATTACCGGAGCGGAAGAGGTCGACTAGGCGTTCGAAAGTATCCATCGGGTTCGTCCTTTGCGCCGCGACCATGGTGCGGAGGAAGGCGCGATGCAACGGCATTTCGCGCCTCGCCAATTCCCACAGCTCGTGACCGTCATCCTGAGGTGCGAGCGAATAGCGAGCCTCGAAGGATGAACGGGCAGGGAGCCGGCCATAGGCGACGCCACGGCCGTCGCCCTTCGAGGCCCGCGCTGCGCGCGGGCACCTCAGGGTGACGGTCAGAGTGGGTCATTCCCGGCTGCGTTGGCCTTACTCCGCCGGCACGGCCTGCACCTCGGCGCGGCCGGCCATCACCTCGTGGAGGCGGGTGCGGTCGAGTTCGCCTTCCCAGGCCGACACCACGATTGTGGCGACGCCGTTGCCGATGATGTTGGTGAGCGCGCGGCACTCGCTCATGAACTTGTCGATGGAAAACACGATGGCGATTCCGGGGACGAGGACGGGGTCGATGACGGTGAGCGTCGCGGCGAGCGTCACGAAGCCGGCGCCGGAGACGCCGCTCGCGCCCTTGGATGTCAGCATGGCGACCAGGATGATGGTGATCTGCTGGCCGAAGGTGAGGTCCATGGCCATCGCCTGGGCGATGAAGATGGTCGACAGGGTCATGTAGATGTTGGTGCCGTCGAGATTGAACGAATAGCCGGTCGGCACCACGAGGCCGACGACGGATTTCGAGCAGCCGAGGCGCTCGAGCTTTTTCATGATCTGCGGCAGCACGCTTTCCGACGACGAGGTGCCGAGCACGATCAAAAGCTCGTCCTTGATGTAGGCGAGATAGCGGAAGATGTTGAAGCCGACGAGATGCGCGATGGTGCCGAGCACGACGGTGACGAACAGGATCGCGGTGAGATAGAACAAAGCGACGAGGCCGACGAGGTTTTCGAGCGCCGACGGGCCGTAGCGGCCGATCGTATACGCCATCGCCCCGAAGGCGCCGACCGGCGCCGCCCGCATCACGATTGCGATCACCCCGAACACGCCCTGGGCGGTCTCGTCGATGATCGCGCGCAGCGCGCGCGCCTTCTCGCCCAGCGCCATCAGGGCGAAGCCGAACAGGATCGAGAACAACAGCACCTGCAAAATGTCGCCGGCCGCGAAGGCGCCGACGACGCTGTCCGGAATGACGCCGAGGAGGAAGTCGACGAAGCCCTTGTGGGGGGCGTGGGCGGTGACGCCGGCCACCGCCGCGGCGTCGGGCCTGGCGCCGACGCCGTGGCCGACCGGAAACAGGTTGCCGACCATGAGCCCGATCATGAGCGCGAAGGTGGACACGATCTCGAAATAGGCCAGCGCCTTGACGCCGACGCGGCCAACTTTGCGGGCGTCGTCCATGTGGGCGATGCCGGACACGACCGTGCAGAAGATGATGGGGGCGATCACCATCTTGATGAGCTTGATGAAGCCGTCGCCCAGCGCGCGGATGAAGTCGTGGGTGGCGAAGGCGGGCCAGAGCCAGCCGATCAGGCCGCCGAGCAGGATGGCGGCGAGCACCTGCACGTAGAGGATCTTGTACAGGGGCTGGCGGGCAGGCGGGGCGTCGGCGGCGAGCGGCATGGCTTTTCCCGGAAGGCGCGGAAACACGAAACAGGGCGGCGCCGGGGGATCACGCACTCCGAGGAGGCCGCGCGCCGACGGTCAGTTAGCAGAGTTCCGTTAGGTTTCGGTTCAGCCGCCAGGGTTGATGTGTCGACTAAAACACAATAGGTGGCTGCAATTGGAACTCGGGAACAAGGTTCCATGTACAATCCATAGAAGAAAATAGAATTGTTGCGGCTGTACAACAGACTAAATGCGCGCGCGGGTATAGGTTTGCCGCATCGAAATCGTGACTTGGGAGGATGAAATGCGGGTGTTCCTGGGGGCAATGGGGGTGGTGTTGGGATTGTCGGCGGGCGCGTCGGCGGCCGACATGAGCATGCCGGTCAAGGCGCCGCCGCCGGCACCGGCGCTGTACAGCTGGACGGGCCTCTATATCGGCGGGCATCTGGGCGGCGGCTGGGCCAACAATGGCTGGAACGACCCGAGCACCACCTTCGGGACTTTCGCGGACGTGGATGCCGACGGCATCCTGGGCGGCGGCCAGGTCGGCTTCAACTGGCAGTGGAGCAATATCGTGCTCGGCCTGGAGGCGCAGTTCTCCGCCTCCAACATCGACGGTTCGGCGAGCTTCGCGGCGCCGCCCCTGGGCACGGTGACGCTGTCGAACGAGATCAACTGGATCACCTCGGTGACCGGCCGGCTCGGCTTCGCCGCCAACAACTGGCTCATCTACGGCAAGGGCGGCTGGGCGTGGGCGGATTTCGACGGCGCCGCCAGCCTCGCGATCCCGGGCGCCACCACCCTGTCGGTGACCTCGGACGGCGACCGCGACGGCTGGACCGCCGGCGCCGGCGTCGAGTGGGGCTTTGCGCCCAACTGGTCGGCGTTGGTCGAGTACCAGTATTACGACTTCGGCGACGAGACCTTCTCGTTCGGGGGCGTGCCGGTGGGCATCGACACCGACATCCACACCGTCAAGGTGGGGTTGAACTATCGCCTGGGCGGCCTGTTCCGCTGACACTTCGGGGCGTGCGCGCGTCGCCACCCCCTGCTGCGGGGCGTGAAGCCGTCGCCCGTCCCGCCGGCAAGGCCCCGCTTCGACGGAGTAAGGCCCCGCTTCGACGGGGTAAGGCCCCGCTTCGGCGGGGTCTTGTCGTTTCGGGGGTGTTTTCCGGCCCTGCACGGCATCTTGTCGGGGCTCGTGGCGGATGCCATCTTGTCCGTACGCAGGACGACGCCATGACATCGCGCGACCGAAAGCCCCGCGACCTTGCCGCGCGCCTCGCCGCGCAAAGCCGCGCCGCCAGGGCGGACGGCTACAAGCGCGCGACCTTCCGGCTGCCACGGGTCGAGGCGCGGGCGAAGGCGCGCGAACTCCTGGAGCGCTATCCGCCGCCCGCCTACATGACGACCATCGAGAGCTGGGCGGAGCTGCCCGACGACGTCATCGAGTTCACCATCAGGCGGCTGCCGAGCGCGGATTGAAGAGCGGGCGGCCGTTGGCTTCGTGTCTGCTGTGCGCATGGCCATTCGGCTTGCCGCCATACGGCCCGGCGAGGCATATAGGCGCGATTATTCCGCCCGCCGTGAAAGAACCCGAAAATGCCTGAACGTAGTGTCGATGCCGTCGTGTTCGACGTCGGTAACGTGCTGATCGACTGGGATCCGCGATTCCTCTACCGCAAGCTGTTCGATGGCGACGAGACGGCCATGGAGTGGTTCCTGGCGAACGTCTGCACCGATGCCTGGAACGAGCAGATGGACGCCGGCAAGCTCTTCGCCGAGGCGGTCGCCGAGCTCAAGGCGACCTGGCCGGACCATGCCGCGCATATCGAGGCCTTCGACGCCCGCTGGAGCGAGATGCTGGCGGCGCCCAACCACGACACGCTGGCGATCGTGCACGCGTTGCGCGGCGCCGGCTATGCGCTCTACGCGCTGACGAACTTCTCCGCCGAAAAACTCGCGGTCACGCGGGCGATGTATCCGCTGTTCGACGATTTCGACGGCATGGTGGTGTCGGCCGAGGAACGCTGCATCAAGCCGGATCCGAAGATCTACCGCATCCTGGTGTCGCGGTTTGCTCTCACGCCCGAACGCTGCGTCTATATCGACGACCGCCCCGTCAACGTGGACGCGGCGCGCGCGATCGGCTTCATCGGGCTCGTGTACCGGGATGCCGACACCTTGCGCCAGGACCTGCGCGGTCTCGGAGTGGCTCTCGCCTGACCGTGCCCCTGTCCGGACGGACACCAAACCCTACGGCTGGGAATGGCGGGCGGTGACGTCGCGGACGGTGCCGAGCATGCGGGCGGGCTTGCCGGACTGGTCCGGCATCACGCGCGCGGTGCACTCGACCCATGAGGTGGCGCCGCTCTGCGGGTGGACCAGCCGGATTTCGCACGCCCAGGCGCCGTCGCCGCCGCTCGCGAGCGCCGCCCCGGCGCGCTCCAGGAGGAGCGGACGGTCGTCGGGATGGACGAGCGCGCGCGCCTGCGCCCGGGTGAGGGGCCGGTCGGGAAGCTGGCCCATGATGTCCGCCATCACGTCCGAACACCAGATGTCACCGGAGGCGAGATCGAGGTCGAAGATGCCGATGCGGTTCGCCTCGACGGCGAGGCGGATGCGCGCGTCCGAGCGCGAATGCCGGGCCGCCATCTTGTCCTCGATGTCGGCGATGGTGCCGATCCATTCGCGGATCCTGCCATCGTCGTCGAGCAGCGGCACGCCGCAGCCGTGCGACCAGCGAAACGAGCCGTCCAGCTGGCGCAGGCGATAGAAGGCCTGGAAGACCATGCCGGACCGGATGGCCTCGCGCCACACCGGCCGCACGCGCTCGCGATCGTCCGGATGCAGGGCTTCGAGCCAGGTTTCCGAATGGGGCGCGGAATGGGGCGCGGAGCCCTCGGCGGGCGCGTCGTCCAACACGTCCGAGACCCCGCAGGGTTGCAGCGGCGAGCCGTCGGGCGCAGCCCGCCATACGATCAGCGAATTGATGTCGGCGATCACGTCGATGCGCTCGTCGCCGGTGTCGTGGGCGATATGGGCGCTGGTCAAGTCCGTATGGCTGTCCTCAGGCAAGTCCAACCTCCGTCTTCACGTTCGAACCCGTGCGCGCCCCCCGTGTACGCCAACTGGGCTGCCGGCTCCATTGTGCGGCGACGAAGTTTGCCGAAGCTGACGGGAATAGAGGCGAATTTGTCGAAACATGCGCACGGTGACGATGCGTCACCGTGCGTCCGGCCGCAACTTTGGCGGGCCATGGACGCGCCATCACAACGTGCGCGAGACGGGCGGCGAAACAGCCACAAGGAGGGCGTCGTGACCGTAAAACAGGCCCGATACCGCTATTCCGCCGAGTTTCTCGCCGACATCCGCCGGCGCTACGAGGACACCGACGAGCCGGTCGGCGAGATCGCCGCCGATATGGGCATGCGACCGTCCTCGCTGCTGCGCAAAGCCAAGAAGCTCGGATGGGCGCTGCGCAAGGACCGTCCGCCGCGCGAATTGCCGGCGGCACGCAGGACCCAGCTGGAGGCCGAGGCGGCGATCGCCGCCGAGGTCGCGGCGCGGCAAGCCGCTTCGCACGAAGCCGCCCAGCACGAAGCCGTCGAGCCGGCAGTCGCCGCCGAAGAAGCCGCGGGCGAAGCCGCCAACGACGAGCCCGGCCCGCCGGCGGTCATTCCGCTTGTCGAGCGGCTGGAGCAGGTGATCGAGAGGGAATTGCACACGGTCGAGATCATGCGCTCGACGCTCGGGCCGGAGCCGCAGTCGGCCGCGGAGGCCGAGCGCACCGCAAGGACGCTCGCGACCCTCACCGCGACGCTGTTCAAGATCCGCCGGCTGCGCGCCGGCGAAGCCTTGCCGCAGATGCGCACGGCCGGGCCGGGGGCGGACGCGGTCGACCTGCCCGCCGACCTCGACCAGTTCCGCGATGCCGTCGCGCGCCGCATCGAGATCTTCGTGCACAGCCGAACGGGTGCGATGAGCGTGGTGACGCGCAACGACACCGAAACGTGAGATCGATGCGGGAGCCCGGATGCACGGCCGGCTCCCTCTCCCCTTTGGGGAGAGGGCTGGGGTGAGGGGGCTCCGGCGATGCGAAATGCGCACGACGTCGTCTCATCTCCTCTGACCCGGCGTGAACGCACGCACACCCAATTGATTTCGCTACCCCCTCACCCCGACCCTCTCCCCAAATGGGGAGAGGGAGAAGCGGCTTCGTGCCACATGCGAGGACCGTGACCCCAAAGGGCGAGAGGGAGCGCGCAGAGAGTCGGGCGCGTGCTTTGCCTCACCCAACATCAGCGGATCATCGCCATGGCGGTCGACGACACAAACATTGCGGCCGCTTGGCCCGATGCCGCCACACCTCTCGGGCGGCTGCGGCGGGCGTTCTTCGCGCTCTCTGGCGCCGCGCTGACGGCGGACTACGTCGCCCAGGAGACGCCTGCCGCGCTCATCCGCCTCGACGGCGATTTCGCCGCCTTCGCGCATCTCCACCAGGAGCACGCCGAATCTGGCAATGACGGCGGGCCGTGGACCACCTGGCTGATCCTCGGCGGCCGCGGCGCCGGCAAGACACGGGCCGGCGCCGAATGGCTCAAGGCGCAGGCGCTCGGCCTTTCCCCCTATGCGGCGCGGCCGCTCGGCCATCTCGCCCTCGTGGGCGAAAGCGAGCGCGACGTTCGCGAGGTGATGGTCGAGGGCCCGTCCGGGCTGCTTGCGGTATCGCCGCCGGGCGAGCGGCCGACCTGGACGCCGTCGCGGCGGCGGCTGGCGTGGCCGAACGGCGCCGTCGCCCATGTGTTCTCGGCGGAAGACCCGGAGAGCCTGCGCGGGCCGCAGTTCGAGGCGGCGTGGTGCGACGAGCTCGCCAAGTGGCGCCATGCCGAGAAGGCCTTCGACATGCTCCAGTTCGGGCTCCGGCTCGGCGCGCGTCCGCGCCAGCTCGTCACCACGACGCCGCGGCCGACGCTGCTGATCAAGCGCCTGATGGCCGACGGCAGGACGCGCGTCACCCGCGCGGCCACGCAGGCGAACCGCGATTTCCTCTCGCCGGTGTTCCTCGATCAGGTGATCGGCCGCTACGCCGGCACGCGGCTGGGCCGCCAGGAGATTTTGGGCGAGATCATCGAGGAGCGGCCGGACGCCTTGTGGAAGCGCGCCCTGATCGAGACCTGCCGGGTCGACGCGCCGCCGCCGCTCGCCCGCATCGTCGTCGGCGTCGATCCGCCGGCGACCCACAAGCCGGGCGCCGACGCCTGCGGCATCGTCGCCGCCGGCCGCGCCGCCGACGGAGCGATCTACGTCCTCGAGGACGGCTCGGTCGCGGGGCTATCGCCCTCGGGCTGGGGCGCCAAGGCGGTCGCGCTCTATCATCGCCTCGAAGCGGATGCCCTCGTCGTCGAGGTCAACATGGGCGGCGACATGGTCAGGACCGTGCTCGGCCAGGTGGACGCTTCGGTCGCCGTCAAGGAGGTGGTGGCGACGCGGGGCAAGTGGCTGCGTGCCGAGCCGGTCGCTACCCTCTACGAGCAGGGCAAGGTGCGCCACGTGGGCGCGTTTCCGCAGCTCGAAGACGAGATGTGCGACTTCGGCCTCGACGGCCTCGCCTCGGGCCGCTCGCCCGACCGGCTCGACGCCCTGGTATGGGCGGTGACAGCGTTGATGGCGCGGCGCGCCGAGCCGCGGATCAGGATATTGTGAGACGGGTTGGAGTGACTGGCACCTGCCGCGGGCGCTTGTCTTCTCCCTCTCCCCCAGGACCTTCGCATGTGGCACGGCGTTCCTTCTCCCTCTCCCCGCTGGGGAGAGGGAGTCCGCCGCGCTATTTGGCGTACGCTTTGTTTCACCACTGGATATCGACGCGGCCTCACGCGACGCTGGCGATCCGCTCGTCGTCCGCGAACGTGAGCGAGCCGGCGGGGGCGGGGCGGCCGAACAGGAAACCCTGCATCTGGCGCACGCCGGCGGCGCGCAGGGCTTCGTACTGGGCCTCGGTCTCGATGCCTTCGGCCAGCGTCGCGATGTCGAGCGAGCGGCCCAGATTGACGACCGCGGCGATGACGGCGGCGCAGTCGTCGCGGGCGAGGAGGCCGCGGATGAAGGAACGGTCGATCTTGATCTTGTCGAACGGGAACAGGGTCAGATAGCTCAGCGACGAATAGCCGGTGCCGAAATCGTCGAGCGCAATCGAGAGGCCGAGCGCCTTGAGGCTGCGTAGGACTTCGAGATTGCCGGCATCGGCGTCGAGAAGGACCCGTTCGGTGATCTCGATTTCGAGGCGCTGCGGTGGCAATCCGGAACGGCGAAGCGCATTCCTGATCACTTCGAACAGGTTCGACTTGCGGAACTGGACCGGCGAAATGTTGACCGCGACCGTGACGGTCTCCGGCCAGTTCATCGCCTCCTTGCATGCCGTTTCGAGGATCCATTCGCCGATCGGATGGATCAATCCGGTGTCCTCGGCGAGTGGAATGAAGCGGTCGGGCGCCATCAGTCCGTCGACAGGATGGCGCCAGCGCACCAGCGCCTCGACGCCGCGGATACTCCGCGTGGCGGCGTCCACCTGTGGTTGATAGTGGAGCTCGAACTCCCCGCGCGCGAGAGCCTCGCGCAGGTCCAGCTCGAGGCGATGGCGCTCCTCGACCACGGCGGCGAGCGCCGGATCGAAGAAGGCGTAGATGTTGCGGCCGTTGGACTTGGCTTTGTAGAGAGCGAGGTCGGCGCGCTTCATCAGCTCGTCGGCGTCGGCGCCGTCGTAGGGCGCGATGGCGATTCCGATCGAAGCGCCGATCGCAGACACGTGGCCGTCGACCTCGTATGGCCGCGCGATCGTCGCCAGGATGCGGCCGGCGAGCGCCGAAGCACCGCCGCGCATTTCCGCATGGGCAATGGCGAGCGAGGTGAACAGGCGCGGCGCCGCCTGGATGACGGCGAATTCGTCGCCACCGAGGCGGGCGAGCATGTCGCCCTCGGCAAGCGTATCGCCGATCCTGCGCGTGATCTCCTTGAGGAGGGCGTCCCCGGCGGCATGGCCGAAGGAATCGTTGACGCGCTTGAAATGATCGATGTCGAGGAGGAGAACCGCGAAGGGTTGTGCGGACGCCGTCAGCCGGCCCTCGGCCTCGGTCAGGCGCTCGAGGAACTGGGAACGGTTGGCGATGCCGGTCAGGGCATCATTGTGGGCGAGATGGTGGATGCGGGCTTCGCGGGCACGCGACTGGGTGACGTCGTCGTAGGTCGCGACCCAACCGCCGCCCGGCAGGGGCACGTTGCGGATCGCGACGACGCGATTGGCGAAGACCACGTCGTCGGTCCAGGCGTTCCCGGACGACACCATGCGGAGGATCCGGGCGACTTCCGCGTCGCAGTCGTTGGGCTCGCCACGGCGCCGGCAGACGTCGGCGACGATGTCGCGCAGCGCGGCGCCCGGCTCGCCGAGATGGGCGGGCAGGCCCGACATGGTCCGGTAGTGCTCGTTGCACAGGATCAGGCGTGCCTCGCGGTCGAACATGGCGAGGCCCTGGTTCATGTTGTTGAGCGCGGTGTCGAGCTTGTGGGACGTCGCCTTGAGGGACGATTCCGAGGAGGTCAGGTGGCGGAACTGGCGCGCGATGGTGACGAGCAGGAGGAGCGCGACGCCGAGCAGCACGATGGTCTGCGCGGCCGTCACCCAGGCGGCGGCGCGCCAGTCGGCCAGGAGGATATGTTCGGGAATGCCGGTGAAGACCACGAGCGGTTGGTCGGCGATTGGATGAACGGCGCTCCAGCGCGGCAGGCCGTCGAAACGACTGACATGCCGGTAGGCGCCGCCGCCCGCGCCGACCGCGGCCAGGAACGGTTCCGTGTTTGTGATCTTCTGGCCGGAGCGGACCTTGTCGTTCGAATGGGTTTCGAGGAGCGTGCCGTCGCGCCGTGAAAGTCCGAAGGTCTGGCCCGGCCGCGGGGCGACGCTCCAGAAGATGCTCTTGATGTAGGCGGAGCGGAAGCTGATGAAAACGATGCCGCGGAAGTCGCCGGCGACGCCCTGAAGGCGGCGCGCGACGGCGAGGGCGGGTTCGCCGGTGATGCGATTGTCGACCGGCTCCGACACGTGGAAGCGGTCGTCATGGGAGTCGCGCAGCGCGACGAAATAGCTGCGGTCGGCGATGTTGAAGGACGGCGCCGGCCAACCGCTGCTGGCTGCGATCGGCTGGCCGTGCTGGTCGGCGACGACGATGTGCAGGGCCTGCGGCAGCGCCACCAATTGACTCTGCAGGCGAGCATGGAAGGCCGGCATCTCGAGGAGCGCCCGGCCGTCGAAGTCGGTGCGATTGAGTTCGTATTCGACCTCCGCCTGCAGATGCTGCAGCACGATGTCGATGGCCTGGATCGAGCGGGCGATCTGGCCCCCCAGCATGGTGGCGACGTTGCGCGTCTCGCGTACGCCGTTGGCGAGCGCCACATCGCGGTCACGCAACACCGAAAGGCCGACCGCGGACGTCGCCAGAACGATGACGGTCGCGACGGCGGCGCTGAGGATTCGGATCGTCGATCGTCGCGTCAAGTCTTCCGGTGTCCTGCGCTGGCATGACGAAACGAGACACGTTCGTCGGCGCGAATGTGACGGTAAATCGCTAAAATTTTCGGCAGCAAACACCGTTAAACGTCCGTAGTGGCGGCTGCCTGTTACCGGGAAACGCATTTCTCCGGCGACATGACGTTACGTCCGCGCGCCGCTGCGCTGGTCTCCCCGACATTTTCCCTCCAGCAACGATCCGCGCCGCGTGCGCGGACGAAGGATGTCCCATGCACGCACCATACGGTTCCGCCGCCGCGCCGCTCTCCATCGACGGTGAGGGAATCATCGAGGGCTATGCGTCCCTGTTCGGTGCCGTCGACCTCGCCCGCGACATGGTGGTGCCGGGGGCGTTCAGGGAAAGCCTCGATGTGCGCGGGCTCAATCGCATCCCGATGCTGTTCCAGCACGATCCCGCCGAACCGATCGGCGTCTGGCTGAAACTCGAGGAGGACTGGCGCGGCCTGCACGCGCGCGGGCGCCTCATTCCGGACGTGGCGCGGGCGCGCGAGGTGCACGCACTCCTGAAGGCGGGCGCGATCGACGGACTGTCGATCGGGTTCCGCACCGTCAAGGCACGCGTCGATCCGAAGACGCGCGTGCGCAAGCTTCACCACGTCGATCTGTGGGAGATCTCTATCGTGACGTTTCCACTCCTGCCCGATGCCCGCGTCGCCGCCGTCAAGGCGATGCGCTGGCCCGAGCGGGCGGTGCGCAGGCGCGAAGCCGACGAGCGCTTCTTCCTGCGCAATCCGAGACTGCGTTTCGGCGTACCCGATGCACCGAGTGGCTGACACCTAAGGCAGCCGAGAATGATCCCGTCGTCGTAACCGATGACTCCCGTTCACCGTCGTCCTGAGGTGGCCGCGCTACCGCAGGCGCAGCCTGCATACACTTGGCTGCGTGCGTGGCCCTCGAAGGGCGATGGCGCCAAGTCGCCTATAGGCGATTTGGTTCTCAACATTGCCGAACCCGGGCAAGCCCGAGTTCGGTGGCCTATCAGCCTTCGAGGCTCGGCTCACGCTCGCACCTCAGGATGAGGTCGAGGTCAATGAATGCCGGTATTGTGCGATCACTCGAAGCCGGGGTGGCGCATCTCGGCGCGGCGATGGGCGGAATACATCAACTGGCCGGTGCGTGCGAGGTCGCGCGAGGGATCCCAGCCGCTGCGGCCGTAGCGAGTGACGATGCTTTCCAGCAGGTGGCGTTCGTGGTCGGTGAGAAAGCGAACCAGCATCGGCGAAAATCCGATCTCGTCCAGTGTCTCGTCCAGTCTGTTGGCGTCCAGCATCGTCGTCGTCCTTCAACTTTGAGGGTGAAGGGCCGCCTGCGAATGACATTCGCACGGTCGGCCGTCCCGGACCTTTTCGCGCTCATGTGACGACGAGAGTGAAATCAAACGGCGTGCCAAGTCGGGGGTAGGTCGCCGCCGGCGGGATGCCGTGTCCCGGTATGGCAACCGATCGGGATTGCCGGTCGGAGTCACACGGCTCGGGGGGAGGGGCGCCCAAATCAGCAGCACGATGGCGCAGTTTTGGTCGTTCTCGGCCCGCGTCCCACCCGCCTTCCGTGCATGTCGGCCCTGCACACAGCCGGCGCGTTGCGTAACCCTTGAGAAAGCTTGAAGAACGGGGTTCGGCCGCGTCCGATGCAGGGGCGATATGAGGAAACGTACTCACGCCCGGCGAGGTCGTCGCCTATCTGTTCGGCAGAAAAGCACTTCGAATTGAAGAGAGTTACCCCCATGAACAAGCACGTTCGTTTCCGACCCAGCGTCACAGTTGTGCTGATCGAGAACATCGCGGCTTGGTTGCACGACTGGCTCAGCCACGACTGATCCGACAAGGCACTGCCCCGACCCCCTGCTACCGTTTGAAAAACAAAACCGACCCGGGGCGACCGCCGCAACCGCCGGATCCTTATCTTCACCCACTACGGGTTTTACCCAACCTGACGTTGTGTCGGGCCGTGTTATGTCCGACCGTCTGTCTCGGATGACCGGCGCAACGAAGCGCCGGCGGCGGGCGAAGGCGGACCCGGACTGGTGGTGGTGGGCGGCACGCGCATCGATCGCATCCTCTTTTGGTTGGCGCCGGCGGCAGCCATCGTGGCGCTGCATCTGGTCAGTCGCGCCAACTACCTCCTGTTCCATTCGCTGGTGGAAGTGTTCCGCGTCGTCGTGCTGTTCGGCGTGTTCGTGATCGCCTGGCATTCGCGGCGTTGGTCCAACGAGACCTATATCGTCTTCATCGGCATCGTCTTCCTCGCCGTCGGCTTCCTCGAACTTCTGCACGCGCTCGCCTACCAGGGAATGGGGGTGTTCGACGACCACGACGCCAACCTGCCGACACAGTTGTGGATCGCGGCGCGCTATCTGGAAAGCGCGTCGCTGCTCGTCGCCCCGTTCCTCGCTGGCCGCCGCTTTCACGGCGGCGTCGCCTTCGCGGTCTATGCGGCGATCACCGCCGCCGTCACGGCGGCGATCTTCTCCGGAGCGTTCCCGGACTGCTTCGTCACCGGGCGGGGCCAGACGCCGTTCAAGATCGCCAGCGAATACGTCATCGGTGCCCTGTTCGCGGGCGCCATGGTGCCGATCCTCACCCGGCGCATGTTCGATGTCGGCATTCGCCGTCTGATGATCGCCTGCCTTGCGACCACGATTGCCGCCGAAGTGGCCTTCACGCTGTATGTGGACGTCTACGGGCCCGCCAACCAGATCGCTCATCTTCTCCTGCTGCTGTCGACCTATTTCCTCTATCGGGCGGTGTTGGTATCGGGGATCGTCAACCCATTCTCGCTCCTGTTCCAGAACCTCAAGGACAGCCAGGAGCGTTACGCGCGCCTCGCCGATGCCACCCGCGAAGGCGTGCTGATCTGCGACGGCGGACGGGTCGTCGAGGTCAATGCGGGCTTCCGCGCCATGTTCGGCTACTCCGAAGCCGAACTCGCGCAGATGCCGCTGGGCGACCTGTTCGCCGCCGAGGAACGCCGCCCGGCGCTCGCCATGCTCGACGCGCCGCGCACCGAGGTCCGCCACACCCTCGCCCGGCGGCGCGACGGCAGCATCTTTCCGGTCGAACTCACCGGCGGCGCGCTCAACCATGGCGGGCGCGACTTGCGCGTCGCGCAGATCCGCGACCTTACCGAGGAAAAGCGCAGCGAGGAGGAGCGCCGCATCCTGCAGGCGGAAGTCCGGCAGGCCTCGCGGCTCTCCGAGATCGGCCGCGTGGCGGCCGCGCTCGCCCACGAACTCAACCAGCCGCTCACGGCGGTCATGAGCTATGTGGGTGCTTGCCGCCGCCTCCTCGCCGCCGGCAAATTCGGCGAGGAGGAGCGCGGCAAGCTTTCCGAGGTGATGGGGCTCGCCGGCGCCCAGGCGATGCGGGCGGCGGAGATCATCCGCCATGTGCGCGAGTTCATCGGCACCGGCGAAAGCGAACGCACCATCGAGGACGCCGCCCATGTGGTGCGCGAGGCGGCGACGCTGGCACTTGCCGCCGCCAGGCACAATGCCGTCGTGTTGACCACCGACTTCGCCGATGTGGGCCGCGTGCTCGTCAACAAGGTGCAGATCCAGCAGGTGGTGATCAATCTGGTGAGCAACGCCCTCGAGGCGATGGAGACCTGCGTGCGCCGCGAGCTCGAGATCGTGCTCACGCAAAAGCACGACCAGGTGGAGGTGAGCGTCGTCGACACCGGCCCGGGGCTCGACCCGGAGATTGCCGAGCGGGTGTTCAAGCCGTTCGCGTCCACCAAGGTGCGCGGCGTCGGCATCGGCCTGTCGGTGTGCCGCGAGATCGTCGAGTCCCATCACGGCAAGATCTGGTTCGAGAAGAACCCGGCCGGCGGCGCCACCTTCCGGTTCACCCTGCCGCTGGTGCGCGACGACATGGCGGCGTGAGCGATACTCTTTTCGGCCGATCAGTGCGGTTCGTGCCCCGGGCGCGCTGCGGCATGAGCTCTTCGCGAATGCTGCTGCGCAGACCCTTAGGCCTGGCGCCGCGCTCGCCCCAATCGATCCGGCGCCGCCGTTTGGCAGGCGCCCGCGCAAGGCCCCGGTTCAGCGTCGCACCACTCCACTCCACTCCACTCCACTCCACTCCGCTTCGCTGCGTTCCGCGCTGCGCCGCGCCCGGGGCACGGCAATCGCGGGAGCCGGCCTCGGGGCCGGCGCTTGCTGCGCTACGTCAATCCCCCTATGGTTGCGTCAGGCGGATACCATACGGGGAGGGCGTCGTGGCAGGGCAGCAGACACGCGGAGCTTGGGCGCGAGGCTGGGCATTCGTCGCCAGTGTGGTCGTCGTGTCGGGACTGTCCGCCTTCGGTCTCGTGCAAGTCTCAGCACAGTCCTTGTTTTCCCGGCCGATCACGTTCGTGGCCATTTCGGCGCCGGGCGCCATCAACGACTTTGTCACCCGCCTCCTGGGCCAGGAACTCAGTGCCGCGGTCGGCCAGCCGGTCGTGGTCGAGAACCGCACGGCGGCCGGCGGGGTGCCGGCTTTCGCGCAGGTGAGCAAGTCGCCGGGAGACGGCCAGCTCTTCATCATGTCGGCGGTCGGGCCGACCGTGATCGCGCCCTTGATCTCGTCCAACGCCAAGTACGACGCGGCGAACGATTTCACCCCGGTGATCCTGGCGTGCGAAACCCCCAATGTCCTGCTGGTCAGTCCGAAGCTCGGCGCCAAGAGCGTCGCCGACCTGATCGCCTACGCCAAGAACCATGGGGGACGGCTGAGCATCGGCCATCCGGGCATCGGCACCACGGGACATCTGCTCGGCCTCCTGTTCGCCGGCGAGGCCGGCATCGACGCGAGCTTCATCGCCTATCGGGGCGCCGCGCCGCTGACCGCCGATCTTGCCGGCGGCCAGATCGACATCGCGTTTCCGGCCTACGGTCCCGGCATGGACGCGGTGCCGCTCGTCGCGGTGGCGACGCCGGAGCCGGTCGCGATCCTGCCCGGTGTGCCGACCATGGCCCAGAGCGGCTTTTCGAAGGTGACCGGCAGCACATGGTATGCGGTGTTCGCGCCGCCGGGCCTGCCCGAGGAGATCACCGCCAGGGTCAACGCCGCCCTCGATGCCGCGCTTTCCAAGGACGACATCCGCGGCCGTATGCAGAAGGCGGGATGCGCCCCGATCGGCGGGGCGCCGGCGCGGCTCGTGGAACGCATCGGCACCGATCGCGGCAAATGGGAAGCCGTCGTGCGCGCCGCCGGCATCCGCATCGACTGAGCCACACATGATCTCACGCTCGATCGAGATCGCGACTCCGGGCGGGATCCTGGACGCCTACGTGGCGCATCCCCGGGACGGGGCGCCGGCGCCGCTCGTTGTCCTCATGATGGATATCTGGGGACTGCGCGAGGGGCTCTTCGGGCTCGCGCGCCGCATCGCGCAGAACGGCTACTACTGCATCCTGCCCAATCTCTACCATCGTGACGGCAGGATCAGCTATCCGACCCACGATGCCGACGGAAATCCGCGCGTGTTCGAAACGCTGCCCGGGGCGGAGCGGGAGGAGATGCGCGCGCGCGCCGCGCGCCTCGACCGTACCATGATCGGCTTCGACATGGCGGCGGTCTTCGAGTTCTGCCGCGGCGAGCCGGTCGGCGGCGCCGCCGCCGGGGTGGTGGGATTCTGCATGGGGGGACGTTTCGCCTTCTTCGCCGCGCAGGCGTGTCCCGACCGCATCCGGGCGACCGCGAGCCTGCACGGCACCCACCTGGTGACGCCGGCTTCGGATTCCGTCCACCGGATGTGCGGCTCCCTCAAGGGCGAGGTCTATTGCGGCTTCGGCGAACACGATCCGTTGTCGCCCCCCGACGTCGTCGGCGCGCTCGACCAGTCGTTTTCGGCGGTCGCGGGACTGCGCGCGCAGATCCGCGTCCATACGGGCGCCGGGCACGGCTATGCGGTGCCGGACCGCGATCGCTATTGCGAAGCGGCCGCCGAACGGGACTGGGACGACATCTTCGCCATGCTGAAACGTCAGCTCGCGGCCTGATCGCGGGTCTTGCTGCGCACGAAGTCGACGAAGCCCTTGACGGCCTGCGATCCCTCGTTGCGGCGATACACGACGGCGTGCTCGGCGGTCGAGGGCGCGCCGATGACCTCGCGGTAGACGATGCCGGGCACGGCGAAGCGGTGGATCGATTCCGCCAGAATGCCGATGCCGATGCCGCACGCCACCATGCCGAGAACGCTCACGGCGTCGGGCGCGCGCGCCACGATGTTGACGGGCGTCTCGCCCATGACTTGGTCGATATTGCGCCAGAAGCCCACTTCGCCCTCCACCGGCGGGCCGACGAAATTCTCGCCGGCGAGCATCGCGGGTTCGAGCCGGGCATGGGCGGCGAGCGGATGGCGCTCGGGCAGCGCGATGGCGAAAGTCTGCCGCTGCACGATCATGCCGGCGAGGCCGGCCGGATAGCGGTCGACCACCCGGATGAAGCCGACGTCGAGGCTGCCGTCCAGCAGTGCCTTCATCTGCGGGAAGGTTTCCAGCCGCTTGAGCACGAACGAGATGCCGGGCCAGCTTTCGCGGTATTCGCGCACGAGTCCCTGGATGATGCCGCTGCACAGGGCCGTGACGATGAAGCCGATCGCAATGGTGCCGATATCGCCGCGGGCCGCCTGGCGGCCGACCAGTTCCGCGTGCGCGGCCTGCTTGAGCACGGCGCGGGCCTCGTCGAGGAACAGCTCACCCACGGGGGTGAGGGACACGCTGCGGGTCTTGCGGGTGAAAAGCTGGGCTCCCAGGGAGTCTTCCAGGGCGCGGATCTGCTCGCTCAGGGTCGGCGGGGAAATGCCGAGGATTTCCGCTGCACGCCCGAAGTGAAGTTCGTCGGCGACGGCGACGAAGTAGCGAAAGTGTCGGATTTCCATGGAGTTGATTATTCGGTGGAACCTAACAAAGGCGCAAGACTCGATGAATGACGGGAGCCGGATGAAGAGCGCATCCTATGATTGTAACTGACCTAACGTCAAAGGAATTCCATGCGCCGCCGGCGATACGGGTGGGCGCGTGGTCGTGGCATGAACGAGCAGGCAATTTTCTGCGGCGACAACATCATCGTGTTTCCCCGTCAGCGGCGAAACACCGTGCGGCCTCCCGACGACAGTTTCATGGCGGATTACGAGCGCCTGGTGCGGGCCTTCGTGAGGATCGACGATCCCAAGACCCGCGCGCTGATCATCGAACTCCTCAAGGCCGGCGGCGCGCCTCTGCGCTGGACCCACACCGGCCGGTGAGCCGGGGAGGCTCGCGGCGGGCGTGACCATAGGGTTGCGCGCTTCGCGGCGCCGCGCATTCGGCGTTCTGCATTCAATCCATTTGGTTGCCCCCGGCGGCGCTGCCAGCGCCGCTGCTTTCGTTTGTATGCTTGTCCTGCGGAGGCACACCATGAGCGATGAGGCTGAACAACACTCGCGCCATCCGTTCCGTATTCCGCCGGCGCCCCTGTGGGTGCGTCCCGACGCGCATCTGTGGATCAGGCCCGATGCCGATCGCTTCATGAGCCCGGGTTGGCGCGACAAGGAACCGTACGCATCCTTGAAGCTCTACGATGGACGGGCCCGCCTGCCCCGCCTCCAACCTGAAAAGCGATCGCAGGAAAGTATCTTCACCGACGCCGAGCGCCGGCTGCTGCAGGCGATGATCGAGGATTATCGGGCGATTGCCGCCGAACTGCGCTCGATGCGCGAAGCGTTGGAAGACAAGGCCGGCTTCAATCCCAATCAGCCACGCGTGCCGGCCGGCAATCCCGCCGGCGGTCAATGGACGGATGGCGGCAACGGCACCAATCCGCTGCTCAATGCCGTACGTCTGGCCGACGCCGGAGGGGTTATCGGCTCCGACGTGATGAGCGATGCGAGCCCCGACCCGCTCATCGCGGGCGCGCAGTACGCGATGGCGCAGATCGAAATCCACACCGACGCGCTGACCGGGATCGAAACCATCGACGAGACGACGAAAAATCTGACTGCAACTCTTGCGGGTGTCGTGGATCGAGTCGAATATGTTCCCACCATGACCCCTGGGCAGTATGGCGTCGCTGTGCATACGGCATTCGGTCTGGCGGTTCGTGTCGGAAATTTCCCTGGAATTGGCTTTTGGGACGTAGAGACGACGTTTGGCTTCGTCGGCGCCAAATACGGGTCAAAGGACAGCATCCGAACTGACGTTGTTCTCCGAAATCCGTCTGGTGACATCATCGCGATTTACGACGTGAAAACGCTGGGAGCCAAGCTCAGTCCGAGCCGAATACGTGAGCTCCGCGAAAAGACGGGCACGGGCCCGAATGTTCCGATCTTTGAATTGCAGGTGACGCGCGGAGTGCGCCGGAAAATGATGGAAACGGCGCAGATGAAAAGACGTTCCAGCCCTTCATATCGCCTCATCGTCCAGAGGTCTTGAAATGTCGATGGAGATCTACGTTCTGTCCGATCGGCGCCTCGCCGCCATGGCGGAGTGGCAGCAGGCGATCGATCAGGCTGACCTTGATTTGCGGCTGCCGGCGGACGCGGTCTTTGCCGATCTGTCCGGCTTCCTGCCGGTGCGCATGAAGGGTCTCGAGACCGGATTCGAATGCGATCATTGGGACGTGGCCGACGTTCTCGACGGGACTTATCACGACGTTTCTTTCGATCGCACCTGGAATCATGCACTCGCGTTTCGATGGGGCGCCAGTTTCGAAGCCAATCGGGCGGCCTGGATGGCGGCCAGCGCGTATGCGCGGGCGACGGACGGCGTTGTTTTCGATCCGGAATCGGGTGAATTGCACACCCCGGCGCGGGCGGCCGAGATCGTGCGCGAAATCGAAGCCTCGCCGATCGACGAGGCGATGATCGTCGACATGCTGCGCAAGGCCGGCCTGATCCCTTGAACATCCGGACCGCCCGCCGGCACTGACCGCGCCAACACGCGGCGCATACTGAATTCGGCCGATCACTTCCTTCGTGCCCCGGACGCGTTGCGGTGGACCGCTCTTCGCGGTCTGCCGCTACGCAGATCCTTAGGCCTTGCTCCGCGCTCGCCCGGAACGATCCGGCACTTCCGCTCGACCAGCGTCGGCGCAAGGCCCCGGTTCAGCGTCGCACCACTGCGCTGCGCTTCGCTCCGCTACGTGCTGCGCCGCGCCCGCGGCACGGAAGCGGACCCAATCAGCCGAACCTCGTATCCCGTCATTTCCCGACTTCGACGTCCTGCACCCACGCCGTTCCGACCGGAGCGGCGGCGTTGCGGCGCGTCGATAGGCCTGTCCTCAACCCAAGGAGAACCTGCATGGACATCGGTATCGAAGATCGCAATGGAGCCGGCCCGCTGTCGGTCAAGGCGGCGTGCGCGACCCCGGAGGCGGTCGTCACCCACGCCGAGCTGATGCGCGCCTTCGAGGCCTTCAAGGCCGAGAACGACGACAGCGTCAAGGAGATCGCCAAGAAGGGCGTCGCCGACGTGGTTTCGACCGACAAGCTCGCCCGGATCGAGACCGCGATCGCGACCCACACCAAGGCGCTCGAGACGCTGTCGCTGCGCGACGCCCGCCCGCTCCTCGACGGTGAGCGCAAGGGCTCGGCGAGCGAGCGCATGAGCGAGCACAAGGCGGCGTTCCTCACCTATGTGCGCAGCGGCGAGAGCTCCGGCCTCAAGGCGCTGGAATCGAAGGCGCTGTCGGTCGGCTCCAATGCGGACGGCGGCTACCTCGTTCCCGACGAGGTGGAGACGACCATCGGCCGGCGCCTCGCCACGGTGTCGCCGATCCGTGCGCTCGCCGGTTCGCGCACGGTGTCCTCCGACATCTACAAGAAGCCGTTCATGACCTCGGGGCCGGCGGTCGGCTGGGTGGGCGAGACCGATGCGCGGCCGCAGACCGCGACGCCGGTGCTCGCCGAGCTGTCGTTCCCGGCCATGGAGCTCTACGCCATGCCGGCCGCGACCGCGTCCCTGCTCGACGACAGTGCCGTCAACATCGAGGAGTGGCTCGCCGGCGAGGTCGAGCAGGCCTTCGCCGAGCAGGAGGGCACGGCCTTCGTGACCGGCGACGGCGTCGGCAAGCCGAAGGGTTTTCTGGCCTATCCGACGGTGGCGCAAAGCGCGTGGAGCTGGGGCAATATCGGCCATATCGCCACCGGGGCCGCCGGCGCGTTTCCGGCTTCGAACCCGTCCGATGTGCTGATCGACTTGATCTACGCGGTCGCGGCCGGCTATCGCCAGAACGCCGTCTTCGTCATGAACCGCAAGACGCAAGCCGCGGTGCGCAAGTTCAAGGACGCCCAGGGCAACTATCTGTGGAGCCCGCCGGCGGCGCCCTACGGCAAGGCGACCCTGATCGGCTTCCCGCTCGCCGATGCCGAGCAGATGCCCGACGTGGCGGCGAACTCGCTGTCCGTCGCGTTCGGGGATTTCGGTCGCGGCTACCTCGTCGTCGACCGCGCCGGCGTGCGTGTCCTGCGCGATCCCTACTCCGCCAAGCCGTACGTGCTCTTCTACACCACCAAGCGGGTCGGTGGCGGCGTGCAGGACTTCAACGCCATCAAGGTCCTGAAGTTCGCGGCGAGCTGACGCTGCGCGACGCCTTCAGGCCCTCATCGTCATTGCGAGGAGGGCGCAGGCACGACAAAGCAATCCAGCGTCTCGCGGCGCTGGATTGCTCGGTTCGCAATGACGAACGAAGTGGGCGGGCCCCTAAGCGGCCCGCCCGCGCACGCGTTTTGGTTTGCGTTCACCGGAACGCGGGGTGGAGGCGCGTGCCGGGGTTGCCGGCTCCGCACCGGACGCGACGGCCTGGCTGGCCTCGTGCCGGGCGACGTCGAGGATGTAGCTGAGCGAGTCGAGCTTGGCGCTTCGCGCCATGCCGGCGAGTTCGGAGATCATCGTGTGGATGAATTCGGCTATTTCTTTTTGATTAGTGGGCATGGGGGTATCCTCCCGTTCCGAAGGCAGGATGATAACGCAGCCCCGGCGGGGATGATTTCACGCCTTCGTCAAACAAGCCTCACATCGACCAAAGAACGAGCGCGCGCCGCGGGAAAGCGAGCCCGGGTGGCGAAGTCTGCGCGAAGTGTGCGCGGGTTGTATCAACCAATACGCGAAACCGTCCCATCGTCTTCTTCATTTCGTCAAGCGTCAGACCGTTTCGCGCCGGCGCACGATCATGCCCCACACTGCCAGGATCAACAGCGCGCCCAAGACGGCGCCGATCAGTCCGGCCGATTGGCCCGGCTGGTACCAGCCGGCGGCTTGGCCCAGAAAAGTCGCCACCATGGCGCCGACAATGCCCAGGATGGTGGTGAGGATGAAACCCGAAGGCTCGTTGCGGCCCGGCATGATGAACTTGGCGATGATGCCGACCACGAAGCCGATGATGATGACCCACACAATGCCCATTGGGATTTTCCGCTGCTGTTGATGCGGCGCCTGCCGGTCGTGAGCGCGGCTGCGCTGCCGACAAACGTTGCGCCCGATTGCCGGGAATGCCGTTGCGGCAGCGATCGTTCCGAACATGGCGAGGGAAATGCGCGGCGAGGGAAACGCACACCGGGGCCACGGACTCTCTGTCCTGGGCTGCCGCACTGTTGCGGCAGGGTGACAATCCACCGACAACGTATCTTTGCACCTGCCGTCCTTCCCCTGGGTCAGTGTTGACCCGTATGCGGGCCGCGCGCAAAGTTCCAAATGGTACGGGGCTCTTGCAACCGGTTGTGGACCGGCTGTCAGCGAGCCTTACGCGGTGCCAGCACACGGCGGAGTTCGTGGCGGGCTGGGGGAATTCAGGGGGAAATCAGCGATGGAAACACGCCGATTCATCATCCTCTATCAGCGCCGCCGCAACGAGACCCTCGAGCGGGAGGTGGTCGGCGCTCCGGCCGACGCCGTCGAGGCGGCTTGGGCCATGCTTCAGGACGGCACCGCCCGCGTCGCCGCCATCATCGAACCCGGCAATCTCGATTTCCATATCTGGCATCACCGCATCGTAGGCTGGGGCCAGCAGCACGGCGCCGTCGTCGGTGGTGCCACCGGCCGCGCTCCGACCTGGCCGACACCACACCGCACCGCGGCGTAAACATCCGCACGCAGTGAATTGCTCAAGTCATACTGTATCCGACTGATCAGTTCGGCTCGTGCCCCGGGCGCGCTCCAGCATGCAATGCTGCTGCGCAGACCGCGAAGAGCGGTCCGCCGCACCGCGTCCGGGGCACGAGGGAAGCGGTCAGCCGAATGTCGTATCAGTCCTGGTCGCGGCCGGCGTCGTCGCGCGCGCCGTCGATCCGGATGATCGTGTCGCATCGCAGGCAATGGAAAACGTCGATCGTCGCGCGATCCGGACGCGAACGGCTGCCGACCATGGCGATGCGGCAGACAGGACAATTGCGGATAGAGGGTCTTGGGGGCGTCATGCCGCACCAGTAGGGGCTGCCCCGCGTCAACCGGCAACTACGCAAAGTTCCGGAGGTGGGTGTTGTAAAACCCTGTTTTGGAACGTGAAATAGTAATGGTTCCAAATACTATCATGGCGCGTATCGGTGCCGTTACGGCAGCGCGTGACCGAGTTCGCGGGCCGTACGGGCAATCCAGTCGCGATGACTGGCGAGGGGCGTCAATCCGGTGAGGCCGCCGCAGCCGGCGGAGAGTTTTGCGCCCGTGGCCCAGCTCACCACGCCGATCACCATCACGGCACCATCCCGCCGCGTGAAAGCCGGGGCGCCGCTGTCGCCCTCGCACGAGCCGAGCCCGGCGCGTTCGCCGCCACCCACGGGATCGACCAGGCGGATCTGCAGGCTGCCGGGGCGGCCGGTGACGGCGAGTTCGGCACTGCGGGCGCGGCCGCTGGTTCGGCCGTCGCCGGGCGCGGCGACGCCGTAGCCCGCGACGACGAAGCGCTCGCCAGGGGAGACCGGCTTCGCCGGCGCCCCGATCGCCGCTACCACGAACCGCGCCGGCAATGGCCGCGCCAGCTTGAGAAGCGCGAGGTCGGTGGTGACGCGGGCGTTCTTGTAGTTGTCCATGCTGAACTGCGGATGGCGCACGATGCGGGCGATGTCCGAGAACTGCGGGCGTCCGTCGGCGCCATTCTCGTAGAGCTTGTAGTCGCTGCCCGAGGTGACGCAGTGCGCGGCGGTGAGCACCAGATCGCGGCCGATCACCGTGCCGGTACACAGGCCGTGCGGGCCGACGATCATGACGAGATGACGCGCCAACGCCGGCTCGGCGTCGGCGGCGCCACCCACCAGGGCGGCGGCGGTCCGCGACAGCATCAGCATGAATGAAAGGGCGAGGGCGGGCAGGCGCATGCGCCGCGACAAGCCCGAGCCGCGCGGCTTTGTCAACACGGGGCCGGCGGTTTGCCCGGCTGCCGTTCGATCACCATCGGAGGACATCCCCATGCCGGCGATCCTGCTTGCGCCGCCGACCGTCGAGCCGATCACGCTCGCCGAGGCGAAATCCTTTTTGCGCGTCGCCCATGGCGACGACGACGGCCTGATCGCGGCGCTGATCGCCGCCGCCCGCGCCCATGTGGAGACGGCGACGCGGCGTGCGCTCCTCGCCCAGACGTGGCGGATCGTGCGCGACGCCTGGCCTGCCGGCGGCCGCATCGCGGTCGCGCCGGCGCCGCTCATTGGCGTCGCCGCGGCACGCGTTCGCGACGACAATGGCGAGCCCCACGGCATCGACACGGCAGCATTCAGTCTCGTCGCCGGCGCGGTGCCGGCGGCGCTTGCCTTCGTGCCGTGGTCGCTGCCTGCGCCCGGCGTCGCCGACGACGGCATCGAGATCGATGTGGAGCTCGGCCATGGCACCAGCGCCGCCACCGTGCCGCCGCCGCTCGTCCACGCCGTGCGGCTCCTGACCGCGCACTGGTACGAGCATCGCGGCATCCTTTCGAGCGGAGCGGCCGGCGCGCCGCTGCCGGTCTCCATCACGGCGCTGATGGCGCCCTTCCGGGTGGTGTCCCTATGAGCATCGATCCGGGCCGCTTGAACCGCCGCCTCGTTGTCGAGGCGCCTGTCGACACCGATGACGGCATGGGCGGCGTCGCGGTGACGTTCGCCGACGCCGAGATCGTGTGGGCTCAAGTTGTGCCGGCGAGCGCCCGCGGTGATGTGGACGCCGACACGCGCGGCGCCGTGGTGACGTGGCGCATTCTCATGCGCGCCGGGCCCGAACTCACCACCCGCCATCGCCTACGCGACGGCTCGCGCCGTTTCGACATCGTCGCCGTGATCCGCCGCCACGACGCGCTCCTGGAGATCGTCGCGCAGGAACGCGTGGCGTGAACAAAGCAAGGAACATCCCCCATGCCGACCGCTTCGGCCGCGCTGCGCGCGGCGATCCATGCTGCCCTCGTGGCCGATGGCGCGCTCGTGGCGCTGCTCGGTGGCGCCAGGGTCTACGACGGGCCGCCGCGCTCGGCGGCGTTTCCCTATGTGACGCTGGGCGACGCCCGCATCAGCGAGGCTTCGTCCGAGGGCGATGTCGAGCACCAGCTCACCCTGCACGCCTGGTCGCGCCAGGGCGGCCACAAGCAAGCGCATCTGATCGCTGGCGCGCTCCTCAATGCGCTCGACGACGCCCCGCTCACGCTCGCCGGCCATCACCTGGTCAATCTGCGCTTCTCGATCGCCGACATCCGCCGCGAGGCGGACGGGCGCACCTATCAGGCGCTGGTGCGCTTTCGCGCCGTCACCGCGCCGGCGTGACGGCTTGCCTGGTCAGTCCGGGGCACGCGCGGAGCGCGGGAACCCGGAAACCAGCCGTCGGCACGGAGAGTGTTGCCGGATTCCGGGTTCGCGCCTGCGGCGCGCCCCGGAATGACGCCTTTCCATTCCAATCCACGAGGACACCACCATGGCCGCCCAGAAAGGCAAGGACCTGCTCATCAAGATCGCCGACGGTGCCGGCTTTGCGACCGTCGTCGGCCTGCGCACGCGCCGGCTCGCCTTCAATGCCGAGACCGTCGACATCACCCATGCGGAGTCCGTCGACCGCTGGCGCGAACTTTTGGACGGCGCCGGCGTCAAGCGCGCGAGCGTGTCCGGCCGCGGCCTGTTCAAGGACGCGGCGAGCGACGCGCTGGTGCGCCAGGCCTTCTTCGACGGCGCCATCAAGGCGTTCCAGATCGTGATTCCCGATTTCGGCACGGTGGCGGGGCCGTTCCAGATCGTGTCGTTCGAATATGCGGGCGAGCACGACGGCGAAGTCACTTACGACCTCGCGCTCGAATCCGCCGGCGCGCTGACGTTTACGGCGGGGTGATGCCGACGATTGTCGGAAATGAGGGAAGAAGTCGCCGACACGTGCGT
>JAVDCA010000041.1 GCA_030848545.1 Astrobacterium formosum
GTTCATTCGGAGTGCACTCCTCGGTCTGTTGACGGTCGTGGCGGCATTCCCGACCGGGCCGGGCCGCGCAGGACACGGCGGGCGGACCTGCTGCCGTCGTCGCTTGCCGGGATTGGCGTCGAACAAGGTGCGCATTTTCGCACCCCGGCAATATGTTACCATTCCCCTTGATAGTTGAACGCCATTGGCGTATATAAAATGCCGCGGCAGATCGATGATGTCAGCTTCGACCTGATCGGCGACCTGACCGAAGGTCCCGTCATGACAATCCGTGTTTCAACGCCGGATGGGTCCTGGTCATGATGGCCGAGCCGGAGGAAAGCAGGCGCACACTGACGCTTCGTCGCTTCAATGCGGAGGGAATGGTCGCCAATGCGCTCGGTCCGGCGAATCTTCGCGCCATGGCCGACGTGCTGATGGAAAGGATGGACTACGATGAGCTCATCATTGAAGGAGCGGTTCGAACGTCTGGGGCCAATCCGGGGCGTCGACCAAGTCCAGTCAGGTTCGCCCGTCGTCCTGTCCCTGCGCCCTGCCGGAAACCTGGCGAGCGTCAAGGCGGTCAGTGCCACCATGGCTTTGGCTAAACGTGGTCTGTCGCTCCTGCGTGCGAAGCGCGCCGTCGAGGAAATGATCGAGCGAGGACGCGCCGTCATCCGCGTGCCGAAGGTCGAAAACCAGAAAATCCTCGCTGACGAACTGTCTGCGGCCGGGTGCGTCGCCGCCGCTGTCGCGCAGCGATCTGTGGATGTGCGTGGACTGCGCGAAAGCCTCGGACTCACCCAGGAACAGTTCGCTCTGCGTTACGGCATCGCGCTCGACGCTTTGCAGAATTGGGAGCTCAAGCGCCGCTTGCCGGATTCGGCAGCCTGCAGCTATCTGCGGGTCATCGCCAAGTTGCCCGATGAGGCCAGCGAAGCCCAGGAGGAGACGCTGGCCGGGCCGTACGCCGAACATCCGTTCGCGCCGTAGTCGGCGGACCAGCGCAGCGTGATCCGCCGCTCCGTGCAAACCCGCCAGCGAAGGGCGGCCACATCCTTCGAGACGCGCTCCAAGGGGAGCGCTCCTCAGGATGAGGTCGACGGCGCAGGTTCGGTCACCTGATCCTCCCCTTGCCCTTGCCCGGCCCCGGAGGCGCGGCGCTCAACGCAACGGCGCTGGCTATCCCGATCCATTTTTCCCGAACCGCCAGTCCTGAAGCCGCGACACCAGGGCGCCGACGAGGGAGCGCGCGCCGCGGCCCAGGGCCTGGTTGCGCATGTGCACCGCCTGGACCGGCAGGCCAAAACCTTTCTGCTCGGCGACGTCCAGCATGACCAGCCGGCCCTGGGCAAGATGCTCCGCAACGACGTGCCGGGGCATGTTGCACCAGCCGAACCCGGCCAGCAGGAACTCGAGCCGCACGTGCAGGTCCGCGAAGCGCCAGACATTCCGACTGACAACCCCGCGCGTCCACGCGCCCGAGTTCGCATCGCTGAGTATCAACTGAACATGGCTCTCCAACGCGTCGCGGCGGATCGGCCCCGGCAGCTGCGCCAGCGGATGGCCCGGCGCGGCAACCGGGACCATCTCGATTTCAACGAGGAACCGGGCGTCGACGTCTTCGGCCCCGGTGGTCTCCAGCGAATAAATGGCCAGGTTCACGGATCCGTCGCGCAGGTGGCGTTCCGGGGCGCCGAGCCCGGACGTGACCAGGCGAATGGGCATGGTCGGAAATTCGCCTTGCACCTCCCGCAACGCATCGATCAGCACATCATTGGGAAACAGCGGGTCGACCGCCAAAGCCAGCTCGGGCTCGACGCCTTGTGCCATCGATCTGGCTTTCGCCTTGAGCGAATCGCTGTCGCGCAACAGTTGTCGTGCGTCGGCCAGCAGCGCCGCGCCTTCCGGCGTGAGGATCGGAAACTTCTTGGTGCGATCGAACAGGGTGACGTCCAGGCTGCTTTCAAGGGCGCGTATCGTCTGACTGATGGCGGACTGCACCCGCTGGAGCTTGCGCGCCGCGGCCGAAAAGCTGCCCAGTTCGGCAATCGTGACCAGCACGCGCAGCTGGTCCAAGGTCAGGCGATCCAGCATCACGCATCATCCAGACTGATGGGGTGATGCAGATTTATAGCTCTTCCAGGGATGGATGTAACGACACATATGGAGGCACCGCAATTGGAGGTTCCAGATGTACCATTTTCAACCGCGCCCGCAGGCCTTGCCCGGCATGGGGGCCTTCAAGCTGTTCCCCATCCTGCCGGGCTGGACCATCGAGGGCCATGACGATCACGGCTACGGGCCGCTCGCCCGCTTCGATCTCTCCCAGATGGATCCGGGCGGTCACGTCCCGATGCACCCGCACGAGAACGACGAGATCGTCACCTACATGCTGCAAGGGGTGCTGCGGCACGCCGACAGCGCCGGATCCGCCCATGAGGTCACGCCCGACAGGCTGATGGTGATGAACGCCGGGCGCCGCTTCGAGCATGAGGAAGGCGTTGCCCGAGGTGGGATCAGGGCCAAATGGATCCAGATCTTCGTCCGACCGCGGCAGGCCGATCTGGAGCCGGGCGTGCAGATCGTCGATCTGCCCGTCAAGCCGCGGGGGCAATGGCGGCACCTGGTCGGCAATGAGCGCTCCGGCGCCCCCGCCTTCGTGCGCAATGAGGTGGATATCTATGATGTCCGTTCCGACGCCGCGGAACTGACCGCCCCGGCCATCGCCGGGCGGCATGCCTTCGTGCACGTCCTCGAAGGCGAGGCGAGCCTCGCCGGGCAGGCCCTCAGGGCCGGCGAAGGCATCCTGCTCAGAACCGACGCCCCCGCACCCATCCAAACCCGCGATGCCACCGGCCTGCTGCTGTTCCTGGTCGCGCCAGACGCGCCCATCACCCGCACCGGCACCATCGGCCGGTAATCAGGATGCGCTGCATGAACAAGTTCTAGCCAGCGCGGAGGGCCGACCAGCGCAGCGTGATCCGCCGCTCCGTGCAAACCCGACGTCGCGGGCGGCGCGCAACACGGCGTCCGCGGGCGAACCGGAGCAGCCCCATCTGAGACGCGTGGCGTTGCGGCGCTCACTTACGGCCTTGCCCTGGTCCGGCGCTTTGCGGGCTCGCGCGCGCGGCCCGTTTCGCTACCCTTCTGCGAGCCGACCACGGTGAGGGAATCACAAGGATCGAGATTGCCATGACCATCGTCGCCGCCGTCATCATCGCCATCGGAATGGTACTGTTCGGCTCCATCCTCGGCGCGCAGCTCCGCCACGCGCGCGAACGCCACACGGTCGCGCTCGCCAGCCACCGCGCGGTCGCGCCCTGGCGCCGTCGCCGGCCGTTCTGATGCGGATTTCGCACGAACCGTAGGGCGCAATAGCGTCAGCGTATTGCGCCGAACCGCCTCGTGGGAGCGATGGCGCAATACGCTGACGCTATTGCGCCCTACACACCCGACTACGCGTCGAGCTTCCGTCTGTCATGTCCCGGCGTCCCAGGGGTTGACCACCGCAGCGCCGGTATCGTCGAAATCCGCGATATTGCGGGTGACGATGACGAGGTCGTGCACGGTCGCGGTGGCGGCGATCAGCCCGTCGACGTCTCCGCGCGGCCGTTCGGCCGCCATCCGTCCCCATTCGACCGCGATCTGGTCGGTCACCGGCAGGATGCGGTCGGCGTGGTCGTGACGGATCTTGCGCAACCATTCGGCGAGATGGCTCGCGGCCTTGGGATCGGACTTCTGCTTGAGCGCGATGCCGCGCATGATCTCGCCGAGGGTCAGCGTGCTGAGATAGACGCTGTTGGGGTCCACCGTGCGCAGCCAGGCGAGCGCCACCGGAGACCCGCGCCGGGCCTCGGAGATCACATTGGTGTCGACGAGGTACATCAAAAAGCCGCGTCCCGGCTGGGGGTTTTGGCACGCCGGTCGACCGCTTCGGCAAGCTCCTCATCCCAGGCTGGCCCGGCCAGCAGATCGTCGATCAGGCTCGGCCGATGGGCCCGCAGGGCATCGTAGTCGGCGGCCGAGAGCACGACGGCGGCGCGTTCGCCGCGCAGGGTGACGACCTGCGGACCGTCGCGGCGGGCCTTCTGCACCAGCTTGGAGAACTGGTTCTTGGCGTCCTGGAGGGACCATTCCATGGCGACGCGTCCTGGCTAGACTGTCTAGCTATATACGGTTTTGATACCGGCAGATCAAGCAACCGAGTTCTTGCCCAACCGCTGCGCTCCACCTCGCTTGCTTGCCGACCGGCATCGGGTCACGGTCCAAGGCCGGAACCGGCGGCAAAGCAGCCCGTTGCCTGCGGGAGCCGATACCCATGGAGGCGAAATTGGGCGAACTCTCCCCGGCCGTCCCCGAGCGGACTTCCCCGGCCGGGATGGAAACCCATGTCAGCGGCACCACCTTGTTCAGCGGCGATGGACCGGCCTGGAAGGACGTGTTCGTGCAAGTCCTCTCCCGCAACCGCGTGCAGGCGCCGTTTCTCGTGCCAGCCGTGGCGGAGCCCCTCATCGTCTGGATCATGTCGGGCCATGCGGTCGTCGAAGAGCGCGACATCGGCGCAGAGTGGACGGCGAGCCAGGTGGGTGCCGGCGACTTCTTCCTCACGCACTCGCCGGTTCCGTATGAAATGCGATGGCGCGCCGTGGACGATCAGCCGTTTCAGGTGATGCATCTCTATCTCTCCGTCCCGATCTTCGACAGCGTTGCGCGGCAGCTGCGCGGAGAGGCGGGGTGCGTGACCCTGAAGGACGTCTCCGGCGGTCACGACACGACCCTCTCGCACATCCTGAGCCTTCTTCACGGAGAGCTGGTGGACGCAGGCGGCGGCAGCGAGCTGTTCGTCGCCGGACTGGCGCGCAGCCTGGCGGTGCATCTCGTGCGCCGGTACGCGGTCGCGGACCCGGATGTGCGCGCCCGCAACGCCCTGCCCCGCGCCAAGCTCAGACGGGCGAGCGCCGACATGGAAGCGCATCTCGGCGACCCCTTCGATCTCAAGCGCCTGGCCCGGACGGTGGGAATGAGCGAATTCCACTTCAGCCGGCTCTTCAAGAATGCGACAGGCCTTTCTCCGTCGCACTATTTCATCCGCCGGCGCATCGCCAAGGCCCGGCAGTTGCTGCAGGAAACCGACGCCAGCATCATCGAGGTCGGAATGGCCGTCGGCTATTCCAGTCCGAGCCACTTCGCCCAGATCTTCCGCCGTGAAACCGGCCTGTCGCCGAGCGACTATCGCGGCGGCTAGGCAGTCCGGTCGCGGCGCCGCGAAACTGCAAGATCCCGACAGTCTGCGCAGGAGCCCGAGAGAACCGCGCTCGCAGCACCCCTAGATTGCTCCTTGTCCAAACCAAGGAGACGAAGGATGACGAATATCGACGGCAAAGTCGCCCTGATCACCGGCGCATCGAGCGGCATCGGCGCCGCGACGGCGGCGAAACTGGCGGCGGCGGGCGCAAAAGTCGCCATCGCGGCGCGACGGGTCGACCGGCTGGAAAGCCTGAAGACGGAGATCGCGAAGAAGGGCGGCGACGCCGTGGTGATCGACATGGACGTGACCGATCCGGCCTCGGTGAAGGCCGGCGTCGAGAAACTGGTTCGTGCACACGGCTCGGTCGACATCCTGTTCAACAATGCCGGCGTGATGCCGCTCTCCGACCTCGACCAGTTCAAGACGGACGAATGGCACCGCATGGTCGACGTCAACGTCAAGGGCACGTTCAACACCACCGCGGCCGTGCTGCCGCACATGATCCGGCAGCATTCCGGCCACATCTTCAACACGTCCTCGATCGCGGGCCGCAAGGTCTTCAAGGGCCTGACGGTCTATTGTGCGACCAAGCACGCCCTGACGGCCTTCTCGGACGGCCTGCGCATGGAGGTGGGGCAGAAGCACAACATCCGCGTCACCTGCATCCAGCCCGGCGCGGTCGCCACCGAGCTCTACGAGAGCATCACGGACGCGCGCTACCGCCAGCAGATGGACGAACTCGCCGCGCAGATGACCTTCCTGCAGGGCGAGGATATCGCCGACACCATCCTGTTCGCCTGTCGGGCGCCGGCCCACGTCAATGTGGCGGAACTGTTCGTCCTGCCGACCGAGCAGGGTTGGTAGCCGGCAGCCCGTAGGGCGCCATGAGCAAAGGCGAATTGCGCCGCCTTTGCCGCGGCGTCGTTCGGCGCCATACGCTTTCGCTATTGCGCCCTACCGTCTGCGGCGGGCAATGCCGGATCGATCGTGAGCGCGCGCACGATTCTGTCCGGCTTGACGCTGGTCTGGCCGTCGAACGGGTTGTCGATGATGATGTTGATGCCGACGATCAGCCCGAAAGCGCACATGTAGAGCATGTTGATCTGCATGCCGTGGCCCTTGATGACCTTGCGGCCGGAGAGCGCGCTGGCGGCGACGAAGAACGTCATCATCATGATCCAGAAAACGTCGGGGACGGCGCTGATCGACGCCGACAGGCGGCCGATGCGCGCCTCCTCGACGCTGGCCACGAGCGAACTCAGATCGCTGCGCAGCGACCCCATTTCCGGGCCCAGACGCTTTTGAACCGCCCGGATTTCCCGCCACAACTGCTCGAGGTCACGCTTCGCCAAGGGCGACAGCGATTGCGGCCGGCCGGCGAGCCGCGGCCATTCGTCCTCGACCACATGCGCCACATAGCGGGCGAGCACGCGCCGTCCCTCCAGGCCCAACTCGCCGAGCCCTTCCAGCTCGCGGTCGATCCTCGACACCTGCAGGGCCTCGGTGGTCGCCAGGCTGTCGGCCTTGTTGAAGGAGCCGAAGTCGCTGGTCGTCACCAGGGCGAGAAAGAACGCGATGATGCCGAGCAGGCTGGCGTGGACCGTGTCGGCGATCTTGTCCTCGTGGCTGGTCGGCGTCTTCCAATGACTGAACCAGAGAAAATAGGCCGCCTTGGAGATCAAAAGGCCGAGCACACCGAATACGGCGCCGCAGACCAGCAGGACGACGACGTCCGGCACGAGGGGAACGATATTGTAGAGGTAGTCGAGCATGTCGGTCGGTGTCCGGATGGGGCGGGGGAGGAGCGGTCGCGCTCGCCGCGGTGCGGAGGCGCTGGCTTTTCCTCGCGCCTCTATAGCCGAACGGGCGGCGGGACGATGTCCGGGAAGACCACCATCAGGATCGGCAGCCGGACACCGCCAGGACGATGGCGCGGCGCCCATTCCGCGCGGCACGCATAACGGGCTTCGGACTGCGTATTCGCCCCGATGATGTTGCGGGCGCCGAGGCGGGCCACGATGGCGTGGCGCCAACCGCGGTGATTCGCGGCCACCGCCTCACGCGCATTCGGCCCTGGTTCCGACCAGACGACCAGGCCCCCGTCGACCGGCAGCACAACTGCGGAGCAGGGATATGGCGGTGTCAGCCGGCGCGGAATGGCATGTCCCGATGCAGCCGACGGGCGCGGGCGTTCGACACAGGCGGACGCCGCGAGCCTGGATCGGCGCCCTGAACAGCGCCCTGTTGGCCGCCACGATGCTGGCCGCGGCGACCGGCGCGGCAATCGCCCAGGACTGCAAGGGGCCGTGCGCCTTCGATCGGCTGTTGCTGCCGGTCTCGTCGCCGCGTGGCGACGAAAAGAATACCGCCGGCAGCAGCGCGGATCGCAACGGCGCCTCGCTGTCCCGGATATTTTCCGACCGCGCCACGGCCGCAAGCTTGCCGCGCTGGACCGCCTCGATCGAGGCGATCGTGCTCGCCCGCACGGGCGGCGTCGATCGCACCCTCGTCGCCCGCGTGCCGGGAACCACGCAGTGGACCGCGACCAATGTCGCCGGCGTCGAGGCGTTGAACAGCAATCAGCTCGACGGCGTCTCCGCCGGCCCGAAGGTCGGCCTAACCTGGCGCGGCGATGGCGGTCTTTCGGCGGAGTTTTCCTATTTCGGCATCGCCAACCAGGGCGCCACCCGGACCATCGGGCCGGACAACCCGGCGGACTGGCTGGTGATGCGGGCCCCCGGCACGTTCTGGCAGACCCAGGATTTCGCCTACCAGGGAATGACATGGGGGGCCGCCACCAACCTCTACAGCGCCGAGGCCAACGGCCGGCTGGACCTCTCCGGGCGGGTGACGGTTCTGGCCGGTTTTCGCTGGCTGCAGCTCAACGACCGCCTCGAAGGGACGCTGACGCCGCCGGACCGGATGGAGCCGGGCTGGAAAACCACCTGCATACCGTTCGGCCCGGCGTCGTGCCAGATTTCCGAAATCGGCACCGGCAGCACGCCGGCGGGATACTATCCGCCGTTCTGGACGTCGACGACGACCAACAATCTCTACGGCGCCCAGATCGGCGTCCACGCCAATATCCTGGAGCTCGGCCGCATGTCGCTCGACGGCCAGGTGAAGGCGGGGCTGTTCGACAATCACGCCACCCAGTCGACCGTGGTTAGCATGCGCAAGCAGCTCTACCCGTCGGGCGCCACCACCGATCACCTCGCCTTCGTGGGCGAAATCGGGCTGCAGTTGAAATATCGCCTCACCCCGGCGCTGGCGGTCAGGATCGGCTACGAAGCCCTGTGGCTCGCCGGCGTCGCCCTGGCGCCCGCACAGATCGGGCAAACCGCCACGACGCCGTCGAGCGTCACCGCGCTCGGCGTCGACAGCGGATCACAGGTGCTCTTCCAAGGCGCCAACGCCGGCCTGGAGTTCTCGTTCTGACACGCCGGCGGCAGGATCAGCCGCTCCGCCTGGTCATACGGAGTGCGTGAGCCCGCCGTCGACGCGCAGGTTCTGGCCGGTGATGTAGGCCGCGCCTTCGGAAGCCAGGAACGCGACGGTCGCGGCGATCTCCTCGCTCTTGCCGTAGCGCTGCATGGGGATCGCGGCGCGGCGCTCTTCGGTCTTCGGCAGGCTGTCGATCCAGCCCGGCAGCACGTTGTTCATGCGCACATTGTCGGCGGCGTACTGGTCGGCGAAGATCTTGGTGAACGCCGCCAGCCCGGCGCGAAAGACCGCCGAGGTGGGAAACATCGCGCTCGGTTCGAACGCCCAGGCGGAGGAGATGTTGATGATCGTGCCGCCACGCTGGCGGACCATGACGGGCGTGACCAGGCGCGTCGGCCTGATGACGTTGAGCAGATAGGTGTCCATGCCCTTCGACCACTGCTCGTCGGTGAGCTCGAGGATCTGCGCGCGCGGGCCATGGCCGGCGCTGTTGACGAGGACGTCGACACGGCCCCACTCGGACAGGACGGCGTCGACGAGGCGTGTGAGATCGGCGAGCGACTGATTGGAGCCGGTCACCCCGATGCCGCCGAGCTCCCTGGCGAGGGCCTCGCCCTTTCCGGACGACGACAGGATCGCGACCTTGTGGCCGTCCTGCGCCAGGCGGCGCGCGGCCGCGGCGCCCATGCCGCTGCCTCCGGCGGTGACGATGGCAACCTTCATTTCGGAATTCCCATATGCTCGTTTCGACGGCCGGGATCATCCCCCATCGGAACCGCGGCCGCAATGTCGGTGGCGGCAGCGGCCGCGCCGCATCGGTGAGGCGTCGCCCGCAACACGCCGTCGCTGTTGCGCCCGATGCGCTTGCCGGCCCGGCTACGCCGCCGCGGTTTCCCGATCCGGCGTGTCCGGTTGCGCGGCGCAGACGCAATTGCGGCCGGCGCGCTTGGCGGCGTAGAGCGCCTGGTCGGCGATGGAGAGAATTTCGGGAACGCCATCGGCCGGCCCGTGCAGCGTCGCGGTTCCGATGCTCACGGTGATGTCGACGTCGACCTTGAAATCGCCCGTCGCGACAGCGTCGCGCAGGCGTTCGGCGAACTTTCGCGCCGCTTGCGCATCGGTATTCGGAGCGAGCATCAGGAACTCGTCGCCGCCGTAGCGCACCGCGATGTCGCCGGCGCGCCGATTCCGGTCCATGATGCGGGCGATCTTGCGCAGCACATCGTCGCCGCAGAAATGGCCGCGACTGTCGTTGACGTCCTTGAAATGGTCGACGTCGATCATCAGAAACGAGATCGGCGTGCCGGCACGTCCCGCCCGCGCCACCACGTCGTCGAGGCAACGCGAAAGATAGCGCCTGTTGTAGAGACCCGTGAGGGGATCCACGACCGCCTCGTGTGCGGCGAGCGTGAGGAGACGGCCCTCTTCGGCGAGGAGCAACTCGGCTTCGCGCTGCATCTCGCGGGCCTGTTCGGCCTGCTCCTTGTAGTCCTTGAACACCTGCAGCGATCTCGCCATGGCGCCGATCTCGTCGCGCCGCGACACTTCCGGAATCACGACGTCCGACCGGCCTTCGGTCAGGCTCAGCATCGCGAGCTTGATCCGCGCGAGCGGAGCGAACACGCCTGTCATCATGAACGCGATCAGGAAGGCGTTGACGACGAGGCCGACCGCCAGTGCGGCCATGATCGCCCTGTTCAACATGGTTCCCCGAAGCACGGCTTCGTCGTGGATGCGGTTCGCCGCGGCTTCGATCTGATCGCCGGCTTCGTGCAGGATCTGCTCCATGGTCATGAAGGCGGCGGCGAAGTCCTCCAGTTCCGCGAGCGCTCGGGTGCGATCCTGAAACATCAGGCCGATGACGCGCTCGGCCGCCGCCATATAGGCACCGAGCGGCCCCGAGACCTGGCGGATTGCCGTATGGACTTCGGCGGGCATGTCCAGGGTGGTCGCATGGTTGATCGCCTGGTAGAGCCGCCCGGCCTTCTCGACGAATGTCCGCTCGATCTCGACCTGCGCCACGCTGAGATCGCCGGCGGCGACGGCCTCGTACACGGATGTCTGCAGGCCCTCGTGATACCGGTCCGCCTTGGTGTAGTTCCGCAACGCGGACGCGATCCGGCGGGTCTGGTCGAGATCACTCAGCATGCTGTTCTGCGATATGGCCGACAAGGCGCCGATGCCGGCCGTCATGCTCATCATGATGAAGCAGGCGATCAGTATGCGGGCATGGATCGTGTACGGCATTGGGCTCCCAGACGGTCTGCGGGCAACTAGATACCGGAAACGAGCCGTGTTGGCTCGTCACCCCATTTGAACACAGCTTCCTGAATCCCGGCCTAATCAGGAGCGTTGCACACGAGGGTAGTCTGAGGCCGACATTTCCGAGGGACGGTGCTCCGCTCTTGCGCAGTGCGATGCCGCGAACCCCTACCCCGGCCTTTCGGCGCGGCGCCCTTCAGCGCCACCCTTCGCTTTCAGCAGCGCTGGTTCGGCCTCACCTTCCGGCAACCCCGAACAGGCGCTCGAGCGTCGCGGGATCGTCGCGCAACACCGCGCTTTCGCCGTCGTGGACGATGCGGCCGCGATCCATCACGATGGTGCGCGGCGCGAGGGCGAGGGCGAGACGAGCATTCTGCTCGACCAGGATCATGGTCAGGCCTTGCGTCGCGGCGAGACGGCGCACCGCCCGCACCAGTTCCTCGACGATCACCGGGGCGAGGCCCTCGGACGGTTCGTCCATCAGGAGCACTCCCGGATTACCGACCAGGGCGCGTCCGATGGCGAGCATCTGCTGTTCGCCGCCCGAGAGTTCGTCGCCGCGGCCGGCCTGGCGCTCGGCGAGGCGGGGGAAGAGGTCGAACACGGAGGCGAGCGTCCAATGGCCCGGACGCGCCGCCACCGCGAGGTTTTCGCGCACCGTCAGGGAGGAAAAGATTTCGCGCTCCTGCGGCACGAAACCGAGGCCGTGGCGGACGCGGCGATGGACGCTCCAGCGCGCGATGTCGATGCCGTCGAGGAGGATGCGGCCGGCGTGCAATGTGGTGTGGCCCATCAGGGTCGCGAGCAGGGTCGTCTTGCCGACGCCATTGCGGCCGACGATCGACAAGGTGTCACCGGCGGACAGCGTGAGGTCGACGTTCTCGATCACCACCGTCTCGCCGTAGCCGGCCGAGACGCCGGCGAGTTCAAGGGCGACGCCGCGCTCAGCCATGACGGTCTCCGCTCTCGCCGAGATAGACGGCACGCACGCGCGGGTCGGCGCGGATCTCCTCCGGGGTCCCCTCGGTCATGACCGCGCCGGCGACCAGGACGCTGATGCGGCGGGCGAAACGGAACACGACGTCCATGTCGTGCTCGATGATCAGAACGGCGATGTCGGGATCCAGGGAGGCGACCACGTCGAGGATCAGGTGGCTCTCGGCGGAGGGCACACCGGCGGCCGGCTCGTCGAGGAGAAGGACGCGCGGGCGCTGCGCCAGCGCGAGCGCGATCTCGACGAGGCGCTGGCGGCCATAGGGGAGTTCGCGCACCGGCACGAGGGCGTCGCCGGCGAGGCGCAGCCCGTCGAGCTGCGCCAATGCCTCGTCGATCATTGCGGCGTCGCGGCGGACGGACGGAAACATCCGGCGCGCGGCGCCGGTGCGCTCGGCGACCGCGAGGCAGACATTCTCCAGGACGGTGAGACCGCGGAAGAGCTGGTTGATCTGGAACGTGCGGGCGATGCCGCGCCGCGCCCGCGCCGCCTGCGGCAGGCCGGTGACGTCGTCGCCGTCGAGGAGGACACGGCCGGCCGAGGGCTTGAGGACGCCGGTGATGAGATTGACGAGCGTGGTCTTGCCGGCGCCGTTGGGGCCGATCAGGGCGTGGCGGGCGCCGCGTTCGAGGACGAGATCGATGTGGCGGGCAACCGCAAGGGCGCCGAAATTGCGGGCGAGGCCGCGGATCTCGAGAGCCGGCGCGGTCATGGACGCGATCATGGGCCTCCTCCGCGCAGGCGGCGGCCGGCGGCTTCGACGAGGCCGAGAATGCCGGCACGCGCGAACAGCACGGTCACGATCAGCAACAGGCCGACACCCGCCTGCCAGAAGGCCGGCGAGAATTTGGCGAGTGAATCCTGCAGCACCATGTAGACGACGGCGCCCCAGAAGGCGCCATAGAGCCGGCCGGTGCCGCCGAGGATGAGCATCACCAGGACGCCGGCGGAATTCTCGAAGTCGAACACGGAGAGAGTCACGAAGGCATTGGTGTGGGCGTGGAGCGCGCCGGCGACGCCGGCGAGCGCCGCCGAGACCGTGTAGGCGACGAGGAGGCGGCCGTGCACCGGGGCGCCGATTGAGTGCATGCGGGCGGTGTTCTCGCGGATGCCGACCAGCGAGCGACCGAACGGCGAGACGACGATGGCGCGCGCGAGGCAGAAGCAAACGAACAGGACTGCAAGAGCGTAGAGATAGGCGGTGCGGCCGAACAGGTCGTAGTCGAAGACGCCGAGGACGGGCGAGAAGGAAAGCCCCGGCAGGCCGTCATAGCCGCCGGTGACGCGATCGAAGACGTTGCCGAACTCCTGCAGGATGAAGGTGGTCGACAGGGTCAGTACCAGCAATGTGAGGCCGCGGTAGCGCAGCAGGACGACGCCGGAAAGCGCGCCGGCGAAGCCCGCGCAGGTGGCGGCGGCGAGGAGGCCCGTGAGCGGCTCGGTCCAGTCGAGGCGGGCGGCCAGGAGGCCGACCGTGTAGGCCCCGATACCGAAGAAGGCGGCGTGGCCCAGCGTGAGGATGCCGGCATAGCCGAGCACGAGATCGAGGGAGAGCGCAAACAGCGCCATCACCAAGACCTGGCTGCCGAAGGTCAGGCGATCCGGGAAGACGAAGAAGGCCGCGACGGCGACGAGCCACGGCAGCGCTTCGGTGGGGCGCAGCCGGGCGTGGGCGGCGAGGAAGCGGCGGGCGCGCGCCGCGACCGCAATTTCGTCAGTCGCGGCCATGGAGCCCCGCCGGACGCGCGAGCAGGATCGCGATCGCGACCGCATAGATGATGAAGCCGCCGGCACCGGCGAACAGATACTTGCCGGCGGTGTCGCAGATGCCGAGCACCAAGGCGGCGGCGAGCGTGCCTTTCAGGCTGCCGAGCCCGCCGACCGCCACGACCAGGAGGAAGAACACCAGATAGACGACCGCGAAGCTCGGCGTCATGCCGAAGAGCTGCAGGGCGAGGCCGCCGCCGAGCGCCGCGAGGCCGGAGCCGACCGCGAAGGTCAAGGTGAACAGGCGGTCGACATCGATGCCGACCGACTGGGCCATGCGGCGGTTGTCGACGGCGGCGCGGATCTTGGCACCCAGGAGCGTGCGCTCGAAGGCGAACCAGAGAACCGTGACGAGGGCGAGGCCGACCGCGATGATGAACACCCGATAGGTCGGAAACGTCCGGAAGCCGGCGTCGATCTGGCCGGCCAGATAGTCGGGCAGCCGGACGGATTGCGGCACCGGGCCGTAGACCCAGGTGAAGGCCGCGATGGCGAGGAAGGTGAGCCCGATGGTCAACAGCACCTGGTCGAGTTCGCTCGCCCGGTAGAGGCGGCGATAGAGGGTGCGCTCGAACACGACGCTGACGGCGGCGATGGCGATGACCGCAATCACGAGGGCGCCGAGGAACGGCACCCCCATGGAGCGAGTGAGCGAAACGGTGAGATAGCCGCCCGCCATCGCGAATGCGCCGTGGGCGAGATTGACGAAGCCCATCAGCCCCATGGTGACCGACAGGCCCACGGAGACGATGAACAGGACCATGGCGTAGGCCAGCCCGTCGAACAGGATCGAGACGACAATGTTGGCGAGCGGCGGCACGCGCCTCCTTCCGTCATGGCAAGGCGAAGCGGGGGAGCGATCCGGCGCTGTGCCGTGCGGCTACTGGATTGCTTCGCTGCGCTCGCAATGACGCGTGACGATGGACTTGCCGGTCTTAGTCGGCACGCCCGGAAAGGGGAAGCGGGAAATATACCGCGCCCTAGCTTCTCCCTCTCCCCGCTTGCGGGGAGAGGTTAAGCCTCAATTCCCCGCCTGGCCGCAGCGGCCGACCTTCAGTTCCTTGCACTGATCCTTGACCTTCTCGACCACGCCCAGAACCTTGGTGCCGAGCTTGCCGTCGGCCTTGCGGACGATCTCCATGGCGCGCTCGTCCTGGACGACGTCGCGGGTCATGGGATCGATGGAGATTTCACCGCGCGGGCTTTTGCGGCTGTAGCCCTTGAGGAGTTCGACCACTTTCGCACCGTCGTCGAGCTTGCCGTCGAGGGTCTTGATGACGTGGAAGATCGCCGCCATGGCGTCCCAGGCGGCGGCCGACATGAAATCGGGCGGGGCGTCGGCCCCGTAGGCCGCCGTCCAGTCGGCCACGAAGGCCTTGTTGGCGGGATTGTCGAGATCGGCCGCATAGGCCCCCATCACGATGGCGCCGACGACGGCCTCGCCCATGTCCTGCAGCTTGTTGTCGGGGACAACGTCGGTGGTCCCGATCAGCCGTACCCCGGCCGCCCGCAGCCCGACTTCGCCGTAGCTCTTCACCAGCCCGGCCGAATGGGCGCCCGACGGCACGAACACATAGAAGCAGTCGGGCTTGGCGTCCTTCACCCGCTGCAGGAACGGGGTGAAGTCGGGCACCTGGGCGGGATTGCCCATGGGGATGACGTCGGCGACCTTGCCGCCCGCCTTCTCGTAGCCGGTGCGGAACGCCTCGGCGGCGTCCTTGCCGGGCGGATAGTCGGTGTAGCCGATGGCGGTCGTCTTGCAGCCGAGCTTGTCGGCCGAGTAGGACCCCATCGGATGGGCCTGGTGCCACATGCTGAACGAGAAGCGCACGATATAGGGCGAGAGCTGGGTGATCCAGGCGGTGCCCGCATTGGAGATCAGCATCGGGACCTTCGCCTGCGTGACCACCGGGGCGGCCGCGATGGCCGACGGCGACAGGGCGAAGCCGGTGACCAGCTTGACTTTGTCGCGGGTGATCAGTTCGGTGACGACGGTCTTGGCGGTCGCGCCCGGCCCCTCGTCGCGCTTGACGAGCTCGATTTTGTGCGGCGCGATGTCGCCGGCATGCTTGCGGACGTAGAGGTCGAAGGCCTTGTCCATCTGGCTGCCGAGATCGGCATTGACGCCCGAATAGGGCAGCACGACCCCGACCCGGATGGTCTCGCCGGCCGCGCCGCCGGCCCAGACGCCAAGGCCGAGCACGGCCAGAACCATCGATGACGCGCGCTTCATCGCCTTTCCTCCCGGTTTCGGTTTTCCGTCACGCACCTTAGTGCCTCGCCTCACCCTCCGGAAGGGCCGCAACGCCTGTGGATGGCGGCAGGAGGCCACATTGCGGGCGGGCATGCCTGCGATCCAGTATCTTGGCCGGGACGTACCTGCGAACGTACCTGGACCATCATCCACCCGACCGGAGGGTTTCGGCATGACGCGACCGGCCCTGAGGCTCGCCGGCTATCAACCCGAGACCTCTGTGCACAGCCGCGCCCTGCACCACGTGGCGGCGCTCGCCGCCGAAGCGAGGTTCGGCGGCTTCGCGCCGCAGGTCGTCGTCGACGTCACCGCCCGCGGCCACCGCGCCGGCGAACTTTTCGCCATGGTGGAAGACGGCCGGCTCGACGGCTGCTATGTGGCATCGAGCTATCTCCTCGCGAGCGTGCCGTCGCTGGCGGTCTTCGACCTGCCGTTCGTGGCCACCGACCGCGGCCGCGACTACGCCAAGCTCGACGGCGCCTTCGGAATCAGGCTCGCGGCCGACATCGCGGCGAGGACGCCGTTCCGCGCCCTCGGCTACTGGGACAACGGCTTCCGCCACGTCTCCAACCGCCTCAAGCCCATCCGCACGCCCGACGACTGCCGCGGCATGACCATCCGCACCCTCGACAACACGCTGCACCAGGACGTGTTCGCGGCGCTCGGCTTCACCCCTGTGTTCGTCGACGTGCGCGATCTCGCCGAGGCGGTCGCGGCGCACCGGGTCGACGCGCAGGAGAACCCGCTCACCAATTTCGTCAATTTCGGGCTGTTCTCCACCCACCGCCATGTCAGCCTGACGGCGCATTTCTTCGGCATCGCCCTGTTCCTGGTGAACGGGCGCTGGTTTTCCGCCCTGCCGGATGAATTGCGCACCGGCCTGCTCGGAGCGGTCGTCGAGGCGACGGCGCGCCAGCGCGAGCTGGCCGCCGGCGAGGACGCGCGCTGCCTCGATATCCTGGAGCGCGAGGGCGTCGCCGTGGTGGGCGCCGACGACATCGACTGGGCCGCCTTCCGTGCCGCCGTCGCGGGCGTCGTCGAGCACGAAGTGGCGCGGCTAGGCGGGGCGGGTTAGCGGAGCCGCAAACACCTTCCGGAATCCAGCCCCGAGTTCAGTGCATGTGGCGGGATTCCGGGTTCGCGCTTCGCGCGCCCCGGAATGACTTCAGCGCTTCCCCAGCCCCGCAAAATGCCCACGCGCCTGCAGCCAGGCGAGCAGGGCGAGACTCGGCACCGCCGTCACGGTCGACAGCATGAAGAAGACCGGCCAGCCGACGCTCTCGGCGATGAAGCCGGCGCCGGAGGACAGATACGTGCGGCCGACGGCGGCGAGCGCGGTCAGGAGCGCGTACTGGGTCGCGGTGTGCAACGGGCTTCGGCACAGGGCCGACAGGTAGGCGACGAAGATCACGGTGCCGATGGCGCTGGTAAAATTCTCGGCGATGATCGCCGCGGTGAGCGCCCAGTAGTCGACGCCGACGAATGCGAGCCAGGCGAAGACGAGATTGGAAATGCCCTGCAGGATGGCGCCGACCCACAGGCTCATGGTCATCGACATGCCGCGCGCCACGGCGCCACCCGCGAAGCCGCCCAGAAGCGTCGCGGCGAGCCCGACGCCCTTGACGATGGCGGCGTAGTCGTTGCGCGAGAAGCCGAGATCGATGACGAACGGCGCCGTCATGGCGCCCGCGAAGGCGTCGCAGAACTTGAACAGGACCACGAAGGCGAGAACGATCACCGCCATGTCGCGCGACAAAAACTCGCCGAAGGCGCCGGCGGCGGCGCGGCCGACCCGCATGAGCGGGCTCACCTGCGCCTGGGCGACGTGTTCGGCCGCCGCCAGCACGGATTTCTCCGGCTCGGTGGCGAGAAGCGCGGTGACGATGCCGATACCCGCCATGGCCGCCATGGCGAGATAGCCGGCCGTCCAGGCGGCCGATTTGACGAGGCCGAAATCCTCGAAGCCGGTGACCAGGAACAGGGCGCCGGCGGTGGAGACCAGCATGCCGATCCGATAGGCCGCCACATAGGAGGCCATGCCGGCGGCCTGCTCGTTGTCGTCCAGGCTCTCGACCCGGAAGGCGTCGATGACGATGTCCTGCGTGGCCGACGCCGCCGCCACCAGGAAAGCGCCGAGCGCCACCATCAAGGGTGCACGCGCCGGATCCGTGAAGGCGAGCGCCACGATAGCGGCGATGAGCAGGAGCTGCGAGAACACGAGCCAGCCACGCCGGCGCCCGAACAGGCGCGACAACACCGGCACGTCGAGGGCATCGACCACCGGCGCCCAGATGAATTTCAGCGTGTAGGGCGTGCCCACGAGAGCGAACAGCCCGATGGTGCCGAGATCGACGCCGGATTCCCGCATCCAGACAAGCAGCGTCGAGCCCGACAGCGCCAACGGCAGGCCGGACGAGAAGCCCAGAAACATGACAATGAGGACGCGCGGCTTGAGATAGACCGCGAGCGTGTCGGCGAAGGAAGCGCGCGGCGGCAGCGTTTCGGAGGTGCGTGTCGTCGTCATGGCGAATGGGGCCGCGGCCCGCCTTCATTCACTGAGTTCGTCATGCCCGGGCTTGTCCCGGCCATCCACGCCTTTTGTGAGGCGATGCTCAAGACGTGGATGCCCGGGACAAGCCCGGGCATGACGAAGTCTGGGGACTTGGCCATCCTCACTCCCCCGCCTCCAAACGTGGCAGCGGTGCCGGGACGACGGGGCCGGTCCCCTCCCCGTCCGTGTCGAACTCCAGCTCCTCGAGCTTGCCGGCGCGGCGTTCGATCTTCTCGGTGGAGATCAGGATCTGGCGCATGTCGTCCTTGGCCTGGTCGAAATGGGTCTGCAGCTTCTGCACCCGCTCGCCCAGGCGGCCGATGTCCTCCATCATGCGCATCACTTCCGTGCGCACCATGTCGGCGGCCTCGCGCATGCGGGCGTCCTTCATGATCTGCTGCATGACCTGGATGGACAGCATCAGGAGCGACGGCGACACGATGACGACCCGGGCCCGGTAGGCCTTCTGGACGATGTCGTCGAAACCGTCATAGAGCTCGGCATAGACCGATTCCGACGGCACGAACATCAGCGCCGTCTCCTGGGTCTCGCCGGGCAGGAGATATTTGGCGGCAATGTCGCCGATGTGGCGGGAGACGTCCTGGCGCAGGCGCTGGGAGGCGAGCTTCTTGTCCTCCTCGCTCCTGGCGTCGCGCAGCGCCGTCACGGCCTCGAGCGGGAACTTGGCGTCGATGACCAGCGGCCGCGTGTCGGGCAGGAAGACGACGCAGTCGGGCCGGGTGCGGTTCGACAGCGTGTGCTGGAACTCGTAGGCGCCCTTGGGCAGGCCGTCCTGGACGATCGCCTCCATGCGGGCCTGCCCGAAGGCGCCGCGGCTCTGCTTGTTGGCCAGGATCTCGCGCAGCGACGTCACCTGGGTGGAAAGTTCGGTGATGTTCTTCTGGGCGTTGTCGATCACGGCCAGGCGCTCGCCCAGGCTGGCGAGGCGGTCGGTGGTCTGTCTGGCCGACACTTCGAGGGACTGGCCGACCCGATGCCCGACCGCGTCGAGGCGTTCGGCCATGACGCGGGCAAGCTCGGCTTGCCGCCCCGCGAGGGCATCCCCCATGGCCTGCAGGCGCCCGGCAGTCTCCGCCTGGGCGCGGGCGAACTCCCCCATGCGCTTGTCGATATGCTGTTCGCGTTCGGCCTCCCGGGCGGCTTCCTGGGCCGCCGCCAGGGCGGCGTTCCGCTTGAGGCGGACGAGCGAGACCAGGAGGGCGACGACGATCGCCAGCGTGACCGCGCCGGCGGCCGCCAGGACCTCTCCGAGGCTGATCTTGAGCGTCCCGACGACGATGGCGATCTGGTCCATGGGGCCGTTCTAGCCGATTCGGATGCCCTTTCGAACGAAATGAGAACGGCGAGACGAACCAAAGGCGGCGTTGACCGGAAACCGCGGGACCCTTACATCGCCGCCATGACACTGCGCGACATCATCATCCTCCCCGACAAGCGGCTCCGGCGGATCTCCGACAAGGTGGACAAGATCACTCCGGAGATCCGGACCCTGGTCGCCGACATGTTCGAGACCATGTACGAGGCCCCCGGCATCGGGCTCGCCGCCATCCAGGTGGCCGTACCGTTGCGGGTCATCACCATGGACATCGCCAAAAAGGACGACGAGAAGGAGCCGCGGGTCTTCATCAATCCGGAGATCATCGCACGCTCTGAAGAAAAGTCGGTCTACGAGGAAGGCTGCCTGTCCATCCCCGACATCCACGAGGACGTGGAGCGCCCCGCCCGGGTACGGGTCCGGTTCATGGACCTGGACGGCAAGATCCACGAGGAGGATGCCGACGGCCTCTACGCCACCTGCATCCAACACGAGATCGACCACCTCAACGGTGTCCTGTTCCTGGACTACCTCTCCAAGCTCAAGCGCGACTACATCGTGCGCAAGTTCACCAAGGCGGCCAGGAAAGCGGCGGCGGAGTAGGTTGGACACCGTCGGCCGGATTTGATATCATTGATATCAAAGGAGGCCCGATGGCCGACCTGCTGATCCGCAATATCGATCCCGATCTCAAGCGCCAGATCGAGGAGCACGCCCGAATTAGTAAGCGCAGCCTCTCCGAAGAGGCGAAGCGACTTCTATTGCGAGGACTGTCGGTCGCCGAGGAGGCGGGCGGTCTCGGTACTCTGATGTTCGAGACCATTCGTCCGGAGGATCGAGGCGATGATCTGGTTTTCGAATACAAAGGCGAGCTTCCCAAGCCGCCCGACTTCGAATGATCATTCTCGACACCAACGTGGTTTCGGAAGGCTGGAAACCCAGGCCCGATGCGAAGGTCATTGCCTGGTTGGATTCATTGCCTCAAGACACGCTATTCCTCTCCACGCCGGTACTCGCGGAACTACGCTACGGCGTCGAACGGCTTCCGCAAAGCGCCCGCCGGACGAGAATGGAAGCATGGATCGATCGTCTTGAAACACAGCTCTACCGCGATCGTATTCTACCGTTCGATAGACCTGCCGCTTGGCAGTTCGGCCGCTTAGCCTCATATCGCGAGAGCAGGGGCCGGCGAATGGAGTCGATGGACCTGCTGATCGCGGCGATTGCGTCGAGCCGGCGCGCCACGCTTGCGACCAGAGACATCCGTGATTTCGAAGACTTGGGGCTCGAACTGATCAATCCATTCGCCGGCTGAACTGCAATTCCTGCAAGGATCTTCCATGCCCCTTCGCCTCGTCTTCATGGGCACCCCCGATTTCGCCGTGCCGACCCTGCTCGAAATCGTCGGCCGCGGTCACGATGTCGCCGCCGTCTATACGCGGGCGCCGCGGCCGGCCGGGCGCGGCATGGACCTGACGCCCTCGCCGGTCGAAACGGCAGCGCGCCGCTTCGGCCTGCCGGTGCTGACGCCCAAGACGCTGCGCAACGAGGAGGCGGCGGCGGCCTTCCGGGCCCACGGCGCCGATGCCGCGGTGGTGGTCGCCTATGGGCTGATCCTGCCCAAACCCATCCTCGACGCGGTGCCGCTCGGCTGCTTCAACTTGCACGGCTCGGCGCTGCCGCGCTGGCGCGGCGCCGCCCCCATCAACCGCGCCGTCATGGCGGGCGATACCTCGACCGCCGTGATGGTGATGCGCATGGAGGAAGGCCTCGACACCGGCCCGGTCGCCATGGCGGAGCACGTGGGTATCGGGCCCGACATGACGGCGGGCGAGTTGCACGACAAGCTTTCGCCCCTGGGGGCCGACCTGATGGGCCGCGCGCTCGCGGCACTGGAGCGGGATTCGCTGAAGCTGACGCCCCAGAGCCAGGATGGCGTCACCTACGCCCAGAAGATCGACAAATCCGAGACCCGCATCGACTGGCAGCGGCCGTGGAAAGACGTCCACGACCACATCCGCGGCCTCGCACCCTTCCCGGGCGCCTGGTTCGAACTCCCGGGCGCCGGCGCTCCGGCGCGCATCAAGGTGCTGCGCTCGACCCGCGGCGAGGGATCGGGCGCGCCCGGCACCGTGCTCGACGACAATCTCACCATCGCGTGCCGCGACGGCGCCGTGCGCATCGTCCAGCTGCAGCGCGCCGGCAAGCAGCCGATGACGGCCGAGGCGTTCCTGCGCGGCACGCCGGTCGCGCCCGGCACGGTGCTCAACTGAATCATGCCGCGCTACAAGCTCACCATCGAGTATGACGGCACCCCCTTCGCGGGCTGGCAGGTGCAGGACAACGCGCCGACCGTGCAGGGCGCGCTCAACGCCGCCGTCGCCGCCTTCTGCGGCGAGACGGTGGCGATCCAGGGCGCCGGCCGCACCGACGCCGGTGTCCATGCGCTCGGCCAGGTCGCCCATCTCGACCTCGCCCGCGACTGGGACGCCGACACGGTGCGCGACGCCGTCAATTTCCATCTGCGCCCGCAGCCGGTCGCGGTCATCACCGCCGAACTCGTGGCGGCGGACTTCAACGCCCGCTTCTCGGCCGTCAAGCGCCATTATCGCTATCGCATCGTCAACCGCCGCGCCGATCTCGCCCTCGACCTCAACCGGGTCTGGCGGGTGCCGCGGCGGCTCGACGAGGCCGCCATGCGGGCGGCGGCGCGCCATCTCGTCGGCAAGCACGACTTCACCACCTTCCGGGCGAGCGAATGCCAGGCGAAATCCCCGGTGAAGACGCTCGACGCCCTCGACGTCGCACGCACGGGCGACGAGGTGACGGTCACGACCTCGGCGCGCTCGTTCCTGCACAACCAGGTGCGCTCCATGGTGGGCTCGCTGGTCCTGGTCGGCGACGGCAAATGGGCGCCGGAGGATCTCGCCGCCGCCCTCGAAGCCCGCGACCGCACCGCCTGCGGCCCGGTGGCGCCGCCGGACGGGCTCTATCTGGTCAAAGTGGATTATTGAGGCCGGCGCTTATGGCGCTGAACGCTGCCGCGCACTCTCCCCTCCCCCGCTTGCGGGGGAGGGAGAAGGAAAGCTCAGGCGAATAAGGCTCAGGCGAAATACCGCTCCAGCACCGTGCGGTAGACCGCCGTCAAGGTCACGAGATCCGCCGTGGGCACGCGCTCGTCGGTCTTGTGCATGGTCGAATTGGCGAGCCCGAACTCGATCACCGGGCAATAGTCTTTGATGAAGCGGGCATCCGAGCTGCCGCCGGTGGTGGACAGAGCCGGCGTCTTGCCGGTGACATCGCGCACCGCGCCGGCGACGAGGTCGACGAACGGCCCCGGCCTGGTCACGAAGCAATCGACGTTGGACGGTTTCCAGTCGATGCGCCAGCGCGTCTTGCCGGCCACCGCCGCCGCGCGGGCATCGACGAGGGCGCGGATCGACTCGCGGGTGTGCAGATCGTTGAAGCGGATGTTGAAGCGCGCCTGCGCTTCGGCGGGAATCACGTTGACGGTGGGATTGCCGACGTCGATCGACGTGAATTCCAGATTGGAGGGGCCGAACAGTTCGTTGCCGGCGTCGAGCGGCTCGGCAAGCAGGCCTGAGATCAGCTTGACGATACCGCGCACCGGATTGTCGGCCAGTTCCGGATAGGCGACGTGACCGTCGGTGCCGGTGACGACGAGCGTGCCGTTGATGGAGCCGCGCCGGCCGATCTTGATCATGTCGCCGACTTCGACCGGATTGGTGGGTTCGCCGAGGATGCAGTGGTCGAAGGCTTCGCCGCGCGCTTTCGCCCAGGCGAGCAGTTTGATGGTGCCGTTGACCGCCACGCCCTCCTCGTCGCCGGTGATCAGGAACGAGATCGCGCCCTTGGGCACGCCGTTGTTCGCCACATGGTCGAGCACGGCGGCGAGCTTGCAGGCGATGCCACCCTTCATGTCGACGGCGCCGCGGCCGTAGAGAACGCCGTCGGCGATCTCGCCGGCGAAGGGCGGGTGGCTCCAGGCCGCGGAGCCGGGCGGCACCACGTCGGTGTGGCCGGCAAAGACGAGATGCGGGGAGCCCGAGCCGATGCGGGCGAAGAGATTGTCCACGTCGGCGTGGCCGGGCTCCGAGAAGGTGACGCGCTCGACCGCAAAACCAGCGGGCCGCAGCAGGGACCCGATCAGGCTCAGGGCTCCGCCTTCGGCGGGCGTGACCGACGGACAGCGCAGCAGCGCCTGGGCGATGGCGACGGGATCGACACTCGGATGGGCGTTCATGGGAGCAGGACTTAGCCGCCGCCGCGGCGACAGGTCAATGCGCGCGACGACTCATGGGGCGGGAGGTTCGGCGTCCGGGGGGCGGGTTTGCACCACGCCCGGGAGCGCGAGAACAAGCACGACGAGAAGGAGCGATGCGCCGCCAGAGGCCTCGGCGGCTTCGGTGCCCACATAAAGAGCCCCGGCGAACGCGGCCATGAGGCCGAGATAGAGCCAGGTCGACCAGCCCATGTCACGCAGGCGCTTGATGGTCACGGCGGCATGTACCCAGAGAGCCGCAAAGAAGGCCGGAAAGGCCAGGATCTCGGCACCGCCGCCTCCGGTCGGGCTCATTCCCTGGGCGAGAAACACGACGGTGACGAACAGGAACCCGACCACGACGCCGATGCCGATCCAGTAGCGGCCGCGACCGATGCGGCCGCGCAGGCCGAACAGCGCCGCGACCATGTCGGGAGGCCATTCGTCCGCAGGCAACTTATCGGATCGCGTCCAGGGGGCCGGCTCGTTCATCTTGCGCTCACTGCGTTGCGGTCTTGGTCGCAATCGGGGGCGTGGACGTTCAACGAGCCTGGGACGATGTCAGCGGGTCGGGACCGTAGCGGTTCGGCCCGACCGTGCCGCGGCGCAGGCCGAGTTCGACCAGGAGCGCGAGCGCAAAGGCGATCCACGGCAGGCTGAGCAGCACCAGGACCGGGTCGGGCTCCTGCGTGCTGCCGCCGAGCCCGGTGACGACGAGAAAATCCATGCAGGTGGACAGAACGAAGAAGGCGCCGATCACGTAGGGAGAGATGTTGCGGTCCTGGCCGCGCTTGGCGAACACGGCGAATTCCGGATACGCGAAGGCGAGCGACACGATGGCGCTCATGCGCTCGCCGTCCTCGAAGCGGTAGACCACGAGATGGCAGGCGAGTTCGAGGGCGGCGACGGCCAGGAACGCGGCCCAGAAGGCGCGCCGCCCGATGCGGCCGTCGAAGGACAGGAAGAGATACGACCAGTCGAGAGCCTGCATGATCAGAACGCTTTCGGCAGCCCGGCCTGTTTGAGGACTTCGTTTGCGGTATGACGCGATCTGGTGCTGCGCGGCACGCTGACCTGGCGACCCGAGACGGGGTTTTTCCAGATTTCGTCGCGGTAGAAATCGGCCATCAGGAGCCGGCGAGATCGAAGTGCTCTTCGGCCCGGAATGTGAGCGATATCTGGGCCGGCGGAAGTCCGGCAAGTTCGAGAAAGTCGGGCAATATCAGCCGCACCTCCTCGATCATCGCCGACCAGGAAGGTGCTTCGACCACAAGCCCAGGCACCTCGGGGCTGGTGGCGAGCCAGACTCCGGCTTCTCCATCCCATCGCGCTTCGATCGTGATGTCTCGCCGCATGGGAGAAAGGATCGGCTCCTTTCAACCCGCGGTCAATCCCGCAGCAATTCGTTGATGGACGTCTTCGAGCGCGTCTTCTCGTCGACCCGCTTGACGATGACCGCGCAGGCGAGGCCGGGGCCGGGCTTGCCGTCGCGCATGGGCTTGCCCGGCATCGAACCCGGCACCACCACCGAATAGGGCGGCACCTCGCCCATGAAGACCTCCCCGGTTTCGCGGTCGACGACGCGGGTGGAGGCGCCCAGGAACACCCCCATGGCGAGCACCGAACCGGTGCGCAGGACAAAACCCTCGGCGACCTCGGAGCGGGCGCCGACGAAGCAGTTGTCCTCGATGATCACCGGTCCGGCCTGCAGGGGCTCGAGCACGCCGCCGATGCCGGCGCCGCCGGAGATGTGACAGTTCTTGCCGATCTGCGCACACGAACCGACCGTCGCCCAGGTATCGATCATGGTGCCGGAGTCCACATAGGCGCCGAGATTGACGAAGGACGGCATCAGCACCACGCCAGGGGCGATATAGGCCGAGCGGCGCACGACGCAGCTCGGCACGGCGCGGAAGCCCGCCGCCTTGAACTGGGCCTCGCCCCAGCCGGAGAACTTCGACGGCACCTTGTCCCACCAGGCCGCCCCGCCGGGGCCGCCGGCGATCGTCGTCATGTCGTTCAAGCGGAACGACAGCAACACCGCCTTCTTGAGCCACTGGTTGACCTGCCAGCGGCCGTCGCCCTGGCGCTCGGCGACGCGCGCCTTGCCGCTATCGAGGAGTTCGAGGGCCGCCTCGACCGCCTCGCGCACGGGGCCCTTGGTGGTCGGACCGATATCGTTCCTGGCCTCGAAGGCGGCATCGATGGTCTTGGCGAGTTCGGCGTGCGGCATCGTGGAATCCTCAAACCCTGGCGGAATGTCGCGCGGTAGTCATGGCAATCGGAACCCCATGTCAAGCGCCGGGCGCGGCGGTGCGGTGCCGGCCGGCCGAAACGCGCTTCACGCTACCAATATACCTCAGACCAGATCGTGACCGATGTCTCGTTTGCCGTCATTGCGAGCGGAGCGAAGCAGTCCAGCTCGCTGTTCGTGGCCCTGGATTGCTTCGTCGCTGCGCTCCTAGAAGTAAGTGGGAGACCATGAACTCGCCCCGCGGTTCCCTCCCCCTGCAAGGGGGAGGGAGCAGGCTGCGGGCACGGCAACTTTCATCCAACGCGGGTCGGCCGAAGGTCGGTGCCGAACTCGCAATGACGAGACCGTCATCGCGACACCGGCCGGGCCGGATTGCCGACCACGGTGGTGCCGGGCGCGACGTCGCGCGTCACTACGGCGCCGGCGCCGATGAGTGCGTCGTCGCCGATGGTCACGCCGGGCAGGATGATGGCGCCGCCGCCGATCCACACATTATGGCCGATCGTCACCGGTCGGCCGAACTCGAGGCCCGAGGCGCGCTCGGCGGCGCCGCGCGGATGGTCGGCGGTAAGGATCTGGACGTTGGGGCCGATCTGGGTCTTGTCGCCGACCGTGACCGCGACGACGTCGAGGACGACGCCGCCGAAATTCATGAACACGCCGTCGCCAAGGCTGATGTTGTAGCCGTAGTCGCAGTGGAACGGCGGCCTGACCTCGACATTCTCCCCGACCGCGGCGAAGCGCTCCACGAGCAGGCCGCGCCGCTCCGCCGGCGCGAGCCCGAGGGCGGCGTTGTAGCGAACCAGCCAGGCGGCAGCGGCGCGCTGGTCGGCCTGGATCTCGGGCGAGGCGGAATTGTAGAGCTCGCCCGCCAGCATCTTGTCTTTTTCGGTGCGGTTCATCGTCAACCTCCCGGCAAGGGGCACGGCTCGACCGGCGTCGCCGCATGCGGGCTTGTGGCCGGCGGAGCATCGTCGAGACGAAACAGGAAACGCCCCCCGGATGCAAACACCGCGAGGCAGAAATCGGGACGCTCGGAGTCCGCCAGCGTGACGCAGATGCGGCCGTCGGCGATCGTATAGCGGCCATGGGACGGGGCAAGGTCGCGGGCGCGCCGGTAGCGACCATCGGCCAAGAATTCGTGCGGCCCGACCCCGACCGGCCAGGGCTGCGGCGGGCACGCGGCCCTGCCCACGAAGGTGGCGCGGATAGTCTCGTCAGAAAGAGGTCCCGTGGCGAGCATGGGTGGCGCAGGCGCGTCGGCCGACAAGATGAGGGCCGATGCGCCGGCCGCGAGCATTCGCGTGATCACGAACATGGCCCGCCATTCCAGCGCGGCTCGACGCGGCCGATGGCGATGTGCCTCCACAGGATCATCCGCCGCACGCCGCCTGCAGCGACATCACCACAAAAGCCGCGAGAAGGCACAAAGCACCACTGCGCATCCACATCTGCTCGTGATGCAGGAATGCGATGGAGCGAGTGAGGGCGTGCAACACCAGTGGCTGCAGCAGATCGGGCTCCTTCAATCGGATCTGCATCTCTTCGAGGCGGAGCTTCTCCTCCCGAAGCCCAGAACCAAGAAACGTCGGCACGGCCAGCAGGATCGACCCGACAACGCCCAGAAAGCCGACCCAAAGATCAGCGGTCGCAAGCACCCAAGACAATGTCGGCAACGTACACATGGCAACCGGTGGCCCGTTCACTCGCTGCCGTGACGCTTCTGCGCCGCGGCAACGTCGAGGTAGGCCGCCGGATCGGACGGCCAAACAGGCAGTTCCATGCCGAGATGCAGTCCCATGCTCGCCAGAGCCGCCTTGATTTCATCGAGAGACTTGCGGCCGAAGGCAGGCGCGTGCAGCAGGTCCGACTCGCTCTTCTGTACCAGTTCGCCCACATAGGTGATGTTGTCGTTTCTCAATTGGTTCACGGTGCCGGCGCTGAGATCGACATCGTCGACCCGGCGCAGGAGCACCGGATCGACGCCGACCATCTCTTCCGTGGACCGCGACTGCGTGGCATCGCGCGTGGACAGAACCAGTTCCTGTCCGCAAGCGTCGAGAAAACGCACCATGAAGTCGAGCGACGGCATGTCGTCGACGCGCCCGCTCTCGACCTGCGAGATACGCGCCTGGCTGACGCCGAGCAACCGTTCGAGGTCGACCTGCCGCAGGCCGCTGCGGCGGCGGGCGTCGCGCAGCAACTTGGCGGCCGTGCGGGCGGTGTCGACCTCCAGCCATGCGACACGCGCCTTCGGGTCCTTGGCGAGGCCGGAAAGCAGGTCGGACAACGTCGTATCGGTCACGTCTTCGCGAGAGCCCATGTGGCTCGTCTCCCTCGGATACGGCGGTCGGCGCTGGCGGCGATGAGCGCTACGCGCGTGGCCACATGCATCGCCTGCCCGGGTCGTGGGCAGAATTCGGAGGCGAGCAGCATGATGTCCGGCGTCGACAAAAGGCCATTCGCGGGGACATCGAAGGTGAGCCGGACGCCGGCATCTTCGAACAGCAACACGTTCTCGGCCTCGGTTCGTTCGAGAAGCTCTCGCATCTCGATCGGGTTGAACCCGTCTCTGGCCACATCGAGCAACAGTTTCAACGCGCTCCAGTAGCCGCGATACCGGCCCTGTGCCGCCACTCGTGCGGTCAGGGTGATGAATTCGCGGCGCGCATCGAAATCATCGGCCACGGCATAAAAGAGATCACCCTTCATAATAAGCCTGAGCTTATAAATATCAAGGTCGATCCGCAACCATAGCGCGCGTCACGGGCGGGTCAAAATATCCGACAGGAACCCCGCAAGATCGTCGGTGACGTGGTCCACATGGGGGGCGTCGCGGCCGGCGAGCTCCCAGTCTTCGCGGAGCACTTCGCGCGTGCCTTCCGGAACCACCAGCACGGTGGTCATGCCGAGCGTGTGCGGGACTTCGAGATTGCGGGCGAGATCCTCGAACATCGCCGCCCTGGCGGGATCGACGCCATGGCACTTGAGGAAACGGTCATAGACCTGCGGCAAGGGTTTCGGCTCGAGATCGGCGGCCGCGATGTCGAACACGTCCTCGAAATGGCGATCGATGTCGAGGCGCGCCAATACCGCGCCCGCATGCTTGCGGGTGCCGTTGGTGAGGATGAGCTTGCGGCCCGGCAACTGCTCCAGCGCGTCGCCCAGCGCCGGATTGGGCACCAGCGGCGAATGATCGATCTGGTGCACGAATTCGAGGAAATCGTCCGGATCCATGCCGTGCTCGCTCATCATGCCGCGCATGGAGGTGCCGTAGCGCTTGTAATAGTCCTTCTGCAGCCGGAACGCGTCGTCCTTGGTGATCTTGAGGAAGCGCGAGATGTAGTCGCGGATGCGCTCGTCCACCTGCTGCCACAGGTTGAGGTGGTGCGGATAGAGCGTGTTGTCGAGATCGAACACCCAGGTCTCCACATGGGCGAAACCGCGGCGGGCGTCGAGATCGGCGATGTGCGGGTGCATGGAATCGGAATTCGCTGCTTTCGGAACTCCTACATATGGGGCGCGGACCGCGGCGGCAATCCGGCCGGCCGCGGCGCGGGCACGGTCCTGCCCGCCAAGCTCCTGAAATCATTGGTGGCAATTTTTCGTTCCCGGGGCTGAACCTGAGGCCCGGCAGCGGACGACTAAGCGGATCGACGGGCGGGGGCGCCATGTCCACCTCCAGCACGAAGGAACACCCCCGTGACCGCCCTTTATCGCCACCGGCTGCCGCAGCTCGATGATCGCCTGTTCCTCACCGACGGCGGGCTCGAGACCACACTCGTATTCCACGACGGCATGGATTTGCCGTGCTTTGCCTCGTTCCCGCTCCTCGACAGCGGGGCCGGGCTGAAACGTCTGCGCGACTATTACGCCCAGTACGCCATGATCGCGGTCGCGAACCGGCGCGGCTTCGTCCTCGAAACGCCGACATGGCGGGCCAATCCCGACTGGGGCAGGAGGCTCGGCTACGACCTTGCGGCCCTCGACGACGTCAACCGCCGCGCCATCACGCTGATGGAGGAGATTCGCCGGCACTATGCCGTCGCCGCCTCCCCGATGGTGATCAGCGGCTGTCTCGGACCGCGCGGCGACGGCTACCAGGCGGACGGCGCCATGACGGCGAAGGCCGCGCAGGACTATCACGCCCGCCAGATCGAGGTGTTCGCGTCGACCGCCGCCGACATGATCGCCGCCTTCACGATGACATACCCGGACGAGGCGGTCGGCATCGTCAACGCGGCGCATGCCGCCGGCCTGCCGTCGGCGATCTCGTTCACGCTCGAGACCGATGGCCGGCTGCCGTCCGGCGACACGTTGCGCGACGCCATCGCCCGCGTCGACGACGCGACCTCGGGCGCGGCCGCCTACTTCATGATCAACTGCGCCCACCCGACCCATTTCGGGCACGAGCTCGGCGGCGACGACGGCGGCAAAGACGACGGTTGGCTTTCCCGCATACGCGGCGTGCGCGCCAACGCGTCCAGGAGAAGCCACGCCGAACTCGACAATTCCACCGATCTCGACGACGGCGACCCGGCCGAACTGGGCCGCGAGATCGCCGCGCTCAAGCGCACGCTGCCCGGCCTCGCCGTGCTCGGCGGCTGCTGCGGCACCGACCACCGCCACGTGGAGGAGATCGGCTTCTCGTGCCGCGAAGCGGCGTGACGGGGTTGCCGCAATAGTGCACCTGACTTCACCTCTCCCCGCTTGCGGGGAGAGGTCGACGCGCGAAGCGCGGCGGGTGAGGGAGCGTTGTCGCGGGCTCCGCGCTCGCGGCCAGAGCCCCTCACCCCGACCCTCTCCCCGCAAGCGGGGAGAGGGAGCAGGGAGCGCTACACGAACAGTCCCACCACCAGATACGCGAAGGCGGCGATGAAGGCGGCGGCGGGAATCGTGATCACCCAGGCGACCACGATGCCGTTGGCCACCTTCCAGCGCACCGCCGAGGCGCGGCGCGCGGCGCCGACGCCGATGATCGCGCCCGTGATGGTGTGGGTGGTCGATACCGGCACGCCCATGAACGTCGCGACGAACAGCGTGATGGCGCCGCCGGTCTCGGCACAGAAACCCTGCACCGGCGTCAGCCTGGTGATCTTCGAGCCCATGGTCTTGACGATGCGCCAGCCGCCGCACAGCGTGCCGAGCGCCATGGCGGTCTGGCAGGCGATCACGATCCAGAACGGCACGTGGAAGCCGCCCTCCATGTAGCCTTGCGAATACAACAGCACGGCGATGATCCCCATGGTCTTCTGGGCGTCGTTGCCGCCATGGCCGAGCGAATACATCGAAGCGGAGACGAACTGCAGCGTCCGGAACGTGCTGTCGACCGCGTAGGGCGTCGCGCGCACGAACAGCCACGACACGACCAGGGTCAGGAGCAGCGCCAGCACGAAGCCGACCAGCGGCGACAGCACGATCGCCGCCGCCGCCTTGCCGAGCCCGCCCCACACCACCGCGACGAGACCGGCCTTGGCGATGCCGGCGCCGACGAGGCCGCCGATGAGCGCGTGCGACGACGACGACGGAATGCCGGTCAGCCAAGTGAGCACGTTCCACGCGATGGCGCCGGTGAGCGCACCGAAGATCACCCGGGGATCGACGAGGTTGGGGTCGATGATGCCGGTGCCGAGCGTCTCGGCGACGTGCAGGCCAAAGAACAGGAAGGCGATGAAGTTGAAGAACGCCGCCCAGAAGACCGCATAGACGGGCTTGAGCACGCGCGTCGACACGATGGTGGCGATCGAGTTCGCTGCGTCGTGCAGGCCGTTGAGGAAGTCGAACAGGAGCGCGACCGCGATCAGGGCGACGAGAAACGGCAGCGCGAGGGAGACCGATTGCATGGGGCTCAGACGTGTTCGATGACGACGCCGTGCAACTCGTTGGCGACGTCGTCGAAGCGGTCGACCACCTTCTCCAGGTGATCGTAAACCTCGCTGCCGGCGATGTAGTCCATCGGGTTCGATTGCGACCTCTCGAACAGCTCCTTGAGGCCCAGATCGTGCAGATCGTCGGCGCGGCCCTCGAGCTGGGAGATCTGCTCGGTCAGGCTGGCGATGCGGGTCGCCTCCCGGTCGATCGAGCGCAACAGCGGCAGCGCCTCTTCGACCAGGACGGCGCATTTGACGATGATGTCGCCCATCTCCCGCATCTGCGGCTGGAAATCACGGATGTTGAACAGCATCACCGCCTTGGCGGTCTTCTGCATCTGGTCGATGGAGTTGTCCATCGAGGTGATGAGGTCCTTGATGTCGCCGCGATCGATCGGCGTGATGAAGGTACGCCGGACCGCGATCAGCACCTCGCGGGTGACGGCATCCGCTTCGCTCTCGCGTTCGGTCACGAGACGGAAGTGCTGCGGCACCGTCTCGCCGCCGTCGAGCATGGCACGCAGAGCCTCGGCACCGGCGACGACGACGCGGGAATGCTGTGAAAACAGGTCGAAAAAACGCTCTTCGCGCGGCAACATGGCGCGAAACCAGGCGAGCATGGCCCCCTCCGGACATTTCCAGGCCGGCACATAAACCCAAAACCGGAGGCATTGCACCCCCCGTTCGCGCGGTTTGCGACAGTTTAATGAACGGACTGCGTGCCCCGGCGCCGCCTGTTCGCGCCCGACGGGTACCGACCCGGCAGCGAACACCGCCCGAGCCACGGGAAAACGACGGCGGTCGGCCCGACCGCAAGCCTTGGTCGATTGCAAGGCTTAGTCGATTGCAAGGCTTGGTCGATTGCAAGACCTGATCGATTTCAAGACATGGTGGACGATCTTCGAATCGTCGCGAACAGCCATCGGCTGCCGCCAGGCAGGCCCGTCCCGCCACTTGCCGTTACCCCATGGGGCGTGCGCCCCGGCTCCGTGACGCTTGCGCGATCCGCCGCCATCGTGCTGGTGTCGCCATGCTGTCCTGCACGTGCCCGAAGGAACCCGCTGATGCCCATCCTGCCGCGTATCGATGCTTTCAAGGACGATCTCGTCGCCATCCGCCACGACCTGCACGCCCACCCCGAACTGGGTTTCGAGGAAGTGCGCACCTCGGCTTTGGTGGCCGAAAAGCTCCAGGCCTGGGGCATCGAGGTCCATCGCGGCATCGGCAAGACCGGCGTCGTCGGTGTGCTCGACGGCAAGACGGGAACGGGACGCACCGTCGGGCTGCGCGCCGACATGGACGCCCTGCCCATGGAGGAGAAGACCAACCTTGCCTACGCCTCGAAGAATCCCGGACGGTTTCACGGCTGCGGCCATGACGGCCACACCACCATGCTGCTCGGTGCCGCCCGCTATCTCGCCGAGAGCCGCGATTTCGCCGGCCGCGTCGTGTTCATCTTCCAGCCCGCCGAGGAAGGTTTCGGCGGCGCCCGGGCGATGCTCGCCGACAAATTGTTCGAGCGTTTTCCCTGCGACGAGATCTACGGCCTCCACAATGCGCCGCAAGACCCGCCCTACCGGATCGGCATCAAGCCCGGCGCCGTGATGGCGGGCGCCGATTTCTTCGACATCCGCGTGCGCGGCCGCGGCAGCCATGCGGCGCGTCCGGAGGACTCGCACGATCCGGTCGTCGCCATGGCGGCGCTGGTGCAGGCCCTGCAGACCATCGTGAGCCGCAATGTGCGGCCGTTGTCGCCGGCGGTGCTCTCCGTCACCCGCATACACGCCGGCAGCGCCTACAATGTGGTTCCCGACGAGGCGACGCTGGCCGGCACGGTGCGCTATCTCGACCGCAAGGTCAGCGACCAGATCCAGGCGCGCATGCGCGAGGTCGCGGCCGGTATCGCGGCCGCCTTCTCGGTCGAGGTCGAGGTGGATTTCCGCAACGCCTTCGACGTCCTGGTCAACACCGATGCGCTGATCGACGGCTATCTCGCCGCGGCGCGCGACGTGGTCGGCGACGACGACGTCTACGTCAAGACCGAGCCGGTGATGGGCAGCGAGGATTTCGCCGACATGCTCGAAGTGACGCCGGGCGTCTATTGCACCATCGGACACGCGGCTTCGGTGCCGCTGCACAATCCCGGCTTCGTCCTCGACGACGGCATCCTGCCGGTCGGCGCCAGCCTCTATGCCCGCATCGTCGAGCGCCGGCTGGCGGGATCGTAGAGCAACCGAAATCGCAGAATTCGTCATGCCCGGCCTTGTGCCGGGCATCCACGCCTTGCAGACCTTCCGCACCAAAGACGCGGATGGCCGGGACAAGCCTGGCCATGACGAGTCTCGCGGCTACCGCCCCTCCTCCGCCCGCCGCGTCATCAGGCCGCCGACCAGCGAAGTCAGGCTCGGCAGTTCCTCGGGCGCAAAGGGGAGCGGGCGCACGAGCTGCATGATGGCGATACCGAGCCGCGCCATGCGCTGGGCGGCATAGAGGGACTCGCCCGCGGCCGACGAGAGGCGTTCGGCGGCGCCGGCGCCGAGATGCTGCATCAGGCCGGCGGTGACGAGGTCGATCGCCCCGAGCGTGCCGGCCTCGCGCACGAGCCGGCGCAGGAGATGCACCGTCGTCGCCGCCGTCGGCCGCAGCCCGTAGGTCTCGGAAATCTCGCGCAGCAGCCGCAGGCTGACGGCGAGGAAGAAGACGGCGTCGGTCAATGCCGTCGGCGACAAAGCCGTGATCCCGAAGGCGCGCACCGCCGCCTTGCGCACCGCCGCCTCGGCGCGACGGTCGAGCGGCCGGATCACCGCGTGCTTGACGATCTCCACCTGCTCGGCGGCGGAATGGTGGAGCTGGACGCGGGCCTGGAAGGCCTCGATGCCGGCGGTCGTCTCGCGCGTCTTCGGCAGCAGGTCGAGGAGGTCGGCGATCGCCGCCTGGGTCACGCGCGCATCGTCATGGCTCGCGAAACGGCGTTGCACCGCTTCGACGCTCTTGAGGCGGGCGAGGCTCGCGAACTCGTGCCAGGCGATCAGGGACGCGCCGCCGACTCCGGCGGCGACGAACAGGGCCGCGAGGGTGCCGAGGAGCGGATTGCGCTCGGCGAGCGAAACGACCCAGTCGCCGGCCGAAAGGGTCAGGAGCCCGACGAAGAAGGCCGTGAGGCCCGCGATGCCGAGGCTCACCAGCCGGCGCGGACGGCGCCTAGCCGGCACCGCCGGCAGCGCCGGCGGCGGCGCCGGTTCCACCGGGACGACGCGGCCGCGCCGTTCGGTCTCGAACACGCGCGGGGGCTCGCCGCGCAGGCTCGCGCGGGCGCCGCGCTCGGCCTCGATCACCCGCGGCCGGAACGTGTCCTCTCGCTCGTCGGGACGTTGGCTCATCGCAGTCGGTCTCCGAGCAGGAATTCCAGCGCCGAATCGAGGCGGATGTGGGGAATGCCCTCGACCGGCGAGGGGTCGATGGCGGGCGGCTCGAACACCGGCACGTCCAGGAACGGCGTGTTCCACGCCTCGCGCCGCGGCGGCCGGATCGGGATCGTGCCGACGAACAGCTTGACCTGGCGGTCGGACCCGACCGGGCGGCCGACGACGAGCTGGACGCGCTGGCCGTCGATCTCCTGGCTGTCCTCCTCGGTGGAGATCACCGAGGCGATCGCCTCGACGTCCAGGCGGGCATTGCCGCTGGTGACCTCGAGGGCCGGCAGCGCCACCATGTTGCGCAACAAGGCGGCGAGGTGGTCGCGCTGCAATTCGGGCACGTGGTCGGCCTTGGTGGCGGCGAACATCACCTTGTCGATCGCCGCGGAGCCGATCAGGCGCGCCAGGATGCCGCGGCGGCCATAGCGGAAGCTGGACAGGATCGCTTCCAGCGCCAGGCGGGTATCCTCGAACGCCTCCGGGCCGGCGAGGAGCGCGCGCAGCACGTCGACGAGGACGATCTGGCGGCCGTAGCGGCGGAAATGGTCGGCATAGAATTTCTCGACCACCTCGGCCTTGTAGATGTCGTAGCGCTGCGCCATCAATTCGGCGAGCGTGCCCGGCGCCGGCGTCTCGACGCCCTCGGGCATGTCCAGCGGCGCGAACCACAGATACGGCGCCTCGACCAGCTTGCCGGGACACAGGAAGCGGCCCGGCTGCAGGAAGCTCAGGCCGTGGGTGTCGCGGGCGCGGCGCAGGAAATCCCGATAGAGTTCGAAGGCGCGCCGCGCCGTTTCCTCGCTCGCCGCTTCGCCGGCGGGATGAGCGGCCACGAAGGCGAGCCAGTCGCGGGCGATGGCGGCGCGGGCGCCGCGCCGGTAGAGCGCAAGCGCGCCGCGCGACCACTCCGCATAGCTCTGCTCGAGCAGCGGCAGGTCGAGCAGCCACTCGCCCGGATAATCGATGAGCTTCAGGCGCAGCGAGGAAGGCTCGCCGACGAGGTCGCCGACCAACTGGCCGAACAGGCTCGCGGGCGCGAAACGGATGTCGATCTCGATCTCGCTGACGTCGTCGGTGCGCCGTGGCCAGTTCCACGGCTCGCTCGCCATGGCATCGATGTTCTCCGCATAGGGAAAGCGCGGCAGAAGCTGGCCACCGCCGGCATGGATGCGGGCGCCGATCAGCCGGCGCTCGCCGACCACGCGCAGGAGCGGCATGCGGTTGGGGTTGTGGGCGGCGCTCAGGAGGTTGTGGATCAGGCTGGTCAGAAAGACGGTCTTGCCGGCGCGGGAGAGGCCGGTGACGGCGAGCGACACGGTCGAGCCGGTGACGAATTCGACCAGGCTGTCGGTCGCGGATTGCAGGGGGGAGATCAAGATGGGGCGCCCCGTGGGTGAGATGATGGATATGTAGGCACGAAGCGGCCGGAGGCAAAGCGGGGTGGCCGAGGGTCGGCGTGTTTACCTTATCCATCATTCCGGGGCCGAGCGCAGCGAGGAGCCCGGAATCCATAGCCCCTGTATGTCAGTTTCATTGCCGCAGGGGGTATGGATTCCGGACAGCCGCTTCGCGGCTTCCGGAATGACAAAGGAGGGTTTCGGCGGCCCCTAAATCCACCCGACCAGCTTCCACCACAGGAAATCCAGCGGCACCAGCCCCACAAGGGTGATCACGGTGAGCGGCGCGAGGATGCGCACGAGGTGGCCGATGCGCTCGCCGGAAAGTTGCATGGCGACGATGAGCGGACCGACCTGGTAGGGCAGCATGACGGTGGAGAAACCGATCACCTGCAGCATCAGCACCTGGTCGAGGCTGAAACCGGTGGCGCCGGCGAACTGCTTCGCCAGCGGGGTGAGCACGGCCGGCGAACTCGGAATGGTGGTGAACATGCTGGTCGCGAACGAGATGAAGGCGAGCGACCAGAAGTCGACGAAGTCGCGCCCGGGCGCCAGCGGCATCAGGTGCTGGAGCTCCCTGCCCAGCATGGTGCCGAGGCCGGAGGAATTGACGATGGCGCCGAGCGCAAGCGCCCCGGCGACGAACAGGATCAGGCCGAAATCCACCATCGAATTGAACTTGGTGGGATCGACGACGCCGATGCCCGGCAACAGCAGCACGATGGCGCTGACGATGCCGACCCAGGCCGGATCGACGCCGTGCACCGTGTCGGTCATCCACAGCGCCAGGGTGGCGAGGAGAATCCCGGCGACGCGGAGCTGTGTCGCCGCGCTCACCGCGCGCGGGCTCGGCGCCGCGGCTCCGTCGGCGGGGGCGACCTCGGCCGGGAATAGGCGCACCACCAGGGTCACGATCACGATCGATTTGAGCACGCCGAGCACCGGAAAATGCAGCGTCAGGTAGCGCATATAGCCGAAGCGCACCCCCCAGATCGTCTCGGCGGCGCCGGCGAAGATCATGTTGGGGATGTTGGACGGCAGGACGGCGAAACTCGGCAGGTTGCAGCCCAACGCCACGATGGCGGCAAGACCGATGCGCCCGTTCGACCCCTTGGCAAAGCCGCAACGCCCGGCGAGCGCCATGGCGATCGGCACCAGGACGACGGCGCGCCCGACCGAAGACGGCATCACGAAGCTCAGCGCCATGCTGAGCAGCATCATGCCGCCGATCAACCGCGCGTAACTCACCGTCAGGAAAGGCGCGATCGCCGCCGACATGCGGTCGCCCAGGCCGGTGACCACGATGGCCGAGCCGATCACGAAGCCGGAGATGATGAGCCACACCGCCGAGGACGCGAAACCCGAGAACACCAGTGCGGGCGGCGCCAGCCCCGACACGAGCGTGATCGCGAACAGGATGAGGCTCGCCACATAGCCGGGCACCAGCGCGGTGACCCACAGGCTGAGCGTCAGCAGGATCGCCCCGATGGTCTCTCCTTCGGCATGGGTTAATCCGCCCGGCGGCAGGACGGTGAGCCAGATGCCGACGACGAGCGCTATGCCGACGATCATCTGCCGCGGCTTGAACATGGGGGTGACTCCGCATACCGGCCCGCCGGAGGGCGGCGCGCGGCCCTCTATAGCGGCGCGAGGCTGACGGAGGCAGGCCAAATTCGGCTGATCAGTTCCGCTCGCGCGCCGGGGCACGGACGCGGAAACTCGACAGACGCCTCACGGCGCCAGGCCCGCGATCTCCATGATCAGCTTCTTGAGAATCGCTTCAGCGAAGGCCTCGTAGCTCTCGACGGGGATCATGAAGGCGCCGGGGCCGCCGATGACGTTGTCGTAGTAGTAGCGGTCGAGATAGGGCTCCAGCGCCAGGATCGGCAGGCCATTGATGCCGATATTGTCGCGCACGGCATCGTCGCGGGCGCGCTCGGCCGGCCGGCCGCGATTGTTGGCGCCGTCGCCGGAGACGTCGATCACGCGCCGCCCCGCCGTATAGGGCGCCTGAACGAGCAGGAGACGCGCGAAGTCGACGGCCCCCGAGATGGAGGTGCCGCCGCCGTGGAGCTGGCGCGGCGTTGCGTCGATCACGGCGGCGAATTTCTGCGCCGACGCCTCGTCGCCGACGACGTTCCAGCCGATCACTTGGGTCTGCATCGCCGGGCCGGTCCATTGCATCATGGTGACGGCGATCGCCTGGGCGGCGCCGGAGCGGATCGCCTTGAGGACCGTCGGCGAACGGAAGGCGTCGGCATAGCCGTGCTGCTGCAGGGCGAAGCGGCGGTCGTCGACGCTGCCGGAGGCATCCACCGCGAGCACCAGGGCAAGATCCACCGCCGTGTCGGCGCGGGCGCGCACGATGCCCGCCGTCAGCGACGCCAGCGCTCCTCCCATCAGCTCGCGACGGCGGACGACGCGCAGCGGCATGACACACCTTATCGCCGGCGCGACGGTCCGACCGGCCCTGGCGCAGTATATCGCCGGGCGCGCGACACGCTTGAATATTTCTACGGGAAAATTGCCACTTTGACGATATCGCAGGCGGCCATCGGGCCGGGTTGGGTGAGGGAGGCCTCCGACGCGGAACAAACGGAGACGCCCCTCACCCGTATGCCTCGCGAGGACGCGCGGCATCTCGCCTTCCTCCCGGGTGAGAGGACGGACACGAAACCGGCATTGAAACTCGAACTTCGGCCGATGCGGCCGGTCAGGCCGGGCGCGGCTTCTTGCGGCGATCGACGAGCTGTTCGATCGTCATATCGCGCCGATGATGGAACGAGCGTCGTCCGCAGCCGGGGCAGCGGGCGGAGAACTCTTCGTCGACCTGTTCGGAGTTGCGCAGATGAATGGCCGCCTTGCAGGTCGGACACAGGACCGTGCCGCGGCTGAAGGTGCCGCGACGGGTATTCTTGAATGCGGGTTGAAGGGCGACGATCATGGCTCTGGCGTCTTTCGCCGCCGTGTATCGGCCGGCCGGCGACGCCCGTAAAGCGAAAGCCTTTGTTGACCTTAACCGCCACAACTCCCACGTAACGAGAGTATCGGCGACGACCGGCGCTTGCAGCACCAGAGAGGCGATGCCGCACCCGGTTGGGGGCGACGACGAAAACATTGGAAGCGAATGAGGGCCACGATGATGGCGAACGAGGCCACGAGCCGGCGCGGCATGCTGCGCATGATGGCCACCGCAGCGGCGGCCGCAGCCCTGCCATACCGCCGCGCGGGAGCCCAGGAACCGATGGTGCTGACGCGCCGGATCCCTGCCAGCGGCGAAGCCATGCCGGCGGTCGGGCTCGGCACCTGGATCACCTTCAATGTCGGCAACGACCCGCGGGCGCGTGACGCCTGCGCCGAGGTCATGGGCGCGTTCTTCGCGAGCGGCGGCCGTTTGATCGATTCCTCGCCCATGTACGGCTCTTCGCAGGCGGTCGTCGGCCATGGCCTGCGCCGGCTCGCAGAACCGGCGGCGTTGTTCTCCGCCGACAAGGTCTGGATCTCGTCCGGCACGCGCGCACCGGCGCAGATCGAGACCTCGCGGCGCGCCTGGGGCGTGCCGCGGTTCGATCTTCTCCAGGTCCACAATCTTCTCTCCTGGGAGGAACACCTGAAGACCCTGCTCGCCATGAAGGCGGAAGGGCGGCTGCGTTATGTCGGCATCACCACGTCGGAAGGACGGCGGCACGGGGAGTTCGAGCGCATCATGGGCAAGGAGCCGCTCGACTTCGTCCAGTTCACCTACAACGTACTCGACCGCGAAGCCGAGCAGCGCCTGCTGCCGCTCGCGCGTGAGCGCGGCATGGCGGTGATCGTCAACCGTCCGTTCCGCCAGGGCGAGCTGACCGAACGGCTGGCGCGCCATCCCCTGCCGGGCTGGGCGAAGGAGATCGGCTGCACCAGCTGGGCGCAGGCGCTCATCAAGTTCATCCTCGCCCATCCGGACGTCACCTGCGTGATCCCGGCAACCACCCGCGTCGATCACGTGCGCGAAAACCTCGCCGCCGCCCGCGCGCCGCTGCCCGACGCCGCGCTGCGCGCCCGCATATCCGCCGACGTCGCGAGACTCTAGATGCTGATCTCAATGTAAGGAAACATCAGCCACGCCCGAGGCGCGCTCCCTCTCCCCGGCGGGGAGAGGGTT
>JAVDCA010000042.1 GCA_030848545.1 Astrobacterium formosum
GGTGTCGCAGGACGCCGTCGCGGCCATCAAGCGGGTCGACACCACCATCCAGGACATGTCGTCGATCGCGTCTTCGGTCGCGGCCGCGGTCGAGGAGCAGACGGCGGCGATCGGCTCCATCGCCCAGAACGTCGCCCACGCCTCCGCCGATGCCGGCGAGGGTGCGAGCGCCATGGCGCAGGTCGGCCAGGCGATCGGCCGCGCCGGCACCCAGGCCAAGACCGTCGACACGCTGGCGGCCTCGCTGCGCGAACAGGCCGCCCGCCTCGACGGCGAGATCAGGCAGTTCCTCACCGACGTGCGCGCCGCCTGAGGCGGCATATCAATCGACAATGACGGCGCCGCCGCGGGCTCAGCCCCGGCGACGCGTCGGCCTTCACACCGTCCCGGGACCGGCTGGCAACATTCTCCGAGACGGATCCCCATTCTCATTTGACATGATGTCCCTCGCTCGTATGTTTTCGCTGCGAGACCTCGGGGTTGGGACGCGGTGAGACGAACGAAAGAGGAAGCGGAGCAAACGCGTCGGGCAATCCTCGCCGCGGCCGAGAGGCTGTTCGCCCAAAAGGGCGTGAACAAAGTCTCGCTTGAACAGATCGCCGATTCTTTAGGGCTGACGCGCGGGGCGGTGCGCTGGCATTTCCGCGACAAGAGGGGCTTGCTGTTCGCATTGCTGGACAGCGAAGGGCTGCCTCTGCAAGAACTGGCCGGCCACCTCGAGATCGATCCGAAGCTCGATCCTTTCGACGAATTGGTCGATATCACGACGCGACTTCTGCGCGATCTCCAATCCAATCCCAAACGACAGCGGCTGATGAAGCAGCTCGTGAATTTCGTCGACCTGGAGGCGCCCGAGCAGCGGCGCGCATTCGACCGCAGAATCCGGACCGCCATCCGGACCATCTTCGAACTGGCGGCGAAGCGACGTATTTTGGCGCCGCACTGGCGCCCCGACAATGCCGCTCTCGCCTTTTATGCGATGATTTCCGGTCTCATTTCCGAATGGCTGCGCGGACGCGCGCACTTCGATCTACACCCCGACGTCGTCGACACCTTGGACACATTCGTGGGCTCTCTTCGGGCCAGAAGACGCATCGGACGTACCGGGCGCAGGTGACGCGAGCGCTCCCCAAGCCAGCTGCGGCGCGGATGTGACGCCGGACGAGTTCAAGGAGGGGCAGAATCTCGAATCCCGTCCGGCGCCCGACGTGACTGCGACGCCACGTCGATCCGGGCCCGGTGTCGCTTGCGCCGGAGATGGCCTCAGGCGCCCCCGCGGCGCCGAAGTGAGCGGCGATGCCGGCGCCCGGCTCGGTAACCATGGCCCCCCGGCCCAGGCGCGCACGACGGCATCCAGCGTCGTTCGGCCACACGGTATGGACCACCCACCGGCGCGATTACGTGAACGCAGGTCGGCACGGCGTCGAAACGCTTCGCCCGACAACACCACGGACGCAACCGGGAGTCCGCACGAAAGTACCTTCATGATCACCACCTCCGCACCCATTCACGGTGCGTCGGTCGGGGCACTATACATACAGCCAAAACGGCGGTAAATATACATCCACAATGGATGTATATGAGCTTCGAGGAGCAGGCGATCGGACATGCGCAATTCGTCGACGGACTGGAAGGCGGTTTCGCCCGGCCCGCGGCCGTGCAGATGCACGTGCGTATCCATGAGCGACGCCGGCGGGCGAAATCGCCGTCCTGCAAAGGCGCTGCTCGGCGTGCTCGTCGCTATCCTCCTCGCCGTTGCGAGCATCGCGGGCGCCGACGCGCGCGCCGCGTCCGCCAGCCGCCCGCGCGAACCCGCCCGCACATCCTCGTTCGATGGCCGTTGGAGCATCACGATCGAAACGGACAGGGGTTCCTGCGAACACGCCTATCGGGTCGGTCTCGTCATCGAGGACGGCACCGTGACCTACGAGGGAACGCCCTATGGGCGCGTCACCACCAAGGGCCATGTTCGTGTCCACTTCACGATCGGTGAGCAACGGGCCGACGGCAGCGACCGGCTGTCGAAGGCGTCCGGCGCGGGCGTGTGGAAGGGCGTCGGCTCGTCCGGCAGCTGCTCGGGACGGTGGCTGGCCGAGCGGCGGGACCAGGAAGCCCCATAACCCGAGGAGGCGGCGTTCCAGCCGCGATACATGCGTATGAATGCGAATCGAATTTTCGTCGTCCTGGCTTGCGGGCTCGGCCTGTCGGCCTGCAGTTCGTCATCGATGCCCACGCTGCCCAGTCTTCCGAGCATGTCGAACTTCGATCTGGGGCTCGGTTCACTCTTCGAGCCGCGTCCGGTGACGCTGAAGGTCGAGAGCGATCCGCCCGGCGCCGACGCAAGATCGTCGACGGCGGCGAGTTGCCGGACACCTTGCGGGCTGACGTTCAAGACTGCCGGTGATGTCACCGTCGAGGTTTCGTTGAACGGGTACGAATCACAGGTTCTGCCGGTCAAGGTGTTGGCCCCGGACGATCCTCGCCTCATGTCCGACGGCGACGCGCGAGGCTTGCGGCTCGATCCCGGCTCGCTCTTCGTCGCACTCAAACCCGTGCAGCCGCCCGAACGGAAGCGTTCGCGGCGAGGCCGCTGAGGCCGTCAGGCCGCATAGGCGCCGGCTCGGCCCGTGCCCGGGCATGTGCGCCTCAAGCCCCTGAGGCGCCGATTGCCGCGCCTCCGAGGCCTTGACCTGTAGCGAACCTGGCGAAGATCCCCTGCCTGGGGACGGCCCCGACGACGGGCGCCGCGAGAACCTGCGGCGACGGTGCCTTATCACCGTCGCCGACCGCAGCGTTTCTCACGAAGATCCAGCGTATCGCCCGCATTGCGTGTGTCTACGCCCACATTCGAACGTGCCCCGTGCGGCCTTCCCGGCCTTCGGCGCCGCAATATCGATTTGAGTTGCGCACCTCAGATTTTTCAGCAATCACCTCAAACATGAGCGAGTCCATGAAAATGGCCCCGATCGCCCTCAAGGACGTGGCGCGGGAGGCGGGAGTCTCGACCGCGACCGTCGACCGGGTGCTGCACGGACGGCCCGGCGTGCGCGAAGCCACCGTCCGCCGGGTCAAGGATACCATCGAACGGCTCGGCTTTCGACCCAATACGGCGGCGGCCGAACTGGCGCGCGGGCGCAGCGCCCGCTTCGGCTTCGTGATGCCGGAAAACACCAATGCGTTCATGGAGGAAATCGTCGCCAATCTGGCGAAGATGCGCCCCATGCTGTCGGCGAATCGCATTGCCCTCGACGTGGTCGGCACCAATGTATTCGATCCGGAAGCGCTGGCGACGACCATCGAGACGGCCGGTCCGCATTTCGACGGCATCGCCGTGGTGGCGCTCGATCATCCGCGCGTGCGCGCCTCGATCGACGAATTGGCCGAAGCGGGAATCCACGTCGTCACGCTCGTCTCCGACGTCCCCTCCTCGCGCCGCGCCCACTATATCGGCGTCGACAACACCGCCGCGGGCCGCACCGTCGGCTCGCTGATCGGCCGCTTCACCGGCGGCCGCCCCGGCAAGGTCGCCATGATCGCCGGCTCGCTCTCGCTTCGGGACCATGCCGAGCGCCTGTTCGGGATGACGCAAGTGATCGCCGCCGAGTATCCGAACCTGCAGTTTCTCCCCGTCGCCCAGGGCTGCGACGACGATGGCCGCAACGCCGAGATCACCCGCGGCTTCGTCGAGCAGAACCCCGATCTCATCGCCGTCTACAATATCGGCGCCGGCACCGCGGGCGTCGGGCAGACCCTGATCGACAGCGGCCGCGCCCGCGACATCATATTCGTCGCCCACGACGTCACGCCGCTGACCCAGCGCTATCTCCTGCTCGGTGTCGCCGACGCCGTCATCTCGCAGAACCCGGGCCGGCAGGCGCGCTCGGCGGTGCGGGTCCTCACCGCGCTGTCGCGCAACGAGCCGCCGCTGGCGGAGCAGGAATACATTGGTGTCGAGATCGTCATGCGCGACAACATGCCGTGACGTTCTCGGGAGCGAAGGCGGGACTGCCATGTTCCTCGGAATCGACATCGGGACTTCGGGCGTCAAGGCCGTTCTCCTCGACGGGGCGGACAGGATCGTGGCCAGCGCGGCCAGGCCCCTAGAGGTCAGCCGCCCGCGGCCCGGCTGGTCCGAGCAGGATCCGGAAGACTGGGTGACGGCCAGCTTCGGCGCGATCGACGCCCTCGCCGCGCAGCACAAGGACGCGCTGGCGCGGGTCACCGGCATCGGGCTGTCCGGCCAGATGCATGGCGCGACGCTCCTCGACGGGAACGGCCGGGTGCTGCGGCCCTGCATCCTGTGGAACGACGGCCGCTCGGCGGCCGAGTGCCGGGCGCTGGAACAGGCCTTTCCAAAGCTTCACGCCGTCACCGGCAATCTCGCCATGCCGGGCTTCACGGCGCCGAAACTTCTCTGGGTCAAGCACCACGAGCCGGACGTCTTTGCCCGCACCGCGACAGTCCTGCTGCCGAAGGCCTATCTGCGTTACCGCCTGTCGGGGGCACTCGTCGAAGACATGTCCGACGCCTCCGGCACGCTGTGGCTCGACCCGGCGCGGCGCGACTGGTCGGACGATGCGCTCGCGGCAACCGGGCTCACACGCGCCGCGATGCCGCGACTGGTCGAGGGCTCGGCCGCATCGGCCGAACTGTCGGCGGAGCTCGCGACACGCTGGGGCATGCGGCAGCCCCCCGTCATCGCCGGCGGCGCCGGTGACAATGCGGCGACGGCGGTAGGTTTGGGCGCCATCGCGGCGGGCGACGCGTTTCTCTCGCTCGGCACCTCGGGGGTCCTGTGGGTAACGACCGATCGCTTCGCCCCCAATCCGGCTTCGGCGGTGCACGCATTCTGCCATGCCCTACCGGCGACCTGGCACCAGATGGGCGTGATGCTCTCCGCCGCCGGGGCGCTTTCCTGGTGGGCAAAGGTCGCGGGGCGGAGCGAGGCCGAACTCCTCGCCGAGGTCGGCGAAACGGCGCAAGGCCCCTCCCGGGTCATGTTCCTGCCCTATCTGTCGGGCGAGCGCACGCCGGCCAACAATGCCGACCTGCGCGCCATCTTCGCCGGTCTCGGCAGCGACGACGAGCGTCCGGCATTGACGCGCGCCGTGCTCGAAGGCGTCGCCTTCGCGGTGCGCGACAATCGCGACAGTCTCGCCGCCGCCGGCACGTCGATCGGCGAACTCGACCTCGTCGGCGGCGGCTCGCGCTCGCGCCTGTGGGCACAGATCATCGCCGACATGCTCGAAATCCCTGTGCACCGTGTCGAAGAGGGCACCGTCGGTGCCGCCCATGGGGCGGCCCGCCTCGGCCGGTTGGCGGCGACCCGCGAAAGCCCGGCGGCCGTTTGCAGCCGACCGCAACGCATCGAAAGTTTCTTCCCCGATCCCGCCCGCTCCGCCGCCTTCGGCGAAGCCCATGCACGCTGGCGACGGCTCGCCGCCCACGCAAAGGAGCTCTTGTCATGACCGATCCGTCCTTTTTCGGCTCGCTCGCCCCGGTTCGCTTCGAGGGACCCGACAGCGACAACCCGCTCTCCTTCCGCTGGTACGACAAGGACAGGATGGTGGCCGGCCGGCGCATGGAAGATCACCTGCGCTTCGCGGTCTGCTACTGGCACTCGCTGGGCTGGCCCGGCAGCGACCCGTTCGGCGGCGAGACCTTCATGCGGCCGTGGATGCACGGCGCCGACCCGATGGCGCTCGCCCGCCAGAAGGCCGACGTCGCCTTCGAGCTGTTCCGCCTGCTCGACGTGCCGTTCTTCACCTTCCACGACGCCGACATCGCGCCGGCCGGCGAAACCATCGGCGAACATCTTCGCTCGTTCGAAACCATGGTCGACGTCCTCGCCGACAAGATGGCGTCGGCGCGCGTCAAGCTCCTGTGGGGCACCGCCAACCTGTTTTCGCATCGCCGCTTCATGGCCGGCGCCGCCACCAATCCGGACCCGGACGTGTTCGCCTTCTCGGCCGCGATCGTGCGCGCCTGCCTGGAGGCGACCAAGCGCCTCGGCGGCGCCAACTATGTCATGTGGGGCGGCCGCGAAGGTTACGAGACGCTGCTCAACACCGACCTCGGCCGCGAGCTCGACCAGATGGGGCGCTTCCTCGCCATGGTGGTCGATCACAAGCACAGGATCGGCTTCGACGGGCCGATCCTGATCGAACCCAAGCCGAAGGAGCCGACCAAGCACCAGTACGACTACGATGTCGCCACCATCTATGGCTTCCTCGAACGCTATGACCTCACGAAGGACGTCAAGGTCAATATCGAGCAGAACCACGCCATCCTGGCCGGCCACAGCTTCGAGCACGAGATCGCGCTCGCCTTCGCGCTCGGCATCTTCGGCTCGGTCGACCTCAACCGCGGCGATCCCCTGCTCGGCTGGGACACCGACCAGTTCGCCATGGATGTGGGCGAACTCGCCCTCGTCATGCACGAGATACTCAAGAACGGCGGCTTCTCCACCGGTGGATTCAATTTCGACGCCAAGATCCGCCGCCAGTCGATCGATCCCGCCGACCTCCTCCACGCCCATGTGGGCTCCATGGACTGCATGGCGAAGGCGCTGCTGATCGCCGATGGCATGCTGCACGACGGCGTGCTGACGCGGCCGAAGGAGGAGCGTTATGCCGGCTGGGACTCGGAGGAAGGACGCGCGATCCTCGCCGGCAAGCGCAGCCTCGCCGACGTCGCCGAGCGGGCGGTGCGCGAGAATCTTTCGCCGCAACCGCGCTCGGGCCGGCAGGAATTCTTGGAGACGCAGGTGGCGCGGCGGCTGTGAAGAGGGATTCGAGCCCCGGCTGCGATCAGACGGCTGGCTGGATGGCGTCCAGATGCGCCTTGATGCAATCGACGATCGCCTGGACGCGCGCCAGACGAACGCGGTTCTCGGGAATGAGCGCTTTCACCTGCAGGTCAGGCATCGGATAGTTGGGCATCAGCTCCCGCACTTCGCCGGTCGCCAAAGCCTTGGCGACGGTGAGGCGCGACAGCGCGCTGATGCCCATCCCGTTGCGCACCATCTCGATCACGACGCGGCTGTCGGACGCACTCGCGGCCGGATGAATGGCGACGCCGATCGGGCCGTTCGCCCCGATGAATGTCCAGGACCGCGCACTCGGCGTAAAGGTGATGCAGGCATGGTCGACAAGATCATGCGGATGAGCCGGCACACCGTGCTCGGCCAAGTATGACGGCGCGGCACACAGAACGCGCGGATACGGACCCAGGACCTCCTCGACGACACCATCGCAGATCAACGGCAGAACCACGATGGAAACGTCGAGGCTCGCTTCCGCCGGGTTGACGGTGCGGTCGATCACGACGACCTCCAGTGTCACCTGTGGGTAACGCTTGCGGAAATCAGCCAAGGCTGGACCGAGCAACACCGTGGTCATGGCGGCCGGTGCCGACAGCCGCACATTGCCGGCGAGCATCGACGGCTGATCGGCAGCGCCGGACCGCAGTTCGTCGAATTCGCGCACAAGCCGTCGCATGCGTTGCAGTTGCCGATCGCCGAGATCGGTCAGGTGCACGCTGCGGGTCGTGCGGACGAGCAACTGGCCGCCGAGCAGCCATTCGAGCTGGTTGATCCTTTTGCTGATGACCGAGGCGGAAATGCCGAGGCGCTCAGCCGCACCGATGAAACTGCCGATCTGCGCCACCAGCAGGAAGGCACGCATATTGTCGATTGAATCCATTGAAAGCCGTACCAGGCCGCCATTGCGCTCGTTTCGCGCACAGTATGCGCGCGACATGACTGTTTATCAACGGAACGTGGACGCTCTAGCCTGCACCACCCCCAGACGGTCGAACACGCCCCCAAAAACTACTCGGCGGGCCATCTTCTGCGATGGGGTCCATGGAAGAGCACAACACCAGCACCGTCGCCACGAGCACGTGCATCGTTCGTCACGTTCGCCCCGCGATACGTAGCGTCGAGGCGGATGTCTGTGTGGTCGGCTCCGGCGCCGCTGGCCTGTCAGCGGCGCTCGAATCCGCCCGGATGGGGCGTCGGACCATACTGGTCGACAGCCTTCCGGTGCTGGGCGGTCAGGCGGTCAATTCCATCATCGGCACATTCTGCGGCCTGTTTTCCAACGGCTCGCATGGCTACCAGTTCACGCACGGCATCGCCGACCAAATCCTCGCCGATCTCGGCAAGGAGCCTGACGCACTGCACTACCAACGCGGCCCGATGACCACCGTCGTCTATTACGACGAGGTGGCGCTGTCACATTGGGTCGACCGGACTATCCGCGCGTCGGGCACCACCGTGCTGCTGAACGCAGTCATCGACCGCGTCCTGGTCGAGGGGCGTCGCATCCGCAGCGTCGAGTTCGCGACCCGCTGGGGTCGCGTGCGGGTCGATGCCACCGGCTGGATCGATGCCACCGGCGATGCCGCACTCGTCTGGCAGGCGGGATGGGCCTGCCGTGAGCCGGCGAACGGCCCGGTCTTCGGCACCCAGATGGTGGTGCTGGAGAACATCGACGAAGCTCACCAGCCGACCCGGGAGAAATTGTCCGCCCGTCTCGCGGCGCTCGCCGGCGATTACGGGCTCGTGCGTCGCGAGGGGCTCGCGTTCGTCATTCCGGGCCGGTGCATCGCGGCCATGAACATGACGCATGTGGAAACTCCGCTCGATCCTCTCGCCGCCTCGGCGGCCACCCTCGAAGGCCGGGATCAGGCCAACCGCGCCGTACGTTTTCTGCGCGAGCAATTCCCCCGGTGTTTCGGAGCGGCGCGCGTGCGCGCCTACGGCTTTCCCGGCATCCGCCAGACCCGCTGGATCGTCGGACGTCAGCAACTGACCCTCGCCGACGTACGCGCCGGCACGCGATTTCCCGACGCGGTTGCCCGCACCGCCTGGCCGGTCGAACTGCACGACCATGGCTCCGGCCACGTCTGGCAGACCTTCGCCGAAGATCATGTTCACTACGTGCCGCTGGGCTCGCTCTTGCCGGAAGAGGCCGACAACGTCGCCGCCGCCGGCCGCTGCATCGACGCCGACGCGGCCGCGCTGTCGAGCGTGCGCGTGATGGGGCCCTGCATGGCGACCGGCGCCGCCGCCGCCCACGCCCTCGATCTCGCCGGCACCGGCAGCGTCCACCAGATCGATATCAACGAGCTCGCCCGGCGAGTGCGGGACAATGTGGAGCGGACCGACTGAGCCGATCCACACCGTCGCCTCGTCAACGGCATCCGGAGTCTTCATCACTCGGACATCGACGCGAAACCGCAAGACAAGACCCAGTGAGGCTCACGTGGCACGCAATGTATCGGACGTCATCGACAACGCCAGGTTCAATGGATATCACCTGCGAATCATCATGATCTGCGGTCTGCTCATCCTGTTCGATGGGTTCGACTTGACCGCGATTTCCTATGCGGCGCCGGACCTGATCAAGCATCTCGGGATCAACCGGTCGCTCATCGGTCCGGTGTTCTCCGCCGGCCTATTCGGCCTGACCCTCGGGGCGCTCGGCTTCGGGCTCATCGGCGACCGGCTCGGCATCAAGCCCACCTTCGCGCTCTGCTGCGTGGTGTTCGGCGTCTTCACGCTGGCCACCGTCGTGGCGAGTTCGCTGACCGAACTCATGGTCTACCGCTTCATCGCCGGCTTGGGCCTCGGCGGCGCTTCGCCGCTGTCGGTTGCCTACGCCTCGGATTACTGCCCCAAGAAGGTGCGGACATCCGTGGTGATGATCATGTACATCAACCTCTCCGTCGGCCAGATCGTCGCCGGCTACACCTACAGCACGCTGGCGGCCTTCGGCTGGCAGGCGGTCTTCATCGTCGGCGGCATACTTCCCCTGTTGCTCGTGCCGGTGATGCTGCTCCTGATGCCTGACGGGCTTGAGCACATGGTGCTTCGCAAAGCTGCTCCGGAGAAGATCAACGCGGTACTGGCGAAGATCGAACCGAGCGTTCCGGCGGTGGACACAGAATTCACGATTGCCAAGGAAAACAAGCAAGGCTTCCAACTGGCCGAACTGTTCCGTGACGGCCGCGCCGCCGTGACGGCGGTCCTGTGGTGCGTATTCTTCACGTCGCTGATCGCCATGTACTTCTTCATGAACTGGATTCCGACCCTGCTCCAGGGCAGCGGCCTCGACAAGACCCAGATCGTCATCATCACTTCGGCGCTGCCGTTCGGCGGCATCCTCGGCACCCTCGTCGCATCCACGGTGGTGATGAAAGTGTCGGGCTTCCGGACGGTCGCGATCGGTTATTTCTGCGCCGCCATCGCCATGGCGCTCCTGTCGATGGCCGGATCGGAGTTCTTGCTCCTCGCCGTCGGCACCCTGGCGGTCGGAATGTTCCTGATCGGCACGCAGAGCGTACTCAACGCGGTGGCGGCCGCCGTCTATCCGCCGACCATGCGGGCAACTGGCATCGGCTGGGGCTTCGGCATCGGCCGTATCGGCTCGATCATCAGCCCGAGCATCGCCGGCCTGCTCGTTGCCCTGCATTGGCAGCCTGCTGACCTGTTCCGCATCGCAGCTCTTCCGACGCTGGCGGCCTGCATCGCCGCCTACGTCGTAGCCCGTCTGCTGGCGTCCCGCGCGCCGGCCCGTCACGAAGCGGCACCCGTCCTCGCCAGGCATTGAACGATGCTCTTGCGACACGCGTGAACGCAGCATGGAGGCGACTATGTCCAGAAACTATCGCAGTGTCCTCAAGCCGGGAACGCCCAGTTGGGCTTGGCGGCGCGCGCTGTGGCGTGCGCAGGGGTTGACGGACGAGGATCTGCAGAAGCCGAAGATCGCCGTCGTCAACAGCTCTTCCCAGATCGCCATCTGCTTCAGCCATCTCGACGAGGTATCGGTCAGGGTACAGGAGGCGATTCGTGCCGCGGGGGCGATCCCTTTCGAGGTCCGCACCACGGCGCCATCGGACTTCATCACCAGCCAGGGCGGCCGCGGCGGCTACATCCTCTCGGCCCGAGACCTCATCGTCAACGATATCGAGGCACAGGTCGAAGGCGCCATGCTCGACGGCATGATCTGCCTGGCGTCGTGCGACAAGACGCCGCCGGCCCACATCATGGCGGCGGGACGGCTCAACATCCCGACGCTGGTGCTGTGCTGCGGCTATCAGCCGAGCGGCGTCTACCGCGGCCAGCATTGCGACATCGAGGACGTCTTCACCGCCGCGGGCGGCATCCGTTCCGGTAAGTACACGATCGAAGAGGTCAAGGAGATGTCCGAGGTGGCGATCCAGGGCCCGGGCGTCTGTCCCGGCCTCGGCACCGCCAACACCATGCACGCAGTCTGCGAATCGCTCGGCATGTCGCTGCCCGGTTCCACGCCCGTGATGGCGCTGAGCCGTGCGATGTGGGACTACGCCCGTGCCGCCGCGGAGCGGATCGTCGAAATGGTCGAGCAGGACCTCAAGCCGCGCTCGATCCTGACGCCGGCGGCATTCGAGAACGCCGTCATGACGATGCTGTGCATTTCCGGTTCGATGAACTCGGCCAAGCACATGGCAGCCATCGCCCAGGAATCCGGTGTCGACGTGGACGTCTACGGCCTGTTCGAGAAGTTCGCCGACAAGATCCCGCTGCTGACGGCGGTGCGTCCCAACGGCGAACACACGATCGAGCAGTTCGAGGCGGCCGGCGGTACCCGCGCCGTCATGAAACAGCTCGAGACATTCATGCGCAAGGATGCTCTCACCGTCACGGGGAAGACGGTCGGCGAAAATCTCGCGGGCATTACCGTCGCCGACGAGGACATCATTCGCCCGGTCAAGCGTGCCTATGGCATGGGACCGACCCTGGTGATGATGAAGGGATCGCTGGCGCCCGAGGGCGGGATCATCAAGCTGTCGGTGACGGAAAAGCGTGACCTGCAGATGCGCGGCCCCGCCATCGTCTTCGAGCAGGCCCAGGACGCGCTCGACGCGATCGGCCGCGGCGACGTCAAGCCGGGACATGTCGTCATTCTGCGCGGTGTCGGTCCAAGGGGCACGCCGGGCATGGGCATGGCGTCGGCGGTCGTGTTCGCCGTACTCGGCGCCGATCTCACCGGCAAGGTCGCCATCGTGACCGACGGCCAGTTGTCTGGTCTGACCAATGTGGGCATCACCATGGCGGAAGCACAGCCCGAAGCCGCCAATGGCGGCCCGATCGGGCTGGTGGAGAACGGCGACATGATCGCCATCGTCGTCGCCAAACGCACGGTCGACATCGAGGTCGCCGCGGATGTGCTCGAGGCGCGGCGCTCGAAGGTCCACACATGGCAGTCGACAAACGAGAACGGCTGGCTGGCGATCTACCGCCGCCTGGTCCTGCCGATGCGCCAGGGCTCCGTCCTGATGAAGTAGCAGTCATGGCCGCGGCATCCTGGCGCCGCGGCCGTGGTTATCTTCGGCCGGACCGCTCGGTGTTCGACCTCCCGCCGCTCGTCATTCCGGGGCCGCGTTGACGCGCGCTCCGGAATGACGAGCGGCAATCGTCCGACATCAACGACCGCTGAATTTTGACTCGTCATTGCGAGGAGCGAAGCGACGAAGCAATCCAGGCCTTTCTTTGCGGCCCCTGGATTGCTTCGCTTCGCTCGCAATGACGAGTCGCGTCACCCCCGGTTCGTCCCCGACGACACGATGTCCATCCACACCGCGAGGACGAGGATCACGCCCTTGACGATCTGCTGCCAGAAGGTCTCGACGCCGAGCATGGACATGCCGTTGTCGAGGCTCGCCATGATGAGGGCGCCGACCATGCCGCCGACCACAGTGCCGACGCCGCCGCGCATGGAGGTGCCGCCGATGAAGCACGACGCGATGGCATCGAGCTCGGCGCCGAAGCCCGCCGACGGCGTGCCGGCGGCGAGCCGCGCCGTGGTGGTGAGGCCCGCGAACGCGCACATCAATCCCATCAGGCCGAACACCATCATCTTGACCAGGGAGGTGTTGACGCCGGAGAGCCGCGTCGCCTCCATGTTGGAGCCGACCGCGTAGATCCGCCGCCCGAACACCGTCTTGTTGGCGATGATGGAGAACAGGCCGAGCACCACCAGAAGGATCAGCACCGGCACCGGCACGCCCTGGTAGCTGTTGAGGGTGACGACGAAGAACAGGATGGCGGCGCCGGCGAGCACGAGCCGGCCGATTTCGACCGCGAAGGACGACACCGGAAGGTCGTGCTTCTTGCGGCCGGCACGGGTGCGCAGCGCCATCACGACCAGGACCGCGAACAGAGCGAGCGCGATCCCGTTGCCCATGATCTCGGGCAGATACCCCTGCCCGATCACTTTCAGTTCGTTGGACGTCGGCGCGATGGTGGTACCGCCGGTCGCGCCGAGCACGGCGCCGCGAAAGACCAGCATGCCGCCAAGGGTGACGATGAAGGATGGGATGCCCTGATAGGCGGTGAGCCAACCGGTCAGCATGCCAAGCGCGATACCGACCAGGATGACGACGAACACCGTGCCGGCGAGCGGCCAGTGATAGGTGACGTCGAGGACCGCCGCGATGCCGCCCAGAAGGCCCAGGAGCGATCCGACCGACAGGTCGATCTCGCCGGCCACGATGACGAACACCATGGCGGCGGCGAGCATGCCGGTGATCGCCATCTGGCGCAAAAGGTTGGAGAAGTTGCGGGCGGTCAGGAACTGCGAGCCGCCGAGGTCGGCGTCGTAGGTCATGAAGGCGAAGAACGCCCAGATCAGCGCGATGACCATGAGGAGCGCGACGATCTTGTACTCGGAGAGGAACCGTCTGATGTCGTTCTTGGTGAGGGGCATGGGGCGGGCACCGGCGGATTTTGGATGACGATCAGGCGGCGGCGGTTGTCGGCTTGCCGAGGGCGGCGGCGAGGATCTGCTCCTGGCTCAGCTTCTCGTTGGGGAAGTCGCCCTTGATGCGGCCCTCACCCATGACGAGGACGCGATCGGAGATGCCGAGCACCTCCGACAGTTCGGAGGAGATCATCAGGACCGCGACGCCCTGAAGGGCGAGTTCGAAGATGAGCTTGTACATCTCGTATTTGGCGCCGACGTCGATGCCGCGCGTCGGCTCGTCCATGACGAGGACCTTGGGCATCGTCATCAGCATCTTGGCGACCACCGCCTTCTGCTGATTGCCGCCGGACAGCGAGGCGATGGGCTGGAGCGGCTCGGCGGTCTTGATGTGCATGCGGGCGATCTCCTTGTGGATCGCGGCGAGTTCGCTTTCGCTGTCGATCAGCGAGCCGCGCGCGAACCGGCTGAGCACCGCCAGCGTGATGTTGTAACCGACGCCCATCAGCGGCACGATGCCGTGGCGCTTGCGGTCCTCCGGGATCATGCAGATGCCGAGCCTGACCGCGTCGGCGGGTTCTTTCACCACCACCTCCCGCCCGTCGAGGAACGTGCGGCCTTCGCTCTCGCCCGCAAAGCAACCGAACAGCTTCATGGCGAGGTCGGTGCGGCCGGCGCCGACGAGGCCGGCGAGCCCGAGAATCTCGCCGGCACGCAGCTTGAACGAGACGTCGTCGACGAGCTTGCGGCTGGTATTGATGGTGTCCCAGCAGGTGATGCCGCGCGCCTCGAAAACCACGTCGCCGATCGCGTGCGGCTCGCGCGGATAGAGGTTCTTCATTTCACGCCCGACCATCAGGGTGATGATCTGGTCGGTCGAGAGTTCCGCCATCGGCCGCGTCGCCACATGGGTGCCGTCGCGGATCACCGTCACGCGGTCGGCGATCTCGGCGACTTCGTCGAGCTTGTGGGAGATATACACGCAGGCCATGCCGCGCGCCTTGAACTCCTTGATGAGGTCGAGGAGCGTGCGCGTCTCGCGCGCCGTGAGCGACGATGTCGGCTCGTCGAGGATCAGGAGCTTGGCATTCTTGTTGAGGGCCTTGGCGATCTCGACGAGTTGCTGCTTGCCGACCGAATAGCTCGACACCGGCAGCGCGACCTTGATGTCCGGCATTTTCAGCCGCGCCATCAGGGCGCCGGCCCGGGCGTTCATGCCGTCGTAGTCGACGAAGCCGCCCGCGGTCGTCATCTCCTGACCGAGAAAGATGTTCTCGGCCACGGAGAGATGCGGCACCATCATGAGTTCCTGGTGGATGATGACGATGCCGACCGCCTCGGTCTCGCGGATACCGCGCGCTTTGAGCTCCTCGCCTTCCCACAGGATGGTGCCGGACCAAGTTCCGTACGGGTAGACGGCCGAAAGCACCTTCATCAGCGTCGACTTGCCGGCGCCGTTCTCGCCGCACAGGCCGACGCATTCACCCGCCCGCACGGACAGATGAATTCCCTCGATCGCCTTGACGCCGTTGAACTCCTTGGTGATGTCGCGCATCTCGAGGAGGAATTCGGACATCGGCTGCTCCTGGCGGGCGGCTTCGTCGTCATTGCGAGCCACCGGGTCCGGCCTTCGGCCGGCCCGATGATGAACTCCGCGAAGCAATCCAGGGGCCGCAAAGCAAGGCCTGGATTGCTTCGTCGCGTCGCTCTTGGGAAGTGAGTGAGAGACGATGGACTCGCGCCGCCGTTCCCTCCCCCGCTTGCGGGAGAGGGGACAGGCAGAGGGCGCGGCTGCATTCATCCAAGACGAGGCGGCCGACGGTCGGTGCCAGACTCGCAATGGCGAGGGAGTGCCTCACTTACCCTCGACCTGCGCCTTGGTGTAAAAGCCGTCGTCCACGACCATGTTGACGTTGGCCTTGGTGAGCGCGACCGGCGTCAGCAGCAGCGTATCGACCTGCTTGGTGCCGTTGTCGAGCTTGTTGTTGAACGAAGGCTTTTCGCCGCGCACGAGCTGGACGGTGAGCTTGGCGGCCTCGGTGGCGATCAGCTTCAAGGGCTTGTAGACGGTGACCGTCTGGGTGCCGGCGATGACGCGCTTGACGGCGGCCAGGTCAGCATCCTGACCCGATACCGGAACTTTGCCGGCGAGGCCCTGGGCGGCGAGAGCCTGGATGGCGCCGCCGGCGGTGCCGTCATTGGAGGCGACCACGGCGTCGATCTTGTTCTGGTTCGCCGTGAGGACGTTCTCCATGATGGTCAGCGCCTCGGTGGGCGACCACTCCTTCACCCACTGCGAGCCGACGATCTTCACCTTGCCGGAATCGACCGCCGCCTTGAGGGCCTTCTCCTGGCCCATGCGCAGATATTTGGCATTGTTGTCGGTGGGCGAGCCGCCGAGCAGGAAATAGCGGCCTTCGGGCTTGGCCTTGAGCACAGCTTCCGCCTGCAGATAGCCGACGCGTTCGTTGTCGAAGGAGATGTAGGCGTCGACGTCGGCATTGAGGATCAGCCGATCGTAGGACAGGACCTTGATCTTGGCCTTCTTGGCCTCGGCGACGACGGCGCCGAACACCTTCGAGTTCATCGGCACGATGACGATGGCGTCGACCTTCTGGGCGATCAGGTTCTCGATCTGGCGAACCTGCTTCTCCTCGTTGGCGTCGGCCGACTGGACGCTGACGGTTGCGCCGAGTTCCTTGGCGGCGGCGATGAAGAAATCGCGGTCGCGCGCCCAGCGCTCGACGCGCAGATCGTCGATGGAAAAGCCGATGACCGGCTTTTCCGGGCTGGCCTGCGCGGCGAATGGCAGGCCGATGGCAAGTGCCGCGACAGTGCAGGCGATTGTCTTGAGAACCGACATGACGTGACTCCCTGTTCGCCTTCGTATCGAAGGCCCGACGTCGCTGGCGCCGGTCGGCTTCTCAGCCAGAACAGTTTCGCCCGGCGTCTTTAGAGAGGCGGATGCGTTTCGCAGACCCCCGGGGGAGACACAGGAAGGGGCCGCTCCGGACCATCGCTCCCGGAATGGTTGATGCTACAGAACCGTGATGTACGCAACTCAGATTCCGTGCTGCGCTGCATCATGCCGCCAACGCGACCCAAAGTTCATCTGTCACCGCCACCGATAAAGTGCAGAAAATCAGGCGGGCTGCCGCCCAACATGCCGAAATGGGCTCCGTCTCAGGCCCAATTCACGCAAGTTGAGTCGCCATCATCGCATGTTATGGAAGTGACGTTTCCCCGGCATTCCATCCGGTGATCGTCCATTATTATCCGGCCGGTGACGGAATAGCCCGTCGAACGAAGACGAATGCTTGAAAGCCCCTAATCTCAACCAGGTGAGCCACGAGCGGATGGTCCGGGGTCAGGCCACCGCCCCGCCCGCCGCCTCCACCACGTCCTCCCTGGTGCGCAGACCCGTCTTCGGCGCGTTGACCAGCACCGCCATGTTGCCGGGCTTGTGGCGGTTGGTGCGCATCAATTCGTGGGCGTGCGGGATCTGCTCCCAGGCGAACACCTCGCTCATGCACGGGTCGATACGCCGGTCGATGACGAACTGGTTCGCCGCCGAGGCCTGCTTCAAATGGGCGAAGTGGGAACCCTGGATGCGCTTCTGGCGCATCCACACATAACGGGCGTCGAAGGTGAGATTGTAGCCTGTGGTGCCGGCGCAGAAGACCACCATGCCGCCGCGCTTGACCACCAGGCAGGAGACCGGAAACGTCGCTTCGCCCGGATGTTCGAAGACGATGTCGACGTCCTTCTTGCCGGTGATGTCCCAGATCGCCTTGCCGAACTTGCGCGCCTCCTTGGTCCAGGCGGCGTATTCGGGCGTGTTGACGGTGGGCATCTGGCCCCAGCAATGGAAGTCCTTGCGGATGATCACACCCTTGGCGCCGAGCGCCAGGACGTAGTCGCGCTTCGACTCGTCCGAGATCACCCCGATCGCATTGGCGCCGGAGGCGGCGCAGAGCTGGACCCCGAACACCCCCAGGCCACCCGAGGCGCCCCAGACCAAAACGTTGTCGCCCGGCTTGAGGGTGTGCGGAGAGTGGCCGAACAGCATCCGGTAGGCGGTCGCGAGCGTGAGCGTATAGCAGGCCGACTCCTCCCAGGTCAGGTGGGGCGGCTTGGTCATGAGCTGGCGCGACTGCACGCGGCAGAACTGGGCAAACGAACCGTCCGGCGTCTCGTAGCCCCAGATGCGTTGCGACGGAGACAGCAGCGGGTCGCCGCCATTGCAGTCCTCGTCGTCGCCGTCGTCCTGATTGCAGTGGACGATGACCTCGTCGCCGACCTTCCAGCGCCGCACCTTGGCGCCCACCGCCCAGACGATGCCGGCGGCGTCGGAGCCGGCGACGTGGTACGGGTTCTTGTGCACGTCCAGCGGCGAGATGGGCACGCCCAACCCGGCCCAGACGCCATTGTAGTTGACGCCGCCCGCCATCACGTAGACCAGCACTTCGTCCTCGCCGACCGGCCAGGTGGGCAGGACCTCGATCTGCATGGCCTGCTCGGGCGGACCATGGCGGTCCTTGCGGATCGCCCACGCATACATGTTGGCTGGCACGTGGCCGAGCGGGGGGATCTCGCCGATCTCGTAGAGGTCCTTGGGGGATGCCACGCTTTCCAGATGACGCTTGGCGACGGCGGACATGAAGGACCTCCCGGATGGGTTGATTTTGCTTTGCCTTGTATCCGGGCAGTCTGCCTCAACTCATGCTGCGGCGCAATAAAGCCGACCCAACACTTAGGTCGCAGGCGGGACACCCCGACGTCGACGCCCCCGATGGCACAATCCGGCGTCCGCAAAGCCGCTGACTCCCGCGTGTCCTCCCGCTAGTCTCGAAGCCGGCAACATCGCCAAAAGGGGGAGACGGAATGGGCGCACTGATCATCTGGCTCGTCGTCGGCGGCATCGCGGGCTGGCTCGCCGGGCAGATCGTCCGCGGCTTCGGCTTCGGGCTGATCGGCAACATCGTGGTCGGCATCGTCGGCGCCTTCATCGCCGGCTTTCTGTTGCCGCAACTCGGCATCGTGATCGGCTCGGGCTTCCTGCGGTCCGTCATCCACGCCACCATCGGTGCGGTGATCCTGCTGGTGATCGTCGGCCTGATCCGGCGCTGACGAGCGGGTCCCGCGGTCGCAGTTCGTAGCCCGGATGGAGCGAAGCGAAATCCGGGACCGGCCCTGCCGCAATTTCTGGCGCCGACGACAAATCCACCAATTGCGCAAGATCGTCCAATCCGGTCGGGGCTTCGAAATGCTGTTGTGCTCTCCGCAAAGGAGAGATCGTCATGACCACGGCATTCGAACACATCGAATTCGACGACCCGGCCCGGGCCGACGGCTTCGAATCCCATCCAGCCTTCAAAGGCGTGAGCCTTCGCCATGTGGTGACCGGCCCCGACACCCATGGGGGCTTCAGCAGCCATGTGGTGCGCGTCGAAGCCGGTTGCGAGCTCAAGGCGCATCGCCATCCCGACCAGGACGAGCAGCATGTAGTGCTGCGCGGATCGGGGCGCCTGGTCCTCGAGGGCGAAGCCCGCGACTACCTGCCCGGCACCATCGCGGTGATGCCGCGCGGGCGCGAACACGCCGTGACGGCGGGACCAGACGGCATTCTGCTCTTGGCGACGTTCACGCCGCCGCTCAAATAGCGCCGGGCACGCCGAGGCGATCGGCGGCGATCAGCAGGAAGGGCGGCCGGCGCCGGGCCAGGTCGAGGCCGGGAATCTGCACCGGAGTCTCCCCGGCGACCGGCTCCGGTTCGCGCAGGCTCCGGAGCGAGAAGCCGGACGCCAGGAGCCCGTTCACATAGGTCTCGACCGTGCGGTGATATTTGACCACATCGTCGATGAACCAGCGGGTGCGTCGCGGGCCTTCGGTCCGATAGTCGTCGACCGGCCAATGCAACGGCCTGCCGTCGGCATCGCGCACCCAAGCCTGCTGGGGCAAGGCGGTGCACATGGGATGCTCGACGGAAAAGACGAACCGGCCGCCTGCGGTCAGGACGGCGGCCACACGGGCGAGCGCGCCGGCATAATCCGCCACATAATGCAGTGCCAGCGACGATACCACCAGATCGAACGCATTCGGTTCCAGGGCAAGTTCTTCGATGGCCATGCGGCGATAGGTGATGTGCGCATCGCAAGTCTGCGCGCGGGCGTCCGCCAGCATGCGCTCGGATATGTCGACGCCGACCACATTGCGTGCGCCGGCGTACATGGCCCGGCGGGCGAAATCGCCGAACCCACAGCCGAGATCGAGCACACGCAGGCCCTTGAGAGAGGCCGGCAGCATCGACCACAAGGCCGGCTGCTCGAGCACGTCGTTGAGACCGGTGCCGGTCCGGCGCAATTGCTCATAGCCTGCGAAAAAATCGCGATCATCATAAACGTTCTGCGGCGCCGCCATGGTTTCTTCTACCGTTACGTGTTCTCGGGCGATTGAGGAGTAGATCACCCCTGACTAGATGCGATCCTGTGAATGCTCAAGGCGAGAGCCGGCTTTGCGGGCCGTCTGCTTGACCCTGTTCCGCTTCGCGCCTATGCGCGAATGCGGCGGGCGAAGCATGACATTCGACCAGAGTACTGCGCATTCCATGAGCGGAGCCTTCGCGGCGGTGCGCGTCATGCACTGTCGCGACGCCATGCGCTGGCATACCCATGCCGGCCCGGTATTCGTGCGCATCGACAGGGGCGAGCGCACGCTGGCGACCACGGAGACCATCATCAGTCTGCGTGAAGGTGACGGCGCCGTCATTCCGGCCTTCCAGGCGCATGCCTTTGCGGCCGCGCCGGCGCCCGGTTGCAGCTACCGTGCCGTCCGCATCGTCGACGATGCGCGCCGTCCGATGCCGGCGGGACCGGTCCGCGATCCCGCATGGCGCACGGCGTTCGATCACGCTTTCGCGGCGATCGAAGCCGGTTCCGCGCCGGCGGATCCGGCCGTGGCGGCACTGGTGAATCTCACCGTCGCACTCCTTCCCCACCCTTGGAAGCCGCCGGCGGAGCCAGGAGCGGTGCGCCGGGTGCGCCGGCTGGTCGAAGCCGACCTGGGCAACGATTTTCGCCTGCCGGCGCTCGCCCGTGCGGCCGGCATGAGCACGTTCCATCTCCATCGCCTGTATCGCCGCCTGTGGGGCGTCACGCCGGCCCAGCACGGCCTCGAAACGCGATTGCGCGTCGCCCGCGAAGCGCTGCTCGGTGGCGCATCGGTGGCGGCGGCGGCCGCCGCCAGCGGATTTGCCGATCAAAGCCACCTGACCCGCGCCTTCCGCCGTTTCATGGGCGTACCGCCGGAACGCTGGCGGCGGCAGGTCTCCGCATCCGCGACGCCCGTCCGATCGTCGCGGGCGTGACGTCCTGGCCGCGTTCGCCCGCCCCGATACAGGGGCCATCCAGGCCCCGAACGAAATGCTCTTGCATCCTCGCCCCAGCTTGGCGCAACTCGTCGACGCTCGATGCGAGCGAGTCGTTCAAGAGAGTGTTTTTGGAGTACGCACCATGCCGGCGCTGACAATGCATGGACTGTTGGTCTGGATCATCGTCGGTGCCGTGGCGGGCTCGCTCGCCGCCACTCTGTTGCGCGGCTTCGGTTACGGCCTCATCGGCAACACCATCGTGGGCATCATCGGCGCGGTGATCGCCGGCTGGCTGTTGCCGCGTTTCGGCTTGACTGTTTCGGCCGCCGTGGCCCGGAGCATCGTTCACGCCACCATCGGGGCGGTGATCCTGCTGGTGCTCATCGGCTTCATCCGCCGCTAAGATCAAATTCCTTTTCAATCGATGGTGTCCGGGGCGCGCAGGCGGCCCCCTGACACCTTTTGTTGCATTGCCTAAAACAACCCTGGCAGCTATCCACGACCACGGACCATCGAACAGTTGTGGGGCTGCCCGATGCACGACGCCAAAGCCGGCGGCAAGCCGGCACGTAACCTGTCGACGCGCGAGCTCTCGACGCGCGACAAGCCGTGGATCTTCCGCACCTATGCGGGCCACTCGAACGCCCGCGATTCGAACGCGCTGTATCGAAAAAACCTGGCCAAGGGCCAGACCGGCCTGTCCATCGCCTTCGACCTGCCGACCCAGACCGGCTACGACTCCGATCACGCCCAGGCCAAGGGCGAGGTCGGCAAGGTCGGCGTGCCGATCTGCCATCTGGGCGACATGCGCGCGCTCCTCGACGGCATTCCGCTCGCCGAGATGAACACGTCCATGACCATCAACGCCCCCGCGGCCTGGCTCCTCGCCCTCTACGTGGCGCTCGCCGACGAAGAGGGCGTGCCGCGCGCGGCGCTCACCGGCACAACCCAGAACGACATCATCAAGGAATATCTCTCGCGCGGCACCCACGTGTTTCCGCCGGCGCCGTCCATGCGGCTCATCCGCGACACCATCCTGTTCACCTCGGCCGAGATGCCGAAGTGGAACCCGATGAACGTGTGCTCCTATCATCTGCAGGAGGCCGGCGCGACGCCGGTGCAGGAGCTCAGTTTCGCGCTCGCGACCGCCATCGCGGTGCTCGACCGCGTGCGCGGCGACGTCGCTCCGGACGCGTTCGGCGCCGTGGTCGGGCGCATCTCGTTCTTCGTCAATGCCGGGATGCGCTTCGTCACCGAGCTATGCAAGATGCGCGCCTTCACCGAACTGTGGGACGAGATCACGCGCGAACGCTACGGCGTCACCGACGCCAAGCATCGCCAGTTCCGCTACGGCGTCCAGGTCAATTCGCTCGGCCTCACCGAGCAGCAGCCGGAGAACAACGTCACCCGCATCCTGATCGAGATGCTCGCCGTGACGCTGTCGAAGAACGCCCGCGCCCGCGCCGTGCAGTTGCCGGCCTGGAACGAGGCGCTCGGCCTGCCGCGTCCATTCGATCAGCAGTGGTCGCTACGCATGCAGCAGGTGCTCGCCTACGAAACCGACCTCTTGGAATACGGCGATATATTCGAAGGCTCGGTGGAAATTACCCGCAAGGTGGAGGAGCTCAAGGCGGCGGCGCGCGAGGAACTCGCCACCGTCGAGAAGATGGGCGGCGCCGTCGTAGCCATCGAGCAGGGCTACATGAAGCACCAGCTGGTCGAATCCAACACCCGCCGCCTGGAGGCTATCGAGCGCGGCGAGCTGACCGTGGTCGGCGTCAACCGCTTCACCGAAACCGAGCCCTCTCCGCTCGTGACCGGCCAGGACATGATCCTCACCGTGCCGGACCACGTGGAGGACGAGCAGATCGCCCGTCTGAATGCTTGGCGAGCTGCGCGTGACGAAACGGCCGTGCGATCGGCTCTCGCCGATCTCGCCCGCGCGGCAGCGGCGGATACGAATATCATGCCGGCCTCCATCGCCTGCGCCAAGGCGGGCGTCACCACCGGCGAATGGGCGGCGGTGCTGCGCTCGGGCTTCGGCGAATACCGTGCCCCGACCGGCGTCGGCCGCGGCGCCAGGAACGCGACCAGCGGGCTCGAAGACCTACGTGCCGACGTCGACCGGGTGTCGAAAAAGCTCGGCCGGCGGCTCAAGTTCCTGGTCGGCAAGCCGGGTCTCGACGGCCACTCGAACGGCGCCGAGCAGATCGCGGTGCGGGCCCGCGACGCCGGCATGGACGTGGTCTATGACGGCATCAGGCTCAGCCCCGCCGAGATCGTCGCCTCGGCACGCGCCGAAAAGCCGCACGTGGTCGGGCTGTCGATCCTATCGGGTTCGCACCTGCCACTGGTCAAGGAAGTGGTCGCCGGGCTGCGCAATGCCGGCGTCGCGGCACCGGTCGTGGTCGGCGGCATCATTCCGCCCGAAGACGCGCGCGCACTCGAACAGTTCGGCGTCGCCGCCGTCTACACCCCCAAGGACTTCGCCATCAACCGCATCATGGGCGAGATCATCAAGGTGGTGGAGCGCACGGCCGATCAGGCCGAGAACGCGGCCTGACGCTGCGGCAGCGATGCCATCGCCATTGATCTGGGTCAATGTCGCCGGTGCGTCCCAGCGTTTCGCTGCCGTGCCCCCTCCACGACATCAAGGAGCCGGCATGCGCAGGATTTCCATTCACGTCGCCGCACTCGGGCTACTCGCGATCGGCGCCGCCGCGGCCGCCAAGGCGCAGGGCGTCTGCGGTCAGCTCTGGGTCGAGCGCAATTCGATCTACAAGGACTACGGCTACTGCTTCAAGACGGCGCGGGCGATCGGCTATTTCGGCAATGGCGGCTGCGTCTACGAGCGCGAAGGCGACATCCCCATGTCGCGCGCGGATCGCGCCCGCATCAACCAGATCGTCGCCCAGGAACGCGCCTATGGGTGCCGCTGACTTTCAATCAGCGTAGATATCGGCGAACGCCAATTCGAGGCCCGGCGGATCGAGCCCGATCACGCCGTCGGTGACGATCCGCGTCGCGATGACGTCGTCCGACCCGCGCGCGTGGTGGACGATGCGCCGCCGTTCGGGATCGACGATAAGGTAGTGCATGACGCTCGGCAGGCGGAAATAGTCGGCGAGCTTGACGGACAGGTCGATCGACCGCGTCGAGGCGGACAGCACCTCGACGACAATGACGGGAGACGGCACTTCGATCGCCTTGGGCGGCAGCTTTTCTCCGCAATAGACGAGGGCGTCGGGTTCGTAGGCGGTCGTATCGTCGATGCGCACGGTCGCGCCATCGCCGACCGCGAAACAAGACAGGGCCTTTGCGCGAACTGCATTGCGCAACGCGGCATGGATGGCAGTTTTGCGGTCGATATGTCCCACCGTCTCCGGCGACATCGCGATCACCCTCCCGTCGCGCAGCTCGTAGCGGCCCGGTTGCTCGACGGCCCAGGCGAGGTACTGATCGACGGTCATCGGCATTTTTGGCAAGGCGCCCATGGGGCAATTCTATCGAGCCGGAAACGGAAGCGAAAGTCCGTCCCGGCCGCCTCACCCCACGCCGGCGATCGCCTTGGCGAGGCGGGCCGGCGACACCGGCTTGGCGATGTAGTCGTCCATGCCGGCCGAGCGGGCGCGCGCCTCCTCGTCCGGGCTCGACAGGCCGGACACGCCGATGATCGGTATACGCGCCGCCGGTCCGGCAAGCGCACGGATGCGCCGCGTCGCCTCGATGCCGCTGCCGCCGGGCAGCGTCACGTCCATGAGCACGAGGTCGTAGGCACCGCCGGCCGCCACCGCAACGGCGGCTTCGCCACTGCCGACGAAATCGACGCCGTGGCCGAGTTCCTTGAGGATGGTGGCGATGATCAGTCGTCCGTAAGGATTGTCCTCGACGCAGAGGATGCGGCGGGCAACGACCGTCATCTGCGCCGGCACCGCGTTGTCCTGGGGCGGCACCGTTTCGGGCGCACGCCCCAGCACCACCGAGATCGTGAATGTCGAGCCCTGGCCGGGCCGGCTCTTGACCGCGAGGGTGCCGTCCATCGCCTCGGCGATCCGCTTGACCATCACGAGACCGAGGCCGGCGCCGCCGAAGCGGCGGGCAACGTCCGCGTTCGCCTGCGCGAACGGCCGGAACAGGCGGCGGATCTCCTGCGTCGTCATGCCGATGCCGGCATCCGTCACCGCGAACGAGACGCGCACCCGACGGCCGCGCGCCGACGCCTTGACGTGCAACGACACGCTGCCGGTCTCGGTGAACTTGACCGCATTGTCGATCATATTCTCGATGGCGGTGCGCAGCCGCACCGGATCGCCAATGACGGCGGCCGGCAGGCCGGAGGCGATGTCGATGTCGACGCCGAGACCCTTGGTAACCGCCCGCGCCGACATGGATTCGGCCACCTTGGCCGCGAAGGCATCGAAGTCGAAGACGTCATGGCGCAACACGATGCCTTCCACCTCGGCGCGCGCGGCATCCACCACCAGGCTCGTCAACGCGGTCAGGTGTTCGGCCGAATCCTTGAGGGTCGCGACCCAGCGCCGCTCGCGCTCGCCGAGTTCGGAGGTCGAAAGGAGTTCGCTCAATGCCATGATGCCGGTGAGCGGCGTGCGCACGTCGTGCGCAAAGGCCGCGAGGGCCCGTTCGATCGCGTGCGCGTCGCCGGCGACCCTGCGGCGAGCCGGCCGCCGAGGTCGTAACGCCTTTCGCTTGACCGTCGCCGGCTTCGTCCGGCGGGCCGGGACCTTACGCTTCACCATTCTCACCCTACGCCCTTGGGGTCAGCATGGCACGAATGTGACACGCGAACCATCGCGTAAGGTTCCTGGGGCGGCCGGCCCCTACAGGCCAACCAGGCGGCGGATATCCGCGGGAGTGGCGCCAGCGGCGCGCAACGACCGCAGGGCGGTAGCCCGGGTCGATTTGCTGAGTTTGCGGCCAGCGTCGTCGCGAATCAGGCGGTGATGCCGGTAGGCGGGCTCGGGAAGTCCGAGCAGCGCCTGCAGGAGCCGATGAATGCTCGTCGCGGCGAACAGGTCCTGGCCACGCACCACCTCAGTGATGCCCTGGAGGGCGTCGTCGACCACCACCGAGACATGGTAACTGGTCGGGATATCCTTGCGGGCGAGCACCACGTCGCCCCATTGGGCCGGATCGGCGGCGAGCCGCCCGCTCTCGCCGCCCGGACCGGCGCCGTGCTCGTCCCACATGAGCGGCCCCGCAACCTCCATGGCGGCACTGACGTCGAGCCGCAACGCATAGGGCTCGCCGGCCGCCATGCGCCGGGCCCGCTCGGCCGCGGGCAGCGCTTGGCTGTGGCCGGGATAGAGCGGGGCACCGTCCGGGTCGCGCGGCCACGGGCCTTGCGTCTCGCGCTCCGCCACCAGGCGGGCGACGTCGCCGCGGCTCTCGAAGCTCGCATAGACGAGGCCCAAGGCATCGAGGCGCGCGAGGGCGGCCGCATAGGCGTCGAGATGTTCCGACTGGCGGCGGACCGGCTGTTCCCAGGCGAGGCCGAGCCAGTCGAGGTCCTCGCAGATCGCAGCTTCGTATTCGCTCCGGCAGCGGGTCGGGTCGATATCCTCCATGCGCAGGAGGAAACGACCGCCGTTCGCGGCCGCGAGCTCGCAGTTCAGCAGCGCCGACAAAGCGTGGCCGAGATGCAGGAAACCGTTGGGGCTGGGCGCGAAGCGGAACACGGGCTGGACCATGGCGGCGTTCTACCCCAGGACGACACGCCCCGGGAGCGGCTTGCATCGGAGCGGCCGGCATGGAAGCTCAAACACCATGACCGTCAGATTCGAGACCCAGCCCGACCTGGAGGCCGCCATCACCACCCTGGTGGCGCAGGATGCGCGGCTCGGGCCCGTCCTCGCCGCCGCCGGCATGCCGGCGCTGCGCCGACGGCCGGCCGGCTTTTCGGGGCTCGCCGCCATCGTCACCGGCCAGCAGGTCTCCACCGCCAGCGCCGCCGCCATCTGGGGCCGGCTCGCCACCCATTACGACCCCTTCGAGGCCCATCGGATCGCCCGCACCCGCGCCACCACCCTGGCGCGGCTCGGCCTGTCGCAACCGAAGATCCGGACCCTCAAGGCCCTCGCCACGGCGGTGGTCGACGGCTTTGATCTCGACGCACTGGTCGACCGCCCGGCCGACGAGGCCCACGGGATGCTCACCGCCCTGCACGGCATCGGACCCTGGACCGCCGACCTCTACCTCCTGTTCTGCCTCGGCCATGCGGACGCCTTTCCGGCCGGCGACCTCGCCCTGCAGGAAGCCTCCCGCATCGTCTTTGCGCTGCCGGCGCGGCCGACGGCGCGGGACCTGGGCGCGATCGCCGACGCCTGGCGGCCGTGGCGCGGCGCCGCCGCCCATCTCCTATGGGCCTATTACCGCGTCGCCAAGGGGCGCGAGGGCGTGCTGCGCGCAACCGCCACGCCGCAGCCGGGATGACGCCTTGCGACCGGGCGGCCGTGGCGGACGGGCATTCGCCTGCCTATGATCGTTTGTGGATTTGAACCCGAAGGAGACGTCATGGCGGCCATGATCGACGGACCACGCCTGCCAGCGCGGGACGGGGCGGCGCGGACACTGGTCGTCTTCCTGCACGGCTACGGCGCCGACGGCAACGACCTCATCGATATCGGCCGGATGTGGCAGGCGTTGCTGCCCGGGGCAGCCTTCGTGGCGCCGCACGCCCCCTTCCCCTGCGGCCAGGCGCCGGTGGGGCGCGAGTGGTTTCCACTGACCTTCCGCGACCCGGACGAGCGATGGCGCGGCGTCAACGCGGCCGCACCCGACCTCGACCGGTTCCTCGACCGCGAACTGGCCCGCCACGGCCTGCCGGCCTCGCGCCTCGCTCTGGTGGGCTTCAGCCAGGGCACCATGATGGCCCTGCATGTGGGCCTGCGCCGCGCCACTCCCCCGCTCGCCATCGTGGGCTATTCGGGCCTGTTCGTCCTGCCCGAAGGGGCGGAACCGGAGGCGGTCGCGACTGACATCCGCGCCCGGCCGCCGGTCCTGCTGGTGCACGGCAGCGAGGACGATCTCATCCCGGTCGACGCCCTGTTCATGTCGGCGCAGGCGCTCGCCGCCCTCGATATTCGGACCGAATGGCATCTTTCGGCCGGCATCGGCCACGGCATCGATGAGGAGGGCCTGCGTCACGGTGGAGAATTTCTCGCCCACAGGCCATGAAGGCCTGCCGATACCGCACCGCTTCACATTCCGGTCACGCCAATCTATAAACTAGGTCTTAGGTAAACCTGCTGGTGCGAGGCAGACGTGGAAGGTTGAGGAGCGGGTTTGAACGCTCACGTGTCGCCGAACGCCTGGCCGGCCCTGGTGCTCAACGCGGATTTCCGCCCGCTGAGCTACTATCCGCTGTCGCTGTGGTCGTGGCAGGACGCCATCAAGGCCGTCTTCCTCGACCGCGTCAACATCGTCGCCCATTACGACAAGGCCGTGCACTCGCCCAGTTTCGAGATGCAATTGCCGAGCGTCGTGTCGCTCAAGACCTACGTCAAGCCGTCGACCCACCCGGCGTTCACGCGCTTCAACGTCTTCTTGCGCGACCGCTTCGCCTGCCAGTATTGCGGCTCGCGCGAGGACCTGACCTTCGACCACATCGTGCCGCGCTCGCGCGGCGGCCTGACCACCTGGGACAACGTCGTCACCGCCTGCTCGCCCTGCAATCTCAAGAAAGGCAGCCTCCTGCCCCTGGAAGCCGCCATGTGGCCCTCGCAGGTGCCGTTCCAGCCGAGCGTCTACGACCTGCACCGCAACGGCCGCCTGTTCCCGCCCAACTACCTGCACGAAAGCTGGCTCGATTATCTCTACTGGGATACCGAGCTGGAACCGTGAGGCGGCGGCTCACCACTTCCCCGATCCTGGTCCGGCGCCGATTGATACCGCGGCTGCAGCCACGCCCCGGCAGGGCCAGTCCATCGCGAACCGCCATCCTGGTTCACTGCCGGCGCCGTAACGGTACGGGGAATCCCGCCTAGAAAAGACAAATCAAGTAGCGGAAGGAAGATCGGACGGGGTCCGGGGGGACCCGCAAGCGTGGTCGGCCGGTGCGCAACGTACCAGCGCCGGCATTGGGGGGCAGCATGAGTGCATCAGCCGACATCGCCGGCCTGCGCAGCTACGAGGCCGGTGATCGGATCCGTCTTTACGCGGTCGCTCTCGTCATCGCCGTCGTCGCCGAACTCATCGGCAGCTTCAGTTTCGTTCTCGGCCCGGGCAAGGTGGTCATGTTGCCGATGGTCTGGGCACTCCTGATCGGAGCCGCTTTGGGTTGCGCCAGGACCGTGCTCCCGGCTCCGCTGAGCCTGCCGCTGAGCACCCAATGGTACTCGTCCGCCATCGTCCAGCCCGCTCTGCTGCTGTTGATTGCCAAGCTCGGGCTTTTGGTCGGTGCCTCGCTGCCCAAGGTGATCGCCTCGGGCTGGGCCTTGATCTTCCAGGAGTTCGGGCACTTCTTCGGCACCGCCATCTTCGGCCTGCCGGTCGCGCTTCTTCTCGGCGTCCGGCGCGAAGCGATCGGCGCCACCTTCTCGGTCGGACGCGAGCCGAGCCTCGCCATCATCGGCGAGAAGTACGGCATGGCCTCCCCCGAAGGGCGCGGCGTCCTGGCCGAATACATCACCGGCACCATCATCGGCGCGGTGTTCATCGGCCTCCTGGCCGGATTCGTGGCCAGCCTGAACATCTTCCATCCCAATGCGCTCGCGATGGGCGCGGGCGTCGGCTCGGCCAGCATGATGGCGGCGGCGGCGGGCGCAATCGCGGCGCTGCAGACGCCCGAGGCCGCCAAGGAAGTCGCCGCATTCGCGGCGGCGGCGAACCTCCTGACTTCGACGGTCGGCACCTATTTCACCTTGTTCATCTCGCTTCCCTTCACGGTCTGGGCCTATAGCGTGCTCGAACCGGTGCTGGGCCGCATCGGCCTGCGTCCGCGCGTGACCACCGACAGCCAGACCGGCGACGCTCCGGCGGCCGAGGCCAGCGGCTATGCGGAGCTGTCGCTCGTCGAGCGCAGCGCCGCCTGGATCCTGTCCGGCGTCCTGGTGCTGATCTGCTCCGGGATCGCCACCGGCACCAATCCGCTCGACGCCGTGCCCGGCATGATCATCATGATCGCCGTCGTCGCCGCCGGCTATGCGGTCTACCGCCTGACCAAGTCGGTCGTGCCGGCGGTGTGCTGGGTGTCGCTCATCGCCATGGCGCTGACCTATCCGGACATGCCGGGCGCGGCCGAAGTCGCCCGCCTGACCGGCAAGGTCGGCTTCCTGCCGCTGACGACGCCCATCCTGACCTTCGCGGGCCTGTCGATCGCCAAGGACGTGCCCATGTTCCGCCGCCTCGGCTGGCCGATCATCGTCACCTCCCTGATGGCGAATGCCGGCACGTTCCTGGGCGCCACCATGATCGCCCAGTTCTTCCGGCATTGACCTTGCGCCGTGCCCTGCTTCGGGTTCAGCCTCGAAGCAGGGCCGCCGGCCGCGAAGCGAAACAGACGGAACACGGGAGTGCCGACCCATGCGTATCGATGACGACATCCTCGACGACATGCTGCGCTGGCGGCACGATCTGCACGCCCATCCGGAAATCGCCTTCACGGAGGTGCGCACCTCCGAACTCGTCGCGCGCGAACTCGCCGCCATGGGGCTCGACGTCCATCGCGGCCTCGCCAAGACCGGCGTCGTCGCCACCCTGCGCACCGGCGACGGCCCGACCGTCGCGCTGCGCTCCGACATCGACGCGCTGCCGATCTCGGAAGCCACGTCCGCTCCGTACCGTTCGACCTACGAGGGGCGCATGCACGCCTGCGGTCATGACGGCCATACGTCGATGCTGCTCGGCGCCGCCAAGCAACTGGCGCGGTCCAGGAATTTCCGCGGCACCGTTCACTTCATCTTCCAGCCCGCCGAGGAGAACGAGGGCGGCGGGCGGGTGATGATCGAGGAAGGCCTGTTCGAGCTCTTTCCGTGCGATGCAGTATACGGCATGCACAACTGGCCGATGGCGCCGATGGGCACGCTCGCGGTCAACGACGGTCCCATGATGGCGGCCTTCGACACTTTCGAGATCAAGGTCACGGGACGCGGCGGGCACGCCGCGCTGCCGGAAACCTTCATCGATCCGTTCATGCCGGTGGGCCAGATACTGATCGCGCTGCAGACGCTGCCGAGCCGGCGGCTCGCCGCGACGTCTCCGGGCGTCGTCAGCGTCACCCAGGTGCACGGCGGCGACACCTGGAACGTGATCCCCGACACCGTCAGGCTGTGCGGGACCGCCCGCAGCTTCGGCGGCAGCGACCAGGACGTGATCGAGAACGGCTTGAAGCAGATCGTCACCTCGATCGCCGAAGCACACCAATGCACGGCGACGGTCGACTACATGCGGCGCTATCCCGCGACCCTGAACACGCCCGCCGAGGCCCAGATGGCGGCGGACGCGGCGCACGATCTCGGCCAGCCGATCGAGGTCCGGCGGGGGATCAAGCCGGCCATGGGGTCGGAAGACTTCGGCTTCATGCTGCAGAAGCGGCCCGGCGCTTACGTGTTCCTCGGCTCCGGCGACAGCGAGCATCCATGGCCGTTGCACAGTCCGCACTATGACTTCAACGACAAGGTGCTGCCGCTGGGCGCCGCCTACTGGTGCAAGCTCGTCGAACTGGCGACGCGGCCGGCGTGAGTGCAGCCGGGATCGGCCGTTCCAGCGTCGCGTGACGATCTTTTGCGTTGATCGCGCATGCTCGCGGCGCCCTGGTGCCTCTGCCCCTCCTCAACGCCCTTTGGCCTCGGAAGCGCGCCACGCCGACGAGCCGAAGCATTCGTCGCGACCCAGCACGATTGGAATCAGGCTCCCAAAACAGACGCGGACCACCCAGCGACGGACGGCCCGCGCCTCATTCACCGGCAAGCTCGTTCGGCCGTGCGGGCTCACCACAACCGGCTGTCGACGCCCATCGGCTTCATGCCGGGAGCATCGTCGCGTTTCGGCAACCGGTCCCCCCTTGCATCCCGCCCCCGAAGGGAGCAGAAACCGCCCATGACGCGCATGGCCATCTTCGCCGGTCTGTGGTGGCGCCCCGACTGATCGGGGAGCCCTTTTTCGCGCGTTCACTCTCAAATGACATGACGCCAAGGGCCGCCCCGGACGGGAGCGGCCTTGTTTCGTCATGACGTGCTCCCGGTCCGGCCCCCTTTCCCAGGAGACCTGACCATGGATGCCCTGACTGCCCAAACCGATGCGCTGGAGACGCCGGCCACCGGCGCCGACGACATCGCGACCACGACGGCTCTCGCCACCGACATCGTGCTCACCGGCGACCGACCGACCGGACCCCTGCATCTCGGCCATTATGTCGGCTCGCTGGCGAGCCGGCTCGCCACCCAGGAGGTGGTAAAACGCCAATACGTGCTGATCGCCGACATGCAGGCTTTGACCGACCATGCCGGCCAGGGCGCGGCGGTCGCCGACAACGTCCTCAAGGTCGCGCTCGACTATCTCGCCGTCGGTCTCGATCCGGCGAAGACCACCTTCGTGCTGCAGTCCGGCGTGCCCGAGCTCGCCGAACTGACCACGCTTTACCTCAACCTGGTCACGGTGGCGCGGCTGGAGCGCAACCCGACCATCAAGGCCGAGATCGAGATGCGGGGCTTTCAGCGCGACCTGCCGGCCGGCTTCCTGTGCTACCCGGCCGCCCAGGCGGCCGACATCACCGGATTCGACGCCACCCTGGTGCCGGTCGGCGAGGACCAGCTGCCCATGATCGAGCTGTCCAACGAGGTGGTGGCCAAGATCAACCGGCTCGCCGGCACCGACGTGCTCACGCCCGCCCGCGCGCTCTTGTCGTCGACGCCGCGCCTGCCCGGCGTCGATGGCCGCAAGGCTTCGAAGAGCCTCGGCAATGCGATCCCGCTCAGCGCCCGGCCGGCCGAGATCACCGAGAAGGTGCGCGCCATGTTCACCGACCCCGACCATCTGCGCGTCGCCGACCCCGGCAAGGTCGTGGGCAATGTCGTGTTCGCCTATCTGGACGCCTTCGATCCCGACGCCGCCGGCCTCGACGAACTCAAGGCGCGCTACCGCCGCGGCGGGCTCGGCGACGTCGCCGTGAAGCGCCGGCTCGAAGGCATCCTGCAGGCTTTTGTGGATCCGATCTGCCAACGCCGCGCCGTCTACGGGCGCGACCCCGCCGAGGTCATGCGCATCGTCGCGGCAGGTACCCGGGAAGCCCGTGAGGTGGCGGCCCAGACCCTGCGCCGGGTCCGCGGCGTGTTCGGGCTCGCCTGACTCGGGCGTCACGGCGCGCGGCCATGCGCAGAATCGCGCAGGTCGCGCCCGCAGCGTTGACACACCACTGGCATGCCAGTTAGATGCCAGCCATGCTCAAGCCGCCCTCCCTGCGGCGCGACGACGCCTATGCGCGCATTCGCGACCTCATCGTCGGCCACGGCGTCGCCGCCGACGAGCCTTTGTCGGAGCGCGGCCTCGCCGAGATGCTCGGCCTCGGCCGCACGCCGGTGCGCGAGGCCCTCAAGGCGTTGACCCGCGACGGCCTGCTGGTCGTGCATCCCATGCGCGGCACCTTCGTGCGGCAACTCTCGTTCGACGACCTGCGCGAAATCCACGAGATGCGGCTCGCCCTCGAGGGCATGGCGGCGTTCCTTGCCGCCAGCCACGGCCCGAGCGAGGAATTGACCGACTGCGCCGCCAGGCTGCGCAAGCTCGACGGCCCTGCCGGCCTCGATGTCGAAGAGGCCCAGCACGTCGGCTGGGCGTTTCACGATGCCCTGTTCCGCGCCGCCGACAACGGCCGGCTCACCGCGAACTACGAATCCCTGCGGGCGCAGAGCGGCCTCGCGCTGCAGAAGATGCGCGACTACAGCCCCGATCGCACCCGGCAGGCCGTCCGCGAGCACATCGACATCTACGCCGCCGTGGCGGCGCGCGAGCCGGACACCGCACAGCAACGCATGTGGCGCCACCTGTCGTCCGCCTTCGAGGCGCGGCTGCAGGCCCTCGGCGCCGTCAAGCCTCAGGGCACCAGACCAAGGGGGAATGTATGACCAGCCGCACCATGACGATCAACCCGCTCAAGTGGCCGCTCGCCATCCAGATGCTGGCCGGCCTCGGCTTGGGCCTCGGCGTCGGCATGATGTGGCCGAACTTCTCCATCGCGCTGCGCCCGCTCGGAACCGCATTCGTCGAAGCCATCAAGATGATCGTCATCCCGATCGTGTTCGCGACCGTGACGCTCGGCATCTACCGGATGGGAAAGGAGCTCAAGACCCTCGGTCGCATCGCCGGGGTCTGCTTCCTGTACTTCTACGTCGCGACCGTGATCTCGATCATCATCGGCCTCGGGCTCAACGCCCTCTTCCACCCCGGCGCCGGCGCCTCGCTCGCCGCCACCGGCAAGCTGCCGGCCAACCTCGCGGTCTCGGTCGACTGGGTGAAGTTCTTCATGGACATGATCCCGTCCAACATCCTGGCCGCCATGGCGGCCCAGAAGGTGCTGCCGACGCTGGTGTTCTCGATCCTGTTCGGGCTCGCGCTCGCCGGCATCGGCGAGACGGCGCGGCCGCTGGTGTCGGCGCTCGAAGCCATCATGATGGCGATGTTCAAGATCACCAAGTGGATCACGTCGACGGCGCCGATCGCCATCTTCGCCATCGTGGCGTGGCTGTTCGCCTCGCAGGGCCTCGCCACCGTGATGGCGCTCGCCAAGCTCGTCCTCGTCATGTATCTCGGCCTCGCCATCATGGTGCTGGTGTTCTGGCTGATGCTCAAGATGATCGGCGAAAAGCCGATCGCCGTCACCCGCGCCATCATGGAGCCGGTCATCCTCGCCTTCTCGACCCGCTCCTCCGAGGTGACGCTGCCGCTGCACATGGAAAAGCTGCGGGCGATGGGCGTGCCGGAGCGCATCATCGGCGTCGTCCTGCCGCTCGGCTACGCCTTCAACCGCGACGGCTCGATCATGTATTTCGCCCTCGCGGTGACGTTCCTCGCCGAAGCCTACGGCATCGCGTTGTCGGGCTCGGCCCTGTTCACCATCCTGATGGTGACCACCATCGCCAGCAAGGGCAGCGCCAACGTACCCTCGGGCGGCCTCGTCGCCGTCGCCATGGTGCTGACCGCGATCGGGCTTCCGGTCGAGGCCTTGGCGATCATCGCCGGCGTCGACGCCTTCCTGGACATGGGCCGCACCGCCGTCAACGTGTTCGGCAACACCGTCGCGGTCAAGCTGGTGCAGAAATACGCCGGCGATACGGTCGTCGACGAAGCCGGTGCGGCGCTGCCGGTGGCCGCCACGGAGGCGAGCGGCGCATGAGCACGACGGACGCCGGCACCGCCATCGACCTGCGCAGCGACACCCTCACCCGGCCCACCAGCGCCATGCTGGAGGCGATGCGCACGGCGACGCACGGCGACGACAATCGCGACGGCGATCCGACCGTCATGCGGCTGGAACGCCTCGCCGCCGAGCGCCTCGGCAAGGAAGCCGGCCTGTACCTGCCGAGCGGCACCATGGCCAACCTGGTCGCCGTGCTGGGCCACGTCTCGCGCGGCCAGGAGGTCGTGGTCGACGCCCTCGCGCATCTCCTCGTCACCGAGACGGCCGGCCTCGTCGGCGTCGCCGGCGCCGTCCCGCGCGTGGTCGACAGCAACGCCGGCCGCTACGACCTCGACGCGCTCGAACGCGCCCTGGCGAAGCCCGCGAGCCGGCTCGGCCCCGGCCTCGTCTGGCTGGAGACGAGCCACAACTGGACCGGCGGCCGCGTACTGCCGCTCGACCACATCACGGCGGTCGCCGCGCTCGCCCATCGCCACGGCGTGCCGCTGCACATGGACGGCGCCCGCATCTTCAACGCCGCGGTCGCGCTCGGGGTCGGCGCCGACGTCATCGCGCGACCGGCCGACACCGTCATGTTCTGCGTCTCCAAGGGGCTGAGCGCGCCGATCGGCAGCCTTCTGGTCGGCTCTGCCGAGTTCATCGGCCGCGCCCGGGCGCTGCGGCGCATGCTCGGCGGCGCCATGCGCCAGACCGGCGTCATCGCTGCCGCCGGCATCGTCGCCGTAGACACTATGGTCAGCCGCCTCGCCGACGATCACGCGGCGGCGCGCCGGCTCGCCGAGGGTCTCGCCGGCATCGACGCCACGCTGGTCGATCCCGCCCGCGTCGAGACCAACATCGTGATGCTCGACGTCGCGGCGACCCGTTTTGACGCCGCCACCTGGGAGAGCCGCCTCGCGGCGGCCGGCGTGCGCGTCGGGAGCAGCGGCAAAGCGCAGATCCGCCTCGTCACCCACCGCCACATCGACATGGCGGCGGTCGAGCGGGCGATCGGGGTGTTCGCAAAACTCGCCTAAAGGGCCGGCCGTCAGCGGCGGCGGCGCGCTTCCACGAAGGCGGCGCGGCCGGCGAGCGCGGCCAGCGCCAGCGACACGAGGCCGTTGTAGCCGGCGAGCGACAGGCCGAGGAAGCGCCACGACGCCTCGTCGCAGCGCACCACGCTGGTCGTTTGCATCTGTTCGAGCAGGCTGCCGGCCTGGCCGAAACTCGCGATCGGGCCGGTGCAGTCGGCAGGACCTGCCCAAAGCTTCCACTCGACGCCGGAGTGATAGGCGGCGAGCACGGCGCCGGCGAACAGCACCACGGCGGCGAGCGCGAGGCCGGCCGCCACAAGCCGGTTCGGCGCTCCCTTGAGGGCCGCCAAGCCGGTCGCGAGCGCGAGCGGGATCGCCACATAGTGGAACTTGCGCTGTTCGAGACACAACGGGCACGGCGCGATCAGGAGCACGTACTGGAAGAAATGCGCGGCGGCGACGATCGCGGCGCTGCCGGCAGCGACCAGGAACGCGGAGCCGCTGGCCGACAGGCCGCCCACGAGGGCAGCGGCAGAGCCGGACGCGCGCGACCAGGCGGCCGCTTTGGCAGTATCGGACATCGGGACCTCATCGGGACTTGAGCTGACATAGCTCCGCCGGGCGAAGCATGTCGATCACAACCGCATCAACATTAGGGCATGAGGCGGCGACGCGGGGTGGACCGGGCGGCGGACGCGAGGTGGCCCTCGCGGGCCTCTCCGGGGCGATGCGCTCCGCCGCCCCACCCCTACGCCGATGCCGCAGACTTTCGGGTGTGGGCAGGCGGCGGACAGCCGTTGACCCTGCGGGGTTCGCAGCTATGATCCGCCCCGCCAGCCCCTGTGGCGGAATTGGTAGACGCGCCTGACTCAAAATCAGGTAATGGCAACATTGTGCTGGTTCGAGTCCGGCCAGGGGCACCAAGCTGCTTGAGGAAGCGGCAGCCGCTATTAGAGCGCTGAAGGTTGGTATCTGGGTGAGTCCACCACTTGACTAGGCGGTGCCCGACAAACGTCGAGTTCCAGGGACGTGGGGTGCCGGCATAGTTGGCACTGGCATTCGCTGAAGTGGCGGCGATGAACTTCAAGATCGTCGGCGAAATCTCGCAAATCGAAACGTTCGCCGTCGGGTCGAACATTCGCGAAATCGCGCGGTTGCGAAAAGTATACGGGCGAGGACGTTGGCGGAAGCGGAAGGGTATCGCCCGCATCCGACTTGCCGATGGCACCAACCACCTCGCCGAAGTACATTGGTATGAAGCTGCTGGAATCGGCCGCAAGGAATTCAAAATCAAAAATCTGCTCTGAAAAGAACCGATGGCAAAAACGCAAGCGAAGCAACTGGTCGTGTGTGTGGACAATGAGGGCTATCCGAGCTCTCTCGAGCGACGCAAGATCTACGTCGCTCTGCGCGACCCTGACGCCGAGAAACACGGCCTGCTTCGGATTGTCGACGAATCGGGAGAAGACTACCTTTATCCGAAGGCTTTCTTCCGCGTGGTCGCCCTGCCGCAATCGGTCAAGAAAGCCGTGCTGGCCGCGGCCTAGAAACTCGAAGCGAGGGCAAGTCCGCAGGTCGGATCAGCGCGGCTGTGATCCGACCTTATTATTTTCGGCGCAGCTTGGTCCGAAGGATATCAGCACGTCGGTGACGTACGATGGCGTGATGCGGCAGACGGCGGTACTTGCCCTTACTACATTGTCTACCCAGCATGGGCAGAGGGGCAGTTCTGGCACTTGAACGGTGGGATCGTGTCCCCCCAAGTGGTGTAGCTCGGCAGAGCAAAGCCGCCCGCACGCGCGCCCCCCAATAGCGCCGTAGCGGGCGGGATTTTTTCTGTGATGACCGCGATACGCGATGTCCTCCGCCCTGGCGGAGGAAGGTTTCTCGAATGCGCCAACGCGACCAGTGTAACGCGAAGTATTCGAGCGTTGGTGTTTACGGCGGCGCATGACCGGCGATTATGTGCGCGGTCACCTTAATTGCGCAGTTCCCGAACAAGAATTTCTCTTCCAAATCAGCTGTTTATCAGACATGCGGAGATTGGGCGCTGCATTCTCCGCATCTCTTGCGAAGAATCTTCTTGTCCTTGCGGAGATTAAACGCTATTTTATCCGCATGATGTGCGGAGAATAGGCGTGTACATCCACGAGCTTCCCAAGTGGCCCCGGTTCCGCTGGGACCAGGAGAGCCTGACCGAGACGCTCGCCGCCGTGCGGCATCGGCAAGGACGTCTGTTGGGCCGGATGGAAGGCCTCGGCTTCAGCTTGCGCCAGGAAGCCACCCTTCAGACCCTCACCGAAGAGGTCGTGAAGTCGAGCGAGATCGAAGGCGAAGTGCTCGACAAGGAACAAGTGCGCTCATCCCTGGCCCGCCGCCTCGGCATCGAGACCGGCGCGCTGACACCTGCCGAGCGAGATGTCGAGGGCGTGGTCGAGATGATTCTCGATGCGACTGAAAAATACATCGAGCCGCTGACGGCCGAGCGGCTGTTCGGCTGGCATGCGGCGCTGTTTCCAACCGGACGGAGCGGGCTGCGACGCATCATTGTCGGCGCATGGCGCGATGCCAAGGCGGGCCCCATGCAAGTCGTCTCCGGCCCGGACAATCGGCAGCGCGTGCACTTTGAAGCCCCGCAGGCCGGACGGCTGGACGTCGAAATGGCTTCCTTCCTGAACTGGTTCAATGGGTCGAACGGCGGCGATCCTGTGCTCAAGGCCGCCATCGCACATCTATGGTTCGTCACCATTCATCCATTCGAAGATGGAAACGGACGCATTGCGCGCGCCATCGCCGATCTTGCGTTGGCGCGCTCGGAGAACACCGCACAGCGCTTCTACAGCATGTCGTCGCAGATCAGGCAGGAGCACAAAGCCTACTACGACGTCCTCGAAGCCACGCAGAAAGGCGAGCTGGACATCACCGAGTGGCTGACCTGGTTCCTCGGATGCCTCGACCGGGCCTTCGGCCGTGCGGAGACGATCCTCCAGGGCGTGCTGATGAAAGCGCGGTTCTGGGAAACACATGCGGGCGCGCGACTCAATGACCGCCAGCGGATGATGATCAATCGTCTCCTGGATGGATTCGAAGGCAAGCTCACCTCGTCGAAATGGGCGAAGATCGCCAAGACCTCGCAAGATACGGCAAGCCGCGATATCGACGGCCTCATCAAACAAGGCATTCTGGTCAAGGACGCCGCCGGTGGGCGCAGCACGAGCTATTCGCTGGCACCCGTCGATGAAGACGCCCCGGCCCGGTGAGCCGGGCCAATCCTGACTGTTCGGCGCAATACGCTTCGCGATTGCGCCCTACGCGCTGTTGCCAGCTCACACAAGCATGCCCGAGAAGCATTCTGACGGTCGGTATCAAAATGAGCATCACCCTGGAGGGTGCGAGGGGCATGACACAGAAGCCGACGCCCACCAAGACGCATCTATCTCATCGAGAACAACTTCATTGCAGCGCACGAAGCAGCTTGATCGTATCGTCCGCAAGCTTTCCGTATCGCATGGCCTCTGCAAAACTGAATTCACTGTCTTCAACCAAGTGCGCAGCTCGGTTACCAATCACTCGAAGGTCATCCAGGAGAGCAGACGTCTTCTCGTCCAAGAGCCCTTCGTTCCGAAGTATGCGTATCGCATCAACCATCGAGTATATTCGACTACGGCTTGCAGGCTCGGACACAAGTAGGCGCGCGATGTCCTTTAATGCTTGTTCGAGTTCGGCTCGTTTCTCAAGGATTGCCGCTCGCGGCGAGTGTTCAGCAACCTTTTGAAATCGGCTTTTCTCTTCCGGCGTAGCTTCCAGCTCTGGCTGTGATTGAGGAACGGAGATCTGGGCAACTTCTGCCTCTGCCTGGTCGAACCTGAATTCCGTTTCCTTGTGTTTTACGTGCAAGCGCGGAAGCAGCTCGATCAGCTTCTCTCGAAAGAGCCATACCGCTGTCACAAAAGCGGCTGGCCACGCCAGGGAAACTATTGATTGCACGATCGACGCGGTGAACTGAAAGCCGTCCATCGTTCTCCCCGCCCAAAGTTCTAACCTTCAACGCGCCCCGCGCCGTACTATCCGCCAGGCGAGCGCAATCAAGATCGCAGAAACCGGGATGACAAGCCACAGCGCCGGAGCGCCTTTCGCGCTCAGCGTCAGGGTGAGGAAGCCAAGAACAAGTTCGGGAGCGTCGGCCACGACAGAGTTCTCCATTGAGAATCACGTCAAGACCGACAAGGGGTATGGGGGCAAAATCTGAGTCACTGTGCAACAGTGAGAGAGATTATTTTTGAATTACTGTTGGCATAACCTTATGATTGCGTGGGCGAAATTAATTCGCGAGGAACCCAAATTTACAATTGTTGCAACGGCGTTGACACAAATTCCAAGCTTCCTATAGCCTCCAACTTATTGATCCAAAAAAGAATCTTATGACCACTCTGAGCGCCGCCGGACGGCTTTTGAGGCGTTTTTGGCTGAGGTGTGGGACGGCCGTCACTCTAAGACATTGCTTCGCCACGACTTTCGCGTTCGCATTACAAGTCTCTCACGTTTGACTGGGCAGCCGAACGTTCGCTAAATGTTCGCGCGCCTGTGAAGACGATCGGAGAAGCCCGCAACTGGCGCTTCACCGCGCGTTGCGCGTGGAGGACGCACGAGGGCATGAAGTCTGTACGCGAGGTCCGCACAGCGAACCAGCGACGCGTG
>JAVDCA010000043.1 GCA_030848545.1 Astrobacterium formosum
ATTGCGGTCATGGCTTTCCGATGGCTGCAATACGACGTCGGGGTCCGAACGCCGATCGGCATCGCAAGTCATTGAGATTGTTTCCACCACAGGGGTCGCTCGGCCGCGCCGATTAACAGGCTATTCTCGCGTCACCGGAGATTTCCCTAGGCGAGAGTCGGATCGAGGCGTCGGGGAGGCTAGCGATTCTGACGCGCGAGGATCCCCCGCAGGGCAATGTCGAGGGTTCTCTCCCCGTCGCTGACGATGTCGAAAGCCTGCGCCCGCAGGATCCAGCGCAGCGCCAGCCCATGGATCATCGAAATGACGAGATAGGCCGCCCGCTCGACCTCGAGATCGGGGACGAACTCCCCGCATTTTTTCCCGTCGTCGAATATGCCCGAGAGGTGCCGGTGAAACATTTCCATCATGACGGCAATCGCCTGACGCAGGAGATCGCTTCGGGTGTGAAGCTCGCGCGACATCAAGATCATGGGTAGGCCCGGCTTCGCCCGGATGAACTCAAGCTGGTTGCGGACGACGGCACGCAGCCGTCGCTCGGGCAAGCGCTCGAGGGTGTCGCTCCTTAGCCATTGCTCGGCGAACTGGCTCCGAAGCCATTCGATCACCGCGATCCAGATATCCTCCTTGCGCGGAAAATGACGGAACACCGCTGCCTGTGAAAGCCCAACCGCCTTGGCGATGGCCTCGGTCGTAATGCGATCGGGACCGATCTCGGAGGCCAACCGCAATGTAGCCTCAATCACCTCGTCGCGTCGCTCGGCGGCGTTCTTGCGGATCCTCATGGCTCTCCTTTTCGGATGCATAGAGGCATCCCGATACTTCTATTCTCACACGACGTGTGTAAGCTATCACTCACTAACAGTGACTTCAAGGTGACAGATTGTTGATTTTTACACTGAAAACATTGTGTTTGACAGCCGTATATCCATTCAGATATGAAGTGTGTACTCACTTACTTACGGAGTCCGGCCATGTTCGTGTCCCGCGACAATCCGCCCTTCCCGACGCGCGAGAGCCAAGGTGCCTCCCCCATCTCAAGTCCCTCCGACATGCCGTCTCTGCTGGAAGAGCCGCCCCACAAATCGACCTTCCACGACGCAGATGACGAGTGCGCACAACCTCCGCAGAAGGACCTCGTTATCCGCAAACCGCATTCCCGCCGGCGGTGGGCTCTGGTGCTCATCCCGATCGCGCTGATCTCGTCCGGGCTCTGGCTGCATTTCCATCGCCTGCAGGCGTCCGAGGCCAGCCTGCCCGCCGAGCGCACTCCGTGGGCCATCCAGGTCGGCACGGTCGAGCGCGGACGTGTCGCCGGCACCATTGAGGCGATGGCGGTGAGCGAGGCGCCGCACAGCATCGCGCTGACGCCGCAGATCCAAGGCACAGCACTTGCCGTGGGGCCCCGCGCTGGCGTGGCGGTCAAGCGCGGCGACTTGCTGGTGCAGATCGATGCCCGGAGTATCGCGAACAACATCGGCGCATTGGAGCATCAACGGGTCGGTGCAATCGCCGAGTTGGAATTCGCTACCAAGCAGCAGGCTCGCGTCGATGCCCTGCGGACCAACGGCACCGCCAGCCAGTCTCAGGCCGACCAGACGCTCACCGCGGCCGATGCCGCGCGTGCCAAGGCGAGGTCGTTGGCCGAACAGATCGCCGCCCTGCGGGTTCAGCTGGCATACGCGGAGATCCGAGCTCCGCAGGATGCGGTGGTCGCCGAGCGCATGGTCGAGGTCGGCGACACTGTGGCCGTCGGCAAGCCTGTTTTCCGATTAACTGCCGGCAACGGAACCGTTGTGCGGGTGAGCGTACCGGCGGCGAAGCTGAATGACGTGCACGTAGGCACTCCGCTTGTGCTCCGGCAGGGCGACACAAGCCTGAGGCTGCCTGTTGCGCGGGTCGCGCCGGCGGTCAACGCGGCAGGCCTCGGCGTCGTCGAGGCGGATGCCCCGGCAGCACCCTTCGGCCTGCCGAGCGGAAGCATGGTCGCCGCCACGCTCGTCACGACCGAGAGCGGCGAGGCGCTCACCGTTCCGACTGCGGCCCTGGTCGGCGCAGGTGCGGGCGCCCACGTGATGGTCCTTCGATCCCGAGCCGAGCCCGATGAGCATAGCCTTCTGGAACGGGTCGATGTCCGCGTGATGCAGGAAGGTGCGGTGCGCACGGCAGTCCAGGGCAGCCTGCGACCGGGGGATCAGGTGGCCGTCGGACAGACGGCCGTGCTCGCCAGATTGCGCGATGGCGACGCCGCGGTCACGGCGACCAGCATGGGATTCCGGCGATGACCTTCATGCACAGACTGCTCGGCCGGCCACACGCGATCGTCGCCTTGGCAAGCCTGACCGTGGTCGCGGGGATCGCCGCCTATCTCACAATGCCCATGAACTTGTTTCCCGATACCAACCGGCCGATGATCAGTGTGGTCACCCAGTGGCCAGGGGCCGAAGCGGGCGATGTCGAGCGGGACGTCACCCATCCCATCGAGACCCAGCTTTCGGCCATCGACGGCGTGCGCCGCGTCACCTCGATCTCGCGCGACCAGGTCTCGGCGGTGACTACGGAATTTGAGTACGGCAACGACATCGACATCGCCGCGACAAAGGTGCTGACGGAGCTGAAGCGCGTGGAGTCAATCATGCCCACGGGCGTCCGGCCGCCGTTGATCTCCCGCATCACTAACGCTGCGCAGCCCGTGACCGTGCTCGCGCTGAGCCCTGCGAAGGAGTCGGGTCTCGCCCTGGGCGACGTCCGCCGCATCGCCGAGAACCAGCTTCGCAATCGGCTGCTGCGCATCCCCGGCGTCGCCGAGGTCGAAGTGTTCGGCGGCCACGAGCGTCAGGTTCAGGTTCGTCTCGACCGGACTCTGCTTTCCAGCCACCGCCTGGATGTCAGCACGGTCGCCGCGGCCATCGACGCAAGCAACCTTGCCGCGCCGCAAGGGTTGGTGCACCGCGATGGCTATCGCTTCCTGCTCATGGTGAACAGCCTTGCGCACAATCCACATCAGATCGCCGCCATCCAGGTGCCGGTCGCCGGCGGCGGTTTCGTCCAGGTGGGTGACGTGGGCGAGGTTGGCTGGGGCGACGCCGATCCGAGTTCGCTTTATCGCGGCAATGGACAGGACGCGATCGCAGTGTCGCTGCTGCGGGGAGAGAAGAGTTACGCTGCCACGGTAGCGCGCGCCGTCGACGGGCAGATCGCCGCCGTGCGCGCCGAGTACCCGATGCTCGACGTCGCGCAGACCGACGGCCAGTTGCGGCTGATCGATCTCACCGTCGACAACATGCTGGTCGCCCTGCGCGACGCGGTCATCATGACCATCGTCGTGATTCTGCTGTTCCTCGCCGACATCCGCGCCGCCTTCATCACCGCGCTCTCGCTGCCGTTCACCTATCTGCTCACTTTTGTTGTTATGAAGCTGATCGGCTATGAGTTCGATATGATCACTCTTACCGGCATCATAGTCGCCGTGGGAATGCTGGCCGACGATGCCATCGTGGTGATCGAGAACATCGAGCGGCGAATGCGCGAGGGCGGCGAGTCGGGCATGGCGGTCGCTGCCAGCGCCACCCAGGAGGTCATGCTGGCCGTACTGTCGGGCACCGCTGCCAACATAGTCGTCCTGCTACCTATCGTGTTCATCGGCGGTTATGTGCAGACGGTGTTGCGGCCGCTCTCGGTGACGCTGTCGATCGCGCTGGCAGCTTCGTTCGTTGTTTCGATCACCATTATCCCACTGCTCACGCCATGGATCATCAAGCCCGGCGCGTACGATCCGCTGCGCAATCCGCTGTTGCGTTTCGACACCTACGTCCTGCGGCCGCTCAAGCGCTTTTATGCCGCCGCGGTGGCCTGGGCCCTGGATCACCCCAAGCTCGTGCTGTCTGTGGCGCTGATGCTGACCGTCGTTTCGCTCCGCGAGATGCCGGTGGTCGGCCGCGAGTTGATGCCGCTGATGGATACCGGTATCACGCAAATCAGCTTCGAGGCCCAGCCAGACACCGATGCCGATGGCATGCAGCGCATCGCGACCGAAACAGATGCGGCGATCCGCGCGGCGATCAAGCCCGATTGGCTGATTTCGATTTCCACCGTGGTCGGCGCCGAGCCGCAGGACAAGTCTTTCGGCGCTTCGCGCACCTTCCAGCAGGGTATGGCGACCGTCAACCTGGTCGATCGCTTTCACCGCGAAGTGTCCATTCTCGAGATCAACGGCGACATCCAGCGGCGCGTCCGCGCAATTCCCGGGGTGATGAACGCCAACGCCGTGGTTTACGGCGCGACCCCGCTGTCGTCCATCCGCGGAACCGTCGACCTGATGGTCAGCGGGCCCGATTGGGAGGTGCTTGATTCGATCGCCGACGAACTCGAGCGGCGACTGCAAAGGGTCGGCGGGCTTTCCGGATTCGAGCGCAACTGGAACGGCGACGCCCAGCGCCTGCAGCTCGACGTCGACACCGCGAAGGCCTTGAGCTACGGCCTGATGCCAGCCGCAATCGCCAAACAAGTGGCGGCGCAGGTCAACGGTATCCCCGGCGGCAGTCTGCGGGTGCCGGGCGAGAACGGCGTCCCCGTGTGGGTGCGGCTGCGCGCCGATCAGCGTTCGGACGCTGCTGCGATCGCAGCACTTACCCTCTCGACTCCTCAAGGCACGAGAATCCCGCTCGCCCAGGTCGCCACCGTTCGCACCGTGTACGCGCCGACGGCCTTCACCCATCAAAACCTTGAACGCACCGTTGACGTGATCGGTTATCGCCGCGCCATCGCGATCACCGCCCTCGGCGCACACGTTGCCGAGGCGCTCAAGGGCCTACAACTGCCGCGAGACTATTCGATTTCCGACGAGGGAGAGAACAAGGAAATGGCGGTCTCGTTCGTCCGCCTGTTGCAGTCGCTGGCGCTCGGGATTGTGCTGCTGGCCGTCGTGCTGGTTATCAGCTTCCGCTCCTTCGTCTGCCCCATCGCCATCCTGGCCACCCTGCCACTCGCCGTGATCGGCGCCATATGGGCTTTGATGATCGCCGACAAACACAGCAGCATGGCCGCCTTCATGGGCATGATCCTGCTCATGGGGATCGTCGTGAAGAACGGCATCCTGCTGGTCGATTTCGCGCAGGAGGCGTTGGCGCGAGGCGTTCCTCTGAGGGAGGCCATTCTGCAGGCGGTGGAATTGCGCACCCGGCCGATCCTGATGACTGCCACAGCCGCAGCGGTCGGTATGATCCCGGTCGCCCTGGAATGGGCGGTCGGGCTGGAGCGGCTGTCACCGCTCGCTGTCGAGGCGATCGGCGGGCTGATCGCCGGAACCTTCCTCACCCTGCTGGTGGTGCCGGTCCTGCTTCACATGCTACTGAAGCGACGGTATCCCCAGGCATCGCTTGCGGAGATCGCCATCCCTGCGCGCTGACAAGTACGGATGTGAATAAGCACGCTGAGTTGAACCCTCCGATGCAAGGGAGATCAATAACTTATCGTGCCGATCGGCGTCGGGCCCCCGTGCTGAGAAACACGAAGGTCGCGAAATCCGGATCATCGACCGTTATAGGCTTGTCCGTCTTGACTTGCCGAACTCGCTTATCGAACCGAGCATGACAGTCGTCGTGATCGCCGCTCGCGCTGCACGTGCATATGCCTCTTCGCCGACGATAGGTTGGCCTATGGCGGCTCCGGGTCAACATTCGCCGAAGCTGCCCCCGGTCGACAGCCTCAAACGTTCCGGGCGGTACGCCTCTTGAATGGCAGGCCAGCGGTGCCGTGCATTCGTCAGCGAATCTCCGCGATAGGGCCAGCGTCGGCTGCCATGGAATCTAACGTCACTTATTGGCGACCTGGACATACGGGAGGTCAGCGCAACTAACGACGGAATCAGACAATCGCAGGCGCCACTTTGCCGACGTCCGTTGTGCCCGCAGAGTTCGGACCCGACCCGCCTTCAGGCTCTCGGCCAGAGCGTGCCATTAACCGACGTCACGTGGATCGAGAAAATCGGTCGAAAAGTGATGCCGTTCACGCGGCCTCTCTTTGATGTCTACTTGCTGACATGATTTTCTCTGCGGCGCTGCGGAATCGTCCTCTAGAAAAGGACTGACTGACTTCCTCCGCCGCAGTAACGCAGTGGTTCCTCCAAAATCGGCCGGACACCACGCCGGCCAAATCGCGCCAGTCACGGCGCTCCGCGCCATGCTTGGCGCAATCGGCATAGGGGCGCGGGTTTTATCCCGCGTCCCCTGCCACACCACCCGGCGTGCGGGTCCGCACCGGGCGGTTCGCTGGGTTGAGGTCAGCGGGCCAGCCGAGGAACTCCCAACTGGTCGAAGAGGCGGTTCGGCAGCGCGATGTGGAGCGCCATCGCCGAGTTGTGCCACCAGCGTCTGCTGTTGGCGGCAACCCGCCTGGCAACGTCGGGAGACATGCCGCGAGCGACCAGCTCCCGGTACACAACCTTGCCGCGTTTCCAGTGCTTGAGCTGCACCGCCCGCAGGCGGTGACGGGCCCAGGCGTCGATGTCGGCGAACGCGCCCGGGGTCTCGGCGAGCCGGAAGTAGGCCTTCCAACCCGTCAGATACCGTCCGAGCGGCTTGCACATCTGTGCGAGGCTTCGTCCGGCACTGCGCCGGGTCAGCTCACGCACACGCTCCTTCATGCGTTCGATGGCCTGTGACGCCACCCGCCGCCGGATCGTCCGTCCCCGGGCTACCCAGAACGAGAAGCCGAGGAACTTGGATTTCGTGGCGCGCGTCACCTTGCTCTTGGTCGCGTTGACGCGAAGCTTGAGCTTGGCGAACACCCGGCGCAGCGAGTTCATCACCCGCTCGCCCGAGCGCTGCGTGCGAACGTAGACGTTGAGATCGTCGGCGTAGCGCACGAACGCATGCCCGCGTCGCTCCAACTCCTTGTCGACTTCGTCCAGGAGGATGTTGGCCAGTAGCGGCGACAGTGGGCCACCTTGCGGCGTCCCCTCGTGCCGTTCGATCACCACCCCGTCGGCGAGCACGCCCGCCTCGAGGTAGCGGCGGATCAGCCGCAGCACCCGCGTATCCGCCATCCGTTTGGCCAACCGTCCCATCAGCATGTCGTGGTTGACCCGGTCGAAGAACTTTTCCAGGTCGATGTCCACCACGACGCTGCGACCCTCCTGCACGTAGGCCTGCGCCCGAAGCACCGCCTCGTGCGCACTCCGTCCGGGCCGGAAGCCGTAGCTCGCGTCGGAGAAGGTCGGGTCGAACAGCGGCTGCAGGACCTGCAACAGGGCCTGCTGGATGAACCGGTCGAGCACCGTCGGGATGCCGAGCTCGCGCTCGCCCCCGCCAGGCTTCGGTATTGTCACCCGCTTCACCGGCTGCGGCCGGTAGCGTCCGTCGAGGAGTTCCTCGCGCAGGCGCAGCCAGTGCACGCGCAGGTGGCCGGGCAGCTCTTCCACCGTCATCCCGTCGATGCCGGGACTTCCCGCATTGCGTCGAACACGCTTCAGCGCGGCCTGAAGGTTCGGGCGTTCGCACACCCGCTCCATCAGGTCGCTCGCTCCCAGGCGCTCGTCTCCGCTGCCGGCCGGGCCCGCTTCCACACGCAAGCGCGGCCCTTGCGGCTTCACCGCGCCGGCCGTTTGTGCGCTCGGACCTGCGTCCGACTTCTGTGACATGGCGTCCCCGAGACTGGCGGTCGTCTCGCTCTTCCCATCGTTCGGCCCTTCGCGGCTGGCGCCGCTACTATGGCCTCTGCTGACTTCTCGCTCCGCCGACCTTGCGGCCGCCGTCGCCCTTTCGGGCGCAAGGCGAGATCTCCCCGGGTAAGAACATCGGCCTTCGCTGCACGACCGCCGGATCTACGTCGCCTCACCTTGGTCACAACGGCTTCGCGGTCTTGGGCCCGCTCGCCCTGCTCGGCGCCGCCTTGTATCCGGTTCCTGTTCGTCGGCCCGCAGCTTCGCTCCCCGCTTCCTTCACGCCGGCCTCACGGTCCGACGCTCTGCGGTTCGCTTCGCTCGCTGTGACCAGCTCACGAGAGGAATTCCACCTCCAAGTCGATGCCCATGCCGGGCGCACCCAAAAAAAGCGGGCCGAAGGGCCCGCCTTTTATATTATAGTCACCGGCAGGCACTGGGTCAGTTGCTGTCGCAATAGGACCAGCGCCCATAGCCCTCATCGGTCACGCAACGACTGCCCTGACCGAAGTTTGGCTTCGAAACGTCGTAGCCAGGCTGTTGGGCATACCCGGCATTCGCCGTTCCCTGCCACGACTGGTGCGGCTGAGCGGCGGCCGGCAGACAGGACAGGCCGACGAGAGTAGCCGCGATAGCGAAGAACCTCATGACGTCTCTCCATTTGAATACGCATCGGTATTGATGCGATGGAGCGAATATAGAAGCCCCGCGATCTGACCATCCATCGTCCCCGGGGCGCCGAAAGCAGCATATTGGTTTGCGGGATACATACTTGGGGATATGACGCCTGCGCCGATCGGACATCCGGGAATCGTAATTCCCGATACTTTGGGTGTAACGATGCACCGATCGCCTGCCCGATCCAGCGCTTCGGCGGCGGGTGGTGTTTTCGATCACCATATGGTCGTGAGGCCATCCGTTGATCGCAGTCAGATAATCTTTCGGCGATGCCGTCCTGACGTCGACATGTCTTCAGTTACCCCAAGACACGATGGCGAGTTGCGACGAATTTCGCGAGATATTCGGGCAGAGGCGGCGATGCGCGGAATTGCTGTTCGCATGCCGCGACACGATGACGAGGCGAAGGGTAACGAAGATGAGGAGTATTTCGATCGCGACCGCAACCGGTCTACTCATGGTGCTCGGCGTCGGAGCGCTTGCAGCCGTCACAGATCCCACGGCGTGGAAGGAGCCCAAGGCAGGGGACGTCGTCTGCCCCGACCCGTTCGCGCCCTACCTCGGCGGGAGCGACGACGACACATCGCCGTCGCGCGGCCGTCGAGGCGAGCCGGACGACAGCACGGGGCCGACATTTCCGCCCTCGTGCACGAAGGTTGCAGCCATTGCACGAGGTCTGCCGCCGATGGCGGATCACCGTCCGCATCCGGGACGCGGGACGACGCCGTGAACGTCGGAATTTCGCCGCGTTCGTTCGTACGCCGAGCACGCGGCGCTTCACGGATGTCCGCGAAGGTCCTCGGGAAGCGCATCCCACGCCCGGACCAGTTCGCCCGCCGATGCCGTATTCATCTTCCTCATCACGCTGCCACGATGGAGCTTGACGGTGACTTCGCTGATGCCGAGGTCAAAGGCGATCTGCTTGTTGAGCCGCCCCCGCGCCACTTCGCGGAATACCTGCCGCTCGCGAGGCGTAAGAGTGGCAAGTCTTTCGGCGTGCTTCTTGACGGTTCGTGCAGCCGCCCGCTGGGAAATATCCTTTTCGATCGCGGCATAGACCGCGTCGAGCAGGGTTTGGTCCCGCACCGGCTTGGTCAGAAAATCGATCGCCCCGGCCTTCATGGCTCGGACCGTCATCGGAATGTCGCCGTGTCCGGTGAGAAAAACGACAGGCTTGTAATCCCCGCTGGCCGCGAGCCGACCATGGAAATCGAGGCCGCTCGATCCCGGCAGGCGGACGTCGAGAATGAGGCATCCCGGCCGGTCGGGCATGTCAAATTCGAGCAACTCCCGCGTTGACGAAAAGCCGATCGACTCGATCCCGACCGTCTCAAGCAGTTCCTGCAGGGCCGTCCGCACACTCTCGTCGTCATCGACGACCAGAATGAGTGGCTGTTCGCCGAGGGCGCTGTCCTCGTGCGTAGCGCGTCGGCGCTGCGGACGGATCATCGTTGTGTCATTCGGCATCTCGTTGACCTCCACTGCTGGGCAGGACATGACCGACCGCGGCCAGCAATGCCCGGCCGTCGAACGGCTTGCGAAAGAACCGATTGCCCCGAGCTGCCGCCCGTTGTTGGTCCGCTATCTCGTGACGCCCAGTGATGAGCATGACCGGCAATTCGGGCCGCGCCTGCTTCACCAGCCTCTCGAGTTCGAACCCGTCGATGAAAGGCATGCCGATGTCGGTGATGAGGCAGTCCGCATTCGACAATGCAGTACGATCCTCCAGGAACGACGCGGCGGAGTTGAACGACTGGACCCCATAGCCCGCCGACTCGAGCAGATCCTCGAGGGATTCGAGAAGGCGACGGTCGTCGTCGACTACGGCCACTGTGTACTTACCAGGATGCATTTCAGGTGTTTCCTGCCCGCCTCGAATGGGTAACCGGAACATTCAGTTTCTCCGCCATGCGCACGAGATCCGCGAGCGAAGCCGCCGCCATCTTCTGCATCACGTTCCTGCGGTGTATTTGGAGAGTGACTTCGCTGATCTCCAATTGAGCCGCGGCCTGTTTGTTGAGGAGGCCGCTGATCACGAGCGGAAACACGTCCCTCTCCCGCGTCGTCAACGTCGCATACCGCTCCCGGAGCGCCGCCAATTCGCCGCGCTCGGCGCGAGCCTGTCGGTCACGGGCCAATCCCGCTCTCAGAGCGCTCATCAAGTCGCCATCGCTGAACGGCTTGGTGAGGAAATCCACGGCACCGTGCTTGATCGCACGTACCGACGATGGGATGTCTCCGTGTCCGGTCACGAAGACGACCGGCGGGTAATCGCCCTCGGCGATCTGCCTCTGCAGATCAAGGCCATTGATATCCGGCAGTTCGACATCCAGAATGAGGCACGCTGGAACGTCCGGTTTGCTCGCCTCGACATATTCGCCGGCCGATCCGAACGCGACGGCGCGCAGGCCGTGCGACTCGAGGAGGTCGATGAGCGCCTCCCGCAGACTCGCATCGTCGTCTACGATGAAGATGACGTGATCCTCGACCGTCACGGTGAAGCTGTCCTTTCGACCGGCAGCGTGAAGATGAACCGGGCGCCGCGCGGTTCGTTCTCTTCGATCCACAGTCGTCCGCCGTGAGCTTCGACGATCGATCGGCAGATCGCCAGGCCCATGCCCATCCCGTCCTTCTTTGTCGTGAAGAACGGTTCGAATATCTTTTCGGGAAACTCGACCCCTGGACCACGGTCGCTGACTTCGATCCGGACCAGGTCCTCCAAACGATACGCGCGCAGCCCAAGAACCTTGGCGCCTGGTGTCGAGCCCATGGCGTCCATGCCGTTGCGGACGAGATTGATCAACACTTGCTGAACCTGCACACGATCGAGGACGAGGACCGGCAGATCGTTATCGAACGCAACGTCGAAGCGAATGCCGCGCCGGATCGCTTCCTCTGCCATGAAGTCGCGCGCCTCGGCGATCACGGTGGCGATTGAAGCGGCCCCCCTCGCCTCGCTCGAATGTTTGAAAAGGGCGCGAATTCGACTCACGACGTCTGCGGCGGAGTTCGCATCACGGATAATGCGCTCGACCGTCTTCAACGCACGCTCGAGATTTGCCGGTTCCGCCGTCAGCCAGCGCTGGCAGGCATTGGAATTGGCGACGATCGCGGCGAGCGGCTGGTTGACCTCGTGGGCGATCGACGCGGACAGCTCCGCCAGGCTCGCCGCATGGCCGGCCCGTGCCATCCTCTCCCGCGCCAGACCCAGTTCTTCCTGTGCCCTCACCTCGCCGTCGATATCCAGGCAAATGACGTTCCATTGCACGATGGCGCCTTCGACGTCGCGCATCGCCGCAGCGCGCGTTTCGACCCAGCGATATTCGCCATCGAAACGACGCAGACGGTGCCGGCGTGCATACGGCTCCCCGGTCGACAACGACTGGGCATATTTTTTCCTGACGACGGCCAGATCGTCGGGGTGCACGCCGGACTCGAGGGTCGCAGTCAATCCGGACTTTCCCGCCTCTTTCAAGTCCTCCAGTCCGTATCCGAGGAACTCGCGGAGCTGGCGGCTTCGGTAGATCGGTTCACCGTCGGGCGCGGCGCAATCGATCATCGCCGGCAGCGTTTCGACGAGTTGCCGAAGTCCGCGTTCCCTCTCGCGTAGCGCCTCCTCGCCCCGCACCTGATCGTCGATGTCGTGCGACAGGCCGTACCACTGGACGATTCGTCCGCTCTCGTCCCTCATCGGCTCCGCGCGACCCGACATCCACCGATATACGCCGTCGGCTCGACGCAGACGATAGTTCAATTCAAAGCTCTCGCCGTGAGCCAGGGAACGCTCGAGCGCCTCGCGCAATCGGGCTGCATCGTCGGGATGAGCGAGCGCCGACACTGCTGCCGCCAGGCGGCCTACGGGCGGCGTGCCGCATTCCCCGACATCGAGCCCGAAATAGTCGACCATACGCTTGCTGAAGAAAACCGGCTCGCCGTCGGGGTCGAGTCGCCAAAGCATGCTCGGAACCATGTCGACGAGGTGCGAGAGTTCGCGTTCGCGTTCGCGTAACGCCTGTTGTGCGCTCACGAGATCGTCTATGTCGACGCTCACGCCGTACCATTGACACACCGCCCCGGACTCGTCGCGCAACGCTTCCGCGCGGGTCTCGGTCCACCGGTAGGCGCCTCCGCGCCGAAGCTGGCGGTAGCGCATCACGTAAGGCCGGCCCGTCTCGAACGCGCTGACGACCGCCTCCATCGCGACTCTCCTGTCGTCCGGGTGGATGACCGAGAGCGACGGCGAACCATCGGAAGCTGTAATGTCCTCGAGCGTGGCGCCGGTGACCTCGGTGAAACGCTTGTTGACGTAGGTCGGCCTGCCTTCCTGCGTCGTGCTCCAGATTAGGGCCGGCACGGCGTCGATCAACTGCTGCAGGCGCCGCTCGCTTCGCCGCAATGCCTCTTCAGTGTGCATCTGGTCGTCGATATCGTGACAGATCCCGTACCACTGCACGATGCGTCCGCCATTGTCCCGTATCGGCTCAGCGCGGCTCGACATCCAGCGGTAGGCGCCATCGGCACGGCGCAGACGATACCTCGTGGAAAAGCTGTCGCCGCTGACGCGACAACGGTCGAACGCATCCTTGAACACTGTCGCGTCGTCCGGATGGACGAACTCCATCAGGGCTTCCAGTCGGCTGGCGCCCGGCTCACGCGCACCAGCAACGTCCACACCGAGGAAATCGACCATGCGCTTGTTGAAGAAGACCGGTTGACCGTCCGAAGTCAGCCGCCAGATGTGGCTGGGAACGAGATCGATCAACTGAGACAGCGCTCGCTCGCTCGCGCGCAGCGCCGCTTCCGTCCGCTTGTAGACGTCGATGTCGATCGAGGTGCCGTACCATCCTGAAATCTTCCCCTGGTCGTCGTAAGCCGGTCGTGCCGAAATGCGGTGCCATACGTATTGGCCGGTCGCGCGCAGCATCCGGTACTCGACGTTCCAATAGTTCCCCGTCCTCAGGCAATGACGCAATTTGGCGGCGGCATCGGCATAGTCGTCCGGGTGGACGCCGCGGCTCCAACCGACGTCTCCACCGTCGACGAAAGCGCCTCCGCGCACCGGAGCGTTGAGATCGTCCACGCTCATGCCGATGGCGCTCTGGGCGGCCGGCGTCACATAGATAAATTTCCCCTCGGCGTCGAACGCCCATGCTTTGCCGTGCAGGCTCTCGATGACCTTCGCCGCCCGCACGACCTCTGCGGTTTCGTCAAGTGCGTCGGACGCCGTCCAGCGATCATCCGGACCGGACACCATGGCGTCGACGTCGACGCTCACGCCGTATCCCGGCTCGGCGCGGAGTTCGGCCCGGCGATAGCTTCCGTCGGGTTGGCGGTGACGATAGCTCATGACCTGAGGGACGCCGGTCCAGAATGCATATGCCGCCGCATGTGCCACTGCCGATCGATCGTCGGGATGGATGACGCTCGGAGATGGCGACCCGTTTGGTACAATCGACTCACCGGAACCGGCGCCGCCCGCCACACGCAGTGGCGTGTATGGACGCAAGATGCGCCAGATCGCGCCCCAAACCGCGCCGGAGGCCGCGGGCGGCCACGTGCCGGTCGAGACGACGGCTCCCATGCATAACGCCATCGCGAAGAAAGTCGCCGCCGACATGGCATGATCACGCACAGTGCCGCCATTCGCGGCGCCGACGAGCAGTGATGCGAGGAATCCGATCGTCACGACCGCGTAGAGCAGGTAGGCCCTGTGGCCGTGAACCGATAAGAAGAGTGCCGCGATCGGAATCAGGAGCCCGAATGGCTGGTCGGCCGACCACGCCAGGACCGCCGCGACGGCGCAAAGCGCCATCACCGGCATGTAATGTCCAATCGGGATGCCTGTTCTGGTCACGAAACGCTCCTCCTGGCCGTGTATTCTTGGGAGACCCGAATGGCCCCCGGGTGGCCGCATGTCGATTTGTGCCCTCCGCGATACTACCAGAGCAATCTCCGCCGGCACCTCATGGAAACCTGTGAGGCGCCGGCCCGACCCTGCCGAGTTCCCTTGGCCCGAGCCGGATCGCCCGGTCGACGGCAGCCACCGCCCGACGTCTCGCATAGCGGCCGAGTCCAATCTTGACGCCGACCAGTACGGGCGCGGCGACGACGAACAGAAGGGCAACGGCATTGAAAGCCGTATCGAAGGCAATCACCGTCGACTGACCGGCAACAGCACGAGCCAGCAGGCCGATCGAGGCGCGGCTTGCGGCCGCCGCATCCATCCCCCTTTCCACCAGCATCGCGCTCATGGCCGCCAGCCGCTCGGCTACGGCCGGCGTTCCGCTGGTGACGTTCGCGCTCAAGACCGCATAATTGACAGCAACATTATGCTCGATCAGCGTCTGGAGCCCGGCTACACCCATGAGGCCACCGATCTGGCGGCCCGCATTGAAAAGGCCAATGGCGGAGCCCAGGTTTTGCGCCGAGAGATTGCCGAACGCGATCAACGTTATCGAGAGGAAGAGAAAGCCTAACCCGAGGCCGCGCAGCAGGATGGCGCTCATCATGTCGTCTGCGCCGCTCTCGATGGTGGCGCCCGACAGCATCCACATCGCCCCCATGGTCATGAGAATGCCGAAGGGCACCGTGGCGATCGGCGGGCAGTGGATCTTGTTCATGAGGAAGGCGGCGAAGAAGAGCGCGACGGTGAACAGCACACCGCTCGGCAACAGAAGCAGGCCCGCGGCGGTGGGTGTCAGCGCAAGAACAGAGACTGCAAATGATGGGATCAGGTAGGCGCTGCCGAACAATGCGGCGCCTGCAACGAAACTGACGACAAACGCAAAGGCGAAGTCGCCGGACCGGAACACGCTGAAGTCGAGGAGGCCTTGCGGCTTGACTATCGTTTGCCAGGCGAGAAACGCCAGCAAGGTCGCGGTTCCCAGCGCCGCCAGCCATAGGATGCGGGATTCCTCGAACCAGTCCCACCGACTGCCTTGGCTCAAGACATAGACGAAGCAGCATAACGTCGCGAAAATGAGGATCATTCCGACCCAATCGAACCGCCGTCGCGCCGTTGTCAGAACTGGTGGGCTGCCAGCGCTCAACAGAAGCCCGGCCGATAAGAGCGCCACTGGCATGATACTGAAGAAGATCCACGGCCAGGACCGGCTGTCGAGCAACCACCCTTGCAACGCCGGCGCGATCGTCGCAGAAGCTACGACGGATCCCGTCGCGAACAGCGCTTGAAGGGCCGGTTGCCACGCCCGCGGATAGACAAGAAACGTCACCGCTTGCCCCGCAACGAGGAGGACCCCTCCCGCGAAACCTTGAATGACGCGCAAAGCGATCAGCAGATCCAATCGCGCGGTGATGACAGCGGCACCGCATGCCAGGGCCATGGACAGCACCGCCGCCAGAACGATGTCTCGAGAATTCATCCTCGTCATCAACCACGGCGTCGCAACGAATCCGATCAATTTCAGGGCCGTGTACCCTGTGTCGAGCCACGCAAGCTCATCGGGCGTTGCGTAAGTGTCGCCAATGACATCGGCCCGTCCCAAGGAGAGCACGGTGCTCGCAATCGCTTCGGTCAAAGCGGCGAGCACCACCCCCGCGACCAGAAGGACTCCCGGGGATGTACTTTGGTGGTTCGTTACGGCGACGCACGCGGTCATGAGCCGTCTCCATGACTGATCTCGACCCGGGCAGACAGCCCGGGAACGAGATGCCGCGGCGACGGCCTACCGGCGAACCGAATCTTGACCGGAACCCGTTGAACGACGCGAACGAAGTTTCCGGTGGCATTGTCCGTTGGAAGCAGACTGAAGGCAGAGCCGCTGCCCGGAGCGAAACTGTCGACGATGCCGTCGAATATTTCATTCGGATAACCATCGATCGTAACACGCGCACGCTGACCTGGCCGGATATATTCCAATTGGGTCTCCTTGAAATTTGCCACCACCCACAGATCGTGAATCGGAACGATGTCGAGCAATGGGGTTCCGGGCGCGACCAGGCGGCCGACCCGGACTTGCCGATTGCCGACGACGCCGTTCACGGGCGCCCGAACAACCGTATTGTCGAGATCGATCTGAACAAGATCGCGCACTGCGACGGCCTGGGCTACGGCGGCGACTGCCGCTTCCCGTTGCGCGGCCAAGACGGTGACTCGTTGCCGCTGAGCGTCCACGGTCGCCGATGCCGCCGACTCGCCCGCTTGCGCGCGCATTCGCGCCGCATCGCTCTCATCCGCTTGCGCTTGACTTACCGCGTTGCTGCGAACGAGTTCACGTTTGCGATCATTGTTCCTCGTCGCAAAGTTCAGCTCCGCTATGACCGCCCTGTGTTGCGCTTCCGCTTGGCGGATCGTCGACTTTTGGAGCTGCATTTCAGCATCGACGTTCTTCAAGCGGGCCTGAGCCGCGGCGACATTAGCGACCGCTTGCGCAAGCCGAGCGCGAAAGTCCATATCGTCGATACGGAACAGGACTTCGCCGGTTTGGACCGCCTTGTTGTCCGCAACTTCTACTTCGGTCACGTAACCTGTGACTTTCGGAGCAAGCGACGTCACGTCGCCGCGGACGTAGGCGTTGTCCGTGAACGTGGTTCCGGAGAAACGGGCCCATGCCCAGCCGCCGGCAGCGACTGCCAATGCGGCGACGCACATCAATGCACCGATGATCTTGGTCCTCTTGAACCGCCCGGCGTGGTCTGTCAGACCGAGTAAAGCCGTCGTCATCGAAGCATCCTTGAGTCATCGACCAGAGACCGGCGTCCCGACGCCTTCTGACGGGACGTATCGCCGACGTGGCGCATCCGCCTTTCTTTGTCGCGGCGTCGCGTTTCCGACCGAACCGGAATCCGCAATGTCACTGTCGTACCGACGCCGAGCCTGCTTTCGATGGTGACGTTGCCACCGAGATCCTCCGCGAAACGTCGAACCATCGTCAGCCCGAGACCGTTGCCGCCGACACCGGTTTTCGTAGAGAAGAACGCGTCGAAGGCGCGTGATATGGTTTCCGGCGACATGCCTTTGCCGGTGTCCGAGACACGAAGCACCAGTTCAGTCGCGATCCCGCGAACCCGGCGGGTCGAAACAACGATCGAGAGCACGCCGGCCGTTGGTATCGCATCGCGAGCATTGAGCGCCAGGTTCAAGATTGCGTTCTCGAGATTCCCACGATCGCAGACGATGCGCGGCGCAACCGGATCAACATCTATCTTAACGCGCATTTTGCTGTTGCCGATCCATCGCAGCGGCTGCTCCAGAGCGGACAGACAGATCGCAAGATCGACGGTGTCGTATTTCGTCTCATCTTCACGCGCGATGCTGAGGATCTGCTTGATCGTAGCTCTCGCGCGCTCAAGCGATCTGCACGCGCAGTCGACCGCCGGCTGCAGTTCCTTCGACGACTTGATGGCCGGATGCTGATCGAGCACTTCCAACGTTCCCGAGAGAACATGAATAGTGTTGCCCAGGTCGTGGACGATGCCTGCGGTCATCAATCCAATCGCCTCCAGCCGAACCGCGCCTTGTTGTGGTGAAGGGAGGTCGAGAGGCAATCGCGCGCCGATACTCGCCGATTTGGCTTCCGTCATCATGGACCGCATGGGTGTCTCCATCTTCGCAGGCGACGCTCATCACCAATGAATCAGCCGCCGAGAAGTCGTGTTCGACAATCTAGGAATCGGGGTGCGCACCGTCGATCACATGCTGGAATAGACCGCGCCATACCTTGGTCGTGGGCATTGGCGCGACTGGCAGGCGGAACGGCCGCCATAGGATATCGAAGCAGGCCGCATTCGCGGTCGAATTCCGACAGGGCGAGGAAGGCGCGCCACGGCGTAGTTCGGTAGCCAAACCTATCCGCAGGTCCAGGTCTGGCGACGGCTTGGCGAGCGCATCCCCTCCTGCTGCACGATATCGCCGGTAGGCAACACGCCCGATCGTTTGCGGGACGGCTCGAACGTGTCGATCGGCGCGGGCGGAGCCGGATATTTCGTGGCTTCCAGCCAAAGGACAAATTCCATGACGACGATCACCACGAAGGACGGCGTGCATATCTTCTACAAGGATTGGGGTTCGAAGACCGCGCAACCGATGGTCTTCCATCACGGCTGGCCGCTGTGCTCCGACGATTGGGATGCCCAGATGCTGTACTTCCTCAGCAAGGGATACAGGGTCGTGGCCCACGATCGCCGCGGCCATGGCAGGTCGAGCCAAGTGAGCGACGGCCACGACATGGACCACTATGCGGCCGACGTCGCCGCGGTCGTCGAGCATCTCGACCTACGCAACACCATCCACATCGGCCATTCCACCGGCGGCGGCGAGGCCGCGCGCTATGTCGCGCATCATGGCAAAGAGCGCGTGGCGAAGCTCGTCCTGATCAGCGCCGTTGCGCCGCTGATGCTGAAGACGACGGCCAATCCCGGCGGACTGCCCATGGAGGCGTTCGACGGTCTGCGCAAGGCGATTGCGGCCGGCAGGGCGCAGTTCTACCTCGACTTCGCGAGCGGCCCGTTCTTCGGCTACAACCGCCCGGACGCCAAGCCGTCGCAGGCGGTCATCTGGAACTGGTGGCGCCAGGGCATGATGGGCAGCATCAAGGCGCAATACGAAGGGATCAAGGCGTTCGCGGAGACCGACTTCAGCGAGGACCTGAAGAGCATCACCGTACCGACGCTCGTCCTGCACGGCGACGACGATCAGATCGTTCCCATCGCCGACTCCGCACCGCTGTCGGCGAAGCTTCTGAAGAACAGCACGCTCAAGGTTTACGAGCGGTCGCCGCACGGCATCTGCACCACTCACGCGGATATCGTCAACGCCGATCTACTGGCTTTCGCCGCGCGATAGCGGCGTCGCCTCGCATACCTCGCGTGCCGTCGAACCAAAGTGGCGTCGTCGCCTGCTGGGAAGCGGCACGGACGACGCGCGGGGTCTCTTTGAAACCGAATCCATCCGGAGCAACTCACATGCGAATTGTCATCATCGGCGCCGGCTTCGCCGGCATGTATGCGGCCCTGTCCTCCGCTCGCCTGCGCGACATCAGGGGCGTTTCGCCCGAGGAACTCGAAATCGCGCTGGTTTCGCCCGAACCGACATTGGTCGTGCGCCCGCGCCTTTACGAGCCGAAACCCGAAACCATGACGGCGCCTCTCCGCGACGTCCTCGCGGCCATCGGCGTTGCCTACGTGCAGGGCCGTGCCGAGGCGATCGACACCCGATCGCATTCGCTTGACCTGATCGGCGCCGACGGCGCGCGACGGTCACTTCCCTATGATCGACTGATCGTCGCCATCGGCAGTCGCCTGTTCCGTCCGAATATTCCAGGCCTCGCCGAATACGCGTTCAGCGTCGATCAACTCGACGATGCGATCGCTCTCGACCGGCACCTGCACGGCTTGGCGAGCCGGCCGGTGACGCAGGCGCGCGACACGGTCGTCGTGGCCGGCGGCGGCTTCACCGGCATCGAGGCGGCGACGGAGATACCCTCCCGGCTCCGGGCAATTCTGGGTAGCGGCACCAAGCCGCGGGTCGTTATCGTCGAGCGCAACGACGCAATCGCGCCCGACATGGGCGCCGGTCCGCGTCCCATCATCGAGGACGCACTGCGCGAACTGGGGGTGGAGACCAGGCTCGGTGTCGGCGTCGCGGCGCTGGACAAGGATGGTGCAACGCTGGGCAACGGCGAACGTATCGATTGCGAAACCGTTATCTGGTCGGCAGGAATGCGTGCAGCTCCGTTTTCCGCTCAGATTCCGGCCGAGCGGGACAATTTCGGCCGACTGCTGGTCGACCGCGAACTACGCGTCACTTCCGTACCCGGCGTCTTCGCTTCCGGCGATGCCGCCAAAGCGGCATGTGACGATGTTGGCAACCACGCACTGATGTCATGCCAGCATGCCACGCGGATGGGCGCCTTCGCGGGGCACAATGCCGCCGCCGAACTGCTGGGTCTGCCCACCAAGCCATATCACCAGAAGGCCTATGTCACCTGTCTCGATCTCGGGACTGCCGGTGCGATCTTCACGCGCGGTTGGGAGCGGAAGGTGGAGATGGTGGGCGCAGAGGCGAAGAAGACCAAGCAGGAAATCAACACGGTCTGGATCTATCCTCCGCCGGCGGAACGCACCAAAGCGCTGGCGTCGGCTGATCCGGAACGCGTCACCGATCTCTGAGCTCCTCGTGCGGAACACAACGGCGTCCCGTGCGGCTGCGCGCACATTGAAAATCGTACGGACTGGCGCTCATCACTAAGCAGCGTGATGTTATTCACTGCCCCGGGTTCGTCATATCATTGTCGGACCCGGTATTTCCGCCAGCCCTTACCGGTTCATCAATCCTGAGCCCTTCGGCATCCGGCGCCGGCCGGCGGCCGACACCTTTGATTTCGATTCGATCCGGATCGCTCCCGGCACGATGGACTGGAAGTTCGGCCCTGAGTCGTTGCGCCCGAAATGCCTGGTGGCGGGACCCATGGCGCCTGTTCGGCCGGCACTTACAAATACCTGCCTGAGGCGGCATCCGACCGAACAGGATCGCCGGCGTCTCGATCGACGCACTCGAAGCGGCCGTCATCGCCGGTTCTCCGGAAGCCGAGTGCGTGGCAGATCGGCGCGATTTCCCGGCAACGATCTGCGCCGCACTGACAGGACTCCCGGCCGGCGCAGGCCGCGTTGAGTGTGATGACGCTGGAGCAATGGGCGTCGTCGCATTGAAGCAAACAGCGGTCAGGGCGTGTACTCATTGATTGAGTACACGCCCTGGCTCGGCCCTGATCCGACAAGCGGTCAGTAGTCCCAGAAGACCGGTACCCAGCGAAAGGCGTCGCCATCAACCGCCACCCGGCCGACGGACGGGAAAGGCAGGTGAGTGGCCACCAGGATCTCGCCGGTCTCGGCCAACTCCCGCAAAAGACGGAGCCGAACGCGCGCCGCTTCCTCGGGATCGTGTTCGAAACCGTTGTGCCAATCGGGTTGGTCGAACCCGACCGCAAACACGGCATCGCCGGCGAACGTCAACCGATCGCCGCCGGACGTCAGGCGAACTACGCTGTGCCCGGGTGTGTGGCCGCCGGTGCGATGGACGATCACCCCTGGCGCCACCTCGTGTTGATCCTCGAACAGCCGAAGATGGTCGCGGTACTGTTTCATGAACTGCTTGGCAGCCGACCGAAGCGCGTCCGGGAACCCTGGCGGCATGGAGGTATGCGAGAAATCGGGGGCCTCCCAGAACTTGACCTCGGCGGCCGCCACATGGATTCTCAGGTCCGGACGCAAACGGTTTTTCACCCCGTCGACGAGCAGTCCGCCGACGTGATCCATGTGCATGTGGGTCAGAACCACGTCGGTCACGGACGCAAGATCGATGGCGGCCGCCTCCAGTCGCTTGATCAACTGTCCGGCCCGCGGCAAGTGCAGGTCCGGGTCCAACCCGAGTCCAGCGTCGATGAGTATGGTCCGGCCACCGCTGCTGACCATGGCAACGTTCAGCGGCCAGTCGAAAGCATCCGGCGGCAGGAACATGTCGTCCAGCCACGCCGCCCGGACGGCCGGGTCGGCATTGTACGCCATCATTGCGGTTGGAAGTGGCAGCACGCCATCACTGACCACCAGAACGTCGATCTCGCCGACCCGTAGCGCGTAGCGCGACGGAACCAACTCGTCGGGCCCCGATCTAACGGGGGGCGCGGTAATGTCCAGGCTCATGGTTCTCTCCTTCTGATCGCCGCCTTACACGCGGCATCGACGACGCTACGTTGCAGCGTGTCCGCGGTCGATCGCGTCGAGGGAGAGGACGAACCATACCAAGGGAGAGGTGGCATGATGCAAGTCGCGGGGCTTCTGACTGTCGACGAACTCGTCATTGTCCAGCCCGGCGAACGGCAGCCGCTGTTCGAACAATCGGAACGGCGGATGCCTTGCGTGGCAAGCGACGATGGCGTCGGGCTCTGTTGCTGCCTGGACCATGGCGCATCCCGCATGTCTATCCCAAGATTGTGTTGACGGATGGGGAGTGGTCTGCCGCCGGCAATCCGCGCGCGATTGCCAGGCGAGCCCGCAGCGCCGATTTCACAACGGAGCGCTTCATCGCGCTTTGATTTTCGTTTGGCATGGAAAGTCGTAGGTGAGTCGCCACGCGATTCACCTACCGCACTTCAACGTGGGCAAATCATTTTTCCGGCGGAATAGCTGGACACTCGCATGCCCAATGTCCGATCAGGGTCAGAGTTCGCCCAGCGCTAGGCATGAGCCCCGGGCATGACGACCGAAGTAGCCAGGTTGGAGACGTAGGGACCGCACCTTCCTAGCCGGGAGCATACTGGACGACCCCCTCTGTAGAGGAGTTCGGCCATGCAGACCCCAGAGAATGTCGAGGTCAGCGCCACCCGCAAATGCTCGTGGAACAAGGGAAAGATGCGAGGCTCGAAGCCGCCCCTTCAAACGAAGCACGTGTGGGCCATCCGTACCAAGCTCCAGGTCGATGGCAAAATCCGCGAACTTGCCATGTTCAATCTCGCGATCGACAGCAAGCTGCGCGGCTGCGACCTGGTTCGTATCCGAGTGGAGGACGTCGCCCCACATGGATTGGCAATCGACCGTGCGGTCGTCCGACAACGGAAAACTGGACATCCGGTCAAGTTCGAGCTGACCGAGCATACCAGGGAAGCCGTGGACGCCCACATTCGCGCAAGCGGCCTCAGGCCGGGGCAGTTCCTCTTCTCCAGCCGCAAGGACCGAAGCCGTCCGATATCGACCAGGCAGTATGCCCGGCTGCTCGCGGGGTGGATCGCAAGTGTCGGGCTTGACCCGACTTTCTTCGGCACGCATTCGCTCCGCCGGACGAAGGCGACCTTGATCTACCGGCGAACCGGCAACTTACGCGCCGTACAGCTACTGCTCGGCCATACCAAGATCGAGAGCACCGTCCGCTACCTCGGGATCGAGGTCGATGACGCGCTTGCGATCGCCGAGCAGGTTGACGTCTGAAGTACCCGGGCAGAGCGGACGCGCCCTGCCCGGCCCTTATGGGCAAAGGGTGCCATAAACGGACTGCCGAGGTGAACCTGTGCAGCTCCCGCGCCGGACGCTGCCTAGGGGCGCGGACGACACAGGGTCTCGTCCGGTTTCGCGGCGCGGTCCTGAGGGGGCACTTATTCCGGGGCGAACGGAAGCGCTTCAAGTCTCAAGACAACGACGTATCGCTAGCCTTCTTCATGTCTGCCCCGCTGCACTCGGCAACGTCGTGCCAGAAGCGGACATACTGTCTTAAGATCGATCTATCCTGCGGCGATCCGTTGTTTCGGTCATCCGATGGGCGGACATCCCTTGTGAATGACGTGATAGGCCATCCCTTTGCGGACCACGAGAGCGGGAACCAGCAATTCGCCGCCTGAAAACCGCTCGCCGCCGCGGCGATCCATGAACTCGTATTGCCCACTGTGCAATTCCAGAACGCTGATGTCCGCTTCGCGCCCTATCCGCAGGCTGCCCTTGCGATCATCCAGCCTCATCGCCTTTGCGGCATTGATGGTCGTCATGGCCAGAATGTCCTCAAGCGAGAGCCCGACCGTCAGGAACCTGGACAGGCTCATACCCCAATTGTTGTTGACTCCGTCGATGCTGACACAGCCGTAGTCCGAGCTGATGAGCGCCGGCTTGAAGCCACGCGCGATGGCGCGCCGGAGCGACGCGACGCTGAAATTCGTCTGCCCGACGCAGGCATCGAGCAAGACCCCCCTCTCCACGGCCGTGCGGATGAGATCGTCGAAAGCGCCGTCCTCCCGGAACAGCTTGCCGCGCTTGCCCGTGAATGCGTGGGCGATGACGTCGCCCGGACGCAGGCGCTCCAGCGCGCCTCGGGTGAAACCGTCCACTTCCGCGTCGCTCAGCCGGTCGCTGAAGAAGTCGCCGATGTGCAGCGTCAGCGGAAGACCGCACTGATCGCAAAGCCGCAGGAATTCGTCGAGCCCCTGCAGGCCTTTGTGGACGATGAAATCCTCCATCGCCCGGAGCTTCAGGCAGATGATCCGGTCGCGGTATTTCTCGACGGTCTCGACGACACGGTAGGTCTGGATTTTCTGGGCCTCCTTGGGGTCCCAGCTTTCCGGATCGTGCGCGAACCCGATTGGATGCAGGTGCAGCATCGCGTACACGTCGGTGACGCTGCGCGTGATGTATCTGTCGTGGAAGTCGGGAAACGTCATGTAGCCCGAGCTGCCGGCGTCGACGACGGTCGGAACGCCGTTGTAGATGCCGCCGGTATCGGGATTCAGGCTGATCCACGTCGCGGGATAGCAATGCTGGTGCGCGTCGACGAACCCGGGAATGACCAGCTTGCCGGTGCAATCGATGATGTCGTAGCAGGGCCCCTTCAGGTCGGCGGCGACGGCGGCGATCTTGCCGTCGGCAATGGCGACGTCGAGGATGCCGTCCAAGCCGAGCTCGGCGTCGACGACGCGGCCGTTCTTCAGGATGAGATCGTATTGCGCGCCCGGCGCGGCCATGTCGGTGAGGTCATAGGTCTTCATCGAGAAAGCCTTTTGGTTCGAGGATGGACGACGGCCATCCCCCTCCGTCTTCGAATGAACGACACGCCGATGGCGGATAGCCCGCGCGCCGCGATCAGAACGACGCCTTGCCGAACAGCGACGGCAGATACAGCGAGAACGCCGGCCAGAAGATGCACAGGAAGGTGGTGAAGACCAGGATCGCCAGGACGTGCAAGACTTCCGGGAACGTCTGTTCGACTCTGATTCCCACGGTGCGCGCCGAGACATAAAGGCTCACGGCCAGGGGCGGCGACACGCCGCCGACCGCGATGGCCATCATGAAGACCATGCCGAACTGGATGGCGTCCATGCCCAGCGACGAGACCAGCGGCAGGAGAATCGGCGTCAGCAGGATGATCAGCGAGTTCCCCTCCATGAACATGCCGAGGAACAGCAGCACGAAGGTGATCAGTACCACCACCACGTACATGTTGGCAGACATCGCCATGACGCTGGTCGCGATCAGTTTCGGCACCCCCTGCATGGCCAGGATCCAGCCGAACGGTGCCGCCATGGAAATGATCAGCATGACGATGGCCGAGGAAATCGCGCTGCGCGTGCAGATCCGCACCAGCGTCGCCAGATCGATCTGCCGATAGACGAATGTCGCCAGAACGAAGGCGTACATCGCGGCCACGGCCGCGGATTCCGTCGGCGGGAACACGCCGCTCAGCACCCCGCCCAGGATGATCGCCGGCATCATCAGCGGCGGCAACGCGTCGAGGACGATGAACACGCGCTGCCGCGGCGTCAGGGACTCGCGCCGGGCGGAGACGTAGCCGCGCCGCTTGCCGATGACGACCGAGTAGACGATGAAGAGCAGGATGGTGAAGATCCCCGGGATGAACCCGGCGAGAAACATGCCTTCGATCGAGACGTACCCCGAGGCGGCGCCGTACAGCACCATGCAGAAGCTCGGCGGGATGATCATCCCCATGACCCCGGACCCGGCGACGAGAGACGCCGTGAAGCTCTTCTTGTAGCCGCTCTTGACCATTTCCGGGCTGACGATGCCGCCGATGGCCGCCACCGTGGCGACGGCCGACCCGGAAATGGCGCCGAACATGCCGCAGCTCAGCGAGGCCGTGGCGGCCAGACCGCCCGGGATCCGGCCGAGCAGCATGTTGGCGAGGCGCATCAGCCGCGGCGTGCTGCCATAGGCCATGATCTCGCCCGAGAGGATGAACAACGGCAGCGCCATCAGCGGGAACGAATCCACACCCTCGACCATGCGTTGGGCGATGATGGCCAGCTTCGGAGCGCCGTTCATCAGGCAGAAGACGACGGAACTCGCACCGATGGAGAATGCCACGGGCATGCCGAGGAACAGGCAAGCCAACAGCGTGATGAACATCACCACGATCATAGTTCCACCTCTTCCTTCTGCTGCTCGGTGAGTTCATCCTCGGGAAGCGGCTTGCCCAGCACTTTCAAAGCCGCTCGATTGATGAAGAAGATGACCATCAGCGAGCCGCAGAAAGTCACGACCCCGAAGACGTAGCCCAGAGGAATTCCCACCGCCGACGATCGGCCCATCATCGCCACCTTGATGACGGTGAGACCGTGCCAGGCGATGATGCCGATCACGGCGGCGCTGGCCAGGCTGACCAGCGCCTCCACGTAGCGACGGATCGCCTTCGGGACCATCTCGACGAACACCCCGATATTGGTATGCGAGCCCTGGTAGACGGCGACGGTGGAGCCGAGAAAAATGATCCAGACCATCGCATAGCGGGACAGCTCTTCGGCCCAGAAGAACGAGACGTCGAACAGGCGGGCGATCGTCTGCAGGAAGAGGACGACGGCCATGACGACGAACAGGAAGGTGCAGAGCACTTCCTGCAGACGAACCAGCACGGATCGTTGACCGCCTGGTCGCCCGAAGACGAACGCGTATAGGGCCCCGACCACCGGGATACTCCCCGTTTTCTGTTCCATGTCTGAATCGTTCTCTTTGACACGACGTCAATGTAGGGGCCAAACGGCCTGACGAACTCTCCGGGCGACTCGACTTCCGAAACCGAGCGGAAATCCGCCCGAAAATCGCGTGCCGTTCTCGCGGAACGTGCCGTCTGGCCCCGTTGACGGAGGAGGCGGCGTTACTTTTTCTCGGCCTGCGAGATCAGATCGAACATTTCGCTGCCGTGCTTCTTGCGGAACGATTCCCACACCGGCTTCACCTTTTCGGCGAACGCCTTGTAGTCCACGTCCGTCGTCACGGTGACGCCCGACGCCTTGATGCGGGCGAGCGCGTCCTTTTCATACTTGACGTAGAGCTCGCGGCTCATGTCCTTAGCCATCTTGGCGGCGTCGAGAATGATCTTCTGCGTCGCGGGGTCGAAGGATTTCCAGGTGTCGGCGTTGAACACGAGCGGCGCCGACGTGTAGGTGTGGTTCGTCAGCGAAATGAATTTCTGCACTTCGTAGAACTTGTTGGACTCGATGGTCGCCATCGGGTTTTCCTGGCCGTCGACCGTGCCTTGCTGCAAGGCCGTGAACAGCTCGGGCAGCGACATGGGAACCGGATTGGCGCCCAGGAGCTTGAATGCTTCCACCCGCATGGCGAGGGGCGGCACGCGCAGCTTCAAGCCGGACAGATCCCCCGGCGCCGCGATGGCGCGCCGGCTGTTGGTGATCTGGCGGAAGCCGTGCTCCAGATAGGTGGCGACCTTGAGACCCAAGGGCTCGATGACCTTTCCCGAGATGTAGGCCCCGAAAAGAGCGTCGATGGCCTTCTGGGCGACGAGGCGGTCCGTGAAGATGAAGGGCAGATCCTCGATGGCCGCCTTCGGCGCGAAGCCCTGGAACATGGTGATGGCGCCGATCAACGACGCGTCCAACATGCCGCCGACGGTCTGCTGGATGAGCTCCACTTCTCCGCCGAGCACGCCGCTGGGGATGATCTCGAACTCGAGCTCCCCCTTGGTCTCCTTCTTCACCTGGGCGGCGAAGGCTTCCATGGCGACGTGCATGGGATGTTGCGCCGCGTAGGCATGACCGATCTGTATCTTGCGCGCCGCCAGCGCTTCACCGCCGCCTCCCAGCGCCAGGCCGAGCGACAGACAGGCTGCGCCGATGATGTTGAGCTTCCCAGATTTCATGACCAACCCCGATTTCATTGCCAACCCCTTGTTGAAGTTGAAGTGAAGACGCATCGACAAGGCGATTTCCGTGTCGATGCCGCTCTGAGAAATCCGATCGTGGCGGGGACGATGATCCCTTCCGCTCCCCGCCGCATGCACGTGAGATCCCGCGTGCCCACGCGGCGGCGCGCACCGCGGCTGCGCATTGCCGGCATGGCGTCGACGTCGATCGCCGGGTCGACGCCGCCGCGACCGTCTACGGTGATGCCGGTTCTGTTCCGGTTCCCCGTCATGGAAAAGATCTCTAGCGAACGAGCGTGTCGGCGATGGAGAGCAGCGTCTCCCTGTCGCCGAAACCGCCCGCCTTGGAAAGGAACCAGCGGACGTTGGTGGCGTCGCTGTAGCAGGACCCGAGCGCGACGCCGGGCAAAGGCTCCTCTTCGAGCATCATGCTGGAGATGCCGAGATGTTCGACGGCGCTGATCGCGGTGTGACCGCCGGTGACGAACACGGTCGTGAACGGCAGGGCGCGGCACAGGCCGAGAACCAGACGCCCGTAGACATTCGCTACGTGGTCGCCGGATTCGATCGCCATCGTGCTCTCCTCGCTGCTGTCGCCGTGCAGTACGACGTGCTTATCAGTCTTGGACGCCACGCGCAGCAGCGCCTCGCACACCCCCTCCGGATCGTGGAGAGCCCTTTCGACGCTGAAGGACAGCAAAGCGCAGCGATCGTTTCTGACCGCGAAATCCATCTGCTCCAGGTCCGTCTCGTTCATGCCGCCGACTACCGCCAGCATGCGGCCGTGCGGCCGGATCGCCTTGCGGATGACGGTACCCGAGAAAGCCTTGGCCATCGCCTTCCCCAGCCCCGCCGACCCCACCGGCAGCAGCGGCGGCAGATCGCCGTGCGGATCGCGGGAAGCCATCAGAACGCCGGACAGGGCGTCCAGGTGCTCGTTGGTCACTGCGTCGGAAACGATGGCGGCACACCCGGATTCGGTCAGGGTACGGACCTTGCGGACGAGATGGTCGCGGCCGCGTTCCAGATCCGCGATTCCGACGTGCCCGGCGCGCATTCGGGTTTGCCGGGTCATCCATTCGGCGACGTCGGACGTCGTCATCGACGTGGCGTCGTCGTTGCCCAGTGACGTTTCATGCACTGGGGTCCCGTTGATCAGCAGGATGCCGTCGGCGACGGTCCGGCCAAACGCCGGCAGCGCGGAGCAGATCAGTGCTGCGGGAAACTTCAAGGCGTTCAGAACGGCTTCCGTTTCGGCACCCGGATTCCCGCGCAAAGCCGAATCGGTCTTCTTGAAGAAGAAGTTCACGCCCGCCTGCCGGCACAGCGAAACAGATTCGAAGACTTTCCCGGCGGCGTCCTTCGGGGCCAGGAACCGGGTCTCCGTCGTCAGGGCGAGGGCGTTGTAGGAATCGAACGCGCTGGCGATCGCGCCAGGATCGAGAACGAAGGCCGTCCGCATGCCGGTGCAGGCGAAATGCACACCCGTATCGCAAGCTCCGGTGAAATCGTCCGCAAGGATTGCGACCCGATCCATGGCCCCTCTCAATCTGGCGTTTTAGGTTGAATGGCAACCGGCTGTCTGCCTATCAGCAAGACGAATGCCAGATGTCTAACCAATTGAAAAACAAGATAATATTATATCGGCGAGGCAGCCGCCGACACTTTGCGGCGTGTTTCTCATTGGAGTATGGTGCAAAACGCACCACGGCTCTGAGCCGCCATTCTCCACCCCGATAAGGAGTGCCCTTGTCTATCGCCTTCATCGCGCCTTACGAGAGCTTGGCTGTCATGGCACGGCAGATCATCGACGAGCGCCACTATCCGATCCGTGTCTATCAGGCGGACATCCGGCAAGGCGTCGCCGCCGCCCGCCGAGCGCTCGCCGAAGGTGCCAAGATCCTCATCAGCCGCGGCGGGACGGCGCTGCGCATCAGCGAGGAGCTGGGCATCGACGTCGGCCAGGTGCGCCCTTCGGTCTACAGCGCCTTCGCCTTCATTCACGCGCAAACCGCGCCCGACAGCCGTATCGCCATCGTCGGATTCAATTCGCTCATCAGCATCTGCACGCCCGTCTGCGATATCCTGCGACGGCGCTACCAGGCATTCGAATTCCGGTACGAGCACCAGTTCGCCGACGTCATGGAAAGCCTCGTCGCCTGGAAGCCGGACGTGATCATCGGCGACGTCGTCTCCGTGCGCCTGACCCGGGCGAGGGGCCTCGATTGCCATCTCATCGAGTCCAGCAAGGAAACGCTCGTCGAAGCCTTCGAGCAGGCCATGCTCGCGCTGAACAACATGAACCGGCTGCACGCGAGCGAGAAGAAGCTGGTCGCCGTTCTGCAATGCACGCGCGAAGGCGCGCTGCTTCTCGACGGCGGCAGGCGGGTGGAGGAGATCAATCAGCGCGGATGCAGTCTGCTGCACGCCTCACGCGAGGAGGTCATCGGTCGGCCGTTTCATCAAATCTTCCCCGACGCCGACCTCAATGCGGCCGTCACCAAGGCCATGGACCTGCAGAATTCACTCACCCGGGTCGGCGACAGGCACTTCGTGGTCGACCTCGTCCGCAGCCCCATGGACATGTCGGCGGATTCCATCGTCGTCCTGTTCCAGCGGGTCGAACAGATCCAGCAGACGGAAAAGAGTATCCGCAGCAAGCTGATGGACAGCGGCTTTTGCGCCAAATACACCTTCGATTCGATCGTCCATGCCAGCGCCGCCATGCGGGAAGCCATCGACCGGGCGCGGCGCTACAGCGTGTCCGACTCCAACATCCTCATCGAGGGCGAGACGGGCACCGGCAAAGAGCTTTTCGCGCAAAGCATCCACAATGCGAGCGCGCGTGCGAAAGGGCCATTCGTGGCCGTCAACTGCGCCGCCTTGCCGGGAACGCTGCTGGAAAGCGAACTGTTCGGCTATGCGCCAGGCGCATTCACGGGCGCGCTGCGCTCGGGCAAGACCGGGCTGTTCGAGCTGGCCCACAACGGCACGCTGTTTCTCGACGAGGTCGCCGAAATGGATGTGTTCCTGCAAGCGCGGCTGCTGCGCACTCTGCAGGCACGGGAAATCATGCGGATCGGCGACAACAAGGTCATTTCGGTCAATGTGCGGATAATCGCCGCCACCAACAAGGACACCCGCGTGGAAGTCCGGCAGGGGCGATTGCGCGAAGACATCTACTATCGCCTCAGCGTGCTGGATCTGGAAGTCCCGCCGCTTCGCGAACGAAAAGGCGATGCGGCGCTGCTGTTCCGGCATTTTCTCGATCTTTACGGGGGCAAATATGGTTGGCGGCCGCCGCTTCCCGGGGCGCGTTTCCTGCAGGCGATCGAGGACTGCCCGTGGCATGGCAATGTCCGCGCGCTGGAGAACTTCGCGGAGAAATACGTCACCCTGCGCGGGCTTCCCGAAACGGCAATCCCCGCCCGCACGGCGCCTGTCGACCAGGACGCCGAACCGGCTTCGCTCGACGCCGCCATCATTCATCACGTGCAATCGACACTGAAGAAGGAGGAAGGCAACATCGCCAGAACCGCCACGCGCCTGAGGGTCGATAGAAACACCGTCAAACGATGGCTGGCCAAACGTCCCGAAGAGAAGCAGAGTTGATTATCGACAAAGTTCGATTGCTCCAAATTCATAACGGGGCACTATTGGATTGACACACCTTTCGTCGCCAAGAATTGCCCCCGGTTGAGATGACACACGCGGTTAAGGGTTGAGGCGCCGGAGCGGACTTCTGCAGAAGCCCACGCCGGTGCTTTTCGCGCAGCCGATAGCTGTCGCCCCAGATGGTGACGACGTGGCTGTGGCGAAGCGGGCGGTCGAGGAGGGCCGCGGCCTCACCATGAAGGCGAGGCGGGCGCAACCGAGCATACGGCTAAGGGGTCAGTTCCGGATTTCGCTGGACACCGTCGTCCGTGCGTCGCGCTGGAGGGAATAAAATTGCGATTCTCTCTACTCGGCTGATTGACGGCAGCTGTCGGTCGACGAACGTGCAACATCTGCTTTGGGTCAGAGTTTGCCCAACGATGGACATGAGCCTTGGGCATGACGACCGAAGTGGCCCGTCTGCAGACCTCGGGACCGCATCTTTCTCCCGGGAGCATACTGGACGACCCCCTCAGTAGAGGAGTTCGGCCATGCAGACTCCAGAGAACGTCGAGGTCAGCACCACCCGCAAACGCTCGTCGAACATAGGAAAGATGCGCGGCGCTAAGCCGCCGCTACAAACAAAGCACGTGTGGGCCATCCGGACCAAGCTCCAGGTCGACGGCAAGATCCGCGAACTTGCCATGTTCAATCTCGCGATCGACAGCAAGCTGCGCGGCTGCGACCTGGTTCGTATCCGAGTGGAGGACGTCGCCCCACATGGATTGGCAATCGACCGCGCGGTCGTCCGACAACGGAAAACTGGTTGTCCGGTCAAGTTCGAGTTGACCGAGCACACCAGGGAGGCTGTGGACGCCCACATCCGCGCTTGTGGACTCAGGCCGGGGCAGTTCCTCTTCTCCAGCCGAAAGGACCGAAGCCGTCCGATATCGACCAGGCAGTATGCCCGCCTGCTCACGGGGTGGATCGCAAGTGTCGGGCTTGACCCGACTTTCTTCGGCACGCACTTGCTCCGGCGAACGAAGGCGACCTTGATTTACCGCCGCACGGGGAACCTCCGCGCGGTCCAGCTTTTGCTCGGCCACACCAAAATCGAAAGCACTGTTCGATACCTCGGGATCGAGGTAGATGACGCGCTGGCGATCGCCGAACAAGTTGACGTCTGAAGTACCCGGGCAGAGCGGACGCGCCCTGCCCGGCCCTCATGGGCAAAGCGTGCCATTTTCGGACCGAAAGGCATGACGGCTGATTGCTTCTGTTCAACGGCGCCTGTACGGAGCGGCACCGTGAACGCTACTGGAAGATGCGGCCTCCGCTGCGGCCGAGGCACGTCATTCGAGTCCTCGGTATTCGTCGAACGATTCCAGGATTTGACAGGGCCCGTGGCTGCCTTCGGCGCACGCGCGCGCCAGCCGCGCAAGTGACGCGCGTGCACGCCTGAGTTCTTCGATCTTCGTATCCATGGCGCTGATGCGCTGCCTCGCGAGGTCGCGTGCACGGCGGCGGTCCTCGGTAGCATCGAGCGCCAGGAGCTCCTTGATTTGCACGAGCGTGAAACCGGCGGTCTGGGCCTGCCTGATGAATCAGAGGCGGCGCACGTCATCCGGTCCGCAGTGACAAAACCCCACGTCGCGCGTTGGCTTCCGAAGAAAGTCCACCCGATGGTAGTAACGAGTCGTTTCGATCCCCACGCCCCCGGCGGTCGCGAGCTTTCTGATTGTGACGGTTTCGGCCCCTTGACTCTGTACCATGGTACAGACCCTATATCAGTCGCCGACGAGATCACAAATACGACGCATAAGGAGCGCGACATGTCGGCAACCACCACATCACTTGGCAAAAGAGCTGTGCTTCACCGCATGGTGACGCCCGAACACACTTGCCCTTATGGCCTGAAGTCCAAGGATCTGCTGGAGAGATCTGGGTTCGAAGTCGAGGACCGCCACCTCACGACGCGCTCAGCCACTGACGCGTTCAAAGCCGAGCACGGTGTGTCCACGACGCCCCCAGGTGTTTATCGGCGGCAGGCGCGTCGGCGGATATGACGATCTGCGCCGGTTCCTGGGCAGGCCCATCGTCGACCCGAACGCGACCAGTTACCGGCCGGTCGTCGTGCTGTTCGCGGGGACGGCACTGATGGCAATGGCGGCAAGTTACACCGTCGCGGGCAGCCCCTTCACCAGACGGGCGGCGGAATGGTTCATCAGCTTCTCCATGGTGGTGCTGGCGCTGTTGAAGCTGCAGAACGTCGAGAGCTTCTCGACCATGTTCCTGAACTACGACCTGCTCGCCAAACGGTGGGTCCCCTACAGCTACATTTACCCATATGCCGAAGGCTTCGCGGGCGTGCTGATGGTTGCCGGCGCCCTGACTTGGCTGTCCGTTCCGGTAGCTCTCTTCATCGGCACCGTCGGCGCCGTCTCGGTCCTTAAAGCCGTCTACATCGACAAACGCGAATTGAAATGCGCCTGTGTCGGCGGATCAAGCAACGTGCCGCTGGGATTTATCTCGCTGACCGAGAACCTGATGATGATCGCAATGGCGATCTGGATGGCTTTGGGAGCATTCGGGATCACCACAGTCGGAAGTCATGGGTGACGCCGCGAAAAAAATAGGCCGCCCGTGGCTCTCAACGGCTGATCAGCCCGGGATCCAGCGTCTTGATGCCGAAGTCGGTGAACGCCATGAGCCCCCTCATCTGGGTCTACGGTGTCGGAGAAGACAATTGTCGCAGATGGAACTCTCAGGCGATCGCTGCGTTCCAACGGCAAGATTGGAGTGCCGTTTTGTCAGAGGAAC
>JAVDCA010000044.1 GCA_030848545.1 Astrobacterium formosum
AAGGCGGTGCTCGTCATGGCTCGCGACGATTCAAGTCTGGAAGATCGTGCTCTATATCGGACCGAAGGTGCGAATTCGGGAGGCGCGAGTGCCCTATTGCGTGTTCGATACCGCCATCGGGTGCTGCGGCCTCGCCTGGAACGGGCGCGGCATCACGCATATGCAGTTACCCGACGGCGACCGTGACGGCACCGAGCGGCAGTTGCGCCGACGTGCAATCGGCGAGGGGGCCGCAGAGCCGCCGGCCGAAATCGCGCCGGCGGTCGGTGCCCTGCAACGCTACTTCGCCGGCGAGGCAATCGACCTCTCGTCCATCACCGTCGATCTTGGCGATCGCGGCTCAGCCGATCTCGCCATCTACGCGGCATTGCGCGCGGTCGGGTGGGGCGAGACGGTCACCTATGGGGAACTGGCGCGGCGTGCCGGATTGCCCAAGGGTGCCCAGGCGGTCGGACAGGCGATGGCCAAGAACCCGGTTCCAGTCATTGTCCCGTGCCATCGCGTGCTCGCCGCCGGCGGCCGCATCGGCGGCTTTTCGGCGCCCGGCGGCACGACGACCAAGGAGCGGCTGCTGACTCTGGAAGGCGTGCGCCTCGACGGTGGCGCCCCGCGCCTGCCGGGATTGTAACGGCGCCGTTGCGTTTACGCGGCTTCGCCGCGCAGGTGGCGGCCCGACGAGGAGGCGCGCGCGATCAGGGTGCCGGTGAAGATGGTGTCGCCGGCCTCGGTGTGTTCGCCCGACACGCGGGCGAGCAGGCGGCGCACCGCGGTGGCGCCGATGTCGTAGGTGGGCTGCCCGAAAGTGGTGATGCCGGGCCGCGCCAGCGCGCACCAGTCCAGTTCGTCGAATCCGACGAGGCCCACGTCGCGCGGCATGCGCAGGCCGAGGCGGTCGAAGCATTGCACCACGCGCAGCGTCATCAGGCCGTTGGCGGCGATGACCGCCTTGGGTCCGCCGGGGTTGGACAGGAACGCCGTCAGGGCGCGGTCGACCGCAGCCGGGTCGGCCTGCTCGATCTCGACGATGTCGCCGCGGCAGCCCGGCATGCCCTTGAGGGCGGCCCGGAAGCCGGCGACGCGCTCCTGGCGGGTGGAGACGTGGCGCACCGGCTGGATCACCAAAGCGAGGTCGCAGAATCCTTCCGCGGTCAGGTGCCGCACCACCGTGTCCATGGCGGCGACGTTGTCGAGGCCGACGAAATCGAAGCTGCAGCCGGGCGGTTTGCGGTCGATCAGCACGACCGGGATATCCGTGATGGCGGCGAGGTTCTGGGCCGGTCCGGCGGCGTTCACGATCAGGCCTTCGACCCGGTAGGACAAGAGCGCCGCGATCATCTTGTGCTCGCGCGCGGTGTCGCCGCCGGAGTTGGACAGCATCAGCGAAAAGCCGCGCTGCTGGCAGGCGCCTTCGGCGCCGTGCAGCACCGCGACCGACCACGGATTGTCGATATCGGCGGCGATCATGCCGATCAGGCCGGTATGGCCGCCCTTCAGGCTGCGGGCGATCGGGCTCGGATGATAGGCGAGCGCCGCCACCGCGGCCTCGATGCGGCCGCGCAACTCGTTGGACAGAGCCCCCACATTGCCGCTGAGGAAGCGCGACACGCTCGCCTTCGAGGCTTTGGCGGCGCGGGCCACATCCGCGATGGTGGCGCGTCCAAACGCGACAATTTCGGGTTCCGGGGGAGAGGGGGGTCGGTTCATGGGGTCGTCCCGGGCCTGCCGCGACGAGGATGCGACGGCGCGTTGCGCTGGCGGGGAGATTCTTCGACCGCACCGGGAATGTATTTGATCTGGATCAAAGACGTCTGAAACCGGTTTCAATACTTTGACGCTGTGGAACGGCAGCTTCCCTGTCTCCTCCCCAGGGAAAAGCCAGCCGCGCCGCCGAAATGGCTCGCACACCCCACCCCCGTACGCCCCCGTACACCCCCAGGCCGTCGGCAACAGTTTGCCGACGGCCTGCCTTTCGGCCGCTGGTGAAACCGGTTTCTCATCCCAGGAGAATTGTCCCAGGATGTCCAAATCACCAATTTTCGTCACGCTCGGGGCCTTCGGGGTCGATCTGGTCCGCCGCGACGGCCAGGAAGCCTTTTTGGCCGACATCGCCGCGGCCGGTGCCACCGGCGCCGAAATCCGGCGCGAGCTGTTCGACGGCCCCTACTGCCCGCTTCATTCGCTCCGCAAGGCTGCCGCCGATCTCGGCCTCAGGCTGCGTTATTCAGCACCCTTCGAACTGTTCCGGTTCGACGGCACGCTCGCCCTCGACGGTCTCGCCGAATTGGTGGCGGAAGCCGAAACCCTCGGCGCCGAAGCCCTGAAGATCTGCCTTGGCCACTATGCGGGCGGTATTGCGCTCGACGAACTGCGCCGGCTGGTGGACCGTTCGTTCGCCAAGATTCTGGTCGAGAACGACCAGACCCCCCATGGCGGCCGCTGGGCCCCCATCGCGGCCTTCATGGGCGACTGCCAGCGCGACGGCATCGACATTCGTGCCACCTTCGACATCGGCAATTGGCGCTGGTCGGGCGACGACGCGGCAGCCGCCGCCCGCGGGCTCGCCCCTTATGTGCGTTACGTGCATTGCAAGGCGGTGGCCAGCCAGGACGACCGGCTGATCACGATCCCGCTCGACCCGGCCGACCGCACCTGGCGCGATCTCGTCGCGTCCTTTCCGGCCGATCTGCCGCGGGCGATCGAGTTCCCGCTCGCCGGCGAGGACCGCGTGGCCGTCACCCGCCGTTACGTCGAACTCCTCGCCAGCGCCTGAGCCGCCTAGAAATGCCAACCCCCTCGGAAGAGCTCGACGCCGTTACTTTCGGCGAAACCATGGGCATGTTCATCGCCGACGCCTCCGGCGATCTCGCCTCGGTGGAGACGTTCACGCGCCGGATCGCCGGCGCCGAGACCAATGTGGCGGTGGGCCTCGCCCGGCTCGGCTTCAAGGTCGGCTGGGTGAGCCGGTTGGGCGGCGACTACATGGGCCGCTATATCCGCTACGTCTTGACCGGCGAAGGCGTCGACATCAGCCGGGTGGTCGACGACCCGGCCCGTTCGACCGGATTTCTGGTCAAGTCCCACGCCGATGGCGGCGACCCCACGGTGGAGTATTTTCGCCGCGGCTCGGCGGCGAGCGTCCTGTCGGTCAAGGATTTCGCGGCCGATTATTTTCTGGCGGCGCGCCACCTGCATGTGACGGGGATCGCGGCGGCTTTGTCCGACGACGTCATGGAGCTGAGCCGCCACGCCATGAAGACCATGCGGGCGGCCGGCCGCACCGTCTCTTTCGATCCCAATCTGCGTCCGTCCCTGTGGCCGAACCGCAAGGTCATGGTCGAGCGCATCAACGAACTCGCCTGCATGGCCGACTGGGTCCTGCCGGGATTGTCGGAGGGCCGCATCCTCACCGGCCTGTCCACCGCCGAGGGGGTTTCCGCCTTCTATCTCGATCGCGGCTGCAAGGTGGTGGCGATCAAGCTCGGTCCCGAGGGCGCCTATGTGCGCACCCCCAAAGTGGCCGAGATCGTTCCCGGCGTCGCGGTCGAGCGGGTGGTCGACACGGTCGGCGCCGGCGACGCGTTCGCGGTCGGCTTCGTCAGCGCCATGTTCGAGGATTTGGGCGTCGTCGCGGCGGCGGCGCGCGGCAACCGCCTCGGCGCGCTGGCGATCCAGGTCATCGGCGACATGGACGGCCTGCCGACCCGTGCCCAGCTTCAGGCCGCCGAAACGGCGTGAGAAGGCCCTACCGGTCGAACACCGTGTTGCGCTGCGCCCCGACCACCACGAAGGTGGTGCGCTTGGGCACCTCCTTGAGGTGGCGGGCGCCGATATAGGTCATGGACGAGCGCACGCCGCCGATGATTTCCTGCACGGTCGCCTTGACCTCGCCGCGGTAGGGCACTTCGACGGTCTTGCCTTCGGAGGCCCGATAGTCGGCGACGCCGCCATAGTACTTCTTCATGGCGACCTCCGACGACATGCCATAGAACTGCATGGCGACCGGCACCTTGTGGCCGTCGCGCACCTCGTGGCGGATTTCACCCTCGCATTCGTCGTGGCCGGCCAGCATGCCGCCCAGCATGACGAAATCGGCACCGCCCCCATACGCCTTGGCGATGTCGCCCGGCACCGTGCAGCCGCCGTCGGAACACACCTGGCCCTTGAGCCCGTGGGCGGCGTCGGCGCATTCGATGACGGCGGAGAGCTGCGGATAGCCGATGCCGGTCAGGTCGCGGGTGGTGCACACCGAGCCCGAGCCGATGCCGACCCGCACGATGTCGGCGCCGGCGAGGATCAGCGCCTCGGCCATCTCGGCGGTCACGATGGTCCCCGCCATGATGACCGCGTCCTTGTTCTCGTCGCGCAGGCGGGCGACCGCCTCCAGGAACGTCTCCGTGTAGCCGTTGGCGACGTCGAGACTGATCTTGGTCAGCGGCGTCCTCGCCTTCACATAGGCGAGCTTGTCCAGGTCCTCGGCGGTGGAGCCGGCGGTGTAGAAGGCGTTCGAGGCCAGATTGCCGCGGAAGAACTCCACCAGGGCGTCGGCCGGATAATGCTTGTGCACCGCCACCATGGCGCCGAACGGGGCGAGCGCGCGTGCCATCGAGAAGGTCCCGATGGTGTCCATGTTGGCGGCGATGAGCGGAAAGCCCGTCCATTCGGTGCCGGTATGGACGAAACGGAAGGTGCGGGAAACGTCGACCTCCGAGCGCGAGTTGAGGGTCGAGCGCTTGGGACGGATCAGCACGTCCTTGAAGTCGAGCTTGCGGTCGTACTCGATGTGCATGATGGCATGACTCGGTGGACGGGGTGGAGGTCAGGCGCAGGATGGCCCGGCAGCAACGGCGATACAATCGCTCCGGGTACTTAATAATTCGGCGACCATGCTTCGAGGTCCCGGTGTGCCGCCGGCCGGCGGGTCGTGAGATCGCCCCAATCTTCTCCCCCCGGCACCACGCTTTGGTCACACCGGGGTGGGACCCATTCGGCGAGGGACGTGCGCCCGCCGCAACGGCCGCGAGCGCCCGCCGACACGGCAGCGCGATTGGGGGTGGCCGATGGAGTCCCGTCTCGATATGCATGGTGCCGACAAGAGTCTCGCCGAGGAGGTGCCGTTGGTGCCCCAGGACGACAAGGACACGCAGGACGCTTTGAACAAGCTCGCCGATGAAGCCGCGCGCGCAACCTCGACGTTGCGCCCCGCCGCCACCGCTGATTTTTCCGCCGGTCCGCGCCCGTCGCTGGCCGATCCGCCGGTCCTGCCGGCGGCCGACGATCTCGCCCCTGAACCCGTGCAACGCCGGCGTGCCGGCGTCGGGCGTTTCACCCTCGCGGTCGGCCTCGGCGTCGCCGCCACCCTGGCGTGGCAGTCCTACGGGGAGACGGGGCGGCAGATGCTCGCCGCCCATGTGCCGGCCCTCGCCGGCGTCCTGATGGTGTCCCACGCGCCGAGCGTGTCTCATGCGCCGCCGGCGGGCGACGCGGCCGCGATCCAGCCCATGGCGGCCGGCGAAACCGTGCCCCCGGCCGCCCCCGCCCCCGCCTCAGTTCCCCCGGAGGCGCCGGCCTCCGCAACGCCGCCGCACGCCGCCGTGCCGGCCCCGGTGGACTTGACGCCGCAGATCGAGGCGATGGCGCGCGATCTTGCGGCGCTGCGCGAATCCATGGCCCGGCTCGTGGCCGCCCAGGACGAGACCGCCAAGATCCTCACCAAGTTGCGGACCGAAGAAGAGTCGAAGCCGGTGCCGGCACCGAAGCCGCGGCCCGTGGCGGTCCGCCGGCCGCCGCCGGCCCCCGCACCAACACCCATCGGCCGTCCCAACCCGTCGGCCGGCTCGGCGACGGTGACGTCGGCGCCGCTGTCGGTCATCCCGCCGCCGCCGGTGCGGCGTCCTCCGGCGGGCTTGCCCTGAAGGCGCGGCGGCTTCAGTCGCGCCGGAACACAATCGAGGCGAGAAAGCCGGTCATCAGCGCCATGGCGGCGGTCCCGAGGCCGTAGAAAAAGCCGTACTCGCGCGCCGCCGTGACGACGAACTGCTCGAAGCCGACCTTGACGATCTCGAAGGCCGAAGTCGTGCGGGCAATCATGGTGCCGTCCGCAAACAGCTTGACGTCGACCTCGTAGGTTCCCACCGGGCTTTCGGCCGGCAGCGGGATGGTGGTGCGGAACAGCGTCGGGGTCAGGAAGGTGACCGCCTTCGCGCTCTCGTAGTAGAGCCCGTGGGAATTCTTCAGGCGCAGGAAGGCGGCCCGGTAGGGATCTTCCGGGACCACGTCGGCGAGGTCCGGTCCGATCCGCTGCGGCAGGAGAACGTATCCGGGGCCGAGCTGCAGGCGCCGCAGGGTCTCGACGCCGGCGATGTTTGCGAGCGGCTTGGTGGCGAGCGTCGCCAGATAGGCCGGCACTTCCACGAAGGTCCTGGAGCCGGTGTTGACCCACAGGCCCAGTACCCGCTCCTTGCGCCGCGTCACCAGATTCTGGCGCGGTCCCGTCACCGTGACGACAATGTCGTAATCGCCGCGTCGTGCCACGCTGGCGGCGTCGCGCTCCACGGTGCCGAACAGCACCAGTTCGGTGCCGGTGAAGTTGGAGGTGATGAGCACCCGGTGCATCGACAGGGACGCCACCAGGCGCTCGGCCGCCGCCGGCCGTGCCGAGCACAGCGCCGCCAGGGCCGCGACCGCGATGATGAGCGCGCGCGCCGGCATCTTCAGTTTCCCTCGATCCGGATCGAGAAAGGATCGGCCGGCGGCAACACCAGATCGATGGCGAAGCGCACGCCGACGGCGAGCACAAGGAGGCCGAGCAGCAGGCGCAGGCGTTCGCCGCGCATGTTCTGGCCGGCGCGGGCGCCGAACTGGGCGCCGATGACGCCGCCCACCATCAGGATCAGCGCCAGCACGGCGTCGACCAGGTGATTGGTGGCCGCGTGCAGCACCGTGGCGGTCGCCATGGTGACGAGGGTGAGCACCATCGAGGTGCCGATCACCACATTGGTGGGTACGCGCAGGAGATAGATCAGCATCGGCACCAGGAGGAAGCCGCCGCCGATGCCCATGATGGCGCCGACGAAGCCGATCACGATCCCGATGGTCAGCACGGGAATAGCCGACACGTAGATGCGCGACTGCTTGAAGCGCAGCTTGAACGGCAGCCCGTGGAACCAGGCGTGGCTGCCGGGCCGGCGCACTTCCGTCGGCTTGCCGGCGCGCTGGCGCAGGATCGCCCTCAGGCCCTCCACTACCATCAGGCTGCCGACGCTGCCGAGCAGCAGCACGTAGGAGAGCCCGATGGTGAGGTCCAGTTGTCCGAGCGAGCGCAGCAGAGTGAACAGCCAGACCCCGGAGGCGGTCCCCACGAACCCGCCGGCGAGCAGCAGGAGGGCGAGGGGAAGGTCGAGCGCCCGCCGGCGCCAGTAGGCGATCGCGCCCGAGAACGAGGAGGCGGCGATGTGGGTCGCGACCGTCGCCACCGCCACCGCCGGCGTGATGCCGACGAAGATGAGGAGCGGTGTCATCAGGAAACCGCCGCCGATGCCGAACATCCCCGAAATGAAGCCGACGGCGATCCCCATCGCGAAGATGAGGAAGATGTTCACCGGCAGGTCGGCTATGGGGAGATAAATCTGCACCGGGTACTGACTCGCCGCGCGGCATGCTCGCGGTCGGGAAACGATGGCCGCGGGGTGAGAATGCGTTGCTTCTCCCCACCGGTACAGTCCTGGATCAGCAACACAAAGCGGATTTGTGGCGACAGCGTTAAGCAGGGTCACCGGGTCGCAGGGGAGCGGCGGCGGACGACCGGACTGCTCGGCGGATCAGCGCCGCACGGAAGCCTGCTTCTGGGCGCGTTCCTTGAGCTTTCCGGGAGCCGCGAGGGGCCGCGACGCCCTGTCCCAGCCTTCCGGCGGCAACCTGACCGTCGTCGCCTCCTCGGGTTGCGGCGTGACCGTGAATTTGGCGAGCGCGTCGCGGGCCTGGGCGAGCTTGCCCTGGTCCAACCGGCCGGCCACGTCGTCGCGCTTCCTGGCCGCATCCTTGTCGCCGCCCGCGGCTGCCAGCGAGAACCACTTGAAGGACTGCACCAGATCCTGCTCGAGGCCGATGCCACGGGCATACAGGATGGCGAGATTGTATTGGCTGTCGACGACCCCGCGGTCGGCCGCCTTGCGGAACCACTGCGCCGCCGAGCGATAGTCCGGCTTGCCGTCGATCCCCTCGGCGTAGAGGACGGCGATGTTGTGCATCGCCTTGGCGTTCTGCTGATCGGCTGCGGCGAGGTAGAGCCGGCGCGCCTCCTTGAGGTCCTTCGAAACGCCGAGACCTTTTTCATACATCGTGCCGAGCCGGAACTGGGCCGGGGCGAGGCCGCTCCTGGCGGCACGCTCGTACCAGCCGGCGGCATCCTTGTAGCTTTGCGCCACGCCGCGGCCTTCCGCATAGCGGCTGGCGATTTCGTAGGCGGCGGCGGGATTGCCGGCCGATGCGGCCGCGAGCAGGCCCTTGGTGATGCCTTCCGCGGGCCGCGGATCGGCTGTCGCGGGCGGTGGCGCGATGGGGGCCGCCGTCACGGGAGCCGCCGGCGCGGGCGGCAAGGCGGCGGTAGGTGCCGGCGCCGGAGCCGGAGCTGCCGGTACGGGCGGTGGCATCGAGGCCGCCGGCGGAATGGCCGCCGTGATGGTCGGGGCGGCGTTCTCCCGCGGCAAAGGCAGCGAGCCCGTGATGTCCGGGTTGGCATTGCCGGCCGCCGACAGCCGCGCAGAGCGATCCGGCACAAGAGCCCCCGAAGGTGGCGCCGCCGCAAAAGAGCGTTCGCCGGCCACGATGGCAATCGGCGGCGCGATGGGGGGCAGCGTCTTGGTGGAGGGCGGCACCAGTTCGGCAAGGCCCGGAACCGCGATCGCGCGGGCGCTCGAGGCGAGATCCGCGGTTCTGCGGACGTCCTCGCTTTGCGCCGCGGGGGCGTCCGCGAGGATCATCCGCTCGGGATCCAGATAGACGCCGGCGAACCGGAAGGCGCCGGCGACCGCGAGCACCACACCGGCGCCCACGAACATCTGCTTGAGACGATCGCTCAACAGGCTCCCCGACGATTCGCCGTCGGCGCGGCCTTCGGAGCGCTGCTGGAGTGCCGCCGCCTTGGCGGCCCGTCGCGCCGCCTCGAGGAAGTTCGGTGCCCCGGCTTCCGCCGCCGGTTCGGAGTGGGCCGCTCGCGATGCCGCCTCGTGGGCCGCATCGCGCTCCATGCCGCTCGTCGCGCGAGCCCGTGGGACGCCCGATCCCGGTTCGAGGGGGTAGTCCGGCGGCAGGCTCGGATCGATGGGCTTGCGCGCCGATCCGGCCGGAGGCTTGGCACGAACCGGCGGCGCCGGTGGAGCGGCGGCGGGCGGGGACGGTTCGGTTGCCCGCAGCGAAGCCGTCGGGCCGTCGTCAAAATCCTCGTCGTCATCGCGGCCCGGGCCGGGCGGCGGCGGTGGCGTGCGCGGCTCGGTGCGCATATCCGATTCGATCATGGCCAGCCGGTTGACCACGTCGCCGATGGTGCCGTGCACGGCCTCGAGGGATTCTTCCGTGCGGCGACCGGTGGTCGACTGAGTCTGCTTGAGATCGGCCACGTCGCGACGCAGGAGATCCACGACCGGGGGCGGCGCCGGCGGAACCGGTGCCGCCGCCTTCGGGGCCGGCGCGGCGGGGAACGGGAAGGCCGTCTGGGCCGCAAGCGCCGTCTGGGCCGCAAGTGCCGTCTGGGCGGCGCGCATCTCTTCGAGATGGACCAGGAGCTCGGCCATGCCGCGTTCGATGGCGCCGAGATGGCCGAGGCGGGCCTCCGAGGCATCGAGCTTTTCGACCAGACGGGTGATGCGCTCTTCGAGCGCCCCGATGGCGAGCTGGTCGGTGCGGCCGAGCTGCAGCCGTTCGATCTTGTCGTTGAGGGAGTTGATCAGTTCTTCGAACCGGGTCGGTACCGCACGGCTGCCTTCCAGGCGAACCGCTTCGATCGCCTCCGCGATGGCATTGATGCGCCGGTCCAACGTCTTGAGGAGATCGTCGGCCGGGCGCGCCAGCACGCGGTCGATCTTTTCGCCCAGCGCGCGCACCTCGCCCGCCAGCGAAGCCAGCGCTTCGTTGGAAGCCACCTGCCCGACGAGGCCGCGCAGCGTTTCGACCGCGGATTGCACCTGGCCGAGCATGGCCGGATCGGACCCGTTGGAGCCGCCCAGGCTCAAAAGGTCGACCTTGCGGGTCAAGGCCTGGATGGCTTCCTGGAAGCCGACCAGGCTTTCGGCCGGGGTCAGGGCGTGCAGGGCGTCGCGCACTTCGGCGAGGCCGCGCTCCAGCCCCGACAAGGCGGCCGGTCCCATGCCGGAGTTGCGGTTGTCGGCGATCTGGTCCGCGAGCTTGCGGATCTCCCCTTCCAGGGCCTCCACGGCCCGGCGCGGCATGGCTTCGCGTAGAGCGCCGCCGATTTCGGCGAGTTCCTGGCGAAGGCTCGTGACCGCATCGCTGACCCCGCAGGGCCGGTTGAGTGTTTCGATCCGGCTGGTCAGGGAGCGAAGCTGATCCTGCAGGTCCGAGAAGTCGACTCCCGCCGGTCCGCCTGCTTGTTGGGCAAGACCCTGGCCGTGCGCCTGGCCAAGATTCTGGCGGTGATCCTGGGCAGATTCGTGTGATCGCGGCTTGGATGGCGGCGCATAGGCCCCGGGACCGCTGCGGCCGCCATCGAGTTCACGCTGCCGTGCCGCAATCTCGGCCACGGCCCGATCCACCGTTTCGGTCGCCGATGTGGCCGGCACGTAGGCGGATTTGAGTTTTTCCTGGCCGAGGCTCGCCAAGGCGCGGTCGATGCTGCCGGTGCGGCGTTCCAGTTCGTCGGCGGCGCGCCGCCCCTGGCGGATGATATCGTCCAGTCGCTGGTCGAGGCGGCCGATCGCCTGCGCCATCTGATGGGGTACGCCGTCATGGCTGCGGGCGGCGGCGCCCACCAGCCGATCGATCTGCCGGGTCAGTTGGTCGAGGCGATTGTCGAGCCCGGCCGTATCGAACTCACGCCCGGACGCGTGGTCGGAGATCGGCAGCTCCGCTGCCGCTGGATGGCGGCGCTCCGGAACTGGACCGGCAGCGTTCAAGATGGCCGAGTTGAGCCAGTCGCCCAGCGACTGTCCGGAACGGCGGGCGGCCTCCTGCGCGCTCTCGCGCGCGGCCGGCGCTATACCCTTCACATGCCACGGCGCCGATCTCATGCTCTCACCCGAATGCACTACGGCAGACGCGACGCGGCGAAACCTCGTGTCCCGCCAACCCCGGAATGAAACGGCCGGGAGGGCCGCTGTCCTCACCCCCCAACTTCCCCCGTTCATGGTAAATTTCGGGTTAAGCCAGAAGGTGGTCCGCGCCGACGTGATGCCGCAAAGGTTGTCGAGGCGCGCCGGAAGGGAGGCTGAATTTTATTGCTCATTATGAAAATAAATACTCTTCTAAATTGTATTGTCGTGTTAATATCTCCTGATAGTTACGGTAACTTACCTAGAGTTAGCCCGTTACACCTGTCCGGCTTCCGCAAAGCTTCCTACCGTCGACCAGGGGCTGAGACAGACGCTGAACGTAAATTCGGCAAAAATCTCAATCGCCCCTGCGATACAACGGCGGGGCAGATACTCATGATCGAGCAAAAGGGCGTTCCTGGAATGGCGGATCGCCTGCCGCCATGGAATCCGGAAGGAGCCGGGCTGCCTTCGGCACCCGGTCAGAAAGCCTTTTCCATCGGGGACCTGGCGCGCGAATTCGGCGTGACGTTGCGCGCGCTGCGGTTTTACGAAAGCAAGGGGCTGCTCAAGCCGCAGCGCGAAGGTAACCTGCGGCTGTATTCGCCGGCCGATCGGGAGAACTTGGCGCAAATCCTCAAGGGCAAGCAACTTGGCTTCACCTTGAGCGAAATCCGCAGCCTGATCGCCAGCGACACGCCTGATTGCCAGTATGCGCCGCGGCTGAAACTCAGCCGCGAGCAATGCGTCGAGCAGATCAAGCTGCTCGAAAGGCAGAAGAAAGAAATCGAAGACGCCATCGCGGAGCTGCGGCGCACCTATACGGACCTCTATACGCGCACGCCGGGCGACTGAACCTGGCGCCACCGGCGCCACCTTGATGCCGCTGGACCTGGCGGCCTGCGGCCCGGCCTTTCGCCGGGCCGCGCTGGTTTCAGGCGGGTTGTTTTCAGGCGGGCTGATTTGCGGTTCGCCCTTCGGGCCGGGCGACGGGCCCGCCCGCCTATGCTAATTGGACCCGACTTGAATACCACGAAGGTCCGCGACCCATGCCCAAGATCCATATCGCGTCACTGCCCGTGCAGACGGGCTCCAGCTATCCGCCTCCGTTCAATGAAGCCGTCCGGGGTCGTGCCCGCCGCCGACTGGGCATCGCCGCCGATCTGACCCAGTTCGGCGTCAACCTGACGAGGCTCGAGCCCGGCGCGGCGTCCTCCCAGCGCCACTGGCACCAGAACGAGGATGAGTTCGTCTACATGCTGGAGGGCGAAGTGGTGCTGATCGAGGACGGCGGCGAGACCGTTCTCAAGCCCGGCGACGCCGCCGGCTGGAAAGCCGGCGTCGCCAACGGCCACTGCCTGGTCAATCGCAGCGATCGCGAGGCGGTGTTTCTCGAAATCGGGACGCGGGCGCCGCGCGAGCAGGCGAACTATCCCGACATCGACCTGCGCTACGAGCGCGACGGCTCGACGATCCGTTGCCTGCACAAGTCCGGCGAGCCCTATACGGGCTGATCGCGGCGCCGCCTTCGACGATCGCGCCTTCGCGGCGTTGAACCACGTGTTCGTAGCGCGATGCCTCGGTGAAATTCCCATGCAGGGCGGAAAGCCCCGTCAAGCCTCTCACATCGTCATCGCGAGGAGGCGAAGCCGACGAAGCGATTCCGTCCTTCCTTGGCGGCCCTTCCTTAGCGGCCCCTGGATTCCTCCGCGGAGCCTGTCATCGGGCCGCGCTTCGCGCGCACCCGGTGGTTCGCAATGACGGGTGTGTCACCCCGCCCGCGCCCTGTCGGCGAGCGCTTTGAGGACGGCGCGCAATGGCCCGGCGCCGGTCACCCGCGTCGGAAAAGCGATCCGCGCGGTGCGATCGCCGCTCGACAAATCGAGACCTTCCGGATCGACGCCGGTGACGCGCCACGCGCCTTCCTCCTCGCCGGCGAGCCGGGTGGCATAGAGCCGCACTGCCTCGGCGTGGTCGGCGTTCATGTGCGCGATCGCGTCCTCTTCCGTCGCGACGAGCTCGTCGGCGCCGGCGAGGTCGGTGAGGATGTCGGCCGCGGCGAGATCGGCGGCGCGGGCGAAGCCGCCGTTGAGATGGGCGGAGACGACGCCGAGGCGCCAGAACGCGAAGTCGGCGAAGTCCACATAGAGGGCGGATTTCGGATGGCGGGCGAGGAATCGCCGCCGCAGGCGCGGCGTGGCGCTCCTCTCCATGGTGCCGAGGACGGTCAGGCGCGGATGCGCGAGCGGATCGCCCTTGCCGACGGCGGCGAGGAGCAGCGAGGCGCGCCCGTCGGTCTCGAGGTTGGCCGTATGGGTCGACAGCTGCGAAGTCAGGATGAAGGGGGCGCCGTCGAGGTCGGTGGCGACATTGACCAGCGATGCGAAGGGATGGCCGGTATGGCGGTCGAGGGTCGCCAGCGTGCCGGCCCGGATGCTGCGCAGCAGGTTCTTGGCGACTTCCACGGGCGTGAAATCGGCCGGCGGTGCCGCACCCTCCGGGAGGCGGCCCGGCATGGTTCCGGGCAGGGGGAGGGGAGCTTGGGGATCCGTCATCGCGCGCGTCCTCCTCCACTGCCGGGCACCGGCGCATTGGTTAATATGGGCCGTCGGCACATATAATTGACCCTGCCTCCTGGCAGGACGGGCTCGCAGATACTAGATTTTGCCATAATCCATGACCAGGGGTGGAATGCCCCCCGCGCCTCGGAGGTCACATTTCGGCCCAGCTTGAAGGGCTTAAGGCCGAGTGAAACCGGCACGGAACAAATCAATGCCAACCATCGCCCTCGTCGACGACGACCGCAACATCCTGACCTCGGTGTCCATCGCACTGGAGGCCGAGGGCTACCGGATCATGACCTATACGGACGGCGCCTCGGCGCTCGACGGGTTCAAGACCTCGCCCCCGGACCTCGCCATCCTGGACATCAAGATGCCGCGCATGGACGGAATGGAGACGCTGCGGCGGCTGCGCCAGAAGTCCGACGTCCCGGTGATCTTCCTGACCTCCAAGGACGAGGAGATCGACGAACTCTTCGGCCTCAAGATGGGCGCCGACGATTTCATCCGAAAGCCGTTCTCGCAACGCCTGCTGGTCGAGCGCGTCAAGGCGGTGCTGCGCCGCGCGTCTCCCAAGGACGCCACCGCGCCCAAGGAGATCGATTCCGCCAAGGTGCTCGAGCGCGGTCTCCTGCGCATGGATCCGGAGCGGCACACCTGCACCTGGAAGAACGAGCCGGTGACGCTCACCGTCACCGAGTTCCTGATCCTGCAGGCGCTGGCGACGCGCCCAGGCGTGGTCAAGAGCCGCAACGCCCTCATGGACGCCGCCTATGACGATCAGGTCTATGTGGACGATCGCACCATCGACAGCCACATCAAGCGGTTGCGCAAGAAATTCAAGCAGACCGACGATTCCTTCGATATGATCGAGACCCTCTACGGGGTCGGCTATCGTTTCAAGGAAATGTAGCCGGACCGCCAGGACGGCGCGTTCGCGAACGATCTCGGCCTTCGGCGGCCGGCGGCGTCATCGTCGATCACGAACGGAAATCGCCGGACGAGACCCATCCTCGAACGAGACCGGTGAGACGAAACCAAGGTGCTCGATCGAACCGCACGAGACCCGAGCTCCACCGGCGCGCCGCGACGCTTCGCCGTGACGCGCCTGCGTCTGAACCGTTCCCACGTCGCCATCGCGCGCCGTCTGCTTGCTTCGGGCTGGCGGCGCGCCGCCGCCCTGCCGGGTGAATCCGCCGCCTCTGTGGCCGAGTTCTTCCGCGACGTCTGGCACGTGGTGCGCCACGAGGGGATCTTCGGTGCGGCGCGCCATTCGTGGCAGTTCTTCGTCGCCCAGAGCTTCTCGAGCCTGACCCGCCGCATCGTCTTCCTCAACATCACCGGCCTTCTGGCGCTCGTGGTCGGCATCCTGTTCCTGTCCCAGTTCCGCGCCGGCCTCATCGATGCGCGCGTGCAGAGCCTCCTGGTCCAGGGCGAGATCATCGCCGCCGCGGTCGCGGGCGCCGCCACGGTGGAGACCGACGCGATCACGGTCGACCCCAACAAGCTCCTCGAACTGCAGGCGGGCGAGAGCTACGGCCCGCCCGACGACTATTTCTACGGCTACGAGTTCTCCATCAATCCGGAGCGCGTCGCGCCGGTGCTGCGCCGGCTGGTGTCGCCCACCAACACGCGCGGGCGCATCTACGATCGCGACGGCTCTTTGACCCTCGACAGCCGCAACCTCGACATCCGCGGCGACGTCCTGCGTTTCGACCTGCCGCCGCCGACGGCGGAACGGCCTGGAATCGTCGAACGCACCTTCATCGCGATCCGGACATGGCTCAGCCGCGGTGACCTGCCGCGCTACCAGGAACTCGGCCCCGGCAACGGCAAGGGCTATCCGGAGGTGCGCTCGGCGCTCGCCGGCCAGAAGTCGAGCGCGGTGCGCATCGACGATCGCGGCCGCGTCATCGTCTCGGTGGCGGTGCCGGTGCAGCGTTCGCGCGCCGTGCGCGGGGCTTTGCTCCTGCAGACCCAAGGTAGCGACATCGACCGCACCGTCGAGGCGGAGCGGCTGGCGATCCTCAAGGTGTTCGGCATCGCGGCCGGCGTCATGGTGATCCTCTCGGTGCTGCTTGCGTCGACCATCGCGGGCCCGGTGAGACGGCTCGCCGACGGCGCCGAGCGGGTGCGCCGGCGCATCAAGAGCCGGGTCGAGATTCCCGACTTCACCCGCCGCCGCGACGAGATCGGGCATCTGTCCGGCACGCTGCGCGACATGACCAACGCGCTCTACAGCCGCATCGAGGCGATCGAGAGCTTCGCCGCCGATGTCGCCCACGAACTAAAGAATCCGCTCACTTCGCTGCGCTCCGCCGTCGAGACGCTGCCGCTCGCCAAGACCGAGGACAGCCGCAAGCGCCTCCTCGCCGTGATCGAGCACGACGTGCGCCGCCTCGACCGGCTGATCTCCGACATCGCCGATGCGAGCCGCCTCGACGCCGAACTGCAGCGCCAGGAGACGGCGCCCACCGACCTGAATCGCCTTCTGTCCACGGTGGTGACGGTGGCGAACGAGGTCAAGCGCGACGACGGCGTCAAGGTTTCGCTCGCCTTCGAGGCCGGCTCACCGCGCGCCTTCGTGGTGCCGGGTCACGATTCCCGCCTCGGCCAGGTGGTCAACAACCTGATCGACAATGCGCGCTCGTTTTCGCCCGCCGGCGGCTCGGTGCGCGTCACCTGCCGCCGGCTCAAGAACGAAGTGGAGATCGTCATCGACGACGACGGGCCGGGCATCCGGCCGGACGCCATCGAAAAGATCTTCGAGCGCTTCTACACCGACCGGCCGCAAGAGCGGTTCGGCCAGAATTCGGGGCTCGGCCTGTCCATCTCCAAGCAGATCGTCGAGGCCCATGACGGCCGCCTGTGGGCGGAGAACCGCGTCGCCCCCCGGCCCGACGGCGACGAAGCGCCGCAGGCCGAAGCGCAGGTTCTCGGCGCCCGCTTCGTGGTGCGCCTGCCGGCGTGCTAGAATCGGCACGGATATCCTCGTCATTGCGAGGACCCGATGGCTCGCAATGACGGACAGGCAGGAGCCGTCATGCCCTCTCCCTCGATCCACGCCTCGACGGTCCTGGTCGGCGCCCAGGCGGTGCTCATCCGGGGCGCCGCCGGGTCGGGCAAGTCGCGGCTGGCGCTCGAATTTCTGCTGGCGGCGCAGAGTGGCCGGATGCCGTTCGCCCGCCTCGTCGCCGACGACCGCACCCATGTGGAAGCCGCCAATGGGCGGCTGCTGGCGCGGCCGCCGGCCACCATCGCGGGTCTGCTTGAGGTGCGCGGCCTCGGCCTGCGCCGGCTGCCTTACGAATCGGTGGCGGTGGTGGGCCTCGTGGTCGATCTCGGCACCCCGTCGGAGCGGCTGCCGCCGGCGGACCACCGCCAGGTGGAAATCGAGGGCGTCATTCTGCCGCGAATTGCGGTGGCGGCCGGCCAGAATGCCTTCCTGGAAGTGGAAGCGGCATTGGATACGGCCGCGGCCTATGACGGTTCGCCGCTGGATTCATGAGCCCGCTCAGGCATTTTGTCCTTCTGCCCCATGGAAAGCCCGGGTGGCCGGCGTTGAATACCCACCCTGTCACCGCCTGTTGCCGCAACACTGCATGATCGCCAAATAGGCATCAGGGGCACTTGCACTTCGAGTTGGGCACGGTCATGAATGTGGCCCTTTCGTGCGGCGCACCCGGTCATCGCGCCCGCGGGGAGTTGGGATGATCGGAATAGTTCTCGTCACCCACGGCAGGCTCGCCGTCGAATTCCGTTCGGCGCTAGAGCACGTGGTGGGACCTCAGACGCAAATCGAATCGGTCACGATCGGTCCGAGCGACGACGGCGAGCAGTGTCGCAAGGACATCATCGAGGCCGTCAAACGCGTCGACACCGGCGAAGGTGTCGCGATCCTCACCGATATGTTCGGCGGCACGCCCTCCAATCTCGCCATCTCGGTGATGAGCCGGCCGAACGTCGAGGTTCTCGCCGGCATCAACCTGCCCATGCTGGTGAAACTCGCCAAGGTCCGCGGTGAGTGCCCGTTGGCCGAGGCGGTGGTCGCCGCCCAGGAGTCCGGGCGCAAATACATCACCGTCGCCAGCCGGGTTCTCGCCGGCAAATGAACGGATCCGACGCCGACGAGGTCCCGCAAGCCGCGCCCGGGCGCATGGGCGCGATCGTGCGCGTTCTGCCCATCGTCAACCAGAAGGGCCTGCACGCGCGCGCCTCGGCCAAGTTCGTCCAGACGGTCGAGCGCTTCGAGGCCGACGTGCGCGTCACCCGTGCGGGCGAGACGGTGGGCGGCGATTCCATCATGGGCCTGATGATGCTCGCCGCCGCGCCCGGCACCGAGATCGTGGTCGACGCCGTCGGCCCGCAGGCCGGCGAAGTGATCGAGGCGCTGACGCAACTCCTCGCCGATCGCTTCGGCGAGGAGGAGTAGAGGGGTCGATCAAGACCAGGGCTGCGGTCCCGGGACGATCCCTATCGACAAACGCGGGCGTTGTGCTTTGATGGCACCCTCGGGGTGTATCGCCCATGCCCGCCGCCGTTCCATCTATCGCCGACACCATCCTGAAGCTGTTGCCTGCGGACGGCACGCCGGTCCTCAATCGCGTTGTTCGGGTCATGCTCGCGCGCGAGATGGAGAGGGCGGTCGATCCCGACGCCTTTTTCGCCGCTCTCGACCTGCTGCAAAAGAAAAGCCGAATCGGGCGTCTGCGTGGCCAGGGTGGCCAAGTGTTCGTACTCCAATCTGAAAGCAATGCTCGTTCTGAACCTGTGAAAGAGCCGGCGGAGGCTTGGAGTGAGGCGCAGCTGATGGCCCCACTTCGCGCTTATCTCGAAGGGACGTTTCGCAAAGGGTTGGACCTGCCTGCCGAGGCGGCTTGCATCATCCACGACACCTCGCGCATCGGCCAACCGGGTGCGCGCTGGGCGCGACCGGATTTCATTCTCGTCAGCGCCATGCGTTTCCGTCTGATGCCGGGTGCGCAACTCGACGTGCATAGTTTCGAGCTCAAAGCCGAAGCCGGCGTCACCGACCTCGCCGTCTATGAGGCGCTGGCCCAGACCCGCTTCACTCATTTCGGCCACCTGGTCTGGCATCTTCCCGACGGTTCGAAGGCGGAAGCGAAGCTCGCCGAAATCGAGCAACAGTGCGAGCAGCATGGCGTCGGACTGATCCGCATGCGCGATCCGAAGCGCCCCGATGCTTGCGAGATAATGCTCGATCCCGAGCGCAAGACGACATTACCGACGACAGTCGACGGCTTTCTGGAGGCGCGGCTCATGGACGAGCACCGCCAGGATATCTTGCGAGTGATCCACGGGGCGCGGAGATGAAGGGCAAGGTCATCGCGGTCGCCAATATGAAGGGGGGCGTGGGCAAGACCGCGACCGTGATCGGTTTGGCCGAAGCGCTGGCGGCGGACGGTTCGAAGGTGCTGGTGATCGATCTCGATCCACAAGCAAATGCATCCATCTGCCTCGCGGGTGATCGCCAACTCGCCGCTCTGATCGAAAATGGTCGCACGATCGACGGCTTCCTCGAGGACAGCTTCTTCAGCAAGAAGCGCAAGGCCGACTTTGATCGTTGCATCCACGCCCAGATCAGCAGTGTCTGGCATGCCGGACACCCGCTGGCGATCTCGTTGCTCGCCTCGAGCCCGCACCTGCGACTGATCGAGCGGCAACTCATCTTCAAGCTCACCAAAGCCAAGCTCGACCTCGACGAAATCGTGGAGCGGATGCATAGCGTGATCCGCGAGCAACTCAAGCGCTCGCGGGGTGAGCACGAATATGTCCTGATCGATTGCGCGCCGGGGATTTCCACGCTCAACGAGGTCAGTATTCGCCTCGCCGACATGGTGATCGTGCCGACGATCCCCGACTTCCTGTCGTCCTATGGACTGCAGGCGTTCTGCCGCAGCTTGTGGAACGGTGCGATCGCCGACAAGAGCACGCTCAAGAAGCCGCCCAAGCCGTATGTCCTGGTGACACGGCGGCGGCCGATCAGGATTCACGATGAAATCTCCAATCTGCTCAGGCAGGAGCAGGGCCGGGATTCGTCCGCTTTCCGCGTGTTTTCCACCGAGATTCCCGAGCGGGCTGCGATCGCAGATGCGCTCGGCATGATCAACGATACTCCCACGTTTACGAAGAAGTGGGGGAGCGAGATATCGTCGGTGCTCGCCGACCTCACACACGAGACCAAGGAGGCCCTGCATGGCGATCGATCTTGACGGCTTCGACGTGCTCGGTGCCGTCTCGCGCAGCGCACCTGTCTTTCAGGACGTGCGCGCCGATGTCGGAAAATACGCGCGCGCGCTGGTGGTGGCGCAGCTGAAAAAACGGCCCGACCTCGCGTCGGTTCGCGCGGTCGGCGGTGCGGTCGGTCCCGCCGCATTCAGCCTGATCGTCGACGGCATGAAGGATGCGGAGGTGAAGACGCTGCTCGGCAAGCTCGACAAACACCATCCCGAGCTCAAGACCGCGAGTGCGGAATGGCGGCGAGGGCATTTGCGCGGACTTGCGGCCGGCGCCGCCGAGCCTACTGCGAAGGCAGTACCGGTCGCCAAGAGCAAGGAGAAGGCCAGCAAGCGTAGCAAGGAGCCGCGTGGCTTTCTGAGCAGCGAAGCGATGGCGGCCGTGCGTAAACGGTGAAGCAGCTTCCGTCGACCTTTCTTAATGTGATGATGTGTCGCAAAACCGGGAGCCTTGCGCTGGCGTGGGTCGGGGCGGGTGCCGAGGCAAGGCCCCGGCTCTGCGCTGCAGTAGACCGCGAAGAGCGGTCCGCCGCAACGCGTCCGGGGCACGAACAGAACTGATCTGCCGAAGCCAGTATCACAGGCTTCGACCGTCATCCTGAGGTGCGAGCGAAAGCGAGCCTCGAAGGATGAACGGGCACTGAACCAGCCACAAGCAGCGCAGTGGCGACGCCCGGGCCGTCGCCCTTCGAGGCCCGCGCACGCAGCCAAGTGTATGCAGGCTGCGCCTGCTATGGCGCGGGCACCTCAGGGTGACGGAGAGCTGTCGACGACTCCCGGATCACTTCATCGAGATCGACGAAAAATTCTGGAACCAGTTCTGCGCCTGCACGAAGCCCGTGACCTTGGGCGAGAGCGCGCGCGGGGCGACGTCGTGGGTCACCATCAGGAACAGGGCGTCGTCGACGTATTTTTCGTGCACCTTCTTCAACACCTCGTCCTGCTCCCTGGCGTCGAAGGTGTTGCGCACCTTGTCGAACAGGGCGTCCATCTCGGGCGTGCAGTAGAGACCCCAGTTGGTGCCCTTCGGGGGCTTGAGGTCGCATTGCAGGTGGCGGATGAGGCCGGTGAACGGGTCCTGGATGAAGTAGGAATAGTTCATGCCGGTGGCGCCGCGCGAGGAGGCGTGTTCGGCGCCGGCGCGCCAGATGTTGATGAGCGTGTTCCACTCCACCACCTCGAACTCGATCTGGAGGCCGATCTCGGCGAGGTTCTGCTGGATGAACTCGTTCATGGGTAGAGGCAGCATCTGGCCCGAGCCGGAGGCCGAGATCAGGATCTTGGTCTTGAGCGGCTTATTCGGCCCATGGCCAGCCTCGGCCATCAGCTTCTTGGCCTCGGCGAGGTCGGTCCTCACCTTGAAGGATGGATTGCCGAACCACTGGTGACCGGGCGGCATAAAACCTTGCGCCGGCACCATCAAGCCGCCCAAGAGCTCCTTCATGCCTTCGCGGTCGACGGCGAGGTTGGCCGCCTTGCGCACCCGGATGTCGTTCCAGGGCGAGCCGGGCGCCGAGGACAGGTGCCAGGTCCAGTTGTGTGGATACACATTGGTGACGATCTTGAAGCCGCCGCCCTTGAGCGCCGGCACGGCGTCGGGCGAGGGCGCCTCGATCCAATCCACCTGGCCGGACTGCAACGCCGCGGTGCGCGAGGTCGCCTCCGGCAGCGGCATGAGCACCAGCCGGTCGAGCTTGGGGATGCGGGTCTTGTCCCAATAGTCCTTGTTGGGCACGAGCTCGGCGCGCTCGCGCGGCACGAATTTCTCCAGTTTCCACGGGCCGGTGCCGGACGGCGCCTTGGCGAACTCGTCCCAGTTTTTGCCGACCTTGTCGAACTGGGCCGGCGAGGAGAACATGATCCAGGCGAGCTGATAGGGCAGCGTCGCGTCGGGCGTCGCGGTCGTGATCTCGACCGTGAGCTTGTCGATCACCTTGTAGCCGGCGACCGCCGGGATGCGCGTGCGCCCTTGCGCGGCCTGGCGACGGTCGAATTGCGGGCTCGAGTCTTTCAAGAGCTTGTCGAGATTCCACACGACCGCGTCGGCGGTGAACTCGCTGCCGTCGTGGAATTTGACGCCCTGGCGCAGCTTGAAGGTCCACTTCTTGCGATCCGCCGGGTCGGCCGACCACTCGGTCGCGAGCCCGGGCACCAGCGTCGAGGGTTTGTCGGCGCTGGTGAGGTCCCAGTTGATGAGGGCGTCGTAGACCGTATAGCCCATGAACCGCATGCCCTCGCCGCCCTGGTCGGTCTGGCCGGTGGTGAGCGGAATGTCGGAGGCGGTCATGCCGATGCGCAGCACACCCTGCGCGGACGCCGACGCAAGCGGCACAAGCGCGGCGAAAGAAACAGCAGCGAGCCGTGAAAAGAGACGTTTCATGACGGGGGTCACCTCCGTGGCTGGACGAACCGTGGAGGTTTCGCAACTTGCGTGCCAGCCGCTGGCCGGTTCGCTCTCTCGGCCCAAGCCGGCCGCCGGTCGGAACGGGATCGGGAGAGGATCTGTCCCGTAAGGGACTGTTTCCTCTATTGCATAGAACGATATAAAGATTTCTTTATATCCTGTTGCGGAGTCGGGTGACGCCTGCTATAGGCTCGCCACCCGCGCGCTGCGCCGAACCCACAAGGACGATCATGAACGCTGCCCAGAAGCCGAAGCCTGCCGCCTCCGATTACGTCGTCAAGGATATCGGCCTCGCCGAATGGGGCCGGCGCGAGCTTGCCATCGCGGAGACCGAGATGCCGGGCCTGATGGCGACCCGGGAGGAATACGGGCCGGCGCAGCCTCTGCGCGGCGCCCGCATCGCCGGCTCGCTGCACATGACGATCCAGACCGCGGTGTTGATCGAAACCCTCAAGATCCTCGGCGCCGACGTGCGCTGGGCCTCGTGCAACATCTATTCGACCCAGGATCACGCCGCCGCCGCCGTCGCGGCCGGCGGCACGCCGGTGTTCGCCGTCAAGGGCGAGAGCCTCAAGGACTATTGGGACTACACCCACCGCATCTTCGAGTGGGGCGACGGCGGCACCCCCAACATGATCCTCGACGACGGCGGCGACGCCACGCTCCTGATCCATCTTGGCGCCCGCGTCGAGGCCGGCGAGACGGCGCTGATCAGCAAGCCGACCAACGAGGAGGAAGAGGTCCTGTTCGCGGCCATCAAGCAGCGCATCAAGGACAAGCCCGGCTTCTACAAGAAGTGCGCCGAGGCGATCCGCGGCGTCACCGAAGAGACCACCACGGGCGTGCACCGTCTCTACGATATGCAGAAGAAGGGCCAGCTCCTGTGGCCGGCCATCAACGTCAACGACTCGGTGACCAAGTCCAAGTTCGACAATCTCTACGGCTGCCGTGAATCGCTGGTGGACGGCATCCGCCGCGGCACCGACGTCATGATGGCCGGCAAGATCGCCATGGTGGCGGGCTTCGGCGATGTCGGCAAGGGCTCGGCGGCGTCGCTGCGCAATGCCGGCTGCCGCGTCATCGTCTCCGAGGTCGATCCGATCTGCGCCCTGCAGGCGGCGATGGAAGGCTACGAGGTCACCACCATGGAAGACGCGGCGCCGCGCGCCGACATCTTCGTGACCTGCACGGGCAATCTCGACGTCATCACCATCGAGCACATGCGCAAGATGAAAGACCGCGCTATCGTGTGCAACATCGGCCACTTCGACTCGGAGATCCAGGTCGCGGGCCTGCGCAATCTCAAATGGCACAACGTCAAGCCGCAGGTCGACGAGGTCGAGTTCGCCGACGGCCACCGCATCATCCTGCTGTCGGAAGGCCGCCTGGTGAACCTCGGCAACGCCACCGGCCATCCGAGCTTCGTGATGTCGGCCTCGTTCACCAACCAGACGCTGGCGCAGATCGAGATCTTCACCAACCCGGGCAAGTACGAAAGGAAGGTCTACGTGCTGCCCAAGGCGCTCGACGAGAAGGTGGCGCGGCTCCACCTCGCCAAGGTCGGCGCCAAGCTCACCAAGCTCAACGACCGCCAGGCGACCTATATCGGCGTCCCGGTCGAAGGTCCGTTCAAGGCCGATCACTACCGGTATTGAGAAGGTCTGCGGGTCTTCGGTTCGTGCCCCGGGCGCGCTGCAGCATGCAATGCTGCTGCGCTGACCCGGGGCCTTGCCCAGAGCCAGGCCCCGGTTCAGCGTCGCGCCACTCCGCTGCGCTTTGCTCCGCCACGTGCTGCGCCGCGCCCGAGGTGCGGGAGCGGACTATTCCGAGAAAGCCTTACGATATGAGGCCGGCCGTCACGCCGGCGGCACGACGGCGATCACGTAGTGCCGCGCCGGCCCGGTGACGCCCAGGTAGCGGCGGACCAGCGTGAGTTCGGAGCGCCGCGCCGGCGGCTCGGCCCGCGCCCGCTCCACGCAAGGCCGGTCGTCGGCCGCACAGACGAGCGCATAGCCATCGCGCTTCATGCGCGCGCCGGCGGACTTGCCGGCATTCTCGATTGCGAACCCGACCGACGGCTTGCCGGCGGCGTAGAACGCCACCCCGTAGGCGAGGTCGGGCGTGCCGTCGACCAGCCGCAACGGTTTGCCGGTGGTCGCGCCCCACAGCCGTTCGGCCTCGCCCGCGAGCTGGGCGCTGTGGATCGCGATCGGTGACGTCTGCGTGGTGGCGCAATGGATCGCCAACGCGATCACCGGCGCGGCCGCGAGCGCGATGATCGGAAAGGCCACCACCACCGCCATGACGCGGGCCACATGGCGCCGATCGACGGCGATGGACGGCGAGGCGAACAGCACGACCGGCAGCAGCGTCCATGCCGACATGCTCCACAGCGAGGTGAGGCCGACGCCGAGCACGGGCGGGGCGAAGACCGGCAGCAGCAGCGGCAGCCAGAACGACAGGACGGCGAGCCGCAGGGCGTCCGCACGCGGCCACAGGATTTCAGCCGAGACCGGGCCGGCGCGCCGGAAGGCGAAGCAGGCGGCGATGAGCGGCGCGGCCACATAGGCGAGCGAGCCCGACAGGTAGGAGAGCGCGTTGAGGACGCCGCCCGCGAGGTTCATTCCGCCGTGAACGGCTTGCGCGTATCGGATCGGCGCAAAGTCGTTGTCGAGGAGCCAGACGAGGTGCGGCGCCAGCGCCACGCCGCCCGCCGCGACGATGATCCAAGGCGCGCTCGACTTGAAATAGGCGCCGCGACGGCGGTCGACGAGCGCCGCGATCACCAGCCCGAGCAGCAGGAATACCGACCAGTATTTGGCCATCATGGCCGCCGCCGCGGCGAGCCCGGCAAGCGCCGCCCAGCCGGGACGGCGGGTCTCGAACGACCTCAGGAACGACCAGGTGGCGAGCCCCCACAGGGGCAGCAGCGCCGTGTTGGCGTTGAACTTGAGGGCGTGGAAATTGAAGAACGGCATCAGGGTCAGGAGCGCCAGCCCGACCAGCCGCTTGTCGACCGCAAGGTATGGCTCCGACGCCTTCCAGGCGATCCACAAGGCCGCCGTCGCGGTCACCATGGCGAGCAGGTAGAAGGACCAGTCCGCCAGCGGGAAGACGAAAAACCACAGGGCGGCCAGCCAGGGGCCGAGCGGCGGATGCTTGGCGGTTCCCAATCCGACGTCGCGCGACCACGCCACCATCTCGACCATGTCGAAGTGAATGTCCTGGCTGCCTTTGGCGATGACGCCGTAGAGCGTCCACACGACGCAATAGCCGGCGAGCCCCAGCAGCACCGTGCGGTCGATGCGGCGTTCGTCGATCTTGTCCAGGACACGGTCGAGGACACGATCGAGAATGTGTCCGGTCCGCATGAGTAACGACGGCATAGGCTTCGGCTCGTCCAATGCCGGAGGTCGCGATCGCGTCCGGAGGAATGGCTGGCGGGCGCTCCGGCGATCGCCGGCGCCCGGAGGGGCGAATCAACTGGCAACCCGGGAGGCGGGCCAGTCCGTAGAAAAACCGATGATACAGCTTCCGGCTGATCAGTTCGGTTCGTTCCCCGGGCGCGCTGCAGCATGCAGTGCTGCTGCGCAGACCCGGGGCACGGATACCGGGGCAATCTCGCGGAACCAGCGTGATGGGCAATCGAGGTAATCGGTTCGCTTCGCCCCCACCAGCAACCCAGGCGGGCAATGGCCGCTTTTATGCCGCAGGAGTCGTTCGGCCCCGCCGTCGTCACCGCGGCGGCACGACCGCGATGACGTAGCGGGCCGGGCGGTCGGTGGCGCCCAGATAGGTGCGCGCAATGGTCACTTCGGTGCGGAGTGCCGGCGGCGTTGCGGCAAGACGGGCGTTAAGGGCCCGCATGCAGCGTTCTTCGTCGACGGGGCAATAATAGGCGACGCCCTCGCGCTCGATGCGGGCGTCGTCGATCCACGGCGTGCGGCCCGGAAGGTTGATCTCGAAGGCGGACGGCCGGTCGGTGAAATAGAACACGGTGCCGTAGACCAGACTGTCGGAGCTCGACACCAGCCGCAGCGGCCGGCCGGTGGCCGCCCCCCACAGGCGTTCCACCTCGTTGGCCAGCGCGCGGTAATGGGTCGCCCGGTTGGGCACGCCCTGGCGATGCACCACCATGGCGACCATGGGCGAGGCCAGCACCGCGGCGAGCGGCAGCACCAACGCCGCCGCCATGATGCGCCGCGCCGCCGGCCGCGGCAGGTCGAGCCGCGGCGACGACAGCAGCACGACCGGCAGCAACGTCATGGAGCCGATCGTCCACAGCGACACCACCGCCGATCGGGTCGCCACCGCCGCCACGGCGGGCAGGACCAGGGGCAGCGCGAAGGCGAGGACGACCAGCCGCCGCTCCGGCGCGGCCGGCCAGGCGGTGTCGCGCAGCGCGGCGCGCGACGGCCGCAGCAGCGCGAAACCGATCACCACCGGGGCCCCATAGGCGACGGCGCCGATGATGTAGTCGAGGCCGGAGCCGGCGGCGGCGGCGAACGTCGCCGGGTGCGAGGTGACGGCGTAGCCGAAGGGTGCGAATTCGTGGGCGTGAAGCCACAGGAGATGGGGCGCGAGCGCGAGCGCGCCGGCGAGAATCGTGAGCCACGGCGCCGGCGAGGCGAAATAGGCGCCGCGGCGGGGATCCGCGAGGGCGGCGAGGCCGAGCCCGACGAGCAGCATCGCCGACCAGTATTTGCCCAGCATGGCGGCGGCGGCGGCAAAGCCGGCGGCGAGAGCCCAGCCGGGCTTGCGGGTCTCGAACGAGCGCAGGAACGTCCAGGTGGCGAGCCCCCACAGCGGCATCAGCACCGTGTTGGCGTTGTATTTGAGGGCATGGAAATTGAAAAACGGCACCAGGGAGAGGAGCGCCAGGCCGACCGCGCGGCGCTCGCCGTCCAGATAGGGCGCCGCCGCCATGTGGGCCGCCCACAGCGACACGGTCGCGAGCCCCATGGCGAACAGGTAGTAGGACCAGTCCGCGAGCGGGAAGACCGAGAACCAGGCGCCGGCCAGCCAGGCACCCAGCGGCGGATGTTTTGTGGTTCCGAAGGTGATCTCGCGCGACCACGCGACCATCTCGCCCATGTCGAAATGGATGTCCTGGCTGCCCTTGGCGACGGTGCCGTAGAGCGTCCACACCGCGCAGTAGAGGACGAGCAGCATTGCGACGGCACGGCCGGTCCGGCGCGGATCCGCGAGGGCGTCGAGGACACGGTCGAGGGCCGCGCTGGCACGGCGGGCGGGGGTCATCGGCACGGATTTCAGGCCGGGAGCGGTGGCTCGGTGGGTTATTTTAGGGTTCTTTCTGAACCAAGCACAACCCGGCCGCGACTCAACGTCCAGCCCGCCCGCGGGCGTCCGGCATGCGGCCAAAGCAGTCCTGCCCCGCCCAGGGCGAGTTTGCTTTTTTGCCTTGGTGCCTGAAAAGCAACACGTTTCTCCGCCCAACTGCGGTAGCATCGCCTTAGGGAATTGGACGCATACTCACGCCGGGTCGGCCAAAGGACCGACAATCATGTGTCGCTGGATCGCCTACCGGGGTGAAACCATCCCGCTGGAACATTATGTTACCGCACCCTCGCACTCCCTGATCGAGCAGAGCCTGCGGGCGCTGGAAGGCACGGTCGCCACCAACGGCGACGGCTTCGGCCTCGGCTGGTACGGCGAGCACCCGGAACCGGGGCTCTATCGCGAGGTACGGCCGGCCTGGTCCGACGACAATCTGCGTTACCTGTGCCGCCACATCCAATCGCACCTGTTCTTCGCCCATGTGCGCGCCGCCACCGGCACGCCGACGACGCGGCCCAACTGCCATCCCTTCGCGTCCGGGCGCTTCCTGTTCATGCACAACGGCGTCATCGGCTCTTGGCCGCGCAACCGCCGGCCCATCGAGGCGCTGATCCCCGACCAGCTCTATCCGTCGCGCATCGGAACGACCGATTCGGAAGCCGTGTTCCTCGCCATCATGGGGGCCGGCGCCGACACCGACCCCATCGGGGCGACGGTGCGAACGCTCGCCCGCCTGACCGACATCGTCAATACGGGCGGCCGCCAGCCCCTGCGTTTCACGGCGGCGCTCGCCGACGGCGAGAGCCTGTATGCGTTCCGCTATGCGGTGAACGACAACTCCAACACGCTCTATTACCGCGCGCATGGTTCCAGCATCGTGCTCGCCTCCGAGCCGCTCGACCGCGACCGCGCCATCTGGCTGCCGGTGCCCGACAACCACGTGGTCATCTCCCGCCCCGGCCGCGAGGTCGAACTGGCCCCGTTCATGCCCGAACGGGCGGTGGCGGCGGAGTAGGGCCGGCTTTATCGACAGCCTCGCACTAAATGCGGCCTGATCCCTCCTCCGCGCCCTTGCGTGGGGGAGGGTGGCGCCGTAGGCGACGGGTGGGGGTTCTTGCCCCGGGCTCTGCGCCCGCGTTCTTGGCTGGCGCCGCTTGACCCCACCCCCGCCCTTCGGCACAGCCGATGCTCCGCATGGGCGTTCCTAAGGACGGCGGCCGGAGGCCGCCTATGCCCTCCCCTTTCAGGGGAGGGATGTTCGGGCCCGTGCCGTGGCCAAACCTCGCCTTGCCGCCCCGGACCCCCGATGTTATCTGGCCCGCCATGGCCACCGCACCCATCAAGAATATCCGCAACTTTTCCATCGTCGCCCATATCGACCATGGCAAATCCACGCTCGCCGACCGGCTGATCCAGCTCACCGGGGCGATGAGCGAGCGCGAGATGGTGGGGCGCGAACAGGTGCTCGACTCCATGGACATCGAGCGCGAGCGCGGCATTACCATCAAGGCCCAGACGGTGCGGCTCGCCTACCGGGCCGACGACGGCGAGACCTACGTCCTCAACCTCATCGACACCCCCGGGCACGTGGACTTCGCCTACGAGGTCAACCGCTCGCTCGCCGCCTGCGAGGGCTCGCTCCTGGTGGTCGACGCTTCCCAAGGGGTCGAGGCGCAGACGCTGGCGAACGTCTACCACGCCCTCGACGCCGGCCACGAGATCGTGCCGGTCCTCAACAAAGTGGACCTGCCGGCGGCCGAACCCGACAAGGTCAAGCAGCAGATCGAGGACGTGATCGGGCTCGACGCCCATGACGCCCTGATGATCTCGGCCAAGACCGGTCTCGGCATCCACGAAGTCCTGGAGGCCATCGTCACCCGCCTGCCGCCCCCCAAGGGCGACCGCGCCGCGACCCTCAAGGCGCTCCTGGTCGATAGCTGGTACGACGCTTACCTCGGCGTCGTCGTGCTGGTGCGCATCGTCGACGGTGTTCTCAAGAAAGGCCAGCGCATCCGCATGATGGGCACCGGCGCCTCCTACGAGGTGGACCGGGTCGGCACGTTTTCGCCCAAGCTGACGCCGGCCGAGGAGCTCGGCCCCGGCGAGATCGGCTTTCTGACCGCCTCCATCAAGGAGGTGGCCGACACCCGCGTCGGCGACACCATCACGGACGACAGGAAGCCGATCGAGCACATGCTGCCCGGCTTCAAGCCCGCCATTCCGGTGGTGTTCTGCGGCCTGTTTCCGGTCGACGCGGCCCAGTTCGAGGACCTGCGCGCGGCGATGGGCAAGCTGCGGCTGAACGACGCCAGCTTCTCCTATGAGATGGAGACGAGCGCGGCGCTCGGCTTCGGCTTCCGCTGCGGCTTCCTCGGGCTGTTGCACCTGGAAATCATCCAGGAGCGCCTGGAACGCGAGTTCAACCTCGACCTGATCGCCACCGCGCCGAGCGTCATCTACAAGATCAAGCTGCGCAGCGGCGACGAATTGCAGATCCACAATCCGGTCGACATGCCCGACCCGATGGCGGTCCTGGAGATCGAGGAGCCGTGGATCGAGGCGACCATCCTGACCCCCGACGAATATCTCGGCAGCGTCCTAAAACTCTGCCAGGACCGGCGCGGCAACCAGAAGGAGCTCACCTATGTGGGCAACCGCGCCATGGTCAAATACGACCTGCCGCTCAACGAGGTGGTGTTCGATTTCTATGATCGCTTGAAGTCGGTGTCGAAGGGCTACGCCTCGTTCGACTATCACCTGACCGACTATCACGCCGCCGACCTCGTGAAGATGCAGATCCTGGTCAATGCCGAGCCGGTCGACGCTTTGTCGATGCTGGTGCACAGGACGCGCGCCGAAGGCCGCGGCCGCGCCATGTGCGAGAAATTGAAGGAGCTGATCCCGCCGCACATGTTCCAGGTGCCGATCCAGGCGGCCATCGGCGGCAAGATCATCGCGCGGGAAACCGTGCGCGCGTTCCGCAAGGACGTGACCGCGAAGTGCTACGGCGGCGACGTGACGAGAAAGCGCAAGCTCCTCGACAAGCAGAAAGAGGGCAAGAAGAGGATGCGCCAGTTCGGGAAGGTCGATATCCCGCAGGAGGCGTTCATTGCGGCGTTGAAGGTGGATGTGTGAGGAAAGCAATCTCTTTTTAATACGGTACGGTGAAGTCATTGCAGATGGGAGCTGAGCTCGGCACATGGCGACGTTGCGCGAGTATTTCATCAAGGACGGCTCAAGCAACCTTACGCTGGACCAAAAATGGGAAATGAAGGACGAGACCGGTAAAGTGATCGATGAGGTCACGGCACGGGTCCACTTCGATTTCGAGGCTTACGCCCAATACATCTCGTTCTACATTCCCAAAATGGAGAGCGTAGAGCTTCCGGAAGCGATCGTACTAAACGCGATCCCGCAGCTGCTCAAAGTTCCCCTCGAGGAGGTGCACGTAGAGGCCGGAGTGGGCGATGAACGCACTGAAGGCAAGAATCTCGTATTTACGGGCCAAGTGTATTTGTATTCCGAAAGGCCCGTGAAGCCGGAATATCAACAACGTCTCTCGGCCGAAGCATCCGCTTTGCACCATCGCCTCACATTCAGGAGCACCGAGTACATGGAGGCGCGCAACCGGTGGGAGAGGCCACTCGCGTTCATTTCGCATGACAGCCGAGACAAGAAGGATATCGCCGAGCCTTTAGCTCTTCAGTTGCAGAAATGGATGTGCCCGGTCTGGTTTGACCAATACTCCCTACGGGTCGGAGACAGCTTGCGGGAGGCCATCGAAACGGGATTGAAGGAATGTCCCAAATGCATCCTCTTGCTAACGCCGAACTTTCTCGACAACAACGGCTGGACCAAGCGTGAGTACGATTCGATCTTTACCCGCGAATTGGTTGAAAAGCAGCGCGTCATCCTTCCAGTTTGGCATCAAGTGACCGCCGAAGATGTATTTGCCTACTCGCCTATTTTAGCGGACCGCGTAGGTGCACAGTGGTCGGAAGGAGTGGAAGAGACGGCCCGTAAACTCCTTCGCGTCATACAGCAGACGTAGCCTGGATGAGCGTAGCGAAATCCAGGGCTTCGAGCCCGTAGGATGGGTTGAGTGCAACGAAACCCATCATTCCACGACGTGCGCCTGTCGATGGGTTTCGTTGCACTCAACCCATCCTACAAGCGGCGCTTCGCGTCGTCATCTTTCGTCGAAGCGGCCGCTGGTGTCGTTTGCGTCGCCACCCCAGTCGGCCGGGTACGCGCCGAGGCAGCGTAGCCCGGATGGAGCGAAGCGAAATCCGGGACCTTGAGCGGGGATGTGATGCTGCTCCCGCACTCCGCTTCGCTCCATGCGGGCTACGAAGCTTGCGTTCGCAAGTCGGCCCGTTTAGGCGAGTCGGTCGATCGGGGGGGGAAATGATCATGACGGCGAAGCCGCTGGTGCTCACGGCCCATGCCGTCATGCGTCTCGAAGAGCGGCGTATCCCGATGGAATGGGTCGAGGATACTGCCCGGAACCCGGATTGGTCCGTGCCGGATCGATATGATTCAGAGGTCGAGCGCAGGTTCCGCGCCATTCCGGCCTGCGGTCACCGCGTGCTTCGTGTCGCCTGTGTCGAGACCAATACGGCCATCCGTGTTATAGGCGTGCTGTTCGACCGCAAGGCGAGGCGCCCGTTATGATCGATGTGACCTACGACCCGGAAGCGGACGCGGCCTATTTTTACGTCGGCCGCGGCAAGATCGACCGCCAGGAAGAGGCCGGGCCGTTCACCCTCGATGTCGACGCCGAGGGCCGCGTCATCGGCATCGAAGTCCTGTCCGCCCGCACGACGCTTGCCCCGGGCGATTGGCAGAAGGCGCGGCTGCCCGGCAAACGCCGGATCGATGCCGCCGAATAGCCCGTAGGATGGGTAGAGTGCAACGAAACCCATCATTCCACGACGTGCGTCTGTTGATGGGTTTCGTTGCACTCAACCCATCCTACAAGCGGCGCTTCGCGTCGTCATCTCTCGCCGAAGCGGCCGCTGGTGCCGTTCGCGTCGCCGCCCCAGTCGGCCGGGTAGACGCCGAGCCGCACCAGCCGATGGAACGATGAATAAGGCCAATCGGCAGCCCGTGCCACGAGGCCGTGCTTCACGGGATTGAAGTGGATGTAATCAATGTGCCTCGCGACATCGCGGTCGTCGCGCAAGGTGTGCTCCCAATAGCGCCGTTGCTAGATGCCGCGCTCGCCCTTGCCGGCGCGGCTCTCTGAAATCCGCTCGCCGGAGGGCAATGCGCGCGAAAAGGCCGATTTGATCAGCCGCCAGCGGGTGGCGTAATCGCGGTCGTCCTCGGGCAAGGTCCAGACCGCATGCAGGTGATCCGGCAGAACCACGATGGCGTCGATGGTGAACGGATGTCGTTTGCGGATGTCCCGGAATGCGCCGCGCAAGAGGTCGATATGGTCAGTCAGCAGGGACAGCCGTCGTTCCGCCAGATTGACGGTGAAGAAGAAGCTTCCGCCCGGGACAGTGTTGCGGCGATATCCGGTCATGGATGCCGTCGATGGGGTTGATGGGTTTCGCCTTCGGCTCAACCCCATCCTACGCAGCTGATCGAAGCAAGCGTAGCCCGGATGGGCGCCAGCGAAATCCGCGACTCACGACAGCGCGGAGAAGCCGCTGCCACGGTCCGCTGCGCTCCGTACGGACGACGATGGGCGCCCTCAGACGGAAATGTCGATGACCTGGCCGACGCCGGGACGCAGCGCCGATTTCGGCGATGCCTCCGACGCCGACGATGCGGCGACGGCATCGGCGTTGTCGCTATCGCGGTCGCGATCCGGGCGCGGCGCTTCGGTGGAGGATTCCGCCTTGGACACCGGCGGCGGCGGTGTTGCCGCGACCGATGAGGAGCTGACGCTGCTGACGCTCATGAAGGATCATCCTGGCCGTTCGCGGAATTCTCTGCCCGGCAGAATGCGCGGAGCGCGTTAACGAGGCATGCGCGCAATCCCTTGCATATAATTAGACTTTGCGCGCACCGGCTTTGCGGCCAGGCGCGAGGGAAATCCAGGATATGCGATGTGAGGTAGTTCCCGCATTCCGCTCAGGCTCCAGGCGGGCTACGGGCTCCACCCGGGCTACGATCCGACCTCAAGAACATAATCCTTGACGCCGGATCTCGATTCTCCTGACTTGGCGTTACTTGACGTTGCCGCGGCTACCGCTTTCGTCATGTCCGCGCTTGTCGCGGGCATCCACGCCTTCGACGGTGCGGCGACCAAGACGTGGATGGCCGCGACAAGCG
>JAVDCA010000045.1 GCA_030848545.1 Astrobacterium formosum
CCGCGTCTAGGCCGAACGCTTGATGGCAAAACTCGCCACGTATTCCTCGGGCTTGTCCGGATCGAACGTCTTGCCCATGACGCTGAACGACTTGTAAGCGGTGGCGGGCGGCGTCAGGCCCATCTCGGTCATCAGCTTGGCAGTATCGGTCGCCAGGAAGACCTGTTCGGCGATCCGCTTGTAGTCGATTTCTCCCTTGATCTGCCCCCAGCGTTTCATCTGGGTCAGCATCCACACCGCGAAGGACTGCCACGGGAACGGATCGAAATCGACCCGCTTGGGATCGCGCTTCACCCCGCCGAGCCCGTCCGCGAAGGTGCCGGTCAAAGACTGCTCGATCACCGTCACCGGTTGATTGAGATAGTTTGCCGGCGCGATCGCCTCGGCGATCTCCTTTCGGTTCTCGGCCTTGGACGAATAGGCGGTGGCGTCGACGATGGCGCGGATGAGCGCCGCGTAGGAGTTGGGCGCCGAGGTGATGAACTCCTTTGACGCCGCGAAGGCGCAGCACGGGTGGCCGTCCCAGATTTCCTTCGAGAGGATATGCAGGAAACCGACGCCGTCGTAGATCGCCCGTTGGCAGATATTGTCGGGCGCAAGAAAGCCATCGATGTTGTCGGCGCGCAGGTTGGCGACCATTTCGGGCGGCGGTACAACACGGAGTTGCACGTCGTTGTCCGGATCGATGCCGTGCTCGGCGAGATAATAGCGCAAGAGGTAGTTGTGGTTCGAATAGTCGAACGGGATCGCGAACTTGAATCCCTTCCACTGGCGCGGATCGCGCTTGTCCTTGTGCTTGACGGCGAGCGCGATGCCCTGCCCGTTGATGTTCTCGATTGCCGGCACCGCGAACGGGATCGGCTGCGAGCCCAGCCCCAGAGTGATCGCGAGCGGCATGGGCGAAAGCATGTGGGCGGCGTCGTATTCCTTGTTGATGGTCTTGTCGCGCACCACCGCCCAGCCGGCGGTCTTGATCACCTCCACTTCAAGTCCTTGCTTGGCGTAATAGCCCATGGGGTGCGCCATGATGATGGGGGTTGCGCAGGTGATCGGGATGAAGCCGACCTTGAGGGCCTTCTTCTCCAGGGGACCGGGGGCGGCGAACACTTCGGTCGCCGTCTCGAGCGGAAAGAACTGGGCGAGCGCGGCGAGCGCCGTCGAGGCGCCGACCGACGTCAGAAACGCGCGCCGCGTCGCGTCTTGAGGAAACACGGCACGCATCACCGCCGAGGCGACGACGCTTTGGTAGCGCTTGTCCTCGGAGGCGATGGTTTCGGCGAGGCTCGTTTCGACGGCCTCGTCGTGCTCCGCTTGGCTCGCGTGCCGGCCGCAGGTGCAGCCTTTGCCGAGCGGCCGGTTCGGGTCGAAGGGATTGTCGAAGGTCGCCATGACGTCATCACCTCTGCGTGGGAGCGCTTGTTAGCTGTCTCGTGGAACACGCAAAAACGGGCGGATGTTTTGGGCTCCTCCCTCCCCCTGCAAGGGGGAGGGTTGGGGTGGGGTCGGCGGCAGGCTCCGAGTTCGCGGCTTGCCCCCCTCCCTACCCTCCCCCTTTCAGGGGGAGGGAATCGAGGCCGCGGCAGCGAATGCGAACGACCTCACGCCGCGACGCTCGCGGCCGTCGGTTCCTTGTACGGCAGCCCGGTCTCGATCGGCAGCGACGGATCACGCGACCATTCGTTCCAGGAGCCGAAATAGAGCGTGACGTTCTCGATGCCGGCTTCCTTGAGGGCCACCAGGGTGTTGGAGGCGCGCGCGCCCTTGAAGCAGTATAGGACCACGGGCGTCTTGGGCGTGACGCCCACCGAGGCGCATTCGGCCAGGATCTCCTCGCGCGACTTGAACATCGGCCCGGCCGCCGACGGCTTCATCATTCGGTACCACTCGATCCATTTGGCGCCCGGGATGCGGCCCTTGCGCGGGCAGAAATCCTTGCCATAGGGCGAGGAACTATCGGCAATCCATTCGTCGACGTCACGGGTGTCGAGCTTGACGACATTGGGGTCGGCGACCGCCGCCTTCATGCCGGCGAGATCGACCAGGAGGCCGGCAGCCGAGAGATCGAGCGGGAACGTCGCCGGCGTCGGTGTCGGAACCGCAGCGGTGGTGGACAGGCCTGCGGCCGCCCAAGCGGAGAATCCGCCGTGCAGGATCTTGACCTTCGGATAGCCCAGATAGGCCAGGAGCACATAGCCGCGGCAAGACTGGCCGAAGCCGGTGTTCATGGACTGCTCGTAGACGACCGCCGTCTCCTCGCCCGACAGGCCGGCGGCGCCGAAAATGGCTGCGAATTTTTCGCGCATGGCGGCGACGCCTTCTGGCGTCGAAGTGGCCAGATAGGTGAAGATGTCGTGGATGTTGACGGCGCCGGGCAGATGCCCGGCGGCGTAGCTCGCCGGGTCGCGTGTGTCGATCAGGACGAGCTTTTCGCTCGCCATCATGTCGGACAGATCGGACGGGGTCAGCAGGACTTTGTCGGTCATCTCTTCGCTCCTGTCGCGCTTCTTGCTGTCGATGTGGTCGTCGGCGTGGATTGTCGAACAAGTCCCGGCAGTCACAAGCGACGGGCCGAAGTCCGTCGCGCGTCATTGCGCGCTCGTGCGCTGTCCCCCCTTCCCCCGTTTCAGTGCGCCATGTCGGCGAGCATCTTCTTGAGCTGCTTGGTGGCCGGCGTCACGATGGCGACGAAATAGGCTTCGCGCAGGCGCCGCTGCGCCGCGCCGGTCGCCACATAGCCACGGGCGCCGCAGTGGAGCATGGCGGCGGACGCCGCCTGCACGCTCGCCTCGCCGGCGGCGAGCCGCGCCTCGATCACCGCGCGCCAGTAGCCGGAATCCGTTTCGAACGGCGTCGCGGCGAGCGCCGCCACCGCTTTCTCCATTCCGGCCAGCTTCGCGGCGATCTCCTCGGGCTGGACGTCGAGATATTTATTGACGTGACCGAGCGGCGCCTTCACCTGCTCCATCATGGCGATGCAGTCGCGGATCAGCCCGAACGCCATGCCGGCCTGCAGCAGCACGAAACCGGCGCGGATCCTCTTGATGTAATCATCCACCGGATCGGCGAGCACGAGGGCGTCGGGAATGAATGCGTCGCGCACCTGCACCGCGTAGGTGCGGGTGCCGTCGAGGGCGACGAACCTGGTGTTGTCGGCGAGGCTCACGCCTCCGGTGGCGCACGGAATCACCGCCATGACGTAACGCTTCGGCTCCTCGACCTCGAAGACGGCGCCGAAATAGTGGTCGGGACCGAGATTGGACACGTAAGGCAGAAGCCCGCGCACCACGAAGCCGCCGTCGACCCGCTTCGCCTTGAGGCGGATCTGCTCGATGCCGAAGAAGGTTTTCATGGGATTGGACAGGGCGGTACCGCCGAGCGCGGCGCCGGTGGCGACCCGGCGGCCGAGCGTCTGCTTGAGTGCATCATTGTCCGACGAATAGACGTACCAGCCGAGTGCGTCCTGGCACCAGATGCAGAAGGACGTGGACAGGCAGTATTCGCCCGCCGCCGCCATGGCGCCGATGGCGGCACCAAGGTCGATCTGCTCACTCTCGCCCGGCAGGTGCTGCGCATAGGCCCCGGCATGGCCGAAGGCGCGCATCACCGCCTCGGGATAGAGGCCCTCGACGTCGATCCTGTGCACCAGCGACGGCAGCTCGCGCGCCGCGATGGCGCGCACGTCGTCGATCACGCCGCGGGCGGCGACGCCCGTCTCGCCCTTGTCGAGCAAAAGTCCCGTGTCCAGCATCGTGGTTCCCCTCGTGGCAAGGCGGCGGCCCCAGCGGAGCCGCCGCATGTGGCTCACACCAGCGCGACTTCGAGATTGACCGGACGCGAATACGAGTTGGCGACCGGCGACCAGTTGCGCGCATGGGCAACCAGGGCGGCGAGTTCCTCGCGCGGACGGTCGGCCTCGAAACTCACCTTGGCGCGCACGTCCGTGAAGCCGACCGGCTTGTCGGAGAGGTCGCCGGTGCCCCACACGGCGGTGATGTTGAGGTCGCCCTCGAGCTCGATCTCGAGCCGGTAGACCGTGATGTCGCGCGCGACCGCGTTGGCGTGGATGCCGACGGCGAGGCAGGAGCCGAGCGCCGCCAGCATCGCCTCCGACGGATTCGGCGCGGTGTCGTCTCCGAGGAGGCCGGGCGGCTCGTCGACCACATAGGCCGGCAGGCTGCGGATGAAATTGAGATGGCGGAAGCGGCCCTCGGCAACGGTTTTGCACTTGAGGGTCTTGATGACCTTGGGATCCGCCTTGCCCTTGGCGATCAGGTCTTCGAGCCCTTTCTTGTCGATGGGGGCAAGGCACCCCGTCAGGGCGGGCTCCGGTGCGAGGCACCCGGCGAGGGCGGTGCGGGCGACGACTGTGGTCATGCGCGTCTCCTTCTTGGGACTGTCCCGGTCGTGTTGACCCGATCAGGTCAAAATACAGACCGGTCTGTACTCTGCACGGGGCGTGCCAGTTTCCTGCGATGCAAAAACTGCCGTTGGATCAAGGGAGCGGGCGCACTGTGCCGGGGTCCGCGATGGCGGAAGCTCAGGATTCGGTCATCGACGGCATGGAGGTGCCTCTATGGGCGGCAGCGCACAGACCGGTCGGTCTACTTATCCATTGCGACCGCGCAGACCCGCGTCTAAGGAAGAAGAATGGAAGCGGTTCCCAATGTCCCCCCCATGGCGGCTGCCGGCCTCCCGCCCGAGCCCTCGCCGCGCGAACGCCTGATCGAGGCGGCGACGCGGCTTTTCTGCCGCTATGGCATCAATTCGGTCGGCATCGACGCGGTCATCGCCGCCGCCGGCACCGCCAAGACGACGCTGTACAAGACCTTCGGCTCCAAGGATGGCCTCGTCGAGGCCGTGCTCGAGCGCGAAGGCGAGACCTGGCGGCGCTGGTTTCTGGCCGAGATCGACGGCGACGGCGGCAGTGCCACCGAGCGCCTCGCCCGCATCGGACCGGCGCTGCGGCGCTGGTTCTCGCGCCACGAATTTTATGGCTGCCCGTTCATCAACGCCGTCGGCGAGAGCGACAAGGCCGACGACCGCATGCGCTCTCTCGCCCTCGCCCACAAGAAGATCGTGCTCGAACGCATCGCCGCCCTGTGCGCCGAGGCGGGCGTGGCAACGCCGATGGAGACCGCCCACGCCATCGGCCTTGCCATGGACGGCGCCATCGTCGCCGCGCTGGTGACGCGCGACGCCGCAGTGGCCGATACTGCCGGCCGCGTCTGCGCCGCGATCCTGTCGGCGGCGCGGGTGGATGCGCGGGCGCCGGCATAGACGGCCTCTCCGATCTGCAGCCGTGACGACATCTATGCGACGTCTCGGCGCTGCAACAAATCGGCGCGACATCCATAAACCGCAGGCGAGAGCCATGCGGAATTGTCCCGAAGAGCGGCGCACCACGCACCAGATCGATTCGCGCGCCGCTCGACGCCGCCGTTCGCAGCGCAAATTCGACCGCTCGCGCGACGGAACGACCGGTCGGGCAACTCCGGACTTCACCAAGACGTGAACCCGCCTACCGTCGTCGCAGGACCATGTCGATGGAGGCGTCTCATGCTTCTTTTTCTGGCCAGTGTCGGCCTGCTGATCGTCGGTTACATTGTCTACGGCGCATTCGTGGAGAAGATCTTCGGACCTGACCCCGGGCGGGCGGTGCCGGCCGTGACCATGGCCGATGGTGTCGACTACGTGGAAATGTCGACGCCGAAACTCTACCTCATCCAGATTCTCAACATCGCCGGCCTCGGCCCCATCTTCGGCCCCATCCTCGGCGCCTTGTACGGACCGTCGGCATTGTTGTGGGTGGTGTTCGGCTGCATCTTCGCCGGCGCGGTGCACGACTATTTCGTCGGCATGATCTCGATCCGCCACAACGGCGAGAGCATTCCCAACATCGTCGGCATGACGATGGGCCCCGTCGCCAAGCAGATCATGAACTACTTCTCGGTGCTGCTGCTGCTGCTGGTCGGCGTCGTGTTCGTGCTCGGCCCGGCGGCGCTGCTCGCCAAGCTGCTCGGCCTGCCGTTGATGGCCTGGGTAGCCATCATCTTCGCCTACTATTTCCTCGCCACCATGCTGCCGATCGACAAGATCATCGGCAATCTCTACCCGATCTTCGGCGCGCTGCTCCTGTTCATGTCGGTTAGCCTGACCGTCATGCTGTTCGCCTCCGACCACGCGATCCTGCCGCAGGGCCTCGACCTCGCGAACGCCCATCCGAAGAACCTGCCGATCTGGCCGTTGATGTTCATCACCATCGCGTGCGGTGCCATCTCCGGCTTCCACGCGACGCAGTCGCCGATCGTCGCCCGCTGCCTCAAGAACGAGAGCAACGGCCGCATGGTGTTCTACGGCGCCATGATCGGTGAAGGCATCATCGGCCTCATTTGGGTCACGCTCGGCCTGTCGTTCTACGAAAACTCGGCAGCCCTGCAGGCGGCGATCGCCGCCGGTTCACCGTCGGGCGTCGTCTACGAAGTCAGCAACGGCCTGCTCGGCGGCGGCATCGGCACCATCCTCGCCGTCCTCGGCGTTGTCGTTCTGCCGATCACTTCCGGCGACACCGCCTTCCGCTCGGCGCGCCTGATCATCGCCGAATACTTCAAGATGCCGCAGGGCCCCGTCGCCAAGCGGCTCATCATCGCCATCCCGCTGTTCGCCGTCGGCATCCTGGTCTCGTTCGGCGACTTCAACGTGATCTGGCGCTACTTCGGCTGGGCCAACCAGACCCTCGCCGCCATGGCGTTGTGGGCATCGGCCGTCTACCTCGCCAAGGCCGGCAAGCTGCACTGGGTTTGCACCATCCCAGCGACCTTCATGACGGCGGTCACCTTCGCCTATATCTCGGCGGAGAAGATCGGCTTCAGCCTGCCCTACAACATCTCCAACATCATCGGCGTCGTGGCCGGAGCGGCCGCCCTCGCCTTCTTCCTGTACGCCATTCGCCGCCCGGCGATCACGCCGGCCGCGGCGGAGTGACGGACGCACGATCACCAACCGACGCCGGGCCCGATTCGTCGGACCCGGCGCCGGACGAAAAGAAGCCTCCCGGCGCCATCCGGGGGCTTTTTTTTCGTCGCTCGGCATCCCCGCATACGCATTCCGGGCCGTTCACAGCCGGCAATCGACCGTTCACCCTCGCCCGGCGACCGATCGGAGTTATGCGTACTTCATAAAACGGTGTCTGGGTCTAGATTCGCGCCGTCGTTTCGACGATGGAGGCTTACATGCTGCTGTTTCTGTGCAGTGTCGGCCTTTTGATCCTCGGCTACGTCGTCTACGGCGCCTTCGTGGAAAAGATCTTCGGACCCGACCCGGGACGCCCGATGCCGGCCGTGACCATGGCCGATGGTGTCGACTACGTGGAAATGTCGACGCCGAAACTCTACCTCATCCAGATCCTCAACATCGCCGGCCTCGGGCCGATCTTCGGCCCGATCCTCGGCGCGCTCTACGGCCCCTCGGCGCTGCTGTGGGTCGTGTTTGGCTGCATCTTCGCCGGCGCGGTGCACGACTATTTCGTCGGCATGATCTCGATCCGCTACAATGGCGAGAGCATCCCCAACATCGTCGGCCGGACGATGGGCAATGTCCCCAAGCAGATCATGAACTATTTCTCGGTTCTGCTGCTGCTGCTGGTCGGCGTCGTGTTCGTTCTCGGCCCGGCGGCCCTGCTTGCCAAGCTGCTCGGCCTGCCGGTGATGGCGTGGGTGGCCATCATCTTCGCCTATTACTTCCTTGCCACCATGCTGCCGATCGACAAGATCATCGGCAATCTCTACCCGGTCTTCGGTGCACTGTTGTTGTTCATGACAGTCAGCCTGATCGTCACGTTGTTCGCCTCCAATCACCCGATCCTGCCGCAGGGCCTGGATCTGGCGAACAGCCATCCGAAGAACCTGCCGATCTGGCCGTTGATGTTCATCACCATCGCGTGCGGCGCCATCTCCGGCTTCCATGCGACGCAGTCGCCGATTGTCGCCCGCTGCCTCAAGAACGAGAGCAACGGCCGCATGGTGTTCTACGGCGCCATGATCGGCGAAGGCATCATCGGCCTGATCTGGGTCACGCTGGGACTGTCCTTCTACGAGAACTCGGCGGCCCTCAACGCGGCGATCAACGCCGGCACGCCCTCGGGCGTGGTCTATGAAGTGTGCAACGGCCTGCTCGGCGGCGGCATCGGCACGATCCTCGCCGTCCTCGGCGTCGTCGTTCTGCCGATCACCTCCGGCGACACCGCCTTCCGTTCGGCGCGCCTGATCATCGCCGAGTACTTCAAGATCCCGCAGGGTCCGATCGACAAGCGCCTGTGGATCGCCGTGCCGCTGTTCGCCGTCGGCATCGTGGTGTCGTTCGGCGACTTCAACGTGATCTGGCGCTACTTCGGCTGGGCCAACCAGACCCTCGCCGCCATGGCGTTGTGGTCCGCGGCCGTCTATCTCGTCCGCGAGGACAAGCTGCACTGGATCTGCACCGTTCCGGCGACCTTCATGACCGCCGTCACGGTCGCCTATATCTGCGCGGAGAAAATGGGCTTCGGGCTGGACTACACCCTCTCCAACGTGATCGGCATCGCGGCCGCGGCCGCGGCGCTGGGCGCATTCCTTTATCTCACCCACAAGCCGGTCGCGACCGCGCATCCGGCGGAGTGAGAGCGCAAGCCACGTCGGGCCCGGTCCGCCGGGCCCGATGCGACACGGACGGGACGCCTCCTCGCAATCGTCATTGCGAGGAGGCGAAGCCGACGAAGCAATCCAGCACTCTCTTGGGAGCCCCTGGATTGCTTCGCGGAGTTAATCATCGGGCCGGCCAAAGGCCGGACCCGGTGGCTCGCAATGATGGACGCGCACCATCGTGACGCGATCAGCGCAATCCGATGCGCTCGCGCAGTTCGCGCAGATGGCGCCGGCTCACCCCGACGGTCTTGCCGCTGCGGGTGGTGATCTCGCCCAGGCCGTTGTCGAGGAGGCGGATCTCGCGGGTATTGGCGAGGCGCACCAGGCACTGCCGATGGCAGCGCACGAGGTCGGACCGGCTTTCCAGGGCTGTAAGCGTCATGTCGGTCGAGGTGTCGCCCTCGGCGGTGACGACGTGCACGCCGCTCAGGTCGGAGTAGACGTATTCGACCTCGTCGAGGCGAACGAGCCGGATGCGGTTGCCGGCGAAGCACGGGATCTGCGTCAGCAGCGGCAGGCCGACACCGCCCGGCACCGGCGGGCGGCCGTTGTGGGTCTCGCGAATGCGCGCGAGGGTCTTGGCAAGGCGGGCGCGCTCCAAGGGCTTGAGCAGGTAGTCGAAGGCGTTCTCCTCGAAGGCGGCGACCGCGTAATCGTCGTGGGCGGTGACGAAGACGATGCGCGGCATCGTCTGCGGGTCGAGCATGCCGATGAGCTCCATGCCGCTGATGCGCGGCATCTGCACGTCGAGGAAGACGACGTCCGGCTTGTCGCGGTTGATGATTCGCAGCGCTTCGACGGCGTTCTCGCACGATTCGATCACCCGGAAGTCGTCGTGCTCGGCCAGAAGGAGCGCCAGCTCCTCGCGGGCATAGGGCTCGTCGTCGACGATGAGGGCGCGGATCACGCCGCCTTCTCCTCACGCGCAAGCGCCGGCAGGCCGATGCGCACGCGCGTCCATTCGTCCTTCCGCGATTCGATCGAGACGCCGTAGGCCTGCCCATGCAGGTTCTTGATGCGCTTGTCGACGATGGCGATGCCGAGGCCGCCGGCGGCGGCGTCGGTTTCGCCGTAGGCACCGGCATTGTCCTCGACCACGAGGGCGATCCCGGCGCCGTTGCTGCCGGCCCTGATGGTGATGCGGCCCTCGCCGAGAAGGTTCGAAACGCCGTGTTTGATGGCGTTCTCGACGATGGGCTGCAGCGTGAATGTGGGCAACGGCATGTCGAGGAGCGCCGGGTCGATGTCGATCTCCACCTGAAGGTTGTCGCCGAAACGAGCCTTCTGAATGCGCAGGTAGGACTCGACGTGCTCGATCTCCTCGCGCAACGTCGCCATGTCGCTCGCCCGTTTGAGGTTCTTGCGGAAGAAATTGGACAGGTGCAGCAGGAGGTCGCGTGCCTCGTCGGGATTTTTGCGGATGATGGCGCTGATGGTGTTGAGCGCGTTGAACAGGAAATGCGGATTGACCTGCGCCTGGATGAGCTTGAGCTCGGACTGCACCAGGAGATGCTTCTGCTGCTGGAAGCGGCCGGCGAGGATCTGGTTGGACAACAGACTGGCGATGCCCTCGCCCAGCGTGCGGTTGATGTTGAGGAACAGCTTCTTCTTGGGCTCGTAGAGCTTGATGGTGCCGATCACCTCGGTATCGGACCGGATCGGCACCACCAGCGACGATCCCAGCCGGCATTTGTCCGATAGCGAGCACGAGTACGGAACTTCGATGCCGTCAGCGAACACCACCTCGCCGCTGGTGATCGCCTTCTTGGAATGGTCCGACGTCACCGGCGAGCCCGGCACGTGATGATCGGCGCCGATGCCCACGAAGGCGAGGATACGCTCGCGGTCGGTGATCGCGACGGCGCCGACGCCGGTCTCCTCGTAGACGATTTTCGCGATGCGTTCCGCCGTCGCCGGCGTCAGTCCTTCCAGTGTGATGCCGACCGCACGCTCGGCGATGCGCAGCGCCTTGGTGGACGAGGCCTGGCTGACCTTCTCGAACATGTCGCGCTGGTCGCGGATCATGCTCATGAACAGCAGCGCCCCGAACGAATTGGCGAGGATCATCGGCGCCGCGATCACCTCCACCAGCGCCCAGGTCTGCGCGAACGGGCGCGCCACCAGCACGAGGAGGCCCATCTGCATGAACTCGCCCGCCATGGTGGCGAGGAAGGCGACCCACGGGTTGAAGATGGTGTCGAGCCGGCCGCGCCGCTGCAGCCACAAATGCACGAGGCCGCCGAGCAGGCCTTCGGCGGTGGTCGACAGCGCGCAGGCGAGATCGGTGAAGCCACCAAGCGTGTAGCGGTGCAGCCCGCCGGTGAGGCCGATCAGGAATCCGACCAACGGCCCGCCCAGAAGCCCGCCGACCACGGCGCCGATGGCGCGCGTGTTGACGATGGCGTCCATCAATTCGAGGCCGAAATAGGTACCGAGGATGCAGAAGCCGGTGAAGACGACGTAGATCACCGCCCGCGGCGGCAGGCGCATCTGCACCGCGAACAAAGACTTCAACAGCGGTGTCTTGCTGAACAGGTAGGCGACCACGAGGTAGACGCACATCTGCTGCAGAAGCGAGACGATGACTTCCATGGATGGTGCCTTCCCGGCCGGCCGACGGAGGGGAATTTACCGCGTCGGGAGAGCGGCTCCTATGCGGGAAACGCCGCAAAGGCACTCTTCCTTCGCGCATCCTCTCCTTCGCGCATTCTCGCCGCACCTTGATACCCGCAATGCCGGCGTGCCAGACCGGCTCACCGGCCTTGCTTCACTGCACGGCGCTCGCCGCCGGCGCGGCGCTAACCGGTCGTGGACCGAGCCGCGACAGCGCCTCGAAGGGATCGACCAGGCCGGCGCCGAAGATTTCCGCGACGCCCCTGAGGGCGATCGGCTTGGCGGAACCTGTCAGGATGGCGCGCACCTCCTTCGGGGTCAGCGTCGGCTTGCTCTCCAGGAGCAGCGCGGCGACACCTGACACGTGCGCGGCGGCGACCGAGGTGCCGGTGGTGAGCTGGTAGCCGCCCTTGGGGCTCGGCACCAGGACGTCGACGCCGGGCGCCGCGACCGCGATGTGCTTGCCGCGATTGGCCATGGCGAACGGCTTGTCGGCATGGTCGGAGGCCGACACCGCGATGACGTTGACGTCGGCGGCCGGATAGAGCGGCGGCGACTTCGGCCCCGCATTGCCGGCCGCGGCAATGAGCACGATGCCCTGCTCGTAGGCCTTCTGCAGGGCGCGCTCGACCATCAGGTCGCGCGGCCCCGCGAAGCTCATATTGATGATGCGCGGCTTCTTGGTGAGCGCCCAGGCGAGCCCTTTGAGGATCTGGAACGAGGTCGCCTCGGCCGAGGTGTTGGTCTCGTCGAACGCCTTGATGGCGAGGATCTTGACCCCCGGCGCGATGCCGAGCAGGCGGCGATGGGACGCGATGGCGCCCGCCATGCCGGTACCGTGGGCGTGCGGATTGGATGCCGTGCCGGTGGCATCGAAGGTCTCCGAGACGACGCCGACGAGATCGGGATGCTGGACGTCGATCTCGGAATCGATCACCGCCACCGGAATGTTGCGGCCGACCGAACGCGCATGGACGACGCCGAGGCGCAGCTTGTCGATGATGTATTGGGCGGCATCGCCCTTGGGCAGGCCGGTGGTGCGCGAGGCCATGTCGCTCTGCAGGTCGCTGGAGAGCTCCGGCGATGGCGGCAGCGAGCCGGTTTCCACCTCGGCCGGGCCGGCGCCTTGGACGGGCGGCGCCGGCGACGCACTCGGCGGAGTGCCGGCGCCAGGCACCGGCGCCGCGTCCTGCGAGGCCGTCTGGGCGAGGCTGAAGACGTAATTGGGTTGCGCCGAGGCGACGATCTGCTGGCGCTCGAGGGCGCGGATGACGTCGCGGATATTCTTGCCGTTGCCGGTGGTGAACCGGTAGACGACGCGGCCCGAGCCGTCGATCGCCTGCGAGGCGATCAGCGTGATGCCGAGCTGGCGCGCGATCTCCCGGATGCGCTCGGCCGGGACGGTGTTGGCGACCTGCACCACCACCTCGCCGGGCAGGAAGCGGGTCTCGGTGATGGGCGGCACGCCGGAATAGCGCTGCTCGCTCGGCGTCCGGCCGATGCCCGGCCCTGGTGGCGGTCCACTCTGCGGCGGCGGCGGGTTGTTGCCGGCGCCGGAATTGCCGCCGCCTTGCCCGCCTTGGCCTCCGCCCTGGCCGCCACCTTGGCCGCCGGCGCCACCGCCCTGCCCGCCACCGGTGCCGCCTGTGCTGCCTGTGCTGCCGGGCGTCGGATCGGGACTCTGATTGAGGACGAAGTTGTTGTTGGTGGTCGTATCGACCGGTGGCGTGAACTGCGCCGGCGTGACCGGCGGCGGCTCGCTCGGCGGCGGCGGCGGATCGTTAGCCGGCGGCGGCGGATCATTGTTGGGCGGCGGCGTATTCGGATCGGAACCGTTGACCGTGCCGGTAAACGAGGCGTTCGAGATCGTGCCGGAATTGCTGCCCGTAATGGCGCCGACCGAGCTGTCGCCGCCGCCCGAGACTTGCGCGATGACCGTTCCGTCCTGAAGCGTGCCGCTGTTGTCGCCGACGGCACCTCCGACCGAATTGCCGGAGCCGCTGCCGACGACAGGCGGGTCGACGAAGAAACTATTGATGAAACCAGTGTTGATGCCGATCAGGCCGCCGATCCAACTGCTCGACGTGCCGTAGACGCCTTTGCCAGGATCAGCCACGTAGGAGACACCAGAGAGCAAGCCATCGTTGCGGCCGACAAGGCCACCGACGGCACTGCCCGCACCCGTCGAAGACACGTTGCCTGACGCGAGCACCGCGGCCATGGAGCTGGCATCGTCGACCCAGCCTGCGAACCCGCCGACATAGCTGCCGCCGCCGGCGCTCACGTCACCCGTGGCAGAACCGGCAAAAACCGTACCCCCGCGCAGATAGCCGACCAGACCGCCAGCGTAACTCCCGCCGCCCGCAGTAACTCGACCTTCCGCATAACCATCCAGCACGGTGGCTTCGCGCAGATAGCCAACCAGCCCACCGGCATAGCTGCCGGCGCCAGCGGTGACGTCGCCATACGCATCGGACCGATCGATCACCCCTTCCCAGCTCTGTCCGACCAAGCCGCCGGCCTTGCTGTCGGCCCCCGCGAACACATTGGTGTCGGCCCAGGAGGAGATGATCTGGCCGGAATTGTAGCCCGCCAAACCACCGACCCGAGAAAGGTCGCCGCCGGTGACGATGCCGCCCTGCGTCCAGGACGAGGATACAGTCCCGTTGTTCTGCCCCACGAGACCGCCGAAAAATCCGCCGCTGGCGCCACCGGTGACATTGCCGATTGCCCACGAGGCATCGATCGTGCCCCAATTGGTGCCCACCAAGCCTCCCGCGAAGCTGCTTTCGCCAACTGTAACGTTGCCGCTCGCGCGCGAGCGGTCGATCCTCGAGGTGGCGTCATTGTAGCCGACCAGGCCGCCAGCGATGCTGCCGGTAGTCGTGGTGCTGACATGACCGGTCGCGTAGGAATCCCTGATCTTTGCGCCTTGCTTGTTCTCGCCGACCAGGCCGCCCGCCTGGGCGAATTCGCCCGTCATGGTCACGAGCCCGGACGCATACGAGGAGTCGACGACGCCTCCACGGTCGTTGACCGCGACGAGACCGCCGGCGCGGCCATTGTAGCCGTTGCTGGTCACGGCGCCGGTCGCATGGGAGCCTTCGATCAGGCCATGGTCGTTCAGACCGACAAGGCCGCCGACATAGATATGCGTGGATGTCGGCGCGATGCCGGTCACTGCGCCTTCGGCGTAGGAATTGGAAATGGTGCCGCTGTTGGTGCCGACGAGGCCGCCGGCATCGATGAAGCCGTTCGACGGTCCATAGGCAGTGACGGCGACCTTGGCCCAGGATTGGGCGATCGTGCCGAAGTTGCGGCCGACGAGGCCGCCATAACTGCCCGTTGCGCCCTGGACGGTCGATCCGGCGGCGTTCCCGACCGCGCCGGTCGCCGAGACGCGCTCGATCCGTCCCTTGTTCGTGCCCGCGATGGCGCCGGCATTCTGCGAGCCGCCGGTCGCCGCGATGGTGACATCGGTCAGCCGGACATCGGCTACTTGGCCATCGCTGCCGATGACGCCGAACAGGCCGAGATCGGTGACATCCGACGAGGTCGGCGCCATCTTGAGGCCCCTGATCTCATTGCCGTCACCGTCGAAGGAGCCGTTGAAATCGCCACGGCCATTGCCGCCGATCGAAGCAAAGCCCTGCGTGCCCCAAATACCGCCCGGCTGCGCCAGCGCCGCACCGAGATCGATGTCGTTCCGCAACGTGTATTGGGCGCCGAGGTTCATCGCCATCAGTTGCAACTGATGGGCGTTGCGCACGCTCGCCGACCATTCTGTGCGCAGGAACGGGCGGGTGTAGCCCGGGATCATGAACCAGGCGCCGTTGGCGCCGAAATTCCAGCCGCTGTAGCTCGCCTGGTTGCGTGCATCCGCGGTGGAGAGGCCGGTCGCGCGGGCGAGGAACGACGGCATGATGTTGCTGCCGAAGGCGTTGGTCCGGCCGCTCGTATCCTTGTCCCAATAGGAATCCGAAACCAGCCCGTAGTTGCGCCCGACGAGTCCGCCCTGGGTGCCGCCGCCGCTCACCCGACCGGACGCATAGGTCTCGTCGATCGAACCGCTGTTGCTTCCAACGAGTCCGCCGGAGCTGCCGCGCGAATTGCCGGTGACGGCGCCGAGCGCATAGGACTGCGAGATGCTGCCGAGGAGATTGTTGCCGACCAGGCCGCCGAACAGGCCCGATTTCCCGGTCGCTTGCGACCCGTCGATACTGCCGTCCGCATAGGATTGCCAGACCGAGCCGGTGTTCTTTCCGACCAATCCGCCGACCCAAGGCGCGGTGCCGCGGCCGGTCGCCGACACCGACACGCTCGCATAGGAGCGCTCGATATCGCCGGCATTCGAGCCGACGAGGCCACCGATGTTCGAACCGATCCGGTCCGACGCACCGCGCACCACGCCGGTGGCATATGCACCCGAAATCGAACCGCCGTCATTATAGCCGGCCAGCGCGCCGACAGAGGCGGCGCTCCAACGGTCGCTGTAGGTCGACCGGATGTCGACGCCGATCAGGCCGACGTCGCGGACGACGGCGTTGCGGCCGAGATAGCCGAACAGGCCGACATATTGCGAAGTCGAATGGATGGTCAGCCCGCTGATCTCGAAGCCGCGACCGTCAAAGCGACCGGTAAAGCGGTTCTGACTGGTACCGATGGACTTGAAGCCTGCGCCGCCGTTCCAGGATGCGGTGCCGCCGGCATTGATGTCGTTGGCGAGTTTGAAACTGTTGCCCAGCAAGGCGGTGCTGCCGATGCCCTGCAGGCCGTAGACGTCGGCGATCTGGTAGGGATCGTCGCTCGTACCGCTTCCGCCGAGCGCGCGCAGGAACGAGCCGGCGACGATGCGGAAATCACGCGCCGTGAAGGCCGGATTGCTTGTGTCGATCTGGCGCCAAGCCCCCTTCCGAAGAGTGAAGGTTCCGACGTCGATGGCACCGCCGGCGCCGGTCGTGATGTTGCCGCCCGCATTGACGATCAGTCCGCCATTGGCGGCAGTGATGGCAGCGTTGATGGTGATGTTGCTCGCCGCGACCAGCGTCAGCGTCGATGCACCCGACCACACAAGCTGCGCCGCAACGGTGATGTCGCCTTGACGGGCTTCACCAGTCGACAGGACCACGTTGGCTGTTGCGAGCGCGTTGACGAGGTCGGCAGCATTGAGCACCGAGTTGTCCGCGTTGGCGGTAAAACCGCTCATCCCATTCGACGGCGCGTCAGAGATGGTTAAATTGGTCGGATCCAGCAACAGCGTCCCGAACGCGCCAGCCGACGCCCGCAAGTCCGCGAGGCCCGTATAGGCGAGCTGCCCCTTGCTCGACACTTCGGCGAAGCCACCGTCGCCGCCCTGGGCGCCGCCCTGGCCGTAAATGGCGCCGGCGAAGCCGGTGAACTGATCCGACCACACCACCGCCTTGCCGCCGTTGCCGCGCTCGGTGGCCGAGACGTCGATCAGCGTGCCGGCGTCAACCGTCACGGTCGAGGCGGTCGCGACCGCTTCGCCTTCCAGCGCCGCCTGGGCGAGCCCCGCGACGGCTGCATTGCCCTTGCCGCCGCCCACATCGCCGCCGACCAGCACCGTGCCGCCGCCGGACTTGCCGGAGGCGTCGAGCTTGGCGCCGGCGAGCGCGATGTTCTCGCCGGTGACGACGATCTTGCCGCCCTTCTCGCCGGCCTTCTTGCCGGAGGCCGACAGCTTGCCCGAGACCTTCACTTTCTGGACGTCGGCGACGCCGCCCTTGGTCGAGGCGGTGGCGGCGCCGAGCACGATCTTGCCGTTGCGGGTACCGACGGAATTGGCCTCGATGACGCCGGAATTGTTGATGACGGAATCGACCACGTGGCGCGCCGCCGCGGCGGTCAGTTCGACGCGGCCGCCGTTCGCCGAGAGCTTTGCGTTCGGCCCCTCGTTCTTGACCAGGGCGTCGAGCGTCTGGCCGGTCTGCACGTCCTTGACCTGGTTGGCGACGACGCCGTCCACCTGCAGGGTGATGAGCTTGTCGCCGTAGAAGTCGAGAGTGAAGCCGTTGTTGGAGGCGAGCGCCACCTTGCCGAGTTCGGCCGTGATGGTGCCGGAGTTGCGCACGCCGGGCGCGACCAGCGCCGCGATGCCGGCATTGTTCGCCGTGATGGTGCCGAGATTGACGATGGAGGCGGACGGGTTGCCCGGAATGGTGAAGTTGGTCTTCCCCGCCATGAAATCCGCATTGGTGATGTCATGGGTGGTGGCGAGAAAACCCGAGGTGTTGATCACCGCGCTCGAGCCGAACAGGATGCCGTCGCGGTTGACCAGGAAGACGCGGCCGTTGGCCTCGATGGTGCCCAGGATGGTCGACGGCGCCGGCGGGCCGGTGACGCGGTTGAGCGCGACGGCGTCGATGCCCGGCTGGACGAACTGGGTCTTCTCGCCGGCGCCGATATTGAACGTGTTCCAGTTGATGATGGCGCGCTGGGAGCCCTGATTGACTGTGACGTGCGCGGTCCCCTGCCCGGCGATCGTCGCTTGGCCGCCGGCCACCTGCCCGCCCTGCGGATTGGCGAGCGCCGACATGGGGGCAAGCCCCATCAGGGTGGCGAGATAACTGGCGAGGATCGGAGAGCGCAGGTGTCGCATCATGGCGCCCTCCTAGTAGCGGCCGGTGACTGTGACGAAGAAGCGGGTGTCGTCGCGCGGGCCGGCGACCGCCTTGGAGACCGACAGGTCGACCATGGCGTGGGTCAGCCAGGCAGCGCGCACGCCGCCGCCGGCGGAGGCCGCTGATGCCTCGGCCGGCGTACCGGGCGCCGCCTCGCGCATCCACACCTTGCCCCAGTCGGAAAAGCCGTAGAACTGCAACTGCCCGATCGGCTCCGGCAGGCCGCCGAGGTCGTAGCGGATCTCGCCGACGGCGGCGAAGCAGTGGTCTCCGAGCAACTCGGACGGATCGTAGGCGCGGCCGTAATAGCGGCCACCGTAACCGCACTGCTCGGGTGCCAGCAGTGGCGTTCCGGCATATTGCCCATAGATGGAGCCGAACGCCGAGAAGCGCGCCGGCAGCGGCTGGGTGCGGCTCAGCGTAGCCTCGATCTTGGTGAAGTCGACGCGACCGGCGCCACGCGACGGCATGGGATTGTCGTTGCCGGTGGAGCCGAGACCCTCGATGCCCTGGCTCAGGGTGACGTTGACCTGGTTGATGCCGAGAAGCTTGTCTGCGAAATCGGCGTCTGCCTTGAGGCGAAGCCCGCGCAGGCGGTCCACGTTAAAGGGGCCGCCGAAGATGTCGGAATGATTATCGCTGGAGAAAATCAGCCCGGCGAGGGTGAGATTGGCCTCGCGCGAGCGGATGATCGGCATGGCGAGCCCGCTCTCGACCACGGTCGAGATGGTCTTGTAGTCGAGCAGGACGAGTTCCTGCGTGCCCGGCCGGCTCGGGCCGTGGCTCGCATTGACGAACCACCACAGACCCTCGGCGGTGAGCACCTGGCGATATCCAAAGGCGTAGTACTGCAGTTCCTTGTGCTCGGTCGCCGCCGCATAGGTCAGGTTGAACGACTCGTGCAGCCGCAGCGCGTTGTTGATGTTGCCCGTCACCAGATACTGCACCGGCCCGCGCGCCTTGGTGCCGCGATTGTCGATGCGGCCGAGGACATCGAGGCGCTTTTCCGCGACCTCCACCACCAGGACGGACGCCCCGGTGCTGCGCGGCGACGGCTTCAGGCTCGCCGAGAATTTCAAGCCCGGCAGATCGCCGGCGAGCAGCATGTAGCGCTCGATGGTCTTGACGTTCACGGGCCGCTGCGCGGTGATCATGGCCGCGTAGTGGGTGAAGAAATCCCGGTAGCGCGACACGGCCGCGGGCCATTCGACCCGGTCGATATAGCCCTCGACGACCTGCAGGCAAGGCACGGCGCCGCGCGGCGAGAACTCCTGTGGGGGCACGATGGCGCGCGACAGCGAATAGCCGGCCTCGCCGTATTTGGCGGTGATCTTCTTGGCGAGATCGTAGATCGCCTGCAGGGGCACATCGCGGCCGACCAGGTCGGCATAGAGCGGCGCCAGTTGCTCACGGGTGTAGATGGTGGAGCCACGGACGCAGATGTCGCGGATCCCGACCTTGATCGTGGCCGCCCCCGCCGGCGCTTCGGTGGACGGCAGCACCACCGAAGGCCCGCCGGGCTGGGCACGCGGCGGCGCCGGCTCGATGAATCGCTCGCGTTCCCGGCCGGGCCGTTCACTCGGCGGGATGGCCTGGGCGCAGACGATCGCCGGCGCCAGACAAACCGCCAGTGTCGCCAGTATGCCTGCTCGGCCGGCGTGCATCCGGAATAGCCCCTAGGTTGCCCAGATTCTCATTCAATTAGAAGGGGAAGCACCGGTCAACGTCATTAACAATGCATTAACCATCTTTGCGGCGGACAAGCGGCAAATTTACAACGCGACGTTAACGGAAGTGTGGCGCGGCCGGCGGCGGCACTGCCGTAATGGTTTCATTTTACCTAGCGTGCATTGCTGCAAACCGGACCGTGTCATCCCAGAAATGTTCCGCCGCCTGGTCGTCGCGCGCCTGCGGCGACGGTGTCGCGATGGCGCATTTCACGTAGTAGCCGCCGGACACGAGCCCATCGGCGCTGGCGAGATGCACGGAGGTCCGCGCGCCCTCATCGACGGGTATCGCAAACAGCCGTTTGGCGAGACCGAATCCGAAACGGAACACGCCCTTGCCGTCGTCGCCGAACCCGCTGGCGACGAACCCCGGGTGAAGGCAATGGGCACTGACGCCGGTTCCGTCGAGGCGGCGGGCAAGCGCACGCGTGAACAGGATGTTGGCGAGCTTGGAGCGGCAATAGGCGAGCCAGCCCGTGTATCCCTTCTCGGTCTGCAGGTCGTCGAGATCGAGGCTGGCGCGCCGATGCGCCTCGGAGGCGACGACCACAACCCGCGAAGGCGCCGAGGCGACGAGGCGGTCGCGCAACAGTTCGGTCAACAGGAAATAGGCCATGTGGTTGAGCGCGAAGGTGCGCTCGAGCCCGTCCACGGTGAGCGAGCGCTGCGCGAACATGGCGCCGGCATTGTTGACGAGCACGTCGATGCGCGGCAGCGCGGCGAGGAGTTCGCCGGCGAGGCGGTGCGTCTCGCCCATGGACGACAGGTCGGCGGTGAACGCGACGACCTCTGCCCCCCGCGCTTCGCGCGCCAGCGCCTCCCTCGCCACCTCGCCGCGGTCGCGGTCACGCCCGACGATGGCGAGGCGAGCCCCCATGCGGGCGAGGCGCAACGCGGTCTCATAGCCGATCCCGGAAGTCGCACCGGTGATCACGATGGTCTTGCCGGTGAGGTCGGTCATGGCGTGTCTCCCAGTCTAGGAAGTAAGCAAGAGACCATGAACTCGCCCCGCGGTTCCCTCCCCCTGCAAGGGGGAGGGAGCAGGCTGCGCGCGCGGCAACTATCATCCAACGCGGGTCGACCGAACGTTGGTGCCGAACTCGCAATGACGAGTCATGCTCATTTGAAAAGGCGACGGGGCCTCATCGCCCGGCCGCCGGCTTGGCGGCGAGCTTTGCCTCGATGCGGGCGCGGTCGACCACCATGCGCTCGTGGGTACCGCGGCCGATCTCCTCGCGTTCGTCGCGCGCCGTCACCGTGAATTCGAGACGCCGCCCGTCCACCTTGGTGACCACCGCCTCGGCCTCGACCATGTGGCCTACCGGCGTCGCGGCAAGATGGCGCACATTGACGAGGGTGCCGAGGACGCTCTGGCCGGGTTCGAGATAGGGCCGCACCGCGTTCAAGGCGGCGTTCTCCATGACGAGCACCATCACGGGCGTCGCGAACACCTCCGGTAGGATCGAATCCTTGAACTGATTGGCGAGGTGCTCGGGTCGGACCCTGAGGGTCGCGACACCCTTGGCCCCGACTGGTATTTCCGCCATCGCTTCGCCTCCGCTGATCCCAGGCCACCCGGCCCTCAACCACGCGCGGCGCAGTCGAGAAAAAGCATATCTGGTCCGCTCACCGCGCGGGTTCATGGCGCGGCATCCCGAGTATTGTGGACTCGCCTCGGTGCAAAAGCCAGCATGACAATCGGGAGACGGCATTTGTTCAACCTGAAGAGCCTCATCGCCGGTCGTGAACTGATCATTGCGCCGCTCGCCCTCAATCCCCTGATGGCGCGGCTGGCCGAAAGCGCCGGCTTCAAGGCGGTCTATCTCGGCGGCGCCGCCATCGGCTGGCTCAAATGCGTCACCGAGGCCAACCTGACGCTGCCGGAACTCATCGACGTCGCCGTCGACATGCGCGGCGCCTGCAAGCTGCCCATCATCCTCGATGCCGGCGGCGGCTTCGGCGATCCCGTCCATCTCCACCGCACCATCTCGCTCACCGAGGCGGCCGGCTGCTCGGCCATCGAAATCGAGGACCAGCCGTTGCCGCGGCGCGTCTCCGCGCTGGTGGGTGAGGACGGGCTGATCCCGCTCGACCTCATGGTGGCGAAGATCAAGGAAGCGGTGGCGGTCAGGAACGACCCCAACCTGATCATCATCGGCCGCACCAACGCCCTCGGGGTCGCCGGCCTCGACGAGGCGCTGCGCCGCGGCGAAGCGCTGCGCCGGGCGGGCGCCGACATGCTGTTCGTCACCGCCCGCGAAACGGAGGACCTGCGCGCCATCGGCGAACGCCTGCCGCCGCCGCTCGTCATGTACACCCCGCGCGACGGCTTCTCGTCCAATGAGCTCAAGCCGCGCGACCTCGCTCTGCTCGGCTACCGCCTCGCCGTCTCGTCCGGCTCGGCCTTCGCGGCCATGTACAAGGCGCTGCGCCAGTCCTACCAGTGCCTCGCCGCCCACGAGATCGATCCGTTCCTCGGCCCCGGCGGCGCCGACGCCGAGATGCAGGAGGCCATGCGGACCACCGACTTGGATCTCTTGCTCGCGGTCGAGCGGCGCACCCCGGGGTACGAAAGCCGCGGCCCGGCGCCCGCAGCCACGACCGAGCCGCAAGCCAAGGACTGATCGCGAGTTCGGCGGACCGGCTCGGCACCCTTATCTCGGGCACGGTACAGCATGAGATATTGCGGATGATGCGCCGCAGAGCCGGGACACGAAAGGAACCGCTCAGCCGGTTTTCGCATGGCCGGGCGGCCGTCACGCCGCCCGGATGGCGGCCAGGAACTCGTCGACGCAGCAGCGCAGCCGATCGCTCTCCTCGCCGAGCGCGCCGGCATTGCGCTTGACCGTCCCGGCGGCCAGATCGGTCGCGCCGACCCCGGTGGTGACGCCCTCGATGCTCGCCGAGGCCTTTTCGGTGCGCCGCGCGGCCTCCTGAGTGTTGCGGGTGATCTCACGGGTGGCAGCGCCCTGCTCTTCCACCGCCGAGGCGATCGAGGTCGCGACCGCGTTGACGTCGGCGACGGTCGTGCCGATGCGGTGGATGGCATCGACGGCCTGATGGGCCGCCTGCTGGATGGCGACGATCTGCGCCGCGATGTCGTCGGTCGCCGTGGCGGTCTGATGGGCGAGCGACTTGACTTCGGCGGCGACCACGGAAAACCCCCGGCCGGCGTCGCCGGCGCGCGCCGCCTCGATCGTGGCGTTGAGGGCCAGCAGGTTGGTCTGTTCGGCGATGTCGGTGATCAGCTTGACGATCTTGCCGATGCGCTGGGCCGCCTCGGTGAGGCCGCCGACGGTCGCGTCGGTGGCGCCCGCCTCGGCGACGGCGCGGCCGGTGATCGCGGCCGCATGCGCCACCTGGCGGCTGATTTCCGAAATCGACGCCGAAAGTTCCTCCGACGCGGCGGCAACCGACTGGACATTGGCGGCGGCCTCCGTCGACGAGGTCGCGGCGGCGCGGGCGTCGGCATTGGTGTGCTCGGCGGCGTCGAACAGATCCTTCGACGTCGCCGTCATGGCATCGGACGCTGCCGTCATGGCGGCGAGTGCCTTGCCGACGCGACTCTCGAAGGCGGCGATATGGGCTTCGATCGCCGCGCTCCTGCGTGCGGCCTCACCCTGGCGGACGTTCTCCTCGGCCTCGATGCGGGACTTGTCGACGGCGTTCTGCTTGAAGGTCGAAAGCGCGTGGGCGAGTTCGCCGATCTCGTCATGGCGTTCGAGATAGGGCACCTCGGCGGTGAGATCGCCTTCGGCGACCCGCATCATCGCGGTGCGGATCCTGTGCAGCGGCCGGGTGACCCGCCGCGACACCATGACGATGCCGCCGACCGCCACGCCCAGTGCGGCGCAGAGCAGCGCCGCCTGCCACACCAGCCGGGTGCGGGCGGCCGTGACCTCGCCGCGGGCATGGGTCTCGCCCACTTCGAGGGCCGCCTCGGCGACCCTGGTGAGGAGAGCGAGCCGCGGTACCGTGAACTGGCTCCATTCGGCGGTCGCGACCGGGCTTGCGACGCCGGCCGAGAGCGCGCCGACGACACGCTGGCGCATAATGACCATGTCGGTGCCGAACACCGCCTCGCCCGCCTCGTCGACAGCGGCGTTGACCGTTTGCGGCAGCGACGTCTCCGCCTGCAGCCGTTCGATGAGCTGCCAGCTCGCCTCGGATCGGCCCGTGAGCGCGGCAAGGCTCGCCTGGTCGGAGCCCGACAGGCGCTTGCGGGAGATCGCCTCCGACAACAGGACCGAGACGTCGCCGCTGCTGTTGCGGGCGATCCAGGTGAGGTCGCGGATGGTCATCATCTGGTCGACGAGGGCATCCCTGCCCCTGCCCTCGGCACCCAGGCTGCCGCCGAGGCGTTCGAGGAGAGCGAGAAAGTCCTTGGTGGTCACCCCGAATTCGTCGGCGAGACCGGCGCGGCGGGCGGCGAGCGGCGACCTAATGTCGCGTGCGGCTTCGGCGCTCAGCGCGGCGAGGCGCGCCACGGCGGTGTCGAGCTCGGCCGTGAGGCCAGCCGCGAAGTCGAGCCGGGGCAGAACGGCGAGCATCGCGCGCAGCGCCTCGCCGGCCGCCTGGTGGGACTGCGACAGCGTCCGCTCCTGGGCGGCCGCGACAGGGTTTGCGTCCTTGAGCGCCCGCACCGTGTAGGAGCGGATCACCCGCATATTGTGCATGGCGCGGAAGCCGAGCGAGGAGACTTCGGCGATGTTCGCCAGCCGGTCGGCCGCGCCGACGGCCCGCCAGGCGCGATACGAATCGAGGGCGAGAAGGACGACGAGCGCGGCGCTCACCACCGCGATGACCGACCTCAACAGGAAGCCGGAGGAAACCCGGAACCGCATGGGCGAATGCTCCGCACCTGATGGGCGTGCACGGGAGGATGCACATCCTTTTGAGGGCGTCCGGGGGCGCCATCCATCAATAGGTGCGGCGTCTTAATCGGCCGTAAACCGGCTGTTGTGGAGAACACGGATACAACCGCCGGACGCAATTACGTACCAGCGATCCGTTCAACCCTGGCCGCGGCGGGCAGCGGCTGCGGTCAATGAGTCCAGGGATTACGGCGGTCGTAGGCGAAATTATCGGAATAAGAGATGGTTCTGCGGGCCGGCGGCGCGGTCTCGTGGACCTGATAGGCCAGCGCGTGCCGCTCGCAATAGGCGATCGCCTCTTCCTTGGTGGCGAAGCGCAGCCTGATCTGCTGGTTCATGTCGCCCGACGACGTCCAACCCATCAGCGGCTCGACCTGGCGGGGCTCGGCCGGCTCGAAATCCAGCACCCAGCTCTTCGTGCGGGCGGTACCGGATTGCATGGCGTTCTTGGCCGGCCGGTAGATGCGTGCGATGCTCATTCTGGAAAATCCCGCGGTGTCCCTGCGTCGGACGGCGCAAACGCCAGGAGTCCTCTTAGACGAGCCCTGCCCCGCTGACAAGAAATCCGGCGCCGTGACCGGGCTGGGAACTCCTGTCCCGGGTTGGGGCGTTCTGTCTCCGCAGGAATTCAAAAAACACGCCCCTTCAAACCGGGGCTGGGCCGACGCGGGCGCAAATTCCAGCGCCGCGACACTGGCCAGAATCCCGGTCGGCGCCTTGCGATAGGGCGAATCACCAATCGCTCGCGACGATCCGGCATCGTGGCGTCGCGGCATCGGGTCACCCTCGCGGGTGAGGGCCAAAGCGGTCTGAACCCGGGGCTTTCGGAAAATGCCTGTGTGGCAGGCCCCCTAAAGGCGGCAGAGCGCTGATTGGGCCTCGTCATGCGAGTAGACTTCGCCTATCTGGGCGGGAGGAGTCGATGCCATGGACACCCATATGGATGCCAATATGGACAACAGGACCGGGGCGCGTGTCCTCGTCATCGGCGGGCGTGACTATCGCGACGAGGCGCGCTGCTTCGCCGAACTCGACCGTCTCAATGCCGAGCACAAGTTCGCCGTCATCATCCATGGCGGCGCCCCCGGCGCCGACAAGCTGGCCAACGACTGGGCGGTGTCGCGCTCCGTGCCCGTCGAGGTATTTCCCGCCGAATGGAGCAAGCTCGGCCATTCGGCCGGCCCGCTGCGCAACGCGCAGATGCTCAAGGACGGCCGCCCGACCCTGGTGATCGCATTCCCGGGCGGCAAGGGTACGCGCGACCTCGTGCGCCGCGCCACCCACAAGGGCCTGCCGGTGGTGCAGATCACCTGATCTCGCAGAGCGCATACAGGCGGCCAGTTCACCTCGTCTCGGGAACGATGCCCGGCGTCCGCAAAAAATGCCCCCTGCGCGCGGCGGGAATGATTGCAAGCCGCCTGCCGCTACGGCATATATATTATTACATATACAATCGGAAGTATTTTAGTAAGGAATCAACCGCAAACTCTCGGCTAGGTTATATTCGATACTGACAGCCACGAGGCACGGTTCACAGGCCGCACGCGTTGGCGTGACCCTATTCGGCGGCGACGGTCCGAGTCGGCAATCCTGAGAGCAAAGGCCAGTCCCACAGCTGCCGCGCGGCGCCGTTCGCTTGCGGCGTTGCGGCATGTGGATGTTATCTCGCTCCGCCCCTGCCCGCCGCCTGGCATCGAGATAGTCCGCGCGGTGACGCGACACGTGTGCGCATGAAGATTGCGAGGACGACATGTTGCGCAGGTTCCGCCTAACGATCGGGGTGAAGATCTACGGCATCATCGCCCTGTGCTTCGCCGGGCTCGCCGGCATGGTGCTGTTCGGCATCGCCGAGCAGGGCCGCGCGCTGGAGGAGCAGAAGAAGCTCGAGCTCGTCCATCTCGGCGAAATGGTCACCAGCATCATCAGGGAGGAGCACGCGGCGGCGCAGAAGGGCCTCGTCTCCGAAGAGGAGGCCAAGCAGCGCGCCGCCGCCCGCATCGGCAGGCTGCGCTATGACAACGGCAATTACTTCTGGATCAACGACCTTAGCCCCCGCGTCGTCATGCATCCGGTCAAGCCGGACCTGATCGGCAAGGATGTCGCCAACGTCAAGGACGGCCGCGGCAAGCCGCTCTATCTCGCCTTCGTGGAGATCGCCAAAACCCGGGGCCGCGGGTTTTTATATTATCACTATATCAAGCCCGGCGTCGCCGAGCCGCAGCCAAAGCTGTCGCGCATCGAATCCTATCAGCCTTGGGGTTGGGTGATCGGCACCGGAGTCACCATCGAGGATATCGCGGCCCAGGCCTGGCGGACGACCGAGCGCGCCCTCATCGCCGCGCTGGCGTTGCTGGTCGTCATCGGCGCGGTGTCGACACTCGTGGCGCAGCGCACCACGCGGGCGATCCGCGCCACCACGTCGGCGATGCACGATCTCGCCGCAGGACGGCTCGACGTCGTCCTGCCCGGTCTCGACCGGCGCGATGAGATCGGCGAGATTGCCGCAGCCGTCGAGGCGTTCAAGGTCAAGGCGGTCGAGAAAGCGCAACATGACCTCGAGGCCGTCCGTTCCGAAGAGGCACGCCGCGCCGAGGAACGTCGCCTCGCCACCGAGCGCGAGGTGCGCGAGCACCAGGCCGCCGAAGAGATCGCCGCGCGGGAGCGCCGCACCGCCATGGTGGCCCTCGCCAACCGGTTCCAGGCGACCGTCGGCGATGTCATCGGCGCAGTCGCAACAGCGGCCGGCCGGCTCGAAACCGCAGCCGCGACCCTGGCCCACACGGCCGAGACCACGCAAAGCTTGTCGGGCTCGGTCGCCAGCGCCTCCCAGCAGGCCTCCGCCAATGTCCAGTCGGTCGCCTCGGCGACCGAGGAAATGACCTCCTCGGTCGGCGAAATCGGCCGCCAGGTGCGCGAATCGAGCCGCATCGCCGCCGAGGCGGTGACGCAGGCGAAGAGGACCGACGCCCGCATCGCCGAACTGGCCTCGGCCGCGACCCGCATCGGCGACGTCGTCAAGCTCATCACCGCGATCGCCGAACAGACCAATCTTCTGGCCCTCAACGCCACCATCGAGGCCGCGCGCGCCGGCGACGCCGGCAAGGGCTTCGCCGTCGTCGCCCAGGAGGTCAAGGCGCTGGCCGCCCAGACCGCAAAGGCGACCGAGGAGATCGAGACGCAGATTTCCGGCATGCAGAGCGCGACCGACGACTCGGTTTCCGCCATCAAGGAGATCGGCGGCACCATCCAGCGCGTCTCCGACATCACGGTCGCGATCGCCGCCGCCGTCGACCAGCAGGGCGCCACGACGTCGGAAATCGCCCGCAATGTCGGCGAGGCGGCGCGCGGCACCGCCGGCGTCAGCGCCAACATCGCCGACGTCAGCCACGGCGCCGCCGCGACCGGCTCGGCCTCGGCGCAGGTTCTCGCCGAGGCGACGTCGCTGTCGCATGAAAGCAATCGCCTCAAAGACGAGGTCGACGAGTTCCTGGCGAGCGTACGCGCGGCGTGAAAGGCGCCCGCCGGCCTGGCGCGGCGGCGACCGTGAGGTAGTGGCCGCCGCCCCCGTGTTGCCCCTGATTTGTTTCGCTTCCGGCGCCACGGGATTTTGTGCTGACTTGATCGACCGGGTTTCGAGGCCGATTCGTCGATCGACGGTCGCCGCGCCCCCATCTGATCGCGGCCAGCACCTCGGCGAAGGTCCTGCGCTACGGCGTCAACCTCACCTACAAGCCCAACGACGACTGGATCATCGGGGTCGAGCTCGACTATCTGGACGCCCGCATCGGCGACATCGTCCCGGTCGGCCCGCAAAACGGGCAAGAGTTCAAGGGGCCGACCGGATATCTGTGGGTGAAGCGCTCGTTTTGAGGGCTGCGGCGGCGTTCGCGGCACGGCAGCCAGCGCACGGTCCGCTCCCACTCATGGGCCGAGCACGATCGGACCACGAAGCGCGGTCCGGGCAAATTTCTTCACCCCCATGGGCTTGGCGACCAGGAAACCCTGGACCATGTGGAAGCCGATTTCCCGCACGGCCAGGAATTCGGCACGCGTCTCCACTCCTTCCGCGACCGTGCGCACGCCGTAGCCTTCGGCGAGCTCGACGATGCGGCGACAGACCAGCTGCTTGAGCTTGTCCTCGGCGCAGTCGCTGACGAACTTGCGGTCGACCTTGATCTCGACGAACGGAAATTCGTCGATCGCCAGGAATTGCGGCCATTCGGCCCCGAGATCGTCGATGGAGATGCCGATATTGTGGAAGCGGGCCTGGCGCGCGATCGCCATCGTGGTGTCGAGCTCGCGCGCCACCTCGGTGCCGTTGATCTCGACGATCAGGCCGCGAAAGGCCGGGTGGCGCGGCAGGCGCCGGGCGAGTTCGCCGAGGCTCGCCGGGTCTTTGAGATAGGCGAGCGGCAGATTGATTGCCAGCTCGACGGACCTGTAGCTGTCGACGAAGTAATGCCAGTCAGCGACCGCCTGTTCGATGACGAACTCCGACAGGGCGCGGAAGTGCGGATCGCCGTCGTCGGGAATGAAGTAGGCCGGCGGCACCACGCCCCAGGTCGGGTGCCGCAGCCGGATGAGCGCTTCGGCGCCGCACAGCTCGAAGGAACGCAATTCCATCTTCGGCTGGTACCACAGTTCGAACCAGCCGGAATGCAGGGCGCCGGCGACATCGACCGGCGGTGGGTCGGGCGGCTCGATCGACAACACGGCGGACAGTCGTTCCCTCAGGTCCCGATGGCGATACGGCGTCGTCAACACGGGCAGCATGGCAAGCCCGAGAGCTTTGCCGCGCGTGAGCGCCGCCGAAAGCGACAGCAGATCCGCGTGGCCGATGAGCAGAACCGGCCCCGCGAAGAGTGATTGCGCCAACCGGTCGAAGGCGAGATCGACGGCAAATCCGTCGTTGGTGACACCGATGACGACGAGATCCGGGTGATCGGCGGCGAGGACCAGCGGCAGAGCTTCAGGCTCCGCGCACTCGCTGGTCAGCAGCCCGATCTCCTCGATCGCGTCGCACAGGAAGGTGCGGACATGCGGCTGGTGGGTGACGACGCACACACGGGAAACGAGCTTGCGATGGCCGAACGTTCTTGTGGGCGGATGAGTTTCGGAATCGGGCATCATCGGGGGTCCCCACAGCTGACGAAACGTAAGCGTCATACTGTGCCCGGGGACAGGCTCAAATTTGTTCGCATCTGGGCCGCGTCCCGCAATCGTAAAGATAAGCTTACCGCAGACAATGCGACTCGAATTTCATTCAATTGCGATGAGCGGCTGGTACGATGTCCGCTTCGCTACGGACTCGCGGCTGCGGCAGTGAGCAACGGAATGTCAGCCCGTGAAGAAGAGGACCGCAGAACGTTCGCACGATCCCGTTCGACGCACCGGCGCAATCGACGTCAGGCGCACTGACCCTCCGTAATGACTTCCCGATAACGAAGCTTCTTTCATCACGCTGCGTAAACAACGTCCGCGTCGCGCGTGCTCGTTTATATACGCCACGATCTCGCGTGCGCTGCGCATGGTTGATTCATGTCATTGACGAAAATTTCTCTCGCCTCAAAGAAATTTGGCGCACCCTGTCGGCAACCAGCATGGAGTTTGCCATGAGACAGACGACACTCGCTGTGGCTTCGCTGTTGGCCGCCAATGTCGGTTTCTCGCAGTCGCAGGCGGTAGCGGCAGCAGCCGATTTCGTGACTGACAATTCGCCGAACAACCTGACCGTCAAGCAGCAGAAAGCGATCTTCGCGTTCTCGCGTGACCAAGCCTCCATGACCATGAACCTGATCGAACAGTGGCCGCACGCGTCCGCCTCCGAGCGAAACAAGATGACGGCGGAATTCGTCGCTGCGTTCTATGACGCGATCAAGTCTCATCCTGATTCGGAAGCGATCGTATCCGATTTCGGTCCGTCGCTCCTGATGGCCGACACACTCGGCAACGCCAAGTACCTCGTCGCCGAGAAAGGCACGATGGCGTCGGCCGAGGTCGACGCCGTCGTCGAGGCGATCAAAGGCAGCGTGATGCGGATCTGCTACGAGACGAACGGCGACGTCGTCGTGCCTTACGTGCCGGACAAGCTCGCCTGGGGCCAGCACGGCCAACATTTCGTGAGGAGCCGCGGAGGCGGCGGTCGCAAGCCCCCCAAGAGCGGCCGGCGCTGAGCATGTTGCCGGCGCACGCGTCGCGCCGGAAATGAGCGGGCCCGGCGATTCGTCAACGGATCGCCGGAGTCGCTGTTCGGCGGCCTTCCCTCGGCGGAGCCACGGCAGGCGATGGACGATACCCGTGTCCTCATCGTCAGAACCACCACCAACTGCACCCTCGATTGCGGCTACTGCTACGTCCGCGACAAGGGGCCGGCGAAGATCGACCTCGACTGCGTCGAGCGCCTGATCGAGCAGAGCGCTTGTCTGCCCGAGAGCACGTTGGCGTTCGTCTGGCACGGCGGCGAACCGCTGCTGATGGGGCTGCGCTTCTTCGAGACCGTGGTGGCGCTGCAGCGTCGCTATCCCAAGCACTTCATCAACGCGGTGCAGACCAACGGCATCGGTCTCGACGGACGTTTCGCCCGTTTCTTCAAGGACAACGGCTTTCACGTCTCGGTCAGCGTCGACATCCCGCCGGCACGCCACGATGCCCGCCGGCGTCTCAAGAACGGCGGTGGCAGCTTCGAACGCGTGGCGTCCGCCCTGCCGCGGCTGGCCGCCCACGACTTGCCGGTCGCCGTCCTCGCAGTCGTCTCCGATCTGGACGTCCCGCCGGAGGCCTACGTGGATTTCGTCGAGGCCTACGGCCTCGACAGTCTCGCGCTCAATCTGGAATTCGATCTCGGGCGCAGTCCCGACGACGCGGGTGGCGCCCGCTACGCACGGCTGCTGTACAGCCTTTATCGTCACGCCGCGCAGTCCGAGCGCGGCTTCACCTTGCGGGAGGCCGAACCCGTGATCGCCGACATCCGCCACTTGCCGGCCGGTCACTGCTGGCACCTGCCGCGGCTGTGCGGCTATTCTCACGCCGCGGTGGCCGAGAACGGCGACGTCTTCATCTGCTGCGACAAGTTCATCGACTCCCCGTGGCCGTTCGCGAAGCTCGGCAACATCGCCACGGCGACGCTTTCCGACATGTTCACCTCGTCCCGGTTCGCGGACACTATGGCGGAGCTTTCCGGTTTGCGGGCGCGATGCACCCACGGTTGCGCGATCGGTCGCTTCTGTCGCGGCGCCTGCATCCACGATGCCCTGATGACGCCCTCGCCCGACCAGCGCCAACGTCAGATCGGCTGCCTCGCCCGCTGCGAGTTCGTCGATGCCGTCCACAAAGACTTCGAAGCCAGCGCGGAGATGTGAGCATGTTCGCTGACCGCCTGAACCCGTGGACCGACCGGCTGACGGTGACCATCAAGCCGACCTGGGTGTGCAATCTGCGCTGCCACTACTGCTATCAGGGCCGCGCGCTGCCGGTGCGACGGAAGGGCATGATGAGCGAGCCGGTACTCGATGCCTGTATTCGCACCGCGTCTCGCCTCCCGGTCGAAACGGTGGACCTGCAGTGGATCGGCGGCGAGACGCTGGCTCCCGGAGTCGCGTTCTTCCGCTCGGCGCTCGACCTGACTGAACGGCATGCCGTCGAGGGAGGCCCGAGGCTCGTCCATTGGCTGCAGACCAATCTGACGCTGATCGACGAGGAATGGGTCGCATTCCTCGAGGAAAACGCCGACCGGCTGGTGCTGTCCGTCAGCTACGATTTCTTCGAGGATTACTTCCGCCTCACCCAGCGCAACGGCGACCGCGCGGCTCGGCACCAATGGGGCCGCATCCAGCGGGCGCTGGCGCTGCTGCAGAAGCACGACATCGAGTTCGGCTGCCTGACGACCCTCGACCGCAACGCGCTCGCGATCCCGGCCGCCGCGTGGTTCGAACAGTGGGTGGCTCAAGATATTCGCCGCGTCGGCCTGCAGTTCGACTACGGCGACGTCTTCGGTTTCGGCGACAGCCGTGCCATGGGCGAGCCGTGGCGGCCTTACATCGACTTTCTCGACGAGATCATCGCACTTCAGGCGGCCCACAATCCGACGCACCCGGACCGGCCGGTCCTGTTGCGGGAATCGCTCTACCTCTACAACAAGCTCACCGGCGTGCGTGACGACGGCTGGACCGGGTCGTGCCACCACAGCGCCTCGCTGTGCGGCCAGTATTTTTGGACCATCGATGTCGACGGTTCGGTCTACGGCATGTGCGATGCCTTCATGGCCGAGGACGTCGCGGCGGAATTCAGGCTCGGCAATGTCGTCGACGGCGACTTGCGGGATCTCAAGAACGGCGATGCGTTCGCGGCGCTGACGGAACGCCAATACGATTTGAAGCATTCAGAAATATGCAGGGATTGCAGTGTGTATCGCTACTGCAAGGGCGGCTGTCCGGCCTTCAAGAGCGAGCGCAACATGCTCCGATCCTTCAGCGGCGACAGCGTCTATTGCGCCTATACGCGCGCATTCTTCGGCCACCTGCTGGACCCTGCGCGGCGACAGCGCATTGTCGCGGCCTGTCAGCCTCTGCGCCCCGAGATGTCCTCCGCAAACGGATAGAGC
>JAVDCA010000046.1 GCA_030848545.1 Astrobacterium formosum
TACCCTGGGCGATCTCCTGGCGGAAGGTCGTGAAGGCACCTTTGGCGGTGTCGTAACTGGACTTCAAATTGTCGGTGCGCTGGGCGGCGGCCCCGAGCGCGGCGGCCTCGCGCTCGATCGCCGCGATGTTGTCCTGGGTGAGCGTCTGGCCGCGCCGCTTGGCGTCGAGGATCGCGTTCTGGACCGCGAGGTAGGCGGTCGACTGCCCGACCGACATGCCGATCGCGTCGGCCTCCAGGCGCTGGGCATCGGCGCTGGCCTTGATTTGGGTGATGCCGAGCGCCTGCTCCTCGATCATCTTCTTGATGACCGCAGTTCGTTCTTTCGGGATCGACACGCCGGTGGTCAGCCACGCGAGCTGCAGCTGCTTTTCGAACGCCGTCACCTGCTCGGTGGCGGTCGCGGTTTGACCGAGCAGGCCGATCATCTGCTGGTAGCGAGACGCGTCGGCCTTTTGCTGAGCGGCGTCGACCGTCGGGCGGTCGACGGTGATGCGGGTCCGCGCGGGCTCGTATGACAGTCGACCACGTCCGACTGCGTTGTAAAATTTGTCGGCTTCGCTCGACGTCAGGCGCGAGCCGCCACCGGCTCGCATGTTCGCGGCCAGGACCCCCATTGGGTCCAGTTCGCCGATCTTATTTTGCCACCACTGCAGCAGGTCGGTGAAACCGCTCTTGGCGACCACGACACCGCGCTGCGCCTGCTTGCCGAAGTTCTCCCATGCGCGGTCCCAGGCCTCGTCGAATTCACGCGCCTTGCGGATCATCGCTTCTTCGGCGGCGTCGCCGAACGAGACGGCATTCTCCCGCGACTTCTTGATGCCGTCGGCGCCCTGCTGCATCAGTCGCACGTATTGCATCGACGCCGGCAGCCCCATCTGCTGCAGCAGCGCCAGGCGCGTCTGGTCATCCTTGGCGCGGGCGATCAGGTCGGCGGCCTTGTTGAAGGCGTCTTCAAAATCCTTGGCGGCTGGCACGCCGTTGGCGCGCAAGACCTCGGCGAGCCCGCCCATGCCAGTGCGTGCCTGATAGACCTGCTGGCCGAACTGCTCCATGTCGGGCAGGAATTGGTCCGCCTTGATGCCCTTGCCGGCGGCGACGGACTGCAGCTCGCGGATGACGCGGATGGTCGTGCCGGCGGCCCGGGCCGTATCGTCGAGCGCCAGCGCCGACGATTTCCAACTGCTGTAGAGCCCATAGCCGGCGGCACCGACGGCCACCGCGCCCAGTCCCAGGAGCCGCATCGGCGTGATGAGCCCGAGGACGGACGTCTTGAGCTCTTTCATCAGGCCGCCCAGGCCGCCTGGTGACGTGCCGATCACCTGCGCGACCTGGCCGCCCTGCTGGGCCAGGATCATGAAGGCGGACTGGCCCATCAACACGCCCTGGGTGACGTCGACCAGCTGGAAGCTGAGGTTCTTGGCCTCAAACGACATGCCTTTGGTCGCCGCCGAGGCGGCGCCCATGCCGCCCTTGGCGCCATTGAGCGCCGCCACCTGCGACGCGAAGGCTTCCTTGGTGCGCGCGATGGCGGCGGCCCCTTGCGCCTGGGTGAGCGCCTGGGAGGCCATCGCCTCGCGGATGTCCGCGAGCTCTTGCCTGTAGCGTTGGCCGGCGGCAAACAGCGGATCGAAGCGGCCGCGAATCTGGTCGAGGCCGCGCTGGCCGACCGCGCTCATGTCGTTGATGGCGCCGGTCGCCTTGGCGAGTTCGGCCTCGAACCCCTTGAGGGCGCCGGACGCCTTGTCGATCGCCGGGGCGACCGCCGACAGCGCCGGCCCCGTCGCGGCCGCAGCGCCGACCGCCACCTGGCGGATATTAACGAGCCCACGCGCCGTCTCGTCGAGCGCCTGTTTGGCGCCGGCGGCATTGCCGTCGATGACGAGGGCTAGGCGCATGGACATTCAGGTCACCGCCGAAAGGTTTTTGCGGGCAGCACAGGACACATCACTATCGCCTTCACCTCGACGATCTTGAACCGGGTGCCGGGCTCGCAGTCCGCCGCCTTCTTGGCTCGTCTCTCGGCAGCCGCAAACGATGCGAAGCTCTGGGGACCATCGTCCTGCTCACGACCGAAGTAGAGCGTGTTGTCATCGCCATCGAGCACGAAGAATGCGTTTGCCATTACGGCAGTCTCCTCACCGTTCGTTCAACGCTGCCCGCGCGGCATCTTCCATGACGCGCAGGCCGGCCCACAGCTCCGGGGTGACCACGATGCCGGCGGCGTCGAGGCCGGCGCGCGCCGCGGCGTAGTCGAGGCCCACATAGACGACGCCGACCGGCGCCATGCCGCCGCCGATCGGCGCCGTGCGCCATTGCGTGGCGACCGCCAGGAAGGCGTCGAACACGGCGACGTTCTCGGGCCACACGCCGGTGAATTCGTCGTCGTGGACTTCGGCGAGGGCCGCAGCCAGCTCGGCCATGGACTGTTCGTCGAAGCCGAATGCGCGCGCATCCTCGGTCGCCTTCTCGCTCGTTTTATCGGCCGCCCCGTCGCCGGTCGCCCAGCGGCGGGCGGCCCATCTCAGTTTCCCGCGCGCGCCCCGGCGATGGCGGTGAAGTATCCTTCCGCGAGCGCGGCGCGTGCATAGGGCAGCGAAAGCACCTGATCGCGCAGGCTGTCGCTGTACGGTATGGGCTGGTTGCTCGCGTCGACGATGTCGTCGAGCTTGATTACGGCGTCCTGAAGAAACGCCCTGTTCCCGGCCGGCGTCCTCAGATCATGCTTCTCCATGACCTCGACCGGCAGGACTCGGTACGTGACCCTGACGGATTCTTCCTTGTGGCCACCGTCGACCGGAACACGGACTTTGACTTCGTGACGGAAGGTGGGGGTGTCGACGAGCGTGAACATGGTTTGCAGACCTCTTGTTGAAGCGCGCTTGAAAACCCGATCCCGGCCGGGTCAGGTCAGGGTGATGGCGTACTGGTCGTTGCCGGCGGAGGTCGGGAGAGGAGACAGGGCGAGCGGCCATTCCAGCGTGCCCTGGTTGTTCTGGTAGCCGGTCGGCCGTTTCATCTGGCAGGTCGCTGCCGTGAACGAGATGATGTTGCCGGCCACGGTGCCGTGGACGAGCGCGACCGGGACGAGTGTCTGCGCGTTGGCGAGCGTGAACGGGTCGAGCGTGGTCAGCGGCACCGCCTCGACCACCACGTCGATGGCCTCGGCGCGGTCGACGATTTCGACCGACTCGCGGCCGATCAGGAGGCGCGGCTCCACCTGGTTGCCGAACTTGAGCGAATAGCTGCGCAGCACCAGGGGGACGCTGTTGACCGTGAAAGTCGGCGTGTTGGTCTTCGAAGCCACCAGCGGCTTCTGGAAGCCCGTCAGTATCGGCGTCGCGCGCGTCGCCTCGCCGGGCGCGTTCCACAGGCCGGTAAACGTCCAGCGGATGAACGGAATGCCCTGGGCGTTCACTGTCACCTCGCCGCTGCCGCGGGCGCCGGTGAGGACGTGCTTGGTCGAGCCGATCCAGAACCACAGGGTCAGGCTCTCCATCTCTTCGCTGACCGGCGTGTAGGCGACCGAGGTGTCGGCTACGATCGTCTCGGCCATGCCGGCGCCGCGGGCGAGCGGACCCCATTTGGGCGCCGTGCCGGCGGCGCCTGAACCGGCCAGCTCGGTGTCGAATGACAGCACCATGCGCAACCCGGTCGGGACCGTCGCCTGGGCGCCGAGAAAGGCCTGGATCAGCTCGCGCGAGACGTCCTCGCCCTCCATGGGCGAGATCTCGACGTTCTTGGCCAGGATGCCGTTGGCGGCGCCGCTCGGCGTCGGATCGGTGGCGTACTCGGTCTCGATCTTGGCGAGCAAGACCATCAGGCGATAACGGATCGGCTCCGGCATCGGTGTCACTCCTTCGACTTGCGGCCCTTCGCGGGCGCAACGGATTGGGTCTTCGCGACCGGCTCGGCTTGCGGGGTGGTGCCGGCGACCTCGCGGACTCGGCTCGTCTCTTCGACCGCGGTGAACGCGATGCGCTTGAGCGCCCCGTCCTTGTCCTGCACGTAGGAGCCGCCTCGGCTTGGCTGCTGGCTCATCCTGCGATCCTCAGTTGATCTGCGATGGCGAAGTCGAGCTGGTAGATGACCGTGCCGGCGTTGAGGCTCACGAGCGCGCCGCGGGAGAGGCGGAACACGCCGACCTCGTCGCTGGGCGCGAAGCCGCACACGGCTTCGATCGTGTCCTTGATGAGCTCGCCGATGGACGGCAGGGCACCGGCACCGGTGACGTCGCCGGGCGCATCTGTGATCAGAACGACGCCGACGACTTCGTCGACGTCCTGGCGGAACAGGCCGGCGGCGGCGTCGACCTGTCCGGGCCGCAATCCCAGCGGCACCACGAAGGCGGCCGGCAGGACCGGCGGCAGGGCCCCGTCGCGGATCAGCGCCGAGAGTTCGGCCGCGCCTTCGATCCGTCCCTTGAGGTCGGCGACGCGATCGTCGAGCCTCGCGATGACGTCATTGACGAGCATCGAGACCTCCCGGTCCGGTCAGCCAGTCCTCGACGATGCGGGCGATCTCGGCCTGGTCGTCATCGTCCAGGCCGAGGAACGGCCGCGCCGGCAGGTGGATCGTGTGGGCGCCGACCTCGACCTGGCGCTCCTCGGTCGCGTCCTTGGCGCGGCGGAAACCCTTCAGAAGTTTCCCGGACCGTTTGTGGCGCTTGAACCGGATGGTCTGGGTGCGGGCGGCCTGCTGGATATCGGCGCCGAACTGGTGCGCGGCGGCATAGAGGACGTTGGTGCCGACCATGACGCCGGCGCCTGTCGCCTCGGAGGTCAGCGACAGCATCAGGCGGGTACTCTCGACCAGCGTCTTGCCACCTTCGGCGAGCGCCCGCATGGACGGCGGCCAGGGCGATCCGTCGGGCCTGACGCCACGTTCGAAGCGGTGCTGGGTCGAGGTGACGAGAGAGGCGCCGATGTCCTCCCACATGGGCTGGGCAGCGACGGCGCGATCGGCGGCGCGCGCGAACACGCCTTGCGCGATGTCCTCGCTCTTGAGCTCGATCCTGACGCCGTCGGCGGCCATCAGATGAAGCCCTTCAGATTGTCGGGGGTGAGGTCGCGCTCCCGGTCGATGACGCGCACGCCCTCGGAGCCGCTCGCCGCCGGCTCGACGCCGGCGACGCCCAGGCGCACGATGCCCTGGGCGATCTCGCGCAGCGTGCGCATAGCGGCGTTGTAGTCGTCGGCGATCTTCTCGGCCGCGGTCGAGCCGTGCAGCTTGTAGATCGCGATGGCTGCGCCCAGGTCGGCGAGCAGCGCCGGCGTGGCTGCGAGCGGCAGCTGATAGCGGCCGAGCAGGTAGCCGTCGATCACGGCGTCGGTGTCGGCGAGGGCGCGGGCAACCACAGCGGCGTCGATCGCGCCGGCCGGTGGCTTGGACCGATCGGTGATCTTGCGCAGCATGTCCTCGCCGTAGCGATCGACGAGCTGCTGTTGGGTGGCGTAGGTCATCTCGGCCCTCGCTATCGCGTGGGCCGCGGCGGTCGACCAGGCGCCGTCGGATTGTAAGGCGTGGTCACCGGCTGCACGCTCGGGCGCGGCGGATCAGAACGCGACAGACCGTCGATGTTCACGACCGCCAGCGGACGCCGAAGCTCGGCAATCAAACCATCGAAGAAGCCGAGCGCCAGGCTGACAGCCATATACTCGTCGTCCGCAATCACAACTTGCTCGATGAGTGTGCGCAGCGTGCCGCCGGTGGCGCTGATGTCGCGCCCATTTTGATAGGCAGCGTCGTCGATCCTGAGATTTTCGTCCATGGGATCAGATCCTTGTTGCCTCTCAGAATGTGACCGATGCCGTGAGCACGGCTGCCGCGGTCCAGTAGATGGCGCGCCGCCAGTCTGTGTCCCACGCGTAGACGGCGGCGGCTCCAACAGAGAGGACGATCATCACGCTCGGAAAGAACCTGATCATCGCTCGGACCCTCGTCGTTTGGTCGCCCGGTCAGGCAGGTGTTTACCGCGCGCCTTGCGGGCAACCTCGATCTCGGCCATGCGGTCGTAGAGCGCGCGCTTTTCGGGCGTCAGTTCGGCAATGACGAACAGGGCCTTAGGGTGGCCGGCAATGCCCAGGAACTTCGCCAGCTCGTCATCGGTCATCGGCATGGACGGCTCCACCTCTTCGAAGGACCACCCGGCGCGCGCCGCTCCTTGCGCGCGCCGGGGGTCACGTGCGGCCGGCGGTCTTGCGGACCGGCCGTCTGATCCGATCGCCGCTGCCGAGTTGCGCCGGCGACCGGAATTCTGGTGCGGAGGCCGGATTTGAACCGGCGGCCTCCAGGCCTTCCAAGAGGATGTGCCTGACGCGCTGACCTGACTGCGCCACCCCGCGGCAAGCAGGGCTCTAGGTGCGCGACACCTGGATGGTTACGACCAGGTCGGGCTCGCCCTCGATGGCGGCGCGCTGTCCTGCCGAGAGATCGCCATACGGGATCCGGGTCTCTTCCCGGGTGAAGGCCCGGCCGGCGCGCCGCAGTCCGCGCTCCGGCTTCGCCTTGACGATGTAGACCGCGCCTTCGAGCAGCGCCGCTGGAATGTCGGCCGGCAGAGGCTGCGATAGAACGAGGACGCGGCTTTGCTCACCCGCTTCCGGGGCCTTGGGGGCGGCGGCAGATTCCGCCGCCCCGTCGACTTCAGCACTGGGCTCGCGGGTATGGTCGGCTGCCGGCGACGTGATGTCGGCAGGACTGTCGGGCGCCGCCGGCTCGTCGACGGCGGGCTGATCGGTGACCGGCGCCTGGAGAGCGCCGGTCCCGGCGGTCGGGCTTGGCCCTTCCGCCCGTGAAGCCGCTTCCGCTTTCGCGGATTTGCGCGGCGCTGAATTCTTCTGCTTTGCCTCGCTGGCCATGGCTCACCTCAGAGCCACGGGCAGACGAGCAGCTCGGCGGTGCCCTTCCACTCGTTGGTCTCGCCGCCGGCGCCGGACTCGGAATTCAGGAGCTTGCGGCCGGCGCTCTCGTTGGTCGCGCCGACCACCAGGAGGTCGGGCTGCAGGCCGAGCGGCAGGCCGTAGTCGCCCTTCTGGCCGGTGAGCGCGGCGCGCGCCGTCTTGTAGTGGGTGGCGTCGAGGGCCTGCTTCGAACCCCAGGCCATCTGCCAGAAGCCGAAGCCCACATTGCCGCGCGCGTCCGCGCCATACAGGAACTCTTTGTTCATGAACACGCGATCGTCGCGGGGATCGTCCTTGGCGACGAACTGGAAGTCCTTGCGCTTCTGCAGGATGAACGGCTTGAGCGGCATCTTGGTGCAGAGCAGGAACCAGGGCTCGCCCGAACCGTTGTCGGTGTTGGCGACCGACTGCGGGACGCCGGCGGCGTCGAGCACCGGATGATCGGTGTCGAAGTAATACTGGGCGTCATAGCACTTCAAGGTCCAAGCGGCTTTGACCATGGCCCATACCATCGACTCCCACTCGGAGCCGGTCGACTGGCCCATCATCTCGAACAGCGGCGTGTAGATGCCGAGATTGTCGGTCTCGATGTCGTCCCTGTCGACGCCGACGGTCAGTTCGAGGGGCTTTTCCTTGATGGCGTAGTCGTGCTGTTCGAGGCTGTGGATGACGCGGGGGCCGATCCATTCGCGCACCCGCGGGATCTTGCCGAGCCAGCCGTACTTCTGCTCCTTCGTCGACGAAGGCACCACGGTGCAGACGCGCTGGTACAGCGACGGCGCCTGACCGAGACCCTTTTGGAACGAGGTCTTGAAGCCCGCGCGCAGGCTGTCGAGATTGGCGCCGTTGACCAGCATGGCGAGGGTTAAGCCACCGACCTCGTGCGAGGAGGCCGGCGCGGTCGCATAGGCCAGGACGCCGAGGCAGACGATCAGGCCGATCGGCAAAACCCACTTGTGGAAATTGACCCACTTGTAGAACTTGGACATGGAGTGCTCCGGTTACGATTGTGTCTTGGCTGTCTCTTGATCGCCCGTCAGTCACGCTCGATCTCGAAGAGGGCGTTGGCGACCGTCGCGGTGGCGTTGGTGCCACCGACCGTGAGCGAGAGGTCGTCGCCGACCGCGACCACGTTGGCGGCGCTCGGCGTGGCCGAGTCCTTATCGCCGGCGGCGGAGCCGGCTTGCGTGATGGTGACGACGCCATCGGTGACGGCAACGCCGTTGATCTTGGCGGTCAGGGTCGCGTCGCCGGTCGTCAGCACGCCTTCGGTCACCGACCAGATTTTGACGATCCGGCCCGCATGGATGGAGAGCTGGCGGTACACGTTGGCACCGACCAGGGTTGCGATCCGCACCGGGACGAAGACGCGGCGTGTCTGCAGATAGGCGGCGAGCGCCGCCTCGGACACCAGCACATGTACGCCGAGACTGTCGACGCCGAGGATGATGCCGGCGACCGAACGGGTGTTGGAGCCGTGGGTCTTGGCGACGGTCTGGTCGTCGACCGCGTAGCAGAGCTTGCCGACATCGGTCTCGGCGATCGCGTCGGCGTCGGCCGAGTTGACGAACCGGAACACACCCTCGCGATACCTGACACTGAGGTCGCCGGCGCTGCCGCCGGAATTATCGACCTGCTCCCAGGCGACGCCGATGCCGCGCAGCCCGAGGACGGTCGCGCCCTTGGTGGCGTAGCCGGCGGCGTTGCGCATCAGCAGGGCGCCCGCGAACACCTTCACGGCGGCGAGCGGGGCAGACTTCATCTCGCCTTCAAGGCGGGGCGTGTTGCGATCGGCGGTGAGCGCGGTCATGGACTAAGTAGTCTCCAGTGACGGTGAGGCGGCAGGGGCGGCGTTACGCCGCCTGCTCGGCCTGTTCGGCTTCCAGGGTTTTGCGGTAGGCCTCGGGGTCGAGGCCGAGGAGCTTGCAGGTGTGGAGCTGCTCGGAGTTGAGCGCGATCTTGCCGTCCTTGGTGGCCGGCGGATCGACCCGGGCGCCCGACGGTCCGATGATCGGCATGGCGCCGATCTCCTTCTCGACACGCGCCGCGTCGGCAGCATGCATGGCGATGTAGTGGTCGCGCAGCGGCTTGACGCCGACGCGGCCTCTGGCGATCTCGCCGTCGACGTAAGTGGTGGCGCGCGCCTTGGCGCCGTCGGACTGCAGGGTGGCGAGCGTGGTGGAGACGGTGGCGAGCTCGGTCTGCAGGGCCGTGATAACCGCGGCCTGGTCCTGGCCGGCGCGGGTGGCGAGCGTCGTCACCGCGGTGGCGATCGCCGTCACATCGGCGTCGTCCTTCAGGCCGGCCGCCTTGGCGATCGGGGCGAGCGCCGATTGCAGCGCCGGCTTGTCCTTGAGGGCACGGATCGCGGCCAGGATGGCCGCCTCGTCGGCGTCGGCCGCCAAGCCGAGCATTTCACGCAGCTTCGTGAGGTCCATAGGGACTCCTTCAGAGTGAAGCGCGGCGATGCCGCGCAGGTTCGGCGTGTTGGTCAGGGAGGCACGCAGGAAGCGCAGCACGTTGCCCTTGGGGTCGTGCGCGAAGACCGGTGAGATGCCCCGGTAGGCATGGCCGGCGACCAGGTCGCGGCCGATGTCGGTCCAGTCGACCCGGCCCCACAGTCCGTCGTCGCGCGCCTCGGCGGCGACCACCCAGCCGCGCGCCGGCGCCGGCAGACCCTTGGGGGCGGCGAGATCGGTCGAATGGCACTCGTCGATCGCGAGCTTGCCGCCCGCAGCCTGCAGGCTCGCCTCGGCGAGGGCAGTGAGGTTTGCGGCGCGATACGGACCGCGGCCGTCGACCGTGGTGACGACGCCGCCTTCGCCCGCCGGAAACAGCATCACCCATTCGGGCGCGCCGGCCTCGGCGTTGAGCGACAAGTAAATCGACGATGTTGCGTTGACCCCGGACATGGGGTCACAATCGTCCCTGCGCCGAGCGAATCTCAACCCTGACACGTGTCAGGGGCATGTTGGGGATCGGCGCCGGCGGTCAGATCAGCAGCACGGCAATCCCGATCGAGACGGCCGCGACGATCGCCAGCCACAAGACGATGTCGGCCGGCGTCCAGTCATCGCCGCCGTAGTCCGGGGATCGCTCGTAGCCGCTCGCCATGGGCCGACTGTAGACCGATCCCGCCGGCCAGGCGACTGCAGTCTCGGGACCTTCCGACTCCCGGCCTTCGCCGGCCTGTTTTCGGGTCGATTTTGGCTCCCACGGTGCTCCGGCGGGTTTCGAGAGCCCCGGTCTCGTCCTTGCAGCCCCGTTCAAGGGGTTTTGAACGGCTTGTGGGGCAGGAAGCCATCGACGGGCGTCAACCGTAGCCCCGGAGGGCGGAAAAGCCATCAGCGGCCCGGATTCGGGGTTTCGGTCGGAACGATCCGGTATCCGCCAGCGTCGTCCGGCTCGATGGTGCCGGCGCCGGCGGCGCGCAGGGCTGCGTAGCTCAGGCCGGGCTGGTCGATTTGGTCATCGGGACCGATCACGTCGCGGGAGTCGCCGAGGACGCCGTCGCCGGCATATCGCGTCATGATGACGACCCGGTCGCCTTCGACATGGAAGAAGCTGGTCACCGTCATCAGAGGCTCTCCAGCAGCGTCCGCACAAAGGCGGCGGCGCGCGGAAACAGGTCGAGCAGCGAAGGGATTTTACTCGCGGTGCCCCGACCCTGCAACTGGGCGAATATTTCCGCGAATGTCTCCTGGCGGCCGGCTACGCCGGCCTGGAGAAAGTACCGATCGACTGCGGCTACGCCGGCCGCCTGCGAGATCAAGTCGGTGTGGTAGGCGAGCCCGAACGCCTCGCCGTGGCTCGCATCGCCAACCGCCCGGTCGAGGGCGTGTCCGATCTCGTGGTTGATCACCCCGATCGTGCGGTCGGTGGCCTGCCAACGACCCGTCCGACTGAGATAGGTCTCGGCGACAATGACGCGATCCCCTTGCAGGCGGCTCTGGAACAGGCCGTCCAAATTGGCGTAGGTGCTGCCGGCCGGCCAGCCGCGCGGCGTGCCGGCTTCGGCGATGATGTCGGTTATCCGCGCGGCCGCGTGAATCGTGATCCCGGACGATCTCAGTTTGTCGGTGACCTGTGACGGCAGCGCCGCAACGGCGTCCGAGACGCGCCGCCTGAAGTCATCGGAGACGGAGCCGGAGAACTGCACGGACAGTGGCGGCGCCGGTGGGGGCGTGGGCGGAACGCCGCCGTCGTCGCGCGGTGGCAGCGCGCCCGGCCGATAGGCGAAGCCGGGATCGATGCCGCGCGGCACCTGGATCGTCCGGGCTCCGGCCGCCGTACGGATGGTGCGCTCCTCCATGACCACGTCCGGAGCGCGCTCCGACACTTTCAGGCCGTAGCGGGCAAGGTCGCGCTCGTTGAGACTCATGACGCTGCAGCGGCAGTTCCAGCCGTTGGGCGGAAAATGCGTCTGCCACCAGGGATCATCGACCGGCAGGACGGTGTCGTGCCATTCGGCGTGCAGGGGCCGCACGCGTGCATCCATCACGGCGACGTAGCGCAGATAGGGCCGAGTTTTTTTGACGCGCTGGATCTGCTCCCAGCGTCCCGCCGCATAGGCCATGCGCAGGTTCGTCTGAAAAATGACGCGGCTTCTCCAGGCGCGCGAGCCCTTGTAGCTCCAGCCGTGGGTAGCCACGATATGGTCGAAGTCGGCACGGAACTGGGCGAGGGTGCGGCCTTCGGCGATGGCGCGATTGACGGCCTCGTGAAAATCCGCGAGCAGCGCCTCGCTCTGGGCGCCGGCGACCACGAAGGCGCGCGAATGCATCTCCTGCCAGATGTCGGTCCAGGCCTGCGTCGGCAAGTCGATCTTGCGCCGCAGGAAGTCGATCGCCTCCTGGGGATCGACCGCGAAGGGCACCGCCTCCGCGGCGCCGAGGGCGAAGCCGCCGCAGTGGTGGCACGCGCGCATCTACTCGCCCGCAATATCAGCGCGGCCGGCGAGCTCCGCCATTGCCAGCGCCATCCGCATCAGCCGCGTGAACTGCGCGCGAGGCATGTTCGGTGCGGCGCGGGTCAGCGCTTCCTCGATCGCCTGCAGCGACGCGGCGCCGTCGACCAGGCCGCGGACGTAGTCGATCATCTGGTCGGTACCGGCCTGCGCCACGTCCTCGGCCTGGTCGGCAAGCTCGTCGATCGCGTCGCGCGCACGTGCGGCTTGCCGCGCCGCCTGCAGGGCCGGCGCCGCGGGTGGTGCAGCCGGCGCGACGCTGGGCGGCACCAGCAGCTCGGCGCCGGGCTCCGGGTCTGAATAGCCGAGCCGGTCGCGCACCTCGGACATCTGCACCTTGAGGCCGACCGGCACCAGCTTGGCGAGCGAGTCGGACATCTTGGCGATGTCGACCTCTTCGTTTCTGCCGATGCGCAGCCGCGGGTATTTCTGCTGTGGGCCGAATTCCAGGTCGATCCATGCCCGCACCAGGTCGCGGTTGATGATCGCCGCGAGCGCCTTGGCGTCGGCGCGCTCGATGTCCTCCTGGACCTGCCGATGCTCCTTGCCCGAACCGAGCCCGCCAGTGACGGCGTCAGTGGTGGCGGTCTGTCCGAGCACCGCCTTGGAGACTTGACGATCGAGCCAGTCGGCGCGCTTCTCGTAGAGGTCAGATCCCTGGCCGACGTTCTTGCTCTCGATGAATTCGAGCAGCATCGATTCGGGGATGATCGCTGCGCAGTCGCCCGCGATGTTGGCGACGGCCCGCATCAGGGTGTCTTTGTCCTTTGAGGTCGCACCCGACGGATATTTGCCGACACGCACCGGCTGGCCGAACGTCTGGGTGAAGATCGCCCAGTCGCGCTGGGTGAACGCCTTGAACATCCAGTTCCAGGCCGCGAGCCGCGCCAGGCCGGAGCGGATCGGCAGGCCGGACTTGGCGCGGATGACGGCGCAGATGAACTTGAACGGCGGCAGCGGCGTGTCGCCCGTGTCGCCGCGCAGGAGCGGCGTCGTGCCGTCATGGCGGGCCGGCCGGAACCAGCGCGGGTCCCGCCACTCCAGCCGCTTCGGCCACCATTGGCCGGTCGAGGTGTCCCAGACGATTTCGGTGAAACTCCAGCCCTTACCGATCGCGTCGAGCATGTTGAAGAGCTCGTCTTCCAGCTCGTCACGGGTGAGCCAGTCGCGGATCATGTCGGCCTGCTGGACGTGCAGGGGATCGTCGGAGGCGGCGTCGACCTGGATGTCGAGCTGGGCGACCGAGCGCTTGCGGGTACCGAGGACGCCCGCGTAGTGCAGATCCCGCTCCTCGATCTGTTCGGCCAGTTCCAGATAGCGCAGCGGCTCGCCTTCGTCGGCCTCCCGTAACAGCGAGGCGAGCCGGCGCGGGTTGAGGCCGTCGCCCGGATAGCCGGTGATCGGCGAGCGCACGCCGGTGATGGTCGGCCCGGCGATCTCCACCGTGAGCACTTCGCGCCGGATCGGCTGGCCGTCGGGACCGTACAGGATGGGCTTGTCGGCCATGTTCAAATGCTCCCCCGGACTGCCGCGCCGAGAGGCGGCTGCCACCAACCGCGCTCATCCCCGTCGTCGTCGGGCGGCCCGTCTTCTCGCGCCGCGTCGGTCGCCGGCGACCGATAATCGATTTCGGCGACGTCGCTCTTGGCTGCCGCGACGGCGAGGCAGCCGGCAATCGCCGCGTCGCCATGGCGCTGGCCGCCATCGCTGCCCTTGGTGTGGGCGTTGTCCGGCACCAGCGGCACGCCCCGCACCTGCTTGATCAGGCGGAAGTCGGCCTTCACGTCGGCATCGCGCGGCAGCTCAATGGTGCGGTCCTCGAACGCCGCTTTCATTACGGGCATGTTGGCGAGATACCAAGGCTGGGACGGCATCACCGCTTCGATGCGCAACGCGCCGTATTTCTGGATGGCGTACTCCGCCAGGAACTGGCCGTTGCCGCGGGCGTCGTGCTTGCCGGCGGCGAAGCGCGGCAGCCGGTCGACGATCCAATACAGGATTTGCTCCTGCTGGCGGAACGGCACATTGCGCAGCTCGAGGATGAACGGAGCGCGCAGCACCAGGTTGCGCTCCTCGGCGAGCGGCAGGAATACGGACAGGTCGCCGGAACGCGCGAAGTCAAAGCCGTAGAAATGCCTCAGCCGTTGGTCGAGCTTGTCGAGGATCGGCTTCAAGTGTTCTTCAAGCCAGTCGTTGACGAACGACCGGCGCAGCTCGTCGCTCTGCAGCTCGAAGCCCTGCGGGCAGGTGAGACGCAGCACCGGCGCCTGCGCCGTCATGCACGCCTCGATCAGGGCGCCGGTGAGATAGACGCCGGAGCCCTGTGAAGGGATGCAGTCCAGCTCTTCCGCCGCATCGCTGCCGTAGTAGTCGCGGATCTCCGCCCGGAAGGTCGCTTCGGCCTCGGGCGACCATTCCTTGCCGGTGACCAGGCAGACACGCTGATAGAGCCCCTGTTCGAGAGCATCGTCGAAGGTGCAGCGAACGACGTGGCCGCGGCGCTTCTTGGCCCGAATGTCGTTGATCAGCTCGTTGAACGGATTATCGTCGCCGTTGTGGGTCGAAATGACCAGGACCTTGCCGCCCCAGATGAGCAGCGCCATGGCGGCTTTGAGCAGGCCCATCGGATCGTCGTGGAAGGCGAATTCGTCGAGGATGACATAGCCCTGCCGGCCGCGCAGCGAGCGCGGGCGCGACGACAGGGCGACGATCTCGAAACCGGACGCGAAGGTGATGCGGAACGCCTGGATGTTTCGCTCGGCGCCCTTGTCGTCCTGGTCGGCGAACAGGAATTCGTCGACGGCGCTGCAGGCCGGCGCGAATGCTTTCGCCCACATTGCGCAGACGTCGATGAACTCGCGCGCCATGTCGAGATTGTAACCGATATAGAGCGTGTCCATGCCGCCGGCGGCCTTCGTCGCCCCGGACGTCAAGACCGCATCGGCACCGACCCCCCAGGTGGCGCCGATGCGGCGCGACTTGTCGGCGACGGTCAGCGGGTTCGTCGCGGTCGAGGCGAGCAACTCGCGCTGGTACGGCAACAGGATGTCGGGCAACGAGGTGCCGCGCAGGACGGCAGGCAGTGCGCCGAGCTGCTCGCGGCGGTGGCGTGCCCAGTCCTCGGCGGTGACGAGAGCGTTCATGTGATGCCGAGGATCTGTGCCTTGATGGCTTCGACCGTGTCCTTGGTGAGCCCCTTCGCCTTGGCGACGGTATCGACAGCCTTGGCGGTCTTGTCTGCCAGCTCGGCTTCGATCTTCTTGCGGGTGTCGGAGCTGATGCGCTTGGCCTCTTCGGCGTGCTTGACCGCGCGCGCGGTGAGCATCAGCATTTCTGCGGTATCGCCATCGGTGGGCAATTCGCCGGCGTTCGCCAGCATCTCGTTGACCAGCGTCTTGATGGTTTCGGCGATCAGGAGAGTCAGCGAATTGTCGCCCGCCTCGTCGAGGCGCGGCGCCAGCACGGCGGCGATCTCGCGGGTCTCTTCCAGTCGACGCCCCTGGATGGCGATTGCACAGGAGGTTCGGTTGAACGCCGATTTTGAGACCGGCTTCGGCGGCGCAACGCCTTCCTCCCGCGCCGCCGCGCGCAGGCGTTCGTTGAATTCAGCGCAGACGTCGATCTGTGTGCGCTTGCGCTCCTTCAACTCGCGAAACGCCCACATCTTGACTTCGTCGGCCCATGCCGGCAACTGGTCGATGGCGGACAGGCGGCCACGGCCGCGGCGGGCGCGCGCCATGTTCATTACTCCCCGGGACGACTCGGCCGCTTGATGCCCTCAATCGCGATCTGGCGCGCGAGATGCCGCGCGCCCTTTTCGGTCAGGGTGGCGACCTTAACGGAACCCGCGTCGAGCACCGTGATCGCCCCCATCTCCTTCATGAAGGCGAGCTCGTCGTGCACCCAGGCGCGGCTCCTGCTGATGCCGAACGTCTCCAGCTCCGCACGAAGGAGTTCGGAGGTCAGGGACTCGTTGTCCTGTGCCGCGAGCGCCTTGAGCATGATCAGCCGGGCGTCTTCGCGAATGATGCGATCGAGACTCATGAGAGGGCCTTTTCCAACATGGCTTCCTGCAGACGTCCGGCGATGGCCGCCACCGGCTTGACGCTTTCGGTCAGCGTGGAGACCTCGCCGCGGAGTTGGGTGATGGACAGTTCGAGCCGATGGGTGAAGTCCTTGTCCGGCAGGTGGGACACGGTCGCCTCGACCTTGGTGGCGCGATCTTCGAGCTTGTCGACCCGATCGTCGATAGCGAGGACGAACGCCTTGTCAGCCTTGGCCATGATGAGCTTTTCGAGCTCGACGACCTTGTCGGCGCGGGCCTTCGAACGGCCGCTGTAGATCGTGTAGACGAGCGCGCCGAGCGCGATGGCCACGCTCGCCCACGCGGGATTCAAATCCAGCACTTACTCAACCTCCTGTTCACACACGGGCCCGTCCTCGATCTTGTCGCCGGCGAGCCCCTGGCGTACGCGCTCCCAGTCGCGGCGCGCCGCGCAAATGATGACGTCGCGCTCGATGCGCCCGTTCTGCTCGCGCTCGGCCAGCGACACGACGCTCTCGCTCTTAGCCGGCGGCGCGACCGGCGCCGGATTGAGATAGGACGGTGCCGGCGGCACGTTGGACGCGACCGGTTCACGGACGGGTGAAGAAGCGCACGCCGCGAGAAGTAAGGTCGCAGCGACCATCAACCAGCGCATCCTTGGCCTTCCTTCCTGGTTTCGGCGCCTGCGAAAGCTGCTCTCGCAGCGTCTTGATCTCATCGTCCAGTTTTTGACGACGCTGTTGAGCTTCCATCGCCTTCGATCGCAACGTTTCCGCGGTTTCCTGGGCGCCCTCGGCCACGGCGTTCGCCGTCTTGATCTCCAGCTGAAGCTTGTCGATCTGCGCCTGTTTGGCGGCGGCATCGCACTTCGCCGCCGCGTCCTCGTAGCCGGCACTCCACGTCAAGTAGAACAGCCCTGCGACCGCGAGGACGGCGGCGCCGCCGGCAATCCAGCGCCAGCCGCCGCCGAGGAACCAGACGACGATACGCAGTTCCATCATGCCGCGGCCCTCGCTTGCGACAGGTACGGCGAAAGATCGCCGACGGCTTCACCCGACCAGGCGCGCTCGGCCTTGCGGCGCTGACGCCCGGCGTAGAGGGCCCACGCGGCACCGCCGACAGCGATGACGACGCTCGCCAGGGTGAGGAGCGTGAAGATCAGGTCGATGGTCTTGTTGGTACCGACCAGCGGCTGCAGTTGCGCCTGCGCGGTCTGCACGGCCGTGACGCCGGCGCCGCCGCCGAGGCCAGTCTGCACGCCCGCCTCGGCCGAGACCGACGGCAGGGCGACGTCGGACACCACGGCCTTGGCGTCGCCGCCGTCTTCGTGCACGGCGATCGGCTGCGGGCCGACCGAGCCTATCGCCCAGGCCTGGCCGGTCAGCACCACGTTGGCGACCCGCTTGCTCCAGCCGTCACCAAAGGTTCCCCAGTTCCGGAGGTTTTGCATCATGCCGAGGCGCCGAGCACACATGTCGGCGATCAAGGCATCGTGGTCGGGATGCGCCTTGACGGCGGCGAGCGTCGCTTCGCCGAGATCGCCATCGGCGGTGACACCGACCGCGCGTTGCAGCCATTTGGTCGATTGCGACGGGCCGCTGTTCACGGCCGCGTCGAACACCGCGATGTCGACGCCGGCCGGCAGCGCATCGAACCTGATCTTGTCGGCGTACTGGCGCCGATAAATCTCGTTCCGCTCGGCGTCGGTCAGAAGCCGGACGCTGCGCGTCGGCTGGCCCTTGGATTTGCGGTAGCCGTCATAAACGCGTTGAATGATGCCCTGGTTGGTCGGGCCACCGGTGTCGTCCGGATGATTGCTGTACCCGCCCTCGTAGACGAGCACACGCTTGAGTGCTTTGTTGTAATTCGCCTTCACGACGGCTCGATCCCGTGTGGGCGCAACGGCGCCTCACCCCGGTTCCAAGATGCATCCCGAAGCATCCCGGCTAAACCATGAAACGATTCATGGTCTAGAACAGAGAGCCTTGTCGCTTGTCTTTGCTGGTGCCGCGGTGCACGGCGCGATGGCGGCGCACCGTCCTCTCGGATACCCCGATTCCGCGCGCTATGTCGCGAGCGGATTTGCCGTCGGCGCTCTGTTGATGGACGGTTTTTGCCACCGATCTCTGCAGTGCCTTGAAGACACCGCCGTCAACGAGCGCGACATAGTACTTCTGGCCGCCGCTGCCGTCGATACCGAGATGGGCACAGATGCGATCGGCTTTCTCGCGGCCCACGCATTGAGCCAGCCAATGATCCTCGTTGCAGGCGGCCGGAATGTAGATGTAGTTGCCACCGTACTCCGCGCAGATCTGCAAGGCTGCGGATTCTCCCGCGACCTCGGCGATCTCTGCGAGCACACCCGGCAGCCTCATGCCATCACCAGTCCCACATAGGTGCAGGTGACCGCCGAGACGAGCCGGGTGCGGCAGCGCCACACCAGGCGGACCGTATAGGTGCCGTCCCGGCGCCGGAACGCCTGGGCGTTGGCGCGCACATAGCCCTCGCCGCGCCAGTAGGCGTCGGCGGCGTCGATCGGCGGGCACGCCGCGATGATGGCATCGAACTGGACCGTGCCGCGCTTCGGTGACCGCTTGCGGTTCATGACCGGGATCCCCACGAACTCCGGAAGTAGCTGCGGCTGCGTCGAGTGGCATGGAAATCGTAGACGATGCGGGCGCAGCGCCCGCAGTAGGGCAGCGGATCGAGGGCCGGTGCGCCGCAGAAGAAGAAATTGCAGCCGCGAGGATCTCCGACCGGGAACCGGCACGACGTCGCCGTCAACTCCGACAGCGAACGGCGCCACTCCGGCGGAAACCGGACCTCCAACGGCGCCGACACGTCGACGACGACCTCCGGCTGTGCCGCGATCTCCTGGGCACGGGCAACCCGCTTGGGCAGGCGCGCCGGCCGCGGCGGCTTGGGCGGCTTAGGCTGTTTCGGCGCTGCGGTGGTGAGGGCGCGACCCGGGAGGCGAAGGCGATGCACCTTGCCGATCACCGCGTTGCGGGTGATGCCGCCGAGTTCGCCGGCGATGACCGCGGCGGACCGGCCTTCGGCCCACATGATCTTGAGCCGCTCGACGCGCTGTTCGTTCCAGCCGTCTCTCTCGGGCCAGGTCAACATGGCGGCATCCGTTTCGCCGCGTGCAGCGCGCGGACTTCGCGCTCCAGCGGGATCAGGCTCTCGAAGATGCGATACAGCGATCCAGCCGCGGCGGCGCGTTGGCGCTGGATCGAGAGCGCGAACCGCAAGCCCTCGTAGTTCACCGGCTCACCGATGAGTGCCGACGCGCCGGCCTCGATGCGCGCCACCGCTTCCTCGCAGCGACCGACGGCGGCTGCCTCTTCACCGGCGATCCGCCGCAGCTCGATCACCAGTTCGCCAAAACTTTCCGCCGGCAGCTCGTTCTTGTTGGTGTTCACGCCGTCCCCCGTTCTTCGCGCCGGCGCCACGGCGGCACCGGCATCCGCTCTCATTCGACGTCGGCGGTCATTTGGCCGAACAGGTCTTCCCCGAAGGCACCAGTCACCATCGGCCGGCCGTGGCGATCGAGCCACTCGACGTTCACCCCGTGCATGTCGGCCGCGATGCGCACCGCGGCCGCAAACCGCACCGGAGGGTCGGCGACCAAATCCACGGTTTCGATCAGCGACCGCACGCCGCCGAGCGTGCGGGCATCGAGGGCGTGCCGATAGGCGGCGATGAACAGAGCCCGGTCACGCTCGCGCAGATAGGCGAGCACCCGTCCGTCGGGCGCGTAGGCGATCAGAAACGTGGCCCCGTACATGCGAACGACCCGAACGGTGTGGGCAACCGCGGGCTCGTCCCGGGTGTCGAGCACTGCTGCGCTGTTCATGCCGGCCTCCCGTGATCGGCTGTGTCCTGTTCTTCGATGACGTTGAGCAGACGGTAACCGTCACGCCAATCGACGACGATATGCGCGTCGAGGCCGAGCTTCTTGCGAAGCCGATAAATCAGATTGTGGGCGTTACGAGTGATCTGCGTGCGCAGGCGGCCGGTCGTACAGAGCTCGTGCATGACGACGTACTCTTTGAAGGACAGCCTCGTCGGCGATCCGTCCGCGCGTAGCACCACCCGCGAACCCTCCTCGAAGCGAAGGGACCCAATCGAGAACTTGCGGATGGCGGCCATCATGCCCGCCTATCGAGCGCGGAATAGCCGACCGGCGGATCGCCCAGGACCAGGCCGGTGAGGTCGCGGGCCGGCGCGAGCTGGCGGGCCGCGCGGTCCGCCAGCGTGGCGGCCGGAACGCTGCGCGGGCGATCGTAGAGGTCCTGATTGCCCGCCGGCCGGCCCGCAGGGCCGAGGCTGGGGAGCCCGGCCTTGAGCCGCGCGCGGATGCTGGCGGCTGCGCGGCCGGTCTCCTCGGCCATTTCGGCGATCGTATATCCGAGCGTCGTCTGCATCCGCCGGAGATCCACGAGCTCGTCGTCGGTCCAGTCCCACAGACTGCCTTTGACGAGCAAGTGAACGTCGTGTCGGGTGCAATTGAACGCGACCGCGATGTCCTCGATCCCGCGCCGCTCCGCCAGCATCAGGCGGACCTGCAGGCGCTCTTGAGCGAGCCAGAGGCGCGACATGGTCAGTCCTCCTGCTCGCTGCGCTCGCGGCGCTTTGCCAGAGCGGCGCGTAGCTTGCGGCCGAGCGCCGCCGCGACCACGTCGTAGTCGCGCGGCGCGAAGAACTCCCAGCCGTTCTTGTGGGCGACCCGGTAGGCGTAGGCCGGCAGGTCGCCGAGCGGTTCGGTGGAAATGAACGGCTCGACGGCACCGAGCCGGACCAGACGCAGCCATTGGGCGTCGAGGATCGCCCGCTTGTTGGCGATGGCGTCGCGGTCGTCGGTCGGCCACTCGACTTTGCCTTCGCGGCCGATCCAGGATTTCAGGCCTTCGATCGCCTTGGCGCTGGCGCCGGGCTCGCGCAGGAAGCGCGTATGACCGACGCCGGTCTGGCGTTCGAGGAACGACAGCATGGCGCGATCGGTGCGGTCGCGCACGATGCCGAGATTATGGCCGGCGATCCACAGGGCCTGCATCTTGCGGGCGACCGCACTGTCGAGCCCGGCGACGGCGCCGACCGGCCGGCCGGTGCTGCCGGCCGAGCCGCGGAGCGTCGTGATCACCCGGTCGGCGGCAGCGGCGGTGAGGTGGCGCGCCGAGCGCACGCCTGCCTCCCGTTCGAGCAAGTCCCGGTAGGTGTCATCGTCCAGGCCGGCGTTCTTGGCGAGGCCGTGGATGAAGCCGATCTGCTTCGGCGTCGCCATGGGAGCGTTGAGGCTCATGATTTCCTCCGGGCTTCAAGGGCTGTTGAATAGGCCGCGGCAAGACGCCGGCAGGTGACCGGCGCTTCGCTCTTGCGGATGGTGGAGTCGACGACCTCGCGGACGGTGCGCGCGGGCACGCGCCGGTAGCGGATCGTCGTCTCGCGGAAGATCAGGTGATAGCCGGCCGCGTTTGGCTGCTTGGTCCAGCCGAAGCGGACGAAGCCGCGCCCCCCCCTGACAGGGATTTCGATGCCGGCATAGTCGAGCGCCGGCGAAGCGCACTTTTCGAACACGAGCGTGCCACGATGGCCGCGCGGATCGACCTTGGCGGCGGCGAACTGGGCGGCGCGCTCCGCCTCGACGATCATCGGGAACGTGAGCTGCGCCGATGGCGCGGTTTCGAGGGCACCGATCATGACCGTGGCTCCGGCTCTTCGGGATCGGCGTCGCGCAGAAAGCCGTCCGGGCCACGGCGCCCGCGCGGCACGATCGCCAGTTCGAAGTCGAGTGCGCCTAGCGCAGCGTCGATGAGATCGAGACGCGGCAAGTGGCGGCCTCGCCAGTTGTTCATGACGTTGGCGTGAACGCCACTGGCGCAAGAAACTTCGAACTGCTTTGCGAGTCGACGGTTCATAGCTTCGAACAGCCCACGCACGATCGGGTGCGTGTGCGCCGGGATCTCGATCTGGCCGCGGTGGCGGTTGGCTATGCTGGTCCGCGCGGCGGCGGAGATTTTTTCGCGCATGCCCGGGCGGGCCATGATGGAGGCCAGCACTTCAGCTTGTCGGGCCCGCCGCTCGAGAGTCCAGTAGCTCACGGCCGCCCCCGTTCGCCCGTCAGCGCCAGCGAGAGCTGGCCGTTATCGACGGCCGGGCCGACCTGTCGGAAGAGGGCGCGCGCGGCCGTCGCCGTCGCGCAGGTGAGCGTGATCGTCACCGTGTTGGCGGCCAAGGCGCAGCTCGCGTGGCGGATGGCGGCGCCGTCGATCGACTGATTGTCCGTCATCGTGTCCCTCCCTCACGCCGCGGCCAGGTCGATGGTGACGGCCCGCCACGCATCGTCGGCGGCGTCGCGCTCGTAAAAGCGCACATAGGCCTTCGACCCCATCACCCGGATCGAGCCGCGTACGGCGTCCATCGCCCGCAACCAGCGTTCGTCGGCGATGTCGAGCCGCAACAGCGAGAACATCGCGGCGCGGTCGATCTGGCCTTCCTTCTCGACCGCAAAGGCGCGGTTGACGATGGCGCGCAGCTCGGGCCGGCTCTCGGCACCCCACTCGACCAGGCATTCGTCGACCAGCTTCTTGGCGGCCTGCAGCTCCGGCCCGAACACGATCTGATCGGCGATCTGAACCTGCACCTTCAGGGTGCCGTCGAAGGACACGAACGAAACGTTGCCCTTCGGCCCGCCGGCCTTGGCGCCATACTCCTGGTCGAACAGCGCCTGCAGGGCGTTGAGATCATCGAAGGTGTGGTCCTTGAAGCGCTTGATCTGCGCCGACAGCTTGCGCGCGAAGTCCATGATCTTGCGGACCTGCTCGTCGGTCAGCTTGTCGCGCGGGTTGACGGTTTCGAGCGGCACGAGGCGGCCGGCGCCGTCGCGCATGTAGCGCCCGCCGGAGAGTTCGATGATGCCGGCGTCGAGCGGCGCCGGCGCGATTGGGGTCTGGGTGTTCACGTGTCGTCTCCTTGGATGCTGGGCGGGGGAGTTGGCTGGACGTAGCCGAGCGCGGCGAGCGCGCCCGCGAGACCGTCGATGACGGGGGCGATAGCCGCGTCGTGCCGGACGGCGTCGACCGCATAGCTGATGTTCGTGAATCCGCGGCGGGCTTCGAGCCCGGCGAGCAGCTCGGCGGTACCGGTCGCGATGGCGTCGAGATCGCGGATGCGCTCCGCCATGGCGACGATGGCGGCGAGCGAGGCCGACATGGAGCCGTGGCGCGGCCGCGTCAGGATGGTATCGACGACTGCGAGGACATCGACGTCGGCGACTAGGTCGGCGAGGGCAGGGGCTTCGCTCATGCGATGTCACCTCCCTGCAGGGGCACGCGGCGGGGGATCGCAGGCAGCGTGATGACGTTCGGGGCCGCGAGCGCTTGCCTGGTCAGGAGCGTCGCCTGGATCACGGTGGTGCGCTCCAGCACCTCGGCCTTCTCGGCCGCGTCGCCGACCAGGCGGGAGAGTGAGCCTATGTCCAGGTGCTGGGCGGCATCGCCGGAAGCCCGGATGGCGTCGAGCCAAACGCGCAGCGCGATGAGGTCGTGGCTCAACATCCGCCGCCCTCCTGTGTGATCCGCGAGTGAGGACAGCCCTTGCGGCAAGCCCAGAAGACGCGGGCCCGGACCGAAGACGTGGCCGCAAACGGCTGCTTCTGGATGTCGAGACAGCGGTCGCGGCCGATGTCGCCATAGACCGGGCAGAGGACCGTCAAGCCCATCAGGGCGCCACGGACCTTTTCCTCGACCCGGCCCAGGTCGCCGTTGTTGTAGGAGTTCGCGAACACGTGGCTGACGACCGCCGCCGAGTAACCGATCCGTTCGGCAGCGGTCCGCTGCGAAGTCTGCGAGGCGAACACCGCCAGCTCGTGCACCCAGTCCGGCAGCGCGCCGCCCCAGGACTCTTTCGCCTTGGCGACGAAATCTCGCTCCGTCTTCAAGCCCACCTTCGGTCCGCGTTTCATGAGCGCGCCTCCTGGGCCGTCACTGGCCCGCCCATGACGGCGCCGCGGTTCGGATCGAAGATGAACTGAGTCCGCATCACCTGCGGCGCCTTGGGGCCGGTATCCATCGCGGGTTTGAGGCGCCAGATGGCGCGGCCGCCCGTCGTCTTGCCGGGCGCCACCATGGCGAGATAGCCGGCCGCGTGGAGGCGCACGATGTAGAAGCGGGCCGCGGTCGGATCGACCCGCGTTTCGTCCGTGGTCGCCGCCAGAGCGAGTTCGGCGGCGTCGAACTGCTGCAGGCGGCGCATAGCCACCCACATCTGCTGTTGGCCGGTCGGTTGCACGGCCGATCCGTCACGGCGCAGCCGAGGGGTTTCGGTCGGACGCTTGGCGAGGCGGTACAGCGTCGCCGGGGGCTTCAATATGGAGGTTTGTCCGGCCACGACGGCGATGCCCGCCTTGACGAGCCGGCGCACGAAGTCGCGCACGGTCGCGATTTCCACATTGGAGCGGCCGTCGACCTGGCCGACCGTCCACGGGCCTTTCTTGTCGAGCTCGCGGATGACCTGCCAAAAGCCGTCCTGGCCGCGCGGCACGCGGATCGCGAGGGCGTGCGCCTCGGGAGCGGGACGCCGGCCCATCAGGCGCTCCTGCGGAAGGCATCGACGACGCGCGGCGCCGGCGGGCGGCTGGTGAAGAACGCCATGTTACCCCAGGCGGCGAGATCGACCGCCTTGAGGCCGCGGGTGCGTGCGAGGTCGCGGACGCGGGACAGGTTGCTCACGATGCGGCGCGCGCGCCCGTCGGACTGGCGTCGGATTTCTTCGAGAAGGTCGGCCGTGATAGTGAGCTGCGGGCAGAACGCCGTTGCAAGGGCGGCAGCGTCTTCCCCATCACACGGTTGCGCCGGCATCCAGTCGAGGACGCGGTTGTGTACCCGCTCGATTGCCGCGAGCCGCTGCGGAAGCCGCTCCTCGCCGATCAGGATGATGGAGCAACCGCTGGCATCGCCGATCTCGCGGATCATCTCCACCATCCCTTTGGCAACGGCTTTGTCGGCCTCGTCGACGATCACGGGGCGGCGCGGATCGTCGCCGAGCAGCGCAATCGTCTGCTCGGCCATGTCGGAAATTGTTCCGCGCGCTTGCACGCCGAGCTCGAACAGCAGGGACTTGAGGAACGTCTTGCGGGTCCAGGTCTCCCGGACCTCGACACGCAACGCCCGGGTGCGGTTTTCCGCATAGATCGACGCGTAAGTCTTGCCGTAGCCGGACGGGCCGTAGCAGACGCCGATATTGGGCTCGTGCGCGTCACGCTCGATCAGCTTGACGGCGAGCGCCATGAAGCTTGCCACGTTCTTCAAGGGCACTTGACCCTTGACGTTGTTCGTCGTCGTCCCCATGCTCTGCTTTCCCAGTCGGTTAGAGTGTCTTTTGCCCCGCGGCGTCTTCCCCAGGCGCCGCGGGGTTCTTTTCGAAGGGATCGCCGTAGGTGAGCGCGAACCCCCGAAAATCGGTGCTGGTGCGATAGCTGCCGAGCCACATCGCTTCGTCGCTGGCGACCGGATCGCCGGCCTCCATGCGGGCGATCAGGGCGAGCGCGCGCCGCCACAGCTGGTGCTTGGTCTCTTCCGCCCGCAGCGGCACCACGGTCTCGTTGGCCATGAGGCGCGCCTGCATCGCCAGCACGTCGGCCGAGGGCGTCGGCGTCGTGGAAGGCCGCGGCGCCATCGCGTCGAGCGCGGCCGTGATGGCCGGCGTCTCGTGCGCTTCCGTGCGCTTGGGCATCGGGATGACGTTGGGCATGTCGCGGGCGGCGACCTCGAGCACGCGCTCCAGCAGGGCGGGGCCGCTGGTGACGTCCTTGATGATCTTGCGCGCCTGGCGCGTCGTCTCGGCGAGGATTTCGGCCTGCGCCTCGCGCGCGGCGCGTTGCAGTTCCGCCGGGTTCCTGCCGGCCAGCTCAGGGCAGATGCCCTCGCCGACGAAACGGCCGTCTTCCGCGTCGAACGCATAGATGATGCCGGCGTCGTTCGGATCGAGGCGGACCAGGACACGATCGCCGGGGAGCGCGTCGAGCACCCGATAGTGGAAGCCGGCGACGCGGACACCGAACTTTGTGACATCGCGCATGCCGCCGCCGGTGGCGACCGGCATCAGCAGCAGATCGAGCGCGCGCGGATCGACGGTGCGGATCGGCCTGAGCGAGCGGGCCGCCGCGAGGGCTGGTGTCGTCTTCAACCAGCTGTGCTTCCGCTGTGAGTAGATTGTCTCGTTCCAGCGATCGACCAGGATCTGCAGCTCGGCGATGGTGTGCGTGACGCCGAACGTGTCGGCGGTCTCTTCGCCCAGGCGGTCTGCAAAGCTCTTGCGGTCTTCGATCTTCTTGCGGTCCGCGACCGAGTGGCCGACGAACCCTTTCAGCAACACGGCGCAATCGTGCTGAAAGGTGCGGATGGCCGCCTCGACGTGGCCCTTCTGCTGCGGTGTGTAGGGGTCCGACAGCTCCATTTCGATGTCGAGCGCTGCGAACAGGCGTTGGGTATCGCGGGCGACGAAATCCGAACCGTTGTCGGTCTTGATCTTGTCGGGCACGCCCCACGCCATGATCGCCTTGCGGATCAAGAGCGCGACCGCGGTCGCGCGCGGCGTGTGCGAGACGTAGAGCATCAGACGACGGGTGGCGATGTCGATGCAGGCATAGATCGTCGGCCTTCCTTCCACGCACAGGGCATCGATCGGCGAGGCGTCGATCATCCAGAGCGTGTTCGGCTCCTTGATCCAGCGCAGGGTGCCGACGCCCGACGGCGCCATTGTCGAACGGTATCGGTCCGGGTCCGACAGCTTGGTCAGCGCGACCTGTTCCGTCTCCCTGAGCGTCTTGACGGCCTGCTGGATGGTGCGCACCGGCGGAACCGGCACGGTCTTGGCGCCGACTGTCAGCGTATCGCCGAATTCGCTGCGGATGAGCTGGCGCAAGTGCTGCGCGGAAAGATGCGAATTGTGGGCGATTAAGGCCAACACGAAGGTGCGCACCGTGCCGTCATTGGCGACGTCCATGACGCCCGTACCCTTGCGGGCGGCGGCGCGATCGACGGCAAGCTGGGAGACGCGGCCGATCGCCTTGGCGGCGCGCCAGCGCATCAGCGTGCGCGGCGACATTGTGGGCACGACCTCGCGGATCCACGGCTCGATCGTGAGCGTGCCGGCCACGTAGGCGTCGGTGAAGATCTTGGCGCGTGACCTGGTCGACAGGCGCTGACCATTCGAGAATGCGTCGAATGCGGCAATGATCGCGAGTCGTGCATCGCGCTCGCGGGCAGCACGATCGGAAAGATCGTCGCCCAGGGCTATATCCTCTGCCGGAGCGGGCTCGGGCGCCTCGATGCGGCGGTGGCGGCGCTCCAGTTCGATCCGTGCCAATACCGGCAGCAGGGCAATGTTGTACTCCAAACCACCACCGCGGCCGGAGCGGTCGCGCACATAGGCCAGGCTCTCGTTCCAGCCGGTGCGGTCGGCGAGGAGCTGGACGCCGCGCTCCGTATCGGGCATCCCGGCCAGCCGTGCCGCAGCCAACTCGCGCGGAGTGAACCACTCTTTCATCGCCGGGCTTTCCATTCCGCGTCGGCGGCCTGCTCTTCGCGTGCGAGTCGCTCTTTGAGCTCGCGGGCCCTCTCGCGCTTGAGCAGTGCTTCGTACCGGGCCTCGACCACGATGAGGTCGACGCCGGACAACAAGGTGTTGAGGGCGCGGGCGTCGCCGGTGATCATCACCAGGCCGGCGAGCCGCAGGGCCGAGATCGCATGCGGTTTTTCAGGCGACGCGTAGGCGTCGAGCATGCCCTTGGAGACACGTTCGCCCAGGTGCTCGGAGAGCGCCTCCGCGATCTCCTCGCGGGAGCGGCCGCATTCGTCCAAGGTCTTGGCGATGGCACGTGACAGCCGGCGTGCCGGCGTCCATGCCTTGACGTCGTCGTCGCCGAAGCGCGGCACCACGGGTTTGGGCGTGAGGTCGCGGAACAGATCGAGCGTGTTGGTGTCGCGCCGCCGCATGGCGTCACCGCCTCGTCTTGCCCTTGCCGCGCTTGGCGAGCCACAGCTCGATGGCGTCGTGGTGAGCCTCGAAGAAGGCGTGCTGCTGCGTTTCCTTCAGCTTCGCGAAGCGGTCGGCCAGCTTCTCCCACGGCGCCGACTTGCCGGGCGCCGGCGTCTTGTCGATCGCCGCGATCGCGTCCGCGACCGAATGCACGCCGGACTCCGGATCGAGCAGCAGTTTGACGATCTTGGCCTGCCGTGAGGCAGACTGATGCGCGAGCGCCAGCAACTCGGCCTGGTGGTCGGCAACGGGGTGCGTGGCGATTGCGGCGCGGACGTCGTCAGCAATGCCGTTAGCGATCTCGACCGCGAGATGGACGGACCGTTCGGAAATGCCGAGCGTTCGGGCGGACACCGTTGAAAACTTTGACGAAAACCAAAGTGCAGATTCTGCACTTTGATCCGACCGGTGGTCGCCGCCACGCTTCCGCACGGGGTTCGCCGCCTCGTAGATCGCCTTCCAAGTTGCGATGGCGACCGCCCGATCGAGCTCGGTCAGGCCGGCGCGGCACAGGTTTTCCTTGATTTCGCGCAGCCGGCAGGCCGCATCGTCCGCGAAGGCCGCCGGGTCCTTGACGTCGGCGACGATCTCGGTGCGGCCTGCCTTGAGGTGCGCCGCCATACGGTGTTCGCCGGTGATCAGGGCAAAGCGCCCGTCGGCGCGCTCGACCACCTCGATCGGCGGCAGCTCCTCGCCGCCCGTGATCTGTTCGGCGAACGTGTCGACCCAGTCCTGCCGGCGTGCGCGCAGGCGCTGCCCGACATCGATCTTGGTGATTTCGATGGTCTTGATGGTCATTTTCGGGTGGCCGTTACGAGGCGTTAAAGGGCGGTTGAACGCGCGTCTGGCGCGTCCTCCGGATCGGGCTGGAGGGGGATGTCGGCGAATTCTTCGGGGGCGATGGAAGCGGCCTGCACCATGGCGTCGTGATGCAGGCGGGCAATGCCCGGCGCCTGGTCGCGCACCAGCACCAAGAGCGTCTCGCGGGCGGCGCGGAGCGCGAGAATGTGCTGCTGCTTGAGATCCCGTTCCGGCTCGCTCAGGCCGCCGGTCCGCAGGCGCTGCGCGAGCTGATGCCGCGCACTGAAATGAGCGAGCGTGACGGCCTCGATCTGGCGCTGGAGCGAGATGCGCGTCATCGCGGCTTCTCGCCGAAATTATAGGCCGGACGGGCGTTTTGGCCCGCCCGGCCATGCACACGCAGAGCTTGGAGGGCGTCGTGCGTGCGCGATTCCCGCCACTGACGCAGGCGGCGCGCTGCCCCTATGATCGGAGTGCCAACTACCGAACTGGGGGAGAGGAAGATGGATGAGCCCTGGCGTGAAGAATTCGACGACTTGGACAACGAATGCCTAGCCGCGCAAACCATGGCCGTGGGGGCAATCTGGCCTTCTGTTGCTGTCGCATACGCGTTGATCGACAAAGGCCTGATCGACAAGCGGCGGCTGCTGGAGATCATCGACAGCCTCCATACGGTCGTCGCGGGCCTGACGGCGGGAGACCTGGGAGACGTCGAAGACCGGCTTCGAGGGCTTGAGCTGATGCGCGAATTTCTCGAATTCGACGAGGTGCAGCCGGATCGCGTGCTGGAGTTTCTGCGCACGACAGAGACAGCGCAAACGCTGTTGCTCCTCCTGCAATCAAAGCCTCCTCGACCAACTCGCGAATGATCTCTTCCGAAAGCCAGAGGAACGGGTCGAAGTTGACGTCGCGGGGATGCATGGTCTCACCACCCCCGCGACGGCACGTTGGCTAGCGCCGTCATCACTTCCAGGATCGCCGCCGACAGGGTCAGCCAGGCGCACACCAGCCCGGCGACGACCAGGATCACCACCTGGCGCCGCTGCGCCGGCGTGATGTCCACGTTTTGCGGTAATTGGACCGGGGAGGGGGTCATTCGCCCCCCCGCAATGTCAACGGAGAGGCCGCGTTTGGACTCGCCGTCCGCGGTTGAATTCGGCTAGGGTTCCGCCCGGAAGATACGGGCCTACGGTAGCGATCAGGCCACAAGACGGAGGGGTCGATCCCGAGGGCCGCCGCAATGGCGGCTTCGCCGCGGTAGTTCCGCCGGCGGAGCGCCACCTTGCAGGCGCTCGGCTCCAGCCCGGCCGCCTGGGCGATCCCCAACAGGGTCAGCCCACGGCGGTGCACCTCCGCCTTGATGGCGTGGCGATCCCAACGATAGGTCCGCATCTCCCCCTCGATCACCGCCCTCCCCCGGGCGGTTTTTCGGGCCGCGCAAATCACTTGGGTGACAGTGCCATATATGGCCGATTCTGACAAGCCAGATATGGCTCTTTGAGGTCTTTGGTGGGGAAGAAACGACAAGAGCTTTTGGAAATTGCTGACCGCCTCTCACGCGCTGTGAGGCGCGCCGGAGGGAAAAAGCACATCAGCGAATTAACAGGTATCCCATTGAGGACGCTTGGGAATTATACGAGCGCCCAGGTCGAGCCGACTGCATTGTCTCTTGCAAAACTAAGCAGTGCGTGCGTCGTTTCAGTCGACTGGTTGTTGATGGGCGGCGATGAAGAAGGGCCGCGTTTGACAATATATAGCCCTATAGACAATCAGTCCGCTTTTGTTCGCGAGTTGTCTTTACGTCGATCGGACAGCAATACATTGACTGTATTTGAGAACGCCGTGATGAGGACATTTCCGAAGTCGGAATTGGACCGGCTCAACCTTAATCCAGAAGGTGCTAGGTTACTCAAGTTCACCGGAGCAGCAATGCAACCGACAATCGCCGACGGCGATCCCCTGCTTCTGGACATAACGGACACCGAGGTTGTCGATGGTCGGATTTACGCGTTTGCGATCGGCGACCAGCTTTTGGTGAAGCGCCTACGTCGGCGATTTCCCCATTTCTTGATGCGTTCTGACAACCGAGAGCTTTACCCTGAAGAGGAAGAAGCACTCATCGAATCAGTACGTATTGTCGGCCGTGTTCGATGGGTTGGACGCGGCTTATGATGACCTTTAAAGGTAACGGGTGGTTCGAAGGATGGCTTCAGGGGTGTCGTCATGAGAGAACTAGACACGTGGTCTGGTCGCGACCTCTTCGGTAAAACGGCTTATGCGTTGTTCATGATCTGGAACGTGCTCGGTACCGCGTTCGGGGTGCTTGCGGGATTTGTAATTGTTTTTGGTTCCATCGGTGCATGGTTGAGCTCTGAAATTGTCACTGTGGCCGGCTCCGAGCAGCTGGTGGCTATCCCGGCGATGACGTTTGTCGTGATCGGCATCGTTATTTTTGTCTGGGCGCTCGGAGCTCTTCCACTCGGTGTTCTCGCCTATGTCACGCGACCTGAATATGGGGGGGCCGCCCTCGTAGAATTGCGCGAGCAGAATATCCTGCTTCGAGAAGTCCTACAGCTTATGGCTTCCCCGTCGACAACGCGCCCACCGGGCCGGTGACGCGCCACACCAATTTCGGAGTTCCCTCGGGCTGCCGATTACGCTTTCAGCCACTAAGGTATTGATGCAGCGCTATTTTTCGTGATATCCAGCAGCTTCTCCGAAGTCCGAATCCATTTCGGAGTTTGCATTGACGAACAACGGTTTTTTCCGCCGCCGTATCGCGTTTGTGACATTTGAAGTTGCGCGGCCACCTTTGGCCAGGTGAGCCCTTTTGCGCCGCCAGCGCCCGCCCAAACCCTTGTGGCGCCACAGTTTCCCGCCCCGTCCCGCCCGTTCCCGGACGATCCCGCCATTTCGCCCAAAAGTGCCATGTGATCCTGCGCGTTACACGTCCGGAGGTGGCCGCGCTTCGCTCGCACCTCAGGACGACGGCCAAGGCCAATGGAAGTTTGTATAAGTTATTGAAATAACGCATCTTTATTGGCTGGGGCGGGAGGATTCGAACCTCCGTATGGTGGAATCAAAATCCACTGCCTTACCACTTGGCGACGCCCCAATACCGGCCCTTTCGGCCCCGGCGGCGCGGACCATACTGGCGGACGCGGCCGGGGGCAATCGTCTGCCCGCGGGTCGAAGCGATGCGGTCAAACGACTCTTGTCCGTCGACAATCCCACGGCCGAAGGTCAGCTTCCAAGAAGACGGGTGATGGCGGAGCTGGTATCATATTCCGGCCTCCATCCCACGGCCATCAAGCGCGACGGATCGGCAATCAGTTCGCCGCCGAGGCGATCCCAAAGGTCGGTGCGGCCGATTGCCTTCGCGGCCAGGCGGAACGCCGCCGGCGGAAGGGGAAACAGGAACGGCCCGCGGCCGATCCCGGCGCGCATGGCGGCGAGGATTTCGGCCAGCGTGACCGGGCGGGCATCGGCCACGATGAAGGTCTGTCCGATGGTCTTGGGAGTTTGCAGTACGAACAGGATTGCGTCGGCCATTGCCTGAACGCTCAGGAGCGACCGGCGATTGCGCAAACTCGCGAACGGCAGCGGCAGCGGCAACCGGGCAAGCCGCACCAAGGCATCGAAATTTCCCTTCAGTCCGGGCCCGTACATGGCCACCGGCCGCAGAATGGTCGACGGGATGTCGGTGGCGCGGATATCGGCTTCGGCGGCCAGCTTGGAGCGCCCATAAGGGTCCGTCGGCCGTGGCTCGTCGGTTTCCGTCAGCGCATGGGTGGCGGCCGGCCCGCTCTGCGCGCGGATCGAGGAGACGAACACGAAACGGCCGACACCGGCCAGGGCGGCGGCGCGCGCCAGCGCCGCGCTGCCCTGGCGATTGACCAGGTCATAGCGGGCGTCCGGAACTCCCCGCCCCGTGTGGGCGATGCCGGCGAGGTGCACGACCGCATCGATACCATCGAGCAGGCCGCGCCAGGCGCCCGCGTCACCGAGATCAGGGCCAGGCACGACGACGACCCCCACGGGCAGGACCGGTTGGGGCGGCCGGCGGACGGCCGCATGGACCTCGTATCCTGCCCCCTGGAGGGCCGCCAGCAAGGGACGGCCGACAAAACCGGTCGCGCCGGTGACCAGGACTTTCATGACGAGCGCCTCTGCGACAGCCGCCACAGGAGACCGGCCACAAGTCCTCCCCCGAGCACGACGGCAATCACCTGGCCGGCCACGTCGGCGCGCGCTGCCTC
>JAVDCA010000047.1 GCA_030848545.1 Astrobacterium formosum
AGCAGGAGTTGTTGCTTCGATCATTGAATGATCGAAGCAACAAGCTCCGTCAGCGACCACCCGCTATAGATCCCAAGTGCGGTAAACCGCACTTGGGGCGGCGCCGGCGTCGTCGCGAGCATCATCGAGTGATCCGACCGGGTTTTCACTCGGTTCGGTAAGCGTAAGGGGCAGGGGCGCGGGCGACCGCGCCCTTTTGGCGTCTTCGTCAGGCGCAGCTACCGGCCGGACGTCGCGTTAAGATTCTGATAACCATGTCGGCCGATGATACGGCCCGTCTTCAGAGATTCTTAACCCCGACGGACAGGCCGCCGATGACCGTCAGTAATGCAGGGGCCTACGCCTCTTCGTCCTATCTCGCCAACGCCTACGGGCGCTCCACCGCCACGGGCACCGCCGCTGCCGCCGCGACGGCAAACGCCACGGCCGACACCACCTCGGCATCCGACAAATCGGACGCCGCCACCGTCGTCACGCTGTCGGCGGCTGCGCAGGCGCAGCTCGCCGCGGCCGAGACGACCAACGAGGCGGCCGACAAGCCCGCGTCCTCCAACGCCGTCGTCGCCGATGCGCGCGCGGCGATCGATGCCCTCTACACCAAGGCCAAGGTCGCGGCGGCGATCGTCGACGGCAAGCAGACGATCGATCTCGGCGGCCTCGACCGCCGCTCGCTCTATGCGATCGCCAACAACACCGGCGGCCAATTCACCGCCGACGAGCAGAAGATCGCCAAGAAGGAGCTGCAGGAGCGATTTGACGCCGTGCTGGCGCCGCGGGTGGCGGTGGCAGAACTGACTGGGGACTGGAACCGGGTCTACCAGGCGGCGCTGGACCATATGAAGCAGGCCGGCCCGGAGGAGAAAGAGAGCCCGACCTACAAAGCCCAACTCGCGGCTCTCGAGAAGGCGCAGCAGGCCGCGCTCAACAAGCCCGGCACCATGCCGTCGGTCAAGGATGACCCGGTCGGGGCCTATGTGGCCCGCATGAAGGCCGCCGAGCAGGATGACGTCGTGCGCGACTTCGGCGACGTCGCCTCGGCGGCGCGCACCAAGCTCGACCGCCAGATCGAGGCGGCCGCCGCCAAGGGCCGCGATCTGATCTTCAATTCGGCCCGGCGCGTCGGCGAGATGGTCGACTTCTCCGATTTCGACAACCGCTCCCTGTCGGCGATCGCCCTCAATGAGGGCAAGCAGTTCAGCGGCGAGGAGGTCCGGGCCGCCAAGCTGGAGCTCGACCAGCGCACCCGCCAGACCCTGCTCACCGCTTTCGAGCAGGCGGGCTCGACCTCCGATCCGGCCTCGTTCAGCCTCGGCCTCCTCTACAGCTACCAGTCCATGAGTGCGGAGGAGCGCCAGGTGATGAATTTCACCACCGATCTGCGCGATATGGCGGTGAGCCAGTATCGGACGACCTCATCGGTGATTTCCATGCTGCAACAGGCGGCTGGCGGCGGCGGCAGCATTTTCGGGTGAAAACCGGCCGATCCACCGCCGAAGAACGCAACCGGGCAGGTGCGGAACCGTTAGCGCCTTGCCAACCGGTCTTTGATCATGCATATCCAGCCGGCGCGAGGCCTTTCCGGGCCGCCGCACCTGCTTCCGGAGGAGTGTAGCTCAATGGCTAGAGCACCGGTCTCCAAAACCGGGGGTTGGGGGTTCGAGTCCCTCCACTCCTGCCATCGGAAGTCGTTGTTCTAGAATATCTTCCGCCGCTCAATACTTCTTCCTGGCGAGCGCCTTGCGGGCCTTCGACAGGTTGCTCACGGCCGCATCGCTGCGGCGCAGCGAGACACCGACCGACAAGACATCGATGACGCTGAGCTGGGCGATCCGCGAGGCCATCGGCTCGAAGCGGAAGCCGATCTCGGACGAACTCACTTGCAGGGTTCGGGTCGCGACTTTGGCGAGCGGCGTCTTGCCGTAACTCACGATAGCGATCGTGGTCGCGCCGGCGGCGGCTGCGATCTGGACAACTTCGACGACGTCGCGACTGGCGCCGGAATGCGAGATCACGCACAGGACCTCGCCAGGCTTCATCATGGACGCCGCCATGACGGCCATGTGCACGTCGTCGAACCACTCGCACGGAATGCCGATACGGAAGAACTTGTGGAAGGCGTCCATGGCGACCACCGCCGAGCCGCCCAGGCCATGGAAGATGATTTTTCCGGCGACGCAGAGATCTTCGATCGTTCGTTCCACCTGCCCGAAGTCGATCGTCCCGAGCGTGCTCTGGATCGCCGCCTGGTTGGCGTCGAAGACCATGCGGACCAGCTCCGGAGCGTCGGCGCGCTCGGTCAGCGATTCGTGGATGTTGCGAATCGTCGGCACCACGCTCTGGGCGAGATGGATCTTGAAATCCTGGAAGCCCTTGAAGCCGAGCGCGCGGCAGAAGCGGATGACGCTGGGGTCGCTGACGCCGGCCAGTTCGGCGAGCTGGCTCACCGAGAAGTGGATGACCTCCTCGGCGTTGGACAGAACGCTGTCGGCGACCTTCTGCTCGGATTTGCGAAGGTCGCCGTACTTGTCGTTGATGAACGTCACGCCCGCCATGGCTCCGCCACTAGCCCAAACTTCCGCCGTTCGCAACCGCGGGTGGATGGATGGGCCATGTCACGACGATAACCAACCGCCGTTTCGTCACCTCAGGCGGGCTTGAAGCTGCCGGTCTCGAAGGGGAGGCCGAGTTCGGCAAAGCCCTTTTCCAGGTCGGCACGGACTTCGGCGTATTTGGGATCGCCGAACTTCGGCAGCAACATTGGCCGGCGCGGGAAGCCGGCGTCGAAGCCGCGGGCATAGAGCGCCATGTGCGAAGCGATGGTCGAATCGGTGAAGTGCAGCTTCGCCGACAATTGCATCATCACCAGATAGGCCTTGCGGGCGCGGTCCCACTCGCCCGCGAAGGTGGCGCGAACGAGTTCGGTCATGATCTCCGGTGCCCAATTGTTCATGCCGCCGATCATGGCGCGCACCCCCATGTGGTAGAGCGGCAGCCAGCCGGTCGAAGTGCCGGCGATGAACTGAAAGTCCTTGCCGGCCTCCTGGGCCCCATAGGCGACCTGGGAGATGAAGCCGAGCTGCAGGGGCGAGTCCTTCATGCCGGCGAGGCCGATGTCTTGCAGCCGCTGCACGGTCTTGAGATTGAAGGTGTAGCGCGAGGTCTCCGGGTTGTTGTAGGCGAACACCGGCAGCTTCACAGCCTGGATGAGGGCGCGATAATAGTCCACGATCGCATCGTCGGTATGCTTGTAATAGTACGGCGGCACCGCCCCGATGGCGTCGACGCCGATCGCCTCGGCGGCCTTGGCGAGCGCGACGGCATGATTGGTGTCGATGCAGCCCACGTGCGGGAACAGGATCTTGCCCGAAAATCCCGATGCCGACTGCTTGGCGAGCTTGTAGATCGATACCCGCTCCTCGTTCGACATCAAAGGACCGGCGCCATAAGAGCCGGTGAGGAAGAGCCCATCGACGCCCTTGGCGAACATCCATTCCATGTGCCAGCGGGTCTTGGCGGCATCGATGCGCCCGTCGGCGTCGAACAGGGTGATGTTGGGAACCAGAGAACCTTTGATGGACATTTGCGTGCCTCTTTGGCGCGTGGGGTAAGGATCCGGCGACCGCTCAGCGGACGGCACCGGATCGGTTGGTGAGGGCTTGGGGATTGACGGCGCTGTCGAAACGCCCGTGGACGAGGACGTCGACGACGTTGCGGGCAACGATCATGGAGACTTCGGCGGCGGTCTCGATGGAGGTCGCTGCGAGATGCGGCGTCAGGGTGAGGCCGGCGCTGCGCAACGGCGAATCGAGTGGCAGCGGCTCCGGATCGAAGACGTCGAGAGCGGCGCCGGCGATGCGCTTTTCGCGAACGGCGGTACAGAGCGCGGCATCGTCGACGAGGCCGCCGCGGGCGGTGTTGATCAGTACCGCGCTCGGTTTCATCAGGCCGATCCGGCGCCCATCGACGAATTTCCGCGTCGCCGCACTCAAGGGCATGGCGAGGACGAGATAGTCGGCCGCGGCGAATACCGCGTCGGCGTCGTCCACCAAGGTCACGCCGCGATCGGTGGCCCAACCGCGGTCCGGGGCGACGTCGTAGGCGACGACGCGAACCCCGAAGCCCGACATGAGTTCGACGATGCGGCGGCCGATCTGGCCGAGGCCGAGCATGCCGATGGTCTTGCCGGAGACCTCGTGGCCGGCGGTGCGTTCCCATTTCCCCGCCTTGAGGATGTCGATGTGCCGGTCGATCGAGCGCGCCGCCACCAGGATCAGTCCGACGGTCAATTCGGCGACCGCGTTGCGGTTGGCGCCCGGCGCGTTGGAGACGAGGATGCCGCGGGCGGTGGCGGCCTCGACGTCGATGGCATCGAGCCCGGTGCCGTGCATGTGGATGAGCCGCAGCGCTCGCCCCGCCGCCATCACGTCGGCATCGACGGTGTCGTTGCCGACGATCAGGGCATCGAAGCCGGCGATTTCAGCGGCGATGTCGGCTGCGGTCATGGACGGCTTCGAGCCGCGCACCATGTCGATGCCGCTGGATTTCAGGAGGTCGATCGCCGCCGGTGCCGTGCGGCCGAACGATTTCGACGTCACCAGCACTCTCACAATCCGGTCTCCTCGAGTTCAAGCGTGCGGATCGCCTCGACCAGCCGCGTGTAGCCGCGATAGCCGCGGTCGTAGCGATCGGCGATGGACGGATCCGGTTCGAACAGCCGGCCTTCGTGCGCACCGCCCGCGAAGGCGAGCGTGTCGATGGCACCCAGTCCCGCGAGAGCCAGGATCGCCGCGCCGGCGATCGATCCTTCCCCGCTCGCCGGTGTGCCGACCGGCCGTCCGAGGATGTCGGCGAGGAGCTGCCCCATGATCGGCGACTTGGACAGGCCGCCGGTGAGAACGATGGGCGAATGGATGGCGACCCGCCGCGCCATGATGGCGATGATGGTGCGCAGGTCGTAGGCGACCGCCTCGAGCAGCGCTCGCGCGACGTGGCCGACGCCGTGGTCCGCGGTCAGGCCGTAGATCGTCGCCTTGAGGCGTCCGTCCCAATGCGGGGCGCGGGCCTTGCGCAGATAGGGCAGCATGTAGACGCCGTCCGATCCGGACGGGACGGCGGCGGCATGACGGTCCATGGCGGCGAACGCTTCGTCGTCGTTGGCGCCGGCGGCGCCGCCGAAATTGCTCGCCAGCCACTGATAGGAATTGCCCACATTGGTGACGATGCCGCCGTAGGCCCACAGCCGATCCGTCAGGCAGAAGCACCACAGATTGGCCTCGGCGTCCGTGGTGGCGGCATCGACGATACAGCGCGCCGCCCCCGACGTGCCGAGATCGATGTTGACGGCGCCGACGCCCGACGCGCCCGACCCGAGATTGGCGAGTGGTCCGTCGCCGGCGCCGAGAAAGACCTTCACGTCAGGTCGAAGTCCGCAATCGCGCAATGGCGAGCCGGTGCACAGCGGGAAGGCGGCGAGGCCGGACACCGGGCGCGACAATTGCCCACGCTCGATGCCGGCAGCAGAAAGCGCGGCCGTGTCCCAGTCGTGGGTGCGGATGTCGAGCAGGCCGGTGGTCGAAGCCATCGAGTGATCGACCGCCCAGGTGCCGATCAGCGGCCGTGTGACGTATTCCTTGATCGAGACGAAACGTGCCGCTTGCGCGAACACGCCGGGCATGGCCTCCCGCAGCCAGACGATCTTGGCCAGCGGGTAGATCGAGTTCATCTGGCAGCCGGTGCGCGAATAGAGTCCCAGCGGACCATGGACGGCCTTGAGCGCCTCGGCCTGCTTCTCGGCACGTCCGTCCGACCACAGGATGTTCCACGTCAATGGCCGCTCGTCGGCGCCGACCGCGATGAGGCTGTAGAACTGCGACGAGAACGCGATCGCGTCGATCGTGCCCGGATCGGCGCCGGGTTCGGCGAGGCAGAGCGCGATCGCGCGGAATGCCTCGGCGCGCACCAGATCCGGGTCCTGCTCCTCGAAATAGGGGGCAGGACGCACGGTGCCGTAACAGATGCGGGCGCGGGCGGCGATCTTGCCGTTTGCGTCGAACACCATGGCACGGACCGAGGAAGTGCCGATGTCGACGGCGAGCACGCGGGCGAGGGAGTTGGTCATGACGAGTGTCCCTCAGCCGCCGTAGAGCCTGAGCAGGGTCTTCGGCACGTAAGTGATGATCTCGGGAAAGGCCACGGAGAGAAACAGCGCCGCGTACACTGCGGCGACGAAGGGCAGGAGTGCGCGCACGACCTCGGCCAGCGAACTCTTCGACATGGTGCAGCCGAGATAGATGAGCGTGCCGACGGGCGGCGTGATCAGTCCGGCCGTCAACGTGGCGCAGAAGAAGACGCCGAAATAGATCGGGTCGATATGGAAGGCCGCTACCGGTCCGACGAAGATCGGCGTCAGGATCAGGATCGCCGGCGTCAGGTCCATGATCATGCCGACCATGAACAGGATGGTGAACGTCACCGCCATGAACAGGAGCGGCGAATGAATATTGGCGACCAGCAGTTCGGTGATCTGTTGCGGCACCCGCTGGTAGGTAAGGATCCAGCCCACCGAAGTGGCGGCGCCGACGATCGCCATCACGGCGGCGGAGCCCTTCATGGCGGTCACCACCATGTTGGGCAGTTCGCGATGGTCGAACTCGCGGTAGATGAAGGTGCCGACGAACCAGGCATAGACCACCGCCATCGCGGAAGTCTCGTTGGGCGTCATGAAGCCACCGGTGATGCTCGTCATGATGAGCACCGGAAAGACCAGCGCCCAGACGATGCCCTTGGTGTTGCCGAAATCGATCTCGGGCACGTTGACGCCCCAGCCTTTGCGGCGTGACACCCAATAGGCGACGGCGCAGTAGCCGAGCGTGATCAGGGCGCCGATGATGAAGCCACCGGCAAACAGGGCGGCGACGGAATCGCCGGTGGTCGAGCCGTAGACGATCATCGGGATCGACGGCGGGATCACCGGTCCGACGACGCCGCCGGCGGCGCAGCACGCGGCCGAGAAGGCCGGCGAATAGCCCTGGCGCACCATGGCCGGATACATGATCGAACCGATCGCCAGCATGGTGGCGATGGCGGAGCCGTTGATGGCGGCGAACACCGCGCAGGAGATCAGCGTGACGAGCGCGAGGCCGCCTGGGATGCCCTTCACGGCGCGGGAGACCGCGGCGATGATGCGGCGGGTCATGCCGCCACCGTTCATGATCTCGCCGGCGAGGATGAAGCAGAGCATCGCGACGAGGCCGAAATTGTCCATCGACACCATGAATTTCTGGGCGAACACCAGGAATTCGATGTCGATTGCCCACAGCATCACCAGGGCCGCGGCGGCGAGCGCCAGCACCACCGGTACGCCGAGCGTGAACAGGACGCCGAAGCTGACCAGATAGAGGAGGAGCGAATTCATGATGCCTGCCCCTTGGCGATCCCGGATACGAGCGCGACGAAGCGCCAGGCGCCGATGACGGTCCAGGCGGCGCCGGCGATCACGCCCGGCCACAACAGAACGGAGGTTGCGATGTCGGTCGCCGGCAGGCCGACGTCGCCGGTCAACAGCGTGTACTGCAGGCCTTGCCAGGACAGCACCGCGCCGACCACGACCAGACAGGCGGCGTAGCCGATATCGCAGGCGAGTCTGGTCCCGCGGCTGATGAACGCGACGCTCTCGAAGCCGATGTGCTGGTTGCGCAGGAAGCCGCCCGTGATGGCGATGAACATCGCCCACACGAACATGATGCGGATGACTTCCTCGGACCAGACGATGGAGAGACCGAACAGATACCGCAGCACCGCGTTCGCGAACATCAGCAATGTGATGGCGATACCGAGGATCGTCAGCGTGCCAATTTCGATGCGCCGAATGAACGGCGTGCGCGGAGGCGCTTCGTCGGCCATGGAATGACCCTGAGAAAGTTGAGAGTGCATAGGCGGACGCCGGTGGCGCCCGCCCGGGATCCGATGCGGCTACTTGGCGGCGGCAAGGACTTCCTTGAGTGCGCTTTCGTAGACGGCGCCGTATTCCTTCTTGGCCCAATCGAATGCGGGCTCGGCCGCCTTCTGGAACGCCGCTTTTTCGGCGTCGGTGAGGACATAGACCTCGGACTTCTTCGAGATCTCCGCCACATAGGTCTTCTCCTGGTCGCGGCCGCGCTGCCGCTCCCACAAGCGCAGGTCATAGACGGTGTCGCGCACCAGCTTCTGCACGTCGGCCGGCAGCTTGGCCCACTTCGCCTTGGAGAAGTACACCGGCACCGAGGAGTAGACGTGATCGGTCTGCGAGACGTATTTCTGCTGCTCGTAGAACTTGTTGGTCGAGATCAGCGAATACGGGTTCTCCTGTCCGTCGACGATCTTGGTGGCGAGCGCATTGTAGATTTCGGTGAAGGGCAGCGGCGTCGGGTTGGCGCCGAGATCGCCGAAGTACTTCATGTGCAGCCGGTTCTGCTGGGTGCGCAGCTTGAGGCCCTTGAGGTCGGCCGGCGACTTGATCGGGCGCACATTGTTGGTCAGTTCGCGGAAGCCGTTCTCCCAGAAGGCGAGGCCGAGGAGACCCTTGCCTTCCAGGGCCGAAAGAAATTTGGCGCCGACCGGCCCGTCGAGCACCTTGTCGGCTTGCGCCGTGTTGAGGAACACGTACGGCGTTTCCAATACATAGAAGATCGGATTGTGCTGTCCGAGCGGGCCGGTGGTGGTCGGCAGCATGTCGGTGAGGCCGGCCTGCAACTGGCCGATGATCTCGCCTTCGGAGCCGAGCTGGCCGCCTGGAAACACCTGCACGTCGATGTTCTTGTTGGCGGCTTCGAGGCGCTTCTTGAGTTCGAGGGCGCCGTCGTGGATCGGGCCGCCGGCGGTGCCATAGCCGATCTTGATGACGATCTTTTGTTGCGCGTGGGCAGGAGCCAAGCTGGCCAGTGCCAGCGCAGCGGCGAGTGCGAACTTGCTCAACATGGTGACGTTCCTTTCTCGACCCATCGGTTTTTGCCGGGATCGCGCTAGTGCGACCCCGGAAACTGGCTGTCCCGGGCCCGACCAGATGGCGACCGCGACTGGCGCACGACCCAATGATCCCGACAGGACACGACACCATGCGGCGACGCCGGCGGGCGTCGTCCGAAGGGCGGAAGGCTCGGGGGTAGGGTGACCTGCGGAGAGGGCGAACGTGTCGCACTCGTCACTGTTGGGTAGTTTCACTACACATTTGTAGCATCACTACAAACCGTGCTCCTGTCAAGCGGGCTATGCCGTGCCCCGCACATTTTCTGGCAGAGGGTACATGCACGCCGGGGTGGAGCGAAGTTTGTCGCCACGGACGATTCGCCCATCTGGCCGTTGTCAGGATGACGGATCGGACCGGGTGCAGCCCAAGACGGACATTGACGGTTCGCGCAGAGATGTGTACGCGCTTGCGCCGCAGGTGTTGCGAGGCGGCCGAACTTGGATGGCGAACCGCGAGGCCGGATTTGGCTCAAGAAGCGGGAATTTGAAATCTCTCCCGTTTTTCGCTAAGCGTCTGGCTGATCTTAGTTTCTGTAACCCCTCCACTCCTGCCGGGCTCGGCATTATCTTAAGGCCGAGCCGGCGAGGGGCTTCAGCCGCGAAGCGGCGGTAACCAAACGGAATTTCGGTCCGTTTCTTCACGGCTGCCTGGCGGCCGAGCGGGACGGTCCGAGCGAAGGCGAGGTCATGGCGAAGGTCGATCCGGTCAAGTTTATTCAGGAGGTCCGCACGGAGACCAACAAGGTCACGTGGCCGACCCGTCGCGAGACCATGATCACCACCGGAATGGTGTTCGTGATGTCGGCGGTGGCGGCGATCTTCTTCCTCCTGGCCGACCAGGTCATCCGCTTCGGCGTCACCCTCGTTCTGGGCATCGGGAGCTGAGCCTTGACCAAGCGCTGGTACATCGTCCACGCCTACTCGAATTTCGAGAACAAGGTGGCGGACTCCATCCGTGAGCAGGCCAAGCAGCGGCATCTCGATCACCTCTTCGACGAGATCCTGGTGCCGAAGGAGAAGGTTACCGAGGTCCGCCGCGGCCGCAAGGTCGACGCTGAACGCAAGTTCTTCCCCGGCTACGTGCTGGTGAAATGCGAATTGACCGACGAGGCCTATCACCTGATCAAGAACACCCCGAAGGTGACGGGCTTTCTGGGCGCCGACAACAAGCCGATGCCGATCACCGAAGTGGAGGCGACGCGCCTCCTGCAGCAGGTCCAGGAAGGCATCGAACGGCCCAAGCCGTCGGTGTCGTTCGAGGTCGGCGAGCAGGTGCGGGTTTCGGACGGCCCGTTCGCGTCGTTCAACGGCACCGTCGAGGAAGTCGACGACAGCCGTTCGCGCCTCAAGGTGGCGGTGTCCATCTTCGGCCGCGCCACCCCGGTCGAGCTCGAGTTTGCCCAGGTCGAGAAGCAGTAGTTACCTCTTTCCAATCCCGTGGAGCGGAAAGGGGGCGCCATCCTTACGCGTGAGCCCGGATGGCGGGCGAGGGGGGCTTGACCCCGGCTTCGGGGTCTGCGAATGCCCTCGCCCCGATCCTCTCTCCTCCCAAAATGGAGAGGGATACGAACGTGGCAGGTGAACGGCGGCGGCCAACCGCCTGGATCCGCACCACGAACCCTGAACCGCCGGGTCTGCCCGGCAGCCGGCTTTAGCCGGCACAGGAGAGCACGATGGCAAAGAAAGTTACCGGATACCTGAAACTGCAGGTGCCGGCGGGTGCGGCAAACCCGTCGCCCCCGATCGGCCCCGCGCTCGGTCAGCGCGGCCTCAACATCATGGAATTCTGCAAGGCGTTCAACGCCCAGACGCAGAAGCTCGAGAAGGGCACGCCGACCCCGGTCGTGATCACGATCTACGCCGACCGTTCCTTCACTTTCGAGATGAGGACGCCGCCGGTGTCGCACTTCCTCAAGAAGGCGGCCAAGCTGGAGAAGGGCGCCAAGGCGACCGGCCGCGAGCATGTCGGCTCGGTCACCAAGGACCAGATCAAGGAGATCGCCGAGCAGAAGATGAAGGACCTGAACTGCGCGACGATCGAATCCGCCATGGCGATGATCGCCGGTTCGGCCCGCTCCATGGGCATCGACGTGAAGGAGTAATGACCCATGGCAAAGCTCGGCAAACGCAATAAAAAGGCGCGCGAAGGCATTGATCGCGCGAAGCTCTACACGCTCGACGAAGCCGTCAAGATGGTCAAGGAACGGGCCAAGGCCAAGTTCGACGAGACCATCGAGATCGCCATGAACCTGGGCGTCGATCCCCGCCATGCCGACCAGATGGTGCGCGGCGTCGTCAACCTGCCCAACGGCACCGGCCGCACGCTGCGCGTCGCGGTGTTCGCCCGCGGTGCCAAGGCCGACGAGGCCAAGGCCGCCGGCGCCGACATCGTCGGTGCCGAGGACCTGGTCGAGATCGTCAATGGCGGCACCATCGACTTCGATCGTTGCATCGCCACCCCGGACCTGATGCCGCTGGTCGGCCGTCTCGGCAAGGTGCTGGGTCCGCGCGGCATGATGCCGAACCCGAAGGTCGGCACGGTCACCATGGACGTCAAGTCGGCGATCGCCGGCGCCAAGGGCGGCTCGGTCGAGTTCCGGGTCGAAAAGGCCGGCATCCTGCATGCCGGCGTCGGCAAGGCGTCGTTCGATGCGTCCAAGCTCGCCGAGAACATCCGCGCCTTCGCGGACGCGGTGCAGAAGGCAAAGCCTGCCGGCGCCAAGGGCCACTACATCACCCGGGTGGCGGTCTCCTCCACCATGGGGCCCGGCGTCAAGGTCGACCCGTCCAGCCTGGGCGGAGCCGGCGCGGCGCAGCCGAACTGACGAATCGGGTTCATCTTCGATAGTCCGACGGCCGGCGCTTGCGCCGGCCGTTGTGTTATGGCGACACTGCCGTCCCGCGCCGCCGACGATAGAAGCGGCGGGAAAGACGGAGGAAAGCCATGCTCGAGGATCTGTTCGACCGCCGTCACGTGCTCGCGGCGGGGGCGGGCCTTGCCGCCGCCGGCGCGCTGCCCGGACAGGCGCCGGCCCAGACGGGTGGGACGAACGCCGCCGCCCTGCCGCCACGCGGCGACTACGTCATCCGCGGCGCCCAGGTGCTCACCCTGGAGCACAATCTCGGCGACTTTCCGCGCGGCGAGGTGCGCATCCGCAATGGCGAGATCGCCTCCGTGGGCATCCGCGTCAACGACAGCGGCGCCGAGGTGATCGACGCCGCCGGCATGATCTGCATGCCGGGATTCGTCGATACCCACTGGCATCTGTGGACCAGCGTGCTGCGTCCGGTGATGCGTCTGGACGATCCGGATTACGGGTATTTTCCCGTGACCAACAGGCTCGGCATTCATTACCAGCCGTCGGACAGCTATCGGGCCGTCCGCCTCGGCCTCGTGCAGGCGCTCGCCGCCGGAGTCACCACGGTGCACAACTGGGCCCACAATGTGAGGAGTCCCGCCCATGCGGACGCCGAACTCGCGGCCATGCGCGATACCGGCGTCCGTGGCCGCTTCTCCTACGGCACGCCCCAGGGCGCGGCGAACGACCAGCCCATGGATCTCGCCGACCTCGCCCGGCTGGCGCGCGACTGGAATTCGGCCGAGGGGCTCCTCACGCTCGGCATGTGCTCGCGCAATGTGGGCGACGACCCCAATCCGCTGCGCGGCAGCGTCTCGGTCGAAATGGCAAAAAAGGAATGGGGGGCGGTGCGCGAACTTGGCCTGCCGATTACGTTGCACACCTCGGGCCCGAGCCCGATCGGGCTCCTGGACGCGGCCGGGCTGCTCGGCCCCGACGTCCAGCTCGTCCATCCGCTCCTGACCACCGCCGAGGAACGCGCCATCCTGCGCGAGCGCGGCACCAAGTACTCGACCTCGCCGATCGGCGAGGCGACCCGTCCGGCGGCGGCGGGCGTGATCCAGCTCGGCGAACTGCTGGAATCCGGCGTCAAGGTGTCGATGTCGATCGATCACACCACGACCGCCAATTGCGACTGCTTCGCCTGCATGCGTATGCTGTATGCGCTGCACCAGCACCGCATCGGCCGGCGCATTCCGTTGACCACGCGAAGGCTCGTCGAACTCGCCACCATCGATGGCGCCCACGATCTCGGCCTCGATCGCCGGATCGGTTCGCTGGCGCCGGGAAACCGGGCCGACCTGATCCTCATCCGCACCGGCGACGTCAACCTGTCGCCGGTCGGCGATCCTTACGACGCGCTGGTATCGCTCGCCGAGCCCGGCAATGTCGATACCGTGATGGTCGACGGGCGGATCCTGCGCCGCCACGGGCGTTTCACGGCGCTCGACCACAGCGGCGTCCTCGCCCACGCGAGGGAAACCGTCGATGACCTGCGCGCCCGCGCCAACTGGCCGACTTGAGCGACGAGCCTTGCCGCGCCCGCCGCTGCGGCCGAAGGCGTCAGCTCTGATAGTCGAACACCAGGGAGGCGGAGATGCTCAAGCCGTTCGTGCGCGGGGATGCGGCTCGCCGGATGGACGACACCGCCGGATTCGGCTTGGGGCTGTCGATCTCCCGCGCTGTGGCCGAGAGCCACGGAGGCGCCATGTTCCTGGTCGACAACGACCCATCGGGTCTGATAGCGCGTATCTTGTTACCATATCGGCCCGCGGCATTGCCGATGAACTCCTACGCGTTGCGATGATTGCCATGTGGAAAAAGACACTTGGCAAAGTCCTTGCAAGGCTCTAAATACACGCCACGGGCGTGCCGACCCATATCTGTCGGCGCGCCTTTGCGCGTCCTGCGAAAAATCAGATAGGAAGGACTATTCTCCTTTTAGACATTCCGACCGGATCGTCTGAAGGGGAACAGGCCTTTATCCGCATTTTTCATGGGACTCGCGTCGTCGGAATTCACCTTCCGGCGGCACGTCCTGTCCGAGACTGCAGGCGCCCGCGGGGCTTTTGTTCCAACGGCTTAATCGCACAGCCTGCACAGACGGGTGAAGATCGGTTTCGGGGGTAACCCCGCGACGGTTCGAACCTCGATGCCCGGCGCTGACTGCTCCGGGGGGCAGGGCCACCAGCGTCGTCCTGCCCGATCCGTGGCCAAGGCGGGTCAAAGTCGGACGGCATATCGCAACCGGCGGCCAGGCTCTTGCGTAAAGCGGAAGAGCGGGTTGCCAACCGGAGAGAGCAAGCAGTGGATCGAGCGGCAAAAAAAGAGCTCGTCTCGACGCTCAACGGGGTCTTCAAGGCCTCGAATGTCGTCGTGGTGGCTCATTACGCCGGCCTCACCGTTGCCCAGATGCAGAACCTGCGCAAGCAGGCGAGGCTCGCGGGCGCGTCGGTGAAGGTGGCGAAAAACCGTCTCGCCAAGATCGCTCTTGAAGGCACGGACGCGGTTTCGGTCGCACCCCTTCTCAAGGGGCCGACCGTCATCACCTATTCCACCGATCCGGTGGCCGCGCCCAAGGTCGCCAACGACTTCGCCAAGGCGAACGAGAAGTTCGTCATCCTCGGCGGAGCGATGGGAACGACCGCCCTGAACCCCGACGGCGTGAAGGCTCTGGCCTCCCTGCCGTCGCTTGATGAACTGCGCGCGAAGATCGTCGGCCTCATCCAGGCGCCGGCGACCAAGATCGCTCAGCTCGTCAGCGCGCCGGCCAGCAAGGTCGCCCGCGTGGTCCAGGCTTATGCCTCGAAGAGCGATGCCTGACCGAGGCGCATCGTAATTCTCTGTATCTGGTTCGAACCCTTAAGGAACTGAAATCAATGGCTGATCTGCAGAAAATCGTCGACGAGCTGTCGACCCTGACCGTCCTCGAGGCGGCCGACCTCGCCAAGATGCTGGAAGAGAAGTGGGGCGTTTCCGCCGCCGCCGCCGTTGCGGTTGCGGGCCCGGCCGCCGCTGCCGCTGCCGTCGTCGAGGAAAAGACCGAGTTCAACGTCATCCTGTCCGCCGTCGGCGACAAGAAGATCGAGGTCATCAAGGAAGTCCGCGCCTTGACCGGCCTGGGCCTCAAGGAAGCCAAGGACCTCGTCGAAGGCGCGCCGAAGCCCGTCAAGGAAGGCGTGAACAAGGAAGAGGCCGAGAAGATCAAGGCGACGCTCGAAAAGGTCGGCGCCAAGGTTGAGCTCAAGTAATTCGATCATACATGATGCGATCCGCGGTTTCGGCCCCCAGGGCCGGAACCGCATCTGCCGCCGACCCAGGCGGTCTACGAGTTCCGGCGGGCCAGGACGATTGCCCGGTACCGCGTTTTTCAACGACAAGGCGGAGTGCGTTCTTCTCCGCCAATCATGACACGCTTCCGGGTGCGGCCAATTGCGGCCTGTCGGAAGCCGCCGCCGGGCAGGGCGCATCGGCGGATGGAGCGAGAGGCCACGATGGCAGAGACGTTCACCGGTCGTAAGCGGGTCCGCAAGTTCTTCGGGAAGATTCAGGAAGTGGCCGAGATGCCGAACCTCATCGAGGTTCAGAAGGCGTCCTACGACCAATTCCTGCTGGTCAAGGAACCGGCGGGCGGCCGCCCCGACGAAGGCCTGCAGGCGGTCTTCAAGTCCGTGTTCCCGATCTCGGACTTCTCCAACACCGCCCAGCTCGAATTCGTTCGTTACGAGTTCGAACCGCCCAAATACGACGTCGACGAGTGCCGCCAGCGCGGCATGACCTATGCCGCGCCCCTCAAGGTGACGCTGCGGCTGATCGTGTTCGATATCGACGAGGAGACCGGCGCCCGCTCCGTCAAGGACATCAAGGAGCAGGACGTCTACATGGGCGACATCCCGCTCATGACCATGAACGGTACCTTCATCGTCAACGGTACCGAGCGTGTCATCGTCTCGCAGATGCACCGCTCGCCGGGCGTGTTCTTCGATCACGACAAGGGCAAGACCCATTCCAGCGGAAAGCTGCTGTTCGCGGCCCGCATCATCCCGTATCGCGGCTCCTGGCTCGACATCGAGTTCGACGCCAAGGACATCGTCCACGCGCGCATCGACCGTCGCCGCAAGATCCCGGTGACGTCGCTGATGTTCGCGCTCGGCATGGACGGCGAGGAGATCCTGCGCACTTTTTACAAGCAGGTCGTCTACAAGCGCGCCAAGGACGGCTGGCGCGTGCCCTTCGACGCCAATCGCATGAAGGGCTACAAGGCGGTCAATGATCTGGTCGACGCTGACACCGGCAAGGTGGTGGTGGAGGCCGGCAAGAAGGTGACCGTGCGCCAGGCGCGCCTGTTGGCCGAAAAAGGCCTCAAGGCCCTGCGCATGACCGACGAAGAACTGCTCGGCCATTACATCGCCGAGGATCTCGTCAACCCGAAGACCGGCGAGATCTACGTCGAATGCGGCGGCGAGATCACCGAGAAGAACCTCAAGATCCTCAACGAGGCCGGCTACAAGGAACTGCCGATCCTCGACATCGACCATGTCAATGTCGGCGCCTATATCCGCAACACGCTCAATGTCGACAAGAACATGACGCGCGAGGACGCCCTGTTCGACATCTACCGGGTCATGCGCCCGGGCGAGCCGCCGACCGTCGATACCGCGGAGGCCATGTTCCGCTCGCTGTTCTTCGATTCGGAACGATATGACCTTTCGGCCGTCGGCCGGGTCAAGATGAACATGCGCCTCGATCTGCAGGCCGAGGACACGCTACGCATTCTGCGCAAGGAAGACATCCTCGGCGTCATCAAGACGCTGGTCGACCTGCGCGACGGCAAGGGCGAGATCGACGACATCGACCATCTCGGCAACCGCCGGGTGCGCTCGGTCGGCGAGCTCATGGAGAACCAGTACCGCATCGGCCTCCTGCGCATGGAGCGCGCCATCAAGGAACGCATGTCGAGCGTCGACATCGACACCGTCATGCCGCAGGACCTGATCAACGCCAAACCGGCGGCGGCGGCGGTGCGCGAGTTCTTCGGCTCCTCGCAGCTCTCGCAGTTCATGGACCAGACCAATCCGCTCTCGGAGATCACCCACAAGCGGCGCCTGTCGGCGCTCGGCCCGGGCGGTCTGACGCGCGAGCGTGCCGGCTTCGAGGTGCGCGACGTGCATCCGACGCATTACGGCCGCATCTGCCCGATCGAGACGCCGGAAGGTCCGAACATCGGCCTGATCAATTCGCTCGCCACCTATGCGCGGGTGAACAAGTACGGGTTCGTCGAGACGCCATACCGCAAGGTCAAGGACGGCCGCGTCACCGACGAGGTGGTCTATCTCTCCGCCATGGAGGAGGGCCGCTATACGGTCGCCCAGGCGAACGTTCTGATCGATCCCAAGGGCCGCTTCACCGACGACCTGATCGTCTGCCGCCATGCCGGCGACGTCCTCATGGTGACGCCCGACAAGGTCGACTACATGGACGTGTCGCCCAAGCAGCTCGTCTCGGTCGCGGCGGCGCTGATTCCGTTCCTGGAGAACGACGACGCCAACCGGGCCCTCATGGGCTCGAACATGCAACGTCAGGCGGTGCCGCTGGTGCGTGCCGAGGCGCCGTTCGTCGGCACCGGCATGGAAGGCGTGGTCGCCCGAGATTCGGGTGCGGCGATCGCCGCGCGCCGTACCGGCGTCATCGACCAGGTGGACGCCACCCGCGTCGTCATCCGGGCGACCGAAGATCTCGACCCGACCAAGTCGGGCGTCGACATCTACCGGCTGATGAAGTTCCAGCGCTCCAACCAGAACACCTGCATCAACCAGCGTCCGCTGGTGAAGGTGGGCGACCACGTGCAGCGGGGCGACATCATCGCCGACGGGCCGTCGACCGACATCGGTGAACTCGCGCTCGGCCGCAACGTCCTCGTCGCGTTCATGCCGTGGAACGGCTACAACTTCGAGGACTCGATCCTCCTGTCCGAACGCATCGTCAAGGACGACGTCTTCACCTCGATCCACATCGAGGAGTTCGAGGTGATGGCCCGCGACACCAAGCTGGGCCCTGAAGAAATCACCCGCGACATTCCGAACGTGTCGGAAGAGGCGCTCAAGAACCTCGACGAGGCGGGCATCGTCTATATCGGCGCCGAGGTCCATGCCGGTGACATCCTTGTCGGCAAGATCACGCCCAAGGGCGAAAGCCCGATGACGCCGGAAGAAAAGCTCCTGCGGGCGATCTTCGGCGAAAAGGCCTCCGACGTGCGCGACACCTCGTTGCGCGTGCCGCCGGGCGTGCAGGGCACCGTCGTCGAAGTGCGCGTGTTCAATCGCCACGGCGTCGAGAAGGACGAGCGTGCGCTCGCCATCGAACGCGAGGAGATCGAGCGGCTCGCCAAGGACCGTGACGACGAACAGGCGATCCTCGATCGCAACGTCTATGGTCGTCTCGCCGACCTCCTCGATGGCCGGCAGGGCGTCGCCGGTCCGAAGGGCTTCAAGAAGGACTCGAAGATCACCCGCGCGGTGCTCGACGAGTATCCGCGCTCGCAGTGGTGGCAGTTCGCCTCCTCGAACGACCGCCTGATGGCCGAGATCGAAGCCATCAGGAAGCAGTACGACGAGAGCAAGAAGGGTCTCGAGCAGCGCTTCCTCGACAAGGTCGAGAAGCTGCAGCGCGGCGACGAGCTGCCTCCCGGCGTCATGAAGATGGTCAAGGTCTTCGTCGCCGTGAAGCGCAAGATCCAGCCCGGTGACAAGATGGCCGGCCGCCACGGCAACAAGGGTGTGGTGTCGAAGATCGTGCCGATCGAGGACATGCCGTTCCTGGAGGACGGCACCCATGTCGACATCGTGCTCAATCCGCTCGGCGTGCCGAGCCGCATGAATGTCGGGCAGATCCTCGAGACGCATCTCGGCTGGGCCTGTGCCGGTCTCGGCAAGCGCATCGGCCAGGCGGTCGAAGCCTACTACAGCCGCAAGGACATGAAGCCTCTCAAGGAGACCTTGAAGAAGGTCTACGGCGAGGAAGAGACCATCAAGACCCTCGACGATGGCGGACTGATCGAGCTGGGCGAGAACCTGCGCACCGGCGTGCCGATCGCTACGCCGGTGTTCGACGGCGCCAAGGAGTCCGACATCGAACAGATGCTCGAACTCGCAGGCCTCGACGGGTCCGGCCAGTCGACCGTCTTCGACGGCCGCACGGGTGACCAGTTCGATCGTAAGGTGACGGTGGGCTACATCTACATGCTCAAGCTCCATCATCTGGTCGACGACAAGATCCACGCCCGTTCGATCGGCCCGTACTCGCTCGTCACCCAGCAGCCGCTGGGCGGCAAGGCGCAGTTCGGCGGCCAGCGTTTCGGCGAAATGGAGGTGTGGGCGCTCGAAGCCTACGGCGCCGCCTATACGCTGCAGGAAATGCTGACGGTGAAGTCGGACGACGTCGCCGGCCGCACCAAGGTGTACGAGGCGATCGTGCGCGGCGATGACACGTTCGAAGCCGGCATTCCGGAGAGCTTCAACGTGCTGGTCAAGGAGATGCGCTCGCTCGGCCTCAATGTCGACCTGCACAATTCCAAGCAGCGACCGGATGGGTCCGCGGAGGCGGCCGAATAGGTTCGACAAGGCGCGGAGCGGCGAGAGCGCCGCTCCGCGCACGTCTCGCCCGCACTTGCGGGCGATCCGGTGACCCGCGACGGCGGTGAACACCGGGTGCTCCGGTCGCGGAGTACGGCGGCCAACGAGTTTCAAGACGAGTTTTCAGGCCGCGGCGGCGGCCAAGGAGAACACGATGAATCAAGAAGTAATGAATCTCTTCAGCCCGCAGGTGCCGGCGCAGGTCTTCGACCAGATCCGCATCTCGATCGCGAGCCCGGAGAAGATTCTGTCCTGGTCGTACGGCGAGATCAAGAAGCCGGAGACGATCAATTACCGTACGTTCAAGCCCGAGCGCGACGGCCTGTTCTGCGCCCGCATCTTCGGCCCCATCAAGGACTACGAGTGCTTGTGCGGCAAGTACAAGCGCATGAAGTACAAGGGCATCATCTGCGAGAAGTGCGGCGTCGAGGTGACGTTGTCGCGCGTGCGGCGCGAACGCATGGGCCACATCGAGCTCGCCGCTCCGGTGGCGCACATCTGGTTCCTCAAGTCGCTGCCGAGCCGCATCGGCATGCTGATGGACATGACGCTCAAGGATCTCGAGCGCATCCTGTACTTCGAGTACTACGTCGTCATCGAGCCGGGCCTGACCCCGCTCGCCGACCGTCAGCTGTTGTCCGAGGACGAATACCTCAAGGCGCAGGAGGAGTACGGCCCGGATAGTTTCACCGCCATGATTGGCGCGGAAGCGATCCGCGAGATGCTCAAGGCGCTCGACCTGGAGAAGCTCGCCGCCGACCTGCGCGTCGAGATCGCCGAGTCGACCTCGGAGCTCAAGCCCAAGAAGCTCGCCAAGCGGCTCAAGCTTATCGAGGCGTTCATCCAGTCCGGCAACAAGCCGGAGTGGATGATCCTGACCGCGGTACCGGTGATTCCGCCCGACCTGCGTCCGCTCGTCCCGCTGGACGGCGGCCGCTTCGCCACGTCCGACCTGAACGACCTCTATCGCCGCGTCATCAACCGCAACAACCGCTTGAAGCGGCTGATCGAGCTGCGCGCGCCGGACATCATCATCCGCAACGAGAAGCGCATGCTGCAGGAGGCCGTCGACGCGTTGTTCGACAACGGCCGCCGTGGCCGCGTCATCACCGGCGCCAACAAGCGGCCCTTGAAGTCGCTCGCCGACATGCTCAAGGGCAAGCAGGGCCGGTTCCGGCAGAACCTGCTCGGCAAGCGCGTCGACTATTCGGGCCGTTCGGTGATCGTCGTCGGTCCCGAGCTCAAGCTGCACCAGTGCGGCCTGCCGAAGAAGATGGCGCTCGAGCTGTTCAAGCCGTTCATCTATTCGCGCCTCGACGCCAAGGGCCTGTCGACCACGGTCAAGCAGGCCAAGAAGCTGGTCGAGAAGGAAAAGCCCGAGGTCTGGGACATTCTCGACGAGGTGATCCGCGAGCACCCGGTTCTGTTGAACCGCGCTCCGACGCTGCATCGGCTCGGCATCCAGGCGTTCGAGCCGACGCTGATCGAGGGCAAGGCGATCCAGCTGCATCCGCTGGTGTGCGCCGCCTTCAACGCCGACTTCGACGGCGACCAGATGGCCGTGCACGTACCGCTGTCGCTCGAGGCGCAGCTGGAAGCGCGCGTCCTCATGATGTCGACCAACAACATCCTGCATCCGGCCAACGGCCTGCCGATCATCGTGCCCAGCCAGGACATCGTGCTCGGCCTCTACTACATGTCGCTCATGCGCGACGGCGAGCCGGGGCAGGGCAAGATGTTTTCCGACATCGCCGAGATCGATCACGCGCTCAACGAGAAGGCGATCACGCTGCACTCCAAGATCGTCTACCGCTGGGAAGGCCTTGACGAGAACGGCGAAACCGTCCGCAGGCGCTACGAGACCACGCCCGGCCGCGTCGTCCTCGGCCAAGTGCTGCCGAAGAACGTCAAGACCCCGTTCGACGTCGTCAACAAGCTGATGACGAAGCGCGAAATCTCCAACACGATCGACCAAGTGTACCGCCACTGCGGTCAGAAGGAGACGGTGATCTTCTGCGACCGCATCATGGCGCTCGGCTTCTTCCATGCGTTCAAGGCCGGCATCTCGTTCGGCAAGGACGACATGGTGGTGCCGACCTCCAAGTGGAAAATCGTCGACACGACCAAGACACTTGCCAAGGAATTCGAGCAGCAGTTCAACGAAGGCCTCATCACCCAGGGCGAGAAGTACAACAAGGTGGTCGACGCCTGGTCCAAGGCGACCGACGAAATCGCCGCCAAGATGATGGAAGAGATCTCGGCGGTGAGGAAAGACGCCGATGGCAAGCGCGATCGGCCGATCAACTCGATCTACATGATGGCCCATTCGGGCGCGCGCGGTTCGCCGGCCCAGATGCGCCAGCTCGCCGGCATGCGCGGCCTGATGGCCAAGCCCTCGGGCGAGATCATCGAGACGCCGATCATCTCCAACTTCAAGGAGGGGTTGTCCGTGCTCGAGTACTTCAACTCGACCCACGGTGCCCGTAAGGGCCTTGCCGACACGGCGCTCAAGACCGCGAACTCGGGCTATCTGACCCGTCGTCTCGTCGACGTGGCCCAGGACTGCATCATCACCACCGAGGACTGTGGCACCTCCGCCGGCATCAAGGTGCGGGCGATCATCGACTCCGGCACCGTGGTGGCGTCGCTGGCGAGCCGCGTGCTCGGCCGTACCACCGCGGAAGACGTCCGCGATCCGACCTCGGGCGCCGTGATCATTCCGAACGGCACCCTGCTCGAGGAGCCGCAGGTGGAAATCCTGGTCCAGGCCGGCGTCCAGGAGATCCGCATCCGCTCGGTGCTGACCTGTGAGACGACCAGCGGCGTCTGCGGCGCCTGCTACGGACGCGATCTCGCCCGCGGCACGCCCGTCAACATGGGCGAGGCGGTCGGCGTCATCGCGGCGCAGTCGATCGGCGAGCCGGGCACCCAGCTCACCATGCGCACCTTCCACATCGGCGGCGCGGCGCAGATCAACGAGCAATCGTTCGTCGAATCGAACTTCGACGGCCTGATCCGCATCCGCAACAAGAACATCATGCGCAACTCGGACGGCGACGCCATCGCCATGGCCCGCAACATGGCCGTGGTGGTGGTCGATCCGGACGGCACCGAGCGAGCGGTCCACCGCATCCAGTTCGGCGCCCGCATGAAGGTGGACGAAGGCGACAAGATCAAGCGCGGCCAACGCATTGCCGAGTGGGATCCCTACACCCGGCCGATCCTGACCGAGGTCGAAGGCTCGGTCGCCTTCGAGGATCTCGTCGAAGGTCAGTCCATCACCGAGACGCTCGACGAATCGACCGGTATCGCCAAGCGCGTGGTCATCGACTGGAGGACATCGAGCTCCGGCCGTGGCGCCGACCTGCGCCCCGCGATCGTCATCAAGGGCAAGGACGGTAAGATCCTCAAGCTCGCCCGCGGCGGCGACGCCCGCTATCTCCTGGCGGTCGATGCCATCATCTCGGTCGATCCGGGCGGCAAGGTGAAGTCGGGCGACGTCATCGCCCGTATCCCCACCGAAAGCGCCAAGACGCGCGACATCACCGGCGGTCTGCCGCGGGTGGCGGAGCTGTTCGAGGCGCGCCGGCCGAAGGAGGCGGCGATCATCGCCGAAATCTCCGGCACGGTGCGGTTCGGCCGCGACTACAAGAACAAGCGCCGCATCGCCATCGAGCCGTCCGATTCGAATGATGAGGCACGCGAGTACCTGATCCCGAAGGGCAAGCACATCCATCTGCAGGACGGTGACGTGGTCGAGAAGGGCGACTTCATCGTCGAAGGCAACCCGGCACCGCACGACATCCTGGCCGTCAAGGGCATCGAGGAACTCGCGGCCTATCTGGTCAACGAGATCCAGGACGTCTACCGGCTGCAGGGCGTGGCGATCAACGACAAGCACATCGAAGTGATCGTCCGGCAGATGTTGCAGAAGGTGGAAGTGACCGATTCGGGCGAGACCGAGCTGATCCAGGGCGAGCAGATCGACCGCATCGAGTTCGACGAGGTCAATGCGAAGGCGGTGGAGGAAGGCAAGAAGGCGGCCGTGGCCCATCCCGTCCTCCTCGGCATCACCAAAGCGTCGCTGCAGACGCGCTCGTTCATCTCGGCGGCGTCGTTCCAGGAGACGACCCGCGTGCTCACCGAGGCCGCCGTCAACGGCAAGGCGGATACGCTCGACGGGCTCAAGGAGAACGTTATCGTCGGCCGCCTGATCCCGGCCGGCACCGGCGCGGTCATGAACCTGCTGCGCGAAGTGGCGATCAAGCGCGACGCGCTCATTCTTGAGGAGCGCGGGAAGACCCAGGCCGCCAAGACGACGCCCGAACAGCCGGCCCCGGCGCTGCCGCCGGCCGAGTAGGGCCCGGCCCGCTCCTCGCTACGACATCAGGGCCGCCCTCCGGGGCGGCCCTTTTCACGAGTCGCAGTGCGTCGGCGGGGACACGGCGTGCAGTTGACGCTGGCAGATGCGATATCTTGGAGTGAACTGGCAAGTATCCGCTCGAAGATTTTGGCCAGACAAGTGATTCGCCAGGGCAACCAAGTGATTCACCAGAGCAACAGGGTAGGGCGGCGCTGCGATTCGCTCCTCCGCAGAGCTGATTGCGCGCTTGGTGGGGCCTTCCCGAACCGAATCCCGGACGCTTGCCGGGGGGCTATGGTGACGCTGCGTTGGGCGAATCGTCGCGCTCACCAATCTGGCAGCCGCGAGCTGCGGCATTACGGTAGGTCGCCGCCGACAGGCGAGCAGAGGAGGTGCTAAGGCACCCCTATTCATTTCGGTCGGAAGTTGCTGAATTGGTCAGTCTTGCGTCCCTAAAAGTGCTGCATCGGCGGAAGTCGCGGCGATCGCGAAAAGCGCATGTTCTCAGGCGCTTTCAGGCTTGACACCCAGTGGCTGCGCCGATACATACGCGAAACTTTTTCGGCAGGCGGTGAGCTTCGCCAGTCGGTACGGCATCCCGCAGCAAGGAGCTGTCGAAGGCCTTCGGCCTTTGCCTCTTGCTCGGCACCAGCCTCGATGAAAGAAGCTCAAACGCTGCCTCTGACGACTGTCAGATGTGAAGTACATGACCGCGGTGCAGATCGCAGCGTGGTCCTCTGTCGCTGAAAGAGCGTCATTCCCCTCGAGGCGGGGGCGAATGGCGCGATTTCGTTTTGCGCGTGCGAAAGCGCGTGGACGCAGGGCCGGATGTGCCGGCCAAGAGGGTGAAGGCGAGCGATGCCGACGATCAACCAGTTGATCCGCAACCCGCGGGTGCCGCAGAAAGCCCGCAAGAAAGTTCCTGCGCTGCAGCAGTCGCCGCAGAAGCGCGGTGTCTGCACGCGCGTCTACACCACGACGCCGAAGAAGCCGAACTCGGCCTTGCGTAAGGTCGCCAAGGTTCGCCTCACCAACGGCTTCGAGGTGATCGGTTACATCCCGGGTGAGGGCCACAACCTGCAGGAACACTCGGTGGTCATGATCCGCGGCGGCCGCGTCAAGGACTTGCCCGGCGTGCGTTACCACATCCTGCGCGGCGTCCTCGACACCCAGGGCGTCAAAAACCGCAAACAGCGCCGTTCGAAGTACGGCGCCAAGCGTCCGAAGTAAGAGCCGGAGAGAGCGATATGTCCCGCCGCCACCGCGCCGACAAACGCGAGATCCTTCCCGACGCCAAGTACGGGAATGTGGTCGTCACGAAGTTCATGAATTCGGTCATGTACGAAGGCAAGAAGTCGTCCGCCGAGGCGATCGTCTACGGTGCCTTCGACATCATCGAGGGTAAGACGAAGCAGAGCCCGGTCGGCGTGTTCCAGCAGGCGCTGGACAACGTCATGCCGTCGATCGAGGTGCGCTCCCGCCGCGTCGGCGGCGCCACCTACCAGGTGCCGGTCGAAGTCCGCACCGACCGCCGTCAGGCGCTCGGCATCCGCTGGCTCATTTCGGCGGCCCGCGAACGCAACGAGAAGACCATGACGGAGCGGCTCTCCTCGGAGTTGCTCGATGCATCCAACAACCGCGGCAACGCGGTGAAGAAACGCGAAGACACGCACCGTATGGCCGAGGCGAACCGCGCCTTCTCACACTATCGCTGGTAAAGCGCGCGCAGAGCCCACTAGGACCAAGCCCCCATGCCCCGTACCCACGCCATAGAGGACTACCGTAACTTCGGCATCATGGCCCACATCGATGCGGGCAAGACGACGGTGACCGAGCGGATCCTCTACTACACCGGCAAGAGCCATAAGATCGGCGAGGTGCACGAAGGCGCCGCGACGATGGATTGGATGGAGCAGGAGCAGGAGCGCGGCATCACCATTACGTCGGCGGCGACGACGGCGTTCTGGCATGAGAAGCGGCTCAACATCATCGACACGCCCGGGCACGTCGACTTCACCATCGAGGTGGAGCGCTCCTTGCGTGTGCTCGACGGCGCCGTATGCGTCCTCGACTCCAACCAGGGCGTCGAGCCGCAGACCGAGACGGTGTGGCGCCAGGGCGACAAGTACAAGGTGCCGCGCATCGTCTTCGCCAACAAGATGGACAAGATCGGCGCCGATTTCTTCAAGTGCCTCGAAGACATCGTCAACCGCCTCGGCGCCAAGCCGGTGGCGATCCAGCTGCCGATCGGGGCCGAGAACCATTTCAAGGGCATCATCGACCTGGTGCGCATGAAGGCGGTGGTGTGGAATGATGAGGCGCTCGGCGCCCACTACCACGACGAAGAGATTCCCGCCGATCTGCTCGACCAGGCCAAGGAATATCGCGAGAAGATGCTCGAGGCGGCGGTCGAACTCGACGACGACGTCATGGGTGCCTATCTCGACGGCGTCGAGCCGGACGAGGCGACGCTCAAGAAGCTGATCCGCAAGGCGGTGATCAACGGCGCTTTCTTCCCCGTGCTGTGCGGCTCGGCGTTCAAGAACAAGGGCGTACAGCCCCTCCTCGACGCGGTGGTCGACTATCTGCCGTCGCCGCTCGACGTGCCGGCCATCAAGGGGCTCAACGAAAAGGGCGAGGAAGTCGTCCGCAAGCCGATCGACAGCGAGCCGCTGGCGCTGCTCGCCTTCAAGATCATGGACGATCCGTTCGTCGGCACCATCACGTTCTGTCGCATCTATTCCGGCATCCTCCAGAGCGGCTCGGGCGTCGTCAATTCGACCCGCGAGCGCAAGGAGCGCATCGGCCGCATGCTGCTGATGCACGCCAACAACCGCGAAGACATCAAGGAGGCCTATGCGGGCGACATCGTCGCGCTCGCCGGCCTGAAAGAAGCCCGCACCGGCGATACGTTGTGCGATCCCAAGGATCCGGTGCTGCTGGAAAAGATGGAATTCCCCGATCCGGTCATCGAGATCGCGATCGAGCCGAAGTCCAAGGCCGACCAGGAGAAGCTCGGCGTCGCACTTGCCAAGCTGGCCGCCGAGGATCCCTCGTTCCGCGTCTCGACCGACCAGGAGAGCGGCCAGACCATCCTCAAGGGGATGGGCGAACTGCATCTCGACATCAAGGTCGACATTCTCAAGCGCACCTACAAGGTGGACGCCAATATCGGCGCCCCGCAGGTCGCCTATCGCGAGAAGATCACCAAGCAGGTGACGGTCGACTACACCCACAAGAAGCAGACCGGCGGCACCGGCCAGTTCGCGCGCGTCAAGATCGTTTGCGAGCCGAGCGAGCCCGGCAAGGGTTTCGAGTTCGAATCGAAGATCATCGGCGGCAACGTGCCGAAGGAGTATCTTCCGGGCGTCGAGAAGGGGCTGCAGTCGGTGCTCGGCGCCGGTATCCTCGCCGGCTTCCCGGTGGTGGACCTCAAGGTGCAACTGATCGACGGCGCCTATCACGAGGTCGACTCCTCGGCGCTCGCCTTCGAGATCGCGTCACGTGCGGCCCTGCGCGAGGCTCTGCAGAAGGGCTCCTCGGTGCTGCTCGAGCCGATCATGAAGGTCGAGGTGGTGACCCCGGAGGACTATACGGGTTCGGTCATCGGCGACCTCAATTCGCGGCGCGGCCAGATTCAGGGCCAGGACATGCGCGGCAACGCAAATGTCATCAACGCCATGGTGCCGCTCGCCAACATGTTCGGCTACGTCAACAACCTGCGTTCCATGAGCCAGGGACGAGCCACTTTCACCATGCAGTTCGACCACTACGAGCAAGTTCCTCAGAACGTTGCTCAAGAGGTTCAGGCGAAGTTCGCCTGATCCGGACCGCAATAGATTGGATGCCAACCGGCAACGGAGACTCCG
>JAVDCA010000048.1 GCA_030848545.1 Astrobacterium formosum
CCTCAAGCCGTGGCGAATGCGGCAAGTCGTGGATGCCCGCGATAAGCGCGGGCATGACGGTGGAGTATCAGGCGGGGGCGAGCAGTGCCTCCACCGCCCTGGCGACCGCCAGCAGCCGCTCGTCCTGGCCGCGACGGCCCATCAGCATGAGGCCGATCGGAAGTCCTGCGACGGGAAGCGGCAGCGAGATCGCCGGCAGGTCGAAGATGTTGGCCGCCATGGTGTTGCGCAACAGCAGCATGTTGATGCGGGCAAAATTCTCGCCCTGGCTCGCATCGGCGATGGTCGGTGCCTTGATGGGGACGGTCGGCAGGAGCACGGCGTCGTAGTCGGCCATGCGGGCGTCCATGCGGGCGATAAGGTCCAGCCGGCGCGCCTGGATGCGGGCGTAGTCGACGGCGCGGATCTTGAGGCCACGCTCGACGCGGCTGCGCACCAGCGGGTCCATGCCGGTGGCGCGCGTCGCCATCAGTTCCTCGAGCCGCGCTGCCGCCTCGACGGCCGGGAAGGTGGCGAGCGCGTGCATCGCCGCCATGTCCTCCAACAGGTCTTCCATGTCGAAGGCGGCAATGTCGCCGGCCGTCCGGCGCAGCCGGTCCTCGGCGGTGGCGACGGCGGCGAGGACGTCCGACTCGGTATCGGCCAGCAGGCGGCCCTGCCGGATGATGGCGAGGCGCAGCGACTTCGCCGGTGCGTCCACGACCTTGTCGCTGCCGGACAGGACCGCGAAGGCGCGGGCGCAATCGGCCACCGTTTTTCCGATGGTGCCGACCGTGTCGACCGTGGTGGACAGCGGGAAGGCGCCGGCGGTCGGCACGCGGCCGATGGTGGACTTGAAACCCACGAGACCGCATAGCGCCGCTGGAATGCGCAGCGAGCCGCCGGTGTCGGAGCCGAGCCCGATCTCGGCCATGCCGTCGGCGACCGAGACGGCGGCGCCGGACGAGGAGCCGCCCGGGATGCGTGTGCGGTCGTGCGGATTGCCGGGAGTGCCGTAATGGGGATTGTAGCCGACGCCAGAGAAGGCGAACTCGGTCATGTTGGTACGGCCGATCACAACCGCGCCGCCCTGCCGAAGCCGCCTGACCGCGGCGGCGTCGGCGGTGGCGGGAGCCGCATCGGCGAGGATGCGCGAGCCCGCGGTGGTGACCTCGCCGGCGACGTCGAACAGGTCCTTGACCGAGACGATGGTGCCGTCGAGCGGACCCAACGAGATGCCGCTGCGGCTGCGAGAATCAGCTGCGTCCGCTTCGGCCCGGGCGCCATCGGCATGGACACGCAGGAATACGCGGGCGCCTTCGCCGTTCTGGTCGGCGATGCGGGTGAGGGCCGCGTCCACGCGGGCGCGGCAAGAAGGCTTTGCTGTCGTCATTTCTGTCGTCCGTCCAAGGCCGCGCGACTCACATGATGCGCTGCGGTAAATAGAGCACGATCTGCGGGAACAAGGTGATGATGGTGGTGGCGATCACCATGACGATGAAGAACGGCAATGCCATCCAGCCGATTGTGAAGATGTTCTTGCCGGTCATGCCTTGGATGACGAACAGGTTCATGCCTACCGGTGGCGTGATCTGGGCCATCTCGACCACGAACACGAGATAGATGCCGAACCACAGCGGGTCGATGCCGGCGGCCTTGACGGCCGGCAGGATCACCGACGTGGTCAGCACCACCATGGAGATGCCGTCCAGGAAACAGCCCAGGATGACGAACAGGACGGTCAGGGCGGCGATCAGGGCGTAGCGCGACAGGCCGAGCGAAGATATCCATTCGGCCAGGTTGCTCGGCATCCCGGTGAAGCTCATGGCGGCGGTCAGATAGGCGGCGCCGATGAGGATGAAGCAGATCATGCACGAGGTGCGGGTGGCGCCGATCAGGCTGTCCCACAGCGAATCCCAGCTGAGCGACCGGCTCACCAGCGCGATCGTGAGCGCGCCGACGACGCCGAAGGCCGCCGCCTCGGTAGCGGTGGCGATGCCGGCATAGATCGAGCCGATCACGGCGACGATCAGGAGCACCACCGGCAGCAGCAGGTGGAGGCGGGCGAAGCGCTCCCGCCAGGCGACCTTCTCCTGGTCGGGCGGGACGCGATCGGGGTGGCGCCATGCCCACAGCATGATGTAGCCGGAGAACAGCGCCATCAGCAGGATTCCAGGCAGGACGCCGGCGGTGAACAAGCGGTTGATCGACACCTCGGCGGCGACCCCGTAGACGATCATGATGATGGAGGGTGGGATCAGCAGGCCCAGCGTGCCGGAGCCGGCGAGAGAACCGATGCTGATCCACTCGTCGTAGCCGCGCGATTTCAGTTCCGGCAACGAGATGCGCCCGATGGTGGCCGCGGTTGCGGCCGAGGAGCCGGACACCGCCGCGAAGATGCCGCAGGCGACGACGTTGACGTGCACGAGCCGGCCCGGCAGCGAGTGCAGCCACGGCGACAGGCCGCGGAACATGTCCTCGGCGAGCCGCGTGCGGTAGAGGATTTCGCCCATCCAGATGAACAGCGGCAGGGCGGTGAGGGCCCAGCTGGCGGTCGAACTCCAGGTCGTGGTCGCGAAGATGATGCCGGCCGGCGACGGCGTGAACAGGATGATGCCGGCGAGCCCGCAGGCAAGCAGCGCCATCGCCACCCACAGGCCGCTGGCCAGCGTCAGAAACAGCAGCGCGATCAGGATGGCGGCTTGGGCAAATTCGCTCACGGGTCGTCTCCGCGACGGAAGTCGAAAGGGAATATTATTCGGTGGCGTCGAAGCTTCCCTGAGCCTTCTCGATGCCGGCGTGGCCGGTGAGGACGCGCACGAGGAAATCGACGAAGGCGACGAGGAGAACGACGAAGCCGACCGCCAGCGGAAGCTGCGGAATCCACATCGGTACGACGAGTTCGCCCATGGCGACATCGCCGAGCGCATAGGAGTTGTAGACGAAGACGACGGCGTTATAGGCCATGAACGCCGTCAGGCCGACGCCGACGAACCCGGTGAGGATCTCGAAGCTGTGCTGCCAGGACGACGGCAGCTTGCCGGTCAGGAGCGTCACGCGGATGTGGTCGCCCTTGGTCAGCGCGTAGGGAAGGGCGAGGAACACCGATGCCGCCATCAGCCAGCCGGCGATGTCGTCGGAGGCCGGCAGGTGCATGCCCATGAGACGGGCGGCGATCTGGGCGCTGATCAGCGCCGCGATGCCGGCGAGGAACACGGCAGCCGCTGCTCCGGCTGCCGCGTAGATTTTCGTCAGGACGAGTCGCATGGGAACTCACTCCGATCTCGCATGGATCTTCAGGCGACAGTCCGCTTACTTGTGATTACAGCAACGGTCTTGGGTCGTGACCGATGTCGCTATTTCCCGTAATTGCGAGCGAAGCGAAGCAATCCAGTTCTTTCTCGTGGCCCTGGATTGCTTCGTCGCTTCGCTCCTCGCAATGACGGGTCGAGGTCGAAACGTATTACTTGCGATAGGCGTCGACGACCGCCTTGCCGTCGGCTCCGGCCTTGGCGAGCCACTCTTCGAGCATGGTGGCGCCGATGCTCTCGAACGACTTGACCAGCGCCGGCGGGGTCTGGGCGACGTTCATGCCCTTGTCGGCGAGCATCTTCGTATCGGCGGTGGTGCTCTCGACGCCCATCTTCCAGCCGCGTTCCTCGGCGGCCTTGGCGGCATCGAGAACGGCCTTGCGCTGCGCGTCCGTCAGGGCGTCGAAGGCGGCTTTGTTGACGATGACGAAGTTCTTCGGAATGAAGGCCTTGACGTCATAGTAGTACTTCACGAAGTCCCACGCTTGGCTGTCGACGCCGGTCTTGGGCGAGGTCAGCATGGCGTTGATGAGACCGGCCGAGAAGGCCTGCGCGACCTCGGTCGGATTGACGGTGACCGGCACAGTGCCCATCAGGCTGGCGAGGCGGCTGGTCGCCGGGCTGTAGGCGCGGAAACGCACGCCCTTGAGATCGTCGAGGCTCTGCACGGGCTTCGCCGCATAAAGACCCTGGGGCGGCCACGGGATCGCGTACAAGAGCACGATGCCCTGCTTGAGCAGACGCTCGGCGAGGGGCTTGCGGCTCGCCTCCCACAGCTTCTTGGCCTGCTCGAAGCTGGTCGCGAGCAGCGGCACGCTGTCGACCTCGAACAGCGGGTCCTCGTTGCCGATCGCCGCGACCAGGACGTCGCCGGCCTGTACCATGCCCTGCTGCACGCCACGCTTCACTTCGGCGCGCTTGAGGAGGACGCTGTTGGAGTGCACGCGGATTTTCAGGCCGCCATTGGTGGCCTTGTCGATGTCGGCGGCGAACAGGCGAGCATTCTCGGTGTGGTAGTTTCCGTCCGGTTGTTCGGCCGACAGGTTCCAGTTGGCGGCCTGCGCGGGCGCGAGCCCGAAGGTGGCGGCGAGCGCGAATATCCCGATCAGCTTCTTCATCGATCACTCCGTTCCATTTTCAATGGCGAGATGAGGGTCGAACGCTTTGCCGCGCCCGGTGCGGCGGGTTGAGTCAGGCTGCGAGTTCCCACAGCAGGGTGAAGGTGGATAAGGCCACGCCCGGCATGTCGAGCGCGTCGGAGATGGTGCGCACGGCCGCGGCTGCGGCCGGCTCGTTGGTGGCTTCGATGAACACCAGCGTGTCACTCGGCGCCGTCACCGGCCCGCTCGCCGACAGAGGCGTCGAGAGTTCGGCATCGGGGGTGAGCACGTGGCCGGAGAGGACGCCATCGGCGGCGAGCGTCTCGGCCATCTTGGCGCGGACGGTGGCGATGGCTGCGGCGTCGAGGAGCTTGGGGAGGTGAACGAGGCCGAGTGCACCGCCAGTGCCGGCGCCCATGTCCACGTCGACCGTGCCGACGCGGCGGACAGTGTCGCGCATGCGCGCAAAATTGGTCAACGACCACGAGGTCTGGTTCTGAAACGCCTTCTGGTACGGAGCGCTGTGGAACACCGCCAGCGATTGGGTGCGATACAGCGCGAGATATGGGCGCCCGCCGCTGACGGCGCGATAACGCCGTGCCCAGACGAAGCCCGGAATGCCGACCCGCTCACCCATATGTTCGCGGTCGTACCAGCGATTGAAGTCTTCGTCGTAGGCCGGATCGACGTCCGTCCAGACCACAAGTTGTCCGGCTGTCTGTGTCGTACCGCTGATGGTCATTGGGACGCCTCTTTCCATCGACGCGGCAGGGAGGACCGGCACGACGTCGATGATCGTTAAGCGCTGGCCGCACCGCGGAGCGCGGCCGCGCGGAAGATTGCCCGGCGCGGCGAGCCGGTCACGCGGGCAGGGTTTCGGAGGGTCGAAATCCGCGCGGCCGCTCATCCGCGAACGAGAGCAAGATTGCCGGCGGCGCAGCGGCGTCACAAACGAGATTTATCGCAGCTTCCCGATCGAATTTTCCGATCGGTGGTGCCGCTTTCGCGGTCAATCTGCTGATTTGGCAGTCAAAGAACCGATGACGCGGGCAGTGCACAATAAGTGCCGACGCGGTCGCAATAGGCGCGCACTTCGGCGACGGCGAGCTCGGCCACGAGATCGAGTGTCGGGCTGGTCGGGTCGGGGCGGTAGCTCGCCATGATGGGCAGGGGCGGCAGCTCGGCGTCGCATGTCAGCACCCGGAGTGAGCCTTCGGCGATCTCGGCCGCGACCGCGGCGAGCGGCATCGATGCGATGCCGAGACCGGAGTGAACCAGGCGCACGATGGCGGCGAGCGAGGTCACGCAATGAACGGCCCGCGGCGCCTGATCGTGGAGGCGGAAGACATCGATCACCGCCGCATGCGGCTGCGATCCGCGCGTGAAGGTGATGATCGGGACGGACGCGAGATCCTGCAGGGGAATGCGTCGCTCCACCCCGCCTTCGAAGTCTCCCGAAGCAATCCAGCCCATGGGCATGGTGCAGAGCGGGCAGTTGACGATGGAATCCCCGAACACGGTGTCGGTCTGCAAAGCGAGGTCGATGACTCCCCGCTGCAGGTGGTCGTGCAGGTGTCGGGTCGGCTCGGCGGTCAGTTCGAGCTCGATGCCCGGATAACGGGAATTCAGCGACTGCACATAGGGGACCAGGAACGTGTGCACGACCGACTCGACGGCGCCGATGCGCACGATGCCGGCGACGGTCTCGGCGTTCATCAAGGCGGCCCGCATGGCGCGGCCGTCGTGCAGCAGGCGTTCGGCATGGATGAGCAGCGTACGCCCGGCGGCAGTGAGGCGGACTTCGCGCGGATCGCGGTCGAACAGGCGGCGGCCGAACTCGCTCTCCAGCGTCGCGATGCGGCTCGACACCGCGCTCTGGGTCATGTTGAGCTTTTCGGCGGCGGCGCGAAAGCTCTTGACCCGCGCCACCCAGACGAATGCCTCGAGAAAACGCAGATTCATGGCCGCCCGTACACGACGCCTGAAGACCGTTCGGTCGCGGGGGCAACCGTCGCGCCGGAGGCCAGGGCCGAGCCGATCGCGATTTCTCGTGCCTGTCTAGCAAAACAACGCCCGGGTGTCGCGGCAGCAAAAATACCGGCACATCCTTGGATGCACCGGTGCGCGTTACACAGGGCGTGCCTGTCAGGCCTTCATTTTGGACAGGTCGGGGAACGGCCGGATTGGATCCTTGCCGTCCCAGCCGTCGCTGGCGTCGCGGATCGTCTTGAACAGCGCGCCCTTGGGACCGTTCACCTCGGACAGTTCGATCACGGTGCCGGGGTGGTATTCGCAGTCGAAATAGACGTATCGCCCGTTCGCACCCACTTGGCCTCCCATGGCGACCTTCATGCCGGCGGAGGTCGCCCTCGCCATGTGCTCGTCGAAAGTGGTGGTCCAATAGGCGAAGTGCTGGACGCCGGTACGGCCGGCATCGAGAAAGTCGAGATACATGGACGGCGCGCGGTTGCGTTGCTGCACGAGTTCCATCTGCAGGGGGCCGGAATTGGCGAGCGCCACCGAGCGGATGATCGGCGACGGCTGGCCGCGATAATAGAAGTCCTGGTCGACGATTCTTTCGGCATAGAACCACGGCCCGATTCCGAGGGTCTCGGCCCAGTAGCGCATCGCCTTCTCGATATCTTCGACCACGTAGCCGATCTGGCGCACCTCTCCGAACAGCCTGCTCATATCATTAAATTCCTATGTGGGCGCCGTCGGGGGCAATGGCGCATGGGCCCGCATCCGGGTCACTACGGTCATTTAGAACATCGGTAGACACAGCTCATATCAAAAAGTATGTTACAAATCTACATCTGAACTCACCGGGAGTGATCCGCGATGTCATTCAGCCGACGCACTCTGATCAAGACGGCGGCACTCGCCGTTCCGGCGTCATTCGCCTTGCCGCACATCCGTGTCGAGGCGGCCGCCAAGTTTGCACTGAAGTACGGCAACAACCTGCCGCTCTCCCATCCGCTCAATGTCCGCTCCGCCGAGGCCGCCGACGCCATCCGCAAGGCCACCAACGGTGAGATCGACATCAAGATATTCCCCAACAACCAGCTCGGTGGCGACACCGACATGCTCAATCAGGTGCGCTCGGGCGCGATCGACTTCTTCACGCCGTCCGCCTTCGTGATCTCGACATTGGTTCCGGCCGCGCCGATCAATGCCGTCGGCTTCGCGTTCCCGAGCTACGACAAGGTGTGGGCCGCCATGGACGGCGATCTCGGCGCTTTCATCGGCGCGCAGATCGAGAAGACCGGCCTGCACCTGATGCGCAAGGTGTGGGACAACGGTTTCCGTCAGCTCACCACCGGTTCGAAGCAGGTCAACCTGCCGGAGGACCTCGCCGGCATGAAGATCCGCGTTCCGGTCAGCCAGTTCTCCATCAGCCTGTTCGAATCGCTCGGGGCCGCGCCCACCTCCATGCAGTTCTCCGAGGTCTACACCGCTCTGCAGACCAAGATCGTCGACGCGCAGGAAAACCCGCTGCCGATCCTGCAGACCGCGAAGCTCTACGAGGTGCAGAAGTACTGCACGCTGACCAACCACATGTGGGACGGCTTCCTGTTCATCGCCTCCGGCAAGACCTGGAAGCGGCTGCCGGAGGACATGCGCAAGATCGTCGAGGACAACCTCAACGCCTCCGGGGTCAAGCAGCGCGAGGACATCGCCAAGCTCAACGACTCGCTACAGGCCGAGCTCGAGGCCAAGGGCATGGTGTTCAACCGGCCGGATCCGGCACCGTTCCGCGAAGTGCTCAAGAAGAAGGGCTTCTACGCGCAATGGCACGAGAAGTTCGGCGACGACGCCTGGTCGCGGCTGGAGAAGTACGTCGGCAAGCTCGGGTGAGGCGATGATGGACATTCCAACGGCCGTTGCCGCCGGCACCGGCACCTCCTCCTTCCACGACCTGTGTGGACGGCTGGAACGCGGCATCGCGTTGATGACCGAGATCCCGGGCGCCATCCTGGTCGTGGTCGAAGTCGTCGTGCTGTTCGCCGGTGTCACTTTCCGCTACGGCCTGCACCGGCCGTTGGTGTGGTCCGACGAACTCGCCTCCATGCTGTTCCTGTGGCTGTGCATGCTGGGCGCGGTGGTCGCCCAGCACAAAGGCGGCCACATGCGCCTCACCGTGATCGCCGCGCTGGTGCGGGAACCGTGGAAGAGCCGCATCGAGACACTATCGTCGTCGTGCGTCATCGTGTTCCTGGTCCTGATCCTGCACCCCGCGTGGGAACACGCCAACGACCAGATGCTGATCACGACACCGGCCTTGCAGCTTCCCGACGCCATTCGGTCGGCAGCCATTCTGACCGGCACGGCGCTGATGCTGGCGATCGCACTCCTGCAACTCCTGCAGCGCGCCAAGCCGCTGGATCTCTTGTATTCGCTCGGCGTGATCGTCGTCTGCGGCGGCTTGCTGCAGTTCTTCCTTCCGCAGCTCGAGAACATCGAGAACTGGAACCTGCTGGTCTTCTTCGGCATCGGCGTCACCGCCCTGGTGCTCGGAGGGGCTCCAATCGCGTTCGCGTTCGGGCTGTCGACGGTCGTCTATCTGATGTTCATGACGCAAATGCCCATGAGTATCGTGATCAGCCGCATGGACGAGGGCATGTCGACCTTCGTGCTGCTGTCGATCCCGCTGTTCGTGCTGCTCGGCCTGCTGATCGAGATGACCGGGCTCGCGGCCGTGCTGGTGAACCTGTTGGCGTCGCTGGTCGGCCATTTCAAGGGCGGCCTGTCCTACGTCCTGGTCGGCGCCATGTATCTCGTCTCCGGCATTTCCGGCTCCAAGGCCGCCGACATGGCGGCGATCGCGCCGGTGCTGTTGCCGGAGATGCAGCGGCGCGGCAAGGAGCCGGGCGAACTGATCGGCCTCTTGTCGTCCTCGGCCGCCATGGCGGAGACGATCCCGCCCTCGATCGTGCTCATCACGGTGGGCTCGGTGACCGGCGTCTCCATCGCGGCCCTGTTCACGGGCGGCCTGCTGCCGGCCGCGGTCGGCGCCATCGCCCTCGTCATCGTCGCCTGGTTCCGCTCGCGCGGCGAGGACGTCAGTGGCGCCGTGCGCGCCTCTCGACGTCAGATCATGTGGGCCTTCGTGGCGTCGATTCCGGCGCTGCTGCTCCTGGTGCTGATCCGCTGGGCGGTGGTGTCGGGGGTCGCGACGGCCACGGAAGTGTCGACCATCGGCATCGTCTACACGGTCGTGGTGGCGATCGTGATCTATCGCCACTTCCCACTCAAGCGGGTGTGGCCGATGCTGTGCGAAACCCTCGCTCTGTCGGGGGCGATCATGATCATCCTCGGCACCGCCACCGCCATGGCGTGGGCGCTGACGCAGTCGGGCTTCTCGCAGCAGCTGGCGCGCATCATGGAACAGATGCCGGGCGGGCATGCCGGCTTCCTGGCGCTGTCGATCCTGGTGTTCGCGATTCTCGGCAGTGTGCTCGAGGGCATCCCGGCCATCGTGGTGTTCGCGCCGCTTCTGTTTCCCATCGCCCACGACCTCGGTATCGATGCGGTGCATTACGCCATCATGATGGTGCTCTCCATGAGCCTCGGTCTGTTCACGCCGCCCCTTGGTATCGGCTTCTACCAGGCCTGCGCCATCGGCCGTGTCGATCCCGATAAGGCCATGCGGGCGATCTGGCCCTACATGGCGGCACTCCTGATCGCGGCGATCATCGTTGCGGCCATTCCGTGGCTGACCCGGCCGACCTTCTAGACGGCCGCACAGCCCGGACGACAAAGGCCCGCGCCCGACCACGGCGCGGGCTTTCTTTTCGCACTCCGTCATGCCCGCGCTTGTCGCGGGCATCCATGTCTGGCCTACGGGCAAAAGACGTGGATGGCCGGGACAAGCCCGGCCAAGATGAAGCAATAGCGGTCAGATGCGAAAAGAAATCTACGCCGCCGCCGGCGACTTCCTGAAGCCCGCTTGCGCGATGGCGGCATCGACCGGCGCCCGGTCGTGGATGATGGCCCGGCAGGCCTTCATCATGGCGAGCGGGTCGGCGGCCTGGAAGATGGAGCGGCCGAACAGGATGCCGGCGGCGCCGGCGTCCATGATCCTGGCGACGAGGTCCAGCGTGCTGCGGTCACTGCCGTTGCCCGGACCGCCCGCGAGCATCACCGGCACCGGCAGTTCCGATGCGATGGCCTTGAGCGCCTCGACGCTGCCCGGCCAGTCGGTCTTGATCAGATCGGCGCCCATCTCGACGCCGATGCGGGCATGGAAGCGCACGAAGGCGCCGTCATGGACGTTCGCCGCCAGGGCGCCGCGCGCCCCCATGGTCTCGATGATGTGGACGATGCCGGCCTTGCGGGCAGCGGCGTTGACCAGTGCATTGTCGCGAATGCTCGCGCTTTCCTGCGCGGCGTCGTTGTGGCCGACGAACATGTAGGTGATCACCGCGTCGGCGCCGAGCGCGACGGCGTCATCCACCGAGGCGACAAGCCGTGTGTGACCGTCCGCATAGGCGAGCGGGGAGCCTTCGCGCCACATGGTGGTCTGGTCGAGGCGCAGGATCAGGGATGGGCCGCGATTGGCGGCGAGGCGGGAGCCGTAATGCAGGGCCGAGCCGAGCGGCAGGATGACGGCGTCGACGCCCGCTTCGGCCATCTGGTCGAGGGAGGCTTCTGGCTGCTCCAGGCCGTCACAGGCGCCGAGCTGCAGCGCGTGGTCGAAAGCGATGCAGAAGCCGCGCCGCGTCTTCGGATCGACGATGCGCGACAGACGCACCTCCTTGCCCAACATCTGCTGCATGACGTGAATTTCCGTACTTTCCGTTAGACAAGTTCGAAGGGTATGCCGGCCTGGCGCAGACGTTGCGCCGAGGCCTCGTCGAGACCGGTATCGATGAACACGCGCTCGAACTCGGAGAGTTCGGCGAAATGGTTGAGGGCGCGGCGCTTGAACTTCGATGAGGCGAGCAGCATCACCGAGCGTTCGGCGGAAGCCATGAAGGCGCGCTTGACCCGCACCACCTCCTGGTCCTGATGGTAGAGCGACGTCCCGATCGCCGAGGAGGCGGACAGGAACGCCCAGTCGGCGCGCAGCTTGGAGACGGTCTGCTCGCACACGAGACCATAGAAGCCCTGCAGGGTGTCGTTGTAGCTGCCGCCGGTGAGGATCAAGTGGACATTGACCCAAGAGCGCAGGCGTTCGCACACCGCCAATGAATTGGTGATGACGGTGACGTGCTCGATCGTCTGCAACTCGTCGCAGATCATCAGCGTGGTGGTCGAATCGTCGAGCATGACCACGTTGCCGGGCTCGATCAGGGCGCGGGCGGCGCGGGCCAGCGACTGCTTCTCCTCCTGGCCGAACTGCATGCGAAAATGAAAATTGCTCTCGAACAGCAGCGAACTCTCGGCGGTGGCGCCGCCGCGTTCCTTGCGCAGCAGGCCGCGGCTCGCCAGCAGGTCGAGATCGCGGTGGATGGTCATGCGGCTCACGGCGAGGCGCTCGGCCAACTCGTCGACCTGGACGGTCTTGCCGTTCTGCACCAGCTTGACGATCTCGTGGCGGCGCTCGTCGGGAGTCATGAAAGTTCTCCGTGCGTCAGTGGCCGGCGAACACGCGGGCGAAGAAGTCGGGAGCCCCGACCTGTCCGCCCTTGAGGGTGATCTCGACGCCGTCGATGGCGTCGTCACGCGAATGGATGCGGCACAGCGAGGCGCCGGGAACGAGAGGCCCGGCCACTTCCAACGATTCGACCCCCAGCGTCGAGACCGCGTGGCTCGTCGAATCTCCCCCCACCAGCGCGACGCGGCGTACACCCGTCCTGGCGACCACGTTGCGCAAGGCGCGGCCGAGACTGCCGCCGAGGATCTGCGAACTGTCGGCCGCCGTCATGCCGCGCCGCTCGAGTGCCGCGCGGGTGGGGGCGAGGCGCGGATCGGCAGGGCCGCGCGCCGTATGCAGGACGACGCCGGCGGAATTGGACAGTGCGGCCAACACGGTGTCGGCGATGGCAGTCTCCACGCCGTCTTTTTCGACCATCGCCACCGTGTCGGCGGCGATCACCGCATAGCCGTGCTGCTCCGCCCAGGCGATCTGGGCATCGGTCACCGGCGAGGCGCTGCCGCACACCGCCACCAGCCGATCGACGGCGCCGCGCCGGGTCGGAGCCGGTGCAATGGGCAATTGGCCACAGGCGGTCAGGTGCTCCACGATGGCGAGCTCGATTTCCGAGGAACCGACGAAGAAGGCCGGCTTGCGGGCCGCGTGCTCGGCGATCAGCCGTCCGATCGCGCGGGTGGTGTGCTGGTCGAGCGTGTCGAGGATGACGAAGTCATTGGCCGCGAGCGTCGCGGCGAGCGCGGTCGAGGCGTCGTCGGCGAGGATGCGGCGGAAATCGAAGCCGGCGATAAGGCGGTCGGTTTGCCGGGCGAGGTGCAGGCGCAAGTCCGCCTCGTCCATGGGTGTCGACGGATGCCGGCTCATGGTCGGATGGCGATCGATGCGGAAAATGTCCTGGGCGTCGGAAATGCTGCCGGCCGCGAACAGGTTGGAGAAGACGACGAAGCGCTTGTAGCGGGGCATGCCGACGGCGAACAATACCGGAGCGCCGAAGACGCGCTGGCCGATCTCGGCGGCGCGGCCGATACTGCCGATGTGCGCAGCGGAATCGAACGTGGTGCAGCACTTGTAGTGGCAAATTGGGGCGCCGAGGCTTTTCAATCGCTCGAACACGCCCGGCAGGTTCTCGTCCATCCACGCCGGCGAACGGCTGCGGCTCGTGCCGGCGACGCCGACGGCACGCATGTGCGGATAGCGGGCGAGGTCCTCGCGGGTGGGCGGAGCGATGAACAGTACGGCCGGGATGCCGGCCATCGCCACCGCCTCGAGGGCGTCGGTCGAGCCGGTGAAATCGTCACCGTAGAACGTCAGGATCAGCGGCTGCGCGCCGTCCGTGGAATGGAACATCGTATATCCTCGCGCGCTCGCCTGAAGAGCAGGCCGCGACCGCGACACGGGCGGGCGCCCGGATGCTGTCATACGTACCATATTTGATGTATACATATAACGCAATCGATGTGATATTGGCGGCGAATACGCATGCGCGGTGATCACAGGTCGGGTCGATGCGTGACATGGTTAGGAAAAACAGCATATGAATACCATCGGGTTGACCATGGGCGATCCCGCCGGCATCGGCCCGGAGGTGATCTGCAAGGCGCTCGCCGACATGCCTGCCGAAGAGCGGGCAGCGACCATCGTGATCGGCGATCCGATGTTCATGGCGCGGGCCGACGCCCTGGTGAAATCCGGCCTCGTCTTCGTGCCGTATGGCCGGCCGGTGCCGGCCGGGGCAGTGCCGCTGATCGAGGTCGAAGCGCCGAACCGAGACGCCATCCTGCCCGGGAAACTTTCGCCGGATGCCGGCGAGACGGCCTATCGCTGTGTCAAGAAGGCCGTGGAACTCGCGCAGGCGGGAGAGATCGATGTCATCTGCACGGCGTCGCTCAACAAGACGGCGCTGCGCATGGCCGGCTATGCGCTCAACGGCCATGCCGGGCTGCTCGCCCATTTCACCGGGGTGAAGAAGAACTATGCGGTGCTGGCCTCGCCACAGTTCTCGGTCATCCACGTCACCACCCACGTGTCGCTCGCCCAGGCGGCTGAAGCCTGCCGGACGCCGCTGGTCCTGGAAACGATCCGTGCCGCCCATGAGCATGTCCTGACCACCGGGCTCGCCCACCCACGGGTCGCCGTCGCCGGCCTCAACCCTCATTGCGGCGAGGGCGGCCTCTACGGCCGCGAGGACGACGACTTCGTCATTCCGGCCGTTGCGGCCGCCCGCGCCGAAGGCATCGACGCGTCGGGGCCGATCCCGGGCGACGTCGTGTTCCAGCAGGCCATCGACGGCAAGTACGATATCGTGGTCGCCCAGTTCCACGACCAGGGCCATATCCCGGCCAAGCTGATCGGCCGCCACGAATGCGTCAACGTGACGGCGGGGCTGCCGGTGCTGCGCACCTCGGTGGATCACGGAACGGCTTTCGACATCGCCTGGAAGGGCCTGGCGGACCACCACAATATGAAGGCGGCGCTGGCCATGGCGCGGAAGATGAAGCCGGTCAAAAAAGCGGCCTGAGGATGGCGGCGCGGTGGAACGCCGGACAGGTTCTGGCGTTGTTCAGTCAGTGGGTCTTGTGAGGCACCAAGCGTGCTAGCGGGCCAACCCTCAGGAAAGCCCGGCGAACAAGGGTAGCCGGGCTTTTCTTATGTGGATTGCCGATTTGCGCTCACGGGGCGTATGCGTGGAGGTCAGTTGCTCACCCTTTTGGGCTGATCGGGCATGGCCCTGAGCGCGGCAATAATCGCGTCGGTCGCCGCGCCCTTCGCGCACATGCCCGTCGCGCTTTCGCCGAAGTCGACCAGGTTGTGGTGCCGCGGCGCTGGTGCTCGTTCCAGTGGCACGAGCCATGCCGCATGACCGCGGTGCGCCAACCCGTCGAAATAGAGCCGCTGGGTGCGGAACAAGACGTTGGTTTCGCGTGGGTCGCCGATCACGAAGATGCGTCGTATCGGGTCCCTCGGGATGCGATCGAGCGATTCGTAGGGATCGAACCAGGTGTCCGGCCTGGCGAGCCGGGCCTTGGCATCGTGGGCTTCCAGATAGGCCCGATAGGCGGACGCGCCGGATGATAGGACCGCACACCGCAGATCGGTGCGGCGGGCCAGGAACTCGGCCGTCAACGTCCCGCCGGCGCTGTGCCCGCCGAGCGACCACGCCGTGATGCGGTAGCGGATTTTGAGCGCGTCGAGATGGGCATTCATCAGCGCGGCTTCGCGCGGAGTATGGCGCAGATCCCAGAAGCGGCCGGAACTGCCGTAGGCGCCCGGGCGGGCGAGGAAGATGAAAGGTACGCCGAAGCGCTCGGACAAAGCACGTTCCTGCTCGATCATCGCCGTGACGTTGAGCCCTTCCTGATGGCCGATCTGGTGCGGTTTGGAGCCCATGATATCGCCATGGATCCAAGCGGCGACGATGGGGTTGGGGCTCGGTGCGGGACGCAACCCGGCGGAGTAGTAGCGCAGGCACTCGCCTTGCCCGTCCAGTTCGATCCAGGTGGCGGTTTCCCGGGCTTCGAACACCGCGCAGGCGTCGCGCGTGATCGTGAGCCCGGTGGTGACGGCGGCATTGGTGAACGCCTGGTCGTTCGGCCGCGACTGCGCGGTGGCAGGCTGACAAACACAAACGCAGGCGAAAAGGCCGACCAAGACGGCGATCACGGGCACAGCGGTCAACTCCCGACGGAAGCCAAATGACACTGGCCTCACGTCACCGGCGCCGGATTGAACAGCGTCAAGGCGTTGGCGATGCCCCATTTGTCCGACCATGGCTTGGTGCGGCCCGAGGCGACGTCGAGGATTAGCCGGAACAGGTCCCAGCCCGTCTCCTCGATGGTGGCCTCGCCGGTGGCGATGCGGCCGGCGTCGAAATCGATCAGGTCGTGCCAGCGCCTTGCCAGCGCAGTACGGGTCGCGACCTTGATGACCGGCGCGGCGGCGAGCCCGTAGGGCGTGCCGCGGCCCGTCGTGAATACCTGCATGGTCATGCCGGAGGCGAGCTGCAGGGTGCCGCAGATGAAGTCCGAGGCCGGCGTCGCCGCGAACACAAGCCCCTTCCGGCGCACCCGTTCGCCGGGCGAGAGCACGTCGACGATGGCGCTCGAGCCCGACTTGACGATGGAGCCGAGCGCCTTTTCGACGATGTTGGCAAGGCCGCCCTTCTTGTTGCCGGGCGTGGTGTTGGCGCTCCTGTCGACGTCGCCCTTGGTGAGATAGGCGTCGTACCACGCCATCTCGCGGATCAGTGCTTCGCCCACCTCCTTGGTGGCCGCCCGCGGCGTCAGGAGATGGATGGCGTCGCGTACTTCGGTGACTTCCGAAAACATCACGGTGGCGCCGGCACGCACCAAAAGATCGGCCGCGAAGCCGACCGCCGGATTGGCGGTGACGCCCGAAAAAGCGTCAGAGCCGCCGCATTGCAGGCCGATCACGAGGTCGGAGGCCGGGCAGGTTTCGCGCTTGCGCCGGTTGAGCGTCTTCAGCCGCTCCTCGGCCATCTTCATGATGCCGTCGACGATCGGACCGAACCCCACAAAGGCCTCGTCCTGCATGCGCACGACAGCGTCGTCGGTGCCCTCGGGGACGAGCCGCTCCGGCACGAGCTTCTCGCAACCGAGCCCGACCACCATCACCTCGCCGCCGAAATTGGGATTCTTGACGATGTTCTGCAGGGTGCGGATCGGCACCACGGCGAGCGGTGCGCTGATGGCGACGCCGCACCCATAGGTGTGGGTCAGCGCCACCACATCGTCGACGTTCGGATACTTGGGCAGCAGCTCGGCCTTGATGCGCTTGACCGCGAATTCGACCGTACCGGCGACGCACTGCACGCTGGTGGAGATTCCCAGAATGTTCTTCGTCCCCACCGAGCCGTCGGGATTGCGGTAGCCTTCGAAGGTGTAGCCGGTCAGCGGCTCGGGCGTCGGCGGCGTCGCAGTGGCGAGCGCCAGGGAGTCGAGGGGCGGGGGCGTCGGCATGTCGATCTTCGCCTCGTCGACCCATTCGCCGGCGGTGATTGGCGCCGACGCCGTGCCGATCACCTCGCCGTAGCGACGGATCGCTTCACCTTTGCGGATATCCGTCAGCGCCACCTTGTGTCCCTGCGGCACGAAGGTCGTCAGCGTCAGCCCGCACTCGAACCGCGTGCCCGCCGGCAACCCGAGATCGTTGGCGACGATCGCCACATTGTCGCGCGCGTGGAGCCGGATGTAGCGGGGGGTCATGGGGTCGGGCATGGTCGATGTCCTCGTGCTGGCCACCCTGGTTCAACCGCCAAAATGCGTGGAAGTCCATCGCGGGACAACGCGGAAAAGCCGTATCGGCGGCGAACGTATCACGCTACCGGGGTGCCCGCTCACGCGGCCTGCGTTTCCCCGCATTGCTGGCGCCGCGTTCGTCTCACTATATGGCGGAGAGATCATTTGGCCGCCGACACGGGCGGGCGCCGCCCCTGCCTCGGGTGACCCGCCTGGGCCGCCTATCAGGAAGGTTCTGCGCATGTCCCAACAACTCCCCGGCACGCCTCGGCCGCTCGTTTCGTCGCCGGACATGCATTGCCAGCTTCTCTATTTCACCTCGACGAGCCTCACCTCCGACGGCAAGGCCATCGTCTTCATCGGCGACGACGGCGAGAGCCACAATCTCTTTGCATTCGACTGCGCAACCGGAGCGATCAAGAAGCTGACCGCCTGCCGCGGCGGCTACCTGCGTTCGTATGTGTATTTCGACGGCCGCCCATATGAAGGCTTCGGCAAGGCGAGCGTCAGCCTCGATGCCGACAACGGCCTTGCCTATTTCGTCGAAGGGCGACACCTGAAGGTGGTCGATCTCGCTGGCCGCACCAAGATCCTCGCGATCCTGCCGGGCGACGAGATCACCGCCTTCACCCACGTGTCGGCCGACGGCCGAATGATCTGCGTCCCGACCGTCGACAAGCGCGCCTTCGAATCCGACGAACTGGGCAAGAAGGAATTCCAGAACCTCGCCGCCAATCCCTCGACCACCATCGACCGCCGGGTCCAGGACGAGGGCCTGAGCTCCTACCTCAACGTCTATGACACGCAAACCGGCCGACTGGAAAAGCGCGAGCGCGTCGAGCGTGCCTGGATCACCCATGTCCAGTTCAGCCCGCTCGATTCGAAGCTGATCCTCTACAATCACGAATGGCCGGTGGCCGACTGCGGCATCCGCCGCATGTGGATGTGGGACGGGACGCATCACCACCGCATGCGTCAGGAAGGCGAGGGCAGGAGCCGCGCCGACTGGACCTGTCACGAGATGTGGGCCCGCGACGGCAAGACCATCATCTATCACGGCACCTATGGGGAGGATGGCCGCCCCTATGTGGGGCGGGTCAACCCGGACGGCAGCGATGTCGTCGAAGTGCCGCTGCCGAAAGCGTGGACGCGTTACGGTCACTTCACCGTCGGATCGGGCGAAGGCGAACTCGTCACCGACGGGCATTACGTCGCCGGGCCGGACGACACCCATCCGGTGTGCCCTTGGGTCTGCCGCGTCACTGTCGACTGGACGGCGCGCACCATCGACTGGCGGCCGCTGGCGCGGGCGCAATCGAGCTGGTCGAGCCAGGACGCCCATCCGCATCCCATCTTCGACCATGCGGCCGAAAGCGTACTGTTCACCTCGGACGTCAACGGGCGACGGGAGATTTTTCGCGTGCCGGTGGGGTTGAACCGCGGAAAATAACTGCCGGACTGCCTTCGTCCGGATTCACCCATTTTCCAGCCGCTTATATGGATAACTAATTATTAATCGGGGGTTGCAATGATGGCCCCATAGCAAACAGGAGGTTGCTGTGAGCAGCATCATGTCACTGGGGGGAATTGCCGTATTGATGGTCGTGATCGAGCTCAGCTTCATACAGCTCGTGGCCGCATTGAGGATAGAGCTCTAGACGCCGTCACACGGGATCGACGTGTCGTCAGCCCATCCCTGTCGGGTTTCCAGATTCCCGCCTGCCATCGGCCGGCGGGAATTTCGTTGTGACACCATCCGCCGGAATCATTTCTTGGGGAAGATTCCGGGGCTCAGGTCGCAACGTGTGACTCGGGCGAAGTCGCAAAGAGCGCATCACCCCATTTGGTTCCTGTTACCGGGTGTTTGGTCGCTCGCAAAGACGACAATAAATCAATTATTTCAGTGTCTTGTTGTGGCGACCCCGCTTGGATTCGAACCAAGGACCTTCAGCTTAGAAGGCATTGCTTCGGATCGTCATTTCCCGCTTGTTTTCATCGGCTTGCCTTTATCAGCTCCGGCATTCCGGGATTTTTTCCGGGACTCGACGTCGACCGCGGTCAGATCCATGGCGCGGCGGACGTCGTCGACCAGTACGTCGGCGTAGAACTCCGACGTGGTCTTGATGTCGGCGTGGCCGAGCATGGTCTGGACGATCTTGAGGTTTCCGGTCGCGCGCAGGGTGCGGCGGCCGGCGGTGTGGCGCCAGTCGTGGAAGCGGGCCGCGACCGGCCAATGGCGCTTGCGGTTCGACGAGATGCCGGCCGTGGTCAGCGGATAACGCTCGCCACGGATGCGCTCGCCGGGCTTGCCGCGGCGCTGGGTTCGCGCCGCCACGTAGGTGAACACGAACTCAGGGTGCCGGCCGCGCTCGGCCCACAAGAGCGCGTAGGCGGCCTTGGACAGCGGCACGGTGCGGGGCTCCTTGCCCTTGGCGATCACCCGCACCAGGGCGTTGTCGAAATCCACCTGCGGCCAGGTCAGCAGGCATTCCTTGAGCCGCAGGCCGTTGATCGCCGCGAACTTGCGCACGGCGTGGTAGTCGTCGCGCTCGGCGGCGTCGATCGCCGCCTCCTGGGCCAGGCTGATCTCGGGTGTCTGGCGCTTGGGAACGTCCAGGCAGAGTTTTCCCCATTTCGGCTCGTCGATGACGACGACACGCCACAGTTCCCGGGCCCGGCGGACGATCCGACGCAACAGCAACGGCACCGTCTTGTTGACGGTACGGGGCGAGACCTGATGGTAGAGCTGCTTGCCCTTGTGGTCGCGGCCAGACCGCTTCACGCTCTTGCGGCGCGCCGCCATGGCGCGCAGCACGTCGTCGTCGGTGAGCGAGTGGAGATGGCGGTCGCTGCCGATCGTCTCTTTGAGAAATGCCAAGGCGGGTTCGAGGGTGCCTCGCTCGGCGAGGTGTTGACCGACCTCATCCCACCAGCGATCGCAGGCGGCGCCAAGCGTCAACGGCTGCCGGCCGGAGGCGCGGATCTCGGAGACCAACCTTTCGGCGGCTTTCTTCTGGTCCGCTTCGAAATGTTCAGCCTCGCGCCTGGGTCGGGAAGCCGGGATGCCGGTTGTGCCGGAAAAGCGATAACCCGCGCGCTGGAAGTCGAATTGCCAGAACGGCGAATTCCGGTGCCTGTAGACGGACATGCGCCCCCGCCTCTGATCTGATTGCGCACATAGTACGCCTCGACCTGGGCGAGGGTGAAGACCCGGTGTGTGCGAGTGCCGCCGGTACCCTTGCGCAGGCAGTCGATTTGCCCGGCCTCGCAGCATCGCCGCAGCGTCTTGGCGTCCATCTCCATGGCGCCGGCGAGCTCGGGGAAGGTGAGGTGTGCGCGCCCTTCGAAAGCCGCGAGGACGCGCGGCGGGACCGGCGAGCGCATCTCGATCGTGGCGGGATCGATGTAGGCCATCAGCGTGGTCCGAACAAAGCGACGAGGACGGGGATCGCCACCAGGGCGGCAGTGAGGGCCGAGAGGGCGAGGCCGAGGCCGCGGGCGCTCATGCGGCCGCCTCGACAAAGTCCTGCCGCCCCGGCGGGGAGGAATTCACCGGGACGGCAGGCAGGGCCGCGGCGCCGAGGGAGGGCGTGCCGCGGGGCGAGCGGAGGAGTCTGAGTTCGGTACGCGCCTCGGCGAGCTGGCGCTCCAGGTCGCGGATGCGACCGGCCTGGGCGGCGATCTCGGCGCCGCGCCAGGCGAAGAGTTTCCGGCGGATCAGCGCCGAGGCGGTGCGGGTGTCGGCGGCGCCGATGGCGGCGGCGAGGAGGACCTTGAGGGGCAGGTGGCCGCGCTTGGCGCGGGCGGCGAGGTCGCGCCAGTACAGGCGCTCGAGCCGCAGTGCGACGTTGCGTCCGGCGATCAGGATGACGCGGGTGGTGATGCGGTCGGGCATGGTGAAATGGCTCCGCGTTCACTTGGCAAGAGACATACTTCACGCAATGTGAAATCGTCAATGAGAGATTCACAGTGCGTGAAGATTGCCGGAACGCTGGCCGACGCAAATTTTCGTGCTGACGTCAACTTCGGGCTGGACAAATTTCCCCATTGCTGGCGCCTCGATCGATCCGAAGTGCAGCACGCCGCGGTGTGCGGCGATCCGTCAAAAAGACGGTGCGCGCGCAGTTCATCTCGTGTCAGATGCTGATCGGCGGCTTGGCTCTAGGCTGCCCGGAGAAGCTTGGACCGGAGTTGGGCCGGCAAACCGCCAGCGTCGCCCTCATAGAGCCAGTCGAGCGACGCCCCATAGGATTTCTTCAGCTTTTGCGCGACCGGCAGCGTAATTCGACGCTCGCCACTCTCATACTGAGACCACCGGTTCGCCGAAACTTTGATCTCCCGGCAAATATCCACCTGCTTCATCTCCAGCGCTTCGCGCAGGGCAATGAGCCGATTTCCGATGTCGGTGTAACGCCTTGGGGACACCTTCGCCATGACAGGAGGATGCCGGAAGGTGTCCGGGCCATCTATTGCCATGGCGTGAACGTTGACGTTTTCACAAAACGTGAACATTCTTCCATCCATGGGAACTGATTCGCTTATCGATAACCTTGGTGGGACCGTCAAAGTGGCGACGGCGCTCGGCGTGAAGCCGCCTCGCGTCAGCAATTGGCGAAAAAGAGGACGCATCCCCTCCGAGCATTGGCAGGGGCTTGTTCGGCTCGCGACGGAACTGTCGGTCGCCGACGTCACCTTGGAAGCCCTGGCTCGCATGGACGCCCGCAAGGTCACGGCCGCCCCCGAACGGGAGCCCGCCCGATGACGACGGCGCCACGCCCGCAGATTGATCACAAGCCCCATGTCGGTCCCCTGTGTGGCGGGGTGCAGGGAGCATGCTACCGGTGCCGGACTGGCGGCCAAGCGACCACGGGCGCGGCTGTCGGCCGCACCGGAATAGCGAGGCTAAGTCTCTGCGGCGTAACGGAAATTTCAGCGATTGTCGGGACGCCGGGGGCCGCGGTCGCGGGTCAACACCAGCACTCATTGCGGGTTGCACCGGCGGCCGACGAGGTCGCGTCACATACCCGTTTGCCCGTATATGCGCCATTAAAATCGCCCCCGGATGTGTGTCTATGGTTGCCGAAACCTGCCTATCGGGCACCCCCTAATCCTGGGTTGTATGGCGGGTCAGGCGGTGACTTTGGGCCGCAAGGTGCGAAGTGCACCCCGTCAGGCCTTCGGATCGGTGTCCTTCGCCCGTCCGTCCCAGGCCGCGCTCGCCCGCACGATCTCGGCCGCCATCATCAGCAACACTTGCTGGGCGGCCCGGATCTTGTCGTGCTCGCGGGCCCGGTCGGACAGGCTGATCGAGATCTGAAACTCGATCCGCATCCCGTGGGTCCTCGTTGTGCCGCGACCCGCGCCGACATCCGTCTTCACATCGACGAAACGCATCAGACCCGAGCCGCAGCATGACGAAGCATGCCCGCGATCTCTTCGGTTACGCAAATCTGGACGACGACCGACTTGTGCCGAGAAAAGGCCAGGGCGGGTCAAAAAACGACCAGATGGCCGCTTTCGACGACCAGATGCGCGAGCTATGCGCCGAGCTCTGGCCCGGCCGCGGCGTCGCGCCGGTGCAGCTCGCGGCGGTGTGCGGCTTCAAGGATGTGCGCGAGGCGCAGCGTATCCTGGCCGGTCAGCGGGGCTTTTCGCTGCGCGTCATGCGCCGCCTCTGCCACTCGCTGCACGGCAAGAAGTTCCTGGCGCTGTTCATGGACGGCTGCACGGCGAGCTACTGGCTGACCATGCTCGACGACCACGAGGTCGGCGAGATCGAGCGGCGCTCGGAAGAACTTCATCGCGAGGCCGAAGAACTCAAGCGCCGCCGGTCCGCGCCCGGACGGGGAGGCCGCTCATGACCATCCGCCGTCCCTTCGACTTCGCCGGCTTCCAGGACGCCGGCGCCGCCATCGCGGCCGGCGAGATGGCGATCGTCGACACCGGCCTCGGCGTCCTCATCGGCGTGCCGATCGCGCGCGAGCCGGGCGTGTTCGCCGGCGCCCGCACGCTGCGCCTGCATCGGCTCGGCGACGGCATTTTCGGCGCCGTGCACGCGCCGGCGCCTGACCTTCCCCCCTGCGACGTGGAGCCCTGAGCCATGATCCCCGACGCCGATCTCTCGCCGGCGCAGTCCGCGGTGGTGATCGCCATGATGGCGATCGCGCTCGGAATCGCGCTCTTCATCCTCGCCTTCGCCGAGCTGGACCAGGGTCGCGCGTTCGCCCGGCCGGCGATGCGGCGCCGCGCCGACGCGGCGTGGTGCCGCGCCTTCTTCGCTCCGTTGCCGCTGCCGAACGAAGCCCGCCCGGCGGCGGCAGGGCGGCGGCCGGTCCCGGCATCCGGCTGCCGCCCGCTCGTGACGGTGATCGTGGTCGCCGGGATGGCGATCCTGCTCAGCGGTTGCGCCGACGGTGACGCCCGCCGGATCGGCGTCATGGTGATGAGCGCCGCCGTCGCGATCTTCTTCTTCATCGCCTTCGCGGGCGTCATCTCGATCGCCATGCGGCCCGACCGCGATCCCCTCGACGACATCATCGGCGACGTACCGGCGCCGCAGCCGCGCCCCCGCGACGAGGGAGAGGCGTCATGAGCCAGCTCGTGTTGCCGCGCCGCCAGCACCAGGTCCTCGACGACATCGTGTCGCTCGCCTTCGACATCATGGCGCGGCCGGCCGGACGGCGCGGCCGCAACGAGGACTGCAAGCGCCTGGCGGCGGAAGTCGCCGCCGCGATCGAGCGGCCGATGCCGGACGAGCGCTTCGTCGCCGCCGAGACGACGTTGCTGTTGCAGGCGCTCGCCAAGCTCATCGACATCACGGGGGGCGTGGACGGGCCGGATTATGTGCGCTGGGCGAAAATCGCCGGCGTGCTCCTGCCGGACGTCCACGCCGCCGCCGCCCGCGCCTTCGCGATCGAGCGGAGTCTGCCATGACGGCCACGCTCAAGCGTATCGATGTCGCCGGCTACGCGGCCGTCGATCCGCCGTCGAGCTTCGGCCGTCCGCCGGATCTGCGCTGGATCGCGATCGCGGACCTGCGCGTCGACCCGGCCTATCAGCGCGAGATCACCAAGCAGGGGCGGCTCAACGTTCGCCGCATCGCTGCCCAGTTCGACTGGTCGAAGTTCAACATCGCGATCGTGGCGCCGGCCGGCGGCAACACGTTCGCCGTCGTGGACGGCCAGCATCGCATCACCGCCGCGGCGTTGTGCAAGGTCGACAAGGTTCCGTGCGCGGTGATCGAGGCCGTCCGGGCCGACCAGGCCGCCGCCTTCATGGCGATCAACGGCACCGTCACCAAGCTTTCGCCGATGCAGATCCATCACGCCGCTGTCGTGGCGGGCGATGCCAAGGCCTGCAGGCTGACCGAGCTCTGTGGGGGCACCGGCGTGACGATCCTGCGCTATCCCAAGCCGTGGAACGACATCCGCGCCGGTGAGACGATGGCGGTGCAGACGCTCCACCGCGCGCTCGATCGTTTCGGCGAAGACGCGCTCACGGCGGCGCTGGTGGCGTTGCGCCCGCATGTGGGGCAGCTCAAGGCGCCGACCATCCTGGGCGCGACCGACGTGCTCGCCCAACATCCCGACTGGCGCGGCGAGACCCTCAACGCGGCCGTCGAGGCGATGGATATCGCCGGCATGCTGGTCGGCGCTGCCGGCGCGGTCGCCCAGGCGCACGGCCTGTCCATGGCCGCCGCCTTCGCGGTCACGTTCCGCACCGCGCTGGCGGCCGCCCTGGGCCGGAGCGCCGCCGGGTCGCCGGTGAAAGCCGCGAAGCCCATGACAGTATCGAGCCCGCGCCAGGCAGAGCCAGCCCGCCAGGCGGCGCCGGCCCGCAAGGCCGACGGCCGCGTCCCCGACCCTGTGACGGTGAAGGGCGTCACCGTCCGCTTCGATCGCGACACGGTGACCTATCAGGCGCGTGACGCCGTGGTCGGCCGCATGCCGGCGCGTCTCGCCGGCATGCTCGCGCGCGGCATGCCGCTGCCGATCGGTCACGGCTTTCTCAAGCAACAGCTATGGGCAAACCGCATTCCGGCGGACGCCGACGAGCTGCTGGCCGAATTCGTGGACGTACTGGCGCACAAACTGCCGGCGATCGGCTTGCGCGCCCGCGTCATCAAGGGCGTCGGCATCGCCCTGCAGATCCAGGATTGACGAGGAGGGGGTGATGGCGAAGACGACCAAGACCGCAAAGACGAAGGCGAAGGCCAGCAAGGCCGCGAAGCCGCAGAAGCGCGCGCCTGTGGCGAAGGCGCCGAAAGCCCGCAAGGCCACGAAGGTGGCCGTGAAGGTGCCGCCGGTGAAAACGAAGGCCGCAAAGCCGGTATCGCTCGCCGACGCCCTGGCGCCGCTTGCCGGGCCGGCGGGAAAGGCCGCATGGCAGCCGGTGCTGACTCAGACCGAGACGCCGCGCCGGTACCTCGCGGACATCAAGGTGGGCGATCGCGCCAGGAAGGACATGGGCGACATCGCAGCGCTGGCGGCCTCAATCGACGCCCGCGGAGCGTTGCTCGAACCGATCGTGATCGCGCCCGACGGCACCTTGATCGATGGCGAGCGGCGCATGCTCGCCTGGGCGAAGTCCAAGGTCGGCGGCTACGGCAAAGAGCCGATTCCGGTGTCGATCGTCGACATCGATTCCATCATCGCGGGCGAGTACGACGCCAATGAGCAAAGGGAAGCTTTCAAACCGACCGAGCTCGTCGCCATCAAGCGCGCGATCGAGGCCAAGCTTGCCGCCGCCGCCCACGAACGCAAGGGCCACGGGCTGACGGCACCGGGGCGCAAGATGACCGGCGAGGTCGAGGGCAAGGGCCGCACCTCCGATCGCGTCGGCGCCGCCGCCGGCGTCTCCGGACGCACGGTTCAGAAGGCCGAAAAGGTCGTCGAAGCGGCGGAACGCGATCCCGAGCGCTTCGGCAAGCTCGTCGACGACATGAACCGGACCGGCAAGGTCGACGGCGCCTTCAAGCGCCTGCAGATCATGGAGGCGACCGACCGCCTGCGCGAGGCGCCGCCGCCGCTGCCGGGCAACGGGCCCTATGTGGCCGGCTCGATCGACTACCCGTGGCCGCACGAAAGCGACGACGACCAAGCGTCCATCGACGAGCGTGGCCGCAGCCTGCGGCCCTATCCGGCCATGTCGATCGAAGCCGGCGAAGTGTTCATGCGCGAGAAGGTGGCGCCGCTGTTCGGGCCCAATGCCGCGCTGGGCTTCTGGACCACCAATCATCACCTGGTCAACGGCGCGGCCCATCGCCTGATCGCGGCCCTGGGCCCCGACTGGCGCGCCTCGACCATGCTGACCTGGGCAAAGGACAAAATCGGCCGTGGCCAGGTGCTGCGCGACAAGACCGAGCACTGCATCGTGCTGATGCGCGGAAAGCCGGTCGTCAACGTCCTGGGCGAGGACCCACCGTCGACCTTGCTGTTCGGCCCGCGCCGCGACAACTCGCAGAAGCCGGAGGACTTCTACCTGCTGTGGGAGCGCACCTTCCCGGCGCCGCGCTACGCGTCGATCTTTTCAACCGGAGGCGAAGGCGAGGCGTGGGATGGCCATGGCGACCAGGTCGACAAGCACGCGCCCGATCCTAAGAAAGGCATCACGGTCGCGGAATTCGAGGAACTCAAGGCGCTCCACGCCGTCGAGTCGGGCGCCACGATCGAGGGAACGATCCTCGAATATCTGCTGGGGCGGGACCTGATCACGACGGTGTGGCCCGGGAGTTTCAGCGAGGACGGCCCCATCGCCGGCGGCTTTGTTTTGTCCGACGACGGCAAGTCCCGGATGCGCGATCTTGATGCGTGCCTCAACCCCGCCGCTCCCGCTTCGGCTTCGGCGCCGCGCACGGATCTCGACCGGCTCGCCATGGTGGGCATGGGCGAGGCCGCGCGGCTGACCATCGACGAGCGCGAGGATCTGCGCGAGCGCAAGTTCATCAAGGGCGCGGGCGATCGCGCCACCCTCACCAAGGCGGGCTCGAGGCGGCTGGAGACGCTGCGCGTGGAAGCCGTGCACGCGGCGGCGCTCGCGGAATTGCCGGACGATCTCGACGGCCTCACGGTCGCCTATCGGGACGTCTGCTCGCGCCTCGACGCGGCCGTGCGCGCCGGCGACGAGGAAGCCGCGAAGGAGATCGCCGAACGCCGCGAGCTCTATCACGACAAGGCCGGCACGCTGATCGGGCCCGACGAAGCCCCGGTCGACGGCATCGAGCGGCTGATGATCGCGGCGGCTGCGCCGATCGGCAACGTGCCGTGCTGGGGCCAGCGCGGCATGTTTCAA
>JAVDCA010000049.1 GCA_030848545.1 Astrobacterium formosum
ACGAAGTTGCCGACAGAGTGAAGGCAAGGCGCGTCCGAACTCTGATAGCACAACGGACGTTGGTCGCACGGCGATTGAGATTGCTCTGACTCCATCGTTGCTTGCGCTGACCTTCTGTCGGCCCGCGTTGCACAGGAACGACATTATCAGTCGTAGCAAGCGTAGCCTTGATTAAGCGCGTGGGATGGGTTCAGCGGCAACGAACCCATTACCTCGTCACGTCCCGAAGCGAGTTACCAACTGCGAGTTGGCTCATCGCTTCGACCGCAGCGCCGGCCCCCTCCCCAGCCCTCCCCCGCAAGCGGGAGAGGGAGCGCGCCGCGTCCGGCGAGAGGCAGCGTGTCCTTTCGCAAGACCCTCACATGATCGCGTCGAGGCCCTTCGCCTTGACGAGCGACAGGAGTTTTAGCGACGGGCCGCTCGGGCGCTTCTCGCCGCGTTCCCACTCGCTCACAAGCTTGGGCTTGACGTTGAGATAGTGGGCGAACACGCCCTGGCTGACGCCGGCGCGGCGGCGGATGGCGACGATCTCGCGGGCACTCAAGGGCGCGACCACCGTCAGGCAGGAGGCGTCGAACTCGCGCAGCGTCGCCTTGTCCATCAGGCCAGAGCGACGGAGGCCGGCGGCGGTCTCGTGGATCGCCGCCGACAGGCGGCTGCGCGCCCTGGGCGCCGTGGTCTTCTTCGTGGTCCGCATCAGGCGTCTCTTTCAATTCCGCGTCTTCCACCGCCTCGGCGATCTCGTCCTCGGAGTGTCAGCGCGCGTCGCTTCGACCGCGCCGCCGGCGTCCGCTCACCCCGGCCCTCTCCCCTCCGGGGAGAGGGAGAGGACGAATTGTGGGCGGTCTCGCACGCTCCATCGGCGGCGGAGCAGGCGCAAAGCGGCTTCCGAGCAACGATCGCTCATTTGCCCTTCAGGTGCGTGTCGAGGAAGCGGATGACCTCCGCCATCACGTCGGGCGTGCTCGTGACCTGGCCGAACGAGTGGCCGGCGCCGTCGAGCCTGATGAGGGTGACCGGACGTTTGGCGGCTTCCAGCGCCCCGTGAAGGCTTTCGCTTTCGCTGATCGGCACCACGCCGTCCTTGGTGCCGTGCACGATGATGAACGGGGGCGTGCGCTCGGAGATGTAGGTGAGCGGGCTCGCTTTCCTGACCTTTTCCGCATTGGCGGGGTTCTTGGCATCGAAGCCCAGGAAGGCGTCGCCCGACCAGGTGCCGTCGCTGAGCTTATAAGCCTCGTTGCGGATGGAATTGGCGAAGTTGACGGGTGCGTAGAAGATGACCGCCGCCTGGACGGCGCTCGACTGGCCGGACCAGCGGTCGGTGTCGAACTCCTTCATGTCGCCGGTCGTCGCCGCCATGGCGGACAGATATCCGCCCGCCGAATTGCCCCATACGGCGATGCGCTCGGGATCGATGTTGTAGATTTTCGCATTGGCCTTGAGGAAGCGGACGGCGGTTTTGACGTCCTTGAGCGGCTCAGGATAGTGGGTCTCGCCGATGATGCGGTAATCGATGGCGGCGACCAGATAGCCCGCCTTGGCGACCACCGAAAGTTGAGGAACGAGGGCGGCGCGGTCGACGCTCTGGAATCCATTGCCGGACACGAAGACGATCGCGGGCGTCGGGCGGCTCGACGCCGGCTTGATGATGTCCATCAACAGGTGCGGGCGGGCGAAGCCGTTCGGAATGTCCGTGAAAGTGACGCCGGGCTGAAGCGTCGCCAGCGTGTTGACGGTCGCGACCTGCACGGTCTTGACCTCCGCCAGCGCTGCCGTGGCCATGAGCGATGTTGCGACGCAGAGCGCGAGCTTTTTAAGAGCACACATGGATTTCATGTCCGTTGATTGCCGACGTGCGTTTGGTCCACGGGCCGGCGATGCGCCGGGCCCGCTGGCGGCGAGTTTACGGAACCGGCACGGGATGGCGAGGCCGGCGCCGGGCGGACGAATGACCAATATGGATGTCTGGCAGAACCTGGAGTTCATGGCGGCGACAACCGGTCGTGGCCGGTTTGGTTTGCTGCAGCGGATGGAACTATTCGCGGGCGCAACATTTACCGGGGGTGAACCTCGCAAACCCATTGTCGATGCCCCTTGCCGCCGAGATGCCCCTTGCCGCCGGAAAGACTCGGCCGATCCTCGCCCCCGGACGCAATGTCTGGCGCATCGAGCGCGCCGCCCGGGCGGCCGTGCTCGTCGACGGCGCCAATTTCTTCGCGGCGGTGCGCCAGGCGTTCCTGAATGCGCGCCGCTCCATCCTGATCGTCGGCTGGGACATCCATTCCCGCGCCCCCCTCGCCGGCGCGACGGCGCCCGTGGACGGCCTGCCGGTGCCCCTCAAGGAGTTCCTCACCGCCCTGGTCGACCGCCGGCCGGAACTCGACGTGCGCCTGCTCCTGTGGGACTACCCCGCCTTCTACGCCACCGAGCGGGAGTGGTTCCCGTCCCTGGTGCTCGACGGCGATACGCCGCCGCAGATCACCATGCGGCTCGACGATTGCCTGCCGTTCGGCGCCTCGCAGCACCAGAAGATCGTCCTGGTCGACAACCACCTGGCGTTCTCCGGCGGCTTCGACATGACGGTGCGGCGCTGGGACAGGCCCGGCCACCACCTCGACGACCCGGACCGGGTCGGCCCCGACGGCCAGCCCTATGCGCCGTTCCACGACGTGCAGATGATGGTGGAAGGCAACGCCGCCCGCGCGCTGGGCGAACTGGCGGCGACGCGGTGGCGGCGCGCCACCGGCCAGCCGCTTCGCCTGCCCGCCGGTGACGCCGATGTGTGGCCGGCCCTCGTGAAGCCCGATTTCACCGATGTCGATGTCGGCATCGCCCGCACCGAACCGCGCTGCAATGGCCAAGAGGAGGTGCGCGAGGTCGAGGCCCTGTTCCACGACTCCTTCGCGGCGGCCGAGCGCGCGATCTACGTGGAAAACCAGTTCGTCACCGCCGCCGAGGTCGCCGAGCATCTCGCCGCGCGGCTCACCCGCACGCCGCGGCTCGAAGCCCTGATCGTCACCCCGCAGAGCTATCATTCGTGGATCGAGTCCCGCACCATGCGGATCGGCCGGGCGCGCTTCCGCCGCCTGCTCGCCGAGGCCGGCGTCGCCGCGCGTACCCGCCTGGTCTATCCGCAGGTGCGCTGCGGCGACAAATGCGGCGACACCATGGTGCATTCCAAGGTGACCATCATCGACGACCGGCTCCTGCGGGTCGGGTCCGCCAATCTCAATCACCGCTCCATGGGAACCGACACCGAGTGCGATCTCGTCATCGAGGCGCATACACCGGAGCAGCGTGCCGCCGTCCTGTCCATCCGCAACCGGCTGATCGCCGACCACTGCGGCGTCGACGAGGCGACGGTCGCGGTGGCGACGCGCAATTCGCTGATCGCCGCCGCCGAAGTCCTCACGGGCGGCGGCCACAGCCTGCGGGAGATCGACGACGCCGATGCGCTGCAGGGCGACATCGCGGCGCCGATCGAGAAACTGTCCGATCCGCCGCGCCCCATCACCATGGAAAACATCGTCGAGGAGACCGTCGGCGATGCCGGCATGCGTCTCCTGCCGGCGCTGGCGCGGGTCGGCACGCTCGCCGCCGTCGTGATCGCCCTCATTCTGGCGTGGCGCTTCACGCCGCTGGCGGAAATCGCCGATCCCGACCTCGTGCGCGAACGCCTCGCCGCCTTCGACGACGTCTCGGGCGGCGTCGTGGTGATCGGCGCGTTCGTGGTCGCCGGCCTGCTCGGATTTCCGGTCACGGTGTTGATCGCCGCCACCGCGGCGGCCTTCGGCCCCTGGCTCGGAGCCGCCTACGGGGCCGCGGGCGCCCTGATCAGCGCCGCCGCCGGCTACGGCGTCGGCACCATGCTGGGACGGCGCACCGTCGCCGCCCTGCTGGGCAAGAGCTTGCAGAAGGCGCGCCGGCGCATCCTGCAGCAGGGCGTGCTGGCGGTCGCCGCCGTGCGCATGGTGCCGATCGCGCCGTTCACGGTGGTCAATATCGCGTGCGGGGTGTTCGGCGTGCAATTCCTGCATTTCCTCGCCGGCACCACGCTCGGCCTCGCGCCCGGCATCGTCGCGCTCGCCGCCCTGGGCGACCGGCTCTACGCCCTCGTGGCCGAGCCGACGCCGGCGCGCATCGCCACCGTGGCGGCGCTTCTCGCCGCCTGGCTCGGCCTGTGCGCCGGCCTGCAGCGGCTGCTGACCCGGGACGGAACGCCGTGACGGCGCCGGTGCGGGTCATGACCTGGAACATCCACGGGGCGCTGGGCCGCAATCCGCGCTTCGACCTCGCCCGGGTGGTGGCGTTCATCCAGGCGCACGCCCCCGACATCGTCGCGCTCCAGGAGGTGGACTCCCGCCGTCCCGGCATCGGGCCCGAGCCGTTCGCCTTCCTGCAGAGCGCCCTCGGCCATTTCGGCATCGGCGCCAAGACCATCGTGACCAAGGACGGCGACTACGGCCAGATCCTGCTCAGCCGCTGGCCGGTGACGCGCGCGGAGATCCACGACATCTCCCATCCGGAGCGCGAGCCCCGCCGGGTCATCGATGCCGACATCCCGACCGCGGCCGGCCCCTTGCGGGTGATCGCCACCCATCTCGGCCTGTCGGTGCGCGAGCGCCGCGGCCAGGCCAAGCGGCTCGCCGGCATCATCGGCCGCACCGAGACGAGCACGGTGGTGCTGGGGGATTTCAACGACTGGTTCTGGGTCGGCTCGGTGCGCGCCGTGATCGCGCGCGTCTGCCCGGGCCGGACCGGCTTCCGCACCTTTCCGTCACGCTGCCCGCTGCTGCGGCTGGACCGCATCTACTGCCGGCCGGCCTCGCTCCTCGGCACCGCCTTCACGGACACCGCGGCGCGTCACATCTCCGACCACCTGCCGGTGATCGCCGATGTGCATCCATGAAAGATGTGCATCCGTGAAGGATGTGCTTCCGGGAAGATCGCGTGCCGTCCAGGGAGGCCCTGGTGCGACCGCCCGCCTATTGCAGGCGTTCGATCGATTCGATGGGTTCGTCGCGGGTGATCGCTTGCCGCGCCAAGGGGGAGAGCGATTCTTGATCCTCGGTCACCAGGATCATGTGCGACCGTGGCTGCCTGAGCCAATTGGTTGCGGTCTGGTGGCCGATCTCCTGAAAGAGCCGTCGCGGGCGGGAATACATCGCAACCTCGCAAGTTTCTTGGGGAGCGCTGACTGCCATTCTTGCCATCAGTAAAATCCCTGATCAAGCCACCTCGCGGTACCTGCCGCCAAGCGGACCAAAGATCACGGAAAAACCCCGTGAGGCCGAGTCCCGGCCCGGGGCCGCGAGGCCGGGGCTGCGGCATCCGCTCCCGGTCGCCACGTCGGGCAGGCTGATCGCCCCAAGACGGTATTGAGTGAGGGTTGCGGCACCTCCGGTCACGCCGCGGCTTTCGGCCATGTTCGCAAACGCGAAGGACATTTACGCAATCTTACTCGCTTCACCCTGCGGGAGCCTGTGCTAGATTTCGAATGCGAACAATTATGGTCAGAACCGAAAATTCGGGAATCGGAGAACCACTCCCCGGGGAGACTGTCGCCGTCGCCTCCGCGGCCACGTTCCGAGAGCCGCTTCGGTGTTGACGCCGGTTGTCCCTTGATCGGTGCAGCTTCGACTTGCCGCCCGGCCCGCCAAAACGCACGGCCGCCCGAGTCGGGGGTGCCTCAGCGAGAAGGCATTTCGCCATATGCGTTACGACGTCGCCATTATCGGGGGTGGGGTGGTCGGCTGTGCCATCGCTCGCGCCCTGTCGCGCTTTCGCTTGAGAACAATCCTGCTCGAAAAGGAATGTGAGGTCGGGTTCGGCACCTCCAAGTCGAACAGCGGCATCATCCATGCGGGACATAACGGCGCCACCGGCACCCTCAAGGGTGAGCTGGAGTGGGCCGGTAATCGCCTGTGGGACAAGCTCCACGACGAACTCGACTTCGGCTTCCATCGCAACGGCGAGCTCATGGTCGCCATGTCGCCGGAGCAGGTTTCGAGGCTGGAGCATTTCCTCGAGCAGGGCAGGAAGCGCGGCGTCACCGGCCTCGAGATCTGGGACGGCGACCGCGTCCGCCGCGAGGAGCCGGCGCTGTCGACCGAAATCGTCGCGGCGCTCGCGGCACCCACCGCCGGCGTCGTCAACCCTTACGAAGTCTGCTTCTCGCTCATCGAGAACGCCTGCCTCAACGGCGTCGAGCTCGCGGTCGGCATGCCGGTGCGGGCGATCCGGCCGATGGCCGGCGGCGGCTTCGACATCGTCACGCCGGAGCGCCTGGTCCACGCCCGCTACATCGTCAACTCCGCCGGCCTGTTCTCCGACGAGATCGCCCGCATGGCCGGCGCCGGCGACTACACGATCCGCCCGCGCAAGGGCGAGGAATACCTGCTCGACAAGCGCCTCAAGGGCCTCGTCACCCGCACCATCTTCCCGTGCCCGACGCCCCAGTCCAAGGGCATCCTGGTCATCCCGACCTATGACGGCACGCTGATGATCGGTCCCACCGCCGGCTTCATCGACGACAAGAACGAGCGCTCCACCACCGCCGCCGGTGCCGAAGAAATCTTCGCGGCGGTCCGCCGCTTCTGCCCCGGCATCAGCGAGCGCGACTGCATCGCCGAATTCGCCGGGCTGCGCGCCACCATCGAGGGCGACGACTTCGTCATCGCACCCTCGAAGCAGAAAGGCTTCATCAACTGCGTCGGCATCCAGTCGCCGGGTCTCACGGCGGCGCCGGCGATCGCCGAGCGCATCGTCGCGATCCTGCGCGACGAAGGACTCGAGATGATCGAAAACGATCGCTTCCAGCCGCGCGTCGGCAAGCGCGTGCGCTTCGCGACGCTCTCCCTCGAGGACCAGGTTCGCCTCGCCGCCGAGGATCATCGCTTCGGCCGCATCGGCTGCCGTTGCGAGCAGATCAGCGAGCGCGAGATCATCGACGCCATCCACGCCGGCGCCCGCACGCTCGACGGCATCAAGTTCCGCACCCGCGCCGGCATGGGCCGTTGCCAGGGCGGCTTCTGCTCGTGGCGGAGCATGCAACTTCTGTCCTCGGAACTCGGCATTCCCATGACTGCCGTCACCAAGCGCGGCGGCAACACCTGGATCGTCTGCGAACGCAAGGCGAAATCCGCGAACGAAGGAGGTGACGCATGATCACCGCCGAACCACGTCATCTCGAAAGCCGCTATGACGTCGTCATCGCCGGTGCCGGCCCTGCCGGCATGGCGGCCGCCATGGGGGCGCGCGAGCGCGGCGCCGAGAAGATCCTCTTGATCGATCGCGAACGCGAGGCCGGCGGCATCCTGTGGCAGTGCATCCACCACGGCTTCGGGCTCATTCATTTCGGCACCGAATTGACCGGGCCGGAATACGCCCAGCGCTGCCTCCAGCAGGTCATCGACGGCGGCATCGACGTCCTGACCGACACATATGTCTACGACATCAGCCCCGAGCGCACCTTGAAGCTGATGTCCGGCACCCAAGGCATCAAGCTCGTCGATGCCGGCGCCGTGGTACTGGCGATGGGCGCGCGCGAACGAACCCGCGGCGCCATAAGGATCGGCGGCGAGCGGCCATCGGGCGTGCTCACCGCCGGGCTGGCGCAGAAATTCGTCAACATGATGGGGCTGCTGCCTGGACGGCGGGTGGTCATCCTCGGTTCGGGCGACATCGGCCTCATTATGGCCCGCCGCCTGACCCTCGAAGGCGTCGAGGTTCTCGGCGTCTTCGAGATCATGCCCCACGCCAACGGGCTCAACCGCAACGTCGTGCAGTGCCTGCACGATTTCGACATCCCGCTGCATCTTTCGACCACCATCGTCGACATCCGTGGCCGCGAGCGCGTCACCGGCGTCACCGTCGCGCCCGTCGACGAGGCGTTCAAGCCCGACATGAGCCGGGCCTGGGATGTCGACTGCGACACGGTGATGTTGTCCATCGGCCTCATCCCCGAGAACGAACTCTCGCGGCGCATCAACCTGCGCTTCGATCCGGTGACCACCGGGCCGATCGTCTCCTCCACCATGGAGACCACGGCCAACGGCGTGTTCGCCTGCGGCAACGTCGCCCACATCCACGACCTCGTCGACTTCGTCAGCCGCGAATCCCTCCTGGCCGGCCGTTCCGCCGGCGAGTTCGCCACGGGCAAGCGCCCGCCCGCCGACAACATCCGCCTCATGCCCGGCGACAACGTCACCTATTGCGTACCGCAGACGGTGTCGTCGGACCGCGAACACACCATCTACATGCGGGTGAAGAAGCCCATGGAAGAGTGCACCATCAAGTTCGGCGACATCTATTCCAAGAAGCTGCCCTACGTCTTCCCGGCCGAGATGGTGACGATCAAAATGCAGGCCAAATTCTTGCAGAAATTCCACGGCGACACCTTGCGGGTCGACGTCGTGAAGCGGGGCTGACCATGTCGGACCAACACATCTACGAATATCTCTGCATCGGCTGTCCGCTCGGCTGCCATCTCCTCGTCGACGATACGGAGGGCGACACCGAGGGCGTCAAGGTCACCGGCTGGGGCTGCAAGACCGGCAAGGCCTATGGCGAGCAGGAGCACAAGGACCCGCGCCGCAACATGGCGACCTCGGTGCGCGTCAAGGGCGCCCGCTGGGGCCGCGTCCCGGTCAAGACGACCGGCACCGTGCCGAAGAAGCTTGTTCGCGACGTCGCCCGCGCCGTCCAGGACATCGAGATCGAGGCCCCGATCAAGCTCGGTACCGTCGTCCTCGCCAACGTGCTGGGCACCGGAGTCGACATCGTCGCGACCCGCGACATGGAACGGCTGTAGGCGGAAAGGGCGGTAAGGGCGGCGCTCGTCGCCGCCCTCGGCGTTCTCGTATGCGGCCTCGATGGGCCGAGCCCGGTATCACTTCATCGCGTCGGCCAGTGCGGCGAATTCGCCGAGCGTCATCGGCTTGAGCGGTTGGCGCACGTGGAAATGTCCCACCTCTGCGACCGGCAGGCCACGCGCCGCGGCGATGACTTCGGCGACGGTCAGGCCGCACATCCGGCCCTGGCACGGCCCCATGCCGGGGCGCGCGTAGGTCTTGACATGGTTGGGGTTCAGGCATCCCTCGGCGACGCCGCGGCGGAGCTCGGCGGCGGTGACCTCCTCGCAACGGCAGACCACCGTCTCGTCGGTGGGTACGACCGCCTCGTCCCCCGGACGATAGAGCGCGTCGAGGAACGGCCGCGCCGCGAGATGGCGGGCGAGCGCTCTGCGCGGCACGGCGGCGCGGCGATCGCGCTCGTATTTGTCGATGCAGCCGAGATTGCACGCCACGGCGAACGCGGCGAGGCGGCCCTGCTCCTCGGCCGCGAGGGCGCCACCGATGCCGCCGCCGTCGCCGGCGACGTAGATGCCGGGCAGCGTCGTGTCACCCCACGCGCCGAGGCGCGGCCGCCAGCAACGTTGCGCGTCGTCCCAGTCGTGGGGCAGCTCGAGGGCGCGACTGATCTGGGTGTTGGGAACGACGCCCTGGTGCACGAGCAGCAGACGGCAGGCGACGCTGTACTCGCGTGCGCCGCGGCGGAATTTCAGCCGGGCGAGCGTGCCATCCGAACCGGCATCGGCGACGAGACCGGAAGCGCCGGAGATCATGGGTACCCGCGCGATCTTGAGGCGGGTGATGAGCCCGAGCCCCTTGAGGAGGGTGGCGGCGCCGCGCAGCGCGCCGAACCAGTGCCTGGCCGCAGCCCGATAATTGGCGGCGGGCGTGGTCTCGATGATCGCGCCGGGGCACACGCCCATGTCGAGAAGTTGCACGGCGACGAGGTAAAGCAGGGGACCGCTGCCGGCGAGCACCACGCCGTCGGCGGGGACGACCGCGGCGGCCTTGAGCAGGATCTGCGCCGAGCCGGCGGTCATTACGCCTGGGAGCGTCCATCCCGGAAAGGGCGCCGGTCGTTCCATGGCGCCGGTGGCGATGATCACCGCCTGGGCGCGCAGCAGGACGATCTTTCCGTCGTCCCGACGCAGGACGATCTCGCCCTCCGGCGTGATCATCGACACGGTGGTGTCATGGCGGCGGGAAATGCCCTGCGCGGTATTGAACGCCGCCGCCAGTTCGGCGCCACGGCGATAGTCGGGTCCCAACGTCCCGGCCACCGGCGAGGCGAGCACGTTGCGGTAGATCTGGCCGCCGGGCGCCGCCTGTTCGTCGATCGCCACCACGGCGAGCCCGAACTCCGCCGCAGCGACCGCCGCCGCCATGCCGGCGGGTCCGGTGCCGATCACGGCGAGATCGCAGTCCTCTACCGTCGCATGCCCTGTGTCGGTCAATTGGAATCCTCCGTCACCGCCGCCGCGCCATGCTGGCGGGCGACGGCCATGCCGTCGTGCACGATGGTCATGCAGGCCTGCCGGTTGGGCACGCCGTCGATCACCATCAGGCAATCGAAACACGCCCCTATCAGGCAGAAGGGGGAACGCGGCGCGCCGCTCACCGGTGTGGTCCGGGTGATGGAGACGCCGGCGGCAAGCAGCGCCGCCGCCACCGTCTCGCCGGCCCGCGCCGTCACCGGCCGGCCTTCCAGCAGCAGGGTCACGGTCGTTTCACGCGCCTGCGGCAGGCGGCGGAACCGGGAATCGTTTTCCATGAAAGACCTCGAAGTTCGCAAACGGCTCGCTCCCGTCGGCGATCCAGCGCGCCAGCACGCCGGCATGCAGCGAACCGAGGGTGATGCCGCTGTGGCAGGCTGCCACGTAGGCGCCGGGGCACGAGTCCGATTGGGAATAGATCGGCGCGATGTCGGGGGTGAGAATCCGCAGGCAGCTCCAGGCACGGACCACGGACACCCCGGCGAGCACCGGGAACATGCGGATCGCCCGCTGCGCCATCGCGGTGATGGCCGTGAGCGTGGTGCCGGTGTCGAACCCGACATCCTCCTTGGTGTCGCCGATCTGCACCGTGCCCTCGGCGGTCTGGCGGATATGGGCGGTAGGGAAGTCGAGGAACGGGAGCACCCGGCTGCTGATCAGCAACTGGCCGCGCTGCGGCGTCACCGGCGCCGCGAGCCCGACCATCGGCGCCAGGTCGCGGCAGCCGAGCCCGGCGGCGATGACGACCTTGCCGGCCTCGATGGTGCGGCCGCCGCCCGACAGGCGGAAGCCGCCGCCCGACAACGGGACGATGCCGTCCACCGCACGGCCGGGATAGAGCCGCCCGCCGCGCTTGAGGAAGGCGCTCTGCAGGGCGCGGCACATCTTGAGCGGGTTGATATCGCCGTCGTCGGGATGGAACGTGCCCCCCACCACGTCGGGTCCGACCGCCGGCATGCGGTCAGCGAGCGCGGCGCGATCCAGCGCCTCGAACGGATAGTCGCCGTCCAGGTCCTCGCGCATGCGCGTGAAGGTCGCGATCCTGGCGGCGAAGTCCGCCTCCGACAGGCACAGATAGAAGCCGCCTCCCTGCCGCAGGTCGACCTCGATGCCGGTCTCGTCCCGCAGTTCGTCGGCGAGCGCGGGCCATGCCAGAGCGGCGGCGCGGCTCCAGCGCGCATAGGCCGGGTTCTTCGCCCCTTTGCCCTGCACCCAGACGAGGCCGAAATTCCCCCGTGAGGCGCGCGGGCGCGGCTCGCCGGCATCCAGGATCGCCACGTCGAGACCGTGGCGTTTGAGCCCGTAGCCGATCGCCAGCCCGATAGCGCCGCCGCCGATGATCGCGACGTCCGCCCGGTTCGCCGCTTCCGCCATGCTCATTCTCTCACTACCGGATTTCCGCCGGACGGCCGCCGGGGCGGCATCTGCGCCCCAGCGGCAGATCGCTGCACATCGAGTCGTCGCACGTCAGTTGGCTTTCGTTTCGGCGACAGGTTCGCCGATGGGTTCGCCGACGGCTTCACCGACCGCGTCACCGACGGTTCGCTGGTCCGGATGCCACCATCCGAAGAGCTTCGATACGACCAGCGGCACGATCGCGAGGACCGAGCAAGCGAGCGCGAAGTGGACGGCGTAGCCGGTGCCAATCAGGGCCGGGCCCAAAGCGATGAGGGCGATGATCATCGGCCGGTCGACCAGGCCCACGACCGCATAGGTCTCCATGCTGCGGGATTTCATGTTGGGGTCGATGATACGCAGCAGCATGACGCCGTTGACCAGGGTGCCGGTGTTGAAGCCGTAGCAGAACATGCTCTTCTCGAACCAGTAGTCCTTGAACTGCCGCGGCCCCATCCAGATCGCCTGGAACAGCACCAGCGCAATGCCGGCGACGAACAGGGCGCTGAGGGGGCCGGCGTACTGGATCACGACCGGCAGCTTGATCGAGGCGATGCCGGCGACGATCAGGTAGTCGGTGGCGAGATTGCTCAGGCGATTGATCGAGGCGGAGTCCACGTATTTCTGTCCGCCGGTACGCGACAGCACCCACTGGATGACGTAGCCCGCGAACAACGCGACGCAGAACTCCGGCACGCTCACCGAGGGGATGATGCGGCCGAACCAGATCGTGCCGTACCGACCCGCGATGGCGGCGAGCATGATGAGCGAAAGATGGAAGGTCAGGCTTTCGAGCGATATGCCCGACGTGGTCTCCTTGCCGATGGGCTTCTGCTTTCCGGGCGGGATCATGCCGGTGAGCATCTCGTTGTCGATCATCTTGTCGGGACTGCTCACTTCGCGGGTGTAGCCGCGCCGGGCGCCGTAATTGACCAGGATGAGGCCGCCGATCACCGACGCGATGACGCCGACAGTGGCGCTCGTCATGGCGAGGCTGGTGGCATCCGCCCAGGCATAGGGCTTGAACGAAGCCCCGACGGCCGCCGCCGTGCCGTGGCCACCGAAGAAGCCGGTGGCCAACATGTAGCCGAAGCCGGGATGCAGCTGCCAGACTAGGCCGAAGACGAAGATGCTCAAAAGCATCGCCAACCCGTATTGGGCCAGGCACCCGAAGGTCACATAGGACCACATCTCGCCGACCTCGCGGCCGAACGCCTTGGCGTCCGTCACCCGCGAACTGATCGGCAGGGCGCCGAACACCATCACGATCAGGATGGAGGAATAGGTCCCCAGCTGCGACGACAACGGGATGTAGCCGAGCCCGTTGGGACCGAACGCCAGGCCCAGGAAACCGGCGGTCAGGCTCGCCGGCAGCATGTATTTCTGGAGGAGCGGGATGTAGTTGCGAGCCAACTGCCCGACGAGGAGCAGGACGCTCAGGAAAGCGAAGTCCGTGAACAGTACCCAAGGACTGAATTGCATGGTCCGTCTCCGTGACGCGGTTCTGTCGACAAGGCCCTTACGGAAAGTGACGAAAGAAGATCATCGCCATCAGGACTTCCCCGGCGCGGAAGCTGTTGGGATATTGAGAAAGCGTCATTCCGGCATCCTGGTAAACTTGCGAATACTTTCGCAATCCTCCCGGATTCCTGAATGGAACTGCATCGACCGATCTGCCTAACCAGTAGGCATCGGCAACTGCTGAACAAAGAATACGCTAAGCGAGGTGGGAACTCGCAGCCAAATACAAAATTTTCAACATCTCATGTCAAAATATTATAGTATTGGGACGTCATCCGGTCAGGGGCTTCCCGTGTCCGCCCGTCTCAACCATCGTCAGCTGGAAGCTTTTCGGACCCTGATCCAGACCGGAACCGTGACCGCGGCGGCCGGACTCCTGAGTATTTCGCAGCCGGCGGTGAGCCGCCTGATCGGGGACCTGGAAAGCGTTCTCGGCTTCACCCTTTTCATCCGCCACAAGGGCCGCCTCACGCCGACCCAGGAGGCACGGGCGCTGGCCCGCGAGGTGGAGCTCTCCTTCGTCGGCCTCGAAGCCATCCGGCAGGCCGCCAAGGATCTGCGCGAGTTCCGCACCGGCAGCCTGAAGATCGCGACCATGCCGGCGCTGGCGCTGTCCTATCTGCCCCATCTTGCCCACCGATTTCTCGACAGCCACCCCGGCGTCACCCTCGACCTGCAGGTTTTTCCGTCCGAGACGGTGGCCCACCGGGTCGCCACCCAGCGCGTCGACGTGGGCTTCGCGGTGCATTGGCGAACCGATCCCGCGATCATGTCGGAAGTGCTGGCGGCGGCGCCCCTGATGGCGGTGCTGCCGCGGGATTTCCCGCTGCCGGCCGACGGCGTCGTCCGGCCGCAGACCCTGGAGGGGGCGCCGTTCGTCTCCCTGGATCTCGGCCTGCAGGCCCGCTTCCTCATCGACCAGGCGTTCTTCAGCGCCAAGGTCTCACGGCGCCTGATGGTGGAGACGTCGCTCTCCCACGTCGCCTGCGATCTCGTCGCCGCCGGTGCCGGCGTCAGCCTGGTCGATCCGCTCACGGCCCTGTCGTTCCAGGACAAGGGCCTGCGCGTCCTCCCGTTCTCCCCCGCGATCCGGTTCGAGTACCACGTCCTTCGTCCCGCACAGGTGCCGCCCGCCCTGCTCACCCAGCGTTTCGTCACCTATCTGCAAGACGAAATCGTCCGCATCCTCGGCACGAGCCGGCGCGATTAGGCCGAACCTGCCGCAACCCATAACCTGTCGACCACCATCCCGGCTGAACACGGCATCCGTGGTGGCCCGACGACCTTGCCTACGCGGCAGTCTCGCGATCGTCGCCCCCGCCAAAGTGGCGAGGAGCGCGCAATCGATCGCCAGCGCGCCGCGCATGCCATACAGGTCGCCAAGGCCGCCGAGCAGGAGCGTGCCGAGCGGCGGCAGGCCCAACACCACGCCGGCATAAAGGCTGGTGACGCGGCCACGGGCGCGGTTTTCCAGCCCGGCCTGGAGGCTGTGATTGCACAGCGTGAGCAGGACACAGACCGCGGCCCCGGCGACCGCGGCGAACAGGCAGTGCCCGAAGGCGCCGACCGGCGCGAACAGCGCGAACAGGCTCGCCGCGAAGACGAGTACCGACCACGGAATCAGCGCGTGGCGGCGGGTACGCGTTGCATCGTGCCAGAACACCACCGAGGCCGCGAACGCACCGGCGGCGACGCTGGTCATGACCAGGCTGAACGAACGCAGCCCGCCGCCGAGCACTTCGCCGGTGATCGACGGCATCAGCGAAAAGCACGGCAGGCCGAGGAACGCGAAGCCGCCGACCAGGACCAGCGTGCCGCGTGCGTCCGAGTCGACGGCCGGCGACCCGTGGCGCTCGTGCGCCGGCACCGGCGCCGGTTGTCCACACCGCTCGCGCGACACCAGAACGATCAAGGCGAGCGGCAGATAGCTCAGCGCATTGAGCAGGAAGCATGCGCCGGTGCCGACGCCGAACACGAGCTCGGCCGCCACGAACGGCGCGACGATCTTGGTCGCGTTAATTGCGAATGACTGCCGGGCGATCGTGCGGTCGAGGCCGGCTTCGCCGCTCTCCACGACCAACCACGCCTGAAATGCGGGTGCGTCGAAAGCCGTGACGACGCCGAACACAAGCGAAAGCGCGAGCAAGGCCGCGCCCTCGAGGGCGGACATCATCGCCAAGATCGCGGTGATGCTCGCCAAAAGCACCAGCGCCCCTTGGGTCGCGAGCAGCAAACGCCTGAGAGGGTACCGGTCGATGGCGGCGCCGGCGACGGGCGACAGCGCCAGCGCCGGCAGCGAGGACAGCGCCGCCACCAGCCCCAGCCAGAAGGCGGAATGCGTCGTCTGGTACACGTGCCAGCTCAGCGCGAAGCCGTGCACCCAGCGCCCGAGCAGCGAAACGGCCTGCGCACTCCAGAAGGCGCGGTTCGCGGCCTGCAAACCGCGCCGGCCGGAGAACGGACTCGTGTTCGTCACCAGGGTCATGGCACGCTGGATGCCCTCACGACTTTTCGCCTTGCCGATCGGCTCTGGATTACTTCCGCGCCTCCTGTTCGCCCGTACCGCGGCGGCCGATCGCAAAGCTCCGGATCATTCTGCCGCGACAGCATAGCGGCGCGGCAGGTCGAGCGCATCCCATACTTCGGCCATGGCGCTCGCCAGCCGGGCGACGAGTTCGTCGTCGTGGTAGGGCGACGGCGTGATGCGCAGCCGCTCCAGGCCTTTCGGCACCGTCGGGTAGTTGATCGGCTGGATATAGATGCCGTGCCGCTCGAGCAGCCGGTCGCACGCCGCCTTGCACTTCTCAGGATCGCCGACAAATACCGGCACGATATGGGTCTGCGACGCCATCACCGGGATGCCGGCCTGGATCAGCGCCATCTTGGTGTGCGCCGCCTGCGCCTGGTGCCGCTCGCGCTCGCTCGCCGAGCGCTTGAGATGCCGGATCGCCGCCGTCGCCGCCGCTGCCACCGCCGGCGGCAGGGCCGTCGTGAAGATGAATCCCGGCGCATAGGAACGCACCGCGTCGATCAGATCGCGCGCGCCGGCGATGTAGCCGCCCATGCACCCGAACGCCTTCGCCAGCGTCCCCTCGATGACGTCGCAGCGATGCGCCACCCCGTGCAACTCGGTGATGCCGCCGCCCCGCGCCCCGTACATGCCGACCGCATGCACCTCGTCGACATACACCATCGCGCCGTGGCGCTCCGCCAGCGTGCAGATCGCCGCGAGGGGCGCCACGTCGCCATCCATCGAGTACAGGCTCTCGACCACGACCAGCTTCGGCCGCGACCCGGCTGCCGCGAGCAGCTCCTCGAGATGGCCGATGTCGTTGTGGCGGAAAATCTTCTTTTCGCTGCCCGACTGCCGCACGCCGTCGATCATCGAATTGTGGTTGAGCGCATCCGACAGGATCAGGCAGTCGGGCATCAGCTTCGCGAGCGTCGAGATCCCGGTCTCGTTCGACACGTAGCCGGAGGTGAACACCAGCGCCGCCTCCTTGCCGTGCAGGTCGGCCAGTTCGCGCTCGAGTTCGATCAGCGGATGGTTGTTGCCGGCGATGTTGCGGGTGCCGCCGGCGCCGGTGCCCATGCGTTTGGCGGTGTCGACCATGGCGGCGATCACGTCCGGGTGCTGGCCCATGCCCAGATAGTCGTTGGAACACCAGATCACCACGTCGCGCGCGCCCTGCGGCGAGTGCCAGACCGCCCGCGGAAACCGGCCCGCGAGCCGTTCCAGGTCGGCGAACACCCGGTAGCGCCGCTCGTCGCGAAGGCGAGCCAGCGCGTCCACAAAGTAGCCTCGGCAATCGGCCTTCATGGTTCTTCCCGCCGTACAGTCGAAATCGGAACCGCATCAAAACCGGAGGTGAAACGGGCCGCCCTTGCGGGCGGCCCGGCCGTTTTCATCAAGATCGGGTCAGGGCACTTTCACGTCGACCGTGTGGCACCAGTTGCAGTGCATCTTGGCCGGGGGCTCCTTGTGCACGGCGTGGCACACGGTGCAGCGGACCTGGCCCTGATGGGAGTCGTGGATCGCCATCTTCCGGATGCGCCCGCTTTCCATGTACTCCTTCTCGACGCCGTCGCCCTTGGCGTCGACCTTGCCGTAGTAGTAGCCGCCGTTGCCGGACTTGTGGCAGGTGAGGCACGCTTCCGTGGAGGCCATTTCCTTCGGGGTGTTGGTGCCGTGGCAGTTCACGCAGGTCACGCCGGCGCCGGCGTGCTTCTTGGTCGAGACGATCTGCTGCGCCCCCGCGAACGGTGCCGCCATCAACACCAGCGCGAACAGCATCAGGAATATCGAGAATGTCCTTTTCATGATGGCGCTACCTCAGGTTCGTCTTGATGATGTGCTCGGACGCCAGGCGTCCCGAAGTGTAGGCGAAGCTGGAAGCCGAGCCTTCGAGCAGCAGGTCGTAGGTGCTGTCGTACATGCCGCCGATGTCCTGGCCGACGACGTAGAGGCCGGGGATCACGTCGCCGTCCTTGTTCTCCGCCTGCATGCTCAGGTTCACCCGCACGCCGCCGAGCGTGAGGAAGAACGCGCGAATACCCTTGAGGGCGTAGTAGGGGCCGGTCGGGCTGAACTTGAACAGGTGTTCGGGATTGCGGCCCCACTCAGGGTCACGCCCCATTTCGGCGTATTTGTTGACCTTCTCGACCGAGCCCTTGAGCATGTCCGGCTTGACGCCGATCTTGGCCGCCAGTTCGTCGAGCGTGTCGGCCTTGAACGCGTAGCCGCCCGCATAGCCCTTCTCGAGGCCTTCCTCGAGCGCGGTCATCTTCTGGCCCACCACCACGATGGCGTTGAACGGGATGTAGGGGCCCTCGTTGATCATGCGCTGCTTCATCTTCTCGTCGAAGATCGAGAACATCCGGCCGCGGTTCGCCGTCAGCGCGTTGTAGACGTCGGTGAAGCTCGAGCCGTGGGATTCGTTGAAGAAGCGCTCGCCCTGGAAGTTGACCCACAGGAACGGCTGCGCCAGCGCGCAACGCATCTGCTTGAGATGATCGGCGCCGTTGAACTGGAAGATCGGCGGATCGTTGTCGAGATAGGGGCTGTTGCCGGCGATCGTCGCCATGCCTTCCAGCTTGGCGCCGAGCTCGGCGGCCATGTTGATGCCGTCGCCGTTGCGGCCGTCGATGACCGGGCCGCGCAACATCACGCGCTCCAGCATGCCTTCGGCGTTGATGTCGGTGACGTACTTCTTGAGCATCTCCTTGTTGGTCTCGAAGCCGCCGGTGGCGAGGATGACGCCGCCCTTCGACTTGACGGTGAACACGGTGCCGTCCCAGGTGCGCTCGGCGACCACGCCGGTGACCTTGCCGTTCTCGGTGAGGAGCTTCTTGACCGGCGTCTCGGTGTAGATCTTGCCGCCCCGCTTGAGGTATTCCTTGTAGAAGACGTGGTTCACGCGCGCGGCGCCGCCCTGGTAGAGATGCCAGGTGCCGAGGCTTTTCTCCGGCGGATACATCGTCCGGATGCCCCGGAACGTGATGCCGTGATCTTCGATCCAGTCGATCGTCTTGGCGGATTCCTCGATGAGTTTTCGCACCAGCGCCGCATGGGTGCGCCAGTGGTGGAATTCGACGCCCTTGGCGAACACTTCGTCGACGCTCTTGTAAGGCAGGTTGTTGGCCTTCTGGTAGCGCGTCCCGACGCCGAGCGAACCTTCGGGATAATTGCCGCCCCCGCCGATGCCCGGCAGCTTTTCGAAGATGATCACCTTCTTGACGCCGTGCTCGACGGCCGTCAGGCCGGCGGACAGGCCCGACAGCCCGCCGCCCACGATCACGATGTCGGCTTCCAGGCTGACGGCTTTTTCGGCCGCGACAGCACCGGGGCTCGCCATGAACAGGCATGACAATGCCAGCAGGCCGTACCTTAAGTGTGAAATGCGCATGAGGCTCCTCCGTGCACTCGCATCGATCCACGGTAGGAGCCGGCCCGAGCCCGGCAAGGTCACAAAATGCGCAGTAGATACCCGGCGATATATGAAAGATGAGAATTGATCCAGGCTGCGCGCCGCGCGGTCGCGCCGCGCGTGCCGCCTCGCCGCCGGCGCCTACGCAATTCTGCGCAATGGCGTGCGGCCTCTTCGGGCCGCGACGCGCGATCGCGATCATCGCGCTCTGGCCGGCAGGAACTCCTCGTTCTTCCAGTCGCTGATGCCGGCGAGCAGATCCGCGTGCACCAGGCGCCGCTTGCCGTCGCGCCGGTAGAGCCCCTGCTTCTTCCATGACAGGAAGAAGCGGTTGACCGTCAGGGGCGAGGTGTACACGATCCTGCCGATCTCGGCGTGGGTGAGGTTGACCGGGACCGTATACCAGTCGTCGCGGGCCTCTTCCCGATAGCGCACCACGAAGATCTTCATCAGCACCCGCAGGCAGTCCTCGGGAGGCCTGGCGATCAGGGTCGCGAGCCCTTCGAGATCGGCTTCGGTGTCGAGGATGAACTGGTTGAGAAATTTCCGGAAAAGCGCCGAGTTCGACTGCATCACGCCCTCGATGAAGTCGTGCGGCACCTCGATCAGCATGGTGTCGCGCAAGGCGTGGACAGCGAGGTTCGAGGCCCGCCGCGACATGAACCAGGTTTCGCCGAACATCGAACCCGCGAGGATCAGGCTCATCGCGGTGTCCTTCGAGCTGTTCTTCACCTCGAACGACTTGCAGAGCATGCCGTCGACCACCAGGCAGAGATGAGGATAGTAGCTGCCGGCCGGCACCACGCAGGCGCCCTTGTCGACGCGGCGGACCGTTCCGTGCTTGACGAGAATCGCGTGCAGCTCCGGCGCGAGTGGCGAGCGCACCCACGGGTATGCCGTATGCCTGATTCTCATTTTCCCTGCGCCGCCCGCCGTCCTCCGGCTCGAATGCCGGTCACGATCGGCCAAAAAGCCAGCGATCCGTCGTCCAGGACTTGCGCTACGTCAAAGTGTTCCGAATAGTTTGATCTCCGGTGAGAGGCCGCAATGCATCCTCGGCTTGCAATGCGCCCATGCGTTGGCGTGCGAGCGGGGCGAGGGACGCGCGCCTCAGAGCGGCTCGTCGATCGTGCAGTTGACGAGCCAGCACAGGACTCCGCAGGCGGCAAAATAGAGAAACACCAGGTCGTAGGTGCCCTTCAGGTCCAGAAGATAGCCGGCGATGATGGGCGCGCAGAAGCCGCCCATGTTGCCGCCGGTGTTGAGAACGGAGATCGCGACCGGATAGGTGCGCGAGGTCGTCAATCCCATCGGGTAGGCCGTGAACGCCGGCCAGCCCACGTGCAGGAGGAAGCCGGCCATGAACAACGCCGCGGTGAGGAGCGGCAGGTTGTCCGGGATGGCGATGAGCACGAACATCATGGCGGCGGTTGCGAGCGCCGTGACCCACATGGTGGGCTTGCGCCGTTTACCGAGAACGCGGTCCGAAAACCAGCCGCCGAACAGCGCCCCGAACGTGCCGCCGATCCAGGGCGCGGCCGCGAGCCAGCCCATCTCGCGGAAGCTCAGGCCCTTCACGTGCACCAGATAGGAGGGGACCCAGGTCAGGATTCCCGTCACGATCGAGACGGCGAAGAAGTAGGACAGCGTCACGCCCCACAGATTCCAGGACGCCAGCAGCTTGCGGTTGGTGTCGAGCGCAACGGCGGGCCTGACACGGATCAGCCTGTCGAGCAATCTGAAGCGCCGCTCCGGTTCCGGCGCGCCCGTGTCCGCCGTCGTGTCGGCGATATGGGCCGCCTCGGCGGCGCCCACGAAGCCGCTCTGATCCGGTCGCGTGCGCACCAGGAGATACCAGAGCGCCGCCGTCACGAAGCCCGGGGTCGCGAACACCACGAACACGTATCGCCAGCCCCAGCCGGTCAGGATCCACACCGCGGCGGGCGGCGTCAGCATGGTGGCGATGGTCGTCGCCGCCATGTAGATGCCGGTCGCGGTGCCGCGTTCGCGCGGCGGAAACCAGTTCTTGATGGTCGAGGTGGCGCCGACCGGAAACGGGCCTTCGCAGCAGCCGAGGCCGACGCGAAACCACTTGATCATGGCGGCCGAGCTCGCCGTACTGATGAGGTATGTGAATAGCGAGAAGCCCAGCACCGAACCGCATACGAGGCCGCGCGTACCGAATCGGCTGGCGAAGAATCCGGCCGGAATCTGCGTCACCGAGTAGCCGACGAAGAAGAAGCTCATCAGGGCGCCGGCCTCCATGTTGGTCATGGAGAACTCTTTCTTCAGCGCCGGCAGCACCACGCCGATATTGCCCCGGTCCGCGAAGCACATCAGGTAGCTCAGGAAGATGATCGCGAGCACGATCCATCGGTACTGGGGCACGTGCCGCGACCTTGCGTTCGCCACGGCACGCCCGTGATCGTCCATGATCCGCCTCAAGGTTCGTCATCGCGATAGTAGAGCCGATGCCGCGCCGCGTCGATGACCGGGCAAGAGAGGCCGGGTCGATCCGGCGGCATGGCTCCCGGCTCGGCCGACGCGCATGGCGATGACCGGTGCCGCGGGTGCATCGGCGGCAAGGCGGACGAGTGCGTGCCGTCGAAGCCAGCGAGCGAATCGTCAGAAGGAACGCGGCCTGCGCGCTCCTCGGCGTTCTATTTCCAGCTCTATCGGTTACCCTTCGAGGCTCGCTTGCGCTCGCACCTTGAGGATGAGGGGCTGACTTGCGAACATCCGGAAGAAACGCACCACCTTTCCGCAAATACGGCCGAGCTCCCTCTCCCCAGCGGGGAGAGGGAGCTCGGCCGTATTTGCGGCGATCGTATCGACTCTACTCCGCCGCCGTCTTCGCGGCCGCCAGCGGGTCGTAGTTGAGGATGGGGGCGAGCCAGCGCTCGGCTTCTTCGAGCGACCAGCCCTTGCGGGCGGCATAGTCCTCGACCTGGTCGCGTTCGATGCGGCCGACGCCGAAATAATGGCTTTGCGGGTGGGAAAAATAGATGCCCGACACCGACGCGCCCGGCCACATCGCAAAGCTTTCGGTGAGCTTGACACCGATCGCGTTCTCGCCGTCGAGGAGATCGAACAGAGTGCCCTTCTCGGTGTGGTCGGGCTGGGCCGGATAGCCGGGTGCCGGGCGGATGCCGCGGTACTTCTCGCCGATCAGGTCGGCCGGCTTGAGACTCTCGTCGGCAGCATAGCCCCAGAGTTCGCGGCGCACGCGCTCGTGCATGCGTTCCGCGAAGGCTTCGGCGAGGCGGTCGGCGAGCGCCTTGACCATGATGGCGCCGTAGTCGTCGTGCGCGGCCTTGAAGCGCTCGGCGACCTCGTCCTCGCCCACGCCCGCCGTCACCGTGAAGCCGCCGATATAATCCGCCGTCCCGACCGGGGCGACGAAATCGGCCAGCGCCGCATTGGCGCGGCCCTCGCGGCGTGCGAGCTGCTGGCGCAAGGTGTGGACGACGACGCGCCGCGTGCTGCGGGTTTCGTCGTCGAAGATGACGATGTCGTCGCCCTCGCTGTTGGCCGGCCAGAACCCGACGGTCGCGGCGGCGTCGAACCAGCGCTCGGCGACGATCTTCCCGAGCATCGCCTGCGCGTCCTTGAACAGGTTTCGTGCCGCCTCGCCGACCTTGGCGTCGTCGAGGATCGCCGGGTATTTGCCTTTGAGCTCCCAGGTGGCGAAGAACGGCGACCAGTCGATATAGGGCACGAGCTCGTCGAGGGGATAATGGGCGAACACGCGGGCACCGAGGAAGGAAGGCTTGGGCGGCGCGTAGTCCTTCCAGTCGAGCACGAGCCGGTTGCGGCGCGCGTCCGCGATGGCGACGCGGTTCTTGGCCTGCTCGCCGCGGGCATGCGCCGTGGCGATGCGGACATATTCCGCCCGGACCTCGCCCACATAGGAACCGCGCTGCTGTGCGGACATCAGGGCGGCGGTGACGCCGACCGCACGGCTTGCGTCATTGACGTAGACGGCTTGTCCGCGCCGGTAATTGGGATGGATCTTGACCGCGGTGTGCACCCGGCTGGTGGTGGCGCCGCCGATCAGGAGCGGCACGTCGAAGCCCTGGCGCTCCATCTCGGCCGCCACATGGCACATCTCGTCCAATGACGGCGTGATCAGCCCGGACAGGCCGATGATGTCGGCGCCTTCCTGCTTCGCGGTCTCGAGGATCTTCGCCGCCGGCACCATGACGCCGAGGTCGACGACCTCGTAATTGTTGCATTGGAGGACGACGCCGACAATGTTCTTGCCGATGTCATGGACGTCGCCCTTGACGGTCGCCATCACGATCTTGCCGTTGGTGGAGCGCTCGGCGGCGTGGCCGGCAAGGCGGCGTTCCTCCTTCTCCTTGTCCATGAACGGCATCAGGTAGGCGACCGCCTGCTTCATGACGCGCGCCGACTTGACCACCTGCGGCAGGAACATCTTTCCCGAGCCGAACAGATCGCCGACCACGTTCATGCCGGCCATCAGCGGGCCCTCGATGACGTCGAGCGGGCGCGTGGCGGCGAGCCGCGCCGCCTCGACGTCCTCGGCGATGAAATCGGTGATGCCGTGCACGAGCGCGTGCGCGAGCCGCTTCTCGACCGGCCATTCGCGCCAGGCGAGGTCGGCCTCCTTGACTTCGCGGTTGACGCCGCGCCAGCGCTCGGCCACCGCGAGCAGGCGCTCGGCGGCATCCTTGCGGCGAGCCAGGACCACGTCCTCGCAGTCCTCGCGCAGTTCCGGATCGAGATCGTCGTAGACCGCCATCTGGCCGGCATTGACGATACCCATGTCCATGCCGGCTTTGATGGCATGATAGAGGAACACCGAGTGCATCGCCTCGCGCACCGGCTCGTTGCCGCGGAACGAAAACGACAGGTTGGAGACACCGCCGGAGACGTGCGCATAGGGCAGGTTCGCGCGAATCCAGCGGGTCGCCTCGATGAAGGCGAGGCCGTAGCCGTCGTGCTCCTCGATGCCGGTCGCAACCGCGAAGACGTTCGGATCGATGATGATGTCCTCGGGCGGGAAGCCGACCTTCTCGACCAGGATGTCGTAGGCGCGCTTGGCGATCTTCGTCTTGCGTTCGAAGGTGTCGGCCTGGCCCTGCTCGTCGAACGCCATGACGACGACCGCCGCACCGTGGCGCCGGCAGATCTGCGCATGATGGACGAACGCTTCCTCGCCCTCCTTGAGGGAGATCGAATTGACCACCGGCTTGCCCTGGATGCATTTCAGGCCGGCCTCGATCACCGAGAATTTCGAACTGTCGACCATGATGGGCACGCGGGCGATGTCGGGCTCGGAAGCGACCAGATTGAGGAAGGTCGTCATCGCGGCTTCGCTATCGAGCAGGCCTTCGTCCATGTTGACGTCGATCACCTGGGCGCCGTTCTCCACCTGGTCGCGGGCGACCGCGAGGGCGGCGGAATAATCGCCATTGGTGACGAGCTTCCTGAACTTGGCGGAGCCGGTGACGTTGGTGCGTTCGCCCACGTTCACGAAAGGGATTTCCGGCGTCAGCGTGAACGGCTCCAGTCCCGACAGGCGCAGATAACGGGACGGCTGGGATACGGCGCGCGGCGCCTTGCCGGCGACGGCGTCGGCGATGGCGCGGATATGCGCCGGCGTCGTACCGCAGCAGCCGCCGACGATGTTGACCAGACCCGAGGATGCGAACTCGCCCACCAGTTCGGCCATGTATTCGGGGCTCTCGTCGTAGAGGCCGAACTCGTTGGGCAGGCCGGCATTGGGATAGGCGCAAATGAGCGTATCCGACACGCGCGCGAGTTCGGCGATGTGGGCGCGCATTTCCTTGGCGCCGAGGGCGCAGTTCAGCCCGACCGAGAGCGGCGCGGCGTGGCGGATCGAATTCCAGAACGCTTCGGGAGTCTGGCCGGACAGCATGCGGCCGGAGAGGTCCGTGATGGTGCCGGAAATCATGACCGGCACGCGGACGCCGCGCTCGTCGAACAGCTCGAACAAGGCATAGAGCGCCGCCTTGAGGTTGAGCGTGTCGAACACGGTCTCGAGCAGGAGGATGTCGGCGCCGCCGTCGAGCAGGCCCCTCGCCTGCTCCGCATAGGCTTCGCGCAACTGGTCGAAGGTGACGGCGCGATAGCCCGGATCGGACACGTCGGGCGAAATCGAGGCGGTGCGGTTGGTGGGCCCGAGCGAGCCGGCAACGAAGCGCTCACGGCCGTCTTCGTGCGCCGCCTGCATGGCCGCTTCGCGGGCGAGCCTCGCGCCTTCGCGATTAAGCTCGTAGGCGAGCGTCTCCAGGCCGTAGTCGGCCTGGGCGATCGAGGTGGACGAAAATGTGTTGGTGGCGACGATATCGGCGCCGGCGCGCAAGTATGCGAGATGGATGTCGCGGATCGCGTCCGGTTTGGTGATGTTGAGGAGGTCGTTGTTGCCGCGCAGGTCGCGCGCCGTATCGGCGAAGCGCGCGCCGCGGAAATCGGCCTCGCCGAGTTTCAGCGTCTGGATCATCGTCCCCATGGCGCCGTCGAGCACCAGGACGCGCTCGCGCGCGAGCTCGCGCAGGCGGGAGTCGACGGGAGACGTGATGAGCGCGGTATTCGACATTGACTCAGACTTTCTTCCCCCTCTCCCCCTTGGGGAGAGGGCCGGGGTGAGGGGGTAACAGCAGAGGTCGGGCGGATGGACTACCGAGCCGGGCGATGGGAGTAAGCGGCAACGCCGTGCACGAACGCGACGCCGGAC
>JAVDCA010000005.1 GCA_030848545.1 Astrobacterium formosum
GACCGATATGTGTAAGAACCTGTGTAAATGGCGGCTCAGGGCCAGTTAGCTTGGGACTTTGAGTGGAAGTCGCCCGCATCGCTCCCTATTTCAGGGCCAGTTCAATTGCCTCATATACTTGTGCCGATTCCCTAACAAGGGGTTCATTTCCTATGCCGCAACTGACCAGAGAACTTCTGAATGAGCTATGGGCGCGACAAGAGGAACGCGAAGCGGCGCGGCGTGAGCAAATTCGGCAAGCCGTAGCCGCAAGCGCTGTGCCGCTACCGCCCGAACTCGCCCAGGCTGTCATCAATCTCAACGACAAATACACCCGAGCCATTTTACGAGACCACCCCGGCTACGCGCTTGCGGAACGGCGTGACTCGTACTTGACTAGCCTTGCCATTATGGAGCAATGCCTAGAGGACCTGCTGGCTGCGATCTGCGTCTTTGAAAATGCCGCGCTGTCCGAAGAAAACACGCTATTCAATCCCAACGAAAACGACGCCCTCAGTCGATTCGAACGGCAAATTCAGAAAGAGCTGTTTGCAACGGCTAATGCAGCCGCTTCGCTAGTTGATCATGCCCGCCGCGTAATCAAGCGCCACCCCCTTCCTGAATTTAAATCGAAGCTGGAAGAAACTTTTGGGGTGGATGGCCTGCATGATTTCGTTATTGCCCTTCGCGTCATGCTGCATCACCTCCACATGGTCGAAGCAGGCTGGAACCTGACCCATAGCTTTTCGGACGGCGTCAGAACAGCCACCTTCATGATCCAAAAGGATGTGGTGCTGCGGGTTATCGCGGCTGCTCCCGAACGATTTCAGCGACCCACTGACGCCGCGATGCTCGCCTATGTCGAGACCGCGTCTGACTCCATTGATCTGCGCGCCGTTTTCAATGACTACCGCGCACGCATGGCGAGATTTCACGGATGGATGACGAAGGAATTGGCATCGGATGCTTTGATAGCGCTACGCGACTATGATCGCCTGATTCAAGAGAAAGTAAATTCAGACCAGCGGATGCAGTGGAAAGCCCTGATAGGGAACTGGTTAAACTGGAAATCGTCACCTGATCCGCACAAGCATCTGCCGCGCTTTCTCTCGCAGAGCCAGCTTGATGAGACCTATAAGCTGCCGCGTAATTCGAAGCCGCAAGTTGATCTCATCATTAGCTACATGGACAGGAACAACGCTTGCGATGATGCCTTAAGACAACAGGCGTATCAGCTCTTCGAACGCTCGCCACCGCCCGAAAGGGAGTGAGGCGGCGTGTCTAAATCCGGTCAGAGCATTTTGCGCGGCGCGCGGCAGGCGCTCGAATACGCCCGTGGTGCTCGCGGGGGCTTTGTCGCCCATGTGCCCGAGGACGTCGACGTTGCCACCATCCGCAAGCGCCTCGGTCTGTCGCAAACCGAGTTCGCGGCCCGGTTCGGCTTCAAGCTCGATGCCGTCCAGAACTGGGAGCAAGGACGCCGCCCCGAAGGCGCGGCCCGCGCCTTCCTGCGCGTGATCGAACGCGAGCCGGCGGCGGTACAACGGGCGCTGGCGGGACAACCCGGACGTCGCGGCAGACATCACAGGAAGGGCGCACGATTTATCGTTATCACGATGCGCGATGTGCGATTCAATTGGTGCGGGCGGCCGGACTCGAACCGGCACAGGCCTCACGGCCCGAGGGATTTTCGTACCTGCTACGGCTTTCGCCGCCCGCGCCGCGCACCTTAAGTGCGACGACCCGGTTTGGGGTCTGGACTATCCCTTCACCCTAGCGTGCGCGATGCGTGCGCCTTAGGTGCTGCCCGTCTAGTCTCTACACCTTCACGCCGACTTTGTGAGCCGCCGCGCTTGGCTCGGGATTGCCTGTGACCGGTTTCCCCGAATTTGGGCAGTTCTGCACCGCGGGTTTCCCCGCGGGCACTCAAACATTCAAGTCCCTTGCGTCTACCATTTCGCCACGCCCGCGTGACGCGGCGGACTCTAGCGAGCGGCTTCCGCGGCGCCAAGCGGGAATCCCGAATTCCCCTACCCCGTCAACGCTCAGGGTTGTTGCCTTCCGGCACCTCTTCCGCCTCCGCGGCCCGCAAATCCTTGACCTCGGCAATGAAGCCTTCGGCGTCCTTCTTGGCGCCGCGGATCATCTGCTCGACGTCGAGGCGCAGGCGATCGAGGTCGAGCTTGAGGCCGGCGACCGAGGGCTTTTCCACTTCGGCGGCATAGGCCGACATGCGCAGGTGGAGGGCGGCATCGAGGAGGAGGTCGGCGAGGTAGAGGTCGTCGATGTCCTGCTCGTCCATGAAGGATTCGAGGCGCACGAACAGGGCGCGCTCGAGGGCCGCGAACTCCTCGTCGCCGTCGGGCTCGTCGCCAATCCCAGGCTCGTCCGGGCGCGCCATCGTCGCTCCTCCCTTATTTGATTGAAAGGCTGCAGCTTACTCGCCGCCGTCGCGGATGGGCGGCTGGAAGGCAAGCCCGGTATCCCACGGGAAGAAGATCCAGGTGTCCTGTGACACCTCGGTGATGAAAGTGTCGACCATGGGCCGGCCCATGGGCTTGGCATAAACGGTAGCGAAATGGGCCTTGGGCAGGAGTTCGCGCACCACCTTGGCGGTCTTGCCGGTGTCGACCAGATCGTCGACGATCAGGACGCCCGCGCCCTCGCCGCCGCCGATATCGACGATGCTCTGCGCCACCCCTTTCAGGATGCGGATCTCGCCCTGCGACATGTGGTTGTAGCTCGCCGCGCACACGGTCTCGATCTGGCGGATGCCGAGCTCGCGGGCGGCGATCGCCGCCGGCACCAGGCCACCGCGGGTGACGGCGACCAGCGCCTGAAACGGGCCGGCGCCGGACAGGCGCCAGGCGAGCGCGCGGGAATCGCGGTGGAATTGGTCCCAGGAGACCGGAAAATGCTTTTGCGGCGACTCGGCGGGCATGGCGCAATACCATTGGCTTGGTTGAAAGCAGCCGCGCAATCTAGTGACCGGTGCCGAAAAGTCGATTCCGGACTTGCCCTGTCCACCGGTGAATGGGCTGGGCTGTTCGCGCCAAGCCACGTGTTTGCGCCTGGACGTCAATGCCCGGCGGCGACGCCTTGCGGCGGCGGCCGCTTGACCAGGACGACGAGCACCGCGAGCGCGGCGAACAAGACGGCCATGATCAGGAAGACGTCGCCATAGGCCATCACCAGGCCCTGGCGGTGCACCAGCCCGGACAGCTGCTTGAGCGCCATGGCCGAAGCATCGCCGTGGCCTTGGAAGCGGGCGGTGAGCGCATCGAGCATTTCGGTGACCGGTCGATGCGCGAAGGTGACCTGGTCGTGCAGGCGGGCGACGTGCAGGTCGGTGCGGTCATTGAGGACGGTGGCGATGCCGGCGAGCCCGACGGCGCCGCCGAGATTGCGCATGAGGTTGAACAGGCCGGAGGCGTTCTTGAGGCGCTCCGGCGACAGGGTCCCGAGCGCGATGTTGTTGATCGGGATCATCGCCAGCATCAGGCCGGAGCCGCGCAGGACCTGCGGCCAGAACAGTTCCCAATAGTCCCAGTCGCGGGTCAGGCCGGTCAGCCAGTACGTGCTGATGGCGAATAGGATGAAGCCGAGGGCGATCATGACGCGCGGGTCGACCTTGCCGGTGAGCCGGCCCGAGACCGGCGCCGTCAGGAACATGGCAAGACCGGATACGAACATGGTCTCGCCGATCATCAGCGGGTTGTAGCCGCGAATCTGGGCGAGATAGAGCGGATAGAGCAGCGTCAATCCGTAGAGCCCGATGCCCATGACGAAGGACAGGATGCTGCCGACGGCGAAGTTGCGATCGCGGAAGGCGCGCAGATCGACGATCGGCTCGGGCGCGAAGGCGACGCGCACGAAGAACGCACACGCGCTCGTGAGCGCGACGACCGCAATGAGTGCGATCATCTCGTCCTCCAGCCAGTTGTTCTTCGGCCCCTCTTCGAGGACGTATTCGAGGGAGCCGAGGAAGAGCGCCATGGCGACGAGCCCCCACAGGTCGATATGGCGCAGGAGCTTCCAGTCGGGCTCATCGAAATCGACCAGGAGCCACGCCGCCGCCGTCACCATCACGCCCGGCACCACGTTGACGAAGAACAGCCAGTGCCAGGACAAAAGGTCGGTGAGATAGCCGCCGACCGTCGGCCCGATGGTCGGCGCGAGCGTCGCCACGAGGCCGATCATGGGCGAGACGACGCCGATCTTGGAGCGCGGGAAGATGGTGTAGGCGGCGGCGAACACGGTCGGGATCATGCCGCCGCCGATGAAGCCCTGCACGGCACGCCAGAAGATCATCTCGTTGATGGACGAGGAGAAGCCGCACATCATGCTGGCGAAAGCAAAGCCACCGGCCGACAGCGAGAACAGCGTACGGGTGCCGAGCGCGCGGGCGAGGAAGCCGGAAAACGGGATCATCACCACTTCGGCGATCAGGTAGGCGGTCTGCACCCAGGAGATTTCGTCGCTCGACGCCGACAGGCCGGCCTGGATTTCGGACAGCGAGGCCGACACGATCTGGATGTCCAGGATCGCCATGAACATGCCGAACACCATGGCGAGGAACGCGATCAGCCGGCGCGGATCGATCCGGTCCGGAGTGACGTGGTCTTGGGGGGTGGTCATGACGATCCCGATGCCGTGAGAATTTTCCGCACGCCGTCATTGCGAGCGAAGCGAAGCAATCCAGGAGCAACACCGTAAAGAGCTGGATTGCCTCGTCGCTTCGCTCCTCGCAATGACGGGACCGTTCAATTCCGCTGCGTCGTCGCGGCAGTCAGCGCCGCCATGGAGCGATCGGTCCGCCCCTTGGTGTCGACGCTGACCACGACCGACATGCCGGGACGCAGCGTCCGGTTGGCAACGACCTCGGCCGGCAATGCGATGCGCACCGGCACGCGCTGAACGATCTTGGTGAAGTTGCCGGTGGCGTTGTCGGGCGGCAGCAACGAGAACACCGAGCCGGATGCCGGTGCGACGCTCTCGACGGTGCCGCCGATATGCAGGCCCGGCAGGGCATCGACCGTGATCATGACCGGCTGCCCGACCTGCAGGCGGGCGAGCTGGGTCTCCTTGAAATTGGCGTCCACATAGACGTTTTCGAGCGGCACCAGGCTCAAGAGCCGCTGGCCCGGCTGGACGTAGTCGCCGACCTGCACGCCACGATTGCCGACGACGCCATCGAACGGCGCGCGGATGACCGTGAACGAGAGGTCGCGGTCGGCCTTGGCGGCGGCTGTTTCGAATTCCGTGAGGGTGCGCGCCGCCTCCTCGCGCTGGCCGCGGATGACGTCCACATTGGCGTCGGCGGCCGCGATCGCCGCCTCGGCACCGCGCACGCCGGCATCCGACTGGGCACGGCTGGCCTGCGCCTGTTCGAGGGCCTGGCGGCTGGCGAAATCGCGCGCCGCCAGGGATTCCTGGCGGCTGAGTTCGAGCTCGGCCCGCACGGCGCCGGCGCGCGCCGAGACGAGCTGGGCCCGCGTCTGCTCGGCGAGCGCCTGCTGGGCGGTGATCTGACTGTCGAGACGGGCGATCACCGCCTTCTGGGTCGCCACCTTGGCATGGGCCTGCTGGGCCGCGAGGCGGTAATCGCCATCGTCGATGGTGGCGATGACGCTGCCGGCGCGCACGGCCGCGTTGTCCTCGATGGCAACATCGGCGACGTAACCCGCAATCTTGGTGGCGAGCGTCGCGTTCTTGGCCCCCACATAGGCGTTGTCGGTGGTCACCTGGAAACGACCAACCGTCCACCACTGGCCGCCATACCAGGAGCCGAGGGCGAGGACGGCGACGCCGGCGACACCGGCAATCACCAGCCGCCGCCGTCCGGGCCGTTTGGTCGTGGCTGCCTCGGCCGGCGCCGGGGAGGGCGCGAGGTGCAGGGGCGCCGGCTCGTGTTTGCGATCGGCGGGTCCGTCGGGATCGGTGGCATGCAAACGGGCAGGCAGCGTGGGATCCGCGACGTCTCGGCCGTGGCGCTCGGGGGTCGGCGACATCAAAATACCTCTTGTGGATTGACCGAACCGTTCGGTCATTGACATAGGCCACTTCAGGGCCTAAATCAACCCCTGACCGAACGGTTCGGTCATGCGCTGTGAGATCGACGTCATTCCCGTCCCGTGCTACCGCGCCGTCGGCAGTTCGGATGGGGTAAAGCGACGACGCGAGGATGAAATGGCCACCGACACCGCCGCACACCTGCCGGCGGACACCGCACAAGATACGGCCAAGCGCCGGCAGATCCTCGAAGGCGCGCGCAAGTCCTTCATGGCGCTGGGGTTCGATGGCGCCAGCATGGGACAGATCGCGCGCGCCGCGGGCGTCTCGAAGGGGACGCTCTATGTTTATTTCGACAGCAAGGAAGCCCTGTTCCAAACGATTGCGGCCGACGAGATCCGGTCTCAAGGGGCCGCTGTGTTCAGCCTCGATGCCGACGACCCCGATATCGAAAAGGTACTGACCCGCCTCGGCGACGACTTCGTCCGCTTCGTCTGCATGCCCGAGCGCGTGCCGATGATCCGCACGATCATCGCCATCTGCGAGCGCATGCCGGAGATCGGGCGCAGGTTTTTCGAAGCCGGACCGGCCAATGGCATCGCCCGCGTGACCCGCTACCTCGTCGCCCAGCACGACGCCGGCGTTCTGACGATCGACGACCCGGAGCTGGCGGCGATCCAGTTCCTGGAAGCCTGCCTCGGGCCGTTTCTCAAACCGCTCCTGCTCTGCTACGTCACCACCGTCGACGAGAGCGAAATCGAACGCTCCGTGCGCGCTGCCGTGCGCGTGTTTCTCGCCGCCTACCGGACCGCCCCGAAGGCCTCAGCGAGTTCCTGACGTCACCCGCACCTTGGCGAGCATGTCTTCGACCGCGGCGACCGCCTCGGCGAGCGTGGCAGAGTCACGTGACCGCACCACCACATTGGTATTGGGCCGGCCGGCATCGTCCATGAATGGGTAGCTTCCGATCATCGTTTCGGGATGGGCCCTGGCGACGGCGGCAAGCTCGGAGCCGATATCGCCCTCGCGCAGGTCGGCGCGCACGCTCTGCGACAGCATCTTCTTGCCGGTCTTGAGCGTCGGCGCGATGGAGTCGAGCATGCCCTGCATGATCGCCGGCACCCCCGCCATCACATGGACATTGCCGATCCGGAAGCCGGGCGCCCGCGAGACCGGATTGTCGATCAGGTCGGCCCCATGCGGGATACGCGCCATGCGCAGCCGCGCCTCATTCAGATCCTTCTCGGCAATGCGTTCCAACAGAATCGTTCGCGCCCGCTCGTCGACCGAGATCGGCACACCGAACGCCTTGGCGACGCTGTCGGCAGTGATGTCGTCATGGGTCGGGCCGATGCCGCCGGTGGTGAAAACATACGTATAGCGATGACGGAGTGCATCGAGGGCGGCGATGATATCGGCCTCGTCGTCGGCGACGACGCGCACCTCGCGCAGGTCGATGCCGATATTGGTGAGATATTCGGCCACATAGCCGATATTCTTGTCCTTGGTGCGGCCCGACAGAATCTCGTCGCCGATGACCAGGAGGGCGGCTGTGATGATCGGCGCATCAAACTGGGTCATTGGTCACTCCCCCTTGCCGGCCCGTGTTAGCCCGCAGGGGCCTCCGGCTCAAGCGGGCGCCCCCACCGGTGGCCCGCTGCCGACGTGATCAGACACCGCCCAATTCATAGGCAACAATCCGATCACGCCCGCCTCGACAAGAACTGACCCATCTGGACATCAGTCCGCGGCCGGGCGCAGCGAGGAGCCGGGAATCCATACGCCGCAGCGCCGGGACGGTGGATTGCGGGCTCCCGGCCTTCGGCCGCGCCCGGAGTGACGCAAGCCATTGCGTCCGTTCGCCTCGTCCGGACTTGGCGCGGAGCTTGCAACTTCTCCCACGGATGTCACTCTGGCTGCCAACTGCCGCCAGCTTCTGGCTTTTCGGACGGGAGACAGTCGTGCCGGCGATCTTCGACGAGATGCGTCAGGAGGACGGGCTGATCCGCTCTCCCTATACGGCCGTCGACAGCTTTCTCGCGCAATTGCCGCGCGAAGTCCTGGAGACCCGCCAGCGCGAGGCCGAATTCCTGTTCCGCCGCATCGGTATCACCTTCGCAGTCTATGGCGAGGCGGAGTCCAACGAGCGGCTGATCCCCTTCGACGTCATTCCCCGCATTCTCGCCGCACAGGAATGGACCACCCTCACCCGCGGCCTCGAACAGCGCGTGCGCGCCCTCAACCTCTACATCAAGGACGTCTACGGCAAACGCGAGGTCCTCAAAGCCGGCATCGTCCCGGAAGACCTCGTGTTCCGTAATCCCGTGTTCCGGCCGGAGATGAACCGGCAGAAGGTGCCGCACGACATCTACGTCCACATCGCCGGCATCGACATCGTGCGCATCGATGCCGACACCTTCTACGTCCTTGAGGACAATGCCCGTACGCCCTCCGGCGTCTCCTACATGCTGGAAAACCGCGAGATCATGCTGCGGCTCTTCCCCGAACTGTTCGCGCGCTGCCGGGTGGCACCGGTAGAAAACTATCCGGACGAACTATTGGCGACGCTCAAGTCGGTCGCCCCCACCGCCACGAACGGCGAGCCGACCGTCGTCCTGTTGTCTCCCGGCGTCTACAATTCCGCCTATTACGAACACTCGTTCCTGGCCGACAAGCTCGGCATCGAACTGGTGGAAGGCCGCGACCTCGTGGTCAAGAACGGCGTCGTCCACATGCGCACGACCGAGGGGCTCAAACGCGTCGACGTCATCTACCGCCGCCTCGACGACGACTTTCTCGACCCCCTCGCCTTCCGCCCGGATTCGGTCCTCGGCGTGCCGGGGCTGATGTCCGCCTACCAGGCCGGCACGGTGACGCTCGCCAACGCGGTCGGCACCGGCATCGCCGACGACAAGGCCGTCTACAGCTACATGCCGGAGATCATGAAGTTCTATCTCGGCGAGGAGCCGATCCTGAAGAACGTGCCCACCTGGCGCTGCCGCGAAGACGAGCACCTCGCCTATGTGCTCGACCACCTCGAAGAGCTGGTCGTCAAGGAGGTGCACGGCTCGGGCGGCTACGGCATGCTGGTGGGGCCCAAGGCCGACAGGGCGACGATCGCCGCCTTCCGGTCCAAGCTCAAGACCAACCCGAAGAATTTCATTGCCCAGCCGACGCTGGCTTTGTCCACCTGCCCGACGCTGGTCGACGAAGGCGTCGCGCCGCGCCACGTGGACCTGCGCCCGTTCGTCCTCAGCGGCCGCGACCGCATTCGCATCGTACCCGGCGGGCTGACCCGGGTGGCGCTCAAGAAAGGGTCATTGGTCGTCAATTCCAGCCAGGGAGGCGGCACCAAGGACACCTGGGTGCTGGATTCGTAAAAGGGCCGATCCATGCTGTCGCGTACCGCCGACAATTTGTTCTGGATGTCCCGCTATGTGGAGCGGGCCGAATATGTCGCCCGCATCCTGGAGACCACCCAACGGCTCGCCACCATGCCGGTGTCCTATCTGGGCGGCTCCAACGAATGGGAATCGGCGGTCGCGACCGCCGGCTGCAGCGCCGCTTTCGCGCGCAACTACGACGAGGCCAACGAGGACAATGTGGTCGCCTTCCTGGCGTTCTCGCCCGCCAATCCGTCGTCGATCAGGAGCTGCTTCGAGATCGCCCGCACCAATGCCCGCGCGGTGCGCACCGCCCTGACGGCCGAGATGTGGGAAACCATCAACGGCGCCTGGCTGGAGCTCAAGCGCTTCGGCAACGGCCCGACCTCGCGCGAGGAGCTCGCCCGCTTCCTGCGCTGGGTGCAGGAGACGTCGCTGCGCTTCGACGGCTCCGCCTACCGCTCCATGCTGCGCAACGATGCCTACTGGTTCTCGCGGCTGGGCCTCTACCTGGAGCGCGCCGACAACACCGCCCGCATCCTCGACGTCAAGTACCACCTGCTCTTGCCCGTCCACGAGCCGATCGGCGGTTCACTCGACTATTTCCAGTGGTCGGCGATCCTGCGCACCGTCTCGGCCAACACCGCCTATCACTGGGTCTATCGCGACAGCCTCAAGCCCTGGCTGGTGGCCGACCTCCTGATCCTCAATACCCAGATGCCGCGCTCGCTGGCGAGCTGCTACGACAACCTGGTGCGCTATACGGATTCGATCGCCCACGCCTATGGGCGCCAGGGGCCCGCGCAACGCAAGGCACGGGCGCTCCGCACCCGGCTCACCAACAGCCGGATCGACGACATCTTCCAGAGCGGCCTGCACGAATACATCACCGACTTCATCGCCGAAAATCACCAGTTCGGCGCGAGCGTCTCCGAACAATACCTGATGTAGGCGCCGCCGCCGCCAACCACCGCAATACCGGCTTGGCAAAGGCGTCCGCCATCGCGACAATGGTTCCATGCGCATCTGCGTCACCCACGAAACCCGCTACCAATACGGCGAACCCGCCAAGGGCGTGATCCAGACCCTGCGGCTGACGCCACGCCCGCATGACGGCCAGCACGTGGTCGACTGGCGCATCGACGTCTCCGGCGACTGCCGGCTCGACACCCACGAGGACGCGTTCGGCAACATCACCACCGCCTATTCGATCGACGGCCCATTGGAACGGCTGCGCATCTCCGTCGAGGGCGAAGTGGAGACCCAGGACACGAGCGGCGTCGTGCGCGGCACCGTCGAACCGTTCCCGCCGAGCCTGTTCTTGCGCGAGACGCCGCTGACGGAGCCCGGGGCGGAGCTCGCCGCCTATGCCCGTGACGCCTCGACCGGCGCCGACACGCTGGCGCGCATGCACACGCTCCTCGCCCGCGTCCATGACGACATGACGCTCACAACCGACGCGGCCGCCCCCGCGGTCGGTGTCGCAGCCGCTTTCGCCGATCGGACTGGCACCTCGGCGGACATCGCCCATGTCTTCATCGCCGCCGCCCGCGTGACCGGCGTCCCTGCCCGTTTCATCAATGGCTACGTCCATACCGGTGACCAAACCGTACCGGCCCGCCGCGCCTGGGCGGAGGCGCATATCGCCGGACTCGGCTGGGTGGCTTTCGATCCCCTCGCCTGCCTGTGCGCCAACGACGCCTATGTGCGGGTCGCCGTTGGCCTCGACAGCCTCGGCGCCACCCCGATCCGCGGCATGCGCTACGGCAGCGGCGACGAGGACCTGGACGTGGCCGTCAAGGTCGTCCAAGCTTTGCGGCAGACCCAGAGCTGAATACCAGTTGCAATTGGTGCCGTCCTCGATGAATGTTCCGGGCGACCGCCCCGGAGTTGGACGATGGCGCAGGACATATTGCTGGAGCTCGACGACAGCGTGATCGAGAAGCTGAAGTTGAAAGCGGATTTGAATAATCGCACGCTGGACGAACAAATCACTGCAATGCTGATCGCTGCTGCGCACGTACCTGACGGTCGCGAGCAGGATTCATCGTCGACGGGTCAGAACGCCACATCATGACCTACTGCTGCGGAATCCTGGTGCGCGACGGCATCGTCATGATCGCCGACACGCGCACCAATGCGGGGCTCGACAACGTCTCGACCTTTCGCAAGCTGCATTTGTTCGAACAGCCGGGCGAGCGCGTCATGGCGATCGCGGCTTCCGGCAACCTGTCCATGACCCAGTCGGTGATCTCGACCCTGAGCGAAGGCCTCGAGAACGAGACCAGCGGCGAACGCGAGACGCTCCTCAACGCCCCGACCATGTTCCAGGCGGCGCAGCGTCTCGGGCGCAGCGTGCGCGCGGTGCGTGGACAAGAGGAGGAGGCGTTGAAAGCCTCCGATGTCTCTTTCGAGGTCTCCTTCCTGTTCGGCGGCCAGATCAAGGGCGAGCGGCCGCGCCTGTTCATGGTCTACTCGGCCGGCAATTTCATCGAGTGCACCAACGACACGCCCTATCTGCAGATAGGCGAACACAAATACGGCAAACCGGTGCTCGACCGTGCCATCACCTACGACATCGATCTCTACGACGCCCTCAAGATCGGCCTGATCTCGGTGGATTCCACCATGCGATCTAATCTCTCCGTGGGCATGCCGCTCGACGTCCTGGTGATGCGCCGCGACGCCTGCAAGGCCGAGCTCGCCTACCGCATCGATGCCGAGGAGCCGTATTTCAAGGACCTGCGCCAGCGCTGGTCGGGTGCGCTGCGCGCCGCCCATCAGGCGATTCCGCCGCCACCTTACGGCAAGACGGCCTGACCCCGCCCCATCGATCCACCGGTTTTCACCTCAACGATCACTCCGGAGACCTCCCCATGAGCACCACCCAGAAGATCGCCGTCGTCACGGGCGCCGGCACCGGCGTCGGCAAGGCCGCCGCGCTCGCCCTGATGAACAAAGGCTTCACGGTCGTGCTCACCGGCCGGCGCAAGGACAAGCTCGACGAAGCTCTCGCCGAAGGCGGCGGCAAGGGCCTCGCCGTGACGGCCGACATCACCGATCCGGCTTCGGTCGCTGCCCTGTTCAAGACCGTCACCGACACCTATGGGCGCCTCGACCTCCTGTTCAACAATGCCGGCGCCGGCGCCCCGGCGGTGCCCATGGACGAACTGCCGTTCGACAAGTGGAAGATGGTGGTCGACACCAATCTGACTGGCGTCTTCCTGTGCACCCAGGCGGCCTTCCGCATCATGAAGAACCAGACCCCGCGGGGCGGCCGCATCATCAACAACGGCTCGATCTCGGCGCATGTTCCGCGGCCGATGGCGGTCGCCTACACGGCCTCCAAGCACGGCGTCACCGGCCTGACCAAGCAGACCGCCCTCGACGGACGACAGTTCGACATCTGCTGCGGCCAGATCGACATCGGCAATGCGGCGACGCCCATGACCGTCCGCATGGTCGACGGCGTGCTGCAGCCCGACGGGCGCATGATGCCCGAGCCGCGCATGGACGTCGCCCATGTGGGCAACGCCGTCGTCTACATGGCCGACCTGCCACTCGACACCAACGTGCTGTTCATCACCGTGATGGCCAACCAGATGCCGTTCGTCGGCCGCGGCTGACCGTCTTCGTCATTGCGAGCCATTGCATGTGGCACAGCGCCTTTTCTCCCTCTCCCCATTTGGGGAGAGGGAGCAGGCTGAGTATGCGGCGACCTTCTCATTGATAGATTGATTGCGCGCGCCGGTGGAGCCGGCGCGCACAGGCGACATCCCGAATCGGCGATTGGTCAGGCCGCCGCTCCCGCCCGCCGCAGGGTCTGGCGCACTTCGAACCCCTCGAACTGTGGATGTTCGAGATAGAGCGATCCGGTGCGTTCATTGCCGGCGCGCGCATGCGCGGTGCGGAACTCGTCCGACTTGGTCCAGGCTTCGAACTGCGCCCGCGCCTCCCATACGGTGTGGGAGGAATACAGCGTATGGTCTTCCGCCTCCGGTCCCTTGAGCAGGTGGAACTCGACGAAGCCCGGCATGCGGTCGAGATAGGACTCGCGCGTCATCCAGACCTTTTCGAACGCCTCCTCGGAGCCCTTGCGGACCTTGAAGCGATTCATGGCGATGAACATCGGGGGTACCTCCTTTGATTCCTCTTTGTAAGCCGTCGGCGGGACTGAAGACATCGTCCCGCCGTTGATTTCTTCAAGCTGACCTGAGTGCAGTCCAGTCTGCACGCCGGCCGGTCGTCAAGTGCCGCCGAACCGGATCTTCAGCGACCCCTTGAAGGTGATTCCCGGCGCCAGCGACGCCCACAGCGTGTCGTTCTGCGTGAGCGGATCGCCGCCGACGACCGCCCGCGGGATTGCATAAGGCCGGTAGGTTTCATCGAGCAGATTGTCGACGTTGAATCCCATCAGCACGTCCGGATTCGGCTGGTAGCCCACATAGAGGTTCACCAGATTGTAGGAGTCGTTCGGGACATAGTCGGCCGGAATGTCGGTGTTCGAACCCACCGCCGACCAGCGCACCGAGACGGTCATCTTGCGCTCGTAGAGACGCACGCCCGCCGTGGTCGTCAGCATGTCGGGCTGGATGCGCAGCAGACCGACGCCGGTCGCCACGTTGTGGCCACGCTGGGTGTGACCGGCAAGACCGGCGAACCACGAGCCGGCATCGTACATGGTCTCGAACTCGGCGCCTTCGATGCGGGCCTCCGGAATGTTCTGGTACTGGTAGAACTGGTTGGACGAGCCGAACGAGACCATTTCGATGAAGTCGTCGACATCGTTGCGGAAGACGTTGAACTTGCCGCGGAAGCTGTCGCCGGGCGCGAACACGTCGTCGTAGCGCAGGTTGACGCCGACTTCCTTGTTCTTGCCGACCTCGGCCTTCAGGTTCGGGTTCGGCAGGAAGCAGAACAGGCCGACATTGCCGTCCGGACACGGGAATCCGGGCTCGAACGGCGTGGCGCGCGCGTGGGCGCCGCTGATGATGGTCTCCGTGAGCGACGGGGCACGGTAACCTTCCGCATAGGTCGCGTAGGGGGTGAAGCCGCGGAAAGGCGTGATACCGATTGTGATCTTGGGCGACAGGCGGTCGCCGCTCGTGGTCGTGCCGAGACCGCTGAGTTCGTAGGTGTCGTAACGCAGAGCCCCAATGATCTCGAGCCAGGTCGAATAATTGCTCTTCATCTGGGCGAAGCCGCCGCCGACCGTACGCTCGCCGCCGGGCGTGGTCACGTTGGAATTGCCGTGGGGATCGAAGGTCTCCACCTTGTCGTTGAAGGCGTCGGCGCCGAGCGTGAGGGCATTGCGCCACCCCAAGGCTTCGAAGCGGGAGGTGTTGTTGGCGTCGAAACCAACCGTATCGAGCGTGTAACCGCGCACGTCGCCGACGCAGCCACTGATCGGATTGCCGGCGACGCCCGGCCCGCACAGCGGCCGGCTCAGTGACGAAGCCGCGGAGGTGTGACGGATCTTGGTCTGCTCGGATTCGGTGCGATTCCAATACACATTGGCGTCCCAATCGATCAACGGCGTGTCGGGCCGGGCAAATTTCCAGCGCGCCGTGGCGGTGGTGTTGGTGAGGTCGGTGCCGTAGACGGACACGCCGGACTGCGTGCCCCGCGCCGGCTGGCCGAAGTCATACTCGAAATTCTGGAAGGTACCGCCGAGCTTGACCTCGTGGCCGTCGGCGGGACGCAGGGTCACTTTGCCGATGGCGCTGCCGACCTTGTTCCAGCTGTTGACGACCTCCGTGCCGTCGCCGGCATCGTAATTGCTCTGGCTGGTGAAGCTTCCGCCCGCGAACACGTCGATGTTCGGGCTCACGCGCACGCCGCCGAAGCCGGACACGAGGCCGCGGGCATGGTTCGTCCCGACCTGCGTATGGCCTTCGACACCCCAGCGCTCGCCCGGCCGCACCACATCCTCGAAGTCCTTGGTGCGGACCGAAACGACACCGCCGATGGCGCCCGACCCATAGATGTTCGCGGTCGGGCCGCGCACCACGTCGACGCCACCGACCAGTTCCGGATCGAGATAGAAGGCGCCATTGGCAAAGTGACCGGTGCGCTGATAATTCTGGCGCGCGCCGTCGACGACGACGGCGACGCGGCCGAAGTCCTGAAGACCGCGGATGTTGACCGACGTCCCCGGCTCGTCGCCACGCTCCTGGAAATAGACGCCCGGGATGCCCATCAGGGCGTCCGAGAAGCGCTTGGGCATGATCTGACTGATCTGCTCTCCGCGCACGGTGCTCACCGCAGCGAGCGTCGCGCTCGCCCGCTCCTCGGTTTTGGTGGCGACGACGGTGATCGGATCGAGCGTCTGCGCCGCCTGTGCGTGGGCGGCATTCGCCGTCACAGTGGCGATGGCGAATGTCGATACGTGCAGCAGAAGCGCCTTGGCGCGCGAACAAGTTCCAAACATGACAGCCCCCAGAACGCGAAGTGTTTTTGGTTCGTGCTGGCGGGCGGCTGCGACGTAGCGGCGGCTGGCTGGCGGCGGGCGCGGCATCGACGTGCCGCGATCTCGTATTGATTTTGGTATTTACTTGTAATACCCCCGTCAAGACAGTTTTAGGCGCCTATTCTCAGCCAGAGGCAAATATACCACAAGTTATACTAATTCCAATGTCGATGTGAATACAGTTGAGAATTTGTCTAATTCGAGCCGGCGACTTGGAGCCGGGCGACTCGGCAGGCGCATGGCGGCGGACTGGAAGTGACGACGGAAAGGTTGACGATGGACATGGTGACTTCTGAAGACCCGGCCACGCGCCCGCGGCCCGGCGAGCCCGCCGGTGGGCGCCACCTCGTCATCGCCGACAACCGCATCGACAGCCGGGACCTGTTCTCCGGCACGCGCGAGATCACCATTTCCCACGGCGACGGCGTCTACCGCCTGCGGATCACGTCGCAAAACAAGCTGATCCTGACCAAATGACCAGCCAGTGTTCATTCAGCCAACGAGCCATCGCCGTGCTGCGGGCGGCCGTGCGCTCGTGCGTATCCGCGGCGCTGCCTCTCCCTCTCCCCGCTTGCGGGGAGAGGGTCGGGGTGAGGGGCCCTGACCGCACACGCGGACTCCGCGGCGACGCCCCCTCACCCGACATCCGCGTGCTTCGCACACGGATGTCGACCTCTCCCCGCAAGCGGGGAGAGGTGAAGAGGAAGACGTATGCGATCGCTCTTGTGCTGGCCATCGCGACCATGGCCGCGGCGCGCGCCGACGCGGAGTCGGTACGCGATGCCGCGGGCCGCACCGTCACCATCCAGGATCCGCGCCGCATCGTCTCGATCGGCGGAGCGGTTACCGAAATCCTCTACGCGCTCGGCCTTCAGGAGCGCATCGTGGCGGTGGACACGACGAGCCTCTATCCGCCCCGCGCACTCGCCGAGAAGCCGAACGTGGGCTACATGCGGCAATTGTCCAGCGAGGGCATCCTGGGCCTGTCGCCGACCCTCATCCTGGCTCCCGAAGGCGCGGGACCGAAGGAAACCATCGCGGTCCTCGAAAACGCCGGCGTGCCATTCGTCTCCGTTCCCGACCATTACAGTGCCGCAGGTATCGTCGAGCGCATTCGGCTGGTCGCACGGGCGGCAGGCGCCGACGCCCGCGGTTCCTGCCTGGCCGCAGTCGCCGAAGCCGATCTCGCCGCGCTGGCGCAAAAGCGCGCCCGGGTGGAGACGCCGCTGCGGGTGATGTTCATCCTGTCCTTCGTCAACGACCGGCCGATGGTCGCGGGGACCGAGACGGCGGCGGACGGCATCATCCGCCTCGCCGGCGCCGTCAACGCCGTCGCGGACTATCGCGGTTACAAGGCGATCAATGACGAGGCGATCCTCGCCGCCCGCCCGGACGTTGTTCTGGCCATGCGGCGCGGCCGGCAGGAACTGACTGCCGATGACGTATTCGCCCGACCGATGTTCTCGCTGACGCCGGCCGCACAGGCGAAACGTTTCATTGCCATGGACGGTCACTACCTCCTCGGCTTCGGCCCGCGCACCGCCCGGGCGGCGCGCGACCTCGCCGCCTCGCTCTACCCGGACGTGATGTCCGGCGAACTGCCCTCCGAACCCTCCGGCGCCCTGGACAGTTGCCGATGACCAGCGTGTCCGTCGACCTGCCGCATCGAACCGGAGCGCTTGGCCTGCGAAGCCTGCCACCGGCGGTGGTGCTGCTCGGTCTCACGGCATTGTTGCTGACGACCGCCGCCATCTCGGCCTCGGTGGGCGCCGCCGGCATTCCCATCGGTCGCCTCGCCGCCGCCGTCGGCCTCGCCGACGCCGATGCGGCGACGGTGCGCGACCGGCTGGTGCTGTTGTCGGTGCGCCTGCCGCGCATCGCCGTGGCGATGGGCGTGGGCGCCATGCTGGCCGCGGCCGGCACCATCATGCAGGGACTGTTCCGCAATCCCCTCGCCGATCCCGGGCTCGTTGGCGTGTCGTCCGGCGCCGGGCTCGCCGCCGCCTCGGTGATCGTTCTGGGCGACCGCCTGCTCGCCGGCCGGCTGCCGTTCGAGGCATTGCCTTTCGCGGCTTTCGTGGGCGGGCTTCTGACCACCACCGTCCTTTATCGCATCGCCACCCGCGAGGGCCGCACTTCCATCGCCACGCTCCTCCTCGCCGGCCTGGCGCTGGGCGCTCTCGCCGGTGCCATGACGGGGCTTTTGGTCTTCATCGCCGACGACCGGCAATTGCGCGACCTCACCTTCTGGACGCTCGGTTCGCTCGCCGGCGCCACCTGGCCGAAATTCTGGTCGATTGCCCCGTTCCTCGGCGGTCTCCTGGCCTCGCTGCCGTTCATTGCCGCAGGCCTCGACCGGCTTGTGCTCGGCGAGGCGGAGGCGTTCCACATGGGAACATCCGTCGAACGGCTCAAGCAGATCGCCGTCGTGCTGGTGGCGGCGGCCACTGGGGCCGCAGTCGCAGTGGCCGGCGTGATCGGCTTCGTCGGCATCGTCGTGCCGCATCTCCTGCGGCTCGCCATCGGCCCCGGGCACCGGCTGCTGCTGCCGGCGGCGGTGATCCTGGGGGCCGCCATGCTGCTCGCCGCCGACACCGTCGCACGCACCATCGCGACCCCGGCCGAACTGCCGGTCGGCATCGTCACCGCCATCATCGGCGCGCCGTTCTTCCTGGTGCTGCTGCTCCGCCAGCGGGCGCTGGTGGGATTGTGAGGCACCGGTGACGATCGTTCAGGCGAAAGCAGTGACGGTCAAAGCGGGCGCGGCGACCCTGCTCGATCGCGTCGACTTTAGCGTCGAAGTCGGCGAACGGGTGGCGATCGTCGGCCCTAACGGCGCCGGCAAATCGACACTTCTGCGCGTCCTCTCGGGTGAGATCACGCCGCATGCGGGCGTCGTGTCCCTGAAAGGTGTCGGTGTCGGCGCCTATCGGCCGCAGACGCTGGCGTTGCACCGCGCCGTGCTGTCGCAGAGCGTCAACGTCGCTTTTCCGTTCACCGTCGACGAGATCGTGCGCATGGGGGCCGGCGGCGCCCGCGGCAGCGGCCTGGACGGCTTGGTCGAAGCAGCGCTCATGGAGGTGGACCTCCTGCATGCGCGCGCGCGCGTGATCACCACCATGTCGGGCGGCGAGCAGCACCGCGCCCACATCGCCCGCGTTCTGGTGCAGCTCGCCTGCGGCGAATCCGAACACGGGCCCGGCCTCCTCCTCCTCGACGAGCCGACCGCGAGCCTCGACCTGCGCCATCAGATCGATTTCATCGCCCTGACGGCGCGCCGGGCCGAGCGCGGCACGGCGGTCGTCGCGGTGATGCACGACCTCAATCTCGCCGCCGCCTTCGCGGACCGCATCCTCGTCATCAATCGCGGGCGCGTTGCCGCCGACGGCAGCGTCACTGCCGTCGTCACCCCCGACATGCTCTCCCGCGTTTTCGACGTCCGCATGTCCACCGGCGTCGCGCCGTCGCCCCTGCCCGCCGTCCTGCCGCAGGCCATGATGGCGCGGCCCGCTCCCGTCCATGATCGCGGCCTGCCGGCCGCCTGAAAAGAAGAGGCCGGCATCCGCCGGCGAACGACTGATGATCCACGCCACCGTCATCGACATGAAGTCCGGCACCGCCGGGCCGGACCTCTCCGCCTTCTTGGTACCGTCGGGAGTCGACCCGCTGACGCAGGCCTTCGAGCGGCGACCGTTCGCGCCACCCGGGCACGCCAGCCGGCCGATCGACCCGGAAGAAGCCGAGGCGATCCTGCGCAAGGTCTATGCGACGCCGCGCACGCAAGCCGCAGCTGCCTACGTGCACGTCCCGTATTGCCAGAACCATTGCCTGTTCTGCGGCTTCTTCCAGAACGTGTGGCGGCCGGAGGCATCGGCCATTTATGTGGACGACGTCGTCGCCGAACTCGAGCGCCACGCCGAAACGCCGCTCGTCGCCTCGGCGCCGATCGAGGCGGTCTATATCGGCGGTGGCACGCCGACGGCGCTCCACGCCGGCGATCTCGCCCGCCTGATCGCTGCCTTGCGGACATATCTGCCGATCGCACCCGACTGCGAGATCACCGTCGAGGGCCGCAGCTTCGATTTCGGCCGCGCCAAGGCGCTCGCCGCCGTCGAGGCCGGCGCCAACCGCTTCTCTCTGGGGGTCCAGACATTCGACACCGGTACGCGTCGCCGGCTCGGCCGCAAGCTTTCGGGCGATGAGGTCGCGGCGTTTCTCGCCGAACTGGTGGCGCTCGACCGCGCCAGCATCGTCATCGACCTGATCTACGGCCTGCCGGGCCAGACCGCCGATACATGGCGCACCGACATCGAGCGGGCGGCTGAGATCGGGCTCGACGGCATCAGCCTCTATGCGCTCAACATCTGGCGCGGCGGCCCGTTGGCGAAGGCGATCGAAGCCGGCAAGCTCCCGGCAGCCGGCGATCTCGCCGCCCAGGCGCATGCCTATGTGGCGGCGCTCGATCGCCTGACGGCGCTGGGCTGGAACCAGGTCGCGCAGGCGCACGTGGTGCGTTCGGTGCGGGAGCGCAATCGCTACAACCGCATGATGAAGGCGGGCAGTCCGTGCCTGCCTTTCGGACCGGGCGCCGGCGGTCATGTCCATGGCCACCGCTGGCGCAATGTAATCGACATGGAGAACCGCGGCGAAATGATCGCCGCCGGCCGCCTGCCGGCGGAAGGGCTGTCGCGGGTGCCGCCATTCCACCGCGCCCAGTCGGTCCTGTCGGCCGGCCTCGAAGCGGGGGAACTCGTCGTTTCCACGATCGACGCGCTGGCCCCTGGCTTCGCCGCCGCGGCGCAGCCCCTGTTCGACAATTGGGCGGCGGCCGGACTGGGTTCGCTCGCCGATGGGCGCTTTCGAACGAGCCGCGCCGGCGCCTTCTGGATGGTGACGCTTGCGAGCGCCCTCACCTCTCTCCTCGCCACCCTCTCGCCCCCCATGACCGATCACAGGAGGACCGCATGACCACCCTCGAAACCGTCGACGCCCGTGCAAAACTCGCCGAACGCTTGTCCACCAACCCGGACGGCGTCATCGAAGCGCTCGCCCGCGAGCACGGCGTCACCACGCTCGAGGCGACCCGCATGCTGCCCGCCGCCAATGCCCGCTTCGCACCGGCGAGCGCCTTCCCCGACATCATGGCGGCGCTGACCGCATGGGGCGACGTCCTGTTCATCGTCCACACGCCCAACATCGTACTCGAATGCCGCGGCGCCGTGCCGCCGGGCGAATACGGCCGCGGCTATTTCAACCTGCATGGAGAAAGCCCGATCGGCGGGCACATCAAGGCGGAGCGCTGCGAAGCGGTCGCCTTCGTGCGCCGCCCGTTCATGGGGCGGGACAGCTGCTCCATCCAGTTCTTCGATACGGATGGCGACGCCATGTTCAAGGTGTTCGTGCGCCGCGGCGAAGACCGCAGCCTCGATCAGGATCAGGTGCAGAAGTTCGAAGCGCTGGCGGGCCGCTACGGCTGACGGAAAGACTTTATATCGAAATATCGAGCTCGACTGTTCAGCTCTTCGTCATTCCGGGGCGCGCGAAGCGCGAACCCGGAATCCGGCCACATGCGCGGCATTCGGGGTTGGATTCCGGGTTCGGCCTTCGGCCGCCCCGGAATGAGCCCGGACTGATCGGCCGAACGCCTTGTCACCCCACCTTGTGTACGCTCACCCGCATACCGGCCCTGACGGTGCACAGCACACGCACGGGCTGCACCGCGATGGCGAAGACATTGCACGGGCTGGCGAGCCGCGTCTCATCCTCCCGGGAAGCGGGCGTCGAGCCATAGCCGATCGCGATCGCGGGGCCGTCCGGCCAGAAGGCGATCTCTCCCGGCGTCACAACGGTGCGGGCATCCGCTTCCGGACGCACCTGCAGCGGCACGTCGAAATAGACTTCCTCGCCCCATGTCAGCACCGTTGACACGAACGGCAGGGCCGCTTCGACCGCACGGGCGGTCGGCGTGTCCTTGAGATCGGCATCGAGGCTCACGGCACCGAAATCGAACCGGATCCGGGTCATCGAGGCGCTCCCTCTCCCTACGCGGGCGCCCGAGTGTGACGAAGCGGCGGCCGCAAGGCTAGACTGCGCCGCAGGGATTCTCCCTCGGATCGATTTCACATGCTTTCATTGCAATCCGCCGCGGGCGCCGTCGCCCTCATCGCGCTCGCCTGGACGTTGAGCGAAAACCGGCGCGCCGTGACGGTGAAGTCCGTGGCGGTCGGGCTGTTGGTCACGGTCGCTCTCGCCGCGATCATGCTCAAGGTGACACCTGTGCGCGCCGCTTTCGCGGCCGCCAACGGGGTCATCGACGCCATCTCGGCCGCCTCGCGGGCTGGCACCGCGCTGGTCTTCGGATATGTGGGAGGCGGCCCTTTGCCTTTCGCGGTGACAGACAGCGGTGCGACCTTCGTGCTTGCCGCTCAGGCGCTGCCCATCGTGCTGGTGATGAGCGTCTTGACCACGCTTCTGTTCTACTGGGGCATCTTGCCACCGGTCGTGCGCGCCTTCTCGTGGGCCCTGCAGCGCACCATGGGGATCGGCGGCGCCGTCGGACTGTCCACCGCCGCCAATGTCTTCGTCGGCATGGTGGAGGCGCCGCTGTTCATCCGCCCCTACCTGGAAAAGCTCTCGCGCGGCGAACTGTTCATGGTCATGACCGGCGGCATGGCGGGCATCGCCGGCACCGTGCTGGTGCTTTACGCGACCATCCTTTCGGCGGTCGTCCCGGACGCCGCCGGACATTTCATCATCGCCTCTGTCATGGGAGCCCCCGCCGCCGTGCTGATCAGCCGGATCATGGTGCCGGATCCGGCCGACCAGAAAACCGCCGGCGATCTCGGCGAGCCGGAGCCGGTCGCCGCCTCGACCATGGACGCGATCGTCAAGGGGACCACGGCCGGGCTGGACCTCTTGTTGAACATCGTCGCCATGCTGATCGTGTTCGTGGCGCTGGTGCATCTCGCCAATTCGCTTCTCGGGCTCCTTCCGGCCATCGCCGACGCCCCGATGACGCTGCAACGCGCGCTCGGCATCGTGATGGCGCCGATCTGCTGGCTGATGGGCGTGCCGTGGGACCAGGCGCCGACGGCCGGCATGCTGATGGGCATCAAGACCGTCTTGAACGAGTTCGTCGCCTATCTGGAGTTCGCCCGGCTGCCGGCCGGCGCACTCGACGAGCGCTCGCGCCTGATCATGCTCTATGCCATGTGCGGCTTCGCCAATTTCGGTTCGCTCGGCATCATGGTGGGCGGGCTGACCGTGATGGCGCCCGCCCGCCGCACCGACGTGGTGGCGCTCGGAGCGAAGTCGATCGTGTCGGGGACCCTGTCGACCTGTCTGATCGGCGCCATCGTCGGCGTGCTGAGCTGACGCTCTCAGTTGAGGCGAAACTCGGTATTGATGGTGCGCAGTTCGGCCGGTCGGATCAGGCGCGCATGGGCGACCATCACGGAATGCAGCGGGCCTTCGAGCGACTGCTTCCAGAAATCGAGAAATCGCTGGAGCTGCGGGAATTTCGGGCACAGGTCGTAGTCCTGCCAGATATAGCTCTGCAGCAGCCAGGGGTGATCCGGACGGCGATAGAAGATGTGCGCAGTGGTGAGACCATAGCCATTCAACTGTTTGACGAAGTCCGAGCAAGCGGAGACAGTCGTTGCCTCGGTTGGTTCGAGATCGCCGAACGTGTGGGGGTTTTTCGTGGCCATCGGGGCTTGCTCCTTTCACTGAGCCGTGTACCGGGGGTCCATGGTGTCGCCACGGACCAATCGATTGCAAGTCTAAAAGTTCAATAACTGTTTAAAAACAAGGCACTAGCAGCAGTTGAGGAGATTGCTATCAAAGCTGACCCGCGACCTATTGTCGGTATTTGACGGCATGCCCTGGCACTCCTTGCGAGAGAGTGCTAAAAATCGTCCCTGACCCTCTTGAACAGCCACAGAAACTCACCCATGTGGCGCCCGAGCGGGCCGGGAGGGGCTTTCACGCCAGCCGGCTCGCCACCAATCCATTCGACCCAATAAAGACTTAGGAGGACAGCATGAAGTTCCGCCCGCTTCACGATCGCGTCGTAGTCCGGCGCTTGGAAGCCGAAGAGAAGACCGCCGGTGGCATCATCATTCCGGACACCGCCAAGGAAAAGCCGCAGCAGGGCGAGGTGATCGCTGTCGGGCCCGGTGGCCGTGACGAAAGCGGCAAGCTCATCCCACTCGACGTCAAGGCCGGCGACCGCGTGCTGTTCGGCAAGTGGTCCGGCACCGAGGTCAAGATCGACGGCGAAGAGCTCCTGATCATGAAGGAAAGCGACATCATGGGCGTTCTCGACGAGACCGCCGCCAAGAAGAAAGCCGCGTAACCAGAATTCGACCTCGTCCTGAGGAGGCCACGAAGTGGCCGTCTCGAAGGACGCGTTCACCAGAATCCCGGACCTCGTCGCCTGAGATCCCGCGCACCGCGCGGCGCCTCGGATGAGGCCGCCACATCACGGAGCAACTCACAATGGCCGCCAAGGACGTCAAATTCTCCACCGATGCCCGCGACAAGATGTTGCGCGGTGTCGACATCCTCGCCAACGCCGTGAAGGTCACTTTGGGCCCGAAGGGCAGAAACGTCGTGCTCGACAAATCGTTCGGCGCCCCCCGCATCACCAAGGATGGCGTCACCGTCGCCAAGGAGATCGAGCTCGACGACAAGTTCGAGAACATGGGCGCCCAGATGGTGCGCGAAGTGGCCTCGCGCTCGTCCGACCTCGCCGGTGATGGCACCACGACCGCGACCGTGCTCGCCCAGGCGATCGTGAAGGAAGGCACCAAGGCCGTCGCCGCCGGCATGAACCCGATGGACTTGAAGCGCGGCATCGACCTCGCCGTCGAGGCCGTCGTCGAGCACCTCAAGTCCAATTCCAAGAAGGTCACGTCCAACGACGAGATCGCCCAGGTCGGCACCATCTCGGCCAACGGCGACAGCGAGATCGGCCGTTTCCTCGCCGAGGCCATGAAGAAGGTCGGCAACGAGGGCGTCATCACGGTCGAGGAGGCCAAGAGCCTCGAGACCGAGCTCGACATCGTCGAGGGCATGCAGTTCGACCGCGGTTACATCTCGCCCTATTTCGTCACCAACGCCGACAAGATGCGGGTCGAGCTGGAGGATCCCTACATCCTCATCAACGAGAAGAAGCTCTCGGGCCTGCAGGAGCTCCTGCCCCTGCTGGAGTCGGTCGTGCAGTCCGGCAAGCCGCTCCTGATCGTCGCCGAGGACGTCGAAGGCGAGGCGCTCGCCACCCTCGTGGTCAACAAGCTGCGCGGCGGCCTCAAGGTGGCGGCTGTCAAAGCGCCGGGCTTCGGTGACCGCCGCAAGGCCATGCTGCAGGACATCGCCATCCTGACCGGCGGCCAGGCGATCTCGGAAGACCTCGGCATCAAGCTCGAGAACGTCAACATCTCCATGCTCGGCCGCGCCAAGAAGGTGATGATCGACAAGGAGAACACCACGATCGTCAACGGCTCGGGCAAGAAGGCCGACATCGAGGCCCGCATCGCCCAGATCAAGGCCCAGATCGAGGAGACCACGTCCGACTACGACCGCGAGAAGCTCCAGGAGCGTCTCGCCAAGCTCGCCGGCGGCGTCGCGGTGATCCGAGTCGGCGGCGCAACGGAAGTCGAGGTGAAAGAGCGCAAGGACCGCGTCGACGATGCCATGCACGCGACCCGGGCCGCGGTCGAGGAAGGCATCCTGCCGGGCGGTGGCGTCGCCCTCCTGCGCGCCGCCGAAGCCTTGAAGAAGGTCAAGACGCAGAACGATGACCAGAAGCACGGCGTCGAGATCGTCCGCAAGGCGATCAGTTCGCCGGCCCGCCAGATTGCGCTCAACGCCGGCGCCGACGGCTCGATCGTGGTCGGCAAGATCCTCGAGAAGGACCAGTACAACTACGGCTACGACGCCCAGAACGACGAGTACGGAAACCTCGTCTCCAAGGGCATCATCGACCCCGCCAAGGTGGTGCGCACTGCGCTTCAGAACGCCGGCTCGATCGCGGCGCTCCTGATCACCACCGAGGCCATGGTGGCCGAGCTGCCGAAGAAAAAGGAAGCCGCCCCGGCCATGCCGCCCGGCGGCATGGACTACTGATCGCCGCGTCGGCGGCCGAAACAGCGAGGGCGCGGCGCTGGCCGCGCCCTTTTTTATCGGCGGATGCCTATCGCGGGCTGTCGACCCGAACTCGACCGAACGCTCCAGAGCCTCCCCCGGTTCGGATGAACTGGGGGAGGTTTTGGCTCCGCACGATCGCATGTTCCGCGATGAACCGGGTTCACTTCGCCGGGAAATGCACTAACGAACCTTCGATCGCGCTGGCGGCGACGATGTCGAGCCTGAATCTCTCCACCACCGTCGGGCCGCGCTTGCGTTCCAAGACGGCGACCGTCTCGGCATTCGACGAAACGCGCGCGACGTCGCCGGCCTCGATCGTCCGGATCATCAGCAGGCGACCCGCCAGCGCCGCAGCCGGCGGGGCCGGCGCATTCACCCACCGGATGCGCTCGTGGGTCTGCATCACGCAGTTGCCGTCGGGCAGATAGAAGGCGAGCCACGCCGTCGTTCCGTAATCCGCGGCGAGGACGCAGCCGGCCGCCTCGCGCGCCCGCACGGACTCGATCTTGGACGCGAGCTCACGCCAGCCCACCCCGACCTTTTTCACGCTCGGATCGCGGCGAAACCCCGTCAGCACGCCGGTGTTGACCTGTACCGACAGAAAGACCAGCACCACCACGCCGGAGGGCAGCGCCCAACACCGGCAGAAATCGACGAGACGCTGCCCGACGCGATGCCAGGAGGTGCCGTGCGCCGCGACGCCGGCGGCGAGCGCGAACGGTGGATACAGCGGCGCGAGCCAATTGGCTTCGACGCGGCTGTGCAGCGAATGCCAGGCAAAATAAGCGAGGACGGGCCAGACCATGGCATGCAGCAGCAGCGGCGCCGCCCTGTCCTCGGATCGGCGCGCGACGAGCGCGAACATTCCCATGGCGCCGAGCACGAAGACCAGCGGCATGGCCAGGCCGACCTGCGCCGGGATGAGTTCGCCGACATAGCGCAGCGTGAATTCGCCCGCCTGCGCGCGCCCGAACTGCTTGACGAACGATGCCCACTGGTGCTGGGCATTCCAGACGATCACCGGCGAAAACAACGCCACGGCCACGGCTGCGCCGGCATAGAGCCACGGCGAGCGCAGCCAGTGGCGCAGCTGCGGAACCACGGCGAGCCAAAGCAAAATGGCAGGACCGAAGAACAGCGCCGTGTATTTCGACAACAGGGCCAAACCGCCGGCGGCGCCCGCCGCCAGCCACCAGGCCCCCTGCCCCGTCTGCGATATCTTCGCCAGAAAAAACAGAAGCACCGCCGAAGCCGCCATCAACGGCGCATCGGGCGTCACGATCAACGCGCCGACCATGACCATCATGGTGGCGTTGAGCGCGATGGTCGCGGTCGCGGCAACACGCTCGTCGGCGAACAGGATGACGCCGGCGCGATAGACCGCCCAGCTCATCGGCAGCGCCAGCAGGACCGCGATCAGGCGAATGCCGAACTCGCTGTCGCCGGCGAGGAGAGTCCCGAGACGGATCACGAAAGCGACCATCGGCGGATGATCGAAATATCCGCCGGCCAGATGCTTCGACCATGTCCAATAATAAGCCTCGTCGAAGGTGAGCGGTGTCACTGCCGCCACCAGCAGTCGCAGCAGCACGACTGCGACCACCACCAGTATGGTGGTCCGCGCCCCCCGTCCCGGCTCGAACCTCATCGTGCTCGCCAGACCAGGACAGTCGAGGCCGAGTAGTTCCAGACCGCCCCCATCAGCGCTCCCGCCGCTCCGGCGAACCACCAGATCGCGTGCTCGCCGTAGAGCCAGAACGCGACCCCCACATTGGCGATCAAGCCCACCGCGCACACCAGATAGAAGACGACGAGGCCGCGCAACAGCGCAAAGCCACGCAATCGCTGATCGCGATAGGTCAATCGATTGTTGAGCGCGAAGTTGCTGGTCATGGCGACGAGGGCAGCGGCCGCCTGCGACCACGCGAACGATATCGGCGTCAGCGACAGGAACAGGTCCAAGGCCAGCAGATGGACCGCGAGGCCGGTCGCGCCGATGATGGCGAACAGAAGAAACCGCAACGGTACGATGTCGCGGGTCAGCTTGGCGAGCAACAGGCCGAAGAAATCCAGCACGACCTGGGAATCGAGCTTGCTGTCGCCTGTGAGACGCGCACCGAAAGCATAGGGAATCTCGACGACCCGCAGCCGGCCGCGCGAAGTCGCCAGGAGGTCGAGAAGAATCTTGAATCCCTGAGCCGACAAGGACGGTGCGTGTTCTTCGAAACGCTCGCGCCGGATCATGAAGAATCCGCTCATCAGATCGCCTACCTCGATGCCGAGCAGGCGTCTCGCCAGCATGCTGGCCGCCGTGCTGGCGCCGGTGCGACGGCGGTCCAAGCCCTCCGCACTGCCGCCTGCCACGAAGCGGCTGCCGACGACCAGATCGGCGGCATCGGATTCGATCAGCGCCAGCATGGAAGCCAACCGGCTGTCGTCGTGCTGCAGATCGGCGTCCAGCACGGCCACCGTGGGCGCGCCCGCCGCCAGGATACCTTCGATGCAGGCGCCCGAGAGGCCGCGGCGACCGATGCGTCGCAGGCAGCGCACACGGGGGTCGCGTTCCGCGATACGGCGTACGACTTCCCACGTCCGATCGGGGGAGTCGTCGTCGACGAAAACGACCTCCCAGGCGATTCCGGCGAGCGACGTTTCGAGCCGCTGCAGGAGCGGCTCGACGTTGTCGTGTTCATTGAAGGTCGGAACGACGACCGACAGGCGAAGTCGCTCGGCCGCTATGGGATGATGTCCGGGCACTTGTCCCAATGGCTTGTTCATGATCGCCAGCTTATAGAGCGAAATCCGAGAACTCGCCAACCGAACCGTCGCCCGACGCCGCGCGGCTTTCGGTGTCCGACGCTCGGCAGCAAACGTATAAAGTGCATGCGATCACATGCACACCGCAACCTTCATCTTCACATTGCAGAAGCCGATATCGTTCGCCTCGAGTCTTCGCGCGGCTGCCTTGCGACAGGTCCCGACGTCGACCTTGTGCTTGATCGGCCTGACGGACACGCCGACCTGCTGAGTGTCGATCTTGAGCATGTAGCCCCGTCTCGACATTCTCGAGCCGACCGTCCAAGTTTGCGAACATTGTGCTTTCCGAAGACGACGAGAATCCCGCCACAGCGGTCAAATTTGGAGTATCGCCAATTGACGCGATTCATGACCTCGTCGATAGTCGGACGGTGTGTGCCGCCGGACCATCCTACCAGGATGGGCGTGCGCGTACATACGCCGTAAGTTCCGGCGAACACGAAGGACCGGCCCAAAGGAACAGACGGTCTTGGCTCGAAGAGAGCCGATCGTCACATCCTGAAGTCCAGGTCGACTTGCCGTCCGTTTTCCGGACCACCGTCAGGTCCGCCTTCCCGGCTCGGCCCGACCTGAACCCACGTTCCGCGTAAGCGACGGAGTCTGTTCGTCATGCCCGCCGTGACCAAGCTGATCACGCCCGAACCGATCGCCACCCGGATCTTTTCCGACGCCACCGCGGCGGTGAAGAGTCTCTCCGACATCTACGAGCGCAACACCGCCTTTCTGCGCCGGCATTTCGCCGCCTATGTCTCCGGCGCACGGCCGGAAGGAAAAGCGCGAGCGACCTATCCTTTCGTTCGCATCACCACCGACACTCACGCCAGGGTCGATTCCCGACTCGCCTACGGCTTCGTGACCGGCCCGGGCGTCTACGAGACCACGGTGACGCGACCCGATCTGTTCCGGCACTATCTGACAGAGCAGATATCGCTCCTACTCGCGAGCCACGGCGTGCCGGTCGAAATCGGCGAATCCACCGAGCCAATCCCGGTGCACTTCGCCTATCGCTCCGACATTTCGGCCGAGGCGGGACTGGGCTCGCACAACCCGCTCGACGAACGGCCGTTGCGCGACCTGTTCGACACGCCCGACCTCGCCACCATGGACGACGCGATCGTCGACGGCACGCTACGCACCGTGCCCGGCGCGCCGGCACCGCTGGCGCTCTTTCGCGCCGCCCGCGTCGACTATTCCCTGCACCGGCTCTACCACTACACAGGCACGGCGCCCGAGCATTTCCAGAACTTCGTCATCTTCACCAACTACCAGTTCTACGTCGATGCCTTCGCAAAGCTCTGCCGCGAACGCATATCGGCGGGCGATTCGACCTGCGACGCCTTCGTCGAGCCCGGCAACCTGATCACACCCAATGCTCGTCTGGGGCGCCCGGCGGACGCCGTTCCGCGACCCGAGCGCATGCCGCAGATGCCGGCCTTCCATCTGGTGGCACCGCGCCACCACGGCATCACCATGATCAATATCGGCACCGGTCCGTCCAACGCCCGCAACATCACCGACCACGTGGCGGTACTGCGGCCCTATGCGTGGCTGATGCTCGGCCATTGCGCCGGCTTGCGCGGCTCGCAGCAGCTCGGCGACTATGTGCTCGCCCACGGTTATGTGCGCGAGGATCGAGTCCTCGACGACGAGCTGCCGACCTGGGTGCCGGTGCCGGCGCTCGCTGAAATCCAGGTCGCGCTCGAACAGGCGGTCGGCGAAGTCACCGGCTTGACCGGCTTCGAGCTCAAGCACGTCATGCGCACCGGCACCGTGGCGAGCGTCGACAACCGCAACTGGGAGCTCGGCGACCACGCCGCCGTCATCCGCCGCCTGGCGCAGTCACGCGCGGTGGCGCTCGACATGGAGTCGGCCGCCGTCGCCGCCAACGGCTTCCGCTTCCGCGTTCCGTACGGCACGCTCCTGTGCGTTTCCGACAAGCCGCTGCAGGGCGAGATCAAGCTCGCCGGCATGGCGGGCGAGTTCTATCGCCGGCGCGTCGGCCAGCACCTGGAAATCGGCCTCAAGGCGATCGAAAAGCTCAAGTCGCAGGAACGCGAACGGCTGCACTCGCGCAAGCTCAGGACTTTCGCCGAGGTCGCGTTCCAGTAGCGAACCGTCAGGGACTGGCCGACGCGGCCAGGATCTGGTTTTCGAACAGCCACTTGACCCCGCGGGGCCAAGCGTAGTTGGCGCCCATTCTCAGGCCTGTGAAGTGGTTGGACACCACGGCGCCATTCTCCGCGTCCCTGACGACGATCTGCAGAGTGTATTCGGTTCGATTCACCCGGGTGATGACACCGATCATGGACTGCCGAGCGCCTAGCCGCTTGGCCAGCGGTCCGTCACATCCGTTGCAATGCTGTATTCCGCCTGCGGACATGACCTCATGGGCGATCCCAGACGTGTCGACGACGCTGAAGCGGCCGGAGGTGGCGAGCCTGTGCCGCGCTTCCTCGGTCGACGCCCTCAAATTCTCGGTATCGACCGCATCCTGCGCGATGATGCGACCACCGGCGCTGGCGTCGATGAGCTCGAAATCGAAGACGGCGATCCGCACCGGTTCCTGCGCGTTGGCAGCACACGACCAAGCGAGACAGCCGATGGCGATCAGGCCGACGGTCCACCCTCGATCTGCGCGAAATTCAAAGCCATCCGGAGACGCGTCTGTTCGCCCGTGACGGACGCCATCGCGCCCACGCTTGTGGGGATCGCGATCAGTGCGCGCAAACTTTGCCATGTTTCGCTCCCTATGGTGGACGGGCCGCATGACCCACTCCCGACCGACTGCCGCCAGATACAGCACCGGTTCTTTCACCATGTTGAACGCGCGCCATGCCCAAATGATGGCGCGGCGGCTATCGGCGGGCTCACCCGAACGGCAGTTCTCTCCGCTCCGCGGCACTGCGTTCGGCGATCTCGAGAAGCCGCATGACCGCCAGGCCCTCCGCAGCCGTGACCGGGGGCTCGGCGCCGGAGCGGATGGCGTCCCGCATGCCCGCATAGTAGTGCCGATAATCGCCGGCTTCGGCGCGCACCTTCTGGATGGTGCCGTCGGCGAGGCGCAGGTGGCCAGGGCGCGGGTCCTCGCCCCAACCCGGGCCCGGCAGTTGGCCGGCCGTCAGTGCCGCCTCCTGCGGGTCGGCGCCGCATTTGACGAAACTCGCCCGGGAGCCGTGAACGAGGAAGCGCCGGTCGTTCTCGGCGGCGAGAAAATTGCCCGCCAGCACGACGCGCAGCTTTTCGTAGCGCAGCAGCACCTGGAAATAGTCGGGCATTTCCACGCCCGCCCGCTGGATGGCGAAATCGGCCATGACGCCGAGCGGCGGGCCGAACAGGCTGAGCACCTGGTCGCCCGTGTGGGCGCCGATGTCGTACCACAGCCCGTTCGACGGCCCCTTCTTCTCGCGCCAGCCGCCGGTCGGAACGCGATAGCGGTCGATGCGCGACTCGAAGACCGTGACGTCGCCCAGAAGACCCTCGGCGATCAAGCGCTTGAGGGTGAGGAAATCGGCGTCCCAACGGCGGTTCTGGAACACGGATACGATCCGCCCGGCCTGTTCGGCGATGGCGATGAGCTTCAGGGTCTCATCGACGCTGGCAGTGAACGGCTTATCGATCACCACGTGCTTGCCCTTTTCGAGCGCGGCGGCGGCGAGTGGAAAATGCAGGTCATTGGGCGTGGCGATCACCACGAGGTCGATGGTGGGATCGTCGAAAGCCCCGTCCGGCGTCGCATACGCGCGGGCATCCGGATAGGCCTTGCGGGCGTCGTCCGGCCGGCTGGACGCGATGGCGGCGAGCCGCAGGCCTTCGATGTGCGAGATCAGCGGGGCGTGAAAGACCCGTCCGGCGCGTCCGAACCCGACCAGCGCCACATTGACCGTCTGCATGAACCGCTCCGCCTCCGCTCGCGCCGGCAGAGACGCGCCGACGATGCGATGTCTAGCATCGCACCGGTCGGTCCACTAGGCGCGGCGGCCGGACAAGCACGGCGCGGAGGCAATAAAAAACCACGCATCCAGTCGGGTGCGGGTTCATCCGCCGTCACCCTTCTTGGATCGTGGTCATCGAGGGCCACTACTATACGCGTCGCCGTTCGATGGATGACTTCGTAGCAGCGCCAAATGACGACAGCATGACGACCGCCGACCCGGCCAGCGCCCGCCGGCTATTCGCAGGAGTTTTTTTCAAGCGACCTGCCGCGGGCCGGTCGCCAATGCCGCCTTCGCTTTGGCGGGATGCGCGGCGTTGTAGGCAGCCCGTTCGGCAGGCGAGACGAAACCGTCGCGATTGGCATCGGCCGGATTAGTCGAACTGTTGCTCTTGGAACTGCTGGAGGCGCCACCGGCCCCGCCAGGTCCGCCACCGCCACCGCCACCGCCACCGCCGCCACCACGCGCGGGCGCAGCATCTCCGCCTCCACCACCACCGCCACCTTCACCGCCACTCTTGGCGGCCGCGGCGTAGGTATTGCGGGCGTCGAGCTTGGTCGCCGAAGCATCCGATGTGGAACTTTCCTGGGCGACGCTGATGAGCGTGCTGCGCATGTCGCTCGACATGCGATCGAAGGCGGTCTTGCGTTCTGACTGGGAGATCAGCCTGTCGCTGGACGTATCGACGCTGGAGGACTGCGACTTGGCCTGGGACTTGTCGGCACCCGCTGAGCTCGTCGACGACAGCAGTTCGTCAATGGACATGCCGCTGTTGGCGTCCGTACCCGTCTTCTGGAACAATGTCTGCAGAAGCTTGGCGGACGACGACGAAGAAGAAAGTGCTGAAACGCTCATTACAAGACGCCATCGTGCGAGTCGCCGCCGAAGGGCGACCCATGATAGGTATCCGTCGACCCAAGCGTAGTCCGTACATGTTGACGGTCTGTAAATGAGATCGGAGAGAAGTCGTGTCGAAAAGCCCCCGGCGCGGTGACGTTTTCATTGGCATCGGCGGATGGACGTTCGAACCATGGCGCGGCGTGTTCTATCCGGACGGGCTGCCGCACGCCAAGGAGCTCGAATACGCCAGCCGTCACCTCACCTCGATCGAGATCAACGGCACCTACTACCGCACACAGACGCCCGCCACCTTCCGCAAATGGGCGAGCCAGGTTCCGGACGGCTTCGTGTTCTCGCTCAAGGGGCCGCGCTTCGCCACCAATCGGCGCGTGCTTGCGGAGGCGGGCGACTCCGTCAAGCGCTTCATCGATTCCGGAGTCACGGAACTGGGCGACCATCTCGGCCCCCTGCTCTGGCAATTCGCGCCGACCAAGAAATTCGATGCCGCTGACTTCGGAAAATTTCTCGAATGCCTGCCGCCGCGGACCGACGGGCGAGTGTTGCGCCACGTGGTCGAAGTCCGCCACGGGAGCTTCTGCACGGGCGAGTTCGTGGCCCTGTTGCGGGAATTCAAGATCCCGGTCGTCCTCGCCGAGCACGCGACCTATCCGATGATCGCCGACCTCACCGGCGATTTCGTCTATGCGCGGCTGCAGAAGGGCAAGGACACCATCAAGACCGCCTACGCCCCCAAGGCACTCGATGCCTGGGCGGAACGACTGCGTGTGTGGGCGGACGGCGGCAGTCCCGAAGACTTTTCCCTGATCGGCGCGAAGTCGGCCGAGAAGGTGCCGCGCGACGTGTTCGCCTACGTGATCCACGAGGGCAAGGTGCGGGCGCCGGCGGGCGCCATGGCGCTGATCGAGAGGGTTTCGGCTTGACTTCGACGGGCTGAAAAGCACGGGGGACGGAGAGCGTACATCCGGCTCCCCGTCCCCTCGCGAACTTCCTGGACCGCCCGCAAGGACGGTCCCAATTTATCGATTGTGCGCCCGGATGGTTAACAGGACCTTGCGGACAATAGACTCAAATGGCGCCGAGGCACCGGAATACTGGCAATTACCGCGCACAGGACCGATATTGTGGTCATGACGGTGCTCAACACCATCGGTTATGAACAGGCGACGCAAGGCACGATGCTCGATGAACTCGACCGTGCCGGCGTCCGCCTCGTCATCGATACCCGGGCCGTGACTTCGTCACGCCGGCCGGGCTTTTCCAAGCACCAGTTCGCCGCCGCGCTGGACGAGCGTGGCATCGCCTATGTGCATCTGCGCGCGCTCGGCACGCCCAAAGAGGGGCGCCTCGCTGCCCGCGCCGGCAAGACCGACGTGCTGGAGCGCATCTATTCCCGCCATCTCGAAACCCCGCAGGCTCGCGAGGAACTCGACGAATTGGCCGCCCTCGTCCGCTCCGGTAAGAAATTGTGCCTCCTGTGCTACGAGCGCGACCCGGCGCGGTGCCATCGCAGCTTTATCGCGGACCGGATGAAGAAGCGGCTCGGCGTCACGGTCGAGCACCTCTTTTGTGCACCGGCGTGAGCATACCCGACTCGCGGAGCGGCTTTTCGAACCAGTGATGGGCGTAGGGTTCGTCGTTGAAGGGCAAGACCTCGCGATAGCCGCTGCTGCGGTAGAGTGCCTGCGCTTCCACAAGGCTGTGATTGGTTTCGAGCCTGAGGAGCCGGAGCCCGAAGCGCTGGGCCCGCGCTTCCAGGGTGGTGAGCAGACGGCGGCCAATGCCGAGGCCACGGGCGACAGGATCGACCCACATACGCTTCACCTCGCCGATGCCGTCCGGCCTCGCCTTGAGGGCGCCGCAACCGACAGCACGGCCGTCGAGGCGCGCAACGAAGAAGATGCCGGCCGGCGGCCGCAATTCGTCGGCCGTGGCGGAGATGCTTTTGGCCGGATCGAAACCGGTTTGGAAACGGATACCGAGCTCTTCGAAATAGGACGCGAGGCATAAGCGCGCGTCGGCGCTGCCGGGATCTTCCTCTTCGACACGGATGGCAGATACTTGCATCCAGCGTTCGACCTTTCCCATGGCGGCTATTGGTAACGCGCGTTTGCGCTCCGCAAAACGGAATGAGCATGGCCCACTTCACAAATCGGTGCGTCGATCGGTTCGGACGACGACTTCGCCCCCTACTCCGCGGGTACCGCAGCGGCCGTGTGCCGGCGCTCGACGCCGTGGACCAGGACGGCGATCACGGCGGTGGCGATTACGAACCCCAGGTCGGGAAGATCAAGAGCACGAAATGATCGACCGCATGGGCGATGTTGAGAAAGACGATCGACCGGCGACGGGCAGTGTATTCAAAGGCGGGCTCGGACATGATGCGGGGGTTCCGGGCGGCGACGGTCGACAAGTCGAAGCATAGTCCGCGCCGTCCGTTCCCGTCCCATTCGTTTTGATGATCCGTTCCGACACGCGGTTTGATGATCCAACGAGAGGCCTGCGCTGCCCCCCGGGTTCCATCGACCCACCGTGCCGCATCTCCCCTTGCGGAAAAAACGCGCGCAGGTTGTAATGCCGGTTATATAGCACCCAGCCGGCGTCGAGGGCGGGATGTGTCGTGTCGGCGTTGCGTTTCTGGCGTTACTGTTCGGCACCGGCACCGCCGGGGCGGCGGATGACGTTCCCTATCAACGAGACGTTCTCTATCAACGCCAGAATCCCGACCGTCGCCTCATCTTCAGTGGCGTCGATCTGTGGCGCAACGGTGCCTTTCTGTACGGCGGATACGTGGTGTCGCCGCTCGGACTCGATCGCTCCGGCTTCCTTTGGAAAATCCTGTCGGCAACGGGCGCCTATCGCTACCGGTCAGGCGACGTCACGTTCGTGGCCAGCCAGAGCGTCGTTGCCGCCATGGCGGGCTGGCGGCACCGCTCCGCCCGTTTCGAGGTGAGCGTCTATGGCGGGCCGGAGGCCCAGGTCCACGTCATGGTGCCGGACGATCCCGGCCACCATCTGCGCGGTCTGCGGTTCGGTTTTCGCGGCGGCGTCGACCTGTGGCACGAGCCGACGCCGGCCAGCATGCTGGCGTCGTCCATCTCGTTCTCCACCGTCGGACCCGGTGCATGGGCCCGGCTGGCGCTGGGGTGGAAGGCCTCAGATATGTTCTATGTCGGCCCCGAGGTGATCGGCAGCGCCGACATCGATTATCGCCAGTTGCGCCTCGGCGTGCACGCGACAGCCATGCGCTACGGGCCCTACGAATGGTCGATCGGCGTCGGCTGGGCGCGCGATACCGATGACAGGGATGGCCTGTATGGCCGCTTCGACTTCCTGACGCGGCGGCTGAACTGATCAATCGAGGGTGCGGCGGAAGCGTGTCACCGCGATCACCATGGCGACCAGCATCAGGATCGCCAAGGCGCCGGCATCGTAATGCAGTTCGTCCAGCATGGCGCCCTTGAGCATGATGGCGCGCACGATGCGGATATAATGGGTGAGCGGCAGCGCCTCGCCGATCACCTGCGCCCAGCCGGGCATGCCGGCGAACGGAAACATGAAGCCCGACAACAGGATGTTGGGCAGGAAGAACATGAATGTCATCTGCACCGCCTGCAGCTGGTTCTGCGCCACGGTGGAGAAGGAATAGCCGATCGACAGATTGGCGGTGATGAACAGGGTCGAAAGGGCGGTGAGAAGTGCCATGCTGCCGAGCACAGGCACGCCGAACAGAACAATGCCGGCGCCGATGATCAGGCTCGCCTGCACGAGGCCGACGATCACGTAGGGGATGATCTTGCCAAACATGATCTCGATCGGGGTGATCGGCATGGCGAGCAGGCTCTCCATGGTGCCGCGTTCGAGCTCGCGGGTGACCGACAGCGCCGTGAAGATCAGCATGGTCATGGTCAGGATGGTGCCGACCAGGCCGGGCACGATATTGAGCGCACTGACGGCGGCCGGGTTGTAGCGGGCGTGGGTGCGGAATTCGAATGTGCCCGGGTCGCTGTCCGGTATGGCGCGATCGTGGGCGAGCGCCGAACGCACGACGCCGTTGAGCGCCCCGAGCGCCGCCGCGGTGGCCATCGGGTCGGTGGCATCGGCGGCGATGAGGAGCGCCGGGGTCTCGCCGCGACGCAAAGCCCGCTCGAACCCGACCGGAATTTCGATGCCGAACAGAACCCGGCCGGACTTGAGCAGGCTGTCGAACTCATCGGCATCGCGGGCGTGTTTCACCACCGCGAAGTACTTGGTGTTCTTCAGCGCGGCGAGGATCGAGCGGCCGACGTCGCTCGTCTCCTGCACCAGGACGGCCGTCGGCAGGTCGCGTGGCGTCGTGTTGATCGCATAGCCGAACAGGACGAGCTGCATGATCGGGATCATGACGATCATGGCGAACGACACCCGGTCGCGCCGGAGCTGGATGAACTCCTTGATCAGCATGGCGCGCGTGCGGCGCCAGAAGCCGAGAGCCCCCGCGGTCATTGGAAATTGTCCCGTGACCGGCTCATCAGGTCGATGAACACGTCTTCGAGCGAGGCTTCGGACGGCTCGATGCGCAAGGATCGGTTCTCGCGCAGCGGCGTCATGGCGGCCTCGAGCTTGTCGCGGTCGCGTCCCGAAACGTGCAGGCTCGCCCCGAACGGCGCCACCATGTCGACGCCCTCGCACGCCTCCAGCTCCGTGGCGATACGGCCGAGATCGTCGCCGCTCACCGTGTAGGTGACCAGATGGGCGCCGGCGATCACCTCCGGCACGCTGCCGACAGTGAGGAGTTGCCCGTAGGCGATATAGGCGATCTCGTGGCAGCGCTCGGCCTCGTCCATGTAGTGGGTGGACACAAGGACGGTGAGCCCCTGCCCCGCGAGCGCATGGATCTCGTTCCAGAATTCGCGCCGCGCTTTGGGATCGACGCCGGCGGTCGGCTCGTCGAGCAGGAGAAGCTGCGGCTCCGGCAGCGTACAGGCGCCGAGCGCGAGGCGCTGTTTCCAGCCACCAGACAACGAACCGGCCAATTGCTCTTCGCGACCTTTCAGGCCGAGACGCTCCACCATGGCGCGGGCAGCGCCGACCGGATCCGCCACGCCGTAGAGACGGGCGACGAATTCGAGGTTTTCGCGCACCGACAGGTCCTGGTAAAGGCTGAAGCGCTGGGTCATGTAGCCGACGCGGCGTTTGATCTTGTCGGCTTCGGTGCGAATATCGAAGCCGAGGCAGGTGCCGCGGCCGGCATCGGGCGTGAGCAGGCCGCACAGCATGCGGATCGTGGTCGTCTTGCCGGAACCGTTGGGGCCGAGAAAGCCGTAGATTTCACCGCGCTTGACCCGCATGGACAGGTCGCGCACCACCACCCGGCCGTTGAAGGACTTGGTCAGCCCTTCGACCTCGATGGCGATCTCGGGCGCCGGTGCGTTCACGGCTTCGCCTCCTTGGCGGATAGGAAGACATCGACGGGCTGGCCGACCTTGAGCCGCTGCGGCTCGCTCGGGCGGGCCTCGACGAGGTAGACGAGCTTGGAACGCTCCTCCAGGCTGAAGATCACCGGCGGGGTGTATTCGGCCGAGGAGGCGATGAAGCTCACTTTGGCGGACATGAGGCCGGTACAGCCGTCGCAGCGCACCGTCACGTCGTCCCCATAGGCGACCCGTGCGAGGCCGGTCTCCGGCACGAAGAAGCGGATCTTGACGTTGCCGGGCGGCAGGATTGCGACCACCGGGCGTCCGGCTGCGACCATCTCGCCGGGGCGGAAATAGACCTTCTGCACGAGGCCGGTGACCGGGCTCGCGAGGCTGCGCCGGGCGAGCCGGGTCTTGGCGGAGATCACCCGGGCTTCCGCTTCGCGCAAGGCCGCCTGGGCGGCATCGAAGTCGCGCTGGGTGCCGGTCGCCGATTTCAGGAGCATTTCGGCGCGCTGGAACACCTGGCGGGCATTGGCAAGGGTCGCCTCGGCGGCGGAGACGTCGGCCTTCTGCAAATCGGCGTCGACGCTCAAGAGCGGCTTGCCGGCTTCGATCTGGTCGCCCTCGCGCACCGTCAATGTCTCGACGCGGCCGGCCTCGTCGGGTCCGACGAAGATCAGGTCGGCCTCGACCCATCCCTGGAAGGGTTTCGGCCCCTCGTCGCAGCCGGCGACACCGAGCGCCGCCAGCAGAGCGATCACACAAAAGGTTCGCGATGCGCGGGTCATGACGCGCGTGCCTTTCCAAACAGAATGTCGAGGTGGGCCTTCACCAGCCCCTCGATATCGAGCGGCGCATAGCGTTCGAACAACGCCCCCCAGATGATGATCATCATCATCGGCGCCACCACGAGCTGCGGATGATCGATCAACGTCCGATCGGCGATTTCGCCGCGCGCCAGTCCCCGTTCCAGCAAGGCGCGCATGCGCCCGACCGCCCGCTCGACGACATTGCGGTAATAGTGCTCGGCCAGAGACGGAAAGCGCGGCCCTTCAGTCATGATCAGGCGCAGAACATGGCGGCGTTCGGTGCCGTAGACCTCGCGGATAAACTTGTGCGCGAACGCCTCCACGATGAGGCGGGTCGGCATTTCCTGAGGCGGCGGCGCGTCCATGGGCGCGATCACAGGCACCATCATGGTGACGACGATCTCCTGGAACAGCGCTTCCTTGTCGCGAAAGTTGAGATAGATCGTCCCTTTGGCGACTCCTGCCCGCTTAGCGACATCGTCGAGCCTGGTTGCCGCATAGCCGCGCTCGCAGAACTCCGCCAGCGCCGCCGCCACGATGGCATCACGCCGGGCGGCGCTCTGCTCCGCCCGCTTGCGTCGCGGCCGTTTGGCCGCTCCCGCGCGTTCGGTCGAAGTCTTGCCGACGGGGCCGGCGGTATGGACGGGTGTCTTGCTCATGATTTCACTGACTGACCAGTCAGTCATATATACGTCAGGGCGCGCAACGGTGCAAGCCCCGTGGGGCCTGTCCGGCGGCTTTTGAAGGGTGAGCGGCGCGATCCTGCGCAGCAGCAAATGCTTGAAATAACCTATGGGCGAGCCGTCGATGCCCGACGCGCCAATTCGACCACCCGCCTCGTCATCGCACTGTCGGGGTCGGCCAGGGCCTCAATCACGTCGAAGTGGTTCTTGCCGGCGAGCGCCTCGTAGCGGGTCTCGGCGCGCGGTCGCCATGCAGCGGCGATCGCCTGGCTCTGGCGCAGGAACTCCGAGGATTCGAGGCCACCGACGACGGCGTCGAGAACGCGCCCGGACGGCACCGGCCAGTGGATCGGCGACAGGTCGCGCGCCGAGCGTTCGTCGAGCCGAAGGTCGGCGTTGATGGAAATTCCCGTCAATGGCGCGAGATCGAACACGCCTGAAATCGCGTAGGCGGCCGGCACGAGGCCGACCGGCGCCTGCGGATCGAGCCCTCGCCACTCGGTCGCGAGCAGGCAGGCCGAAAGATGCCCGCCGGCGGAATGTCCGGCGACGGCGAACGGCCGCCCCCACTCACGCCAAAGGAACAGCGCGGCCGCGCGCATCTGGTCGACGATGTCCGCAATGGTGACGGTCGGGCACAGTTCATAGCCGACCATGGCGACCGTCACGCCGTGCGCATTCGGCCCCGCCGCCAGATGGCTGAACTCGTCGGGATGGAGCGATCGCCACCAGCCGCCATGGATGAACATCATCGCGGGCGACGCGGATTCCTCGTCACGGCCAGGAAACAGGTCGATGGTCTGCCGCTCCCCGGTGCCGTATCGCAGTCCAAGCCGGGCGCCGGACGAGCGATCACGATAGGCCTTCGCGTCCTGGTGCCAGCGCGCAAAGATCTCCGGATGTTCTGGCACCCGAGCGCGATTGTTGTACTCGGCTTCGTAGTCGAGGCCCGTCATGCTTTCCCCCCTGAGCGCCCGAACAGTGACCTGGGTCGGCCCGGGGAGCAAGCCGGTCTATCCATCCCGGGCGAATGCCGGCGGAACGGCCGAAGCGCGCGAGGGATGCGGGGTCAGTGCTTGCCGTCGCACACGAAGGCGCGGATGACGCAGTCCTTGCCGCCATATTTATAGCAATGCTGCAAGGCGATGTTCTGGGCGCGGGCCAATGATTTGGCCCCCGCATAGCCGTGCGCTCCGCAGGCATTGCCGGCATCGATCGCAAGCGCCGCGCAACTGCGCTTCATGGTGACGACGACGCTGCAGTTTTTGCCCTGGCAGCGCTTGAGTGCCGCCGCCGATGCCTGCCGGACATCGACGAAGTCGATGGCGTAGCCGTAGGCCCCGCAAGCGCCCACGGCCAGGGCGCCCGCCCCACGGGCGTGGGTGGACAGCAATGCGCCAGCCAACAAGGCAAGCGCCATCAAGCCAGTTCGACTGCGGAACATGAGCCCCTCCCCCAGAGGACACCGGCAAGCTAAGGGCGATTCCTTGCCAGACGGTTGAGGCCGGAGAAGGTCGAGCCGTGCGGCTGGCGACCGGATTTCAAGCGCGCTCGACCTCGTTGCGAAGCGCCGACAGCGCTTCCGGCGTGTCGACGTCCACGAGCGCGGCGTTGTCCTGCACGGGAACTTCGACCACCGCGTCGCGAAAACCAGCCAGCAGGTGGCGTGCACCGACGTCGCCTTCGATCGCGGCGAGATCGGGGAAGAAGCGGCGAGCCCACAGGACCGGATTTCCGCGTTTGCCGTCGCTCGTCGGCACGACGATCAAGGCCCCATGGCCGGGATCGAAGGCGGCGGCGAGGCGATCGATCAGGGGGGCGCCGACCTGCGGCATGTCGCCCAGGCAGACCACGGCGCCGTCCACATCGTCGGGCATGGCGGCGATCCCCGCCTTGAGCGAGGTCGACAAACCATCGGCGAAGTCGGAATTGTGCACGAAGCGCACCGGCAGGTCCGCCAGCGCCGCCTCCACCTCCTCGCGCTGGTGGCCGGTGACCACGATGACGGGGCGGGCACTCGACGCCAGCGCCTCTTCCACGGCGATGCGCACCAATGGACGCCCTCCAAGGGCGGCCAACAGCTTGTTGGGTCCACCCATGCGGGTCGAACGGCCGGCCGCGAGGACGATCGCCGCGACGCGGCGGCCATGCTCGGGCTCGCGCTCGCGCGGCTGGGGCCGCGTCACGATCTCCATCAACAGGCCGCCGACGCCCATCCCGGTAATATCGCGCCGCTCCACCGGCAGGCCGCACAGGAGACGCGTCAGCACCCAGTCGAAGCCGTTTTCCTTCGGGCTGCGGGCACAGCCCGGCGCCCCCAGGACCGGCACGCCGCGCGCCGCGGCGACCAGCAGGAGGTTGCCCGGATCGACCGGCATGCCGAAATGCCTGACCTCGCCGCCGATCGCCTCGACGGCGGCCGGGATGACATCGCGGCGGTCGGCGATGGCCGAAGCGCCGAACACGATGACAAGCTCGGCGCCGGCGCGGATCACCCCGTCGAGGGTCCCGGCCAGCGCTTGCGGTTCGTGGGCAACCCGGCGCTCGGCGACGATCGCGGCACCGGCCGGAGCCAGCCGTTCGGCCGTGACCCGCAGGGTCTTTTCCACCACCTTGTCGGCAAGGCCGGGCAGGAGCGTGGAGATCACCGCCACTTTGCGGATCTTGTAGGGGGCGACGCGCACCAGCGGCGCCGCCGCCCGGGCTTGCGCCACCGCACGGTCGCGGGCCGAGGCCGGCACGGCGAACGGAATGATCTTGAGGGTAGCCACCATGGTACCGGCGACGACTGCCGCAAAGGCCGGCAGGGTCGCGAAGGTGATGTCCGGATCGATGTCGTTGAGGCGATCGATGGCCGGCTTGTCGACCACCAGGACGCCCGGAAAGGCGGCGTGGAGATTGGCCCGGCCGGTACGTGCCGCATCCACGTCGACGCCCTCGCCGGCAGCGGCGGCGGCAATATCGGCGGCGGCCACATCCTCGCCGACATCGCCCGGCTCCAGCCGGGCGACCGTGACGGCGTCGACGCCCGCATGGCCGAGCGCCACGATATCGGCATCACCGAGCACGGCACCTTTCTTGAGGACGAGGTCGCCGCGGCGGATCGCGTGCACCACGATCGCCCCCTTCGCCTGCGAGGGCGGGACGGCGCCGAACTTCATGCCGCCGCCTCCGCCGCGCCGGCTTGCGCGAGCCGCAGGCTAGCGGTGATCTCGCCCATGATGGCGACCGCGATCTCCGGCGGCGAGACCGCCCCGATGGCAAGCCCGATGGGAGCGTGAATGCGTGCGAGCACGACGTCGCCCAGGCCCTGCGCGGCGAGGCGCTCCAGCCGCCGCGCATGGGTTTTACGCGAGCCCAGCGCGCCGACATAGAAGCAGTCGCGGCCGAGCGCGTGGGTGAGCGCCGGATCGTCGATCTTGGGATCGTGGGTGAGCGCCACGAAAGCCGTATAGCGATCGATTTTCAGGGGCGGGAGGGCGACGTCGGGCCACTCGGCGATCACCTTCACGTCGGGAAAACGCTCCGGGGTCGCAAAAGCGGTGCGCGGATCGACGATGACGACGTCGTAACCGAGAAGGGTCGCGACCGGCGCCAGGGCTTGGCTGATGTGGACCGCGCCGGTGATGACGAGCCGCGGCGGCGGCACGTGGACGGTGAGGAAGAGCCGCCCCCCCTCGGCCTCGACCATGCCGCTCTTGCCCGAGCGCAACCGCGCTTCCAGTTCCACCCGCAACGGATCGCCGGCGAAGTCGGACGCACGCACCAGCCGCTGGGCACCGGACGCGACGTCCGTGACCACGATGGCGGCGCGGCGCGCCGCGCGCTCGGCATTGAGGGAGGAAAGGATGTCGAGTTTCATTCGTCGTTGTCCGTCATTCCGGAAGCCGAGCGGAGCGAGGCTGTCCGGAATCCATAGCCCCTGCCCCGTTCCATTTTCGGATAAACCCGTGTCATGGATTCCGGGCTCGCGGGTCTTCGCCCCGCGCCCCGGAACGACGAAACTCAGTCCACCTTCTCCACATAGACGCAGATGCGGCCGCCGCAGGACAGGCCCACTTCCCATGCGGTCGAGTCGGCGACGCCGAATTCGAGCATCTTCGGTTCGCCCGAGCCGATCACGTCGACGGCCTCGGCGACCACAGCGCCTTCGACGCAGCCGCCCGACACCGAGCCGAGAAAGTTGCCGTCCTCGTCGATGATCAGATTGGAACCGACCGGCCGCGGCGCCGACCCCCAGGTCTCCACCACCGTCGCCAGCGCCACACCCCTGCCGGCCTTGCGCCAGGCCTCGGCGGCCTCGAGGATGTCTTCGTCGCGCGCCAACATGGGCACCTCCATGCGCGGACCGCATCAATTCAGGTCCAACGACAAGATGGATCGCCGGATCTCATCCGGCAATGACTGTCACAATCAATTTCGTGCCTTACGCGGCCGTCTTCAACCAGTCCTTCGGGTCGTGCAGGTCCTCGCCCCGTCCCGCCAGCGCCCGGCAGAGGGCTTCGACCGAGTGGAGATTGTGGACCGGGCGGAATTCATCCACATGGGGCAGCAGCGCCCTGATGCCCTTGGCCTTGGCCTCGAACCGGTCGAAGCGCAGCAGCGGGTTGAGCCAGATCAGCCGCCGGCAGGAGCGGTGCAGGCGGTCGACCTCGAAGGCGAGCCGCGCGTCGCCGTCGCGCTCCAGCCCGTCGGTGATCAGGAGCACGATCGCCCCCTGCCCCAGCACCCGCCGGGCCCAGCGCTTGTTGAATTCGCCGAGCGAACCCGCGATGCGGGTGCCGCCCGACCAGTCCTTGACCGCCGTCGTGCAGGCGGCGAGCGCCTCGTCGGGGTCGCGGCGGGCGAGCGAGCGCGTCACATTGGTGAGCCTCGTTCCGAACAGGAACGAATGGACGCGCTTGCGCGCGTCCGCGACCGCATGGAGGAAGTGCAGCACCGGGCGGGTGTAGTCGCTCATGGAGCCGGAAATATCGACGAGCGCCACAATCGGCGGCGGCCGCCGCTTCGGCCCGAGATATTTCAGATCGATGAAGCCCCCGCCGGCCTTCAGGCTGCCGCGTAAGGTTCGCCGCATATCGATCCGGTGGCCGTGCGGATGGGGAACGAGACGGCGCGTCCGGACCTCGTCGAGATTGAGCACCATGCGGGCGATCGCGGCGCGCGCCGCAGCAATCTCCTGGGCGGTCATCTGGGCAAAATCCTTCCGGCGCAGCACCTCGCGGTCGGACACCGTCATGCGCATGTCGATCTCGACCTGGCGCTCCTCCTCGGGCCGGCGCTGCAGGCCGGCAGAAAGCGCTTCCTGAACGCGCAATGCCGCGGCCGGCGGCGGCGGCGCCGGCGTGCCGGGGGCGAGCGGCATCATCATCGCCATCAGCTTTTCAAGATAACCGCGCTTCCTGAAAAACAGCTTGAACGCCTGGTCGAAGACGGCGGTGTGTTCACGCTTCTTCACGAATACGGCATGCAGGGTCCAGTAGACGTCCTGTTTCGACCCGATGCCGCCGGATTGCAGTGCATCCAGGGCGTCGAGCACCATGCCGGGCCCCACCGGCAGGCCGGCAGCCCGCAAGGCACGGCCGAAATGGACGACGTTGTCGGCGAGGCGGCCCGTTGATCCTCTCACTCCCGAGAGCGGGGGATGCGGCTCCTCTGGGCAAGGCGCTTTCTCCATCGGCGGGCCCTACTCCGCCGCCTTCATGCCGGCGCGCACCTCGTCGATCAACGCCTGCGCGGCCGACCCCCGTATCTTGGCGATGTCGTCCTGATATTTCAGCAGCACCCCGAGAGTGTCCGACACCGTCGCCGGGTCGAGCGCGACGGCATCGAGCTCGGTCAGGGCCGATGCCCAGTCGAGCGTCTCGGCGACGCCGGGGGCCTTGAACAGGTCCTGCTGGCGCAAGGCCTGCACGAAGGCGACGATCTCGCGGGACAACGCCTCCCGGATGCCCGGCACCTTGGCGGTGACGATGGCAAGTTCGCGGGCGGCGTCCGGATAATCGATCCAGTGATAGAGGCAGCGGCGTTTGAGGGCGTCGTGGATTTCGCGGGTGCGGTTCGAGGTGATGATCACGATGGGGGGATGCTCGGCCTTGACCGTGCCCATCTCGGGCACCGTCACCTGGAAGTCGGCCAGGACCTCCAGCAGGAACGCCTCAAATGCCTCGTCGGTGCGGTCGAGCTCGTCGATCAACAGCACCGGGGCTCCGGCGGTGTCCGGCTCGAGGGCCTGCAGGAGCGGCCGCTTGATCAAAAAGCGCTCGGAAAACACGTCGTGGGTCAGCCGTTCGCGATCGACGCCATCCTCGACCTCGGCGAGCCGGATGGCGATCATCTGCGCGGCGTAGTTCCATTCATAGACGGCGGCGGCGACGTCGAGGCCCTCGCAGCACTGCAGCCGGATCAGCCTACGCCCGAGGGCGCTCGAAAGCACCTTGGCGATCTCGGTCTTGCCGACGCCGGCCTCCCCTTCCAGGAACAAGGGCCTGCCCATCTTGAGGGCGAGGAACAGGACAGTGGCGAGCGAACGGTCGGCGACGTAGTCCGCCGAGACGAGCAGCGAAAGCGTGTCGTCGATGGAGGTTGGCAATGCGCGGGGCGAATGCTCAGTCATGGACCCAGTCTACAGGCTTGTTCCTCAGCTGTCCCGCTTCCCGCCCCGCGCGTCGACCTCAACCGGGCAGCCTTCACTCCATCGCCGCCGCGACGGCGCGCTTCGCCATGACGCCGACCAGATGGGCGCGATATTCGGCACCGCCGTGGATGTCGCTCGACATGCCGTCGGCGGGTACGCCCAGTCCGTCGAGGGCCTTCGGCGAAAAGCGTTTCTTGAGCGCCTCCTCGAAGGCCGGCACCCGAAAGACGCCCGACGTCCCCGCACCGGTCACGGCGACGCGAATTTCCGACGGCCGCTTGGCCACGAACACGCCGACGAGGGCGTAACGCGACGCCGGATTGCGGAATTTTTCGTAAGCCGCCTTCTTGGGCAGCGGGAACGACACCTTGACGACGATTTCGTCGGGCATGAGCGCCGTCTCGAACAGGCCGGTGAAGAACTCGTCGGCGATGAGCTTGCGCTTGGTGGTGATGATGGTGGCGGCGAGAGCCAGGCACGCGGCCGGATAGTCGGCGTTCGGGTCGTTGTTGGCGACCGAACCACCGAGCGTGCCCATGTGGCGCACCGCCGGATCGCCGATCAGGCCGGCGAGATGGGCGAGCGCCGGGATCGCCTGCTGGACCACCGGCGAGGACGCGACCTCGGCGTGGCGGGTCATGGCGCCGATCACCAGCGCGCGGCCCTGGAGCTCGATTCCCGAAAGGCCCTCGACCTTGTTGAGGTCGACCAGGTTAGCCGGCGCGGCGAGGCGCTGCTTCATGGTCGGCAACAGCGTCTGGCCGCCGGCGAGGAGTTTTGCCTCATCGAGCTTGCCGAGCAGATTGGTAGCCTGCCGCAGGCCGCTGGCGCGGTGATAGGTGAAATTGTACATCGCCGGGCTCCCGTTCTCTCTTGTTTCTTCGTCATTGCGAGCAGAAGGCGAAGCAATCCAGTCCTTTCTTTCGCGGCTCTGGATTGCTTCGTCGCTTCGCTCCTCGCAATGACGCCTGCGAACTCATTCCGCCGCCAGCGCGGGCGCGGCGGCACGCACCGCCGCCCACACGGCCGGTGCCGTCGCCGGCATGGCGAGGTTCTCGGTCCTGATGGCATCGGTGATGGCGTTGATGACCGCGGCAGGTGCCGCGATGGCGCCGGCCTCGCCGCAGCCCTTGATGCCGAGCGGATTGCCCGGACAAGGCGTCACCGTGGTGTCGATCTTGAGGGGCGGCAGGTTCTCGGCCCGCGGCATGGAGTAGTCCATGAACGAGCCCGACATCAGTTGGCCGTCCTTGTCGTAGACGGCGTTCTCCATGAGGGCCTGGCCGACGCCCTGGGCGATGCCGCCATGCACCTGGCCCTCGACGATCATCGGATTGATGATGGTGCCGAAGTCGTCGACGGCGGTCCAACCCACGATGGTGGTCGATCCGGTTTCGGGGTCGATTTCGACCTCGCAGATATGGCAGCCGGCCGGGAAGGTGAAGTTGGTGGGATCGTAGAATGCCCCCTCCTTCAGCCCCGGTTCGAGCTGGGCGCCGGTGAACTTGTGGGCAATGTAGGCGTGCAGCGCCACGTCGGCCCACGCTGCCGACTTGTCGGTGCCGGCCACCGTGAACTGGCCGTCCTTGAAGACGATGTCGCTTTCCGCCGCCTCCATCAGGTGGGAGGCGACCTTCTTGGCCTTGGCCTCGACCTTTTCCAAGGCCTTGACGATCGCCGACATGCCGACGGCGCCGGAACGGGAACCGTAGGTCCCCATGCCGAACTGCACCTTGTCGGTGTCGCCGTGGACGATCGAGACATTCTCGATCGGGATGCCGAGGCGCTCGGACACCAGCTGCGCGAAGGTGGTCTCATGGCCCTGGCCGTGGCTGTGGGAGCCGGTGAGGACCTCCACCGAACCGGTGGGATTGACCCGCACCTCGGCGGATTCCCACAGGCCCACGCCGGCGCCGAGAGAACCGACCGCCTGCGACGGCGCGATGCCGCATGCCTCGATATAGGTCGAATAGCCGAGGCCGCGCAGCTTGCCGCGCTTCTCGGCCTCGCGGCGACGCGCCGCGAACCCGTTCACATCGGCGATCTCCATCGCCTTCCTCATCGAGGCGTCGTAGTCGCCCACGTCGTAATTCATGATGACCGGCGTCTGGTGGGGGAACGACTTGACGAAGTTCTTGCGCCGCAGTTCGACCGGATCCATGTGCAGTTCGCGCGCCGCCACCTCGACCAAGCGCTCGACCACGAACGTGGCTTCCGGACGACCCGCGCCCCGGTAGGCATCGACCGGCACCGTGTTGGTGTAGACGGCATCCACTTCGCAGTAGATGGCCGGCAGATCATATTGGCCGGACAACAGCGTCGCATACAGATAGGTCGGGATCGACGACGAGAAGGTCGACATGTAGGCGCCCAGATTGGCGATCGTCTTGGCCCGCAGCGCCGTCATCTTGCCGCCCTCGCCGAAGGCGAGTTCCGCATGGGTGACGTGGTCACGGCCGTGGGCATCAGCCAAAAATGCTTCGGCGCGCTCGCACACCCATTTGACCGGACGGCCGACCTTCTTGGACGCCCACAGGCAGACGACTTCTTCGGGGTAGATGAAGATCTTGGAACCAAAACCGCCGCCCACATCGGGAGCGATGACGCGCAGCTTGTGCTCGGGAGCCATGCCGACGAAAGCCGCGATGACGAGCCGCGCCACGTGCGGATTCTGGGTCGTGTTCCACAGGGTGAAGTTCTGAGTGCCGGAGTCGTATTCGCCGATAGCGGCCCGCGGCTCCATGGCGTTGGGCACCAGGCGGTTGTTGACGATGTCGAGTTTCGTCACATGCTTGGCCGAGGCGAACGCGGCATCGACCGCGGCTGCCTCGCCGAGATGCCACTGGAAAATCGTGTTCTGGGGCGCCACCTCGTGGATCTGTGGCGCACCCGCCTCCTGGGTCTTGGCGGGATCGACGACCGCCGGCAGGACTTCGTAGTCGACCTCGATCTTCTCCGCCGCGTCGCGCGCCTGCCCCAGCGTCTCCGCGATCACCACGGCGACCGGATCGCCCGCATAGCAGGCCTTGCCGTGGGCGATGGCCGGATGCGGCGCCATCTTCATCGGGGTGCCGTCCTTGGAATGGATCATCCAGCCGCAGATCAGGTTGCCGATCTTGTCGCCGGCGAGGTCGGCGCCGGTGAGCACGGCCAGCACGCCCGGCATCGTCTTGGCGGACGCCGTGTCGATCGAGGTGATCTTCGCGTGCGCGTGCGGCGAGCGCAGGAAATGGATATGGGTCTGCCCCGGCCGGCTGATGTCGTCGGTGTACTGGCCTTTGCCGGTGATGAAGCGGTAGTCTTCCTTGCGGCGCACCGCCGCGCCGATGCCGGTCGCGCTCATGGCCGTGGTCCTCCCGGGTTGTCCTGCCCTGATCGGCCGCTCGCGGCGGCCTGTCTCTGTCTGTTCTATTCGGCCGCCTGGGCGGTGGTCGTCGCAGCCATGGCCTTGGCGCCGGCGGCGATCGACTTGACGATATTGTGATAGCCGGTGCAGCGGCACAGATTGCCTTCCAGCTCCTCCCGGATGGTCTTGTCGTCGAGATCGTGTCCCTTGCGGGCGACGAGATCGACCGCGGTCATGATCATGCCGGGCGTGCAGAAGCCACATTGCAGGCCGTGGTTCTGGCGGAAGGCCTCTTGCATGGGATGCAGCGTGTCGCCAACGGCCAGGCTTTCGATGGTCTTCACGTCGGCACCCTCGGCCTGCTGCACCAGGATCGTGCACGACTTGACGGCGCGGCCGTCCACATGGACGACGCAGCAGCCGCACTGGGAGGTGTCGCAGCCCACATGGGTGCCGGTCAGGCGCAGGTTCTCGCGCAGGAACTGAACCAGCAGGGTGCGGGATTCCACATCGGCGGTAACGGCTTTGCCGTTCACCGTCAGCGAGACGCGGGGCATGGCGCTCCTCCTTTTAATTTCCATTTTCCGTCCGTGATAAGGCCAAGGGGACGTCGCCACGATGACGACTAGAGGTTGGCGCGGAAGGCCGGGCGGTTTCGCAGATTGGAACCAATCTGACTCGCCGATCCCCGAATGGTCAAGCCGGCGCTTCGACACCAACGCCCGGGACCGATGCGCAAGCCGTCATTCGGGACCGGTTCCTCAAGTGATTCGAGATTTCATGAAACTGGATGCCGTTTAGAGGCTTGTCCCCGGAGGGCTGGGGCGCTCAGCCCCTGAATTCACGGCAAGGAGGCACCATGAAGACGAAGATCACCGCCGGCGTCATGGCAATGGCGTTGGCGATCGGCACGATCGCGGTCAGCGCCGGCGACGCCGAGGCTCAGCGTTGGCGACATCATCACAATCGCCATGGCGGATGGGGCTGGGGCGCCGGCGCCGGCTTTGCGGCCGGAGCGCTTTTGGGCGGCGCCTTGGCGTCGCGACCCTATTACGGTTCCGGTTACTATTCCGGCGAGCCCTATGCGGCCGTACCAGGCCCGAGCCCCAGCGATGTCGACTACTGCTCGCGGCGTTTCAAATCATATGATCCGGCCAGTGGAACCTATCTGGGTTACGACGGCAACCGCCATCCCTGCCCGTAATTGCCGCTTCACATCGGGACGACCGCGCCTTTCCCGGCGCGGTCGTCACGGCGCTGGTGGCGCCCCGACCGCCTGCGCGAATTTCGCGAAAAATTCATCGGCGACCTTCTTCGCCGCTCCTACCACCAGCCGTTGGCCGAGTTGGGCAATCTTGCCGCCGATCTGCGCGTCGACGTCGTAAGTAAGGAGCGTGCCATCATCCTTGTCGGTAAGAGCGACGCCGGCGCCGCCCTTGGCGAACCCGGCGACGCCGCCCTCGCCTTCACCGGAAATCTTGTAGGAGTTGGGCGGATCGAGCTCCGAGAGGCGTAGCTTGCCTTTGAACTTGGCCTTGACGGGCCCAACCTTGGCGATCACCACGACCTGGTACTCGTTGTCGCCCAAGCGATCGAACGCCTCACAGCCTGAGAGGCAGTTCTTGAGCACGTCGGGATCGTTGAGCTTGTCCCATACGGCCTCGCGGGGCGCAGCCAGTTGCACCTCGCCGGTCATCGTCATGGCCATGCGGACGTCTCCTCGGTTTGTTGCCTACCGGCTTAATGCCTTCGGCAAGTTCTGAAAAGGGGATGCCTGAAAAGCGTATGAACGGTCGGAAGTGCCAGACACGGGTTGGCGGACGCCCCCGGTCCGGTTAAGGGTAGCACCAGCAACTCTCCGGCCGGGCCGATGATCGATTCTGCCTCCCTCCTGGCTCCGCTGTACTCGTCCGCAGCCATGCGCGCCGTCGTCGACGAGCGCACCCGCGTCCAGCGCATGCTTGACGTCGAGGCGGCGCTCGCCCGCGCCGAGGCGGCCGTGGGTGTCATTCCGGCGGGGGCCGCCGCCCCGATTGCGGCGGCATGCCGGGTCGAGCGATTCGACCTTATCGCCATTGCCGCAGCGGCACCGGCGGCCGGCAACCTGCTCATCCCACTCGTCAAGGCATTGACCGCCGAAGTAAAGACGGCGGATGAACCAGCCTCGGGCTTCGTTCACTGGGGAGCCACCAGCCAGGACATCATCGACACCGCCCAGGTCCTGGAACTCGCCGCTGCCCTCGACCTCCTCGTCGCCGACCTCGACCGCGCCGCCGCGGCCTTCATGGCCCAGGCACAACGCCATCGCGATACCCTGATGGTGGCGCGCACCTGGCTGCAGCACGCTTTGCCGATGCCGTTCGGCCTCAAGCTCGCCGGCTACGCGGGAGCGCTCGCGCGCGCCCGCGAACGGCTCGCCCGGCTGCGCCGCGAAGCGCTGGTGCTGCAGTTCGGCGGCGCCGCCGGCACGCTCGCTTCGCTGGGCTCACGCGGCCTCGACGTTGCCGAACGCCTCGCCGCCGAACTCGGTCTCACCCTGCCCGACGCACCCTGGCATGGCCAGCGCGACCGCCTGGCCGAGATCGCGGCGGCGCTGTCGATCCTGGCCGGCACCTGCGGCAAGATCGCCCGCGACGTCTCCCTATTGATGCAGACCGACGTCGCCGAAGCCTGCGAGCCCGCCGGTGCCGGGCGCGGCGGCTCCTCCACCATGCCGCACAAGCGCAACCCGACGGCGTCGGCCGCGGCGATGGCCTGTGCGACGCTCGCGGCCCAGTTCGCCGGCACCATCCTGGCCACCCAGGCCGATCACGAGCACGAACGCGCGACGGGTGCCTGGCAGGTGGAGTGGCCGACCATCCCCGCACTGCTTCTGGTCACCTCGGGGGCGCTTGCCGCCGTGGTCGACATCGGCGAAGGCCTCGAGGTGGACGCCTCCCGCATGCGGGCCAATCTCGACGCCACCGGCGGCCTCGTCATGGCCGAAGCGGTCGCGACGGCGCTCGGTGCCCGGATCGGCAAGCACGATGCCCACGCCCTCGTGGAAGCCGCCGCCCGCCGGGCGACGGCCGACAAGAAAAATCTGCGCGACGTCCTCGCCGCCGACGCACGCGTCACCACACTCCTGTCGGCGAACGATCTCGACCGCCTGTTCGATCCTGGCGCCTATCAGGGCATGGCGCAAAGCTTCATCGACCGCATCATCGCCGGGACTCGCCATGGGCCTTAGTGACGCTGCGACTTTTCAATTGGCTGGGAGAATGAATTCATGGCTGTGATCCAGTCCGACGGCTGCCCCCTCTTTGTGGAGACCACCGGGCCCGAGCGTGCCCCCGTCATCATGCTGTCGAACTCGCTCGGCACCACCCACGAGATGTGGGAGCCGCAGATGAAGCTGTTCGCGCGCGACCACCGGGTCGTGCGTTACGACCGCCGCGGCCACGGCCGCTCCGGCGTCGCCAAAGGCCCCTACACCATGGAGATGCTGGGCCGCGACGCCCTCGCCATCATGGACGCGCTGGAGCTGCAAAAGGTCAACTGGTGCGGCCTGTCCATGGGCGGCATGGTGGGTCAGTGGCTCGGCGCCAATGCGCCCGAACGCATCGAGCGCCTCGTCCTCGCCAACACCCACTATTATTATCCGGCCAAGGATTTCTGGAACGACCGCATCCGGACGGTGAGCGAAAAAGGCCTCGCCGCCATCGTCGGGCCCAACATGGAGCGCTGGTTCACACGGGACTTCCGCGAAAACTCGCCGGGCGCGGTCGCCCGCATGTCGGACATCTTCGTGGCGACGCCGGTCGAAGGCTATCTCGCCTGCTGCGCCGCCGTCCGCGACATGGACCATCGCGAGATCCTCGGAAAGATCACCGCCCCGACGCTGGTCATCGCCGGCCGTCACGACCAGTCGACGCCCGTCGACGCGGCCGAGTACATCCGTTCGCACATCCCCGGCGCGGCGCTGACGCTGCTCGATGCCGCCCATATTTCCAATATAGAACAGGCGGACGACTTTACGGCTGAAGTGCTCGGTTTCTTCAATCAGCCGCGGCGGTGACCGGGCGAAGTCACCGTCATTGCGAGCCACCGGGTCCAGCCTTCGGCCGGCCCGATGACAGGCTTAAGCGAAGCAATCCAGCTCTTTCTTCCGGACCCCTGGATCGCTTCGTCGGCTTCGCCTCCTCGCGATGACGACGAGACAGCGAGGGAGGACGTCCATGGACGAACGCGAACGCCACGATCGCGGCATGGCGCGCCGACGGCAGGTTCTCGGTGACACTTGGGTCGACAAGGCCCAGGCGGGAAGAACGCCTTTCAACACCGAGTTCCAGGAGCTCATCACCCGCTACGCCTGGGGCGAGGTGTGGACGCGGCCGCATTACGACGAGAGGACTCGGCGCGTGCTCGTCATCGGCACCATGATCGCCCTCGACAAATGGGACGAATTCCGCATGCACGTGCGCGCCGCCCTCACGGAGGGCGGATTTTCAGCGGACGACATCAAGGAGATCATCCTGCAGCAGGCGATCTATTGCGGCGTGCCGGCCGCCAATCACGCCTTCAGGGAAGCCGGCGTGATCGTCGCCGAACTCGGCAAGGACGAAAGCGTCTGACGGCCGCCCCTCACCCACCGCCCTGCTCGCGGAACGCCTGCGGGGTCACTCCCGTATGCTGGCGGAAAAAGCGGGTGAAGTGGGACGGGTCGGAGAAGTTGAGGTCGTAGGCGATCTCGTGGACCGCCAGCGTCGTGAACACGAGCTGGCGCTTGGCCTCGGTGAGAATCCGGTGGCGGATGAGATGGCCGGCCGTCACCCCGGTCGCGCGCTTGACCGCATTGTTGAGGCGGTCGACCGTCATGACGAGCTTGCCGGCATAAAAATCGAGCTGGCGTTCCCGGCGATAATTCTCCTCGATCAGTCCGCGCAGCGCCTCGACGGTCGGATCGGCAGCCCGCAGCGTGACGGCGCCGCTGCGGGCGCGGCTGACGGCATGGCGCACCAGCTCGATCGCCAGAAGGGCGAGATGTCCGCGCATGGCGAGCCGGAATCCCTCGCGGGCCAGGAAGCGTTCCTCGTCCAGGGCGACGCACCGCCCGGAAAGCCCCGCCAGCTCGGCTTCGGCGAGCGGCAGGACCGGCTCGGCGGCGAGCGCCCGCAGCCGCGCCAGCCCTTCGCCGGAACGCTCCCCGAGCCCGAATGCGACGTCTTCGGTGAACGACACCACCCAGCCCTCGGTCTCCCGCGGCACGAAGCGGAAGCCGTGGGCGACCGTCGCCGGCACCAGGATGGCGCAAGGCGCGGCAAACGGAAGCGTCGCGGCCTCCCATGTCAGATCGCCGCCGCCCCGCTCGACGACGAGAAACTGGAACAGGTTGCGGTGGCGATGGGCATGGATGGTCCAGTCATGGGCAACGGAGCGCGACGAGATCGTCTCCACATGGATGAAGTCGAAGGCGCGGTCGTCGGGCGGATCGCCATAGAGGTGGAACAGCGGCAGGGCCGAGGAGACGCGCATGGTTCGACCTCTTGGCGGCCCCATCGCGACGGAAAAGACGTGCGCCGCCTGTGACTTTCCGTCCACTGGACGCACGTGGCGTTGCCGGCCCCGGGCAGCCCTGTTAAGATTCTATTCAAAGATGTGGCGCACGGGCAATCAAGCCCGCGTCGGATCATCGAAAATGGGCTGGGTACGTTCCGGGGACATGGCATCCAATTTGCGTCGGAACGTGCCGTGCGTGGCAGGACATCGGGCCTGACGCGGAGGGGGAGTGGCGGACGCAATGGAAGTCTTTGTCCAGCAATTGATCAACGGTCTCACGCTGGGGTCGATCTACGGCCTCATCGCCATCGGCTACACCATGGTGTTCGGCATCATCGGCATGGTCAACTTCGCCCATGGCGACGTCTTCATGGTGTCGACCTTCATCGCCCTGGTGACACTGCTGATCGTTACCACCTGGATAGGTATTTCCTCGGTGGTGATCGCGCTGTTCATCGTCCTGGTCGTCGCCATGACGCTGACCTCCCTGGTCAACTGGGCGATCGAGCGCCTCGCCTACCGGCCGTTGCGCGGCTCGTTCCGGCTGGCGCCGCTGATCTCGGCGATCGGCATGTCGATTTTCCTGTCGAATTTCGTCCAGGTTGCCCAGGGTCCGCGCAACAAGTCGGTCCCTCCCCTCGTCCAGGGCGAGTTCATCCTCATGGACGGCGGCGTCTACCAGGTGACGCTGTCCTACAAGCAGCTCATCGTGTGGGCGGTGACGGCGATCCTCCTGGCCGCGTTCTGGTACGTCGTGTCGCGTACGGCGCTCGGGCGTTCGCAACGCGCCTGCGAACAGGACCAGAAGATGGCGGCGCTGCTCGGCGTCGACGTCGACCGCACCATATCGATCACGTTCGTGATGGGCGCCGCGCTCGCGGCGGTCGCCGGCACCATGTATCTGATGTACTACGGTGTGGTGAACTTCAACGACGGCTTCGTGCCCGGCGTCAAGGCGTTCACCGCCGCCGTCCTGGGCGGCATCGGTTCGCTCCCGGGCGCCGTCATCGGCGGCCTCCTGATCGGCCTCATCGAGACCATGTGGTCCGCCTACTTCTCGATCGACTACAAGGACGTCGCCGCCTTCGCGATCCTCGCCGTGACGCTGATCTTCCTGCCGCAGGGCATTCTCGGCCGCCCGGATGTCGAAAAGGTCTGACATGCCGGAAATCTCCACCACGTCGACAGGCCCGCAGTTCGGGCCGGTGTTCAAGGATGCCGCCGCGACTGCGGCGATCTCGTTCCTGATGTTCCTGCCCCTGATCGGCTTCATCACGGTGCAGGACATCCGCAACGTGCTGGTGCTCGACACGCGCTGGACGTTGCTGTTCATCCTGGTCGCGCTCATCACCGCGGGTCGGCTCGCCTACACGCTGGTGCTGCTGCCGAGGAGCGCCCGGCGTGCCCATCGAGCGCCGGCGCCGGCATCACCGATCGTCGCCGCCATCGGCCGCTGGTTCACTCCCTTCGTGGTCGGTTTCGTCATCGTCTACCCGATCCTGATCATGGGACTGGTGCCCGGCGGCGCCCTCAAATGGGTCGACAATTTCGGCATCCAGATCCTGATCTACGTGATGCTCGGGCTCGGCCTCAACATCGTCGTCGGCCTCGCCGGACTGCTCGATCTGGGCTACGTCGCCTTCTATGCGGTCGGGGCATATTCCTACGCTCTGCTCGCCAAGACCTTCGGATTTTCGTTCTACATGCTGTTGCCGCTGGCCGGCTGCCTGGCCGCCTTCTGGGGCATCATCCTCGGCTTCCCGGTGCTGCGGCTGCGCGGCGACTATCTCGCCATCGTGACGCTGGCGTTCGGCGAGATCATCCGCCTGGTGCTGGTCAACTGGGTCGACCTCACCAACGGCTATGCGGGCATCAGCGGCATTCCGCGGCCGACCTTCTTCGGCATTCCCTTCAACGCCAACGACGATGGCTTTGCGGCCGTGTTCGGCCTGCCGTTCACGCCGATCTACCGCACCATCTTCCTCTACTATCTCATCCTGGCGCTGGTGCTCCTGACCGCCTTCGTGACCATCCGGCTGCGCCGTCTGCCGGTCGGCCGCGCCTGGGAAGCTTTGCGCGAGGACGAAATCGCCTGCCGGTCGCTCGGCATCAACACCACCAGCACGAAGCTCACCGCCTTCTCCATCGGGGCGATGTTCGGCGGCTTCGCGGGCTCGTTCTTCGCCGCCCGGCAGGGGTTCATTTCGCCGGAAACATTCAACTTCCTGGAATCGGCGACCATCGTCGCCATCGTGGTGCTCGGCGGCATGGGCAGCCAGATCGGCGTCGCCGTCGCCGCCGTCGCGATGGTCGGCGGCACCGAGATCCTGCGCGAACTGGATTGGCTCAAGGACATCTTCGGACAGGAATTCGACCCCGGCCAGTACCGCATGCTGTTGTTCGGCTTCGCCATGGTGATCATCATGGTGTTCAAGCCGCGCGGGCTGGTCTCGACCCGCGAGCCGTCGGTTGCCCTGACCGAGCGCAAGATGATTTCCGCCGGCATGGTCAAGGAGGGGCACGGATGAAGCCCGCGCCCGACACCCTGCTCGCGGTCGAGCATCTCACCATGCGGTTCGGCGGCCTCGTCGCCATCAGCGCCTTGTCGTTCGAGGCCCGCCAGGGCGAGATCACCGCCCTGATCGGTCCCAACGGGGCCGGCAAAACCACGGTCTTCAACTGTATCACCGGCTTCTACCGGCCCACCGAGGGCCGCTTGGCGCTGCGGCATGGCGACGCCAGCGTATGGGGCGAGATCGATGCCCTCACGCTGCGCGGCGACCGCTCCGTCAAGCGTCCGCACGGCGCGCTCTATCTGCTCGAGCGCATGCCCGACTACCTGGTGACGCAGAAGGCCAAGGTGGCGCGCACTTTTCAGAACATCCGCATGTTCACCGGCATGACGGTCCTGGAAAACCTCCTGGTCGCCCAGCACAACCCGCTGATGCTGGCATCCGGCTTCACGTTCCTGGGCGTGCTCGGCTTCGCCTCCTATGGGCGCGCCGAAAAGGCGGCGATCGACAAGGCCCGCTACTGGCTCGAAATGACGCGGCTCACCGACCGCGCCGACGATCCCGCCGGAGAACTGCCCTATGGGGCGCAGCGCCGGCTCGAAATTGCCCGCGCGATGTGCACCGACCCGGTCCTTCTCTGTCTCGACGAGCCGGCGGCGGGACTCAATCCCCGCGAGAGTGCCGAATTGAACGAGTTGATCCTGAGTATCCGCAGCGACCACGCCACCTCGGTCCTGTTGATCGAACACGACATGTCGGTGGTGATGGAGATTTCCGATCACGTCGTCGTCCTCGATTACGGCGTCAAGATCGCCGACGGGACGCCCGCCGATGTCCGCAACGACCAGAAGGTCATTGCCGCTTATTTGGGCGTCGACGACGAGGATGTCGCCCGCGCCGAAGCGGAGGTCGGGCTGTGAGAGTACATATTTTCCGACATTCCGCCCGTCGACGTCATCGCGAGGAGGCGAAGCCGACGAAGCGATCCAGCCTTTTCTTTGCGGCCCTTGGATTGCTTCGCTGCGTTCGCAATGACGGAGCGGCAACATGACCGAGCCCCTCCTGTCCATTCGCGGCGTCAAGGCGAGCTACGGCCACGTCGCCGCCCTCAAGGGCGTCGATCTGGACGTCAGCGAAGGCGAGATCGTCACCCTGATCGGCGCCAACGGCGCCGGCAAATCGACCTTGATGATGACGGTCTTCGGCAAACCCCGTGCCCATGCCGGACAGATCATCTATTCCGGCGAGGACATCACCCGGCGTCCCACGCACTTGATCGCCCGCATGCGCATCGCCCAGGCGCCGGAAGGCCGCCGCATCTTCGCGCGCATGAGCGTGTACGAGAACCTGCAGATGGGCGCCGCTGTCAATCCGGACGCCGATTTCGAGCAGAACCTCGAACATGTGCTCGGCCTGTTTCCACGTCTGGCGCAACGGCTGCATCAGCGCGGCGGAACGCTGTCGGGCGGCGAACAGCAGATGCTGGCGATCGCGCGCGCGCTGATGGGCAAACCGCGCCTGCTATTGCTCGACGAGCCCTCGCTCGGGCTGGCGCCGCTGATCGCCCAGCAGATCTTCGACATCATCCACGAACTCAACGCCCGCGACCGGCTCACCGTGTTTCTGGTCGAGCAGAACGCCTATCACGCTCTCAAGCTCGCCCATCGCGGCTACGTCATGGTCAACGGGCTGATCACCATGGCGGGAAGCGGCCGCGATCTCCTGGAACGCCCGGAAGTGAAGGCCGCCTATCTGGAAGGCGGGAGGCATTGATGCACGGCATCTTCTACGAAGGTGAGTCCTTCGGCGTCTTCCTGCTGGTGACCGTCTTCCTCGGCGGCGGCGCCGGCGCCCTCGCGGGCCGGGCGATCGCGTTGACCTGGCGTCCGGCGCCGATGGTGCTCGCCTACATGATCGTGCTCGGCTGGGCAGTCCGCTTCATTCATTTCAGCCTGTTCGGCGGCACGCTGTTGTCGCTGCAGTACTACGCCGCCGACACAGCCGTCGCGATCGCCTGCGCGAGCGCCGGATTCCTGTACACTCGGCGGCGCCAGATGGCACGCCAATACGGCTTTCTCAACCTGCCGTCGTGAGCCTCACCTGAATCACACGTTTCCCGCGGTTCTGCGCTTTATCTCGCGGCTCCCTGCGGCGTGACTTTTGCTTTGCTTCGAGCATCGTTTTTCATCGATCGGCGGTGCAAGCCGATTGCGTCGACCGATGCACCGCCATCACAGAGGGAGACTCGCATGAGAACCTTATCTACTGTCGGCCTCGCGCTCGGCCTCGCGGCTCTCGTGACGTCGCCGGCATCGGCCCAGGTCAAGATGGGCGTCGCCGCCCCGATGACCGGCGGTAGCGCCGCCTTCGGATCGCAGATCAGGAACGGCGCCGACCAGGCGGTTGCCGACATCAACGAAGCCGGCGGCGTTCTCGGCCAGAAGATCACGCTGATGGTCGGGGACGACCGCGCCGATCCCAAGGAAGGCGTCTCGGTCGCCAACAAGTTCGCCGCCGACGGTGTCAAGTTCGTGATCGGTCACTTCAACTCCGGCGTCACCATGCCGTCCTCGGAGGTCGCGCAGGAGAACGGCATCCTGCAGATCACGCCTGCTTCGACCAACCCGAAGGTCACCGACCGCGGCATGTGGAATATGTTCCGCATCTGCGGCCGCGACGATCAGCAGGGCACGGTCGCGGGCGAATACATCCTGAAAGCCTTCGCCGGCAAGAAGGTCGCCGTGGTACACGACAAGACCACCTACGGTCAGGGCCTCGCCGACGAGACCCGCAAGGCGATCAACAAGGGCGGTCTCAAGGAAGTCCTCTACGAGGGCGTCAACACTGGAGAAAAGGACTACACCGCCCTCGTCTCCAAGATCAAAGCCTCCGGTGCCGATCTCGTCTATTGGGGCGGCCTCTACGACACCGGCGGCCTGATCGTGCGCCAGATGCGCGATCAGGCGGTCAAGGCGCCTCTGATGGGTGGCGACGGCATCGCCTCCGACGAGTTCGCCTCGATCGGCGGTCCCGGCGTCGAAGGCACGCTGATGACCTACGGACCCGATCCGCGCAACAATCCGGAGGCGAAGGCGATCGTCGAGAAATTCCGCGCCAAGAAGTTCGAGCCGGAAGCCTACACGCTCTACGCCTACGCTTCCGTCCAGGTGATCAAGCAGGCGGCGGAAGTCGCCAAGTCGCTCGATCCCAAAAAAGTCGCCGAAGCGATGCATTCGGGCGTCAAGTTCAAGACCGTCCTCGGCGATCTCTCGTTCGACAAGAAGGGCGACATCACCAAGCTCGACTTCGTCGTCTTCACCTGGAAGAAGGGCGCCGACGGCAAGCTCTCCTACGTGGAATTGAAATAAGCACCCGCATTTCCCGGACGTTCCCGTCCTGGTCGATCTCCCTTGCCGGGTCCGCCTATCGCGGGCCCGGTTTTCTTTTTGGCCAGCCATCGGGCGGCGCGGCCGACGTTTGCGGCAAGCCTTGCGCCAAGCCTCGCGCCAAGATGGTACGCATTTTGCCTGCACAAGTAATAATAGGCCTGTTCGGTATCTCGGGCTGGCGTCGCAATGCGTGGTAAGCTAGCATTTCGACCACCTGCGGACGAGATCCGACAGTCGTTCACCCACGAGGGAGCACCCCCGATGAAAAAGATCACCACCGTCGCGTTGGCAATGAGTATCGGTCTCGCGCTCGGCGGCAACGCCTCGGCGCAGATCAAGTTCGGCGTCCAGGGCCCGATGACCGGCGCCAATGCGGCGTTCGGCGCCCAGATCAAGAACGGCTCCGAACAGGCGATCAACGATATCAACGCCGCCGGCGGCATTCTCGGACAGAAGATCAGCGTCCAGTTCGGCGACGACGCCGCCGATCCCAAGCAGGGCGTGTCGATCGCCAACAAGTTTTCCGGCGACGGCGTCAAGTTCGTGATCGGTCCGTTCAACTCCGGCGTCACCATGCCAACGTCGGAGGTCTACCACGAAAACGGTATCCTGGAGATCACCCCGTCGGCGACCAATCCGAAGGTCACCGAGCGCGGCATGTGGAACATCTTCCGCACCTGCGGTCGCGATGACCAGCAGGGCGCCGTTGCGGGCGCCTATATCGTCAAGAACTTCAAGGGCAAGAAGATCGCCATCGTGCACGACAAGACCACCTATGGCCAGGGCCTCGCCGACGAGACCAAGAAGGCCATGGCCAAGGGCGGCATGAAGGACGTGCTGTACGAGGGCGTGAACCAGGGCGAAAAGGACTTTTCCGCGCTGGTGTCGAAGATCAAGCAGACCGGCGCCGACCTCGTCTACTGGGGCGGCCTGCACACGGAGGCCGGCCTGATCGTGCGCCAGATGCGCGACCAGGGCATCAAGGCGCCGCTGATGGGTGGCGACGGCATCACCACCGACGAGTTCGCCGCCATCGGCGGACCCGGCGTCGAGGGCACACTGATGACCTACGGCCCCGATCCGCGCAGCAATCCGGCAGCGAAGGACGTGGTCGCCAAATTCCGTGCCGCCAAGTACGAACCGGAGGCCTACACGCTCTACAGCTACGCCGCCGTGCAGCTCATCCATCAGGCGGCGGAAGCCGCGAAGTCGCTCGATCCCAAAAAGGTCGCCGAGAAGCTCCACTCGGGCATGAAATTCAAGACCGTGCTGGGTGACCTCTCGTTCGACAAGAAAGGCGATCTCACCCATCTCGACTACGTGATGTACACCTGGAAGAAGGGCCCCGACGGCAAGATCTCCTACTTCCAGAACGACGCGCCGAAGACCCAGTAAGCGCATCGAGGCAGCGGACGAACCGCGCCCCCGTCGAGCGCGGCGCCCGGATTGACGAACGGGCCCGATCATGTCCTTTGGCGCCAAGCCAGACATGGTCGGGCTTTTTTAATGTCGGTCTTTCGGGCGGGCTCGTACCTTCGCCTGCGCGGCCGAACGGAATCGTGGTGAAGCCTTGAGCAGTCCGGTCCTGCCCCTTGTCGAAGCCGTGGCCTATCTACCGCCGCGTGGCGCCTTGATCGGCCTCGATCTCGGCACCAAGACCATCGGGGTCGCGGTGAGCGATCCGGATCGCAGGCTGGCGACTCCCGTCGAGACTGTCGCCCGTAAAGCCTTCACGGCGGATGCGCAGCGCGTTCTTGCGCTCGCCGCCGAGCGCAAGGCGGTCGGCTTCGTGCTGGGCCTGCCCATCAACATGGATGGCAGCGAAGGTCCACGCGCCCAGTCGACACGCGCCTTCGCCCGCAACCTGGCCAGACTGACCGAACTGCCAATCGCCTTGTGGGACGAGCGCCTGTCGACCGTCGCCGTCGAACGCGATCTCATTGCCACCGACATGCGCCGTGCCCGCCGCAAGGAAGTCATCGACCAGCACGCCGCTGCCTATATCCTGCAGGGCGCCCTCGATCGGCTGGCGACGCTGGCGCATGGAAGCAGCTGAGCCAAGAGCGCCCGCGGCGACCACTCGATCGCCGCGCGCACCCGTTCTCTCCGCCCCCGGCCCGGACGCACCGTCAGGCGGCGCGAACCCGGGACAGGAACTTGTCCACCTGGTCTTTCAGCCGCGCGCTTTCCCCCGACAGGGCCTTGGCCGAAGTGAGCACCTCGGCGGAGGCCGAGCCGGTGTCGCTGGCGCCACGGTTCACATCGACGATGTTGGCGGCGACCTGCGTGGTCCCGCGTGCCGCCTGTTCGACGTTGCGGGCGATTTCGCCCGTCGCGGCGCCCTGCTCTTCCACCGCCGCCGCGATGGTCGAAGCGATCTCGGAAATTCGCCCGATGGTACCGCCGATTCCCTTGATGGCGGCGACGGATTCCCGCGTCGCAGCCTGCATCCCGGTCACCTGCGAGGCGATTTCGTCGGTCGCCTTGGCGGTCTGGGCCGCCAGGGCCTTGACCTCCTGGGCGACCACCGCAAACCCCTTGCCGGCCTCGCCGGCGCGCGCCGCCTCTATTGTGGCGTTGAGGGCGAGAAGGTTGGTCTGCTCCGCGACCGCCGAGATCAGCTTGACGACGTCGCCGATGCGCGCCGCCGCCTGGGAGAGTTCGTTGATGCGGCCGTCGGTCTCGCGCGCCTGATCGACCGCTTCGGCGGCGATGCGGCTCGATTCCTGGACCTGGCGGCTGATTTCGTCGACCGAGGCGGTCATTTCCTGGGTCGACGACGCCACCGCCTCCACGTTCGCCGATGCCTGCTCCGAGGCTGCCGCGACCGAGCCCGACATGTGCTGTGTCATCTCCGCGGTCTTGGTGAGGGTGGCGGCGGCAGTCTCGAGCTGCGTCGCCGTCATCGCCACCGTGTCCACGATGCCACCCACCGCGGTTTCGAATTCGGCGGCCAGCCTGCGCATTTCCGTACCGCGCTCGGCGGCATTGTGGGCATCGGCGGCAGCCTTGTCGGCGACGGCGCGCTCGTCGGCGAGACGGCGTTCCTCGATCCGCTGCAGATCGGCGGCGTGCTGCTCCTCCTCCTTCGCCCGCATGTGCACGAGGCTGTCACGCAGGGTCAAGGTGGCGCCCGCCATGGTGCCGATCTCGTCGCGCCGCCCCTCATAGGGCACAGTGACGTCGAGCCTACCGTCGGCGATCGTCAGGAGCGTCTGCGACATGACGCTGATCGGTGTCGCGATACGACGCCATGCGAACAGGAATCCGATGGCCCCAATGGCGAGCGAAAGCAGGAGGCCGGCGGCGTTGGCGGCGAGTTGCACGCGCGCGGCGGCGAACTGGCGGTCCGCATAGGCGATGATCTCGCCCAGCGCCGTCGTGCACACGGCAACGAAGTCCTCGAGGGCGCTGTTGGCCGCGTTCATGACCTCGACATTGGACAGCGGTGAAGGTTGTCCTTCCGAGACGGCCTTCTCGACCTGGCCCCGCGTCTTGGCATAGCGGTCGAACAGGTTGGCGCGCGCCTTCTCGACGGCAGCGGCGACGGGCGGAGCGATACCCGGGCGCGACACCAGCGTCGCGATGGTCTTCCACGCCGAATCCATCTGCCCGCGAAGGCCCGACATCACGACTTTGACTTCCTGCGGCAGCTGCTTGGTCACCACCATGCGCTGGACATGGGTGCGCTCCGAGCCGCCGGCGGCGCGCACGAGCCACGCCGCCTCCTTGATTCCGACCAGTTCGGCGATGACCGGATCGGCCATGCGGATTCGCTTTGAGAACGCGGATGAGATCCGCTCGAGTTCGTTGATGACCGCGATATTGCTGTCGAACCACACCTTGCCGATGCCGGCGGGCCGCTGCGACAGCGGCACCTTGACCAGGGGGTCGGTCTTGGCGCGCATGGCCACGAAGGCTTCCCAGGCGCGCCTCAGGCGGGCCACGGCTTCGGCATCGCCGCAGTCGATCCGGCTGCAGGCGGCAAGCAGGGCCTCCATCGCCGGCGTCGACTTGGCACGCAGCGCCGCCACCTGGGCCAGAATGGCGGGTTCGGCCGGCGCCTCGGCGTCCAGCGCGATCCAGATCGGCCCGCGCTCGGCGAGTGCGAACTGCATGGCGTCGAACAGGTCGCGATTGGTAACGGCAGTCGTCGCGATAGCGGATGTGGTGCGCATCTGCCGCCAAGCTTCGACGACCGACATGGCGGACTGCCCGCCCATGACGACGGCGCCAAGACCGAACAGGAGGTAGAGCGCAGTGCGAATGCGCAGTCCGCCCAGGACATTCAGAATCCGTGCCATCGCACTGCTCCAGTATGGTTCGAGCCGATCAGGCCCGCGGGGGGCGTAAAAAGGTGCCGGCGGAGCAAGCCCGGCCTGGGCCTCCGTCCAGCGTGCGCTCAACCAAATTAGCCCGCGACACGGAAAAGAATGATGAATGCCCTAAGGGCCGGCACGAAGGCCGTGCCGCTGCCGGAGCGTCAGGTAAGCTTCGCCGCCGCCCCGCGAGATACTTTGGGTTTGTCGTGCCCGCACAGGCGAAGCTTCCGGGACAATGCTAGAAGGCAAGCCGGCATGCCCCCGGCGGCTGTCGTCCAGCCATCGCCCTCCTTTTCCGTGAGTCAAACTCCATGCTGCCCGTCTTTTCCAGCCTGCTGCCGGTCTTCCTCTCCATCATCGCCGGTTACATACTGCGCCGTACCATCATGCCGGATGACGCCCACTGGATCGGGCTCGAGCGACTGACCTATTACGTTCTGTTTCCAGCCCTGATCATCGAGACCCTGGCGCGAGCCGACCTTACCAGCGTCCCAGCCCTGGGGGTCGGCGGTGCCCTGTTCCTCGCCATCCTGGCGATGACGGCGCTGCTTTTGGTGATCCAACCGCTCCTGGAACGGCGGGGCATATCCGGACCGACCTTCACGTCGATCTTCCAGGGCGCGACCCGCTGGAACACCATGGTGGCGCTGGGCGTCGCTGGCAGCCTCTATGGCGGGCTGGGCATCACGCTGACCTCGGTCGCCATGGTGGCGATGATCCCGGTACTCAATATCCTGTGCGTGTATGTTCTCGCCCGCCACGCCTCGCTCACGCCGCCCTCGGCCGTGGGCGTCGCGCGCGCGCTTCTCGCCAATCCGCTGATCTGGTCGTGCCTGATCGGCGGCGCCTTGTATCTCGTGCAGTTGCCGCTGCCACAGGCGGTGCACGGGTTCGCCGACATGCTCGGACGCGCCTCGGTGGCGCTCGGGCTCCTGCTGGTCGGATCTGGGCTCGATCCGCACGCGCTGCGGCGGCCGCATCCCGCCACCCTGTTCACTACGCTTTTGAAACTCGCCCTGATGCCCGCCTTTGCCATCGGGCTCGGCAAGGCGTTCGGCCTTTCCGGCGCCGACCTCGCGGTCGTCGCCGCCTGCGCGGCGGTGCCGTCGGCCTCCAACGCCTATGTGCTGGCCCGTCAGATGGGCGGCGACGCGCCCATCATCGCCCAGATGCTGACCGTCCAGACCATTGCGGCAGTCGCCACCATGCCGCTCGTCATCTGGCTGGTGGCGTAAGCCGCCACCTCAGCAAGGCCGCCAATAGCCGTAGCCACGTTCGTCATTGGCAACCCAGCACTTGCGGACCGGTCCTGGTGCGAACGATTCCGGCGCGTAATAGGTCGGCGCCGGGGCCGCGTAATAGGTCGGAGCAGGCTCGTAATAGACCGCCGGCGGCGGCCCATAAGCCACGGGCGGCGGGGCATAATAGGGCTCCGCATAGCCGTAGGCGGGAGCGTAGTAGCGCGGGCGGGATGCCGCCGCCGCGATGGCGCCGATCGCGAGCCCGGCCGCGATGCCACCAATCACCGCTCCGCCGCCGCGTCCGCGCCAGCGCACGTCGACCGTCTGGTCCGGCGCCGCTGCCTTGAGGCCCGCCGCGCTGGTCATGACGGGAGCCGCGGATGTCGGCAGGACGGCGCTCAACATCATGGCACCGGCGGTCAGAACCGCCACCGAACGACGTTTTCCGGAAGTCTGGGACATGGCTGAGGGGTCCTTCGGCGGAGCGCCGCCGCGCAAAGCATCCAAACGCTTCTGAGGGTCATGTTCCATCATCGGAACTGAATTACCGCTGAATGGATGATGGCGGTTTGGCGGCGAAATCGCGCTCGGCCCGTGGCCGAGAAGTCTGGGGACGAGCGCCCGGCTCCGGAGTTTTGCGGGTTGCCGACCCCCCCGACTCCTCCTAAAGATGCCGCTTTAATGAACATCGCATCCAAATCCACATTCGCCCTCAGCCGCCGCCATCTGCTGGGGATCGAGGCCCTCACCGCCGAAGAGATCATCGGTCTCCTCGACCTCGCTGAGGAATTCGTCGAACTCAATCGTCAGATCGAGAAGAAGCGCACGTCCCTACGGGGGCGCACGCAGATCAACCTGTTCTTCGAGAACTCGACCCGCACCCAGTCGTCGTTCGAGCTCGCCGGCAAGCGGCTCGGCGCCGACGTCATGAACATGTCGGTGTCGTCCTCGTCCATGAACAAGGGCGAGACGCTGATCGACACCGCGATCACGCTCAACGCCATGCACCCCGACATCATCGTGGTGCGGCATCAGCACTCCGGCGCCGTCGAACTCCTGTCGCGCAAGGTCGACTGCTCGGTCATCAATGCCGGCGACGGCGCCCACGAGCACCCCACCCAGGCGCTGCTCGACGCGCTCACCATCCGGCGCAACAAGGGCCGGCTGGACCGCCTCACCGTCGCGATCTGCGGCGACGTGCTGCATTCGCGGGTGGCGCGTTCCAACATCATCCTGCTCAACAGGATGGGCGCGCGCGTGCGCGTCGTCGGGCCCTCGACCCTCCTGCCCCCGGCCGTCGACCGGCTCGGCGTCGAGGTCTTCCATGACATGCGCGCCGGCCTCGCCGACGCCGACATCGTCATGATGCTGCGCCTGCAGCGCGAGCGCATGAACGGCTCGTTCATCCCCTCGACGCAGGAGTACTTCGCCTATTTCGGCCTCGACTCCAAGAAGCTCGCCTTCGCCAAGCCGGGTGCGCTGGTCATGCATCCGGGTCCCATGAACCGCGGCGTCGAGATCTCCTCCGACGTCGCCGATGGGGCCCAATCGCTGATCCGCGAGCAGGTGGAAATGGGCGTCGCCGTCCGCATGGCGGTGCTCGAGGCTCTGTCCCGCAACCTGCCGAACGCGTGAGAAGTATGTCGCTGTCCGATCGCCACCCGATCCTGCTCACCAACGCCCGGATCGTCGATCCGTCGTGCGACCTGGATATTCCCGGCGACCTTCTCATGGCCGACGGCATCGTGCGCGACGTCCGGCGCGGCATCGGCGCCGCCGGCGTTCCCGAAGGCACCGAGGTGATCGACTGCAAGGGCAAGGTGGTGGCGCCCGGCTTGATCGACATGCGCGCCTTCATCGGCGAGCCGGGTGCCGAGTATCGCGAGACTTTTGCCTCGGCGAGCCAGGCCGCCGCCGCCGGCGGCGTCACCACCATCGTGTGCCAGCCCGACACGGTGCCGGCCATCGACGAGCCCGAGCAGGTCGATTTCGTGCTCCGGCGCGCCCGCGACACCGGCATCGTCCACGTCAACCCCATGGCGGCACTGACCAAGGGCCTCAAGGGCCAGGAGATGACCGAGTTCGGCCTCCTCAAGGCGGCCGGCGCGCTGGCGTTCACGGACGGGGCCAAGAGCGTCATCAATGCCCAGGTATTCCGCCGGGCGCTCATCTACGCGCGCGATTTCGACGCCCTGATCGTCCACCACACCGAAGATCCCGACCTCACCGGGCTCGGCGTGATGAACGAAGGCGAACTCTCGGCCCGCCTCGGCCTCATGGGCGTGCCGACCGCCGCCGAGGCGATCGTGCTCGAGCGCGACATGCGTCTGGTCGCGCTCACGGGCGGGCGCTACCACGCCGCGTCGCTGACCTGCCGCGACTCCCTCGACGTGCTCCAGCGCGCCAAGGCGGCAGGCCTCAAGGTGACCGCGTCGGCCTCCATCAACCACCTGACCCTTAACGAGATCGACGTCGGCTCCTACCGCACCTTCTGCAAGGTCAAGCCGCCGCTGCGCGCCGAAGCCGACCGCGTTGCCCTCGTCGAGGCGGTGGCGAGCGGCCTCATCGACGTCATCATGTCGGACCACAATCCCCAGGACGTCGAGACCAAGCGGCTGACCTTCGCGGAAGCCGCTCCCGGCGCCATCGGCATCGAGACCATGCTGGTCGCCGGCCTGCGCCTCGTCCATGCGGGCGCCATTCCGCTCGCCACCCTCCTCAAAGCCATGTCGACGCGGCCGGCCGAGCTGCTCGGCCTTCCAGGCGGCTCGCTCAGGCCGGGCAGCGTCGCCGACGTGGTCGTCATCGATCTCGACATGCCGTGGGTACTCGACCCCGCCGACCTCAAGTCGAAGTGCAAGAACACGCCCTTCGACGAGGCCAAGATGACCGGGCGGGTGGTTCGCACGATCGTGGCCGGCCGCACCGTCTACGAATTCGTGTAAACTCGACAGTCTGGCCGGACCCCATTTTGCGCCATTGGGCGCCGGCCGCGACCATTGAACTTTTCCATCGTGGTGAGCCGGGGGCCGACGCCATGTTTGATCCCACCAGCTGGTCGACGGGACTGCCCTCCTATATGGGCGCCCTCCTCCTCGGCTATCTCTGCGGCTCCATCCCGTTTGGTCTCCTGCTGACGCGTTTCGCCGGCGCCGGCGACCTGCGCGCCATCGGCTCCGGCAATATCGGCGCCACCAACGTGCTGCGCACCGGCCGCAAGGGCCTCGCCGTCCTCACCTTCCTGTGCGACGCCCTCAAGGGCACGGTGGCGGTGCTGTTGGCCGACCACTTCGGCGGCCAGGATCTCGCGGTTGTGGCCGGGTTCGGCGCCTTCCTGGGCCATCTGTTCCCGGTGTGGCTGAAGTTCAAAGGCGGCAAGGGGGTCTCGACCTATATCGGGGTTCTGCTCGGCCTCGTGTGGCCGGCGGCGGTCGCGTTCTGCCTCGTCTGGCTCCTGGTCGCGTTCGTGTCGCGCTATTCGTCGCTCTCGGCCCTCGTCGCCAGCGTGGCGACGCCGCTGCTCCTGTGGTGGGACGGCTACGGCCAGGAACTGCAGCTGTTCCTGCTGCTGACCGTGCTGCTCTGGTACACCCACCGCGGCAACATCGCCCGGCTCATGGGCGGGACGGAGACGAAGATCGGGCACAAGGCCGGATAGGGTGCGGCGGGTTACGCCAATTTCGTAGGGCGGATCAGCGAAGCGTGATCCGCCACCATCCTTCGTTAGGCGCAATACGCTTTCGCTCTTGCGTCTTATACGCTGATATCGCCTCCCAACAGCGCATCCAGCAAAGCGTGCCGCGGAGCGGCGAACGGGTTGACCACCGTCACGCCGCCCCACGTGAAGCCCTCCTGCAGGTCTTCGGACAGCAGCAATCGACAGCCGGCTTGCGACGCGGCCGAAAGGATGACGGCATCCCAGATTCCGAACTGATGATCGGTCGCGAGATCGGCTGCCGTCAGCATGATCTCCGGCGACGTCTCGATCACCGGGAACGTATCGCGCCAACTCAACAACGCCCCGCGTGCATCGGAGCGCGATCGTCCTGCTTTGCGCACCAGCACATTGAACAGTTCGCCGAGCACCTGCACCGGGATGACGGTCGCCTCCTGCGGCAATCGTTGGACAAGACCGAGAGCGGGGCCACGCCGCTCGGCACCGTTGACGCCTTCCGCGTAGGCGAGAACGTTCGTATCGAGCGCGACCCTCAACGCTCGTCCTCATAGAGTTCGTCGCGCGTCCAGCGCTGGGATTCGACGACAGGCTGCTTTTCGAGGCGGGACAGCAGCGCCGATCTGGCGCCGATCGCCAGATCCTCGTGCCTGCCGGCGGGAACGAGCCGGGCCACAGGCTTTCCGTGGGCGGTCACCACATAGCTGCGGCCTTCGCGCACCCCCCGCAAAAGCAGGGAGAACTTGCGGTTGGCATCCGCCGCCGATATGGCCTCATCCATGAGCGACCTCGTGTTGTAGTGAGATTACCTACAATAGTACGACGAGGTGGTATCGACAACCTATTTCAGGTCTCAGTGCCAGCTTACGCGCTTCCCGAATTGTACCGCCACCTGCATCCCCCGCGCCTCATGGTGAGGAGCGCTCCTCTTGGTGCGCGTCTCGAACTATGTGACCACATCCTTCGAGACGGGCGCAAACGCGCCCTCCTCAGGATGGGGTCCGCCGAGGAAGTCGCGGCACCGTCGTTGAGAGCGCGAGCATCGGCGGGTAGGCACCACTGTGAGAAAACGCGTTAGGCGGGTCAGATCGCAGCGCCGATCCACGAAGCGTGATCCGCCCCAATCCTTCATTCGACGCAATACGCCTTGCTCTCGCGCCCTACCCGCTCTCGCCGCCACCCCACACGTCATATTGCTGCCGTTCCATGCGCCGAGGATGGCTTCGCGACGGCATTTTTTTCAGCCGCTGCGCATAGTGGTGATTGGTCCCCATGGGCAAACGATTGGTGATGGAGCACGGCCGGCAGGTCGGATTCACCTGGAACTACGACCGCGCCGAGTTGATCGCCGACGGCGTGATCCACGCCATTGGGATGTGCTTCGGGCTTTTTGGGGGCATCGTCATCGTCGCCCTCGTCGCCATGCACTCGACGCAAGCCGTCGTGATCACCGCCGTGCTGACCTACGCGGTCGCGCTCGCCGCCATGCTGTGGTTTTCCGGCACATACAATATGTGGCCGGTCACGCCCACGAAGTGGATTCTCCGCCGCTTCGACCATTCCGCCATCTATTTGCTGATCGCCGGAACCTACACGCCCTTCATGGCGCAGTTGAGGGACAGCGTCGTCTCCGGCGGCCTGCTGGCAGGCGTTTGGCTGACCGCCGCGGTCGGCATCGTGTTGAAGCTCGTGCTGCCGGGCCGGTTCGATCGCCTGTCGATCGCGCTCTACCTGCTGCTCGGTTGGAGCGGCGTGATGGCGTGGTCGTCCATCGCTTCGCTGCCGATCCTCACGCTCTGGCTCCTTGCCGCCGGCGGCCTGCTGTACTCGGTCGGTGTCATCTTTCATTGCTGGCGCAGCCTGCGCTTCCAGAACGCGATCTGGCACGCCTTCGTGTTGTCTGCCGCGGCCTGTCACTACGTCGCGGTCCTCGAATATGCGGCGCTGGCGCGCACATGATGCGCAACCCGAGTTCGCGCCGGGCTTGACCGCGCACGGCTCGCGTGCAAGAACAAAATAAGAACCAATATACGGGGAATTATTATACGGGGTGGGGGCGTGGGGAGGCAGGACGAAGCAGAACGGCGTCCGCGCCTGAGCGAGGCGCAACGGCTCGACTGGCTGCGGCTGATCCGCAGCGAGAATGTGGGTCCGCGCACCTTTCGCAGCCTGCTCAATCATTTCGGCAGCGCCCGCGGGGCGCTTGACGCTTTGCCGGAGCTGGCGCGCCGGGGCGGTGCCGCCCGCGCCATCAAGGTGTGCGGCCGCGCCGAAGCCGAACGCGAATTCGCGGCGGCGCAGAAAATGGGGGTGTGGTTCGTGGCTCTGGGCGAGCCGGACTATCCGCGCCGCCTGGAGATGATCGACGACGCGCCGCCGCTCCTCGCCGTGCGCGGCGACGCCGGGCATCTATCCCGGCCGATGATCGCCATGGTGGGATCGCGCAACGCCTCCGCGGTCGGCATCAAATTCGCCGAGCGGCTCGCGCGGGACCTTTCCGGCGCCGGGCTCATGGTGGTATCCGGCCTCGCCCGCGGCATCGACGCCGCCGCCCACCGGGCCGCCCTGGACGGCGGCACGGTTGCGGTCCTCGCCGGTGGCCAGGACTGCATCTATCCGTCCGAGCATATCGGCCTCGTGGAGGCGATCCTGGCGACGGGATGCGCGGTGTCCGAAATGCCATTGGGCTGGATGCCGCGCGGGCGCGACTTCCCGCGCCGCAACCGCATCATCTCGGGCCTTTCGGTCGGGGTCGTGGTGGTCGAGGCGGCGCACCGGTCCGGATCGCTGATCACCGCGCGGCGGGCCCTCGAACAGGGACGCGAAGTCTTCGCGGTGCCCGGCTCGCCCCTCGATCCCCGCGCCGAAGGAACCAACGGCCTGATCAAGGACGGCGCCGCCCTGGTCCGCAATGCCGACGACGTCATTCCGGTCATCGAGCCGATTTTAGGCCGGCCCCTGCCCATGCGGGAACCGGAACCTGTGCCGCCCACGGCGGACGAGACCTGGGACGGCGATGCCGCGGCGCGCGTGCGCGCCCTGCTGGGACCGTCGCCGGTGGAGATCGACGACCTGATCCGCCTGTCGGGCGCCCCCGCCGCTGCCGTGCGCATCACACTTCTGGAACTGGAACTGGCCGGACGGCTAGGCCGGCAGGCCGGCGGCCTCGTCAGCCTGATCTAGACGGACTGCAGTGGCCGATCACCCAGACCGGATTCACGTGATCGCCGTGCCCCGGGCGCGGCGCAGCACGCAACGAAGCGCAGCGAAGTGGAGTGGTGCGACGCAGCACCGGGGCCTTGCGCAGGCGCCCGTAAAGCAAAGGCCTCGGCTCGCTCCGGGCCGGCGTCAGAGCAAGGCCGAAGGTTCTGCGCCGCGGCAGACTGTGAAGAGCGGTCCGCCGCAATGCGTCCGGGGCACGAAGAAGGAATTGATCGGCCATCCATATCACTCTGAATCACGCCCCCGCGCTCGGGGTGCCGCCACCGCGACCGAGATTCTCGGCCTCCATCCTGGCCATATCGAGAATATAGCCGAGGGCGTCGTAGCCGAATTTGCGCGCCAGTCGCGCGAGTTCCCCCGTCAGCGTCGCAATGTACGTGGCCACGGCATCCCGATCCGCGGGATCGTCTTCAGCAGGCTTGGTGTCGGTGCGTGTGTTGCCCATGGAGGCAAAACCATCAGTTGTGCATCAAGCTCAACAATCGCTATGGTAGCAATCGATTATTTCGTGCAATCGGAACATCTTGGCCGTCCGGGCGTGCAAATCTGCGCCTGTGAGGGCTGGCCCTATTTGACAGCCGGGGTCCTTTTACCCATTTTCCCGACCGACCGCCGCCGCCGACTCGAAGCTCCGGCGCGTCTTCAGCACGAAAAAGATACGTGATTTCATGAATATAGTGGTAGTCGAGTCGCCCGCAAAGGCCAAGACGATCAATAAGTATCTGGGCCACGATTACGAAGTCCTGGCGTCTTTCGGGCATGTGCGCGACTTGCCGGCCAAGGATGGTTCGGTCGATCCGGATGCCGATTTCCGCATGATCTGGGAAATCGACGGCAAGGCGCAAAAACGCCTCGCCGACATCGCCCGCGCGGTCAAGGACGCCGACCGGCTGATCCTCGCCACCGACCCTGATCGTGAAGGAGAAGCGATCTCCTGGCACGTACTCGAAGTGCTGAAGGAAAAGCGCGCCCTCAAGGACCAGAAGGTCGATCGCGTCGTCTTCAACGCCATTACCAAGCACGCCGTGCTGGAGGCGATGAAGAATCCGCGCCAGATCGACGCCGCTCTGGTGGACGCCTATCTGGCCCGCCGGGCGCTCGACTATCTGGTCGGCTTCACCTTGTCGCCGGTGCTGTGGCGCAAGCTGCCCGGCGCCCGCTCGGCCGGCCGCGTCCAGTCGGTGGCGCTGCGGCTCGTGTGCGATCGCGAACTCGAGATCGAGCGCTTCGTCACCCGTGAATACTGGTCCCTGGTGGCGACGCTCGCCACCCCGCGCGGCGACACCTTCGAGGCCCGCCTGGTCGGCGCCGACGGCAAGAAGATCCAGCGCCTGGACATTGGCTCCGGCGCCGAGGCGGAGGCGTTCAAGCGCGATCTCGAAGTCGCCGGCTTCCGGGTCGCGTCGGTGGAATCCAAGCCGGGGCGCCGGAACCCGTTCCCGCCCTTCACCACTTCGACCCTGCAGCAGGAGGCAAGCCGCAAGCTCGGCTTCGCCCCGGCGCACACCATGCGGATCGCCCAGCGGCTCTATGAAGGCATCGACGTCAAGGGCGAGACCGTCGGCCTCATCACTTATATGCGTACCGACGGCGTCGACCTCGCCCCCGAGGCGATCACCGCCATCCGCGCCGCCATCGGCTCCGACTACGGCCAGCGTTATGTTCCGGATGCACCGCGCCACTATACGGTCAAGGCCAAGAACGCCCAGGAGGCCCACGAGGCCATCCGACCGACCGACATCGGCCGCCGCCCCAAGGACATCGCCAAGGTGCTCGATGCCGACCAGTACAAGCTCTACGACCTGATCTGGCGCCGGGCGCTCGCAAGCCAGATGGAATCCGCCGAACTGGAACGCACCACCGCCGACATCGCGGCGACCGTCGGGGCCCGGACCATCGAGTTGCGCGCCACCGGCACGGTGGTGAAGTTCGACGGCTTCCTCACTCTTTATACGGAGGACCGCGACGAGCCCGACGAGGACGACGAGTCGCGCCGCCTGCCCGCCATGTCCGCCGGCGAGGCCCTGGACAAGCGTCGGATCGACTCCACCCAGCACTTCACCGAGCCGCCGCCGCGCTATTCGGAAGCCTCCCTGGTCAAGCGCATGGAGGAACTCGGCATCGGCCGGCCGTCCACCTATGCGTCCATCCTGCAGGTCCTCAAGGACCGCAACTATGTGCGGCTGGAGAAGCGCCGGCTCATTCCGGAGGACCGCGGCCGCGTCGTCGTCGCCTTCCTGGAAAACTTCTTCCAGCGCTACGTGGAATACGACTTCACCGCCAATCTGGAGGAACAGCTCGACCGCGTCTCCAATGCCGAGGTCGACTGGCGCCAGGTGCTGCGCGACTTCTGGGGCGATTTCATCGCCGCCGTCGGCGAGATCAAGGAATTGCGCATCGCCCAGGTGATCGATGCCCTCGACGAGGCGTTGTCGCCGCACATCTTCCCGCCGCGCCCGGACGGCAGCGATCCGCGCCTGTGCGGCGTGTGCGGCACCGGCCGGCTGTCCCTCAAGCTCGGCCGTTTCGGCGCCTTCATCGGCTGCTCCAACTATCCCGAGTGCAAGAACACGCGTCCCCTGGCGGCCTCCGCCGACGGCAATGGCGAAGGCGGCACCAAGGTGCTCGGACAAGACTCCGATACAGGTCTCGACGTGACGCTGCGCTCCGGCCGCTTCGGTCCCTATCTGCAGCTCGGCGAGGGCAAGGACGGCGAAAAGCCCAAGCGCGCCAGCCTGCCCAAGGGCACCGACCCCAGTGCGGTGGAACTCGACATGGCGCTCAAGCTCCTGTCGCTGCCGCGCGAAGTCGGCCGCCACCCGGAAGACGGCGAGCCGATCCTGGCCGGCATCGGTCGTTTCGGCCCCTATGTGCAGCACGGCAAGACCTACGCCAATCTCGAGGCCGGTGACGAGGTCCTCAATATCGGGCTCAATCGCGCCATCACCCTGATCGCCGAGAAGAAGCTCAAAGGTCCGGGCAGGCGCTTCGGTGCCGATCCGGGCCGGCCCTTGGGCGACCATCCCGCCAAAGGCGGGCCGATCGTGGTCAAAAAGGGACGCTATGGCCCCTATGTGAGCCATGACGGCGTCAATGCGACGCTCCCCAATGACGTGGAGCTTGAAACCGTAACGCTGGAGAAGGCGGTCGAACTGATCGACGCCCGCGCCGAAAAGACCGGCGGTCGTCCCGCCAAGCGCGGCGGCGCCAAGAAGGCCAAGGATTCAAAGGCCAAGGCTTCAAAAGTGCCTGCCAAGTCGAAGGCCAAGACAACGGCCAAGTCGACGGCAAAGTCGAAAACCAGCCCGGCGGCCGAACTGCGCAAGCCCGCCGCCCGCAAGGCGCCGGCCCGCGCCGGGACGGCCAAGGCGGTCAAGAAACCGGCGGCGAAGAAACCCGCAGCCAAGAAGGTGGCCGAATAGACGGCTGGCGCCGGACCGACCAGGGACCTAAATAAGGATAGCGTCCCAACCCCCTTTTTCGGAAACATCTTGGTCGGTCATCGCCCTCAAAAGACCCTCCCCTCCAAGGAGGACATCCTCGGCTTCATCGCGACGCAGTCCGGCAAGGTCGGCACGCGCGAGATCGCGCGCGCCTTCGGCCTCAAGAATGCCGACCGCGCCGAGCTCAAGGCCATGCTGCGCGAGCTCGAGGACGACGGCCGTGTCGACCGCAAGCGCAAGAAGCTGCACCACCCCGGCATGCTGCCGGACATGGTGCTCGCCGAGGTGACGACGCGCGACCGTGACGGCGAACTCATCGCGGTGCCGGCGGATTGGGACACGGATACGAACGGCGAAGCGCCGCGCATCCGCATCCATGTTCCGCGCCGCGCCCGCCCGGGGGAAATTCCCGGCGTCGGCGACCGCGCCCTCCTGCGCACCGAAGACGTGGGCGCAGAGGACGGCATCCGCTACCGCGGCCGGGTCGTCAAGCTGATCGGACAAGCCCGCAACCGCGTCATCGGCGTATTCCGCGCCCTGCCCGACGGCGGCGGCCGGCTCGTGCCCATCGAAAAGAAGAATGTGGGCCGCGAACTCGCGATACCCTCAGGCCGCACGCTCGACGCGCAGGACGGCGACCTGATCGCCGTCGAGGTCCAGCGGCACGGCCGCTTCGGCACCACGAGCGCGCAGGTGAAGGAACGGCTCGGCTCGGTTGCGACCGAAAAGGCGGTCAGCATGATCGCCCTCCATGTGCACGGCATCCCCCACGTCTTCCCGCGCGAGGTGCTGCGGGAGGCGGAGACGGCGCGGCCGGCCGCCCTTACGGGCCGCGAGGACTGGCGCGACGTGCCGCTCGTCACCATCGATCCGGTCGACGCCAAGGACCACGACGACGCCGTGTTCGCGCGTCCCGATACCGACCCGAAGAATCCCGGCGGCTTCGTCATCGACGTCGCCATCGCCGACGTCGCCCACTATGTGCGTCCCGGCTCGGCGCTGGACCGCGAAGCGGCGCTGCGCGGCAACTCGGTCTATTTCCCCGACCGCGTCGTGCCCATGCTGCCGGAGCGCATTTCCAATGAACTGTGCTCGCTCAAGCCCGGCGAGGACCGCGCCGCGCTCGCCGTGCGCATGGTGATCGACGCCACTGGCCACATGCGCAGCCACGTCTTCCACCGCATACTGATGCGTTCGGCGGCGAAGCTCAACTATGCCCAGGTGCAGGCGGCCATCGACGGACGCACCGATGCGACGACCGCGCCGCTGCTGCACATGGTGCTCGCGCCCCTCTACGCCGCCTACGGGGCGCTCCAGAAGGCGCGCAGCGAACGCGAGCCCCTCGACCTCGACCTGCCCGAGCGCAAGATCCTCCTGAAAGCCGACGGCAGTGTCGACCGCATCGTTACGCCGCCGCGGCTCGACGCCCACCGGCTGATCGAGGAGTTCATGATCCTCGCCAATGTGGCCGCCGCCGAGACGCTGGAGAAGGTGCGCACGCCGCTGATCTACCGGGTGCACGATCAGCCCTCGATGGACAAGCTCGAGGCGCTGCGCGAATTCCTCGCCTCCATCGACATGTCGCTGCCGAAGACCGGCGCGCTGCGCGCCGCCGGCTTCAACCGCATCCTGGCGAAGGCCAAGGGGCGTGATGTGGAGATCCTGGTCAACGAGGTGGTGCTGCGCAGCCAGGCGCAGGCCGAATACGCCTCCGAGAACTACGGCCATTTCGGCCTCAACCTGCGCCGCTATGCGCATTTCACGTCGCCGATCCGGCGCTATGCCGACCTCGTCGTCCACCGGGGTCTGATCCGGGGCCTCAGGCTCGGTGACGGCGGCCTCCCCGACGGTGTCGACCTCCTGTCTCTCGGCGAGGTGGCGGCAAAGATATCGGCAGCGGAGCGGCGCGCCATGGCGGCCGAACGCGAGACCGTCGACCGGCTGATCGCCCACTTCCTCGCCGACCGCATCGGCGCCTCCTTCGAGGGCCGCATCTCCGGCGTCACCCGCGCCGGCCTGTTCGTCAAGCTCGACGATACCGGCGCCGACGGCTTCATTCCGGCATCGAAGATCGGCAACGACTATTTCCGCCACCACGAAGGCAAGCACGCCCTGATCGGCGACAAGACCGGCGAGACCTATCGGCTCGGCGATCGCGTCAGCGTGCGCCTGGTCGAAGCCGCGCCGATCGCCGGCGCGCTGCGCTTCGAGCTCCTCTCCGAGGGCACGATCACCCGCACCGACAAGCGCCGGCCCGGCCGCGCGAAGCACAAACCCAGCGAACCCAAAGAGAAACGCAGCAACCGCGTCGGCAAACGCCCCGGCACTGCCCGACGGAAGCGATGATCGCCGGCACCCCCCGAGGCCCCCGATGCACACCCCCGAACCCGCTCCCCGTCCTCTCGGCCGCGCCATGTGGCGCGGATTACTCGGCCGCTGCCCGAATTGCGGCCAGGGCCACATGTTTCGCGCCTTTCTGAAAGTCGCCGACCATTGCCCGGCCTGCGGCGAGGACCTGTCCCACCACCAGGCGGATGATGCCCCGGCCTATTTCGTCATCTTCGCCGTCGGCCACATCGTCGTGCCGCTGGCGCTCTCGGTCGAACTCGCCTTCGCGCCGCCCTACTGGGTGCACGCCGTCTTGTGGCTGCCATTGACCCTCGGCCTCGCCGTCGGCCTGCTGCAGCCCTTCAAGGGCGCGATCGTCGCCTGGCAGTGGGCACACCGCATGCACGGTTTCGAACACGGCTCCGTCGAATCACCGCCGCGCTGGCATGACGGGCGGCCTGCGGAAGAACCGCGATGACCGACCCGGCCGCGCGCGCCGTCCGGCTCACCACCTCGGAGCGCAACCAGGATTTCCCCAACCTGCGGCCACGAGACGCCGCGACGCTGATCATCCTCGATCGCGCCGGCGGCGAACCCAGGATCCTGCTCGGCCGCCGCCACCATGGCCACAAGTTCCTGCCGGGCAAGTTCGTCTTCCCGGGCGGTCGGGTGGAACCGACCGACGGGCGCATGAACGCGGCGAGCGAACTCGATCCCGTGGTGGAACGGACGTTGATGCGACAGATGCAGCGGCCGAGCCGCAGCCGCGCCCGTGCCATGGCGCTCGCCTGCATTCGCGAAACCTACGAGGAAACCGGCCTGATGATCGGCACCCGCCAAGCCGGGCTGGTCGCCGGGCCGGTCGCCGCGTCGGCAGGACCGTGGACCGACTTCGCCGCCGCCGGCGTTGCGCCCGATCTTGCGGCGCTGCATTTCGTCGCCCGCGCCATCACGCCGCCGCGACGGCCGAAACGCTTCGACACCCGGTTCTTCGCCATCGACGCGGCGGCGATCGTCGAACGCCGGGACGGCATCGTGGGTCCCGACAGCGAACTCACCGAACTCGTCTGGGTACCGCTCGCCGAGGCGCCCTCGCTCGGGTTGATGACGGTGACGCTGGTGGTGCTGGAGGAGCTCACGGCCCGAATCGCGGCGGGCATGCCGCGCGACATGCCGGTGCCCTTCTATCGCATGATGAACCAGAAATTCGTTCACGACGGACTGAGCGCCGGCCCGGACTCCTGAGCGGCGCGTCCTTCCTTGACTTTTCGCCTTCGGCGGCTAATTTCGCGCCCAAACGCGGCCATGGCCGCCTTGTGAAGGGAAATCCCCATGGCCAAAGCCATTTCCGTCAAGATCAAGCTGGTATCCAGCGCCGACACCGGCTTCTATTACGTCGCCAAGAAGAACTCCCGCACCCAGACCGAGAAGATGGTCAAGCGGAAGTATGATCCGGTGGCCAAGAAGCACGTCGAATTCCGCGAAGCCAAGATCAAGTAATCCTGATCGCATCGCGGATGCACGAAGGGCGCCCCGCGGCGCCCTTTTCTATTGTTGGGTGATGGCTGATCGTCCTTCGGGACGACCCCGGCCCCGGGAAATGGTGGCCGGCCGGGAATGGCGTCATGAGGAGGCCACTCGCGCCACTCCCGAACCGGCCGAACCCCGCGGGACCCAGGAGATGCGGCGGACCTGAGCATTCCGAGGGGTTAACGAACTCTGGATGGGTGCGGTAATCGCCGCCACGGCGTGAAACCGAGCGAGACCGCCGGTTCCCATCGGTCAGGAGATTACCGTAAGCCGGCAGGGAATCCAACAGTTCCGCGCAAGCTTCGAACGGTAATAAAGCACCCACTCTCCGTCAGGCGGCATCCGCCACGACGCGGTTGCGGCCCTCGTGCTTGGCGCGATAGAGCGCCTGATCGGCGCGCTTGAGCACATTGGCGGGGGTATCGTCGGGACCGAGCGCCGCGATGCCGATCGAGATCGTCACCGACTTATCGCCCTGCGCGATCTTGAACGGCTCCGATGCAATGCGCCGGCGCAGCCGTTCCGCCACCATGGCGGCGACCGTCATGTCGGTATCGGGCATCACGACGACGAACTCCTCGCCGCCGTAGCGGCAGGCGAGATCGATGCCGCGGATCGACTTCTTGAGCCGCAGCGCGAACTCGCGCAGGACATCATCGCCGGCGTCATGACCATAAGTGTCGTTGATGGATTTGAAGAAGTCGATATCGAGGATCAGGAGCGTCAGCGGCTTGCCGCGCGCATTGGCCTGCTCCACCAGCGTCGCCAAGTGGCTTTCCATGTAGCGGCGATTGTGCAGACTGGTGAGCACGTCGGTGATCGCCATCTCGATGGACAGCTGCACATTGTCGCGCAGCTTCTCGGTATAGCGCTTCTTGCGCACCTGCGTGCGCACGCGGGCCAGCAGTTCGTTCTTGTCGATCGGACGGATCAGATAGTCGTTGATGCCGATCTCCAGCCCGCGCATCAGGCGGGCATTGTCCTCGGCCTCGGCGACCGCCAGCACCGGCATGGTGCGGGTGCGGTCGAGGGAACGCACCTGGCTGCACAGCCGCAGGGCATCGAAATTCTCCAGCCCCAGCGAGACGATCATCAGGTCGTAGCCGCCCTCGGCGGCGCGGAACAGGGCCTCGTTGGGGTCGGACTCGACGTCGACCTGCTGTTCCTTCGAAAGACTGTCCTGTAGCCGCTGATATGACGAGCGGCGGTCGTCGACGATGAGGACGTGGCCGTTGCGGCCGGTATCCGCGATGGCGTCGCGGGCCGGATTCTCGATGCCGATATCGCGCGTCGTGATGGCGCGCATGCGCAGTTCGTCGGTCATCATCTTCAGCCGCACCAGCGAGCGCACCCGGGCGATCAGGGCGACGTCCGAGACCGGCTTGGTGAGGAAATCATCGGCGCCGACCGAGAGGCCGGTGACGCGGTCGGACGGCTGGTCGAGGGCGGTGACCATCACGACCGGAATGTGCTGCGTGTTCGGATTGGACTTGAGCCTCCGGCACACCTCGAAGCCGTCCATTTCGGGCATCATGACGTCGAGGAGCACGATATCGCATTCGGCGCGTTCGCAGACCGCGAGCGCGTCGCGGCCGGACGTCGCGGTGACGACGTCGAAATACTCGGCCGACAGTCTCGCTTCCATCAGCTTGACATTGGCCATCACGTCGTCGACGACCAGGATGCGCGCGGTCATGGAGTTCTCGCCCTCCTTCAGGCGTCGCCGAGAAACTGGCGAATCGTCTCGATGAATTTGCCGACCGATATGGGCTTGGACAGATAGGCTTCGCAGCCGCCTTCGCGGATGCGTTCTTCGTCGCCCTTCATGGCGAAGGCGGTGACAGCCACCACCGGAATGGCCTTGAGGTCGGGATCATCCTTGAGCCATTTGGTGACTTCCAGGCCCGAGACTTCGGGAAGCTGGATGTCCATCAGGATCAGGTTGGGCCGATGCTTGCGGGCGAGGTCGAGCGCCTCGATACCGTTGCGAGTGCCGACCGTATTGTATCCGTGCGCTTCCAACAGATCATGGAAGAGCTTCATATTGAGCTCGTTGTCCTCCACGATCAGGACGGTCTTGGCCATCCCCAAAGTCCCCTTGTGGCCGCGCTACCCCGTGTGCGCATAACAGGCCGAGAACGAGGCTTGCGTCCACGACCGGTGGTTTTACCCCTCGAAACTAATTGGTATTCCTTACAGAAAGGCAAACGGTCGCATATGGCGAAGCTCAAGGCAAATCCCCGCGAGGCGGCCGAAGCCCTGGCAATCCAGGGACTTGGCTACATGGCAGGCGATCCCGAGCGGCTCGGCCGCTTTCTCAACCTGACGGGTCTCGACCCGCAATCCGTGCGCGCCGCCGCCCAGGAGGCCTCGTTCCTCGCCGGCTTGCTCGAATACATCGCCGGCGACCAGGATCTGCTCCTGGGCTTCTGTGCCGAGGCGGGAATCGTTCCGGCCGACCTCGACCGCGCCCGCCGCGCCCTCGGCGGCGGCGACTGGGAGCGGGATATCCCTTAAGTCCGTGGACATCCCGGTCCGGACGCCCCGCGCCTTCGCCCTCACCCCATCGATGAAGTACAATCCTGCAGCATGGTGGGATTCTGCCGCGATTGCCTCGACGATGTGCCGCGCGACGTGGGCCGGTGCCCCGCCTGCGGCTCGCCCCGGCTCGTGCGTCACCCCGCCCTCGCCAATTTCGCCATCGCGCACGTGGATTGCGACGCCTTCTATGCGGCGATCGAGAAGCGCGACGACCCTTCCCTCGCAGACAAGCCCCTGATCGTCGGCGGCGGCAAGCGCGGCGTCGTCTCGACCTGCTGCTACATCGCCCGCACCTACGGGGTGCGCTCGGCCATGCCCATGTTCCAGGCCCGCCGCCTGTGTCCGCAGGCGACCATCATCAAGCCCGACATGGCCAAATACGTCCGGGTCGGCCGCGAGGTGCGGGCCCTGATGCTGGAACTGACGCCGCTGGTCGAGCCCTTGTCCATCGACGAGGCCTTCCTCGACCTCTCCGGCACCGAGAGGCTGCACGGCATGTCGCCGGCCAAATCGCTCGCCCGCTTCGCCCGCCACGTGGAGGAGGCGATCGGCATTACCATCTCGGTCGGATTGTCGCAGAACAAGTTCCTGGCCAAGCTCGCCTCCGACCTGGACAAGCCGCGCGGCTATTCGGTCATCGCCCTCGATGATGCCCCGGCCTTCCTGGCGCCGCGGCCGGTCACCTATATCTGGGGCGTCGGGCCCGCCATGGGGGCGGCACTGGCCAAGGCCGGCTACCGGCTGATCGCCGACCTGCAGCGGGCCGATGAGATCACGCTGATGCGTAGCTTCGGGGCCGAGGGCCAGAGGCTGCACCGCCTCGCTTACGGCATCGACAACCGGGAGGTCAGCCCCGACCGCGAGGCCAAGAGCGTATCCTCCGAGACCACGTTCAACAGCGACGTTTCGTCCGTGCGCGCACTCGAACGCGATCTGTGGCTGTTGTCGGAAAAAGTATCGCGCCGCCTGAAGGCCGACCGCCTCGCCGGCGCGACCATCACGCTCAAGCTCAAGACGGCCGATTTCCGTCTGCGCACGCGCGCGCGCTCGCTCGACTCTCCGACCCAGCTCGCCGCCAAGATATTCGACGTCGGGCAGGACCTTCTAAAGCGCGAGGCGGACGGCACCAAATTCCGCCTGATCGGTATCGGCGTCTCGGCGCTGGCCGACGAGGTCGATGCCGATCCCGCCGATCTGGTCGACCGCCAGGGTGAACGCCGCGCCGCCGCCGAGCACGCCGTCGACAAGCTGCGCGACAAGTTCGGCCGCGACGCGGTGGTGATGGGACGGGTGATCGAGGAGGAGTGACGGCAACCGTCATCGCGAGCGATAGCGACGCAATCCAGCTCTTTCTTCGGGACTTCTGGATTGCTCCGTCGCTTCGCTCCTCGCAATGACGGAGCGGATTTGCAACGGCGCTCTGCGCCTCAGCGGCCCTGCCGGCGCGCCAGCATGGCGATGTAGATGTCGCGCGATGGACCGAGATGCTGTTTGCACAGCGTCATCAGGCGCTCGCGATCACCGGCCCGTAAGGCCTCGATCATGACCATATGCTCCTCGCGGGCGCGGGCCAGATAGGCCGGATCGCCGGCGGTGTACGAGCGCACGCCGTGGACTTTCTGGGCGAACGATTTGATCGCCTCGGCGAGATGCGGATTGCCGCAGGCGCTGAACAGCGTGTCGTGGAAATCCATGTTGGCCCGGAAGGCCGCGCGGGCGTCGTCGCTCTCGACCGCAGCCGAATGGCGTTCCTGAATGGTCTCCAGCCGCGCGATCAGGTCTGCCGCCGGCAGCGGTATGAGCGTGGCGGCGAAGGCCTCCAGGGCCTCACGCACGGCGTAGATCTGCTCGACATCGACGGCGCGCAGCATGCGCACCACCGCGCCCTTGTTGGGCACCCGCTCCACCAGACCGATGCGCTCCAGGGCGAAGATCGCCTCGCGGACGGCATGCCGCTTGACGCCGTAGCGGGCGGCCAGATCCTCCTCCACCAACCTCTCGCGCGGCTGCAGCCAGCCGAGCACGATCTCCTCCTCGATCACCGCCGCAAGATTGCGGGACGGCGGCGGGTGGGGCGCCAGGCCAGGTGTCGGCGCGGACTCTCGGGATGCAGCGCGGGCGGCCATCAGATACTCCGTCGCCAGGATTGTTGACAATCTTGTTGGACGCCGTCAATGCTGAAATCCAGCAACGGAGGACCAAAGATGGCCGATGCCTCAGGGATGCGCCGCAACCTCGCCAATTACGGCGACGCCGGCTTCTCGGTCTTCCTGCGCAAGGCCTTCATCAAGGCCCTGGGCTACACCGACGACGCCCTCGAACGGCCGATCATCGGCATCTGCAACACCGATTCGGGCTACAACGCCTGCCACGCCAACATGCCCGACCTCGTTACGGCGGCGAGCCGGGGCATCATGCTCGCCGGCGGCATTCCGATCCCCTTCCCGGTCATCTCGATCCAGGAGAGCTTTTCGCACCCGACCTCCATGTACCTGCGCAACCTGATGGCCATGGACGCGGAGGAGATGATCCGCGCCCAGCCCATGGACGCCGTGATCCTGATGGGCGGTTGCGACAAGACCGTGCCGGCTTTGGTGATGGGGGCGGCGAGCGCCGGCGTACCGGCGATCGTTTTGGTTTCCGGACCGATGCTCGCCGGAAGCTGGCGCGGCGAACGGTTAGGGGCCTGCACGGACTGCCGCCGCTTCTGGGGCCGCTACCGCGCCGGCGAACTCTCCGACCAGCAGATCAACGAGGTCAACAGCGAACTCGCCCCGACGGTCGGCTTCTGCGGCGTCATGGGCACTGCCTCGACGATGGCGCTCGCCACCGAAGCGCTCGGCATGATGCTGCCGGGCTCCGCCTGCGTGCCCGCCGTCCACGGCGAGCGCCGCCGCGTCGCCGAGATGACCGGCGCGCGCGCGGTCGCCATGGCCAAGGAGCGGTTGACGCCCGACAAGATCCTCACCCCCGGCGCCTTCACCAACGCGCTGCGCACCGTGCTCGCCGCCGGCGGCTCCACCAATGCGGTGATCCACCTGACCGCCATGGCGCAACGTCTCGGCATCGGGGTCGACCTCGATGGCTTCGACCGCATCGCCCGCGAGACGCCGGTGCTGATCGACCTCAAGCCCACCGGCCAGGGCTACATGGAGGACCTCCATCACGCCGGCGGGCTGGTGCCGATGCTGCGCGAGATCAAGCCGCTGCTCGACCTCTCCTGCCTGACGGTCACCGGAAAGACGCTGGGCGAGAACCTCGATGCGGCACCGCCCGGCTTCCAGCAGAACATTATCCGGCCGTTCGCGAATCCGATCTATTCCGGCGGCGCCATGGCGGTGCTGCGCGGCAACCTCGCTCCGCAAGGCGCCCTCATCAAGCAGGCGGCGGCAGCGCAGCACCTTCTGCAGCACACCGGTCGCGCCGTGGTGTTCTCGTCATTGGCCGACATGGCGGCGCGGATCGATTCACCCGATCTCGACGTCAACCCGGACGATGTCCTGGTGCTGCAGAATGCCGGCCCCAAGGGGGCGCCGGGCATGCCCGAGGCCGGCTATCTGCCGATCCCCAAAAAACTCCTGCAACAGGGCATCAAGGACATGGTGCGCATCTCCGACGCCCGCATGAGCGGCACCGCCTTCGGCACCATCGTGCTGCATATTTCTCCCGAAGCCGCGATCGGCGGCCCGCTCGGCCTGGTGAGGACCGGAGACCGGATCAGGCTCGACACCGCAAACCGGGCGATCGACCTCCTGGTCGACGATGAGGAACTGGAAGCGCGCCGCAAGGCCATGCCGGCGCCGCCCTCGGGCGAGGGTCGGCGCGGCTACGAGCGGCTCTACTTCGAGACCGTCACCCAAGCCGAGCGCGGCTGCGATTTCGAATTCATGATTCCGAAGACCACGACGACGATACCGTAACCACGCTCGTCATTCCGGGCGCGGCTGCAAGGCCGCGCGCCCGAAATGAGCATTCGCGACGCTCGTGTCAGTCGATCTTGAGGCCGATCTTGCTCACGACCTCGCTCCATTTTGCGAGTTCGGAACGCACATACTGTTCGGCCTCTGCGGGCGTGCCTCCCATTGCCGAGAAACCGATGCGATCGAACTGCTCCTTGACGCTTGGGTCGGCGAGCACGGTGTTGAGATCGGCATTGAGCTTGTCGACCACGGCCGACGGCGTCTTGGCGGGGACGAACAGCGCCACCCATGTGGCGTCGTCGATGTCACCCAGTCCGCTTTCGCCGACCGTCGGTACGTCGGGAAGCGCAGCGGCCCGCTTCAGGCTGGTGACCGCCAGGCCCTTCACCTTGCCGTTCTTGACCAGTTCGGTGGCCGCCGGCATGGCGACGCTGGCGAGCGGCACGTGTCCGCCCATGGCAGCGTTGAGGGCGGGACCGGCGCCGGTGAAGGGCGCGTGCGGAACGTCGACCTTGGCCACGAAGCGGAAGATGCGTTCCGCCGACAGATGCGGGGTGGTGCCCGTCCCGGCCGAGCCGAACGACAGGTGGCGCGTCTTGGCGAGTTTGACGACGTCGGCCAGTCCCGATACGGGCACATCGGGCGCTGCGACGATCAGGTTCGGGGTGGTCGCAGCGAGCCCGGCGACCTTGAAGTCGGTCTCGGCGTTGTAGCCCGGCTTCTTGTAGAGGCTCGGATTGGCCGCGAAGGCGCTGGTCGTGACCAGAACCGTCAAGCCGTTCGGCTCCGCTTTGGCGACCTGGGCAGCCGCGATGTTGCCCCCGGCTCCGCCGCGGTTCTCGATGACCACCGATCGACCCCAGAGCTGCTGCAGCTTCAGTCCGACGATGCGGCCGATAATGTCGGCCGGCCCCGCCGGCGCGAACGCCACCACCAAGCGCACGGATTCCGACGGATATGTCTGCGCCGCTGCGCCGCCGACCAGGCTTGATAGAATCGCGAGCCCGCCGGCAAGTCCGGCCAGCCATCGTGGCGTAGCGGCGGCACCGCTTGCGCTGCGTGATTGCGGGTTCAGCTCGACTACTGAATTCATGATTCTTCCCTTCGAATGCCCGAGTGAAAGTTGCGGCGGATGGCCCCGCCGCACGGCCTCAATCCGTCGCCCACATCTGCGCCAGCGCCGCATGATCGGTCAGCCATGCCCAATCCTCGTGCTGCCGCACGATTGCGAGTGACCTCGCGAACTCCAGCGCACCGGCGGGGCGTCCGAAGACGTGCGCATGAACCGTGATGTCGAGGCAGCCGGGCCGGTTGCCGAGGCTCGGCCAGCCGGACACGATGCGGCGCAGGATCTCCCCGTAGACTTCCGGTTTGGCGCCGTAGCGGACATAGAGAGGCATGTCGTTCACCTCCATGGTGAACGGCATGGCGACGATCGAGCCTCCGTCCCGCGCCAGTCGCCGGGGCAGATCGCTGTCGAAGAAATCGGCGTGCCAGAGGAAGCCGGACTTCACCAACAAATCGGTCGTGACCGGGCTCGGCGTGCAGCGCGGGCTGAGCCAGCCACGCGGCCGCTTGCCGCCGGTGCGTTCCAGGATCTCGATGCAGCGATCGAGATCGCGTGCCTCGTCCTCCGCCGACTGGGTGGCCGGGATGATGTTCTGGCCCCAGGAATGGGCCGCGACCTCGTGGCCCGCGCCGACGATGGTCTTGATCAATTCGGGATAGGCCTCGGCCAGGACGCCGCTGACGTAGAACACCGCCGTGGTCTTGGCCGCGGCCAGCACGTCGAGGATGCGATAGGCCCCGACCTTGGGCCCGTAGTCGGCCCAGGAACGCGCCTGCAGATCGAGAATGCCGGCCTTGAGCGGATTACCCATGGGCCCGATGCCGGGCGCCGCCTCGGGCGTCCACCCTTCGAGCATCACGCTGACAGACACGGCGAGCGACTTGTTCGCTGGCCATCCCCCTGGCAGCTGAGAACCCGCCATGTCCATCCAGGCATCGGATCGGAGGCGAACGGTGGTCATTGGCGCGACTCCCGACGAAAAATGTTCGAACATTCCGTATTCTCAGCATAGACTATCGAACATTCGGGACCAGTACGTACCTTGTTCGAACGGTACAATTCGCGCATTGTAGGGCCGCAAACATGGCGCATCTGGTGTTCGCGATGATCGCCACAACCTTCGATTGCGCCGCCACAGGACGGATCTGGTACTAAGCTGTGACGAACAAGCGCAAATTTGATCCGGCGACGCGGCGGGCCGGCGAAACGCTGGCCTCGTCCACTTATGCGTCCCTGCGCCGCGACATCATCGACGGCGCCATTCCGGCCGGAAGCCAACTGCGCGTACGTCATCTGGGCGAGCGCTATGGGGTGGGTTTCAGCCCCATCCGCGAGGCGCTGAACCGCCTCGCCCGCGACGGTCTGGTGCGACAGGTCGATCTGCGCGGCTTTACCGTCACCCCGCTCAACCGGGCGGAACTCGAGGAAATCACGCGGACCCGCTGCTGGCTGAACGAATTGGCATTGCGAAAGTCGATCGAGCGGGGGGATGCGGCCTGGGAGGAAGGGATCGTCATCGCTTTCCACCGGCTGTCGCGCATATCGGTGAGCGCACCTGTCAACGGCAGCGAAGGCGACAGCAACGCTATTTCCCGGTTCAATCCCGAAAACGACACCGCCCACCGGGCGTTTCATGCCAGCCTGATCAGTGCCTGCGGGTCGTCGTGGCTCCTGGGCTTCTGCGAGCAGATGTTCGACCAGTCCGACCGCTATCGCAGGCTGGCGAAGCCGTCCGTGCGGCAGGGGCGCCAGCACGACGAGCATCGCCTGATCATGGAAGCGACCATCGCGCGCGATGTCGACAAGGCCGTCGATCTGATGAACCGGCACCTGCTGCGCACGGCCGAACTGGGCTACATGGCTCTTGGCGAGGCGATGTCACCGGCCCAAGCGGTCGCGGCGGCGATGTCGTCCCTCGAAGCCGTTCCGGCGGAACGCTGAGGGCAACGCCAAGGACATGGCCGCGCAAGCGCTCACCAAACGATATCAATCCGCCGCCGTGGGTGGCCGACGGCATATCGCGGGCGGGCGATGATATTCCGATTGCATTCCAACGAGCGAAGCGAGCCAGACAGATGACCGACAAGTACTTCAAGGCGAACGAGTGGTGGGTGTGTCCCTACAACGACGCTCCCGAGGTCGCCGCCAATCGCCAGCTGCCGGAAAAGGTCGAACTCCACGACGCGACGCTTCGCGACGGCGAACAGACGCCCGGCATCGTCATGGACGTCAAGGACAAGATCGCCATCGCGGAAAAGCTCGCCGAGGTCGGGGTCGAGCGCATCGAGGCCGGCATGCCGGCGGTGTCGGACATGGATTTCGAAGCGATCCGGCAGATTTCGAAGCTGGGCCTGAAGTCGAAAATCTACTCCTTCGCCCGCGCCATGAACGCCGATATCGACAAGGCGCTGGAATGCGGCTGCCACGGCGTCATCATCGAGGTGCCGATCGGCTATCCCAAGCTCAAATACCAGTTCAAGTGGACCTGGGAAGACGTGCTGCGCAAGTCCGTCGACGTCATCAACTATGCCCGCAAGCAAGGCCTGCACACCGTCTACTTTCCGTACGATACGACGCGGGTGCGCGAGGATGATTTCACCAACGTCCTCACCCGCCTGATGCAGGATGCCCCGCCCGACGCCATCGGGGTCGTCGACACCATGGGCTGCGCCCTGCCCGAGGCGATCAAGCACATGGTGCGTTGGGTGAAGCGGCTGACCAACCTGCCGGTCGAAGTGCACACCCACAACGACTTCGGCATGGCGGTCGCGACCGAGCTCGCCGGCGTCGAAGCCGGCGCGAGCTGCATCCACGCCTGCGCCAACGGGCTCGGCGAGCGCACCGGCAACGCCCCTCTCGAGGAGCTGATGGTCGCGCTGCACGTTCTCTACGGCTATGACAAGCAGTACAAACTCGACAAGCTGCCGGAACTCGGCGCGCTGGTCGCCAAGATCACCGGAGTGCCCATCCCGGCCAACAAACCGATCCTGGGCTCGAAGAACTTCACCCGCGAATCCGGCATCGGCGTCGACCTGGTCGTCAAGGAGCCGCTCGCCATGTTCGGCACCCATCCGGCGCTCACCGGACGCGAGGGCGAAGTGGTGCTCGGCAAGAAAAGCGGCAAGGCGTCGATCACCTACACTCTTGAAAAGCTCGGCTACGACGTTTCCGACGACGCCGCCATCACCGAGATGCTCAAACAGGTCAAGGACAAGGGCATCGCCAAGCGCGGACTCGTCAACGACGACGAATTCAGGACGATCGCCGACGGCGTGCTCGGCCGCACGCACTGATTCCGGCCACCGGCGGGTTTGCCCCGCCGCTGCGAGGAGAGGAGCGAAGCAACCCGGCGCGTTCTCGAGGCCGGGATTGCTTCGTGAAGCCGATCATCGGGCCGGCCATTCCGCGGTCGCGACGCCACCATGCTACCTGCGGATATAATCTAGCGCGAAGTAACTTCCGAATCGCGTTTGCCGAGCTTACCGTATCGGCTGCGTATAGGCTGCTGCGCGCCGTCTGGTTGCCTTGATCGTCGTTATTGGCCGCGTATCCGGCTGCGTTCCCCCCGTAGCCCGATGTGGAGAAATGCGACTGGCTCGCTTTCGGTGGATCTGGATTGCGGTGCCGGTGGGCGCGATTGCGCTTCTCCTCCTCGCCCCGACGCTCCGCCACGACCGAAGTACGTTGCCGCTCGAACGGTTGCGGATCGGCTACGCCGTCGAGGCGCCGTACGCCTTTCTGGCCGAGGCTGGCGAACCCACCGGGGAATCGCCCGCCCTCGCGAGGCTGATCGCCGGACGAATCGGCATCCGTCGAATCGACTGGATCCAGACCAGTTTCGACATGTTGCTCACCGATCTCGAGATGAACCGCTTCGACGTCGTCGCCGCCGGCATGTTCGTCACCCCGGAGCGTGTCGCCCGCGTCGCCTTTTCGCAACCGACCTTCCATGCCCGGCAGGCCCTGCTGGTACGGCGCGGCAATCCCCGCAATCTGCATTCCTATGCGGACGCCGCCGCGACCGCCGGCGTCACCATTGCGGTCGTCGCGGGCTCGGTGGAAGCGGGCCTGTTGTCCGGCCTTGGCATGGCCGATGAACGCCTCCTGCAGGTTCCGGACGCCGTCACCGGCAAGTCGGCCGTGGCGACAGGCCTCGCCGACGGCCTCGCCCTCTCCTCTCCCACGGTGCGCTGGATGGCCGCCCAGGATCGCTCCGGCGCGATCGAAGTGGCAACTCCGTTCCGCCAATCGGACTCGAATGCGAACATGCGATTCGGTTTTGGGGCTTTCGCATTCCGGCCCGGCGATCATGCGCTACGCAATGCCTGGAACGCGGCGATGCCGGATGTGGTCGGTTCGGCCGAGCATCTGCAGGCCGTGGCGCCGTTCGGGTTCACTCGCGACGAGATTGAAGATCTGCCCACACTGGAGGGGCTTCTGCAGCGATGAAACCATCCCCGGCATCCGTTCGGTTCCGGCGCGCCACCGCCGCACTCACCGACCTCCGCACCTGGATTTGGACCACGGCGGCACTGGCAGTGGTCGTATTCGCGACTCTGACATGGCTCCACTTCTCCGACGAGACTCACCGCAGAAACGCCCTCAAGACGGTGCGAGACTTCCGCGAAGCACGCATCGACTTGTCGCAGGGATTTCTGCATTTCGCCCTCGCCACCGACACCGACATGCCGTTCGACCGCGCCCAGGGCATCGCCTTGCTGCAACAGGCGCTCACGAGCCTCGGCAACAGTTCCGCCGGATCAAACCTGTCGCGGGCGAGAATCGCGGAACTGCACGGCAGCATTGCCGAAGTTCGCGAACTGCTGAATCAATTCGCAGCACCATCGGGCCCCACCGCCGCCGTCGCGACCAAGCTTCGCATCGCCATACATCGTCTCGATCGCCTCGCCGATGTCGCCGATGTCGAACTCCGTGACGGGTTCTGGGCCGCGGTCGAGCACAATGCCGTCGTGTTCCGTGGCGGCATGAGCGCCGCCGCCGTGCTGCTCATCGCCATGTTCGGCATCATCCTGAAGGTAAACGCCTCACGCGAAACCTCGGTCGCCGAACTGCGCCGCGGACAGGTCGAATTGCGACGCTGGGCGGATGCGTTCGAGAACGCCGGTGTCGCCATCGCGATCTCGGATCCGCGCACCAATACGATCGAGTTCGCCAATCCGGCCTACGCGGCCATGCGCGGCATGACGGTGGCGGAAGTGTGCGGCCGACACATCGCCGAGCTGTATCCGCCCGAAGAGATCGACCATGTCCGCCGCATGGTGGCGGTCTGCGACCGCGAAGGACGCGTGTCCTTCAAGTCGCGCTACCGGCACACGGACGGCAGCGTATTTCCGATCCAGATACATATCACCAGCGTCCGCAATCCCGATGGCGGCCTGCGCTATCGCGTCTCCACGCCGGTGGACATCAGCGATCTCGAGCGCGCCCAGCACCAGTTCGCCGAAGCGCAGAAAATGGAGGCGATCGGCCAATTGACCGGTGGTGTCGCTCACGACTTCAACAACATGCTCACCGTCATCTCCGGCACCATCGAGATCCTCGCCGAAGGGGTGGCCGACCGGCCGCGGCTCGCCGCCGTCGCCCGCCTGATCGACCAGGCTGCCGAACGTGGCGCCGAGCTCACCCGCCAACTGCTCGCCTTCGCGCGCCGGCAGCCGCTCGAACCGCGCGACACCGACATCAACGAGCTCGTCGCCGAAACCGCCCAATTGCTGCGTCCCACACTTGGAGCGCAGGTCCAGGTGGAAACGACATTGCAACGGGAGCTGTGGCCGGTGACGATCGACCCGGGCCAACTGTCCAATGCCCTGGTCAACCTCGCCGTCAACGCCCGTGACGCCATGCCGACGGGCGGACAATTGCTCCTCGCCACCCGCAATATCGAGAATTGCGACTTTGGCCCCTTCGGCCGCGACGACCTCGCCACCGGGCCCTACGTCGTCATCGAGGTCACGGACACCGGCACCGGCATGACCGATGCCGTTCGCGACAAAGTGTTCGAGCCCTTCTTCACCACCAAAGAGGCCGGCAAAGGCACCGGCCTGGGGCTGAGCATGGTATACGGCTTCATCCGACAGTCCGGAGGTCATGTCCACATCGACACCGCCGAGGGCCGTGGCACCACCATCCGGCTCTACCTGCCGCGCGGCTTCGAGGCACCGGCGCGGGTCGCGGAAGTGGTGACGCAAATGCCCCGCGGCAGCGAGACCATTCTGGTGGTCGAGGACGACGACATGGTGCGCAACTTCGTCGTCGCCCAGTTGCGCAATCTCGGTTACCGCCCCCTCACCGCAGTCGACGGGGCGTCGGCCCTGGCGATCGTCGACGCCGGCACGCCGTTCGACCTCCTGTTCACCGACGTCGTCATGCCGGGCATGAATGGCGGCGAGCTCGCCGAGGCCGTGCTGCAGCGGCGGCCGGGAACTCCCGTTCTCTATACGTCCGGTTTCACCGAAAACGCGGAGCTCGATTCCGCCCTGCTCGCCGGCGGCGTGCACATGCTGCCGAAGCCCTATCGCAAGGGCGACCTCGCACGCAAGCTGCGCGAGGTACTTGGTCCCGACAGGACCGCGCTCGCCGGATGACCAGGAGGCCCGCCTCTCAGCGGAAGAAGATCGTCGGCAGCAGCAGCGATACCCACGGCACGTAGCTCACCAGGAACAGGACGACGAGGTTGGTGAACAGGAACGGCCAGATCGCCACCGAAATTTCCACCAGACTGACCTTGGCGATGTTGGCGCAGATGAACAGGCACACCCCGACCGGGGGCGTCGTCAGGCCGACGATCAGGTTGAGGATCGTGAAGGTCGCGAAGTGAACCGGATCGACGCCGAGCGTGGTGGCGACCGCGAGCAGAGGCGGCGTCAGGATGATCAGCGCCGCGATGGTCTCCATGAAGCAGCCGACGACCAGGAGCAGGATGTTGACCAGCAGGATGAAGACGTACTTGTTGTCGGTGACCGCCAGCATCCACGCCGAGATGTATTGCGGGATTCGTTCCGAGGTGAGAATCCAGCCGAACACGTTGGCGAAGCCGACCAGGATCAAGAGGCCGGCACCCGCGATGGCGCTGTCGGCGATCAGGCGCGGCACGTCCTTGAGTTCGAAGCCCTTGTAGACGTAGATGCCGATCACGAACGCGTAGAGCACCGACACCACCGCGGCTTCCGTCGGCGTGAACCAGCCGGACAGGATGCCGAACAGGATCATGGCGGTCATGATCAGCGCCCAGACGGCGCCCTGGAAGCTCTTCCACAGTTCGCGGAATCCCATCCACGGCTCGCGCGGATAGCCGCGCTTGGCCGACAGATAGCCGTTGACGGTCATCATGCCGACCGCGAGCAGCACGCCCGGGACGGCGCCGGCGGCGAACATCTGGCCCACCGATATGCCGCAGATGGAACCGACCACGATCATCGGCACCGACGGCGGAATGATCGGCCCCATGCACGAGGCGGCGGCCGTGAGCGCGGCGGCGTATTGCTTCGGATAGCCGGCCTTGGTCATGCCGGGGATCATGACGGCGCCGATCGATGCCGCATCGGCGGCGGCGGTACCGGAAATACCGGCGAACACCATCGAGGCGAAGATGTTGGTGTGACCGAGGCCGCCACGGATATGGCCGACCACCGCGGTCGCGAAGCGCACGATGCGCTCGGTGATGCCGCCGCCATTCATCAAATTGCCGGCAAGGATGAAGGCCGGGATCGCCAGCATGACGAAGGAGTCCATGCCGGAGAACATCTTCTGCGGAATGATGGTGAGCGGCAATCCGGCGGCGAGGATGTAGGCACTGGAGGAGACGCCGAGCACCAGCGCGATCGGAAAGCCCATGAACAGGGTGACGAGGAAGCTGACAGTCAGGACCGTGAGCAGCATCGGTCAGCTCCGCTTGCCGGCGAGGATGAGAAGGATGCGCTCGAAGGCGGCCAACGCGATGGTGAGCGGAGCGAGCAGGACGGCCGCGTGGACCAGACCCATGTTCCATTCCAGCGCCGGCGAAGTCTGCATGAAGCCCACCGTGACGAAGCGCATCGCCGGCGATATCTGCAGCAGGCAGAACCCGATGATGACGAGCATCACCAGCGTTTCCAGCGCCAGCCGCGTGCGGCGGCCGAGCAGCATGATGACGAGGTCGACATTGACCATGTCGCCGGTTCGCAACGCCCAGCCGGCCCCCAGAGCGGCGGCGTAGACCAGCGCCATGCGGGAGTATTCCTCGGTCCACACCGGCGCTTCCGGCAGGAAGGTGCGCGAGAACACCTGCAGAGCCACGGCGAAGATCAGCGTGCAGAACACGGCTATGAGGAGATACCTCAAGACGACGTGAATCTTGTCGATCAATGCGAGCATGGTGACCTCGTCGCGAGCCCGGCGACCGCGTCCCCGCGCCGGAATTCACCGGCGCGGGGGTTTGTGCTGGTTGGACCTCAGGCGGCCATCATCTTTTCGAGCAGCGGCTTGACCTCCGGCTTCACGCCCTTGAGCACCGCGTCGCGGGCCTTGGCGGCGAAAGCCTTCTGGTCGCTGTCGACGAAGGTCATGCCCTTCTGCTTGAGCTCGGCCTCGAGGGCCTTCTCGTCGGCGATGAACAGCGGACGCTCGAACTTCTGGGCGCGCTGGCCGGCCTCGAGCACCAGCTCCTTGTCCTTGGCGGAGAACGACTTGAAGCGCTGCTCGCTGATGGCGATGTAGATCCACGAGCGCACGTGCTCGGTCAGATTGACGAACTTCTGCACTTCGTTGAAGTTCGCGCTCTTGATCAGCGCCAGCGGGTTCTCCTGGCCGTCGATGGTGCCGTTTTGCAGCGAGGTGAACACCTCGCCGAACGCCATCGGGGTCGGGCGGGCGCCGAGCGCCGTCCACACGGCGACGAACAGCGGCACATTGGGAACGCGCAGCCGCAGGCCGTTGAGGTCTTCCGGCTTCACGATGGCGCGCTTCGAGGTCAGATTGCGCGGCCCGCGCGCCAGATAGGCGATCGGGCGCACCTGCGCCTTGGCGACGATCTCGTCGTTGATCTGCTTGCCGATGGCACCGGAGGCGATGCGGTCCATCTGCTCGAGCGAAGTGACGCCGTAGGGAATGGCGAGCAGCGACGCCGACGGCGCCCAGTTCTGCAGGCTTTCGCCGGTGATCACCATGTCGGCGGAGCCGAGTTGCATGCCTTTGATGACGTCGAGTTCATTACCCAGGGATTCGTTGGGGAACACGACGCATTCGATGCGGCCGTCGCTGAGCGCCTTGATTTCCTCGGCGAATTTCAACGCCGCCTTGTGCCAGACGTTCTGTTCGTTGGCGAGGTGGCCGAACTTCAGGGTCACCTTCGATTGCGCCTGACCGGTGCCGATCAGCGCCGGAGCCGCGACGCCGACTGCGGACGCCGCTGCCATTGCCTTCAAGACTTGCCTGCGATTCATGTCTTCTCTCCGGTTTCCGACGCCTCTCGGCTTACATCCGGAGATGCGGACGGCCGAATTCGGCGCGGTGTCATACTGGAATAGTCCGGGTTGGCCGCGGGGATCTTCGGCAACGTGAGGCCTCCGAAGTCCCAGAAACCGCACGTGGCCCTTTTGATCATGCACCGGGCGCCGGGCGATTGATATGACGCAAGAGCCGTCCTGAATCGCCCGAAGGTCAAATGCCGGCCGACAGCTACCTGCCGGCTTCGCCCTCGGCACGCAGGTGTCTGGCTGCCTCCGCGGGCGAGGCGGATTGACACGACTGTATCTCTATACTGTACTCATCAATCAAGAGTCTGATCGCACGCCCTCCTTCCACCTCGCGCGACGGTTTGGGACGGGCCCGGTCCCAGCTTTACCGGCCGGGCGGACGAACAGACCGACATGCAGGGGGGCGCCATGACGACCGAAATCCACACCAAGGTCGATGCCGACGAACTTGCGCGTGCCATCGATGCGGAATCCGAAGCTGCGATCGACCTTTCCGGCCACACCTTCGAGGATTGGGCGACGGTCGCGCTGTTCTGGGCCATGACGCTGGCGGTCTTCACGCAGTTCTTCACCCGCTACGTCCTCAACGACAGCTTCGCCTGGACCGAGGAAATCGCCACCTATTGCCTGGTCGCCATCGTGTTCGTCGGCTCGGCCATGTGCGTGCGACTCAACCGTCACATCCAGGTCGACTTCCTCTACCGCTATCTTCCGGCGGCGCCGGCGCGGGTCATCGCCACCATGGTCGACGTCGTGCGGTTCGCCTTTTTCGCCTATGCGTCCATCCTGATCTGGCGCTATATCGCCATCGTCGCCGACGAAGAGATGACCACCGTCCGATTGCCCAAATACCTGGTCTATGGCTGGGTGTTCGCGGGCTTCGTGCTGATGACGCTGCGTTCCGCGCAGGTGGCGTGGCAGAATTGGCGGCGCGGCTATTCGGTTCTCGAACGCCCCGAGGCCTACGACATGGCCGAGGCGCGCTGACATGTGGCTGCTGATCGGCGGATTTCTCGTCCTGATGGTCCTCGGCCTGCCGGTGGCGCTGTCGATGGCGGTCGCTTCGCTCCTCTACATCCTCGTGAGCGGCACGACGCCGGACGTGATCCTCGCCCAGCGCATGATCGCCGGCGTCGAGAGCTTTCCGCTGCTGGCGGTGCCGTTCTTCATCCTCGCCGGCAATCTGATGAACATCGCCGGCGTCACCGGCCGCATCTACCGCTTCGCCGTGACGCTGGTGGGCTGGATGAAAGGCGGCCTCGGCCACGTCAACATCGTCGGCTCGATGATCTTCGCCGGCATGTCCGGCACCGCCATCGCGGACGCCGCCGGGCTCGGCACCATCGAGATCAAGGCGATGAAGGACCACGGCTACAACACCGAGTTCGCCGTCGGGGTCACCGCCGCCTCGGCGACCGTCGGGCCGATCATCCCGCCGTCGCTGCCGTTCGTGATCTACGGCATGATGGCCAACACCTCGATCGGCGCGCTCTTCCTCGCCGGCATCGTGCCGGGCGTGCTGATGGCCGCCTTGATGATGGCGACGGTCGCCTGGATCGCCCACAAGAACGGCTGGGGTTCCGACACCCCGTTCTCCTGGCGCGCCCTCGGGGAGGCATCCCTCGAAGTCGTCATGGTGCTCGCTTTCCCGCTCGCGGTCTGGCTGATGATGCGGGCAGGCCTGTCCCCCAATCTCGCCATCGGCATCGCCCTTGCGGCCCTGCTCGCCGCCGATTGGTTTTTCGACTTCTCCGCCGTCATGGCGCTGATGGCCCCGGTCATCCTCATCGGCGGCATGACCATGGGCTTCTTCACGCCGACGGAAGCCGCCGTCGCGGCGGTGATCTGGTCGCTCTTCCTCGGCCTCGTCCGCTACCGCTCGATGACGCTACGCTCGCTCGCCAAGGCGACCCTGGACACCATCGAGACGACCGCCTCGGTGCTCTTCATCGTCACCGCCGCCTCCATTTTCGCCTGGCTGCTGACGGCGAGCCAGGCGGCGCAGCTGCTGTCCGACGCCATTCTCGGCTTCACCCAGAACAAATGGGTGTTCCTGCTGCTCGCCAATCTCCTGGTGCTCTTCGTCGGCTGCTTCATCGACACCATCGCGGCCATCACCGTGCTGGTGCCGATCCTGTTGCCGATCGTGCTCAAGCTCGGCATCGACCCCGTCCATTTCGGCGTCGTCATCGTCCTCAACCTGATGATCGGCCTCCTGCATCCGCCGCTCGGCATGGTGCTGTTCGTGCTCGCGCGCGTGGCGCGACTCTCCGTCGAACGCACCACCATGGCGATCCTGCCGTGGCTGGTGCCGCTCCTCCTCGCTTTGGCCGCCATCACCTACATCCCCGACCTGACGCTCGGGCTGCCGCGGTTCATGGGGCTCGTGCGCTGAAGGCGAATGCCGAACATATCTTCCTTTTCCGGAATCGGCGGCTGTCCTAACTTTCTGCCATGACCGACCCTCGCCGTTACGCCCCGTCCGCCGCGCGCAATCGCGACCCTATCCTCGCGATCCTGCGCGGTGTTCTGCCGGCGAGCGGACTCGTCTTGGAAATCGCCAGCGGCACGGGCGAGCACATCGCCCATTTCGCACGCGCCCTGCCCGGCCTCGACTGGCAGCCCAGCGACCGCGACGACGGCCTGTTCGCCTCGATCGTCGCCCACGGGGTCGACCTCGCCGACGGCAACTTCCTTCCGCCCATGTGCCTCGATGCCGCCGCGACCGACTGGCCGGTGGCGCGGGTCGACGCCATCGTGTGCATCAATATGATCCACATCGCTCCGTGGCCGGCCTGCGAGGGACTGATGCGGGGCGCCGGTCGCGTGCTGCCGCCCGACGGGGTCCTCTTTCTCTACGGCCCCTACAAGCTCGACGGCCGCCATACGGCGGAGAGCAACGCCGCCTTCGATCAGTCTCTGCGCAGCCGGAATCCGGAGTGGGGCGTGCGCGACCTCGGCGAAGTGACGGCGCTGGCGGCATGCCACGGCCTCGCCCTGGCCGGAACCGTCGCGATGCCGGCCAACAATTTCAGTGTTGTTTTCCGCAAAAGCTGACCATGCCGCGGCACCTACGGGCCGGCGCAGGGCGGACCGCGAGCGATCAATTCGTCGTTCAGAAAATCGAAAGAGTGAACGGCAAGCCGGTCCTCGCCGAGGTCGATGAGGTTGTAGTTCGCCTTGCCGGACGCCCAGGCGACGGCGTCGGTGTCGAAGTCGAGCAGGATCTGGTGGGCACTGCCGCGGGCGGCCGTGTACGGCAGTCCGCCCGGATAGACGCCGCTGACCGGGATATGGATGTGACCGAAGAAGATATGCCGGATGCCGCCTCGGTGAGCACGCAGCAGGGCGAGAAAACCCTCCGGATCGTGCAGGCAGATATTGACGAAGTGCGGCACGCCGACCGAAAGCGGCGGATGATGCAGGAAGACCGTCACCGGCCGGTCGCCGGCCTCCGCCAGACGGGCGGCGATCCAGGCGAGGCGCCTGTCGCACAGACGCCCACCGATCGAGCCCTCCTCGAGACTGTCGAGAAACAGGAGCCTCCCCTGCGGTCCCGGGGCGTCGAGACAGGACTGGATGAACCCATCGGCATCGATCGGGTGGTCGGGAAAGGCGGCGCGAAACAGCGCCCGGCGATCATGGTTGCCCATCAGCAGACGAACCGGCGCGCGGATGCGCCCGATCAGGTCTCTGAACAGGGCGTAGGAGGCAGGCTCGCGGTCGCCAACGAGGTCGCCGGTGACGACCACGAGATCGGCGTCCGCATGGCGCCGGGCGACATCGTCGACCACGGCGGCGAACCTTGTCGCGGTGTCAACCGTGCGGACGCACTCGCCATGGGCGCGCACATGCGGATCGGTCAGGTGAATGATCTTCATGGGTTCTGTCGAATCGCGTGGAGGCTTCCGCAACCACCGGTACGACAATCCCCGGCTCTCGTCCGCCCGGCAAAAAACCTAGATTGACCGGATTGCCGGGCATTCCGGTCATCCCGCTCCACCGAGCTTCAGCGCCCGGACCGCGTTTTCCTTGAGGATCAGTTGGTGGACCTCCGGCCTGAAGCCGGCGTCCTTGAAATCATCGATCCAGCGGTCGGGTGCGATCAGGGGAAAGTCAGAACCGAACAGCATCTTGGTCTTCAAGGGCCCGTTGGCGTACTGCACCAGTTGCGGCGAGAAATATTTCGGCGACCAGCCGGACAGATCGATAAAGACATTCGGCTTGTGCAGGCAGATGGACAAGGCCTCGTCCTGCCACGGCCAGGACGGATGCGCGATGATGATGGTCATATCGGGAAAATCGACGGCGACATCGTCGATGTGGATCGGATTCGAGTATTTCAGCCGCAGCCCGCCGCCACCCGGCATGCCGGTGCCGATCCCCGAATGGCCGCTGTGAAAGACCGCCGGCAATTTGTGTTCGGCGATCACCTCGTAGAGCGGATAGGCCATGCGGTCGTTGGGAAAGAAACCCTGCAGGGTGGGATGAAACTTGAAGCCGCGGATCACGCCGGCCGCGATCAGGTCGCGGGCCTCGCGCACGCCCAACCGGCCCTTGTGCGGGTCGATGCTGGCGAACGCCATCATGATGTCACTGTTGGCGGCCGCGGCGTCCGCCACCTCCTCATTGGATATGCGGCGCGCCCCGATCTCGTGCTCGCAGTCCACCGTGAACATGACGAGACCGAGGCGGCGCTCGCGATAATACGCGACGGTCTCGGCGATGGTCGGCCGCTTGCCGGTCTTGAAGTACTTGTTCGCCGCCGCCTCATAGGGCTGCCAGACCTCGTCTTGCGGCTGGCGGCAGGACACCTCGGCGTGGGTGTGCACGTCGATGGCAACGAGACCGTCGATGTTCATGACGCGCACTCCTGCACTTCGGCGGGGCGGATGACCCGGTGCGAACCGGCGTAGAGCTCGGCGACCAGATCGGGATGGCGGGCCAGCATGGTGCGCTGGTTGATCGACCCCTTGTCGGTGACCTCACCGGCGTCGAGCGAGAGCGTTTCGGTGAAGACGAGCGCCCGGGCGATCCGGAAGGAACTGCCGCCGACACCCGCATTGAGGTGCGCAAGTCCCTCCGCGATGCGCGCCCGCAGGCGCGGGCTCGACAGCACGTCGGCCGGCGCGCCGCCCGCCCCGGATGCCATGCGGCAGGCGTCGAGATCGGGAATAAGCAGCGCCGTCACCTCGTCGCGGTCGTGGCCGGCGATGACGGCATCGCGGATGAGCGGCGCCAACTGCTCAATGATGCGGGCCCGCAGCGGCCCGACGCTCACCCAGGTTCCGCTCGCCAGCTTGAAGTCCTCGGCGATGCGGCCATCGAAGACGAACCCCTTTTCCGGGTCGGATTCGTCGGCGAAAGAAAGAGCGTCGCCGAGGAAATAGAAGCCTTCCGAGTCGAACACGCCCGCGGCCAGTTCCGGCTGCCGCCAGTAGCCGGGTGTCACCAGCGGCCCGCGGACCCATGCGGCGAGCTTGCCGAGCGTCGGCACGAGCTTCAATTCGACGCCGACATTGGGAATCCCGATCACGCCGGGCGCGCGCGCCCTGGCGGTGACGCTCAGGGCCGACGGCGCCGTTTCGGTGGAGCCGAGCGAGGTCAGCATGGGCACGGGATCGCCGCGCACTTCCCTGGACATGCGTTCGAGCGTCTCGCGGATATGGGGCGCGAGCGCCGCGCCCGCATAGAACATGAACTGCAGGCGGCTGAAGAACGTGCGGCGAAGTTCCGCTTCGCGGTCCAGATAAGGCAGGAGCATCTCGTAGCCCTTCGGCACATTGTAGTAGACCGTCGGCGCAACATCGCGCAGGTTGCGCACGGTCTCTTCGAACGTGCCTGGCAAAGGCTTGCCTTCGTCGATATGCAGCGTTCCGCCGTTCGCGAGGACGATGCCGACATTGTGGTTGGCGCCGAAAGTGTGGCTCCAGGGCAGCCAGTCGACCAGAACCGGCGGCGTATCGGCAAGGCTCGGATAGGCGGCGCGGATCATGGCCTGGTTGCTGGTCAACATCCGCTGGGTGTTGATCACGCCCTTCGGGGCGCCGGTGGATCCGGACGTGAACAGGATCTTGGCGATGGTGTCGGGACCGATCGCGGCCTGTGCGGCGTCGAGGGCCGGTCCCGGCGTGGCGATGGTCAGATCCGAGAATGGCGTCGCGGCGCGCATGCCCTCCCCGCCTCGTCCGACCACCAGTTCGGCATCACTCGGCCCGGCCGCTTCGATGGCCCTGGCGAACGGAGCGCCGTCGGCGGCGAATACCAGACCGGGTGTCAGCAGCGCGAGGATCGTGCGCAGCTTGCCGAAATCCGACGACAGCAGCGAATATGGCGGCGAAATGGAGGCATAGGGAATGCCGGCATACATCGCACCGAAGCCCAAGAGTGCATGCTCGATGCCGTTGCCGGACAACACGGCGACCGGTCGCTCGGCCGACAGCCCGCGATCGAGCAGCGCCTGGGCGATCCGACGCGCCAGTTCACGGGCCTCGGCGTAGGTGACGCTCCGCCATCGGCCGCTGGCTTGGCGCTGGGCCAGAAAGGCGCGTCCGGGCGCCGCCTGCGCCCAATGGTCGAGCCAATGTGTCACGGCCCCTGGATATGGGCCGAGCGTGTGCGGCGAACGCACGATCATGCTGCCGTCCGGACGACGGATCAGGTCGACGTCTGAAGGCCCGAAACGCAGCCGTGGCGCGGCCGTTTCCATCTTCGTTTTCTCCCTCGACCCTTCGTCATGCGAAGGTTGTTCTTCTGAGTGCTCGATCAGGGATCGGGTTTTGCCTTGAACGCCTTCTTGTCAAAAAAGTCCTGCAGGCGCTGTTGGGCCTCGGGCGTATGGCCGGCGATCGCGGCCATCAGCGACTCGGTGAACAGTCCCGCGGCGGGATCGCTTTCGGCGATGCGCGGCAACGCCTGAAGGGCGGCGAAGTTGGTGATGGCCGCATTGCCGGCGATCTTGTGCGCGAGCCCGAGGGCTTGCGACAGCCCTTCCCCCGGGGCGACCAGATACTGGCTGATCCCGGCCGCATGGCCTTCTTCGGCCGACAATACCCGGCCGGTCAGCATCAGGTCCTGGACGCGGGCGACGCCGATCAGGCGCGTGATGCGCACCGAGCCGCCGCCACCGAGGAACAGACCCCGCTGGGCCTCCGGCAAGGCATAGAACGCGGAGGACTCCGCGACCCGGATATGCGTTGCGGCCGCGAGTTCGAGGCCGCCGCCGACGACGGCGCCGGCGAGCACGCTGACCACCGGCACGCGACCGAACTGAATCTCGTGGAAGGCACGATGCCAGGTGCGTGAATGCGCGATGCCGTCATGGATGCTCGCGTGCCGGGCGGCTTCCTTGAGATCGAGACCGGCGCAGAAGTGCTCGCCATCGCCGTGAATCACGACGGCGCCGATGCCCTCGGCAAGCTCGGCGAAGAGCCGGCCGAGCCCCTGCACGGTGCCGAGGTCGAGGGCATTGCGCTTGGCCGCCCGCGTCAGCCGGACCACGAGGACATCGCCGTCGCGAGAGAGGGTCAGAGTATCGGGCAGTTCGACCGACGGCATCCGGACATCCTCTGTTCGGGCATCATCTTCGCTTCGCAGACCCGTGTCCATCAACCGAAGTCCTTCAGCAGGGCCGCAAGTTCCCGATATCGCCTGGCGCCCAGCCGGCGCTCGAGCCGGCGCTCATGGTCCTGCGCCAGCGCCTTGATGCGCGTCAGCGCGTCTTCGCCCGCACCGGTCAGGAACAAGGCATGCGACCGTCCGTCGTCGACCGAGGGCAGTCGCTGGATCCAGCCGCGCCGTTCGAGCTCGTGCAGCATCTTGGCGAGGGCGGCACGCTCGATGTTCAGGCTGCGGGCGATGGCAGCCTGCGGCTGGCCGGGATTGCGCTCGATCAGGACCAGCACCGAGAACTGCGCCGGGCGAACGTTGAACGGCGCCAGGGCGGTGATCAACTGCTGAAAGATCTCCACCTGCAGCCGGCGGACGAAATAGCCCAGATGGCCTTCGAGGATACCGAGGTCGAGGCGGGCCGCCTCGGCGCCCGCCCGGCTGTCCTCCCCGATCACCGGAACGGCCCGCTGTGACGGGCGCGGCTTGGCGGCCATGGACGCTTCCCTCTCCTATGGACCACGAAGGATTGGCTTGACGCGGATTGTTGTCAATGACAACATTTACATTCGAAAAACAAGATCGGCTCTACGCGGGCAAGTTCGGCCGCGAACCGACGAAAACGAACATGCGGCAGCTTGCGGTCGAAACGCAGCATGCCGTCGACAAAGGGAGGACCTGACGATGCGGTACTTGTGGATCCTGTTGGCGTCCTGTCTGGCAATCGGCTCTGCCAAAGCGGAGATGAACGGCGCCATTCGCATCGGCGTGTTGAACGACATGTCGAGCGTCTACGCGGATTTCCAGGGCCCCGGCTCGGTCCTGGCGGCGCAGATGGCGGCCGAGGACTTCGCCAAGATATCCAAGCGCAAGGTGGAAATCCTCTCTGCCGACCATCAGAACAAGCCCGACGTCGGCGCCGGCGTGGCGCGACGATGGCTCGATGTCGAGGGCATCGACATGATCGCCGACCTGCCCAACTCCGCGGTGGCGCTCGCGGTGTCGGACATCGTGCGTGAGAAGAACCGGGTGATGATCGGCTCGGGCGCCGGCACGGCGCTCCTGACCGGCGCCAGGTGCTCACCCAACACGGTCCATTGGACCTACGATACCTGGTCCATGGGACACGCACTCGCCCGCGGCGTCATCGAAGGCGGCGGCAAGTCGTGGTTCTTCGTCACCGCCGATTACGCATTCGGCCATGACCTCGAAAAGCAGGCGACCGACGAGATCATGGCAAGCGGCGGCAAGGTGATCGGCGCCGTTCGTCACCCGATCGGAACGTCGGACTTTTCCTCCTTCCTCCTGCAGGCCCAGTCGTCCGGCGCGCAGGTGATCGCTCTGGCCAATGCGGGCGGCGACACCGTCAACTCGGTCAAGCAGGCGGCGGAATTCAATCTCGGCGCCAAGCAGCAGATCGTGGCGCTGATCTTCGACCTGCAAGCCGTACCCGCCCTCGGCCTCAAGACCGCCCAAGGGCTGACCGCCGTCAACGCCTTCTATTGGGACATGGACGAGAAGACCCGCGAGTGGTCGACCCGCTATCAGGCTCGCCATCCCAAGAAGATGATGCCCAACCACATGCATGCCGGTGTCTATGCCGGCACCCTCCATTATCTCAAGGCGGTCGAAAAGGTCGGCTCCCCCGCCGACGGCAAGGCCGTAGTCGAAGCCATGAAGGCCATGCCGACCGACGATCCCCTGTTCGGTACCGGCCAGATCCGCGCCGACGGACGCAAATTGCATCCGATGTACCTGTTGCAGGTGAAGACGCCGGCGGAATCGAAATCCGAATGGGACGTATTCAAGGTGGCCGGCACGATTCCCGCCGACAAGGCGTTCCGCCCCCTCAAGGAGGGCGGCTGCCCGCTCGCCACCAACTGAAAACCAGCTTCGGCTGATCGGCTTGCCGGTGCCGCCCGTGCGGGAGAAAACACCGCACGGCCGCGTCTGCTCACTTGCAGGCCGGTGCGTCCTTGACCTCGAGCTGGCTCATCTCGCCTCCGACGACGAAGTCGCCATAGTCGAGTTTCAGGTCACGCGAGATACCGTTCTCGTAAAGCTCGAAACTGATCGCGTAGACGGGCGTCTGCTCGCCGTCGGTCTTCTTGGCAGAATCGAAATAGCTGATGGTGACCGGCCAGCGCTTGAGCGTGGCGAGTTCCTGCTTGCCGGCAGCGGCGTCGGTCGGCTTCCTGTCGTCCGGCGCAATTTCGGCGCCGATGACCGTAAGGGTTTCATAGATCTTCTCGCCGCCGTCGGAGCCGTCGAAGACCTTGACCTCGACGAGGCTCTTGCCGGCCCGCGCCGCCTCGATGATGGTGCGCATGTGCTCGGTCGGGAACACCAGTTCCTTGGCCACGGCGAAACTCTTCGGCGCCGGCTTGTCGAGTTTCACGTCGACCTTGCCGTCATCGCGCTCGGCGCGGCCATCGACGCCGTCGACCGGCTTGCGGTCGACGAAGTTCTGCGAATTGAAGCGGAAGCTTTTGGCCGCGCCGTCTTCCCAGGTGGTGGCGCGCAGGTCCGAGAGGGCCACCTTGCCCTCGCCGGAGTCGAGTTCGGAAACCTGCCGGAACTGGAGCGCGTACCCCTCGCAGGACGAACCCGAGAAGTCGTAGAGGATACGCCCGCGCACCTGTTCCAGCGCGCGCTTGCCGCGCGAGCGCAACAACTTGAGGTCGTAGACGGCACGATGGGGGGCGAGCGCCACGGCGGGAGCCGCCGTCACTGCGGGAGCCGCCACCACGGAGGGAGCTGCCGGCGCCGCCATGCTGTTCGCGGCGAGCGGCAGCGAGAGCATGGCCAGCCCGGCCAAGACCCGCCCGAACCGCCTCGAAAACCGCATGGAATGGACCCGCATTGAGCCTCGCCTCTCGGTCATGGTCGCATGGCCGCACCATAGTGGCGTCGTTCCCGCCGTGCAACCAACCCGCCAAACACGGACTTGCGCGGAACCCGCCGATCAGCGCACATTCGCCGCCGTCCGGCGACCACGCTGCGGATGGCGCCGGGACGCCACATCACGACACGTTTATCACGTATCACGACACGTTTCAGGAGAACGGCATGGCCGGAATGGTGGAGAAGAAACTCGAAGAGCTGGGCATCGTTCTGCCGACGCCGGCGGCGCCGGTCGCCAATTATGTCGGCTTCGTGCGCTCGGGCCGTCTCATCGTGGTCTCCGGTCAATTGTGCCTGGGTTCCGACGGCAAGCTGATCGCCGGCAAACTCGGCGCCGGCGTCTCCGTCGAGGACGGGCAGCGGGCGGCGCGGGCGAGCGCCATCAATGTCCTGGCCCAGCTCAAGGCCGCCTTGGGCGATCTCGACAAAGTGACCCGGGTGGTCCGTCTCGGCGGTTTCATCGCCTGCGAGCCCGCCTTCGTCGACATGGCCAAGGTCATGAACGGCGCTTCGGACCTCATGGTGTCGGTGTTTGGCGAAAAGGGCCGGCACGCCCGCACCACCATCGGCGTCAGCGCCCTGCCGTTGGACGCCGCCGTCGAGGTGGAAGGCATGTTCGAGGTCGACTGAAAAAGGCTCCCGAACGGCGATCTCGTCATCGCCGTTCACATTTCCGCCTTGGCGTACGGGTTGCATGGGCGAGGTCGGCGACAGCAATGACCAGCGCCCATGGATCCGAATACACAACAAACAGTGCAAGTGGCGGTTGCGGCCGCCGTCGAGGAGATCGGCGCGATCGCCTGGGAGGCTTGCGCCAACCCTTCCGGTATTCCGTATAACCCCTTCATAGCGTACGATTTCCTGCGGGCATTGGAGACCTCCGGGTCGGCTGGCCGCAAGACCGGCTGGGCGCCCCAGCATCTCGTCGTCCGCGCCGACGACGGCGATGTTCTGGGCGTCTGCCCCTGCTACCTGAAGTCCCATTCCCGTGGCGAATACGTCTTCGACGCCGGCTGGGCCGATGCCTACGAGCGTGCGGGGGGCGACTACTATCCCAAGCTCCAGGTTTCGGTGCCGTTCACCCCCGCGACCGGGCGCCGGCTTCTCGCCGCACCGGGGCCGCAGGAGGCGGTGGTCGAGGCGGCGCTCGCCCAGGCGCTCGTGGAACTCACGCGACTGCGGCAGGCCTCGTCGGCGCACGTCACCTTCCTGCCCCAAGCCCAATGGGAGATGCTCGGACGACGCGGATTCCTGCAGCGGACCGACCAGCAATTCCACTGGGACAATGCCGGCTACGCGGATTTCGACGCCTTCCTGACCGAACTCGCCTCGCGCAAGCGCAAGGTCCTCAAACGCGAACGGCGCGACGCCCTCGCGGCCGGCATCGACATCGTCTGGCTGACCGGTTCGGATCTCACCGAGGCCGCCTGGGATGCGTTCTTCGCCTTCTACCAGGAGACCAGCTCGCGCAAGTGGGGCCGACCCTATCTGACCCGGACATTCTTCTCGCTCGTGGGCGAACGCATGGCCGATCGCATCCTGCTGGTGATGGCCAGGCGCGCCGGCCGCTTCATCGCCGGCGCGCTCAACTTCATCGGCGGCGACACCCTGTTCGGGCGCCACTGGGGCGCGATCGAGCACCATCCATTCCTGCACTTCGAGCTGTGCTACTATCAGGCGATCGATTTCGCCATTGCGCGCGGACTGAGGCGCGTGGAGGCCGGCGCTCAAGGGGAACACAAGATCGCGCGCGGCTATCTGCCGAGCACCACCTATTCGGCCCACTACATCGCCGACCCGTCCCTGCGGCGCGCCATCGCCGACTATCTGCAGCACGAACGTGCCTATGTGGCCTCGGCGGCAGAAGAGCTGACGACCTGCTCGCCGTTCAGGCATGCCGACGCCGAATCCCTCGACCAGGACACCTGATACTGACTTCGGCTGATCAGTTCCGCGGTCATTCCGGGGCGCGCGCCAGCGCGAACCCGGAATCCAACCACATGCACAGAATTCGGAACTGGATTCCGGGTTCGGCCTTCGGCCATCCATACATGACGGAATTGATTGGCCGAACTCCGTATGAGTCTTCATCCGGCGCCTTCGCATCGGATGCTATGTTCGGCCACCGACTGGGCTATGATGGGACCGTTCCGTACCCGCCCAGAAGACTTGCCATGAGACCTGCCATGAGACCTGCCGTGAGACCTGCCATGGACTACGACCCGCAAAACATCTTCGCGAAAATCCTGCGTGGCGAACTGCCCTGCCACAAGATCTACGAGGACGATCGCGCTTTCGCCTTTCTCGACATCATGCCGCGCGCGCCCGGCCATGCTCTGGTGTTGCCGAAGGCGCCGGCGCGCAACCTGCTCGACATATCGCCTGATGATCTCGCCCACGTCATGAAAGTGGCGCAGAAGATCGCCATCGCGGCCAAGTCCGTCTTTGCCGCCGACGGCATCACCTTGCAGCAATTTTCGGAAGCCGCGGGCGGCCAGATCGTCTTCCATCTCCACGTGCACGTCATTCCGCGTCACGACAACGTGGCGCTCAAGCCGCCGGCGAGCTTCAAGGAAGACCCTGCGGTCCTGTCCGAACAGGCGCTCAAGCTCGCGGCCGCCCTGCGCTGATCCCCACGACGTGCCGGCGTCGCCGACGCCGTCGTTCGAAGTCGTAATTTGAAGTCGTGGGTCACAGCGAAGCTTGACCGGGACAACGCGCCGCGGACGCTACGACGCGCGTGGAGGCGGGTATGCCCCGTGGGGGGCAAAGCCCATGCGTTGCACATCCTGCTTGCCGCAGGCATCGCACCGGAAGGTGCGAACCTCCATCTCTTCGTCCACAGGATCGATTTCCAGGAGCGCCAACGACATGCCGGCGCCGCAGCGGGGGCACAAGGGCAGCAGGAAAGCGTTGGCTGACGCCCGCCGATTTTTTTGGTCACGCGGCTTCATTCTCACCATCCACTCGTCGGTGCGTCGCCCCCCATGTGCTTCGCGAAGATGCCAGCCTCGGCGAAATGTTCGAGACGCGACTCAGGAAACAAAGCCCGACACAGAATTGTGTCATTGCAGCGCCAAAATTGCGGTTTTTGGACCCACAACCCTGACTTTAAAGGGGCAACCGACGAACATGGGCGGCGCGGCATCTCCCTAAGGCTCCCCGCCGCCGGTTCGTGACCTCAATTGATCGAGGATGTAGACCCGCACAGCCGACGACAGGTTCGCTCCTTCGCGGCGGCCGGCATTGATGGCATGGACCAAATCGGACACCGTGCGGTTCTGGCGTCGCGCAAGGCTTTTGAGCTCGGACCAGAACGCATCCTCGATGCTGATGCTGGTCTTCTGCCCGGCGACCACCACCGATCGTTTGACGACGGTCGACTGCCGCGGTTCTTCGGCGTTCATTGCGGCTCCGGGAGGGACACGTTCAGTGTCCGGTCCCGGTCAACATTTCCCGGTCAGCGCGGGTTCCCCCGCCAATTCAGCACGCCGCATTCGTTCTCACGCCCGTTTAGGTAGTACACCCGACGGCACGCGCCGATTAAGCGTTCTTTGAGTAATAGTGCGCAGTATTTTCGCACGACTTAGTCGAAAAAACCGTCGGTATAATATTGCCGGCGTCTAATATTATTATTTTACCGAGAGGCCGGAATGCAGTCGAACTCGGATACCGGTGCACCGACTCGGTCATACGCCTACGTTCTCGACGACGACGAGCGGATCGGCACGCTGGTCTGCCAATTCCTGGTCGCGTGCGGTTATCAACCCAAACAGTTCTCGACTCCGCTGCCGTTCTTCACCGAAACGAAGACGGCCAGTCCCGAACTCGTGGTGCTCGATCTCGCCCTCGGGGAATCGGACGCCGTCGACGTCATCCGGCATCTCGAGATCCTGAAGTTCAAGGGAAACGTGCTGCTCATCAGCGGCCGGGACCAATCGGTCCTGCACGAGATCGAAGAAATCGGCACCGCCCATGGGCTGGCGATGCTACCGCCGCTGCAGAAGCCGTTTCGTCTGGCGGACCTCAAGACGAGCCTCGCGGCAGCATCCGATCTCGTCGCGCGTCGGAAGCCGACACTCGTTTCGGCACCGTCCCAGCGCGACGTCGACCTCGCAGAAGCTTTGCGCAACAACTGGCTGGAGGTCTGGTACCAGCCGAAACTCGACTTGAGAACCCGTATGGTGTGCGGCGCCGAAGCGCTGCTCAGAGCGCGCCATCCCGTTCACGGGCTCGTCATGCCGGTCGACCTCCTGCCCCCGACCCACGATCCTCTCTACCAGCCGCTGACCCGGTTCGTCCTGCGGCAGGCGCTCTCCGATTGGTACCGCTTCGCCGACCAACAACTTTTCATCAAGCTTTCGGTCAATGTGCCGGTCTCGGTCCTTTGCGCGCCGGAGTTCATCCGCATGGTGCGCGAGATGCTTCCGTCCGACCCGAAATTTCCCGGTCTGATCATCGAGATCACCGAAGACGAAGTGGTGCGCGATGCCGATACCGTGCGCGAACTCGCCGCACAGTTGAAGATCTATAATGTCTGGCTTTCGATCGACGACTTCGGTTCCGCATATTCGTCGCTCGCGCGCCTGCTCGAAATTCCATGCAAGGAACTCAAGATCGACCGTCAGTTCGTGGCCAACTGCTCCGTCGAGCCGCTCAAACATGCACTATGCCAGACGGTCGTCGATCTCGCCCATCGGGTCGGGGTCAGCGTCTGTGCCGAAGGCATCGAGACGGCCGGCGATTTGCGCACCCTGATCGAAATCGATTGCGATACCGCCCAGGGCTTCCTGTTCGCCAAGCCGATGAAGGCGGACGTGCTCATCGACGTTCTCGTCAAGAAGCGCATGCCGCCGGCCGGAATGGCCACGGATGTCAATCGTGGCAGCGCCCGGGCCTGAGAGCCATCATGCGCCGATGCCGGCGCACAAGGGGCGATCTTCGAGGGAGCTCGTTACGGACGATGACTGACCTGTGGCAACGATGGTTTAGCCGATCACCCGTCGCAGCCGCGGGCAGTGCCGGCGCCGCTCCTCTCGGCGTCGCGGACGTCGCCACCGCAAAGGCAGTGGCATCACGGCAGATGCGCCGACTGTCCATCTGGGGCCTTCTTCTCGTCGCCGCCATCGTCGGCGTCACCGTGACGTTCGCCCTCAGCATGCGCAACCAGGCTCTCGAAGACACCGAACGCGAACTCGGCAATGTCGGTTCGATACTCGCCGAACAGACGGCGCAGTCTTTCCGCGCGCTCGAGCTCGTCCAGGCCAGCCTCATCGAACACATGCGGGCCAAGGAAGTCGAGATCGAACAGCATCTCGAACAACTGATGGGGCGGCCGAGCATCCATCGCATGCTCGCGGACAAGATCAGTGGGCTGCCGCAGATCGATGCCGTGACCATCATCAACGAGCACGGACGGCTGATCAATTTCTCGCGTTATTGGCCGATTCCGCGCGTCGACGTCACGGATCGCGACTATTTCAAAGCACTGCGTGACGATACCGAAAAGATGGTTTTCCTCAGCGAACCCGTGCAGAATCGCGGTACCGGAACGTGGACGATCTATCTTGCCCGCAAGATCACTTCGTCCGATGGACGGTTTCTCGGCCTCGTCCTCGGCGCCATGCGGCTGCAGTACTTCGAACAGCAGTTCGCTTCGATCGCCTTCAGCGAGAAGCAGGGATCGATCGCGCTGTTTCGCGGCGACGGCATGCTGCTCACGCGCTACCCGGAGGAGCCGGGCACGGTCGGGCGTGTCTATTCGAAGCTGGCCGGGGCGAAAGGCCAGGGCGACGGCATCATGCGCGTCGTCAGCGAACTCGACGGACAGAACAGGATCGTCGCCATCCGGTTGGTACGCGGCTTTCCCGCCATTGTGACGGTCAGCGCCACGATCGCGGCCGCGACCGCCCAGGCCGAACGCGACGCGCTCCGGCTCGCTGGCGCCGGCGGCGCTCTTGCTTTGGCCGTCGGAATCCTCGTCTTCGTCGTCGTGCGACACGCCGGTTCCGAGCGTGAAGCGACACAACGGGAGCTCCTGCTGCAACAACGAACGATCGACGTGGCCGTCAACAACATGATGCAGGGACTCGTCATGTTCGGCGCCGACGGCCGCATTGTCCTCAGCAACGATCGACATCGGGAAATCTATCGTCTCCCGCGCGAGGCCGTTGCCCCGGGGACGGATCTCCGGACGTTGATCGAGGCGCGCAAGGCGGCGGGCACGTTCGCAGGCGACGTCGACGGCTACTACGCCGAGGTCATGGATTCATTGAAGCAAGGCGGATCGGCGTTCACCAACGAGACGCCGGATGGCCGCATGATCCACGTGATCGACAGGCCGACGCCGGACGGAGGCTGGATCGCCACCCACGAGGATGTGACGGAGCACCGCCGCGCGGAAGCCGAACGCGACCGCAATCGCGACCTGCTCGACAAGGTGATCGAAAACGTCCCGGTGATGATCATCGTCAAGAACGCCGGCGACCTGAGATACGCCCTGCTCAATAAAGCCGGCGAGCATCGCCTCGGCCTCGAGGACGGACGCTGGGCCGGAATGACCTCCGGCGACATATTCGACGCAACGACGGCGAAGCGGGTCGAACTCGACGACCGGCGGTGCCTGGAAAGTGGCCGGGTGTGCGTTCTCGACGACCACGAGATCAGGCTCCCGAGCGGGGCTCTACGTGTCCAGAAGACGACCCGGGTTCCGATCATCGGCGACAACGGTGTTCCACAGTATCTCCTGGTCGTGGCCGAGGATATTACCGAACGCAAGGCCGTGGAGCGCCAACTCCAGCAGGCCATGAAGATGGAGGCGGTCGGCAACCTCACCGGCGGCGTCGCCCACGACTTCAACAATCTTCTGATGGTGATGATCGGCAACCTCGACCTGATCGCCGAGGAGGTTGCCGACAATGCACAGACGCAAGAGAAGGTGGAGATCGTCCTGCAGTCGGCGCTCGCCGGCGCCGAGCTGACGCGGCAGATGTTGGCATTTGCCCGTCGCCAGCCGCTGAACCCCAAGAAGGTCGTTCTTCCCGATCTCATCAAGGCGACCGCTCGCCTGCTCGGCCGGACGCTGGGAGACGACGTCACCCTCGAACTGCGTATCGCAGACGACCTGTGGACGGTCTGCGTCGACGAGTCACAGCTGCAGTCCTCGATCGTGAATATCGCCATCAACGCCCGCGACGCCATGCCGGGCGGCGGCACGCTGATCATCGAAGCCGGCAACACGATCATCGATGCGCACAACGAGATTACGCGCGAGCGTATGGCGACCGGCGAGTACGTGGTGATATCCCTCAGCGACACGGGCATCGGCATGTCGCCGGAGAACATTGCCCGCGTGTTCGAGCCATTCTTCACCACCAAGGCCCATGGCAAGGGCAGCGGCCTCGGCCTGAGCATGGTGTACGGTTTCGCCAAGCAATCCGGCGGACACGTGAGCATCTACAGCGAGGTCGACCGGGGAACGACTCTCAGGATCTACCTGCCGCGCGACACGAGCGCCGCCGTGCAACGTCCGGCGCATGTGACCGAACAGCTGCCGCTGGGTGGCGGCGAAACCGTGCTCGCGGTCGACGACAACAAGGATGTCCTGGCAACCGTCACGCGCCAGCTCACCGACCTCGGTTACAACGTCGTCACGGCCGGCAGCGCCTTCTCGGCTTTGCGCCTGCTGGAAGGCGGGGTTGCGGCCGATCTCCTCTTCTCCGACATCGTCATGCCGGGCGGCCTGAGCGGCAAGGATCTCGCCGACGAGGCCCGGCGCAACTATCCGGAGCTCAAGATCCTGCTGACCTCCGGGTTTACGGACGCATTCATGGCCCACGACTCCGACCTCCACAGCACATACGGCCTGTTGGTGAAGCCGTACCGCAAGCACGACCTCGCCGCGGCGGTGCGACGTGCTCTCGATGGCCAACCCTCGAGTGCAGCCGCATAGGCCAACCCCAGGACCTGCCGACCGCATCCGGCCAAGGCATCATCCGACTGATATGATTTGAGGAATTCTCGTGACCTGCGCGAATTCCTGATTCGCGCAGTCCGGGCATTGACACCGTATTTTCACCACAATATTAGAGTGAACGTTCATTCTCATTTAGAAATCGCCGCATCTCATTCGGCGGGGGAACTCTCCAGACGAGGGACAGGGATGCGGCGCGCCAACAGCCAGCTTCAAGCCGATCGGCGGACGGAAATCCTCGAAGCCGCACGCCGCTGCTTCGTGCGCTCGGGCTTCCATCAGGCGTCCATGCACGACATCTGCCGCGAAGCCGGCATGAGCCCGGGCAACCTTTATCGCTACTTTCCGTCCAAGGAAGCCATCATCGCCGGCATCAGCGAGCGCGACCGCGCCGAAGTCGCCGAAACCTTCACGGCGGTTCGAGACGCCCCGGACTTCTTCGCGGCGCTCGCAGGCTTGGCCCGCATCCATCTGGTTGAACGCAGCGCCGATGATGTGGGCCTGTGCACCGAGATCATGGCGGAGAGCCGCCGAAACCCGGAAGTCGCCCGCATCTATTGCGATCTCGAACGCGGCATCAAGGCCGACATGGCCGCGATGCTGCGGCACGCGGCCGGCCGCGGCGAAGTCCGCCGTGACCTGGATTTCGATACGGTCGCGGCCATTCTGATGGCGCTCGCCGACGGCGTGTCGTGGCGTCGCGCGGTCGATCCCGGTTTCGATACGGAAACAACCATTCCGCTGGTCCTGCAGATGGTCGCGAGCCTGCTGCGGCCGGCCATCGAAGTCTCGGAGACGTCGTCATGAAAGCAAGCCGTTTGGCCGCCGTGGGCCTCGTCGCCGCCGCCACCGTCTGGATCGCATCGGGCTATCTGTTTCCACCCGAGCACGGCAATGCCGCGATCCGCACCGAAGGCGGCGAGTCCAAGAAGCCGTTCCGCGTCGCCGTGACCGAAGTCTCGGTGGTCTCCCATGCCCGCAAGCTGGTCCTGGCGGGGCGCACCGAGGCCGATCGCCGGGTGATGGTCACTGCCCGTACCGGCGGCGTGCTCAGCGAGGTCCGGGTCCGTCGTGGCAGTCGGGTGGCCAAGGACGATGTCGTCGCGATCATGTCCGACGAGGCCCGCGAGGCGCAGGTCGCGCAGGCGCGCGCCCTGTTCACCCAGCGCAAGACCGAACTCGACGCCAAGCGACGGTTGATCGAGAACGGCACCCTGCCCCGCCTCGACCTCGTCAACCTGGAGGCCCAGCTCAAGGCCGCCGAAGCATCGCTGGCTGCCGCGGAGGCGGAACGCGACCGTGGCGTGGTGCGCGCCCCGTGGGCCGGCATCGTCACCGAGGTTCCGGTCGAAGTCGGCCAGGCCGCCTTCTCCATGGCGGGTCGCGAGATCGCGCAGCTCGTCGCCCTCGACCCCATGCTGGTGGTGGTCGAAGTCGCGGAGCGGCGGCTCGCCGGGGTCCGTCTCGGTGAGCCGGCGGACGTGCGGCTCGTCACCGGACAAAACGCCCGGGGACACATCCGCTACGTGTCCAAATCGGCGAGCCAGCAGACCCGTACCTACCGGGTCGAGGTGGAGGTCGCCAATCCGGACGGTGCCATTCCGGACGGCATCACGGCGGAAGTGGTCCTGCCCATGGCGCCCGAACCGGCTGTCCGGCTGCCCCGTTCGGCGCTGACCTTCTCGTCGGCCGGCGACCTCGGCGTGCGGACAGTGGACGACGCCGGCATGGTGGCGTTCGTTCCGGTCCGTATCCTCGAAGACCAGCAGGACACCATGTGGGTCGCAGGTCTCGCCGACCGCGCCAAGGTCATCGTGCAGGGCCAGGATTTCGTCGCCGAAGGCCAGGTCGTGACGACCCTCCCGATCACCGCTTCCGCTGCGCCGAAGACGGCAGGCAACGACGCTCCCTGAAGCCGCCACCGCGAGGCCGAATGCTCAAGTTCATCGACTACGCCATCAGCCATGCGCGACTGACGATCGCCCTCCTGATCTTCCTTCTGGTCGCCGGTTTCGTTGCCTACCGGACGATCCCCAAGGAGGCGGAGCCGGACGTCAAGGTGCCGATCATCTACGTGCAGCTCACCCAGCGAGGCATCTCGCCGGAAGACTCCGAGCGCCTGCTGCTCAAGCCGGTCGAAACCCAGCTCAAATCGGTCGGCAACGTCAAGGAGATGCGCTCGACCGCCTATGAGGGCGGCGGCTATGTGCTGCTCGAATTCGAGGCCGGATTCAATTCCGACGCCGCTCTTGCCGATGTGCGCGCCAAGGTCGACCAGGCCAAGCGCGACCTTCCCCGCGACGCCGACGAGCCGTCGGTGCGCGAGGTCAACCTGTCGCTCTATCCGGTCCTGGTGGTGGCGCTCGCCGGCGAGGTGCCGGAGCGCTCGCTCCTGCGCATCGCCCGCAATGCCAAGAACGCCATCGAGCAGGTGCCGGGCGTGCTCTCGGCGGAATTGCGCGGCGCCCGCGACGAAGCCATCGAGATCATCGCCGAGCCGATGCTGATGAAGAGCTACGGGGTTTCCCTCGACCAGCTCATCTCGGCCACCAACGCCTCCAACAGCCTGATCGCCGCCGGCGCCCTCGAAGGTGAAACCGGCCGCTTCGCCGTCAAGGTGCCGGGCCTGATCGAAACCCCGCAGGACGTCCTGAAAATTCCGCTCGTCGCGTCGGCGGCCGCCTCGGTGACGCTGGGCGACGTCGCCCTAGTCAAGCCGACCTTCAAGGATCCGACCTCGGTCACGCGGGTGAATGGCCGCCCCGCCATGACCATCGAGGTGTCGAAAAGGACCGGCGCCAACCTCATCGAGACGGTCGATGCCGTGAAGGCCACGGTCGAACGCATGAAGGCGACGTGGCCGGCCAATCTCGATGTCTCCTATACCCAGGACAAGTCGAAGACGATCCGCCAGATGCTGGCGGATCTGCAGAACTCGGTCGCGACCGGTGTCCAGCTCGTATCCGTCATCATCCTGTTCGCACTCGGATTCCGCGCTTCCCTGTTCATCGGCATCGCCATTCCGGCGTCGTTCCTCGCCGGCGTGCTCGGCCTGCAGCTCGCTGGCCTGACGGTCAACATCGTCGTCCTGTTCTCGTTGATTCTCGCCGTCGGCATGCTGGTCGACGACGCCATCATCGTGTCCGAATTCGCCGAGCGCCGGCTCGCCGAAGGCATGCCGCCCAAGGAGGCCTATGCGTTCGCCGCCAAGCGCATGGCCGGGCCGGTGGTCGCCGCGACCGCGACCCGGGTCGCCGCCTTCTCGCCACTGCTGTTCTGGCCCGGCATCGTCGGCGAATTCATGAAATACCTGCCGATCACCCTGATCGCGACCCTGTCCGCTTCCCTCGCGGTAGCGCTGGTCTTCACGCCGACACTGGGCGCCCTGCTCGGCAAGGCGGCCCCGGTCGCCCATGACGACCGCGCCGCCGAAGACGGGCTCTACATGCGCACGGTGCGGCTTGCCCTCGCCCATCCGGGACGGACGCTCCTCTCCGCCCTCGCGCTCCTGGTCGTGGTGCAGGTCGCCTACGCCAGGCTGGGCCACGGCGTCGAGTTCTTCCCGGAAGTCGAACCCGACTACGGCCAGGCGATCGTGCATGCGCGCGGCAACCTGTCCCTCGACGAGAAGAACCGGCTGGTCTCCGCCGTCGAAGGTCATGTCCTCGCCGCACCCGGCCTCGCCACCGTCTACACCCGCGTCGGCGAGCAGCCGCGCGGCTCGAGCGAAATCACCGAGGACACGATCGGGGTCGTCCAGTTCGAATTCGGCGACTGGCAGAAGCGGCCGCCCGCCCACGAGATCATGGACCGCATCCGCACCGCGAGTGCCGAAATTCCCGGTATCCTGGTGGAAGTGACGGCCCCCCGGGGCGGCCCGCCGACCGGCAAGCCGGTCCAGGTGCAGATCGGCGCCCTCGACCCCGACGCCTTGCCGGCGGCCGCCCACAAGGTGGCAGCTCTCCTGGCCAAGCGCGGCGACATCCGTGATCTCGACGATGGCCTGCCGCTGCCGGGCATCGACTGGAAGATCAGCGTCGACAAGGCCGAGGCGGCAAAATACGGCGCCGGCCCCAACACGGTCGGCACCGCCGTGCAGCTCGTCACCAACGGCGTCAAGGTCACCGAGTATCGCCCGTCCGATTCCGACAAGGCGGTGGACATCCTGGTCCGCTTCCCCAACGACCGCAGGAGCCTCGACCAGCTCGACGACCTGCGGGTGCAGACGGGATCCGGGCACGTGCCGATCGGAAATTTCGTCCAGCGGGCGCCGACGCCACGGGTCGGCTACATCAACCGCGTCGCCGGCAACCGCGTCATGACCATATCGGCCAACCTCGCCGGCGGCGCCCAGGCGGCGGCCGTCCAGCAGGAGATCGCCGCCGAACTTGCTGCCGCCGACCTCGGTCCAGGCGTCACCTTCAAGCTCAAGGGCGAGGACGAGGAACGGGAAAAGGCCTCCGCCTTCCTCATGAAGGCGTTCGGCACCGCGTTGTTCCTCATCTTCGCGATCCTGCTCGCCCAGTTCAACAAATTGACCTCGGTGGGCCTGGTCCTGACCGCCGTCATCCTGTCGACCATCGGCGTCCTGCTCGGCGTGCTGGTGATGGGACAGGCGTTCGGGGTCGTCATGACGGGCATCGGCGTCATCGCCAATGCGGGCGTCATCGTCAACAACAACATCGTGCTGATCGACACCTACGACCGCCTGCGGCGCGACGGCGTCGCCGCCTATGACGCCATCATCGAGACCTGCCGCGAGCGCGCCCGCCCGGTCGTACTCACCGCCGTGACGGCCGTTCTGGGGGTTCTGCCGATCGCGTTCGGCATGAATGTCGACTTCCTGATGCGCGAAGTCACCGTCGGGGCGCCCGCTACCCAGTGGTGGGTCAGCCTTTCCACCGCGATCGTGTTCGGCCTCGGCTTCGCGACCGTGTTGACCTTGATCGTCACCCCAGCGGCCCTGCTCGCCCTGGCCCACCTCGCCGAGCGACGTGATGCGTTGTTGGCTCGCCTCCGAAGCCGGCGAGGTGTCGCCCCACAAGGCTGATCACCGAGTCCGCGATGGACCGCCGAAGTCACGCCGCCATCGACTGCAAGGCTTTTCGCCCGACGCCGTCGGCTTCGGCAATCGTCTCCGAGAGGAGACCGAGCCGTTCGACCAGATCGGCGTGATCGAGGCCGGCGACATCCTTTTCGAACGCCCGGGCCTGTTCGGACAGTTTGACGAATCCGAGCAGTGCGGCGGCGCTTTTGAGCGAATGGGCTTCACGCTCCAGATCGCTCCGCTCACCGGACCGCGCCCATTCGTGCATGTCGGCCACACGTCGGACATTCGCGTTCAGGAACGTCTTGAGAATCTCCGCCGCGTCCTCGACGCCGAGATCTTCGATCACCCCCTGCAGGGCGGCATGATCGAACCCTGCCGGAAGCGACGCGGGATTGGGATCCCGAGGTCGGACGCATTGCGCATCCAGCCAGGCGAAGTAGCGTTCCAGGGCCTTTTGCACGCCCGCGCGCGTGAACGGCTTGGCGACGAAATCGTTCATGCCCGCGGCGAGGCACTTGTCGCGATCCTCCGCCGATGCGTTCGCCGTCAACGCGATGATGTATGACTGCCTGGACGGGCCCGGCTGCTCGCGGAGCGTCTTCGTGGCCCGAAGGCCGTCCATTTCCGGCATCATGACATCCATGAAGATCAAGCCGTAGGGCACGCTGCGGGCCGCCTCGATCGCCTCCAAGCCGTTGCCGACCAGATCGGCGCGTAAGCCGAGCGCTGCGAGCATTTTGACCGCCACGAGCTGGTTGGTCGAGTTGTCCTCGGCGAGCAGGATCCGCGTCGGTGGCCTGTCGGCGAACGACGTCGGCGCCGGAACGGCATAGTGCTCCATCGATGCAACAGAGCTCCCCGTGACCGCCGCCACCAGCGCCGCGGCCGTGACCGGCTTGACGAGAACGACGTCGCAGTCCTTCGAGTCCGCCGCCTGTGAGGGATACGCCAGGGTCGTCTCTAAAAACACCACGCGCGTCGCCGGTGCGTGGCTTCGTATCTCGGCGGCGATCGCACGGCTTGCCGGACCGCAATCGACGAGGACGGCATCGTAACCCCGACCGGCGCCGATCAGATCCGCGGCGACCGACGACTGGGTGCCGGCCCAAACGTCGGCTCCCAGGAGCAAGATCTGCCTGACCAGCGCACTCCTCACCATCGCGTTGTCGGAGGCCACGAAGATGCGTTTGCCCGCGAGAGGCTGATGCAGATCCGCCGTGGCCAGCGTCGCCAGTTCGAGCGTCACCGCGAACGTGCTCCCCTTGCTGGGATCGCTGGCGGCGGAGATTTGTCCGCCCATGCGGTCGACCAGCGCCTTGCAGATCGCCAGACCCAGGCCCGTACCACCGAACCGGCGCGAGACCGAGCTGTCGACCTGGGAGAACTTGCGGAACAGACGGTCCAGAGCCGCCGCCGGAATGCCGATGCCGCTGTCCCGGACGGCGAACACCAGCCGTGCCTTCCCCACGGTCGAGCCGGCTTCGCGCGAGACCTCGATGGTGACGCCGCCCTCGGAGGTGAACTTGACGCCGTTGCCGATGAGATTGAAGAGGATCTGGCGCAGCCGGCTGGGATCGCCGACGACGCGGGACGGCAGATCCGGGGCGAGCACCATGGCGATGTCGACCCCCTTGGCGTGTGCGCGCGGGGCGAACATCTGGGCCGTGCCCTCGACCAGGTTGGGGAGGTCGAATTCGATGTGCTCCAGGTCGAGACGACCGGCGTCGATCTTGGAGAAGTCGAGCACGTCGTTGATGATCTGCAGGAGGTGTTCGGCCGATTCCCGCAACGTGATCGCGAGCCGCGTCTGTTCGGTACCGAGTTTGCTGTCGAGCAGGAGTCCCGTCACGCCGATGACGCCGTTCAGGGGCGTGCGGATCTCATGGCTCATCACCGCCATGAATTCCGAACGGGCACGGGAGGAGGCCTCGGCTGAATCGCGGGCGTGCTTGAGCCCTGCCTGATAGGAGAAGACGACGCGCACGAGCGCCAGCATGCCGATGCTCAGCACCACGGCGACGACGAGATAATTGACAGCGTGCCGCCGCGCCGGCTCCATCAATTCGTCCTGCGCGTGGCTTGCGAACACGATCAGCGGAAGATCCTTGACCTTGCGGTAGGCCGTCAACTGCTCCAGGCCGTCGATCGTGCTCACCGCCTGATAAATTCCGGCGTCCGCCCGCGCGACCTGCTTGAACAATTCGCTGGCCCTCATATCGGAGCCGATATGGGCCGACCCGCCGGTCGCACGGGCGCGGATGATGCCGTCCATTCCGACCAGCGCGATGAGCCCGCCGGTGCCGACGTCGATCTGGTTGTAGAGGCGGGTCAGGTAGGCGGTGTCGAGCGAGACCACGACGACACCGGCGAACGTGCCGTCCGCCGCCGAAATCCGGCGAGTCGCATTGATCGACCACTGCTTGCTGACACGTCCGAGCACCGGCTTGCTGATGAACATCTCGTCGTTGCCGGACCGCATATGAACCCTGATATGGTCACGATCGCTGAGATCGATCTTGGATGTGATCGGTCCCAGGCTGCTCGCGATGATTATTCCGTTCCGATCCACCAGGGTCAGCTGGAAGGCGAAATCGGTCATGACCTGACCGTTGCGGGACCACAGGCCGAGATCGAACCTGTCTGGATCGCGCCGGTAGGCATCGCGCACATACAAAAGAGTCTGATCGACCGCCTTGAACGACCGGATGATCTGCTCCTCGAAGACGCGGGTCAGATTTCTCAGTTCCTGACGCGCTCCCCGCTCGATCTGCTGCTTTTCCTCACGAAGCGCGAGATAGAAGCTCGCCCAGATCAACCCGATGGCCGCCAGAGCGAGAAAGGTCGTGGCATGGCGGGCGCCGTCTCCTCGCGACCACCGGCGGATCGGATTCGTAAAGCTCCGGAACATCCCCACTAGCGAAGTCATGTCCAGTTTCGCCTACCGTCGTGCACGGGACCGTCGGGATCGCAAGCATGCGCAATTAAATCAAATTTGTATATTGGCGACCTGTACAGCGCGTAAATGCGGATAATGAAAGTCGCGTCCATTTGCTTGGTTTCGGCATGCCGTACGGTCAGCAGCACATCAGCACCGTCGCGACACCGCGGCGGCAGGCTGGCGTGGCGGATGCCCCCCGGTACGATCTGCCGCTTGCCGTGAACTATTTGCCGCTCCGCAGCAGCGGTCAGGAAGATTTAACCAGCCAAGTTGCTGTCCGGACATGTGAGCCGTGACGGCACGGCGTTTGCCGCCTTCTTCATCGTGGTCCGAACTCGAGAGAAGGATATGGGCACCGGATGAGGAAATATGCCGGTCGGCAGATCGAGGACGGACGCACGAACATTGCGGCCCTTATGATCATACTTCTCGTGATCGCATTGATATTCCTGCCGCGGGCGTGCGGCGTGGTCGCCGCAGACATTGCGGCGGCTCGCATTGTTCATGCCGCCGACGCCGGAGCATGACCGATGCCTTTGCCCGTCGTCTCTGCGGGGCGCCCCGGCAAGGCGAATGCCGGGCATCCGGCGTGCGGGACTCCCTGTCGATCATCCTGCGACGTCTTCAGCTTCCCGCCAGCACGCCGACCGCGATGGCGATCGCGCCGGTCGCGACGGCCGCGAGCACCGACCCCCTGAACACGAAGAAGGCAAGCATGCCGAGGGCCGCCGCGAGAAGCCGTATCCACAACGGCACCGCTGCGAGCGACCCTGGCGCGAACACCACGACCTTGCCCACGAGCCCGGTCAGGATCGCGGTCGCCACCGTTCTCACCCAGACGATGATCTCCGAATCCTCGTCAATTCCCCGCGCCACCATGAGGCCGATCATCCGCCAGATCTCGTTGGGGAGAAAGCCGACGAGAACCAGGATCAGATAGGGGGACAGTTCGGCGAGCATGCGCATCACGGCCTCCGCCGGAAACGCTGGACCAGATAGGCAAGCGTTCCCCCAACAAGGCCGGTCCATAGGAGATCAAGGCCGATGTCGAGCCAGGCCAGGGCCGGCGCCATCACGAGGCCGACCACCACGGCGATCCGTTCGGACAGGAGCCGGGCGTTGCGCACGGTCGACGACAGGAACGACATCGGGGTGAGAAACAGCATGGCGGACACCAACAGCGCCGGCAGGACTCCGGCGAGCACGTGTCCGATCAATCCCCCCGCCAAGGCCGCCCCCATGAGGGCAACCCCGATGCCATTCACGAACGGGATGCGGGCCGGTCGCGGCAACATGGGCGACAGCCGCAGGGACTCGATCCAGACGCTGATGGCGGTGAAATGGGTCGGCAGAATCAATGACCGCATGCGGGTATCGGCGGACTTGAGCAACGGCAGCAGCGAGACGACCATCGGCAGCAGGCGAATGGCGCTCAGCGTCACCGCGACGGCGATTTCGAGCCCGGTGGCGCCGGCGGCGAGCGAGGCGATCACGATCACCTGCGCGGGTGCCGCCCACACCAGCACGGTCGAGAACGACAGCCAGGGCGCCGAAAAGCCGAGGTCGTGCGCGAACGCGCCGATGCTCAGATAGCTTCCGAAAATCACGAATGTGAAGACGGAGCTTGCCCCGGCGACGAGACCGCCGAGAAACGGGGAGCCCGAGGGAATGCGGGGACTTCGGGGGATTCGAAGGGACATCGCCTCTGTGATGTCCCACAGTCACGTACCGCGCGCAACGCTGTGGTGGGCACGAAGGCGCGGCGCCGTCAGCCGGCACGCATCCGTGCCAGCCAATCGACCGTCCACGCGATGAAACGGCCGAATGCCGCCAGGAGGAGGCCGATCAACGCCGCCAGGGGAACCGTCACGGCGCCGCTATACATCAGGTTGACGAAGGTCAGCTTCACGGCCTCGGCCAAGACGCGCGGCAGTGCGCCGACGAACTCGACGACCGGCGGCCACCCGCTGCTGGTCAAGGCTGCGAGCTGGACGCAGATCGCGGCGACCGGAAAGAACAGGATCGATACGAGCACGATGGCGGCGGCGCCGCCGATCAACGAAATACGTCGCGCATGGGTGGCGAGGATCGGCCACAACACCATGGCGACGAGGCCGACGATCGCCGCCGGTACCCACCACGGCGCCCATGGGCGGACGTCGGAGGGCGCTCCGGCTGCTACGCCGAGTTCCGGCGCAAGCGCCAACGGCATCCGCAACACCATGCGCCAGGTCCAGTAGGCGATGAGACCACCGACGGCCCCGGCGACCAGTGTCGTCAACACGATGCTGATCTGGCGATGATCGCGCCCCTTTGGCGCAGCAGCACCGGACGCGCGAGGGACACGGCGCAGGACCGGGACAGCGCTGCTGGCAGGGCTCCACATGAAGACGTCGGCGCTCCAAATCGGGAAAATGCTGCCCCTGACGCTAGATCGCAGGCTCAAACCGGTGGTTAACCGGGGCGACGCACCACCCAAATCGCGTACGGACGGATAACCGACGGTAAAGGAAGAAGGTGGGATTGCGGAAATCTCCGCTATCCCACCTTGTCAAGGCTCTCCTCGCCAAGGTTCTGGGCACAACCGCGCAAGGCCCGTCGGTCAATCAAACCTTGAGAAGAGGAACTTTCGGCACGGAGCCCCGCCCGTTCGGCGGTTGACCGTCGTTCTTCGGCGCCGGCGGCTTGCGCTTGACACCGCCACCGCGCCGGCGGGCCTTGCGCACCAGGGGCTCGGGCAGTTTCTCCGGCTTCGGTGTCACCCGGCCGTCGAGGAACTCGAATCCGATCCGATCCAGGCCATCTTCGTTCTTCGTTACGACGACGCGCACGTGCCCGCCGTGTTTCAGTTTTCCGAACAGAACCTCGTCGGCGAGTGGCTTCTTGATGTGCTCCTGGATGATACGGGCCATGGGCCGGGCACCCATCTGCTCGTCATACCCGTGGGCAATCAGCCACTTCGAGGCATCTTCCGACAGCTCGATGGTGACGTCGCGGTCGGCGAGTTGCGCTTCGAGCTGAAGCACGAACTTCTCCACCACCTTGCCGATGACGTCGGCGCTGAGATGCCCGAAGGCGATGGTGGCGTCGAGGCGGTTGCGGAATTCGGGCGCGAACAGCTTGTTGATCGCCTCGGTGTCGTCACCCTCGCGCTTGGTGCGAGTAAAGCCGTAGGCGGCCTTGGCGAGGTCGGCGGCGCCCGCATTGGTGGTCATGATCAGGATCACGTTACGGAAGTCGACCTGCTTGCCGTTATGGTCGGTCAGCTTGCCGTGATCCATGATCTGAAGAAGGACGTTGAAGAGATCGGGATGCGCCTTCTCGATCTCGTCCAGCAGCAGCACGCAGTGCGGATGCTGGTCGACGCCGTCGGTCAGAAGTCCGCCCTGGTCGAAGCCCACATAGCCGGGCGGCGCGCCGATCAGCCGCGAGATCGTATGCCGCTCCATGTATTCCGACATGTCGAAGCGGATCAGCTCCACCCCCAGCGAGGCCGCCAGCTGGCGGGCCACCTCGGTCTTGCCGACGCCGGTCGGGCCCGAGAACAGATAGCAGCCGATCGGCTTTTCGGGCTCCCGCAGGCCGGCGCGAGCGAGCTTGATGGCCGAGGACAGGGCCTCGATGGGCTTGTCCTGGCCGTAGACCACCCGCTTGAGCGTCGCCTCGAGATGGGCGAGCACCTCGGCGTCGTCCTTCGACACGGTCTTGGGGGGAATGCGGGCCATGGTCGCGATGGTCGCCTCGACCTCCTTGAGGCCGATGGTCTTCTTGCGCTTGTGCTCGGGCAGGAGCATCTGCGCCGCCCCGGACTCGTCGATGACGTCGATCGCCTTGTCGGGCAGCTTGCGATCGTGGATGTAACGCGCCGAGAGTTCGACCGCCGCTTTGATGGCATCGGTGGTGTATTTGAGCTTGTGATAGTCCTCGAAATAGGGCTTGAGGCCTTTGAGGATCTCGATGGCATCGGGAATCGACGGTTCGTTGACGTCGATCTTCTGGAAACGGCGTACCAGCGCCCGATCCTTCTCGAAATACTGACGGTATTCCTTGTAGGTGGTCGAGCCGACACACCGCACGGTGCCGGACGCCAGCGCCGGCTTGAGCAGGTTGGAGGCATCCATGGCCCCGCCGGAGGTGGCTCCGGCGCCGATCACGGTGTGGATTTCGTCGATGAACAGGATGGCGCCCGGATAATTCTCGAGCTCCTTGAGGACCTGCTTGAGACGCTCCTCGAAATCGCCGCGATAGCGCGTTCCGGCCAGCAGCGTGCCCATATCGAGGGCAAACACCGTCGCGTTCTTGAGCACGTCCGGCACTTCGCCATTGACGATCCGGCGTGCCAGTCCCTCGGCGATCGCGGTCTTGCCGACGCCGGCCTCGCCGACGAACAGCGGGTTGTTCTTTTGGCGGCGGCACAGCACCTGGATGGTCCGGCTGATCTCGGTATCACGGCCGATCAGCGGGTCGATCTTGCCTTCGCGTGCCTTCTTGTTGAGGTTGACACAGTAGGATTCCAGGGCGTCCCCCTTTTTCTTCGGCTCGTCGCCTGATTTCGTTTCCTGCTCCTCTTCGGCACCACGGGCTGCGCGCGCCTCGTTCAACCCGGGACGCTTGGCGATGCCGTGGCTGATGTAATTGACGGCATCGTAGCGGGTCATCTCCTGTTCCTGCAGGAAATAGGCCGCGTGGCTCTCGCGCTCGGCGAAGATGGCGACCAGCACATTGGCGCCGGTCACTTCTTCGCGACCAGACGATTGCACGTGGATCACGGCGCGCTGGATCACGCGCTGGAATCCGGCCGTCGGCTTGGAATCCTCGCTTCCGTCGGTGACCAGATTGTCGAGTTCCGACTCCACATACCCGACCAGATCCCGGCGCAGCTTGTCGACATCGACGTTGCAGGCCCGCATCACGGCGGCGGCGTCCTGATCGTCGATGAGCGCGAGAAGCAGATGCTCGAGGGTCGCATATTCATGATGACGCTCGTTGGCGAGCGCCAAGGCCCGGTGGAGCGACTGTTCGAGGCTACGTGAAAAGGTCGGCATCAGTGTCCCATTCGCTTGTGCAGTGACCCGCCCCCGTGGCTCACTTCTTCTCCATCACGCATTGCAGAGGATGCTGGTGTTTGCGGGCGAAGTCCATCACCTGCGTCACTTTGGTTTCGGCGATCTCGTAGGTGAATATGCCGCATTCGCCGATCCCGTGGTGGTGGACGTGAAGCATGATGCGCGTGGCCGCTTCGCGATCCTTCTTGAAGAAGCGTTCCAGGACGTGCACCACGAATTCCATCGGGGTGTAATCATCGTTGAGGAGCAGCACCCGGTACATGTTCGGCCGCTTGGTCTGCGGCTTCGTCTTGGTGATGACCGCGGTGCCGGGATTGCCGTCGTCGCCCTTGCGCTTGCGGTCGTCGCCCGCCAGCCGTGGCATAGGTACCCGGCGCGGCACCGGCGAGATTTCGCCGTCCACACCCTCACCCGCCGGAGCACCTCGAACCATCAGCATCATGTCTTGATTCGATACGAAATCGCTTCCCCAGTCCAGGGACGTCCCGTCCCGAGACGCCCCGTCGATGTTAAAATAATAGTCACCATGCCCGCCCGCCACCAGTGGCACCCCTCCGGCAATGTGGCACGTGAACGTCACAGCAATTTGCGTGCCCGCCCGCATGCGTTGATGCTCCCCCCTTCACATCCCTCATCGGCGGCAATGTGCAAAGTACGGAACCACGCTGACTGGCCGCTCGGGCCTGGCCCGCTCGAGCAAGGTTAAGAAAACATTCTCCGAACACGGCAAAAGTTCGGCCGTCCCGAAATCAATTTGCAAGCCTGGGGTGTCATGATGACGCTGCCAACCAACACGAGTCAGCCATGTTGCCGAAGCGCTTCATCGACGACCGCCGTGCCAGCGTCGTGCCGTTTTTCGCCCTCACATTCGTCCCGCTCATCGGGCTGGTCGGGGCCGCGGTCGATTACAGCCGCGCCGCCTCGGCACGCACCACCATTCAAAGTGCCGCCGATGCGACCGCACTGGCGCTCTCCCAGACGGCGGTAGACAGCACCCCGGACGAGATTCGAACAAATGCAGACACCTTCTTCAAGGCTGTGCTGGACGACCCGAATCTCGTCAATGCGTCCGCCACGGCGAGCTATACCAACACCAACGGCTCGACGCTCGTGGTGACGGGCTCAGCGACCGTGAAGACGCTGTTCATGGGTCTGATGGGCTTTCCGGAACTTGCCGTCAGCGCCTCCGGAACCGCCGTCTGGGGAACGACCCGGCTGCGTATCGCCCTGGCGCTCGACAATACCGGCTCGATGTCCTCCAACGGCAAGATGACCGCCCTTAAGAATGCGGCCAAGAACCTGCTGACGCAGCTGAAAGGGGCCGCCACCAAGGATGGCGACGTCTACGTGTCGATCGTGCCGTTCAACAAGGACGTCAATGCCGGCTCGTCGAACCACGAGGAAGCCTGGATCGACTGGGAGGAGTGGGACGCGGCCAACGGCACCTGCAGCAAGCCGTGGTACACTAGGAAGTCCACCTGCACCGGCAACAGCGGGACCTGGACCCCGGCCGCGCACAGCACCTGGAACGGCTGCGTGACCGACCGCGACCAGAACTACGACACCACCAACACCACGCCGACGGGTGGCGGAACGCTGTTTCCGGCCGAGCAGCTCTCGTCCTGTCCGACGTCCCTGACCGCCCTGAGTTACGACTGGACGGCGCTCAACAGCAAGATCGACGCCATGACGCCGGTCGGCAACACCAACATCACCATCGGCCTGCAATGGGGCTGGCAGTCTCTGACCCAGGGAACCCCCCTCTACGCGCCGGCGGAAGATTCGAACTACAAATACGAGAAGATCATCATCCTGCTGACAGACGGCCAGAACACCCAGAACCGCTGGAACAACGATCAGTACTCCATCGACGCCCGGACGAGAAAAGCCTGCGACAATGTCAAGGCGGCGGGCGTGAAGATCTACACGGTGCTGGTCATGGACGGAAACAAGTCCCTGCTGAAGAGCTGCGCCAGCGACGAATCCAAGTACTTCTATCTCACGTCCGCCCAGCAGATCATCACGACGTTCGACGCGATCGGGACCAACCTGACCCGGCTCAGGCTGGCGCAGTAGAGCCGTCTGGGCCCATTTCGATTCACGAACCAGCCGGTGACGGGGACCACGGCGTGTCCTGACGACGTCGTTTGCGAACACTTTACGTGCCGACGAAATTGCGGCCGACGTCGGAACTCGATGCCCCCCAAACCTGCACGAGACAGGGATATTTGCAGCGCAATTAAGTCACTGTTTCGCGTTGGTTGCGTATCATTGCGGACATCTCACGGCGCCGACAGGTACACCATGACCACCCCCTCCCCGCGTTACGCGGCTTGCCGGATCGTCGCAATCGGCGTCGTCGCGGAACCGGCGGCCGGTGTTTGCGCTCGAATTCTAGCGAAAGCCGTAACCGGAATTTCACCTTAAGCGATGAACCGAAGGCGCCGCTCGGCCAGCGCTGGCCGCATAGGGCCGAGTTTCGACGATCGAGTTACATATCGATTCACCCGTCAGGAATAATGCTGCTTTCGATGAAAAGTCGCGCTTTCCTCTCGCGAATTCGGAGGTGCTTCATGTCGTTTCGTATCACGCCGGCGAGCCTCATGAGAAACTGGCGCCGCCTGTTCGCGGAAAACGGCGGCAACGTCACCATCACGTTCGCCGTGGCCCTGGTTCCCCTCCTCGCGTTGGTCGGAACGGCGGTCGATTACAGCCGCGCCAGCGCCATTCGCACCGCCATGCAGTCCGCCGCCGATTCGACGGCGCTGGCGATGTCAAAGACCGCGGCATCCCTCACCAAGGAGGAAATCAAGAAACAAGCGGAGGCGATGTTCAAGGGATTGCTCTCCCGGACCGACGTCGGCAATCTCGTGATCACCGCCGCTTACAGTTCAGAGGGTGGCAGCACCGTCACGGTCACCGCGACGGGAACGATGAAGACCAGCTTCCTGGGCGTGCTGGGGATCTCCGAGATGCAGCTCGGAACGAATGCGGTCACGACCTGGGGCAATAGTCGGCTGCGCGTCGCTCTCGTGCTCGACAATACCGGCTCGATGGACCAATCGAATAAACTGAGCAAACTCAAGAACGCCACTAAAGACCTGCTCACCACGCTGCAAAGCGCCGCGACCACCAGTGCGGACGTGTATGTCTCGATTATTCCGTTCGCGAAGAACATCAAAGTCGATACGAACAGCTACGATGAGGATTGGATCTACTGGGGCACGCCCGCACAGGACCCGACGCTCTCCGATGACGATTCGTGGGATGCGAACAACGGCACCTGCAGTACGCGTTATGCAACAACCCGCAGTCAATGCTTCGCCAATTCCTGCTCGATCTCCGGCTATACCAATCAGAACGCCTGCACGAACGCCTATATGTGTTCGAATCCACTTCAAAAGACCAAGAGCGCCTGCACCGGAGAAAAGGCCTGCTCCAAGTCATATTCGTCGAAGTCCGCCTGCGAAAACCATTGGGGAACGTGGGGATACGGAACGTGGAAAAGAGGCGTGTGGGACACTTCGATCACCTGGACACCAACCGCTCACAAGAACTGGAAGGGATGCATCACCGACCGCGGCGACGCGAATGGCCCGAATGCGGGCAACTATGACACCAACACGGTGACGCCAACACCCTCCAACAAAGCCACATTGTTCATTCCCGCCCACCCATCGGACTATTGTCCCGTGACGGTAAAGCCACTCAACAACGACTGGGCGACGATGTCGACTTTCGTCGATGAAATGACCGCCAAGGACTCTACCAATCAAGGTATCGGACTCGTCCACGGGTGGCAGTCGCTGGTGGGTGGTGGTCCATATCCGACGCCGCCCACGATGGATACAAATTACACCTACAAGCAGGTCATCATTCTCATGTCGGATGGCCTCAACACCAAGAACCGATGGTGGGGCGACGGCTTTCGCACCGGCACCGCGGAGGACGCCAAGATCGACGCACGGGAGCGGTTGACTTGTACAAACGCCAAAGCCGCCGATATCACGATCTATACAATCCAGGTCAACACCAGCACGGATCCGACATCGCAGGTGCTTCAAGACTGCGCCAGTCCGAACACCGAAGATGACCCAGGACCGCACTTCTATCTGGTGACCAGCGCCAGTGGGATCAACGACACCTTTCAACAGATCGGCTCTCAGCTTTCCAAACTACGTATCTCCAAATGAACGAGTAAGAAAAAGGGCCCGGCTCTCGAAAAGCCGGGCCCGCAGGCGTTCCGAAGGGTAAGGGACGCCGAAATTACTTGCCGGTCGTCTTGGCGACGACCACCTCGAAGGGCTTGTAGGCCTCCTTGGCGAGATCGGCGTAGAGCTCACCGATCCGGGTGGCGCCGGCGACGAAGCCCTCATAGCTCGTCTTGGCGTAGTCGGACTGGATTTCGATCGCCTTTTCGAACGAGCGCGCGCCCAGGAGCTTTTCCACGGTGGCGCTGCCTTCCTCGAACGACTTCTTGGAATAGTCGGCAACCTCGACCGCGATGGCCTGCAGGCCCTTGGACATGGCGCCGAACGAATTCATGGCGACGTCCAGATTGTCCTTGCTGAGTTTCTGCACGTCATCGAAGTTCTTGAGCATGCTCGTCATCTCCCGGTTGCAGCGGTGACCCGCGGCGGTTTTGGTGTAGTGGCGGCCCCCCCGGGCCGCGCCCCGATACGTATGCCGCACTGCACAATATGTCAAGAAATTTGTTGCAGTGCAAAATCGTTTACGCATTACGACGAATTCATGAACAGGATTAACCATTTAGAAACGATAGCCAACCTACCGTCAGGGGTGCCGTGCTACGACAGTGGCAGCAGAAATTCGCCTATTGGGTGGCATTTCGTGCTGGCGCAATCGCAGTCCGGCCTTATTCGCGCCAAAAGGTGACCTTACGCCGGACCTCCGCAAGGGGACGTCGCGCGCCAAAAGGCCGCCACGGAGACGGGGAGCCACCATGACGGGTGCTGGCAAATCGGTCGCGCATGGTTTGCGCCGGTCGGTCGTAATCCTTGCGATCGTCGTTGCCGTCATCATCACGAGCACGGACGCGGATGCGCGCAGCCGCAAGCGCCGCAGCATCGGTTCGGGCGGCGGCTATACGCCCCCCTATGCCTCCATCGTGGTGGATGCCAATACGGGCCGCGTGCTACAGGCGACCAATCCCGACAGCATTCGCCATCCGGCCTCCCTCACCAAGATCATGACGCTCTACCTTTTGTTCGAGCGTCTGGAATCCGGCAAGATCAAGCTCGGGACCCAATTGCCGGTGTCGGCCCACGCGGCCGCCCAGGCGCCGACGAAACTCGGCCTCAAGCCCGGCTCCACCATTTCAGCGGAAGATGCCATCCGGGGCCTCGTGACCCGGTCGGCCAACGACGCCGCCGCCGTCATCGCCGAAGCGCTGGGCGGCGACGAGGAGAGCTTCGCCGAACTGATGACCCGCAAGGCGCGGGCGATCGGCATGTCCCGCACGGTCTACAGGAACGCCTCCGGCCTACCGGATTCCCAGCAGGTCACCACCGCGCGCGACCAGGCCATACTGGGACGCGCCATCCAGGAGCGCTTCCCCCGTTACTACACGTATTTCGCGACGCCGTCGTTTACGTTCCGCGGCACGGTCATCCGCAACCACAATCGCCTGATCGGGCGGGTCGAAGGAGTCGACGGGATCAAAACCGGCTACACCCGTGCGTCCGGCTTCAATCTCGTCACGTCGATGAAACGCAATGGCCGCCACGTGGTCGCCGTCATTCTGGGCGGTCGTTCGGCGGCCGCCCGCGATGCCCGCATGCGCGACCTCGTGACCACGAAGATCGCCGAAGCCTCTACGGTCCGTTCGGCGCCCATGATCGCCGATGCCGTCGAACGTACGGCGCCGGCCGCGGCTCAGAAGGCGGCGGCGGCACCCAAGACGGCCCCTGCCCGCATCGCACTCGCGTCCGCCGGATCGACCCCGGTCAGCCTTTCTCCCCAACCGGCCTCCCCGTCGGCCGTCACGACCACCGGCTCGACCCCCTCCGTGCACGGCTCTACGGAACCGCTCCAGCCCGTCAAGGTGAAGACCATCAAGGTCAGATTGAGCGGCCTCCAGACGGCGTCCATGGGACCGCCCATCGCCACGCTGCCGATCGAAGAGACGCCCGCCCCGGCCGCCGCCAGAGCGCCTGCCGCGCCGGAACCCGTCGTCAATCCGCGCCCGGGCGTGCTCGGCGTCCTGACCGTACCGGCCGCGACGGAACCCGCCCCTGCGCGCGCACCGGTCATAGCGGCCGTGAAGACGACCGCGACACCCCCGAGCCCGCCGGCGGCCGTGCCGTCGCGTGCGATCCCGAAAGGTGGCTGGTTGGTGCAGATCGGGGCCTTCCCGGCCGAAAGCGAAGCCAAGGACCATCTGCAGATAGCCCACAGCAAGGTGAAATCGCTGCTCGGCAAGGCGGACGGATTTACCGAACCGGTGGTCAAGGGCGCCAAGACGCTCTACCGCGCCCGTTTCGCCGGGCTGGACAAGAATCAGGCGGAGGCGGTCTGCAAGCAGCTCAAGCGCAACGAGATGGCTTGCCTGACCATCAAGAACTGACCTCGCCCGACCACGCCGGATTCATTCGGCGACGGTCCGGCCATGTTCAAAACAAAAGTAAGAGTTCACCGCTAACAATGTGCGGAAATCACCACCGGTGATGACAGGGAATACGAAGCGTTCAGTGTGAGTAGGCGTACCGGGCTCAGCGCGCTGCACAGGAGAGGCCGCGCTTCCCCGGATTGGAGTCTCAGCGATGGTTGCGAAGAAGGACGTCCTTGGCCTCATTGACGCGGGCCGCGAGGTACGTCGACCCCCCCTGGTCGGGATGCAGTTTCTTCATCAGGGAACGATGGGCGCGTCCGATTTCCTCCGCACTCGCCCCCGGCTTAAGGCCAAGGACCTGATAAGCCTCCTCTTTGGTCATTTTGCCGGTTCTCAGCGGGCTGCCCTCCCCCGCTGCCGCACCGCCATTCGCGTGCTCACGCCAGCGGGCATCCCGGCGGTCAAGATACGCCATCAATAGGGCCCGGCTCTCCTCGTCCAGTTCCATCAAGAGCGCGACGAGCGCCGAGGTTTCCATTCCCTCGAGGGACATGCCGGCCTGGCGGCCGGCAATGATGCGTCCCCGCATGGTGCCGGTATCGTGGTCGAGCTCCATCTCGAGGAAGCTCGATCGCACCCGCGACGCCTGGCCGGCGCTCTTGTGCGCCTTGATCCCGAACATTTCCGACGGTAGCCAACCGAGCAGGTTGAGAGCCATGATGCCCACGGGCAGCGCCACCGCCAGTTGGCCGATCGAAAACAGGTAGACGGCCGCGATCCCCGCTGCGACGCCGCCGCCGCGCTGCACCAGAAACGTGATGCCTTTCGGGTTCGCCTGCACGAACTTGTTGGCGAACCAGAGGATGATCATGAGGGCGACGATGCCCACCAGGACAGTCGCCATCATGGCCTCATCTGGGCGATCAGACGGGTGGCGCCGGCATGGCGGCGCGCGGACAGGTCGTCGAGCGCCTTCATGCCCCCCGCCGCATAGGCGGCGGCGGCACGCAGAAGCTCTGCGAGTTCGTGCGCCGCGCCGGCATTGAAACCGCAATAGGCGCCGCCGCTCAGGCGCGCGATGTCGCGGAAGGCGTGCTCGGCGGCCGGGTCGTGGCCTTCGTGGAACATGAAGGCGCGCACGCCCAGCATTCCGAGTTCGCCGGCGGTGCGACACAGGACGTCGACATTCTCTTCCATGGCATCGCCCACATACACCAATGCGGCGACCTTGCCCTTCTCGCCTTCGCGCCGGGCATGGGCCAGGACCTTGCCGATCTGCGTGTTGCCGCCGCGGCAGTCGATCTTCGCCATCGTGGCGGCCAACACGCCCGTATCCGAGACCCACCGGGAGGCGCGGCATTCGCCCAGGCCGCGGAAATAGACGAGTTGCACGTCGAGGCCGCCGATGGCGGCCGCTTCGCGGAACATGCCTGCCTGCAGCTCGCAGGCGGTATCCCAGGTGGGCTGGCGGCTCATGGTGGCATCGAGGGCGAAGATCAGACGTCCCCGGCCGCCCGCCAGGTCGGCGGGAGCGAGTGTCCGGACTTGCGCCAGGAAGGATTCGATTTCGGATCGCGACGAGGTCTGGGCCGGCTCGCTGGGAGCCGGGGCCGCCGGCATATGATCGGGCCCTTTCGCCATGCACATCCTGTCTCGGGGGCGTGGTCCTGGGAACCTTACGTGGTGAACCAACGGGTCCCACGCAATGGCATAAGCCCTGGAAAGTGCAAGCTCAATCGGACAGAACGTCCTCGACCTCGATCGGCCGGTCGGCACCGGCGAACCATTCCGCCCGCGCCCACGCCCGCCGGCGGCCACGCTCGTCAATGGGCAGTTTGAGGGCGTCGAGCAGTGCCCCGACTTCCTTCTGCGCCGTCAGATGAGAGAGGCTCGGGCGCGTCCCCAACGTCGTCTCATCGATCTGGTCCAGGGCCGTCAATCCACGCGGAAAGAGCTCTCGGTAGACGACCCGCTCGGCGAAACCGTCGATGAACCGGAGCCCGAGTCGCAGGGCGAGATCGTTGAGCCCGTCGGCGACCAGCCGCTTGTTGCGTGACCCGAGCATGGACAGGCGGTTGCGCACCACGATCCAGTCCATGACGCGGCCGTCGACGATGCGGCGCTGGCGGCGCGCCTCGCGCACCATCTCCGAGTAGTGGCTGGTGCCGGTCAAGCCGTAGGTTAGAGGATCGACGGTGCCGAGCACGTCGAAATCCACGAAACTGTCGTTGAGCGGCGTGATCAACGTGTCGGCCATGGAGTGGGCGAGACGGTTGAGATAGCTGTCGCTCCCCGGCGTATCGATGACGACGAAGTCGTGGGTGTGCTCGACGGTGGTGATCGCCTTCGCGAAGCCGGCGAATTCCTCCGCCTCGTTGTCTTCCACCTTGTCGCGTTCGCCGCGGGCGATGCAGAAGTGGACCGGCAGTTCGAGCTCCACCTTGCGGCGCCGGCCCCATGCCCGCCGATGCTCGATATAGCGGGTGAAGGTCCGTTGGCGCGAATCCAGATCGATGGTGGCGACCCGCTGGCCGGCCTTCATCAGGGCGACGGCCACATGCATCGCCGTGGTCGACTTGCCCGATCCGCCCTTCTCGTTGCCGAGCACGACGACATGAGCGGATGTACCGTCGTCCGCGATCAAGCCCGGGTCCACCATGGCCAACATGGATCTCCCCCACGCCGAGATTTTCGTTGTTATGCAACCATACGGTCAAGCCGGCGCGCCGGATAGCCGAATTCAATATTAACCGGAGCCCCGGTCGGGCCAACCGACAAAGCTCGGCGGCCCGGAAAAAAAGCGCCCGACAGCGGTGGACCTGCAACGATGGTGCATACCCGTGCGATCGAGTGGCAGCGGCGCAACGCCTTTGCTACTTTCCGCGCCGCCCGGTCGTCGATGGCCGGCAAGGCAGATACCAATACCGGCGCGATCGAACGCGGCGCTCGCACCGGCTCTTCCGAACGGACCCTGGGTCCGGGCGAAACGGACACAGGGTCCGGGCGACAGGTCCGCGGCATCAAGGCACGGCAATGGCATCACGACTTCTGGTGGCGCGCAGCATGGCGGCGCTCGGGCGCGCCCTCACCCCGTTGCGCAAAAATGGGAAAAAAATAGCCCTCGTGCCCACCATGGGAGCGCTTCACGCCGGCCATCTCGCCTTGGTACGGGCGGCGCAGCGGCGCGGCGACCACGTGATCGTATCCATTTTCGTCAATCCGACCCAGTTCGCGCCCAACGAAGACTTTGCCAGCTATCCGCGCACGTTCGAACGCGACCGCGACGCGCTTGCATCGCTGGGCGTCAAGGTCATCTGGGCGCCGACCGCCGCACTCATGTATCCCTCGGGCTTTGCGACACGCGTCGTCCCCGAAGGCGCGGCGACCGCCGGCCTCGAAGATCGGTTCCGCCCGCAATTCTTCGCCGGCGTCGCCACCGTGGTCACGAAGCTGTTCACCCAGTGCCGGCCGGACTTCGCCCTGTTCGGGGAAAAAGACTATCAGCAGCTCAAGGTCGTCACCCGGCTGGCCCGGGACCTCGACCTCGGCGTGAAGGTCGTCGCCATGACGACGAAGCGGGAAAAGGACGGCCTCGCCCTGTCGTCGCGCAACGTCTACCTGTCGGCGGAAGAACGCGCGGCCGCTCCGGTCCTTTATCGCACCCTGAAGGACTGTGCGGCCAAGATCGGCGCCGGTCGCGGCATCGGTGCGGTTCTGGCGGATGGCCGGCGCGCCATCGAGAGGGCGGGATTCGTGCTCGACTATCTCGAGGCGCGGCACGCCGAGACGCTGGCTCCGGTCGCTTCCGGCAAGGACGTTCCGATCCGCCTCCTGGTGGCGGGCCGAATCGGCAAGACGCGTCTGATCGACAATATCGGGGTGTGAACGTCCGCAGCGTTTACAGAAGCCCGAGTTCGCGCAGTTCCCGACGCATGTTTTCCGGCATGGCCCGCGCGCCGGGGGCGGCGCGGTCGAGATCGCGCGGCGCGTCCTTGTCGTCGAGATAGCGCCATCCCTGAAAGGCCCGGAACGGCCGCGGCTCGACCAGGATCACCTTGGGGGCGAGCACCAGCCGGCAACGCCCGACGCCGTCCCGGTCGACGAACGGCTGGATGTCGCTCAAGCGCTCACGACAAAGGATCTCGCCGCGGATCACCCAGTAGAGCGATCCCCCCGCCAGCAGTTCGTCGGCGCGTTTCGGCACCATGCGGGTGGTGTGAACGTGTTCGGGCTTCTGGCTGCGCTTCTTCTGGTCCCTGATGCGCTGCTTGATCCAGGAATCGAGATCTTTGACAGAGTCGCAGCCGACGCAGAGCTTGATCAGGTGGAGAGGCATCGATCACGAACATTATCCGGCATAAGCACCGGAGGAGGACAAGGGTTGCCGGGACACTGCCGCAGCCGGGCGCAGTGCTATGCCAAGGCCGTGCTTCAACGCAAGGACTGTCCGTCCGTTTCCCCATCCGCGGCAGGCGGGATGATCTGGACGGGTGCCGTGCGGGCCGGCGCCGGCGGTGCCGGGCGGGCAGCAGGTGGCGGCCGCCGGGGCGGCACCGGCGGCGTTGCGGCCTGCCGGGCGGACGGCGGCGCCGGAGCGGGCTCGGGATTCATGATGCTGACCGGCGGGATCGATGCCGCCGACGGAAAGTCGAATTGTGACGAGGGCGGCGTCGCGACGGTCGCCGGAGCCGCTGCGCTGACGGTCCCCACCTTGGTGGACCATTCGGCGGAATGACGGCCAACCAGAAGATCGAAGGTCCTGTCCCTGAGATTGGCTTGTACCCGGCTGGCGTCGCGCAGCAACGATAACGCGTCGCACTGCAGTTCGGTACAGCTGTCGCGCAGCGCCAATACGTGAGCGACGATGCCGAAGCGATCGGACTCGAGCGCCTGCCGCAGTGGCGCCAGTGTCGCCGCATACGCGCCGTCGCCACGCGCCGCGTACGCGGCCGCATCGGCGAGAAACGTCAGGCGCGCAGCCGTGTAGGACACCGCCGCGGCAATCGCCGAAGGCCCCGCGAAGACGGCCTGTTCGCACGCCGCTTCGGTGATCTCGCCCGCCATCGCGTCGAGACAGGCCAATGCCGACCCCGGCGCCACCGCCTGCGCGGTCAGGCTGGTGGAGCGCTGATCGAGTGTCCGGCGATCGGACGCGCGCTCCAACCGGCCGGCGCGTTCGACCAGAAGCCACACGGCACCGATCACCACCGCGGCCACGAGCAGCTGTCCACAGAATCTCAGCATGCCGCCGACTCCGGTCGTCCGGAAGACGGCGATCACAATGACGACCGTGACCGCCGCGGCCGCTGCGGCAGTCCAGATCGGATAGGGAAAACTTGCCGTCAGCGCCTCAACCTCGCGCATGACTGCCCTCCACCCGCATTCTCCGCGCCGGATCCGGAACGAACATTGCGACTATGCCGTAATTACGATCAAATCGCTACCCTGGTTCAGTCCCGCAACCGGCAGCAGCACCGAGCGCTCCGCATCGGTCGAGTCGGCTCCATGCTGGTGATCGTCGGCGACCGACGTCGCAGACGTCCGGTCACAACCATCTTGCGTGACGCGGAACGGCATGGCAACGACCGCATTGAAGCCGCTGAAGGGGACCGGTGTTGGACAAACACGACCGGCCGGAACAGGGGAGAGATGATGCATGGCGAAGCTCGTCGATTTGGTGATCGCGGTCGCGGTCGTGGCCGGACCCGCACTGGCTGCTGCTCCTGCGCTGGCGGAGCCGCTGGTGAGCCAGGGGATCGGAACCTCCAATTGCGGCAGGCTGGCGGCCGACCTCAAGCCTGGCGAAGGATTGGGAAATCCGATCAACCTGATGCTGTACTCGTGGGCTCAAGGCTATGTCAGCGCCGCCAATGCGGCGCTTCTCGAAGCCGACGGCAAGCACGTGGACATGAGCGTGTTCGACGACGGCAAAATCATCGACATGGTGCTGACGTTCTGTAAGGCCAATCCGGACAAGAAGCCGGTCGCCGCGCTCGACGAATTCGTGCGCGATGCCGCCAAGCTCAAGACCAAGTGGGATCGCGGCACGATCGAGTGGGATCGCGGGCCGTGAACGTAACGTTGCCGGACCGCGAGGACAGATCGAGCGCCGCCCAGATCAATGCCGTGCCAAGACGCAAGTTCGGATTTCTCCGCATGGTCCAATATACCATTTCCCCGCCTCAAAATGATCTAGATCAACGCGGCGGCATGCCCAGGCTCTAGCTTGGCGTCAGTGGCGTAGCCCTGGTCGGCAACACCACAAAAGCGGTGCGCGGCGTCGTTCCACGGGGGTGTGCGATGTCGCGAAACCAGCGGGCGGTCCTCAAGGGCCGCCCGCTTTTTTTGTGTCCCGACGCCAAGCGTCGCCCGCACTCCATGCCGGGGACCTGACTGCATCTCCGACGTCAAAAATTCTCACGCCGGCAAAATCAGGGGTTGATTTGCGCCCCGTCGCGTCCATTCTTGATGGCTCTCGTGGCGGGAACGCACCCATTGCCGCATGGCGCAAGAGCCGTCGACCGGTGAACCGGGCCGCATTGTCAAGTTCACGCCGCGCCGCCGAGCGGGCATGGCCCTGCCCGACCCGCCGGCTACCACACCCGAAGACCCGAGCGGTTCGGAGGCGGACGATTATCGCCACCGCATGACGACCAACATCGTCGCGCTGGCTGTCGTACTCCTTCTGATCGCCTGTGGATTATGGTTGGCGAACGGCATGGCGGAATTCCGCGCCGCCCAGGAATGCCTGGCCATGGGGGCGCGTGGCACCTGCGCGGCCATCCGGGTCCCCGACCGGGGCCCCTGACCCCCCGACGGCGCGACGTGATGGACCGGGGTTCGTTTCGCCGAGCTCCGTTCAGGCTCAATCCAGATCCGATGCCGTCGACAGGGAAACCTTGGTCACCCCCGAAAACCCCAGGAAGCGGGCCGCTGCCGGCGTGACATCGATCACGCGGCCGCGCACGAAAGGACCGCGATCATTGATGCGCACCACCACCGAGCGGCCATTACGAAGATTGGTGACCCGGACCCTGGTGCCGAAGGGGAAATTGCGATGGGCGGCGGTCAACTGATCGGGGCGAACCCGCTCACCATTGGCAGTCTTGGCGCCACGATGGCTCTTTCCGCCGTAGACGGAGGCGATGCCCGTCTGGGTGGCCCGCCGGCCATTCTCCTTCCCCTGTTGTTCTGCGGCGCATGCAACCACGCCGAGAAATCCATACACGGCGAAATACGCCACAATGGCAATGATGGCCAATGTCCCACCCGGCCGCGCCCGGTCCGGCCTCCCGCTGTTGGTCCATGCTATTAAGGGAGACGGGAGGAATTGGTTCCGAATCGTTCCGGCTCGTCCGCGTCCCATCCGGCACGACGACCGGCGACGGCGGCGGACCCAAGTCGAGACCTGAAGGCTGAGGATAATTCCGGGAGGTCGCAGGCGGCATTGCACTCCCCTGCACCGTTGGCTATACGGACGGCGGCTCTACGTGACCAAACGGCCCGGGCTCGGGCCGGTCGGGGGATTGTGCGCCGCCGGCGCACCTTAAAACTGCACCATTTCAGAGAGTTGACGATGTCCACGACCTTCGACACGGTGGCAAATATCATCGCCGAAACCTGTGACATTCCGCGCGACACCATCAAGCCAGAGAGCCATGCCATCGACGATCTGGGCATCGACAGCCTCGATTTCCTCGATATCGCGTTCGCGATCGACAAGGCTTTCGGGATCAAGCTGCCGCTCGAGCAGTGGACGCAGGAGGTCAACGACGGCAAGGCGACGACGGAGCAATACTTCGTGCTGAGCAACCTATGCGCCCGCATCGACGACCTCGTCGCCGCGAAGGGAGCCTGAGCAGCCCCTCGTCTCATGCGGATCGAGTATTTTCAGCTTGTCGACAAAATCACTGATCTCGACCTCGACGCGCGGATCGTCAGGGCCGAGGCCGGCGTTCCCGCGACCAGTACCATCTTCGAAGGACACTTTCCCGGCCATCCGCTGATGCCAGGAGTGCTGCTGATCGAAGCCATGGCGCAGACCTCCGGATGGCTGGTGACGGCCTTGACCGGTTTCGAGCGCATGCCGTTCCTTGCCGCCGTCAAGGCAGCCAAGCTGCGCTCGTTCGTCCTGCCCGGTCAGATGCTGTCGATCACGGCAGAGCTCCTGCACGACGGTTCCGGCTTCGCCGTGACCAAGGCATCCGGCAAGGTAGGCGGCAAGCAGGTCTGTGAAGCAGAACTCACCTTGCGGGTGATGCCGTTTCCAAATTCCGAGCTTCAGCGCGGCATGCGTGAAACGGCGCAGAGAATCGGTTTTCCGATGGAAAGGCTGACCCATGACTGACGCCAAGCGCGAGGCATGGATCACCGGGATCGGCATCGTGTCCAGTCTCGGCGAGGGTCCGGAAGCCCACTGGCAAGCCCTCTCGGACGGCAAGCCGGTCTATGACGCGACCACGTTCGCGCCCTGCATCGTCCATCCGCTGGCTCACGTCGACTTCGACAAGCAGATCCCCAAGAAGGGCGATCAGCGCCAGATGGAGCAGTGGCAGCGCATCGGCACCTATGCGGCAGGGCTCGCGCTCGACAGCGCCAAGGTCAAGGGCGACAAGGATATCCTGGCCCGCACCCACATGATCGTCGCCGCCGGCGGCGGCGAGCGCGATTCCGCGGTCGACTGCGCCATCCTGGACGGATTGCCCAAGGCGCCGGACCACGACCTGTTCCTCAACGAAAGGCTGATGGGCGACCTGAGGCCGACCCTGTTCCTGGCACAGTTGTCGAACCTGCTCGCCGGCAACATCTCCATCGTTCACGGTGTCGTCGGTTCGTCGCGCACCTTCATGGGCGAGGAAGCGGCCGGGATCGACGCCACGCGCATCGCGCTCGCGCGCATCAATGCCGGCCAGAGCGACATCGCCCTGGTCGGCGCCGCCCACAATGGCGAGCGGCGCGACCAGCTCATGCTGTACGAGTGCGGTCACTACAATCTCAAGAATGACTACCGCCCGGTCTGGGATCGCGAACCCGGCGGCTTCGCCATCGCCTCGATGGGCGCCTTCCTGGTCCTTGAAAGCCGGGAGCATGCCGAGAAGCGCGGCGCCACCCCGATCGCCAAGCTGGCCGCGGTGGCGAGCGACCGCTGCGCCCGGCGTCAGCCAGGGGAAATCAAGGCTTCGCTGGAGAAGTTGTGGGGCAAGGTCGGTTCCGCCGTCTCGCCCGCCACCGGCGCCATCATTTCCGGTGCGTGCGGCGCCGAGCCGGGCACGAGCGAAGAAAAGGCGTTCCTGGCTGCGCACGCCGATTTCCCCGCGCGCGCGACCGGAAGCCTGATCGGCCACGGCTTCGAACCCCAGTTCATCATCAATATCGCGTTCGCAGCCCTCGCCGTACAACACGGCAGGCTGTTCGCCCCCTGCGCGGGCGCCGCGATCGAGAAGGCATCGGACGGCGTCCTCGACAAGACCCTCGTCACCGGCGTCGGGCATTGGCGCGGCGAAGGGCTGGCCTTGGTCGAGGCCGTCCGCTGAACGCCGGAGGTGCACCATGACACAGATGCGCGACAAACTCGGCCGCCCGGTCGTGGTCGTCACCGGCATGGGGGTCGTGACCTCCCTCGGCGTCGGCAAGGCCGAAAACTGGCAAAAGCTTCTCGCCGGGCAATCGGGGATTCGCGCCATCAAGCGCTTCCCGACCTCCAACCTGAAGACCCGGATCGCCGGCTGCATCGACTTCATCCCGGTCAGCCCCTTCAGCGCCCCGGCGCTGGAGGAGCGTCTCGGCGAACTGGCGGTCGAAGAAGCCATCGCCGAATCGGGTCTCGGCCGCAAAGGATATTTCCCCGGCCCCATGTTCCTCGCCGTGGCCCCGATCGAGATCGACTGGCCGCAACGCGAAGAGCTCGCCAAGGCCTCGGGCGTCGACGGCTCGATCACCTATGACGACCTGATCCGCGCCGCCGGCAGCGGCGATTTCCGCGCCTTCCATAACCGCTTCATGTTCGGCTCCGTGGCCGAGAGCCTGGCCGACAAGTTCGGCACCCAAGGTTCGCCGATCTCGCTGTCGACAGCCTGCGCGTCCGGCGCGAGCTCGATCCAGCTCGGCATCGAAGCGATCCGGCGGGGTGAAACCGACGCCGCCCTGTGCGCTGCCACCGAAGGCTCGGTCAATCCGGAAAGCCTGATCCGTTTTTCGCTCCTGTCGGCGATCTCGACCCAGAACGACCCGCCGGAGGGGGCCTCCAAGCCGTTCTCGAAGAACCGCGACGGCTTCGTCATGGCCGAAGGCGCCGGCGCGCTGGTGCTCGAAAGCTACGAGGCCGCCAAGGCCCGCGGGGCCAAGATCCTCGGCGTCATGTCGGGCTGCGGCGAAAACGCCGATTCGTTCCACCGCACCCGCTCGAGCCCCGACGGCAAGCCGATCATCGGCTGCATGCACGCCGCCATCGCCGATGCCGGCCTCTCTCCGGACGAGATCGACTACGTCAACGCCCACGGCACCTCGACGCCGGAGAACGACAAGATGGAATGCGGTGCCTTGACCGCTGTGATGGGCGATCGCGTCACGCAGGTTCCGGTATCGTCCAACAAGTCGATGATCGGGCACACGCTGTCGGCGGCGGGCGCCGTCGAGTCGGTCTTCACACTGCTGACGCTCGAGGGCCAACGCATCCCGCCGACCATCAATTACGCCATGCCCGACCCGGTCATTCCGCTCGATGTCGTGCCCAATTTCGCTCGCGACGCGACCATGCGCCATGCCTTGTCCAACTCGTTCGGATTCGGCGGCCAGAACGTCTCGCTGGTGATGTCGCGGGAGCCTGGCTGATGGCCGACACCGAGGAACCGCGCCGCGTGCTCGTCACCGGCGGCGGCCGCGGGCTCGGCGCGGCCATCGTTGCGACATTGGCCCGCGCCGGCTTCGACGTCACATTCACCTACCGTTCGGCGGCCGCCGAAGCCGAGGCGATGCTCGCAGACCTTATGCAGGCCTATCCGGGCCGGAGCTTCGCCGCCCGGCAGGTCGACCTCGCCGACAAGGCCGCCGTCGACGCCCTGGCCAAGGAACTCGAGCCGACCACGTTCTTCGGCTTCGTCCATAATGCCGGCCAGTCCTATGACGCCCTGGCCGTGATGATGGACCAGGCCAAGGCCGAAACCGCCATGCAGGTCAACTACTGGTCGTTCACGCGGCTGGTGAGCACCGTCGCCCGCCCGATGATGCGCTCCCGCTCCGGCCGCATCGCCGTGATCGGCTCCATCACGGCCCTGCAGGCGAACCAGGGAAATGCCGCCTATGCGGCCTCAAAAGCCGCCCTGCTCGGCTATGTGCGCACGCTCGCCGTCGAAACGGCGCGCAGCGGCGTCACGGTGAACTACGTGGCGCCCGGCTTCATCGACACCGAGATGCTGGCCGCCTACGCCAAATACCGCAAGCAGATGGAAGAGCAGATCCCGGCCCGCCGCTTCGCCCGGCCGGAAGAGATCGCGGCGGTGGTCGAATTCCTCATGTCGCCGCCGGCGTCCTACGTGACCGGCGCCGTGCTGCCGGTTGACGGCGGCCTTTCGGCGGCGATAGGCATCCACCGCTGACCCTGCCGTTCGTCGGGCCGGCCGCTCGCCGCCAGCCTGCGGGCATTCGAAACAATTCCACGGGGAAGCCGGTGCCATGCGCGCGCTCACTCTCGTCGCCGACCGCAAGCTCGAACTGATCGAATTGGACCCGCCGCCCGCCCCCGGGTCCGGCGAGGTGCAGATCGCCGTCGCCGCGGTCGGCCTCAACCATATCGATGTCTGGGGCTATCGCGGCATGGCCTTCGCCAAGCGCAAGTATCCCCTGGTGATCGGCGCCGAAGCGGCGGGCGAGATCGTCGCCGTCGCTGCCGACGTCACCGCCTTCAAGGTCGGCGACCGGGTAGTGATGTACGGCGCCCTGACGTGTGGCCACTGCAAGGCCTGTCGCGAAGGACGCGACAATCTGTGCGAGAACGTGAAAGGCGTCATGGGCTTCCACGTGGACGGCTTCGCCCGCGAGCGCCTCAACATGCCGGCCCGCCTGGTCATGCCGGTCCCGCCCGGCGTCTCCATGCGCGACGCCGCCTGTGCACCGATTGCTTTCTCCACCGTCGAGCACATGCTGTTCGACAACGCCAAGCTGCAGCCGGGCGAGACCATCCTGGTCCATGCTGGCGGATCGGGCATCGGCACCGCCGCCATCCTGATGGCGAAGGCGATCGGCTGCACGGTCATCACCACCGTGGGCGACGATGCCAAGGCCGAAAAGGCCAGGAAGCTCGGCGCCGACCACGTCATCAACTATCGGGCCGACCGTTTCGAGGGCGTGGTGCGCAAGATCACCGCCAAGAAAGGCGTCGACGTCGTTTTCGAGCACACCGGCGCCGAGACGTTTCCCGGCTCGCTCCTCTCCCTCAAGCGCGGCGGGCGGCTCGTGACCTGCGGCGCCACGTCGGGACCGAGCGTAACCTTCAACCTGATGCAGTTGTTCCAGCAGCAGTACAAGATCTTCGGCTCGTTCGGCGCCTCGATGAAGAACATCCGCACCAGCCTCGACAAGATGGCGGCCGGCATCCTGCCGGTGATCGACACCGAATTGCCGTTGAGCTCGTTCGAACGCGGGCTCGAACGCCTCGAGAGCCGGCAGGTGTTCGGCAAGATCATCGTCAGTTTCTGAGCGGGCCGGAGATGGGCGGGACATTGCGTCGGCTGTCATCGCGATCGCGTGCCCGCCTTCACCGGATAGCCGACGCCGTCGCGGGTCGCGTCGCCGTCGCACTGTTGAAGGTGATCCGACGTTTCGATCGCGCCTGGGTGAGCGACGCCGCCGCCGCCTTCATGCGCCGCGTCGGGCCATTGATGCGCGAACATCGCATCGGCCGCGCCAATCTCAAGGCCGCCTTCCCGGACAAGAGCGACGCCGAGATCGAGCGCATCCTCACGGGGGTGTGGGACAATCTCGGCCGCGTCGCCGCCGAGTTCGCCCATCTCGACCAGATCTGCCACGGCGACCCGATGAAGCGCGACTTCATCGGTTACGACGATGCCAGCGTCGAACGCTTCTTTCGCCTGCGCGGCGACGGCAAGCCGGCGCTCATCTTCGCGGCCCATCTGGCCAATTGGGAACTTCCGGCGATCATCGCCCATTCCGACGGACTGCCGACCACGATCCTCTACCGGCGCCCCAATCTCGGCGCCGTCGCCGACGCCGTGATCGCGATCCGCGCCGGCCACATGGGCGAGATGGAGCCGACCGGGCTGCAGGCGCCGATCAAGCTCGGCCGCGCCCTGCAGCAGGGTCGTCATGTCGCCATGCTGGTCGACCAGCACTACGTCAAGGGCGTCGAGGTGACGTTCTTCGGCCGCACCTGCCGCGCCAATCCGCTCATCGCCATGCTGGCCCGCCAGGTCGAGTGCCCGATCCACGGCACCCGCGTGATCCGCCTGCCCGGCCACCGCTTCCGCGCCGAGATTTCCGAGGAAATCGCGCCCATACGCGATGCCGACGGCCGCATCGACATCCAGGGTACCATGCAGGCGATCACCAGTGTGATCGAGGGCTGGGTGCGCGAGCATCCCGAGCAATGGCTGTGGCTGCACCGCCGCTGGCGGTGAACTCGCCTAATCACCTATCGGCCCGTCTTCACCCGCGTCCACAGCCTGGTCATCACCCGCTGCGTCTTGGCGTCCTTGGCCTTGATGACGTAGAGCCGTTCCATCAGGGCGGCGTCCGGATAGACCGTGCGGTCGGACAGGATCGCCGGATCGACCAGCTTCTGGCTGGCCAGATTGCCGTTGGCGTAGGAGACGAAGTTGGACGTCTTGGCGGCGACGTCGGGGCGTAACAGATAGTCGATCAGGGCATGCGCCTCGGCGACGTGGGGGGCGTCCTTCGGGATGGCGAGATTGTCGAAGAACATCTGCGCGCCTTCGCGCGGGATCGCATAGCCGACCTCAACGCCGTTCTTGGCCTCCGCGGCGCGCTTTTGCGACTGCTTGATGTCGCCGGACCAGCCGACCATCAGGCAGATTTCCCCCGACGCCAGCGCATTGAGATATTCGGACGAGTGGAACTTGCGCACCGACGGCCGGATCCTGGTCAGGAGATCGACCGCCTTGTCGAGGTCCTTGGCGTCGCTCGAATTGGGATCGAGCTTGAGATAGTGCAGCGCCGCCGGCACGATGTCGCTGGATGAATCCAGCATGTGCACGCCGCAGTCCTTGAACTTGGCGAGGCTGTCCGGCTTGAAGACGATGTCCCAAGTGGCCATCGCGTTGTCCATCGCGGCGGCGGCGCCGAGGATTTCGCGCGCCTTCTTGACGTTGTAGCCGATGCCGACGGTCCCCCACATGTAGTTGACCGCGTACTGGTTGCCGGGATCGTAGACGGCCAGGCGCTTGGCGATGTCCGGCCAGACATTGCCGAGATTGGAGAGCTTGGATTTGTCGAGCTTCTGGAAGATGCCGGCGGCGATCTGACGCTGAAGGAAATACCCGGTCGGCACCACGACGTCGTAGCCGGACTTGCCGGCCAGGAGCTTGGTTTCCAGCGTGTCGTTGGAATCGAACGTGTCGTAGCGAACCTTGATGCCGGTTTCCTTGGTGAAAGCCTCGATCACCGACGGCTCGATGTAATCGGACCAGTTGTAGAAATTGACGACCCGCTCCTGCGCCGCGGCCGGCGGACCGGCGACGAAGACGGAGGTCAGGACCGCAAAGAACGGCGCGAGAATACGTGTCATCCGGGCGCTCCAGGCAACATCTTGTATGGGGCAGAAGTTAGTGGCAGCGGGCCGCCGGTCAAGCGTCGTGTACCGGTAGCCCTCGTGTGGTTGGTCCCTCTCTCCCGTCCGCAGGTCGCGGGAGAAAGCGCCGCCCGCAGCGGGGAGACGTCCTCTCCGTTGCTGCTCGGCCGCATCAGTTCCCGATGCGATCGCGGTAAAGCTGCGAACGGATGCGGGAATCCGGATCGTTCCCGATTCCGGCGCTTACCCCCCGCTCCCCATAGGAAGGCTCGTATGCCCGCGCCGAATAGGGAACGCGCGGCGTGCGCACGATGTCGTTCGGCTGCGAGGCGCTGGTCCCACTGCGATGGCCATTCCAGTCCCGCGGATGGGCGTTCGCCGCGACGGCGGCCAGCAACACCGACGAGATCGCAACGATGGCGAATGTCTTCATGACGGCTTTTCCTTTGCGCGGCGCCACCCGTCGGCGCCGTCGCGGCAGAGATAGGCAGCCCACGCTGCCGACATGTTTCGGATGAGGAGAACTTGGTTACATCGGTAGGCTGCCGTAGGTCTCGTGCGCCCCTGGGGCCGCGCCAGGGGGGAGTTCCTCAGGAGGCCGACCGCAGGGCCTGTTCGGTGGTCCCGGAGGCCCGCATGAATCGCCCGGGCGATTGCCCCACGTGACGGCTGAAGGCCGTGCTGAAGGTGCTCGCTGAACCGTAGCCGATCCGCCTTGCGACCTCGTCGAGGGCGATGTTGCCGCCGCGCAGGAGATCCTTGGCCACCGCCATGCGCCAGCCGAGCAGATACTCCATCGGCCGTATTCCGACGCTGAACGCAAACCGGTCGAAGAAGGCCGACCGCGACATTCCGGTCTCCCGTGCAAGTTCGGACACTGTCCAGGCGCGTTCGACATTGCCGTGCATCTGCCGCAGCGCATGTGAGATGCGCGGATCGGCAAGGCCCCGCAGCAGGCCCGGCGCGAGGTCGCCGGCGGGTGCCGCGCGCAAAGCCTCGACCAGCAGGATCTCGACCAGACGGGCGAGGATGAGATCACGGCCGATATCCTGGCGCCCGGCTTCCTCGCCGAGGAGACGCACCAGCAAGGTCAGCCGCGGCACGCCGCGAACATGGATCATGGCCGGCAGCAGCGACACCAGCAGCGCCGTATCCGGTGAGCCGAAAGCGAAGTAGCCGCCGAACAGCCGGACATCCGGCGGGCCATCGGAGTGCCCGTGGCGGATTTCGTCCGTGGCGGGAGCCGCCGCATGCGGATCGATGAGCTTCGGCGTCACAGGTACGAAACCCGACATAGTGAAGGCGGGCGTCGCCGACAGCAGCACGAAATCCCCTTCTTCGAGCGTGATCGGAGCTTCGCCATCGACCGCGAACCGGCAACGTCCCTCGATCACGGCGCAGAAGCCCGGCTGGCCGAACGGCGAATAGCGCACCCCCCAGCGGCCGGCACCGCTGACCGCCTTGGAGAACACGGCGCGCGGCCGCAGCAACTGGACGACCTCCGACAGGGGATCGATCATTTGGACTATCTCAAACGAAATGCGGACTTCGGGCCGATGTCAGTCGCCATCATCATGGCTATTTCCCCTGCGTCAACAACACGTCTCGTGACTTTCCTGGAGAACCCCCATGATCAACCGTCGCACCTTTTCGACTGCCGTGGCCGCCGGAGCCGTGGCTTCGCTGTTCACATCGCGTGCCATGGCGGCCGGCGCGCCGGCCGCCCGCAACGTCGTCTTTGTCCACGGCCTCTTTGCCGACGGCTCCTGCTGGACCGACGTGATCGCCCGGCTTCAGTCCCGCGGGCTCAATGCCACCTCGGTGCAGAACCCGCTGACCACGCTGCCCGAGGCGGTCGCCGCGGCCGAGCGCGTCCTGGCGCGCCAGGACGGTCCGACCGTTCTGGTCGGGCACTCTTTCGGCGGCATGATCGTCACCCAGGCGGGAGTGCATCCGAACGTTTCCGCGCTCGTCTATGTCGCCGCCCGTGCCCCCGACGCGAACGAGAACTACGCCGCCCTGGCAAAGACCTATCCGGCGCCGCCGGCCTCGGCCGGAATCGTGTTCGACGGCGACGAGGGACGCCTCACCCTCGACGCCTTCCTGCGTGACTTCGCCGGCGACCTGCCGCAAGCGCGGGCGAAGGTCCTCCATGCCGTGCAACAGCCGTTCCAGAAACCCCTGCTCGCCGGCCGGGTGAGCGCGGCGGCATGGCGGTCGAAGCCGAGCTTCTATGCGGTCTCGAAGCAGGACCGCACCATCGATCCCGACCTGCAGCGTTTCATGGCCAAGCGGATGGGCGCGAAAACCGTCGAGCTTCCGGCGAGCCATCTCTCCCTGATCTCGCAGCCCGACGAGGTCGCCGCCCTGATTCTCGAAGCCACCGGGCAGCCGGCCTGACGCCCGGCATCCACTTTCCCGCCAACCAAGGAACCCCCGACCATGACCAGCACGATTCTCATCACCGGTACGTCTTCAGGCTACGGCAAGGCGACCGCCGAACTCTTCCTCCAGCGCGGATGGAATGTGGTCGCCACCATGCGGCGCCCCGACGCCGCCGTTTTGCCGGCATCGCCGAAGCTGAAGATCGTGCCGCTCGACGTCACGGATGCCGCCAGCATCGAGCGGGCCATCGCCGACGGCATCGCCGCCTTCGGGGCGATCGACGTCCTCGTCAACAATGCCGGCATCGGCCTCGCCTCCGCCGTCGAGGCGACGCCGGACGAGACCATCCGGGAGGTCTTCGCCACCAACACGTTCGGGGTGTTCGCGGCCTGTCGGGCCATCATCCCGCACATGCGCGCCCTCGGCGGCGGCGTCATCGTCAACGTCACGTCGAGCGCAGCCATCGCCCCCATGCCGCTCGTCGCCCTCTATGCGGCGAGCAAATGGGCGGTCGAAGGCTTTACCGAATCCTTGTCCTACGAGCTGGCGCCGTTCGACATCCTGGCCCGGCTGGTCGAGCCCGGCTACGCCCCGACGACGAATTTCAGTGCCGGCTCCGGGCCGCGCATGCAGGGGTTGATCCCGGCCGACTACGCGGCGTTCGCCCAATCCTGTTTCGAGCGCATCGCCAACTATCCGACGCCATACTGCAGCGAGGCCGAGGTCGCCGAGGCAGTATTTGCCGCCGCAACCGACGCCGGCCACCGCATTCGCTATCCGGCCGGGGCTGACACCAAGCTCGTCTCGCATCTGCGCTGGTCGACCTCGGAAGACTATTACCTAGAGCGCATGCGCGACATGTTCGGCCCGCACGTCCCGGCGCCTGTACGCGCGCCGCTCGCCGCGAGAGTCTAGTCAAATGCATCGAGCGGGAGTTTGAGCCGGGAGCGCCTGGACATCGACGAACGGATGGTCCCATTGCGAGCCGCCGGCGGCGAGATCGGGCCAATTGCAAATGTCCTTCCAGATCGCCGGCGGGGCACCGGCGCGCTCGCCGAGCGTCATCGGGGCGCCGGTGATCTGCTTGAGATAGTGAGCGGCGGACCGATGGTCCGCATGCGGATATCCGCCGTGGTCGTCGCACTCGCCAGGGGACCGGAGCCCGAGGGGCAGGCGCCCGGTCCGCCATCAGAACGGCTCGACGGCCGTGTCGAAAACGTAGCCGACGCCGCGTTCGGTACGGATCAGGACCGGCGCGTCCGGCCGGCCGGCGAGCTTGCGGCGCAGGCGCAGCACCTGCACGTCGATGCTGCGGTCGAGAATGTCCTCATGGAGGCGGGTCGCCTGCAGGAGATGCTCGCGCGCGAGCGGACGTTGCGGCGACTGCAGGAAGGCGAGCAGCAGGGCGTAGTCGCTCTTGGTCAGGTCAACGGGTCGACCGGACGGATCGAACAGGCGCCGGCTGCGACGCTCGAGCAACCAGCCGGCGAAGCGATAGCCACCCCGTTCCGGCGAGCGGTCGCGCCCGGCGCGGCCCATCTCGTGGCGACGCAGAACCGCCCGACCGCGGGCCAGAAGCTCGCGTAAACCGAACGGCTTGATGACATAATCGTCCGCGCCGAGTTCGAGAGCGACCACGCGATCGATTTCCTCCCGCCGATGTCCGGTCGTGATGATCACCGGCACGTCGGAACGCGCGCGCAACTCGCGCAGGAGATCAAGGCCGTCTTCGGCACCGAGCGACAAGTCGAGGATGATCAGGGACGGCTCGCCGAGAGCGAGTCGGCGCTGGAGTTCGCGCCGTCCAGGCACTTCGGCCGTGCGAATGTCGTGCTGTTCGAAATAGTCCGCGACCATGGCGCGGATGCTCGGATCGTCGTCGACGATCAGCACCTGCGGTTGGAACAGGCGCATCGCGCGGCCATGGCCTGGCACGGGCGTGATCGTCTGTGCGACGAATTCCGTGGTTTCATGTGTTTGCGTAGTCATATCGATGCTCCATGGATGTCCGCGGTGGCGGACAGGCATGAAATCCGGCGCGCGGAGAACATCGTCTCCACGCTCCGCGATGATGCCCGAAGATGCCGAACAGGTGACGTTGCGACATTTCTTCAGATCGGACTGTGACGCCGCCCGGATCGCAGGCGAGTCAGCCCGAAGCTGCCAGGCTGTGTTCCTCGCGCTGCGAGGCGAGGTCGTGCTGCGCCACGATGGCACGGGCGGCCTTCTCGCCGACGAGGACGCACGGCGCCATGGTGTTGCCGGTGGTGATGCGCCGCAGCACCGAACCGTCGGCGACGCGCAGGCCCTCGACGCCGTAGACGCGCAGCCGGCAGTCGACCACCGACATCTCGTCGTAGCCCATCCGGGCCGAACACGTCGGATGCCAGTAGGTCACGGCGGCGTCGCGCACGAAGCGATCCATCTCTTCGGCCGAAAGCTTGCCGGGCATCGCCTCGCGGGCGGCCAGCGGCGCGAACGATGCCGAATTGCCGAGTGCGCGGCACAGCTCGACGCAGGCGAGCGCCGCCCTCATGTCGTCGGGATCAGAGAGGTGGTTGAGTTCGAGGCGCGGCGGCGCCAGCGGATCGGCGCTGCGCAACGTCACGCGGCCACGGCTCTTGGGCAGGCCGAGGCCGGCGAACATGGTCCAGCCGTGCGGCGGCAGGCCCCGCTGTGCCATCTCGACGCTCGCCACCGGGAACTCGAGCTGGCAGAGCAGGAGATCGGGATTCTTCAAGGAAGAAGCCGATTTCCAGTGAAGCGTCGCCTCGCTGCCGCTGTTGCGCGGCGCGATCGGCTCGCGATACTCCCAGATGCACGGGAAGGCGACGTGATCCTGCAGATTGCGGCCGACTCCGGGCAGATGCTGGACGACCGGGATGCCGTGCCGGCGCAGCTCGGTTTCCTCGCCGATGCCGGAGCGCAACAGCACGGCCGGCGTCTGAAATGCACCCAGCGACAGCACGACCTCGCGCGCCGCGTCCAGGCGCAGCGGCTTTCCGTCGTGGATCGCTTCGACCCCGACAGCCCGCCCGCGCTCCACCACGACGCGCGCCACATGCGTGCCGGTCAGAAGCGTGAGGTTGGGGCGGTCGAGATACGGATAGGTGAAGGCGCGGAAAATCGAATGGCGCTTGCCGTTGCGAATCAGCACGTCGGTGAGGGCACAGCCGCCCTCGCCTTCCATCATGGCGCCGTTCTGGCTGTCATAGGTCGGAATGCCGTTGTGCTGTGCCGCCGCCAGCAATGCGAGCGCCGCAGGGCCCGGGTTGGGCGAGGGCTGGACATGGACCGGACCGCCGCTGCCGCGGTGGCGCGGGTCGGGCCGGCCCTGCCAGTTCTCGATATCGCGGAATATCCCGGAAACGGATTCGTAGCCCCAGGTATCGTCGCCGGTCGCCTCGGCAAGGCCGTCCCAATCGTTGCGGTGGCCGCGTGCCCACACCATCACGTTGATGCTCGAGCCGCCACCCAACACCTTGCCCATGGACATGGGCAGGGCGCGGCCGTGCAGGTGCGGATTGGGCTCGGCGACAAAGCCCCAATCGGTGGCGCCGCCGAGATTGGCCGGCCAGGCGGCCGGATCCATGACGCTCGCCACCTCGTCGCTGCCGCCGGCCTCGATCAACAGGACCTGGACGGCGGGATTCTCCGCCAGGCGGCGCGCCACCACCGAGCCGGAGCTGCCTGCCCCGCAGACGATGAAGTCGTAGCGCCCAGGCAGCGTTTCGCGCCGTCGGCGCTGGTTGGCGGCTGCCCGGGCGGCAAAATCGGAGGCGTCGGCAGTCAGGCTGTCGTTCATGGGGGTGCTCCAGTCTGGTCAGGGATACGAAGAGGTGCCGGGGTGATCTCGAATTCGCGAATTATCAAATCTATCAATTATGGCAAAAATATCACTTTTGCCCCTTGTCAACCAAGGCTGGGCGATCGACATTCGTTCGCAGGACGCGGCAACCGGCGCGACGTTCAGCGATGGACAGGATGGACAAGGAGATTCTGACTACGACCGAGGCCGCCAGGATCCTGGGGGTGTCGGTGCGCACTGCCCAGTTGCTCATTGAGGGCGGCTCGATACCGTCGTGGAAGACCCCGGGCGGCCATCGCCGGGTTTATCGCCGTGACGTCCTGGCGGTGATCGAGGCCGGCTCCACGGCACCCGGGACAGCCTCGACGCCGGCAAGCTCGGCGCTGGTCATCCTGATCGCCCGGCCGGAGCGCCTTGCCGATTATGAAGCGGTGCTGCGCAGCGTCCCCAATCGCCGCTTCGACAGCTTTACCGACACCCATGCGGCACTCGTCGCGATCGGATCGCGCACGCCCGCCGCGGTGGTGATCGAGGCCGAGCAGCCCAGTGCCGCCCGGGCGGCCCTGCTGGAGAGCCTGCGCACCAATCCGGCACTCACGGGCATCCGCATCTTCGTCGTCGGATCATCCGACGCGATCCGCGCCGACGCTGGCGGCGACCAAGGCATGATCCGTCCGGTCGACGGCCTCTCCTCGTTGGCGGCGGCCGTTGCGCCCGCCCCGGAGGGCGACACCGCCCCGCCCGCCCCCTTTGACACGCCGCCGCCGTTCCCGATCGCTGACAACGAAGGCCTCAGGCTGCGCGCGCTGGATCGCTCCGGGCTCGTCGACACGCCGCCGGACGCATCCTTCGACCGCCTCACCTGGCTGGCGGCACGCATCCTCGGCGCCCCCATGGCGCTGTTCACGATTCTGACCGCCGACCGCCAGTGGTTCAAGTCGCGCCAGGGCATCGACATGACCGAAACGCCGCGCAGTTGGGCGTTCTGCAATCACACGATCCTGCAGGACGGCATTTTCGTCTCCGAAAACCTCGCCACCGATGAGCGCTTCGCCGACAACCCGGCGGTCGCCGGCGAGCCGCACTTCCGCTTCTATGCGGGTTACCCGGTGGTCGACCCCGACGGTTTCAAACTCGGCTCGCTGTGCGTGATCGACACCCGCCCCCGCGCACTCGACGAGACCCAGAAGCAGGTGCTGGCGAAACTCGCCGCCGTCGCCTCGGACACCGTCCGGCTGCGCGCCAGCGAGCGCCAATCGAGCCGTCTCCGCGGCGAGCGCCGTTGAGCACGGCGGTCCGCCCAGCCAATCTCATATCCATCGATCAGGAGAGTGTGCCGATGATGTTCTTCGTCGCCTTTGCGGTCCTGCTCCGGGTGGCGACGCTGATGGTTTCGATGCGCAACGAGCGCCGTCTCAAATCCGAAGGAGCCGTCGAATTCGGCGCCGTCAACTCCGCCGTTCTGGCGTCGGCGCACGTGCTCTTCTATGTGGCGGCGACGATCGAAGGCGTGTGGCGGGATGCCGCGATCGATCTTACCGGCATCATCGGCCTCGCCGTCTATGCATTCGGCATGGCGATGCTGCTTGTCGTCATGCGGCTGCTCGGACGCTGGTGGACCGTGAAGCTCATCATCGCGGCGGATCATGAGCTGGTGACACACCCGCTCTTCCGCGCCGTGCGCCACCCCAACTATTTCCTCAACCTCCTGCCGGAGCTGGCCGGACTGGGGCTCGCATTGCATGCCTATTGGACGCTGGCGGTCGGCCTGCCCTGTTACCTGATCGTCCTTGCGATCCGCATCCGCAGCGAAGAGCGGCTCATGAGCGCCCGTTTCCCGGCGTACTGATAAGGGCCTATCGCTCGGTCGGATAGCCGGCCGCTTTCCACGCCTTGAGGCCGCCGGCAAGATGGGCGTCGCTTTTCAGCCCGGCGGCCTGCGCGGTCTCGCTCGCTTTGATGGAACGCATTCCCGACGCGCAGGCAAACACCAAGGCGCGGCCGTCAGCGACCGGCAGTTCGTCCGGATCGAACCGCGACAGCGGCATCAGAACGGCTCCCGGAAAGCGCTCCACCGCCGTCTCATGGGGTTCGCGGACATCTACGACCACAAAAGTTCCGGCGGCCACGCCGTCGGCCACCTCGGCCGCAGTCAGATCCTTGACGTTACGTCGTCCGAACAACCCGAACATGACTTCTCCTCACCGTGGCACCACGTCTCACCGTGGCACCCCGGCGAAGGTGGGCAAACCAAGGACAAAATCAAGTCCGATACCAATGGGCGGGTGTGTGGGCCGTCGTCGTCGACCTACACCATCACCTGCGTGCCGACCTCGACCACACGTCCGGTCGGAATCTGGAAGAAGTCGGTGGCATCGCTCGCCGACTTCGTCAGACCGATATACAGGCGGTCCTGCCAGCGCGGCATGCCTGATTGCGCCGCCGGCTTGAGCGACCGGCGCGACAGGAAGAACGACGTCGACATGATGTCGAACTGCCAGCCGAGCTTGCGCGCGATCGCCAGGGCCTTGGGAACATTCGGCGTTTCCATGTAGCCGAAGCGCAGCGTCACGCGGTTGAACAGCGGCGATATCTGCTGGATGCGCACCCGCTCCTCGTCTGTGACGCGCGGCGTGTCGGCCGTCTTGATGGTCAGGATGACGTTGTGCTCATGCAGGACCTTGTTGTGCTTGAGGTTGTGCAGGAGCGCCGTCGGCGCCGACTCGGGATCGCTGGTGAGGAACACGGCGGTGCCGGGCACGATGTGCGGCGGCCGCTTGGTCAGGCTTTGCACCAGCGTTTCCAGCGGCACTTCGCTGCGTCGGGTCTTGAGCATGAGGAGGTTCGTGCCGCGCCGCCAGGTGACGATCAAGAGAACGATCGAGGCTCCGAACAACAGCGGCAGCCAGGCTCCCTCGACCAGCTTGAGCAGGTTGGCCGACAGGAACACGGTATCGATCAGCACCAGCGGGAACATGAGGGCACCGGCGGCCCACGGGTTCCATCTCCACAGCCGCCACACGACGACGAAGCCCAGGATGCCGTCGACCACCATGGTGGTGGCCACCGCGATTCCATAGGCCGAGGCGAGCGCGCTCGACGTCTTGAACAGGCCGACCAACAGCAGGACACCGATCAGCAGGGCCATGTTGGCGCGGGGAATGTAGATCTGTCCGGAGCGGGATTCCGAAGTGTGAAGGATGACGAAGCGCGGCACGAGCCCGAGCTGGATCGCCTGGCGCGTGATGGAGAAGGCGCCGGTGATCACCGCCTGGCTGGCGATGACGGTTGCCGCCGTCGACAGGATCACCATCGGAAGCAGCAACGGCTCCGGCCACAGACGGTAGAAGGGATTTTCGAGCGTGTGCGGATCGGCGAGCACCATGGCGCCCTGGCCGAAATAGTTGATGATCAGGGCGGGAAAGACGAGACCGAGCCAGGCGGTCCGGATCGGCTTGCGGCCAAAATGGCCGAGGTCCGCGTAGAGAGCCTCGCCGCCGGTGACGGCCAGGAATACGAGCCCCAGTGTGACCAGTCCGATCACGCGATGCTCGTACAGGAAATGGACCGCGTAATAGGGATTGATGGCCGCGAAAACCCGCGGATCGTCGGCGAGGTGCATCAGGCCCCCGGCAGCGAGTGCGACGAACCAGGCCACCATCACGGGTCCGAAGAACGCGGCCACGCGCGCCGTGCCGCGCGACTGCACGGCGAACAGAACGATCAGGATCAGCACCGTGACCGGAATGACGCTGTGCTCGAAGGCCGGCGCGGCGAGCTTCAGCCCCTCGACCGCCGACAAGACGGAAACGGCCGGCGTGATCACCGAGTCGCCGTAGAACATCGCCGCCCCGATGATGCCGAGCATGAAAATCGGCGCCGTCCGTCGTCCGACCACGCGGGCGGCGAGCGCGGTGAGCGACAGCGTTCCGCCTTCGCCGTTGTTGTCGGCGCGCAGGAGAATGATGACGTATTTGAGCGTGACGACGATCGTGAGCGACCACAGGATCATCGACAGCACGCCGAGCACGGCATCGCGTGAGATCGGACCGCTACCAATGGCCGCAGTCGTCGCCTCCCGGAACGCATAAAGCGGGCTGGTGCCGATATCGCCATAGACGACGCCGACACTCCCGAGCGTCAATCCCCAGAAGCCCGAGGAGGTATGCTCATCTTCGCTCCGGACTGCCACCGGGGCGGCCGGCGCAGCACTGTCTTGGGTGACTTCGGCCATGCCTGAAAGTTGCCATTCATCGAGGGGGCGCTTATAGCACCGCCTCCCCCGTCGGGAATACGGAATAGCCCAACTGGTTCCGGCGGCAAAGTTCGCCCCCGGGGCGCAGGACGTGGCCTTTCAGGGCTTGAAATCGATGGGAATCGGCGGCTCCTCACGCAGGAGCGTGATGGTGACGCGGCGGTTCGCCGCAATGAAGGGATCGTCGGCGAACAAAGGTTGTGTATCCGCCTTTCCGGCGACCATCTGGAAATGGCTCGGCGGAACGCCTTCTTCCTCGAGGATCCGGCGTACCGCATTGGCCCGGTCCGCCGACAGGTCCCAGGGGCCGTAGCCGGGCCGTACCGGGCCGCGTGCCGCTGCGGTATGCCCGGTGATCGCCAGGCGGAATGGCGAACTCTGCATCGGGACGGCGAGTTTCTGGATCAGCTTGCGGGTACGCTCGTAGGGCTCCTTGGAGCCTTCGGCGAACATGGAGCGGCCATCCTGGTCGACGATCTCCACATTGAGGCCAGCCTTGGTCTCCTCGAACATCACGTTCTTGGACACCTCGGTGATGTCGGGCATGTCCTGCATGGCTTGGCGCAGCGTCGCGGCCGCAAGGGCGAACGCACGGTCCTCCTTCAGGCGGGCACCACTGGTGCGCCGGTCATGTTCGTCCGGGGTCGGGTTGGCCGACGCCTCTTCGGGCGGGATATGGGCGGAGTTGCGCAGTTTCGGGCGCGTCGGCAGGCCCGTCACCTCGATGATGCCGGAATAGCGGACATTGGTCTGGACCCCGAAGGCGTCGCGCATCGAGCCGGCGATCGCCTGCAACTTCTGCACGTCCTGGGTCGAGGATGCGCACAGCATGACGAAAAAGGCGACCAGCAAGCCCATCAAGTCGGCGAAGGTGACGAACCAGCCGTGACCGCCGTGGGCGCCCCCGCGTGCCTTTTTTGCCATGAGCGCGGCTTTCCTATTCCGTCGTCAAGCCGGAACCGGTTCGGCTTCCTCAAGGCGCTCGCGTTGCGGCAGGTAGGCGAGCAGCATTTCGCGCACAAGCGCGGGACTCTTGGCGTCCCGGATCATCAGAATGCCATCGATGATCAACGTCCGATTGATTTCCTCGTCCACCAGTTTGAGGTGGAGCTTGTCGGCGATCGGCAGGCAGAACAGGTTCGACAGCGCGGCGCCGTAGAAGGTCGCCAGCAGCGCCACCGCCATGTACGGGCCGAGCTTGGAAGGGTCGGTCATGTTGGCGAACATCTGCACCATGCCGATCAGCGTGCCGACCATTCCGAATGCCGGCGCGCAATCACCGACCGCGCGGTAGATCTTCTGGCCTTCGTCGAGATGGGTGAGAAAGATGTCGCGATCGCGTTCGAGGCTGTCGCGGATGAAGTCGGCGTCGTAGCCGTCGGCGACGTAGCGGATGCCCTTGGCGAGAAAGACGTCTTCAGTCTGCACCTTCTCGAGCCCGATCGGTCCCTGCTTGCGGGCGATTTCGGCCATGCCGGAAATCTCGTCGATCAGTTCGCGCTGGCTCATGCGCCGCAGCGTGAAGGCGTATTTGGCGCCGAGCGGCAGGCCGTGGAAGATCGAGGACAGCGGAAAGCGGATGAGTGTCGCCGAGAACGATCCGCCGAAAATGACGAGGAAGGCGTGGACGTCCACGAACATCCGCAGGTCGCCCCCCATGAGAATGAGGGTCACCAGCACGGTTGCGCCCGCCGCAAGGCCGAGCCCGGTTGCGATATCCATAGACCACTCCAACCCAACGCCACAACCGCAGCCGAGCCCGAAGGACAAGGCAATATCTACACTAACGTGTCCGCGCTTAAGGGACCGTAAAAGCGGGTACTGACGGCCTGAAGGCTACCTTTAGGCCTTTCGGCCGGCTTCACCTGCGCTCGGCCGTGCGGTATCTGGAAAGCCAGACAAGAAGATCCGGCCCAGGCCAGGAAAAGGGCCACGGCCGGTCTCGAGGGAGGTTGGGATGCGCGAAATCGGACATTTCGTCGGCGGTAAATCGGTCAAAGGAACGTCGGGACGCTGGGGCGAGGTCTTCGACCCCAACACCGGCGAGGTCCAGGCCCGCGTCGCCATGGCCAAACATGCCGAGGTCGAACACGCCGTCGCGGTCGCGGAAGCCGCCCAGCCGGCCTGGGCGTCCACCAACCCGCAACGGCGCGCGCGCGTCCTGTTCAGGTTCCTCGAGCTGGTGCAGAACGAGCACGACAGCCTCGCCGCCCTCCTGTCGTCCGAGCACGGCAAGATCCATGCGGACGCCCGCGGCGACATCCAGCGCGGTCTCGAGGTGGTCGAGTTCGCCTGCGGCATTCCTCATCTGCTCAAAGGCGAGTTCAGCGACAGCGCCGGTCCGGGCATCGATCTTTATTCGCTGCGCCAGCCGCTCGGAGTCGTCGCCGGCATCACGCCGTTCAACTTTCCCGCCATGATCCCGATGTGGAAGTTCGCGCCGGCGATCGCCTGCGGCAACGCCTTCATCCTCAAACCGTCGGAACGCGCCCCCTCGGTGCCGCTGCGGCTCGCCGAACTCATGGGCGAGGCGGGTCTGCCGCCCGGCATTCTCAACGTCGTCAACGGCGACAAGGAAGCCGTCGATACGCTGCTCACCGATCCGCGCGTGCGCGCCATCGGCTTCGTCGGTTCGTCGGCGATCGCCGAATACATCTATTCGACCGGCTGCGCCAACGGCAAACGGGTGCAATGCTTCGGCGGCGCCAAGAACCACATGATCGTCATGCCGGATGCCGACATGGACCAGGCGGTCGACGCCCTCGTCGGCGCCGGCTACGGCTCGGCCGGCGAACGCTGCATGGCGATTTCGGTCGCCGTGCCGGTGGGGGAGAAGACTGCCGACCGGCTGTTGGAAAAACTGGTGCCGCGCGTCGAGGCGCTGAAGATCGGCCCGTCGTCGGACAAACAGGCCGACTACGGACCCATGGTCACGAAATCCCATCTCGACAAGGTGCGAGACTATGTCGATCTCGGCGTCAGGGAAGGCGCCAAGCTCGTTGTCGACGGCCGCGGCTTCCGCCTGCAGGGGTACGAAAACGGCTTCTTTCTCGGCGGTTGCCTGTTCGACGCGGTCGAGCCGCACATGCGCATCTACAAGGAGGAGATTTTCGGACCCGTTCTGTCGGTCGTGCGGGCACGCGATTACGAAGAGGCCCTTCGGCTTCCCTCCGAGCACGAGTACGGCAACGGCGTCGCGATCTTCACGCGCGACGGCGACGCCGCGCGCGATTTCGTCAACCGCGTCAATGTGGGCATGGTCGGCGTCAATTTCGCCATTCCGGTTCCCCTCGCCTATCACACGTTCGGCGGCTGGAAGCGATCGGGCTTCGGCGACCTCAATCAGCACGGTCCCGATGCCGTGCGTTTCTACACCAAGACCAAAACGGTGACGTCGCGGTGGCCGTCGGGCACCAAGGCCGGCACCGAATTCGTCATTCCGACCATGCGGTGACGGCAGCATGGCAATTCGCCGTCGCGACGGGCCGGGACGGCGACCCGCCTTCAAATGAGCGGCTTTGTCGGCTAGTCTCTCAGGCCTGGAATTCGACGTGAAGCCGCGAAACCGACGTGAACCCAAACGGAATCATGCCACCGCCCTACGCCTTCGTTGTCCTCACCGGACTCGCCCTCGCCATGCCACTGGCCGCGTGCAGCCTCGGCACCATCGGTGGCGTGTTCTCGCCAGATCCGTCGGACACGCAGGCCACGACCTCTGCGGCGGACGGAACGCTGCCGCAGCCGGAGATGGCCGGTCGGTGGCTGCTCGCCACCGACGGCGCCGCCGGCTGCACCATGAATTTTTCCGGTTCCGCCAGAGGACACGAAGGCACCATCGCGCCGGAAGGCGGCTGCCCGGGGCGTTTCTTCACCAGCCGCAACTGGTCCTACGAGCAGAACGCGATCATCATCCGCAATCACGCCGGCGAACTCCTGGCCCAGCTCAACGTCACGGCCGCGGACCGACTGGTCGGCCAGGGGCCGAACGGCGAGCCTGTGTCGCTGACCCGTTGAGTCGCCCAGGCCCGCAGCACCGTTCCGCCTTGCATGAAGCCATCCGATCGGCGAACCATATCGCGGCGCCGGGCGCATTCGCACGGCGCTTCGCGGGACGGAACAGGAACCATGGCCGAATACGAACTTTACTGCTTTGCCCAATCCGGCAATGCCTACCGGGCGGCTTTGATGCTCAACCTCATCGGCGCCGACTGGCAGCCCAGATGGGTCGATTTCTTCGTCAAAGGCGAAACCCGCTCGCCCGAGTACCGCGCCAATGTCAACGAGATGGGCGAGGTTCCGGTACTCGCCCATGGGGACAGGAAACTCAGCCAGTCGGGCGTCATCCTGACTTATCTGGCGGAGCGTTCGGGCAAGTTCAGGCCTGCAGACGAAGACGAACGCCTGGAGACGCTGCGCTGGATCATCTTCGACAACCAGAAGATCAACGGCTTTCTCGGGCCCTATCGTTTCCTGCGCGTGTTCGCACGGCCAGCCGGCGATCCGGCGGTGCTGAACTTCCTCAAACTGCGGGTCACCAGCAATCTGGCGATCGTCGACAAGCGTCTTTCCGAACGGCCGTTTCTGCTCGGCGAGCGACCGACCATCGCCGACATTTCCATGGTCGGCTATCTGTATTATCCGGCCGAGGAATTCGGCTTCGACATCGCCGCAGACTACCCCGCGATCGGTGCCTGGCTCGAACGCATCAAGGCCTTGCCGGGCTGGAAGCCCCCCTACGAGCTGATGCCGGGGCATCCCCTGCCGCCGCGATGACGGCGCTGCGGCCGGCGGAACGGAAAATGTCCGCCGGTCAAATTGTTCGGCTTGATCGGTTCAGTTGAGGCGCACGGGGCGCTCGCCGGCGCCGGGCGCGGCGCTGGCGGGAGACTGGAATTCGGCCGATGCCGGCGCCTCGGCGGCGGCTCCCTCCGGCGAAGCCTGGGCGGCCGCCTCGGCGTCCTTGCGCTCGTAGTCTTTGTAGGCGCGCCACCCGAACGGCAGGCAGGCGAGATAGATCAGGGTACAGATGGACAATACTTCCCACGGATAGCTGAGCAGGAGGGCGAAGAAGAGCACCACCACCACGAAGACGAACAAGACCTTGTCGGGCGCGACGCGCGTGCCGAGCTTCTTGCCGGACCACACCGGCAATCGCGACACCATCAGGAAGGCGATGGTCAGCGTGTAGGCGAAGGTCAAATGCGCGGTGAGGCCGAATTTCGGCACGCCGAGGAATTCCAGGTAGATCGGCAGCAGCACGATAATGGCGCCGGCCGGGGCCGGCACGCCGGTGAAGAAATTGCCCGCCCAGACCGGCCGGTTCGGATCGTCGATCATGACGTTGAAGCGGGCGAGCCGAAGCCCGCAGCAGATCGCGAACACCATGGCGGCGATCCAGCCCGCCGATTTGAGATCGTGCAGTGTCCAGAAATACAGGAACAGGGCCGGCGCGACGCCGAAATTGACGAAATCCGCCAGGCTGTCCAACTCGGCGCCGAACCGCGACGTGCCTTTGATCATGCGGGCGATGCGTCCGTCGACGCCATCGAGCGCCGCCGCGAACACGATCGCGCCCAGCGCCACGTCCAGCCGCCCCTCGACCGCGAATCGGATGCCGGTCAAGCCGGCGCACAGCGCCAGGAGCGTGATCAGGTTAGGCACCAGCGTGCGCACCGGGATCGGCCGGAAACGGCGCCGCAGGCCAGGATGGTCGAGCTCGAAGGGTGAGAAAAGGGGCTTGCGCATGATCGGCTTATAACCCGTTTTCACCGGCGCCGCCATGCCTTGGGCGCGTCCGGCGATGCGACATCTCAACCGCCACGGAAGCTTCTCGCGCTGTCCGGCGAACGGATATCGGCGATCACCGTTTCGCCTGCGAGCGCAGTCTGGCCCTCCGCAACCAGAGGGCGCACGCCTTCCGGCAGATAGACGTCGAGCCGCGAACCGAACCGGATCAGCCCGATCCGCTCGCCGGCGCCGATCGTGGTTCCTTCACGCACGAAGGTGACGATCCGCCGGGCGATCAGCCCGGCGATCTGGACGACGCCGATGCGCACGCCGCTTGGCAGCACGATCGTGAAACAATTTCGCTCGTTGTCCTCGCTCGCCTTGTCGAGGTCGGCATTGACGAACTTACCCGCCCGATAGGCGATCTTCTCGATCCGGCCGCCCACCGGGCTGCGGTTCACATGACAGTTGAATACGCTCATGAAGATCGAGACCCGCGGCAGCGGTCGGTCGCCGAGCCCCATCTCGGGCGGGGGAATCACGTCGGTGACGCGACTGACACGGCCATCGGCCGGCGACACCACCAGGCCGTCCCGCAGCGGCGTAACCCGGGGCGGATCGCGAAAGAAGTACGCGCACCACAGGGTTACGACGGTACCTATCCACCCCAGAGGCGACCACAGCCAGAACAACACCAAGCTCGCCAAGGCGAACGTGCCGATGAAGGGATAGCCTTGCGGGTGGATGGGGACGAGCTGGGAACGGATGGAATTGATGATGGACATGCGGGTTTTCCGGACTGCGCCGTGTTCTTGTGTGGCAAGACCGACGCCGGACGACAGCTAGTTCCTACCGTCATCCGCGTCAAACCCGATCGGCATCGGCCCGGGATCGGAACAGGCCCCTGCCAAATCCATACGACTCTTTTGGCTTCAAATAACTTGCTGCCAGTTTTCAATTTCCGCTATTCGTTCCCCAAGGTCGCCGCCACGGTGGCAAGGGGCTCGGCGTCCGGCCCCGGGGATGAACGAAGCGCGTCCTCGTCGGCATCCGCCACTTCGGGCGGATTGCGATTCGGGGCGGTGCCGTTGTCGCCCACCTGGGCGAGCTTTTCGCGCGCCATTTCGGCCTCACGCTGCCGGTTCCACATGCTGGCATAGAGGCCATCGGCGGCCAGGAGCTGGTGATGGGTGCCACGCTCGACGATCCGGCCGGCCTCGAGGACGATGATCTCGTCGGCGCCCACGATGGTGGACAGGCGGTGGGCGATCACGAGCGTGGTGCGGTTCTTGGCCACCCGCTCAAGGGCGTCCTGGATTTCCTTCTCGGTATGGCTGTCGAGGGCCGAGGTCGCCTCGTCGAGCAGGAGGATGGGCGGCCCCTTCAGGATGGTGCGGGCGATGGCGACCCGCTGCTTCTCGCCCCCCGAAAGCTTGAGGCCGCGTTCGCCGACCTCGGTCTCGTAGCCCTTCGGTGCCAGCCGGATGAAGGCGTCGATCTGGGCGAGCCGGGCCGCCTCCTCGACTTCGGCGTCGCTCGCTTCCCAACGGCCGTAGCGGATGTTGTATCGGATCGTGTCGTTGAACAGCACGGTGTCCTGCGGGACCATGCCGATGCGGCTGCGCAGCGAACTCTGCGTCACGGCGCGAATGTCCTGGCCGTCGATCAGGATGCGACCGGAGGTGACGTCGTAGAAGCGATACAGGAGCCGCGACACGGTCGACTTGCCGGCGCCCGAGGGGCCGACCACCGCGACCGTCTTGCCGGCCGGCACCTCGAAGCTCACGCCTTTGAGGATCGGACGCTCCGGATCGTAGGCGAAGCTGACATCCTCGAACCGGATGGCGCCATGGACGACATCGAGCGGCTTGGCGCCGGGCGCATCCTTGATCTCCTGCGGTCGTCCCAGCAGGGCGAACATGCTCTCGATGTCGATCACCGCCTGCTTGATCTCGCGATACACCATGCCCATGAAGTTCAAGGGCTGATAGAGCTGGATCATCATGGCGTTGATCATGACGAAGTCGCCGATCGTGTGCGTGCCGTCGGCAATGCCGAAGGCGCACATCACCATCGTGACGGTCAGGCCGGTGGTGAAGATCGCCGCCTGGCCGGCATTGAGGACGGCGAGCGAGGTGTAGGCCTGGACGCTCGCTTCTTCGTAGCGCGCCATGGAGTGGTCGTAGCGCGCGCTCTCGCGCGCCTCGGCGGAGAAATACTTGACCGTCTCATAGTTGAGAAGCGAATCGATCGCCTTGGTGTTGGCGTCGGTGTCGCTCTCGTTCATCTTGCGACGGATGCCGATGCGCCACTCGGTGGCCACATAGGTGAAACACATATACAAGGCGACCGTCGCCAGCACGGTCGCCACATAGCGCCAGTCGAACTGGTAGAGCAGCACGGCGACGATGAGTGCGAGCTCGATGATGGTCGGCGACAGCTGCAGGATGACCATGCGCACGATGGTCTCGATGCCGTTTCGCCCGCGTTCCAGGACCCGCGTCAGGCCACCGGTCTTGCGCTCGAGATGGAAGCGCAGCGACAACTGGTGCATGTGGTCGAAGGTCATGATGGCGAGACGGCGCACCGCGTGCATCGCCACCTTGGCGAACAGGCCGTCGCGCAGCTGCGTCAACACCGCCATGAGGATGCGCATGCCCCCATAGGCGACGGTCATCAGGACCGGAATCGCCGCCACCCAGGGCAGCCAGGAGCCGCCCGGCACCGGCTCGCCGGCGAGCGCATCGGTCGCCCATTTGAAGGTGAACGGCACCGCGATGGTGGCGAGCTTGGCGGCCAACAGCATCACCATCGCCCACACCACCCGCATCTTCAGGTCGTGGCGGTCGGACGGCCAGATGTAGGGCCACAGATTGATCAGGGTCTTGAACAGCGGTCCGCCTCCCGCGGAGACTTCACGTTTTTGGGCATGCAACGGGCGGATGTGGGTATCGGACATTGAACCGGCTTGATTGCGCGGCCGGGACGTCCGGCCGAAGAGCCCCTGATATAGTGGCTTCTTGGCCGGCAATCATCTGGCGCAGCAGCGATTTCTCGGCTCGTTGGAAACATTTGAGCTCCCGCCGGGACGTCCGGCTGCAGCGGCTTGACGTGGGTGGAGGGTCGATGCCACATCCCCGGTCATGGCAAGCATTCGCAAGGTATGTGTCTACTGCGGTTCCAGGCCGGGAACGGATCCCGCTTTCGTGGCGGCTGCGACTCGGTTGGGGGAATTGTTCGTCGAGCACGGTATCGGGCTCGTCTACGGCGGCGGTTCGAAGGGACTGATGGGAGCACTGGCCCGTTCGGTCCACCAGCGTGGCGGCGAGGTGGTCGGGATCATTCCCGAGTTCCTCAAGAGCAAGGAACAGCTGTTCGCCGACGCCGACGAAGTCATCGTCACCCATGACATGCACGAGCGCAAACGCCTCATGTTCGACCGCGCCGACGCCTTCGTGGCCCTACCGGGCGGCATCGGGACCCTGGAGGAACTGGTCGAGCAACTGACCTGGGCGCAGCTCGGGCGTCACCGCAAACCCATCGTGACCGTCAACATCCATGGGTTCTGGAACGGGCTGGTCGATGTGTTCGACCACATGAACCATTCGGGCTTCATCCATAACGGCGGCCTGCTCGGTCTCAGGGTGGTGGATAGCGTCGAAGAGGTTCTGCCGGCCCTGTTCGAGGCGAGCGCCGGCATTCCCGAAGAAGCCAAGACGGGCGAGCTGGCGACCGTTCGCCGCCTGTGAGCACGACGCGGCTCGCACCGCACGCCGAGGGCGCCGAGGTAAAGATGAACGATATGCGGCTCGTCGACGGCATCGGTCTGTGGTGCGAGACCACCGGCCGTTTCGACGGCAAGGCGGCGCTGTTTCTCGACCGCGACGGCGTCATCGTCGAGGACACCCATTATCTCGGCCGGCGCGAGGACGTCAGGATGATGCCGGGCGCAGCGGCCGCGATCGCGTCCTGCAACACGGCCGGCATTCCGGTGGTCATCGTCACCAACCAGGCGGGCATCGGACGAGGATATTACGGTTGGCCCGATTTCGCCGCTGTGCAGATCGCCATCGGCGAGGAACTGGCCAGGGAAGGCGCCCATGTGGACGGCACACTCGCATGCGCCTACCACCGAGACGGGCTTGCGTCGTTCGATGTCGCCGATCATCCGTGGCGGAAGCCGGAGCCCGGCATGATCGTCGAGGCGGCGCGCCTCATGGGGCTGTCGCTTCCCGGGTCGTGGATCGTCGGCGACCGTGCGGGCGACCTGATGGCCGGGCGCGCGGCCGGCCTTGCGGGCGGAATCCTGCTGCCGCACGCAGACCGCGCCGCCGAGCAGGAGGGGATGGAAGCTCTTCGCGCCAATGGTTTCGCCTGCGTGAGCCTTCCCTCGCTCGCCGCCGCCGTGGATCATCTCACGCGCACGCGCTGTTGGCCGAAGTAGTGCCAACGGCAACCAGAATGACCCAATCTGACCGTCGCCCTTCGAGGCTCGCTTACGCTCGCACCTCAGATGACGATCAATGGCCAATGCCGTTGGCATGACTTGCTGCAGCGCGCCCGGGGCACGAGCCCAACCGATCACCCGGAGACCGCATCAACGGATGACGTTCACGCCGGTGCGCCGCATTTCAGGAGCTTGTGGACGATCGAATCCATCAGCGCCTGGAACGACGCGTCGATGATGTTGGATGACACGCCGACCGTGGTCCAGCGTTCGCCCGTCTCGTCCTGGCTCTCGATCAGCACCCGCGTGACCGCGTGCGTGCCGCCGTTGAGGATACGCACCCGATAGTCGACCAGTTCGAGGCCGTCGATGTATTTCTGGTATTTTCCCAGATCCTTGCGCAAGGCAACGTCGAGGGCGTTGACCGGGCCGTTGCCCTCCCCGGCCGAGATCAGCCTCTCGTCGCCGACCCGCACCTTGACCACCGCCATCGACACCGTGACGCGCTCGCCGACAGCGTTGATGCGGTGCTCCACATTGACGTCGAACTGCTCGACGTCGAAGAAATTCGGGACCTTGCCCAGGTGCCGCCGCGCCAAGAGCTGAAACGAAACCTCCGCCGCCTCGTAGGCATAGCCCACGGCCTCGCGCTCCTTGACGACGTCGAGCAGACGCGAGAGCCGCGGATCGTCCTTGTCGACCACGATGCCGACACGGTCGAGTTCGGCGATCAGGTTCGACTTGCCGGCCTGGTCGGACACCAGCACCTGGCGGCGGTTGCCGACCGCCGCCGGGGGCACGTGTTCATAGGTCGCCGGGTCCTTCATGATCGCCGAGGCGTGAATACCCGCCTTGGTGACGAACGCGGACGCACCGACATAGGGAGCATGCCGGTTGGGCGAGCGGTTGAGCATGTCGTCGAGCCGCCGCGACACCTGCAGGAGCGCCTTGAGCTTGTCGTCCGGGACACCGATGTCGAAACGGTCGGCATAGGCGTGCTTGAGCTTGAGGGTCGGAATCAGCGAACACAGATTGGCATTGCCGCAGCGTTCGCCGAGGCCGTTGAGCGTCCCCTGGATCTGGCGAACCCCGGCGCGCACGGCGGCGAGCGACACCGCCACCGCCTGCTCGGTGTCGTTGTGGGCGTGGATGCCGAGATGGTGGCCGGGGACGTGGCAAACCACGTCGGCGACGATCGTCTCGACTTCCTCCGGCAGGGAGCCCCCATTGGTGTCGCACAGGACCACCCAGCGGGCGCCGGCCTCGTAAGCCGCGCCGGCGCAGGCGAGCGCATAGTCGCGGTTCGCCTTGTAGCCGTCGAAGAAGTGCTCGCAGTCGAGGAGCACTTCGCGCCCCCTCGCCTTGGCGGCCGCGACGCTGTCGCGGATCGAGGCGAGGTTCTCCTCGAGCGTCGTCTCCAGCGCGACATGCACGTGGTAGTCCCACGACTTGGCGACGAAGCAGATGGCGTCCGCCGCGGCATCGAGGAGCAAGGCGAGGCCGGGATCGTTGGAAGCGGAGCGGCCGGGACGGCGCGTCATGCCGAACGCCGTCATGGCGGTCGGAAAGCCGCGTGGCACGGAAAAGAGCCCGGTATCGGTCGGATTGGCGCCGGGATAGCCACCTTCCACGTAGTCGATGCCGAGATCGGCGAGCATGCGGGCGATCATGAGCTTGTCGTCGAGGGTGAAGTCGACGCCGTGGGTCTGGGCGCCGTCGCGCAGCGTGGTATCGAACAGATACAGGCGTTCGCGCGTCATCGTCCCGTGCTCCTCGCGGCCGGTGTCAGGACTTTGTGCATGGAGGTGTTGCCGAGCCACTCGCCCGCCACTTCTCGGGTGATGCGGCGATCCGCCGTGTAGCCCCGCTTCAGGAACAGCGGCGCGGCGGTGTCGCTCGCATCGACCGACAAGCGGGTCGCTCCGCGGGCGGCGGCGAGTTTTTCCAGGGCATCCACCAGCAGCGTGGCCACGCCCTGGCGGGCAGCCGCGGGGTGGACATAGAGCATGTCGATGACATCGTTGCCGCGCAACGACGCGAACCCGACCGGCGAATGGTTCAGTGTCGCCACCAGGGTGAGCTGACCGGCGAGCCGGGCCGCGAACGCCTCCTCATCGGCCTGCGCCACCCATGCGGCGAGCTGGGCTTCGCCATAGTCCTCGGCGGCGAGTTCTTCGACGGCGCTGGTGAATATCTCAATGACCACCGGTACGTCCTCGGCCAAGAACGGCCGCAGTGCCGGTTTCGGTAGCGCCTGCCCCATCAGTTTTCTCCCATTTCACTCGGCACCCGCACAGGACCCGTCATTGCGAGGAGCGAAGCGACGAAGCAATCCAGGGGCCGCGAAGAAAGAGCTGGACTGCTTCGCTTCGCTCGCAATGACGGGCGGAGGCGCATCTGTTGCATTCCTGTTCAATCGACTTCACACGAAGCAGACGGCTTCGATGTTGTGGCTTTCGGGATCGCGCACGAAGGCGGCGTAGTAGTCGGGCCGGTAGTGCTCGCGCACCCCGGGGGCGCCATTGTCGGTCGCGCCGGCGGCGAGCGCGGCGGCATGGAAGCGATCGACGGCGGCGCGGCTCGAGGCGCGGAAGCACACATGGACGGGTGGCGTGGTCGGTCCGCCCGGCGCAATCCAGAAACTCGGCTTGCCGGCGACACCGAAGCCGGCCGCGACGCCGCCCGGCGCCTCCATGGCGAGCGCGATGTCGAGCGGCGCCAGCGCGGCGCGATAGAAGGCGATCGCCCGCGGCACGTCGGCGACGTGGAGGGTGATATGGTCGAGACAGAGCGGACCGCTCATCTGGCGATCTCCCAGGTGGTGCCGTCCTTGGAGTCCTTGAGCACCACGCCCATGGCGGCGAGCTCGTCACGGATGCGGTCGGACTCGGCGAAATTCTTCGCCTTGCGGGCGGCGGTGCGGGTGGCGATCAGGGCCTCGACTTGGGCAGCGTCGATATCGCTACTCACATGCCGGCGCGCCGCCCAATCGGATGCGCTCTCGCGCAGGAAGCCGAGAAAACGCAGAGAAGAGACGAACTCGCCGCGGGCCAGCCGGTCGCCCGCCTGCGCCCTCGTCTTGAGGCCATGCAGTTCCGCAAGCATCCGCGGCGTGTTGAGGTCGTCGGACAGGGCCTCGAGGACGGCGCCGGCGACATGTTCCTGGCCATCCTCGACGGCGAGCGCATACCAGTCGTCGAGGGTCTTCCAGCTTTCTTCCAGGCCCTTGACGGTCCAGTCGATGGGCTGGCGATAGTGGGTGCGCAGCATGTTGAACCGCAGTACCTCGCCGGGCCAGTCGGCCAACAGTTCACGGATGGTGAAGAAGTTGCCGAGGCTCTTCGACATCTTCTCGCCTTCGACCTGCAGGAAGCCGTTGTGCATCCAGTAGTTCGCCATCACGCCGGTGTGGAAGGCGCAGCGCGACTGGGCGATTTCGTTCTCGTGATGGGGAAACACGAGGTCGATGCCGCCGCCGTGGAGATCGAAAGTCTCGCCGAGATGCTTCCACGACATGGCCGAGCATTCGATGTGCCAGCCGGGCCGGCCGGGCGTCTCGATGCCGCCTGGGCTCGGCCAGGATGGCTCGCCCGGCTTCGAGGGTTTCCACAGGACGAAGTCCATGGCGTCGCGCTTGTAAGGCGCCACATCGACACGGGCGCCGGCGATCATCTCGTCGAGCGGCCGCTTCGACAGCTGGCCGTAATCCGGCATGGCGCCGACCGAGAACAAGACGTGTTCCTCGGCCACATAGGCGTGCCCCGAGGCGATCAGCCGCTCGATCAGTTGGCGCATCTCGCCGATGTGTTCGGTCGCGCGCGGCTCGACCGTGGGCGGCAGGCAGCCGAGCGCAGCGACGTCGTCCCTGAAATTCCGATAGGTGTCCTCGGTCAGGTCGCGGATCGAGATGCCGCGCTCGGCGGCGCGGGCGTTGATCTTGTCGTCCACGTCGGTGATGTTGCGCACATAGGCGACGTGGCCGGCGCCGTAGAGTTCGCGCAAGAGCCGGTAGAGCACGTCGAAGACGATGACCGGGCGCGCATTGCCGATATGGGCGAAGTCGTAGACGGTCGGCCCGCACACATACATGCGCACCCGCTCGGGATCGATCGGCACGAACGCCCGCTTCTCGCGCGACAGCGTATCGTAGAGTTTCAATTCCATGGTCGCCCCGTCCGTTTGCTGAGAGCCCAGGCGGCGCCAATCGCACGCCGCCGGCCCCGCTGGCCGGGCGTCTCTTTGGGTCTCGAACGGAGATAAAGACGGCCGCAGCCAGCGTTTGGTCGCTAGCTAATAATCTCGCGGCAGATGCCGATGCTGGAACACTGGCCGTTCATGGGCCGGCACAATGGGCAAGCCGCCCGCCCGCGTCAAGGGTGGGGCCGGCCAAATGCGCCGGTTTTGGGGCGCCGACGCCCTTGACCGGCCGGGCTGCCGGGACCATTTCATCCTGGCTCGCCCCCTGCGATTCGCGGGATTCCGGCCGCCAGGCCGAGGCGCGAACGAGCGGTTAACGCCCCCTTAAAGGTTTGGCCGGCATTCTCCTCTCCTCGCTCCCGCGTCCCGAAACGAGATCCAAAGTTTCATGCGCGCCATCCTGATTGCCCTTTTGGCTGCGGCCGTCCTCGGCGGCACCGGTGTCGCCCAGGCGGAGAAGCGCATCTTCATCATCGCCAGCAATGCCGACGGCTACGGCGTCGACCGCTGCCTCACCTCCGGTGGCGGCTGCGGACAGGCGGTCGCAACCGCCTATTGCCGCACGCGCGAATACGAGAAGGCGCTGTCCTTCCACAAGGTCGACCGCGACGACATCACCGGCTCGGTGCCGGTGGGCGGCGGCTGCCGCGGCGCGACCTGCGACGAATTCGTCGCCATCGAATGCGGCCGCTGACCTCGGCGGCTCGAACGGCCGACGGCTCGGGTGGCGGGTCAGCCACCCGCCAGGGTTGCGTCATTCTTCGACTTCCGTCATCCTGCTGCGAATTGGAATTTGTCTAGATTCCAAGTTCGCCGTGACCGCCGTTCCGGCGGTTGCGCACGATGGATCGACCATGGCCGCCCAACCCGCCGCCCCGCTCGACGAGCCGCTCATGTCGACCGACACCAGGTCGCCTGACACCAGGTCGCCTGACATCAGGTCGCCGGACCTCGAGTCGACAGGCATGGCGCTCAAGCTCGACGAATTCCTGCCTTATCGCCTGAGCGTGCTGGCGAATCTCACCGCCCAGGCGCTGTCGCGCGTCTATGCCGGCACGGCCGATATCGACGGACCCGGGTGGCGCATTCTCGTCACCCTCGGCCAGTTCGGCGTCATGACCGGCAAGGCCGTCGGCCAGCACAGCCAGATGCACAAGACCAAGGTGTCGCGTGCGGTCGCCCTTCTCGAGGAACGCAAGCTCGTCGCCCGCCGCAGCAACCGTTCGGACCTGCGCGAATCGCTCCTGTCGCTGACGCCGTCGGGCCGCGCCCTCTATGCGGAGCTGGTGCCCGACGCGGTCGCGTTCGCGGCAGACCTGGAACGGGCGATCGATCCCGCCGACCGGCCGGCGTTCGAACGCACGCTGACGCGCCTCACCGAGCGGGCGCGCCTGCTCGCCGCGGCTGCGGCCGCTCGCAAGGCGCCCGCGTGACGTTTCGACCGGCGAAACGGATTGCGGCACCTCCCCGCGTCTGCTTTGGTGCCCCTGCGGACTGCTGACGAAGGCCGCGCCGCGGGAGGAAACGTGAAGCACCGTTCGTTTGCGGGCGCGCTGGCGGAGTGGGCATGACGGCCGCAAGGATCGGGCGCGCCGTCTCCTGGATGATCGGCGCGCTGCTGTCGTTCTCGGTCATGGCCGTGTCGGTCCGCGAACTCGCCGGCACCCTGTCCATCTTCGAGGTCCTGGCGGTGCGCAGCGGCCTCGGGCTCGCCATCCTGCTGGCGATCGGCTTCGCCCGCCCTGCCCTCCTCCGGTCGGTCACCCGGCAGCGCATCGGCCTGCACCTCCTGCGCAACACCATCCATTACGCGTCCCAATACGCCTGGGCGGTGAGCCTGACCCTGCTGCCACTCGCCACCGTATTCGCGCTGGAATTCACGATGCCGGCCTGGACCGTGCTGCTCGCCGCCTTGTTCCTGGGCGAACGCCTGTCGGTCAGCCGCATCGGCGTCGTCGTTCTCGGCTTCGCCGGCGTGCTCGTCGTCGTCCGGCCCGGGATTGCCGCCGTCGCGCCGGCGACCGCGCTGATCCTCGCCGCCGCCTTCGGGTTCGCCATCACCATGGTGGCCACCAAGGCGCTCACGCGCGGGGAGACGACCTACGCGATCGTGCTGTGGATGAACCTGGTGCAATTGCCCATGACCCTGCTGGGCAGCGACCCGGCGTTCGTCACTCGCCTCGGCGCCGGCCAGATCGCACCGGTGATCGGCATCGGCATCGCCGGGCTGTCGTCGCACTATTGCCTGTCCAACGCGTTTCGCGCCGGCGACGCGATCGTCGTCGTTCCCTTCGATTTCCTGCGCATACCCTTGATCGCGGTGGTGGGATGGTGGCTCTACGGGGAAAAGCTCGACCTTTTCGTATTCCTCGGGGCGGGCTTGATCATTGCGGGCGTTCTGTGGAACTTGCACTCCGAATCGCGGCCGTTCCGGCCGCCGGGATCTGCCGCGAACGGAACCCGGTGATATGATCTCCGGTCACCAATTCGGCGCTTTTTTAGCCCTTCCTCCGCGCCGCACCAACGAGGGGATGTCAGCGTTGCATCGAGACGTGTTTTGGGCCGTGCTCGCCTTTTCGTTGAGCACGGCTCCGGCGCTCGCCCAGGGAGCTTTCCCGCCGCCAGCGCCGAACCAGAATCCGGTCTGTACGCGCCTGGAAGCCCAGCTGGCGGCGATCGATCGCGGCGGCGGCGACCCTGCCCGGATGGAGATGACCCGCCGTTACGAGGATGCTGTCGCCAAGCAGCAGGCCGAACTCGACCGCACGCTCGCCCAGTCGCGGCGACTGGGATGCGAGGGCGGCGGCTTTTTTTCGCTGTTCTCGGGCCAGAACCCGCAGTGCTCGGGCATCAACCAGCAGATCCAGCAGCAGCGCGGCAATCTCGACCGCATGCTCGCCGAGTTGCAGCGGGCCCAGGGTGGTGGCGGTGCCCAGGAGGGCCAGCGCCAGACCGTCATCGACGCACTCGCGCAAGCCAATTGCGGACCGCAATACCGCGCGGCTGCCCACCAGCAGCGCGGATTCTTCGATTCCCTGTTCGGCGGAAATCGCAATGCTCCGCCGGACCAGGGCGGATTCTCCGGCGCCCCGGACGGCTCGGCGACGTTCCGCACCGTGTGCGTGCGCATGTGTGACGGCTACTACTATCCGGTCTCGTTCTCGACCACGCCGGCGCGCTTCCACGACGATGAACAGACCTGCCGCCGCACCTGCCCGGCCGCCGAAGTGATGTTGTTCTCCCACCGCAATCCGGGCGAGGACATGACCCAGGCCGTCTCCATCGACGGCAAGCCCTATTCGACGCTCGCCAATGCCTTCAAATACCGTCAGGAGTTCAATCCGTCGTGCAGCTGCCGGCAGACCGGCCAGAGCTGGGCGGACGCGCTCGGCTCCCAGCGCGACAGCACCGTCGAACGCGGCGATATCGTCGTGACCGAAGAGCGTGCCAAGGTGATGTCGGCGCCGCGCGACGCCCAGGGCCGTCCGATCCGCACGCCGGCGGCCGCACAGCAAGCCGCCCCTGCGGCGTCGAACCAAAGCGCCTCGGCGCCGGGCGACGGCAAGAAGACCATCCGGTCGGTCGGTCCGATCTTCGTGCCGGCGCGGTAATCGAGCCCATCATCGACCAAGAAAACGGTTCTGGTCGACCCCGCCGACCTAGACGTCGTAGGCGTCGCGATAGCCGGCGCCGGCGGCCCCCACAACGGTGGTGGTGCGCGGCGGCGGCACTTCCTTGCCGGGATCGCGGAACCGGTTGGTGATCGGATAGCGGCGGTCGCGGCCGAAATTGCGCAGCGTCACCTTGACGCCCGGCGCCGCCTGGCGGCGCTTGTATTCGGCCAGGTTGAGCATGCGCTCCACCTTCATCACCGTGTCGCGGTCGTACCCCTCGGCGACGATGGCGGCGATCGGCCTCTCGTACTCGACGATGCGTTCCAGGATGGCGTCGAGGACGTCGTAGGGGGGCAGCGAATCCTGATCGGTCTGGTTCTCGCGCAGCTCCGCCGTCGGCGCCCGCGTCAGAATATTGTCGGGAATGACCGCGCCCGCCGGACCGAGGGCTCCCTCCGGCTTCCACCCGTTGCGCAGGCGCGACAAGCGATAGACTTCGGTCTTGTAGAGATCCTTGATGGGATTGAAGCCGCCGTTCATGTCGCCGTAGAGCGTCGCATAGCCCACCGACATTTCCGACTTGTTGCCGGTCGTCACCACCATCAGGCCGAACTTGTTGGAGATGCCCATCAGCAGGGTGCCGCGCGCTCGCGCCTGCAGGTTCTCCTCGGTGATGTCGCGGGCCCGTCCCGCCATCAGCGGCGCCAGGACCTGTTCGAGGCCCTCGACCGCGCCGGCGATCGAGACGATGTCGTACTGGACGCCGAGCGCCTTGGCGCAACCCGCCGCGTCGTCGAGCGAGACCTGCGACGTGTACCTGTAAGGCAGCATGACGCAGCGTACCCGTTCCGCCCCGAGGGCGTCGACCGCGAGTGCCGCGCACAGGGCGGAATCGATGCCGCCCGACAGGCCCAGCACCACGCCCGGAAAGCCGTTCTTGTTCACGTAGTCACGCAGGCCCAGCATGCAGGCCGTGTAGTCGGCCCGATCCCTGTCATCGAGCCCGGCGACCGGCCCCGGCAGGCAATGCCAACCGGCACTCCCCCGCTCCCAACGGGTGGTCACCACCTCCTCGCGGAAAGCGGCGAGCTGGACCGGCATCGAGCGATCGGCATTGAGGACGAAGGACGCGCCTTCGAACACCAGTTCGTCCTGGCCGCCGACCTGGTTGACGTAGACGAGCGGCAGACCGGCCTCGGCGACCCGCGCCACCGCGGCGCTCAGGCGCTGGTCGATGATGCCATGGCGATACGGCGAGGCGTTCGGCACCAGCAGGATTTCGCCGCCGGTCTCGGCGATGCATTCCACCGGCTCCGGCCCCCAGACGTCCTCGCAAATGGGCACGCCGATGCGCACGCCACGGAAATTGATCGGCCCCGGCAGCGGGCCGGGCACGAACACCCGCTTCTCGTCGAACACGCCGTAATTGGGCAGGTCGACTTTGAAGCGCAGCGCCGCCAGCCTGCCGCCGGCCAGGAGCGCGGCCGCATTGTAGAGCTTGCCGTCCTCGACCCAGGGTGTCCCGACCAGCATGGCGGGCCCGCTCTGGGTCGTGTGCGCCAGGTTTTCGACGGCATCGCGGCAGGCAGCCTGGAAGGCCGGCTTGAGCACCAGGTCTTCCGGCGGATAGCCGGCCAGGAACAGTTCCGGCAGGACGACGAGATCGGCGCCGGCGGCGGCCGTGGCGGCGCGATGCGCCTTGTCGGCATTGCCGGACACATCGCCGACGATCGGATTGAGCTGCGCGATGGCGATGGCCAGGCGGTCGGGCGGAGACGAGTTCATGGCGATGATCTAGCGCGCCCACGGCGGCGCGGCAATGCGCCACCAAATCCCGGCCGGCGACGCGTCAGAATTTCCCTTTGACCTGCGCCAGCAGGCCGAAGCGGTTCATGTCGAAATTCATCAGCTCATATTCGCGATTGAAGGCGGGTCCGAACGTCACGTCGCCCCTAAAGGCGTTCATGCCCCAATAGCGGACACCCAGTGCCACCTCGAGATTCGGCGTCATCTCGTAATTGACAAACAGCTCGGCCATGCCGCCATAGCCGTACCCTTTGGTGATGATGTTGGGGGCAGGTCCGAGATCGGCCATGCCCTGCCGCAGCAGATGGCTGTCCTTGTTCTCGAACCGGGCGAACGGAATGAGCGCCACTTCGCCCGAGACGCTCCATTGGCGGTTGATCCGATAGCGCGCATCGACGCCCAGGCGCAGCGCATGCCAAGTCGGCTCGTAGACCAGGACCGCCGTGTCGTAGGAGACGAGCAACTGCCCGGGCGGATTGCAGAAGCCGAGATCGTCGGCGTTGCAGACCAGACCATAGGCGGTCATCTTTTCGCGCCAGTAGTGATAGCCGACGAATCCGCCGATCCGCACGCCGTAGCGCGGCAGCTCGACCGCATAGCCGATATCGGCGGTGAAATACCTCAGATGGTCGCCGTTGACATCGCTGGTCGTGTCGGAAAACGTGTACTGGTTGACGACATAGTCGCGGTCGATGAACTCACCGCCGCGCAGGATGCCGGCGCCCGCGACTCCCTTGATGAACAGTCCGGTCGGATGATGGTCGAGACGGGCGAAGACTTCGCCTGAATGCCCCGTGGTGCTGTTCCAGTCGAGCGTCGAAGTCGGGCTGCCATAGGGATAGATATTGTTGGTGAAGCCGAACTTGGTGGTACCGGTCGAGTACCAGTAGCGCGCTCCGATCTCGAAGGCCCACGGCGAGGGAAATCGTCTTTCGACCTCGCCGCCGACGGCCGGCCACTGCGGCCCGTCGACGGCTCTGCCCGCCGGCTCGCCGGCGATCGCAGGCCATTGCGGCTCGGTGAGCGAGTTCACCCAGTCGGTACCTTGGCCGGCGATGCGGGGCCACGCCGCGGCAGCCGCGGTGCCCGTCAGCGCGAGCGTCGCCATGAACGTCGTGATGATGAGCTTCGATGTCGACGGCATGCGCGCCTCGGCTGTGGATGCCGACAATTTGAGGCAAATCGTTTGCGATTCATTTCGCCGGCGGTCACCTTGGCGCCGCCGTTTCTTCCGCAGCGTTAAGCGCTGGTGTAGAGCGCCGGCGCGTGCCGCGCGCGGTTACCGCAAACAATAAGGTTAATGCAGCCACGCCCCGCCTCTCGCCGGCGGGCGAAGCGGCGCGCCTCAACCGGCGGCGAGCTGGCGGACCGGCTCTTCGGCCTTGGGCTTCGTCAGCCGGTGCCGGGCCTGGAGAAAGCGGATGGCGCGTTGGGCCAGCGACTTGTCGAGCATCACGTAGTCGCGGGCGAGTTCGGCCGCGTCCGGCGCCGGCAGGCCCAGCTTCCTGGCGCGCAACACCATGATGCGTTCGAACGCGCCCAACGAGACATCGAGGGCACGAAAGAACAGCATCACCACCTGGATCTGCCCACGCGTGATCAGGCCGAACACGTGATTGCGGTCCAGGTCGGCGACCTTGCTCGCCAGCACCGCCACATCGAACAGGCGGCCGGATTCCACCAGTTCGATCAGCGCCTCCTCGACCGTCAGGTCCCCGCGGGCGATGAGCTCGCCCAGCGCCGTCACGCCGCGGATGGCGACGCGTCTGTCGCGCAGGGCTTCTTCGAACTGTTCGCGCGCCAGCCGCCTCAGGTCGGGTGTATTCGCGCTGTCGGGATCGTAGCCGCGTTGCGCGAGCTTGAGCGCCAGCGTTTCCGACACCAGCGGCAGGAGACTGTCGATGGTCGACCGGGAGATGTCCGGGCGCTCCACCAGGAGTTCCTGGAGATCGACGTCCCGGCGTGCCTTCTCGACGAGTTGTTCGAACCCCCAATCCGAGAAGCTCGCTCCGTGGTTGGCGGACACGCGATGGACCACGCGCTCGTCGCCGCGATCGATCAGGACGTCGGTGATCACCGTCGACAGCTGGTCGCGCGTCGCGATGGCATGCAGGTGTTGCTGGCCGGCCGTCTTGGCGATGCCGACGAGGTCGTCGTCGCCGAGGACCGGCGAGCCACGCAGCACGGGACGGGCGATGTCGATGTCCTCGTCGGCCGCGAACGAGCGCGCGATGGAGGCGGGAAAGCCTCGCAGGGTCGCGAGGTTCGCCGCCACCTGGACCTTGGCGTCGCGCGAAATCTGATCGACGATCTTCTCCATGATGTCGTTGAACAGATAGTTCTCGACGTCGGTGCGCGCGCCTCCGGACACCAAGAAGAGATCGGCGATCTTGTGCAGGAGCTGCAACCGCTTTTCGGACGAGCGCTCGGCAGCGATACTCTTCAACTCGTCATGGAGGTCGGGCATTCGCGGATGGCCCTTCAGGTCGCGGTCAGCCGACACGATGAACGCGACGGGTAAAAATCGCCTTTCAGGGAATGACTGTTTGCGCGCAAATCCGGCGAATACCGGCGGTATATTTCATACCGTCGGTATTCATGGGTCGAATCACCTACGGCGGAGCCCGTAAATGCCGCTGCGTGAGGTCGGCATCAAAGCCCGGCCGCCTCGGCCAAGGGGGTGGCACGCGTGGCGCGCTCGCGCTTGAGGTACTCGGCGAGGAGAAACGCCATGTCGATCGACTGCGCGGCGTTGAGGCGCGGATCGCAGAAGGTGTGATAGCGGCTGTTCAAGTCCGCGTCGGTAATGGCACGGGCGCCGCCTGTGCATTCGGTGACGTCCTGCCCGGTCATTTCCAGATGGATACCGCCGCCATGGGTGCCTTCGGCCGCGTGAACGTCGAAGAACGTCTGCACCTCCTGCAGGATGCGATCGAACGGCCGGGTCTTGAATCCGTTCGCCGACGTCACCGTGTTGCCGTGCATGGGATCGCACGACCAGACGACGGCACGCCCCTCGCGTTTCACCAGCCGGACGAGCGGCGGCAGGCTGTCGCCGGCCTTTTCGACTCCCATGCGGCAGATCAGTGTCAGTCGCCCGGGCTCGTTGTCGGGATTGAGGATGTCGATCAGGCGTAGGAGATCGTCGCCCGCGAGCGACGGCCCGCATTTGAGGCCGAGCGGATTCTTGACGCCGCGGCAATACTCCACATGGGCATGGTCGATCTGGCGGGTGCGGTCGCCGATCCACAGCATGTGACCCGACGTGCAGTACCAGTCGCCGCTGGTCGAATCCACGCGCGTCATCGCTTCCTCGAAGCCGAGCAGCAGCGCCTCGTGGCTGGTGTAGAATTCGGTCGTGCGCAGTTCGGGATGGCTTTCGAGATTGAGCCCGCACGCCTCCATGAAGGCGAGCGCGTCGGAAATGCGGTCGGCCAGTTCGTTGTAGCGGCGTGACTGCGGACTGTCCTTGAGCGAACCGAGCACCCATCGGTGCACGCTGCCGAGATTGGCGTAGCCGCCGTTCGCGAAGGCGCGCAGCAGGTTGAGCGTCGCCGCCGACTGCCGATAGGCCTCGATCTGGCGGCGCGGGTCGGGCGTGCGCGCCTCGGCCGTGAAATCGATACCGTTGACGATGTCGCCCCGATAGCTGGGCAGTTCGGCCGTACCGCGCTTCTCGGTCGGCGACGAACGCGGCTTGGCGAACTGGCCGGCGATGCGGCCGACCTTGACCACCGGCGAGGAGCCCGCATAGGTCAAAACCACCGCCATCTGCAGCAGGACGCGGAAGAAATCACGGATGTTGTTGGCGCCGTGCTCGGCGAAGCTCTCGGCGCAATCGCCGCCCTGGAGCAGGAAAGCATCTCCGGCCGCCACACGGGCGAGCTGCTTCTTAAGGCTGCGCGCCTCACCTGCAAAAACCAGCGGCGGAAAGGTGGCGAGCTGCTTTTCGGTTTCGGCAAGCGCCGCCGGATCCGGATAGGCCGGCATCTGCGCGACCGGCTTCTTGCGCCAGCTATCGGGGGTCCAACGCTCGGGCATGACGCCACTCCTCCCATTCCGAAAAAGCACGCGACAGCGCAGCTGTCTTCTGTGCCATCCGTACCGAAATAATGAGCCGCGGGGGCCTTATACACGACCGGAAGGTCGAAATACCAGCCCGGAGCCGAACGCCTGCGGGGCGGACGGACTGCCGCTCCTATTCGGCCGCTTCTCGGCGATACTGAGCGAATGGCTGCCTGAGTGTGACGAGTTCCTCGGCGGCGGTCGGATGAACCGCCATGGTGGCGTCGAAATCCTTTTTCGTCGCCCGCATGCGCACCGCGATGCCGAGGACCTGGATCATCTCGGCGGCGCCTTCGCCGACGATGTGGGCTCCCACCACCCGGTCGTTGCCGGCATCGACGACGAGCTTCAACAGGATGCGCGTCTCCCGTCCCGACAGGGTCGCCTTCATGGGGCGGAACACGGCCTTGTAGATATCGACCGCATCCAGCCGCTCGCGCGCCTGCGTCTCGGTCAATCCGATGACGCCGATCTCGGGTTCGCTGAACACCGCGGTCGGGATGTCGGCGTGGTCGACGGCGGTCGGGCGGGCGCCGAACACGGTATCGGCGAAGGCATGCCCTTCCCGGATCGCCACCGGGGTCAGGTTGACCCGGTTGGTGACGTCGCCGACGGCGTAGATCGAAGGCACGCAGGTGCGCGAGAACGCGTCGACCTCGATGCCGCCGTTTTGTCCGCAGGTCACGCCGGCGTTTTCCAGTCCGATATCGGCGACGTTCGGCCGCCGCCCGATCGCGAACATGACGCGATCGCAGGCGATCGCGTCGCCGCCGGAGAGTTGCGCCCGGTAGCCGCCGTCCTTGGCCTCCACCGCGGTAACGATCTGGCCGGTCACCACCTTGATGGCCCGCCTCTCCATCTCGGTGCGCAGGTGGGTTCGGACGTCGTCGTCGAAGCCGCGCAGGATGTTCTCGCCGCGATAGACGAGCGTCACGTCCGTTCCGAAGCCGGCGAAGATGCAGGCGAATTCCACCGCGATATAGCCGCCGCCCTGAACCAGCACCCGGCGGGGCAGTTCGGGAAGATGGAACACCTCGTTGGAGCTGATCACGTACTCGAGGCCGGGTATGACGTGTCCCTCGTGCGGCACCGCCCCGGTCGCGACCAGGATGTGGCGGGCGCGCACGCGCTCGCCGGTGGCGGTGAGGCGCACCGTGTTGGCATCCTCGATCACCGCCCGCGAGCGCACGATGGCGACGCCGGCTTTTTCTAGCGTCGCCACATAGGCGCGCTCGAGGCGCTCGATCTCACGGTCCTTGTTGGCGATCAGGGTCGGCCAGTCGAAGCTCGGCGGCGGCAGCGTCCAGCCATAGCCGGCGGCGTCCTCGAACTCGTGGAAATAGCGCGAGGCATAGACCAGGAGCTTCTTGGGAACGCAGCCGCGGATCACGCAGGTGCCGCCGACGCGGTATTCCTCCGCGATCATCACGCGGGCGCCATAGCCGGCGGCGACGCGCGCCGCCCGCACGCCGCCGGAGCCGGCGCCGATGACGAACAGGTCGATATCGGCGGCGGCCGCGTCGGTCACAGGTCGTGGCCCTTCTTCTTCATCTCCTGGCGGAAGCGGGTCATGACCTTTTCGGCCAGATCGTCGGCCCAGACCTGGGCGCGCTTCATGCTTTGGTCGATGGAGACGGCCTCCTCGGTGGCGAGCTTCTTTCCGACCGGCGAGCGATAGAACGTGACGACTTCCTTGAGCTCCTGCTCGGTGAATCGCGCGGCGAAGATCTTGGCGGCTTCGTTGACGATTTCCGCCTTCTTGGGCTCGAATTCCTTGTGCAGGAGTTCGGCGACTTCGCCGAGCGGCTTGCCGAGCTGCGGGTTGGTGGGCATGAACACGTTCTTCACATGCTCGACGACGCCCGGGACGAGGCGCTCGTAAAGGGCATTACCGCCCTTGATCGTGATGATTTCCCGCGCCATGGCGACCGCATTGGCGGACGGCTCCTGGGCGCCGGCGGAGGTCGTGCCGGCACCGAGCGCACCCAGGAGCGCGGCGGCCAGTCCGAGGCGGACGAGCAGATTGGCGGTCATTCGTGTCACTCCTTGTGGTCGGACGACTTGGTGGTCGGAAGACTTGAGCCGGTCACCGGCTTTCGGCGATGCGAAGCCCGTCGGTTCCGGCGATGATTGCCATGCTGGCGAGGCGGATGAATAGCCCGTGTTCGACAACCCCCGGGATCGCCGCCAGCCGGGCGGCGAGCGCCGCCGGCTCCGCGATCCTCTCCAGGGAGGCGTCGAGGATGAAATGGCCCCCATCGGTGACGAAACCATGTCCGTCCTTGGCCATCCGCAACCGTATCTCGCCCGGACAGCCGGCGGCCTTGCAGGCATTCGCGAGCGCCTGCCGGGTCGCCCCGAGCCCGAACGGCACCACTTCCACCGGCAGCGGGAAGCGCCCCAGCGTCGCGACCCACTTGGAATGGTCGGCGATCACGATCATGCGGGCGGAGGCGGCGGCGACGATTTTTTCGCGCAGGAGCGCGCCCCCGCCGCCCTTGATCAGGCTGAGGTCCGGGGCGATCTCGTCGGCGCCGTCGACCGTCAGGTCGAGTTCGGGCGTCTCGTCCAGGGTGGTGAGCGGGATGCCGGCTTCGGCCGCCTGGGTGCGGGTCGCCTCCGAGGTGGGCACGCCGACGACATCGAGCCCGGCGCGCACGCGCTCGCCCAAAAGGTCGACGAAATGGCGCGCGGTCGATCCGGTGCCCAGGCCGAGCCGCATGCCCGGCCGCACGAATTCGAGCGCCCGGGCGGCGGCTTCGCGCTTGTAATGCTCGATCGTCATACTCGTCCTCGCGGCCCCGTAACGGCGGCAGGCCCTTGAAACGGGCGCCTGTCTATCTTGTTGCACCGGACCCGCCAATACGAAATGCGCCCGCTGATACCATCGGGGTCGGTGTTTTACCGCGCCCTGCCGATCTTGCTTTGTGGCTTTCGGGACGATAGCGACACCCCATGACGCAGCCGCTCGCCGTTTTCGATCTCGATGGGACGCTGGTGGATACCGCCCCCGACCTCATCGACACGCTCAATCTCCTGCTCGTGGGCGAGGGCCTGGCGCCGATCGCCTTCGAGGAGGCACGCAATCTCATCGGCGGCGGCGTCAGGCGGCTGATCGAGCGCGCCCGGGCCCTGCACGGCGACAGTTCCACGGCCGAGGAGATCGAGCACCTGTATGCCTCCTATCTCGATCACTACGCCGCCCACATCGCCGATCGCTCCCGCCCGTTCCCCGGCCTGGAAAGGGCGCTGGACGGGTTGTCGGCCGCCGGCTGGCGGCTCGCCGTCTGCACCAACAAGCTGGAATGGCTGTCGATCCGCCTCCTGGACGCCCTCGGCCTGACGCCCCGGTTCGCCTTCGTGTGCGGCCAGGACACATTCGGGGTGCAGAAACCGGACGCCGCGATTCTGCGCCGGACCATCACGGCCGCCGGCGGCCGGCTCGAAGCGGCCGTCATGGTCGGCGACTCCGGGGTCGACATCGCGACCGCGCGGGCGGCCGGTATTCCGGTCGTGGCCGTGGACTTCGGCTATTCGAATCCGCCCGTGCGGGAACTGGGCGCCGACCGGCTCATCAGCCATTACGACGACCTGGCCCCTGCCCTGAAAGGTATTTGGTCCGATCGCCGGCAGGTAGCCGAGTAAAATATTACCTTGAAACACAAATTTACCTCACTTCAAGCACAATTGGGTGCAGTTTCGAACTTTGCTCGGGGCCTTTTCCCGTTCACGGCTGAATATGGCTCCTGCCCGCATCTGGCCCCCGAAACGATCCGAAGGTCGGGCGGGGGTCGCCCGTGTGTCGCGGAGCGGTTGTGCGGCAGCACGTTAAAGCTACGGGTGACTTCGTGTTGCGCCCGCAGACAGATCGTTCGTATGGTCTCCAGGGGATGCGGCCAAAAGGCCGCACAGTGATGGGTTACAATCATGAGTCGAGTCATCGCCGTTCTGGCATGTGGCTTCACCTTGTCGGCATGTTCATCCGTGTCCTGGATGCCCAGCATGCCGAGCATGGATTTCATGGGTTCGGGCGCTAGTCAGCAGATCAGCTTGAACGTCGAGAGTGACCCGCCGGGCGCTGAAGCCCGGGTCGGCACTGGGGCCGCCTGCAAGACGCCGTGCAAACTGCCCGTGCAGGCGGGCGGTGATTTCGCCGTCAATTTCACCCTGGCGGGCTATTTGCCGCAGAGCGTGCCGGTGCATGTCGTGCCGCCGGAAGACCCGCGCTTCGGTGGCGATTCGACGGCGCGCATCGATCCCAACCCTGTCTTCGCCGTTCTGGAAAAGGCGCCGCCTCCGCCGCCGCCGGCCAGGAAGCGCGCGCCGGCGAAAAAGCGCGCGCCAGCTGCCGCGCCGGCCGCCGCGGCGCCGGCCCAAGCTCCGGCAGCCGCCGCGCCTGCGGCCGCACAGCCGGCCGCCGCCGGTTCGGCACCGTGGCCGATGCCGCGGTAATTGCCTGGGACCTGCCGCCTACGGCGGCTTGACAGGCTTCGCGCGGCGCTCTTTATATCGCGCCGCATCGGACCGGGCGCTTAGCTCAGCGGGAGAGCGTTCCCTTCACACGGCGTCGTGCGTCGTGTAAAAGCGAGAGGTTAGATGTCGTTTCTTGGGACGGTCCCATGAAACGGACGTAAGTGGACCGGGCGGTTAGCTCAGCGGGAGAGCACACCCTTCACACGGGTGGGGTCGTAGGTTCGATCCCTACACTGCCCACCACTGCGCCGGTTTTTTCATCGCTGCCGCATGTAAACACTACGCTGTAATGGAACCTGTTGTCGGCAACCGGGGTCAGATCCACAACACGGACTGCGATCCCGCCCGCCTTGACCTGCTCCGAATAGCTGCCGTTCAGTTGCTGTTGAATGTCGGCGGCAATCTCCTTCAGGTACTGAAAACTAGTCTGAGGCGGGTTGGCTATCGTGAGCAATTCTCGCGCAGAACTTGTAAGGTGTTGCCCCCTAATCGCGACCTTGATATCCGACGCAGAGCCGTTTTCTACAAGGATGCCCCGTTGAGTGGCTTTAATCAGCTGCTTTCGTGACGGCTCGATCGTAAATTCTAATTGAGTTTGGGCCATCTCACTTGGAGGCCCTCCAATCCCGATTTCCTCCAGAAACATGCGCTCCTGATACTCGGGCCTTCCATTTTCATCTGATTTGTAGGGCACCAATATCTCATTGATTGTAAAAGATAAAAGGGTAGACAGCCTTTCTGCATCCTGTTTTGAAATAGTGGCCATGATCTGAATTGTTCGAAGGGAGAACGATCCTGGCCGTCGGATTTCACCGGCCAGTATGCGCCCAAACAATACCTGTAGCTCCTCAGAACTCTTATCTTCCGAAATCCTGGCGAAGACGTTCAGCCAATCGTCTTCGATTTCTGATGGGGCGTCGGTGCTTGCGTGTTCGCTTGCGAGGTCGTCAAAGGCGATCTGAACAACCGAGGCCCGGTTCGCGAGCTTGCGTTTGTCCTCCTGTGATTGGACCAACTCGTCCAACGCGATCTTACCCAATGCTCGCTGTTTGAGTGTGTTGTTTCGGACGCGCACCTCAATGTTCTCGCCGAAGGCCAACATCAGCTTTCCGATAGCCTTGTCAGCATTCTTGATCGTCTGCGGCAATGGGACCGAAGGAAGTTGCACTCCCAGCCAATCCGAAATCATCTCCGATATCGTTGGAAGCTTTTGGTCTTCCGGCATACGGCCCCTCGTGTCCTCACGGCAAAGCAGAGGTATTTCACCTCTCACAGCTCACAGGTTCAAGCCTGCGGCGTCACTAGGACCAATGTTCAACCTGATTTTTTGGCCTACCAACCACGAGCCACAGGGAACAAATGAGGGGCGTTTCTTGGGACCGTCCCAAGAAATGGTGCAAAAGTGCGAGATTTTTTAAGCGCTGCTTACGGTAAAAGCGCGGGAAAATGGGCATTTCTCTCGCAGCGCATAGTTTTCACACGGGAGAGGTCGTAGGTTCAATCCCTACAGCGCCCACCATCCGAACGTTAAAAATCCCGTTCCGCTGTCATGACGAAGACGCGAGCGATCTCATATTCGCATTGCGCGTCGCGCCAATCCCTGCCGCAACGCAGTCTTCATCGGACAATTGGTTGGTCTCGGCCGCAAGGCGCTCGCAAGCCCTGCCCCATCGTGTTCGAACCGCCACAGTCTCAAAAACGTGTAAGCGCCGTGTGGAGGTTCGATGTTGCGGCAACCGCGGTTTTGTGACCTCACTTCATCTTGTCGATCTGTTCATTGCCGACCGATTCATACCGCAATCCCCTGGAATACGAGGTTCCGACGATGTCCCTGCGCCTGCTTCTCGCTGTGACTGCCGTTGTGACGACAGCCCTGTCGGCCCAAGCCCAGTCCTTCAACGATCCCGAGGGCCGGTTCACCGGCGGCTTGCCGGTGCGCGGCGGTGGCGGCAGTTACGGGGCCTATTCGCCGATTCCGAAGACCACGGTGAATTTTACAGGCGCTTACAGCCCGGGCACCATCGTGATCAATACCGGCGAGCGCCGGCTCTATCTCGTCACCGGCGAGGGCCAGGCGATCCGCTACGGGATCGGCGTCGGCCGCGTCGGCTTCACCTGGGCGGGAACCACCGCCATCTCGGCCAAGAAGGAATGGCCCACCTGGACCCCGCCGTCGCAGATGCTCAAGCGCCGGCCGGACCTGCCGCGGTTCATGAAGGGCGGCATCGAGAATCCGCTCGGCGCCCGCGCCATGTATCTCGGCTCCTCGCTGTACCGCATCCACGGCTCCAACGAGCCGGAGACGATCGGTCAGGCGGTATCGTCGGGCTGCTTCCGCATGACCAATGACGACGTGACCGACCTCTACGAGAGGGTCAAGGTCGGCGCCAAGGTGGTCGTGCTGCGCTGATGGTCCGGCGCTGAAGCCGCTCGCGGTTGCCGGCGCCGCCTTATCGCGATGCCACCGGAGGGGGTGCGACCACTCGCGCTTCCCGGCTCAAGCCCTTGGCGGCCAGTTCGTCGAGATAGCGCTGCCACAGGCCGTCGTGATCGCGGCCGATCTCTCGAAAATAGTCCCAGCTGTAGATACCGGTCGAGTGGAGGTCGTCGAACAGGAGCCGGACCGCATAGTTGCCGACCGGATGCAGTTCCAGGATGGCCACGTCCTTCTTGCCGGCAACGGTCTGCCGCTCTTCGGCCGAATGGCCCTGAACTTCCGCGCTCGGGCTCGAAACCCGGAGGTATTCGGCGCTGAACACGAAGACCTCGCCGCCGTCGAAAGCGACCGTCAGGGTCTTTCGGTCCTTGCTCAACTTGATCTCGGTCGGCCAGGCGTCGGATCGGTTCATGTCTGCTGCTCTCATTGTCTCGGTCGGAGGCGTCTCGGAGGTCGTCTCGGTCGGGGCCGCCGGGGCGGCGACGAATCGACGCCCACCGAGGTTCCGAAGGACTGACGGTTTCCTTTCGACACTCTATATTTCATAGTAGGGGTTGAAGGAAACCAAGCCCGGACTGACACTCACCCGAGCGCACCCCGAGCCGACATGATGGACAACGCGACCCAAGGCATTTCCGTTTTCGACCGTGCCGAGCGGCCCTCGCCGTTGATCGACCCGTTCCAGCGCGCCGTCACCTATCTGCGCGTGTCGGTCACCGACCGCTGCGACCTGCGCTGCGTCTATTGCATGTCCGAGGACATGTCGTTCCTGCCCAAGTCGGACTTGCTCTCCCTCGAGGAGCTCGACCGGCTGTGCTCCGCCTTCGTGACCAAGGGCGTGCGCAAGCTGCGCCTGACCGGCGGCGAGCCCCTGGTGCGGCGCGGGATCATGACCCTGGTGGGCTCGTTGTCGCGCCATCTGGAAAGCGGCGCGCTCGAAGAACTGACCATCACGACCAACGCGACGCAGCTCAAGAAATATGCCGTCGAACTCGCCGCCCTCGGCGTCAAGCGCATCAATGTGTCGCTCGACACGCTCGACGCCGACAAGTTCCGCGCCATCACCCGCTGGGGCGACGTCGCGGCCGTCATCGGCGGCATCGATGCGGCGCAGCGCGCCGGTCTGTCGGTCAAGATCAACACGGTCGCCCTCAAGGGCGTCAACGACGGCGAATTCCCGACGCTGGTGGAATGGGCCCATGGCCGCGGCATGGACATCACCTTCATCGAGGTGATGCCGCTCGGCGACATCGGCGAGAACCGCCTCGACCAGTACCTGCCGCTGTCGATGGTGCGTGCCGGCCTCGCCGAACGGTTCTCGCTCGCCGAGATCGACTATCGCACCGGTGGGCCGGCCCGTTACGTGCGCGCCGAGGAGACCGGCGGGCGGATCGGATTCATCACGCCGCTGACGCACAATTTCTGCGAATCCTGCAATCGCGTGCGCATCACCTGCACGGGCACGCTGTTCATGTGCCTGGGCCAGGAGGACGCCGCCGACCTGCGCTCCGTGCTGCGCGCCTCCGAAAGCAACGAGCCGCTCTACGCCGCGATCGAAGCCGCCATCGCCCGCAAGCCGAAGGGGCACGATTTCATCATCGACCGCCGGCACAAGCGGCCAGCCCTCGCCCGCCACATGAGCGTCACCGGCGGCTGACCGGAAGGCCGGCGGCCTCAGGCCGCCTGCGGCTTCAGACCGCCTGCGGCCTGGCCGGATTGGCCAAACTTCCCATTGACCTTTGTGGCGCCCTTCGCATTAAAGGGGCGAACGGCGAGACTGTCGGCGTGCGAAGGGGCGCGCCGGGGCGCACGGGACGAGGTCCCGGCGCAGGGTCGGGCATGCCGGCAGAGGGGGAAACGTGCGCTGGCTCATCGGGCTCAGCCGCGCCATCGACGCGGTCAATTCGCTGATCGGCAAGGCCATGAGCTGGCTGGTGCTCGTCGCCGTGCTGGTGTCGGCCACCAACGCCATCGTCCGCAAGGTCTTCGACACGTCGTCCAACGCCTGGCTCGAACTGCAGTGGGTGCTGTTCAGCCTCGTGTTCCTGATGTGCGCCTCGTGGACCTTGTCGTCGAACGAGCACATCCGCATCGACATCGTCAACACGGCGTTTCCCAAGCGTCTGCGGGACGGCATCGATGTGGTCGGCCACACGCTGTTCCTGCTGCCCCTGGCCATCATCATGCTGATCACGTCGCTGCCGTTCTTCCTGACCTCGTTTCGCATCAACGAGCAGTCGGGAAATGCCGGCGGCCTGCCGCAATGGCCGGCGAAGTCGCTGATCTTCATCGGCTTCGCGCTCCTGTTCGCACAGGCCATTTCCGAGCTCATCAAGCGCATCGCCATCATGCGCGGCGTGATCGCGGATCGCCATGCCGGCACCGGCGGCGCGCATGCCGCCGCGGAGACCGAAGCCGAACGCCTGCTCGCCATTGCCAAAGAAACCGAGCCGCGCTGAGCGCGTCTCCGGAGCCCCCACATGCTCGCGTTCCTCATCCAGTACATGGCGCCGATCATGTTCGCGGCGCTCGTCGTGTTCCTGCTCCTCGGGTACCCGGTCGCCTTCTCGCTCGCCGCCAACGGCCTCCTGTTCGCCCTGATCGGCATCGAGCTCGGCCTGTTCCGGCCCGACTTCCTGCAGGCGCTGCCCGAGCGCGTCTACGGAGTGATGAGCAACGACACCCTGCTCGCCATTCCGTTCTTCACCTTCATGGGACTGATCCTGGAACGCTCCGGCATGGCCGAGGACCTGCTCGACACCATCGGGCAACTGTTCGGCACCATCCGGGGCGGCCTTGCCTATGCGGTCATCTTCGTCGGCGCGCTCCTCGCCGCGACGACCGGCGTCGTCGCGGCTTCAGTGATCTCCATGGGCCTGATCTCGCTGCCCATCATGCTGCGCTACGGTTACGACCGCCGCGTGGCGACCGGCGTGATCGCCGCCTCCGGCACGCTCGCTCAGATCATCCCGCCTTCGCTGGTGTTGATCGTCATGGCCGACCAGCTCGGCCGCTCGGTCGGCGACATGTACGAAGGCGCCTTCCTGCCCGGCCTGATGCTGTCGGCCATGTATGCCGGCTACGTGTTCCTGGTGACGATGATCTCGCCGAAGAGCGCGCCCGGCCTGCCGGTCGAGGCGGTCGACTTCCGCGAGGACGACGGCAGGAGAGGCCTCCTGTCGCTTCTGATCCTGACGATCGTCAGCGGTCTCGCCGGCTGGTTCGTCATGACGGGAAGATTGAGCACGCTGGTCGCCCCGGTCTTTCCTGCCTTCGGCCGGCTGACCAAGCCCCCGGTCATGAACGGCGCCGATTTCGTCGTCCTCACCATGTTCTGCGGCATCGTGCTCGCGTTCGCGGCGGCGATCGTGAACCATCTCGGCGATCGCCTGCTCAAGAAGCGCTTCCTGTCGCGGCTCGCCCAGGAGGTCACCTTCGTGATGGTGCCACCCCTGTTCCTGATCTTCCTGGTGCTCGGCACGATCTTCATCGGCGTCGCCACCCCGACCGAAGGCGGGGCCATGGGGGCGCTCGGCGCCCTCATCCTGGCGATCCTGAAAGGCCGCCTGAACATCGGCTTGGTGCGTCAGGCCACGGAGGCGACCGCCAAGCTGTCGTCCTTCGTGATCTTCATCCTGATCGGCGCGCGCGTGTTCTCGCTCACCTTCTACGGCGTCGACGGGCATCGCTGGGTCGAACACATGCTCGTCTCGTTGCCGGGCGGCGAGTTTGGATTCCTGGTGTTCGTCAACATCTTCGTGTTCCTGCTCGCCTTCTTCCTCGACTTCTTCGAGCTCGCCTTCATCGTCGTGCCGCTGCTCGGCCCAGCCGCCGAAAAGCTCGGCATCGACCTGATCTGGTTCGGGGTCCTGCTCGGCGTCAACATGCAGACCTCGTTCATGCATCCGCCGTTCGGATTCGCGCTGTTCTATTTACGATCTGTGGCGCCGTCCGAACCGTATACGGACCGCCTCACCGGCGAGCGCATGCAGCCGGTGACCACCGGCCAGATCTACTGGGGCGCGACTCCGTTCGTCGTCATCCAGGTGCTCGCCGTCGCCCTCGTGATCACGTTTCCGCAGCTTGTCATGCACTACAAGAGCACGGGTGCTCAGATCGACCCCAGCAAGGTCGACATCCGCATCCAGATGCCCGACCTCGACCTGCCCCCGCTCGATCTGGGCCAGCCGCCGGAGATCAAGTAGCATTGACCCAACTCTCCCGGCCTCATCCTGAGGAGCGCTCCACTTGGAGCGCGTCTCGAAGGATGGGGCCGCCCCCGCGCTTCGAGACGGGCGCAAGAGCGCCCTCCTCAGGACGAGGGCGGTCGGGTTTCATTCGAGCGCCAGAACCAGCGACCGCTGTAGCCACGACAAAGGCAGCTGCAATCGGCCCTGCCCCGCAGACCCAAAAAAAGCTCCGCCCTGCTCGCTCAGGACGGAGCTTCGACGCAACCGAGACGTTCGATCAGCTGCGCGGGCGCGAGCGGATCATGAAGGTGTCGTAGGTGTACTCGGCAACCTGCCACCACAGATATTCGTCGTTGCGGAAGTTCTGCATGGTGGTGATGAGCTTCTTGAAGTCCGCGTTCTTGGCCGAGATTTCCGACCACAGCTCGTTGGTGGCCTTGAGGCAAGCCTCCAGAACCTCGGTGGAAAACGGCCGCAGGTGCACGCCCTGCCCGATCAGACGCTTGAGCGCCGCCGGATTCTGCACGTCGTAACGCGCCTGCATCCAAGTGTTGGCGTAGGCGCAGGCGTTGCTGAGGATCGCCTGGTAGCTCTTCGGCAGTTCGTTCCATTTCGCCAGGCCGACGAAGGCGTGCACCATCGGGCCGCCTTCCCACCAGCCAGGATAGTAATAGTACGGCGCCACCTTGTAGAAGCCGAGCTTCTCGTCGTCGTAGGGGCCGACCCATTCGGCGGCATCGATCGTGCCCTTTTCCAGGGCCGGATAGATGTCGCCGCCGGCGAGCTGCTGCGGAACGGAACCGAGCTTCTGCAGCACCTGGCCGGCGATGCCGCCGATGCGCATCTTGAGACCCGACAGGTCGGCGGCCGTCTTGATCTCCTTGCGGAACCAGCCGCCCATCTGGGTGCCGGTATTGCCGCACGGAATGCCGTGGACGTTGAACTTCTTGTAGAACTCGTTGAAAGCCTCGATGCCGCCGTTCTGGTACATCCAGGCGTTCTGCTGGCGGGCGTTGAGACCGAACGGCACCGAAGCCGCGATCGCGAAGCTCGGATCCTTGCCGACGTAATAATAGGACACCGTGTGGCACATCTCGACCGTGCCGTTGGAAGTGGCGTCGAGGGCCTGCAGGCCGGGCACGAGTTCGCCGCCGGCGAAGACCTGGATCTGGAATTTGTTGTCGGTCATCTCCGCGACTTGCTTCGCGACGACTTCCGCGGCGCCATAGATGGTGTCGAGCGATTTCGGGAAGCTCGAGGCGAGGCGCCACTTGATCTCGGGCATCGACTGGGCGATGGCCGGCTTGGCGACCGCAGCAGCCGCGATGCCGACGCCAGCCGTCTTGATGAATTGACGACGTTTCATCCCTATCTCCGTTTATTGCGGGCCGACACGTGTAATTACGTACCCCCTCCGAGTGATTTAATGCGAATGCCGGCGCCGGTCCATGGGAAAAAGGTCGATCGGACGCGCCCGGATTCGGTCAATCCACGGATCGGTCGCGGCGAACGGGATACAATGTTTCCGGAGCCGGCCGCTTACGGCAAATAAAACATTGACGGGCTCGCCCCGCCTGGGATTAGGTCCGCGCCACGTGGCAGGCGTGTGTAGGGCGCGGCTTTTTGGCGTGATGGTGCCTGGATGATCCGACCCGGCGCTCGACGGATGCGACGGAGGAGATCATGGGCGGGCTCATCAGGCTCAGCAGGATTATTGACAGGATCAGTCTCGTCATCGGCAGGGCGGCGAGCTGGTTGATCCTCGCGGCGGTCGCCGTATCGAGCGTCAATGCGATCGTGCGCAAGCTCTTCGACATTTCATCCAATGCCTGGCTCGAGCTGCAGTGGGTCTTGTTCAGCGCCGTCTTCATGCTTTGCGCCGCCTGGACCCTGCTCGCCAACGAACATGTGCGCATCGACATCCTGAGCTCCTTCTATCCCAGACGCGTGCGCAACCTCGTCGAGATTCTCGGGCATTCGGTGTTTCTGTTGCCCCTGTGCGTCATCATGCTCATCACCTCCCTGCCCTTCTTCCTCGGCTCGGTGCGCATCAACGAGCAGTCGGCAAGCGCCGGCGGCCTGCCGCAATGGCCGGCCAAATCACTGATCTTCATCGGCTTCGCACTCTTGTTCGCGCAGGGCATCTCGGAATTGATCAAGCGGCTGGCGATCATGCGCGGGGACCTGCCCGATCCCGCCGTGAAGATGGGCCAGGCGCACGCGACCGCGGCCGAGAACGCCGTCGTCATGGCGACCAACACCGCCGATAAGAAGCGAAGCTGACCGTACACGACCGAGGCTCGAGATGGCTCATCTACTGATGGAGAATATGGCGCCGATCATGTTTCTGGCGCTGGTTTTCTTCCTGCTGCTCGGTTATCCGGTCGCGTTCGCGCTCGCCGCCAACGGTCTCCTGTTCGCCCTTATCGGCATCGAGGCCGGCCTGTTCCGTCCCGACTTCCTGCAGGCGCTGCCGGACCGCGTCTACGGCGTCATGAGCAACGACACCCTGCTCGCGATTCCCTTCTTCACCTTCATGGGACTGGTGCTCGAACGCTCCGGCATGGCCGAGGACCTGCTCGACACCATCGGGCAATTGTTCGGACCTGTCCGCGGCGGCCTCGCCTATGCGGTCATCTTCGTCGGCGCACTCCTCGCCGCGACCACCGGCGTGGTCGCCGCCTCGGTGATCTCCATGGGGCTGATTTCGCTCCCGGTCATGCTGCGCTACGGCTACGACCGCCGCCTCGCATCGGGCGTGATCGCGGCCTCCGGCACGCTGGCCCAGATCATCCCGCCTTCGCTCGTCCTGATCGTCATGGCCGACCAATTGCAAAAGCCGGTCGGCGACATGTACGAAGGAGCCTTCGTTCCGGGCCTCTTGCTCTCCGGCCTCTATGCGTCGTGGGTCTTCATTTCTTCCATCATCGCGCCCGAAACGGCTCCGGGACTACCCCCGGAAGCTCAAACTCTGCGCGACGGCGACGGCAAGACGCGCCGGTTCTCGCTCCTGGTCGTGACGATCATCGCGACCGTGGCGGCGATCGTCTTCATGCGCACCTTCGCGACCGTCAAGGCGGGCTCCGACTATGTCGTGTTGACCATGTCGGTGGGCATCATCGTGGCGTTCGCGATCGCGGTCATCAACCGCCTGCTCGGACTGGGCCTGCTGTCGCGTCTCACCGAGGAAGTCATTTTCGTGATGGTGCCGCCGCTGGCGCTGATCTTCCTCGTGCTCGGCACCATCTTCATCGGCGTCGCCACGCCGACGGAGGGCGGCGCCATGGGGGCGAGCGGCGCGCTCCTGCTCGCCGCCATCAAAGGGCGCCTCAATCTGGTGCTGATCCGCCAAGCCGGCGAGGCGACGGCCAAGCTCGCCGCCTTCGCGATGTTCATCCTCATCGGCGCCCGCGTGTTCTCGCTGACCTTTTACGGCGTCAACGGCCATCGTTGGGTCGAGGACCTGCTGGTGTCGCTGCCCGGCGGTGAAATGGGCTTCCTGCTGTTCACCAACCTGCTGATCTTCGTGCTCGCCTTCTTCCTCGACTATTTCGAGCTGGCGTTCATCGTCATTCCGCTCATGGGACCGGCGGCCGACAAGCTCGGCATCGACCTCGTGTGGTTCGGCGTCATGCTGTCGGCGAACATGCAGACGAGCTTCATGCACCCGCCGTTCGGCTTCGCGCTGTTCTTCCTGCGCTCCGTCGCCCCGAAGGAGGACTACGTCGACCGCCTCACGGGCAAGATCATGGCGAAGGTGACCACCGGGCAGATCTACTGGGGCGCCATCCCGTTCGTGGTGATCCAATTGATCATGGTCATCCTCATCATCAGCTTCCCGGGCTTGGTGATGCACTACAAATCAGGCGTCCCCCAGGTGGATCCCTCGACGGTGCGGATCGAAGTGCCGTTTGAGACCGAGGTGATGCCGCTCAACATTCAGCCCGGACGGTGAAGTCCGGGCCGACACGCGAACAGTCTGCACGAAAACCAACGGGGCCCTTTCGGGCCCCGTCGTCATTTTCTAATCGAGATGGAAGCAGCCGTGAGGCTCAGCCGCGCGAGCGAGCGCGGATCTGGAAGGTGTCGAACGAATATTCGGCGACCTGCCACCACAGATACTGATCGGCCCGATAGGCGGCCACGCTGTCGTAGATCTTCTTGAAATCCGCGTTCTGCGCGCACACTTCGGCGTAGACTTCGTTCGCCGCCTTGTAGCAGGCGTCCATGACGGGCTGCGGGAACGGGCGCAGGACGGCACCGAGCGCCACCAGCCGCTTCAGAGCGGCGGGATTGAGTGCGTCATAACGCGAGGCGAGCCAGTCGTTCTGCATCGCCGAGGCGGAGCGCAGAACCGCCTGATAGGCTTTCGGCAGCGCGTTCCACTTCTCGATATTGATGAGGTTGTGGAGCGCGGAGGCGCCTTCCCACCAGGCCGGGTAATAGTAGTATTTCGCCACCTTGTAGAGGCCGAGCTTTTCGTCGTCGGCCGGGCCGACCCATTCGACGGCGTCGATGGTGCCCTTTTCCAGCGCCGGATAGATGTCGCCGCCGGCCGTCTGCTGCGGCACGACGCCGAGCTTCTGCAGAATACGTCCGGCGAAGCCGCCGACCCGGAACTTGAGGCCGTTGAGGTCGGCGACCTCCTTGATCTCTTTGCGATACCAGCCGCCCATCTGGGCGTTGGTGTTGCCGGCCGGCATGCCAATGATATTGAACTTCTTGAGGAAGTCGTTGGCCATGTCATTGCCGCCGCCATGGGTGAACCAGGCGTCTTCCATGCGGGCATTGAGGCCGAACGGCATGCCGGTGATGAGCGCGAAGGTGGGATCCTTGCCCAGGTAGTAATAGCAGGCGGTGTGGCACATCTCGACGGTGCCATTCGAGGTCGCGTCGAGCGCCTGCAGGCCGGGCACGATTTCGCCGGCCGCAAAGCTCTGGATCTGGAACTTGTTGTCGGTCATCTCGGCGACCGCCTTGGCGAACACCTCCGACGAGATGAACAGCGTGTCGAGCGACTTCGGGAAGCTCGAGGCCAGGCGCCACTTGATCTCCGGCGTCGACTGCGCGATCGCCGGTGCGGCCAGGGCGGTAGCGGCGACGCCGACGCCCGCGCCGGTGAGGAATTGACGACGTTTCATAAAACCCTCCGTGTTTGGCGGCTGACGCACGGGGGACTCGCCAGCTGTGGAAGAAAATTGCGTTGCTGGTTCACGCGTAACACGAGCAGAGCGATTTGCCACTAGGGCGTTTCACGCCTCGATGACGATCTTGGGCGCCGGGCGACCGCCACGTCCATCGGCGAGTTGGTCACGCAATCGGGCGGCAATGTCGCGGAAGATCTTGGCGTGCACGCCGTCCGGGTCGGAGGCGACGACCGGCTGGCCGGCATCCGACTTCTCGCGGATATCCATATGCAGCGGCACCTCGCCCAGGAAGGGCACCCCGAGGCGCTCGGCCTCGTGGCGGGCGCCGCCATGGCCGAAGATGTCGGAGCGCGTGCCGCAGCTCGGACACAGGAAATAGCTCATGTTCTCGACGATGCCGAGCACCGGCACATTGACGCGCCGGAACATGGCGATGCCGCGGCGAGCATCGATCAGGGCGAGGTCCTGCGGCGTCGAGACGATGACGGCGCCCCTGAGGGGGACCTGCTGGGCCATGGTGAGCTGGGCGTCGCCGGTACCCGGCGGCATGTCCACCACCATGACGTCAAGTTCGCCCCACTCGACTTCGCGCAGCATCTGGGTCAGGGCCGACATCACCATCGGACCGCGCCAGATCATCGGCGTCTCTTCGTCGACCAGGAACCCGATGGACATCACCTTGAGGCCGTAGCCGTCCATCGGCACAAGGCGATTGCCGCCGGTGGTCTCCGGTCGGCCGTGTACGGCGAGCAGCTTCGGAACCGACGGTCCGTAGATGTCGGCATCGAGAATGCCGACGCGCAGTCCGAGGTCGCGCAGCCCCAGCGCCAGGTTGACCGCGGTGGTGGATTTACCGACCCCGCCCTTGCCGGAGGCGACCGCGATGATGGAGCCGACACCGGGCAGGCCGTTTGCCGCCGGAGCGCCCCCGTGTCCGTGTCCGGGACGCGGCGCCGGCCGCGGCCCACCGGGCGCGCCCGAGGGCGGCTTTCGGGCCACGCCGGGGGCCACTTCGGCCGTCAGGGCGACCATCACCGAAGCGACGCCGGACAGACCGCGCACCGCCGCCTCGGCGTTCTTGCGCACGCCTTCCCATGCCTCGACGGCATCGGCCGGCGCCGTGATGGAGAAGAAGACCTTGCCGTCGGTGACGACGATGTCCGACAGCGCCCCGATGCCGGTCAGTGGCCGGCCATCCGGACCTTTGACACCTTCGAGCCTGGCCAGCACCTCGTCCTTGCTCACCGCCATCATGCGCTCCATCGCTTCGCTCGGGCTCTAGAAAACCGGCCGCCCGCAGTGGCCGACACCATAGGGAGATAGCCACAAGCGTCAACGACTTGTCGAGAATTCCTCGAAACTGGCCTTGAGGCACCGCCTGCCAGCGTTCGCGACTTGTTCCGCCACGCTATCGGTGCCGGCAAGGAACCGTTAACGCGATTTTTTAGCCGCGCCTTAAGGCTGCCCTTAAGGATTTTGCGGCAATCCTCCGTGATCGAGTGCGTGATGGTGTGTTTGCGTGCCCATGACAGGACCGACCAGCGAGCCGCGCGAAGCCTCCTCGCTTGCCGACAAGGCCGCCGCCAAACGGCGCCGCCTCGCCTCGCAGCGCGTGCGCGAGGCGCGTGACCGCCTGACTTCGACGAGCGGCACACGGCCCGCCTTCGATGCCGAGCTCCTGCGCCAGTTTGCTCTCAACCGGCTGTCGGGCTCGTTCGTGATCCTCATGCTGGTCCTGTCCATCGGCGGCCTGTCGAGCATCTGGATCAGCCCGATCATCGCCGGCATCTGGACTGGGGGCGTCCTGTTCATCCACCTGGTGATCGTGCTCGCCTGCCGCCGCTTCCTCGCCGAGCCCATGGCGACGGTGCGCATCCGCGCCTGGCGCCTGCGTTTCATCCTGCTCGACCTTTTGTTCGGGCTCGCCTGGATGTTCAACCTCATTCAGCCGGTCGGCATCGCCGAGAGTACCGGCACCTTCAACCTGTTCGTGCTCCTGCTCCTGGTCGCGGTGTCGAGCATGCTCGCCGCGAGCCTGCCGGTCGCCGTCCTGGCTCTGACGGCGCCACTGTCGATCGCGGTCGCGCTCAAGTTCATCCTCATGGGCACCGTCCACGGCTTCATTCTCGCCGGCATGACGGTCGCGGCCCAGTGCTACTTCACCATGCTGGCCTACCGTCTCTACCACTCGACTCTCGCGACTTTCGTGGCCCGCGCCGAGAAGGACGCGTTGATCGGCGAACTCGAGCAGGCCAAGGCGAAATCGGACGAGGCGCGCCGGCGTGCCGAAGCCGCGAACATCGCCAAGTCGCGCTTCCTCGCCCAGATGAGCCACGAACTGCGCACGCCGCTCAATGCCATTCTGGGCTTTTCCGAAGTGATGAAGAACGAACTCTTCGGCAAGCACGCGGTCGCCTCCTACAAGGACTACTCCGCCGACATCCACAATTCGGGCGTCCACCTGCTCGGCCTGATCAACGAAATTCTCGACCTCTCGCGCATCGAGGCGGGCCGCTACGAGCTCAACGAAGAGCCTGTCGAACTCGTACTCGCCGCCGAGGAATGCCATCATCTGCTCAAGTTGCGCGCCAAGAACCGCGGCATCACCATCCACGAACTGTTCGAACCCGAGATGCCGCGCCTGTGGGCCGATGAGCGCGCGGTCAGGCAGGTGGTCCTCAACCTTCTGTCCAACGCCATCAAGTTCACCCCGCAGGGCGGCGAGATCTGGTTGAAAGTGGGCTGGACCGCCTCGGGCGGCCAGTATCTCTCCGTCAAGGATACCGGCTCCGGGATCGCCGAGGACGAGATCCCGATCGTGCTCGATTCCTTCGGCCAGGGTTCGAACGCCATCAAGTCCGCCGAACAGGGCGCCGGCCTCGGCCTGCCCATCGTCAAGAAGCTGATCGACCTGCATGGTGGCACCTTCACGCTGCGTTCCAAGCTGCGCGAGGGCACGGAGGTGATCGTCACCTTCCCGCCGGAGCGGGTGATGTCGGCCCTGGAGCCGTTCCTTGAGCCCTCTCCGCCCCTGCAGCCCGATCCCGAATCGAGCCGCAATGACGAGAAGCGATGGAAGTTCCGCCGCCCCAATCTGTTCCGGGCCGGCACATGAGCGGCCTTTTTGCGCCATTGCGGTTCCGGCGGCGGCGGCTATGTTCATCGGCGCCAGTCTGCGAACACCCCCATGACGACCCCCGAGACGCCCTGCATCAAGATATGCTCGATCGATCCGATCGACGGTTTGTGTGTGGGCTGCGGCCGCACCATCTCCGAGATCGCCGGCTGGACAGCCCTGCCGCCGACGGAGCGTCGCAGGCTCATGACGGCATTACCGGACCGCCTGCGGGCAAAGTCAGAACGCCCGCCCCGCGATCCGCAAGCTGAATGAGCACCCCGATGCGCCGCCCCCTCCTCTGGATTCTCCTGCTCGCACTCGGCCTGGCGATGATCACGCTCATCGCCAGGCACGAAGATGCTTCGCTGAGCCGGATCGCCGGGCCCGACTTCGCCGCGCTGTTCGTCAAGATCGCCATTCTGGTCGTCGTCGGAGGTGTCGTGCTCAGCCTGTTCCGCGATCGGTTTTCGCAAGCCGTCGAGGCGGCGCTGATCTGGGTCGTGGTCGCCCTGCTCCTGGTCCTCGGCTACACCTACCGCTTCGAACTACGCGACGTCGGCGACCGCGTCATGGCCGAGCTCCTGCCCGGCCACGCCGCCCGGGTCGCCCGCACGGTCGAGCTGGCGCGCAACCGCAACGGCGACTTTCGCATCGACACCAAGGTCAACGGTTCCAAGATCTCGATGGTGCTGGACACCGGCGCCAGCGCCGTCGTTCTGACCCACGATGCCGCCAAGGCGGCCGGCCTGCCGTTGGAAATGGTCAAGTACAACGTCCCGATCGACACCGCCAACGGCCCCACACGGGCAGCGTCGGTGACCCTCGATCGGGTCGCCGTTGGCGGCCTCGTCGAGCGTTCGGTGCCGGCGTTGATCGCCCAGCCGGGCCAGCTCAAGGTCAGCCTGCTCGGCATGACGTTCATGAACCGCCTGCAGAGCTGGGAAGTGCGCGGTTCGAAACTGATGATGCGCGGCTATCCGTAGCCCATCGCCTCACCCCGTCATTGCGAGCGAAGCGAAGCAATCCGGGAGTCCCGAAGAAAGGACTGGATTGCTTCGTCGCGGAGCCTGTCATTGGGCCGGCCAAAGGCCGGACCCGGTGGCTCCTCGCAATGACGGCAGAAGCCGGTAATCGCCGCCCTCACTCCGCCGCCGGCAGTTTGCCCGGCAGGCAGGCGACCAGGGCCAGGATCGCGACCGCGTTCACGGTCAGGACGTGGAACAGCATGTCGAAGCCCCAGCGCTCGTAGATGAACGAGATCAGCGGCAGGGTCGCGGCGATCACCGTGAAGGCGAGCACGAAGCGGGCGCCGTACATGCGCGCCCGCATGGTTCCGGTCGCGACCCGGCTGATCAAGAAGTCGTTGATGGGCCCCTGCCCGAACACACCGATCATGAAGCCCAGCGCCGCCACCAGGGCGATACCGTCGGTCGCCCCCACCATGATGGCGAAGAAGACCGCCTGGATGAACGACGTCGCCACGAAGATCGAGCGCGGCTCCAGGCGGTCCAGCAGCGCGCCGACCACCACCTGCGAGGCCGACGAGATGGCGAAGACCGCGAAGGCGAGCACCCCCACCATGGTGGCAACCTCCGCATGACCGTGCAACGGCGTCGCCTCGAGCCAGGCAACGAACTCCGTGGTCAGTCGCTGCAGCCGTTCGTCGAAGATTTTCGGCAATGCGAAAGTGGTCGCCTGGAACACCAGGTTGGCGAGCGCCGTGGTGCCGAACACGATGATGGAGACGCGCAGCAGCATGTGCCGGCGGGACGGCTCACGGCCCGGATCGCCATGCACGGGGGCCTTCACGAACACGGCAGACACCGCCGGAGACTTCAGTTCCTCCCACAGCAGGGCGAGATACCCGACGCCGAGCGCGATGGTGAGGATACCGGGAGCGAGGAACGCCATCCGCCAGCCTGAGCTGTCGATCAGGAAGCCGGTGATCAGCGCCGCGCTGGCGACCCCCAGATTGCCCCAGACGTTGTTCACCGCGATGCGCATGCCGATGTTGCGCCATTTGCGCGTCACGATGGCGAGGCCGACCGGATGGTAGATCGCCGCAAACATGCCGATCACGAACAGGCCGATGCCGAGCTGCAGCGGCGTCTGCGCAAAGCCGGTGGCGACCGCAGAGAGGCCGATGCCGAAGAAGTACACCACCATCATGCCTTCCTGGCTCCAGCGGTCGGCGAGCCAGCCGGACGGATAGGCGAACAGGCCCAGCGCGAAGAAGCCCGGCGTCGCGTACCGCAACAGGTCGGCGTATCCGACCCCCCACTCGCGCACCAGAGCCAGCGCCGCCACCGTCGCGAAGATCAGCGTGAACAGGTGATCGAGGAAATGTCCGACATTGAGAAAAAGAAAGTGGGCACGATCACGATCCATGGGGCTTCCTCGAAAACAGACCCACGCCGACGAACGAATGCCCGCCGGCGTCGGCACGCCGTCCATTGAATCGAAGGGCGTCGCCTCACCTTAGTGGGGCCCGCCGATCCATGCCACACGCTTTGCCGCGGGCTGCCGCCGCGTCGGGTTCCGTGTGGTCCTTGCCGTTGTTTCGTCTCACCGCACGAGCGCGAAGACGAACCGCAGGCTCGCCGTCAGAAGGAACAGCCCGAAGGCGACTTCCAGGTAGCGGCGCGGCAGCGCGTGCGCGATGCGAACCCCGTGGCCGGCCGCATAACTCGAGATCGGCGCCATCAAGGCGAAGCCGATGATCGACACGAAGCCGATGGACAGAGGCGGCAGCATGTCCTGGCGGAGGAGGCCGGCGAGCATGAAGCCGATGCTGCCGCACACCGAGATCGGCACACCGAGCCCCGCCGCCGTCGCCACCGAATTGTGGATCGGCCGGTTGTAGAGCGCCATGATCATGTTGGTGATGGCGCCGCCGCCGACCCCCATCATGGACGAGCACAGACCGACGAAGAAGCCGTAGACGCGCATCGGCCCGGGCCCCGGCAGGTCGTCGCCGAGCCGCCAGTCGGAGCGGCCGGACAGGAGCTTGGTGGCGATGAGGCCGGCGATGACGGCGAACATGCCCTGGAACACGCCGGCCGGCGCCACCGCCGCGGCGGCCGCCCCGATCACGACGCCGATGACGACCGGGACCATCCACAGGCGCAGCACGCCGTCGATCACCATCCCCTTGGCGCGATGGGCGCGATAGGAGCGGATCGAGGTCGGCACGATGATGGCGAACGAGGTGCCGATGCACATCTGCATGCGGATCGTTTCGGGCACGTCGAGCATGCCGAACACTTCATAGAGCACCGGCACGATGATGGTGCCGCCGCCGACGCCGAACAGGCCGGCAAGCAGGCCGGTGACCGCGCCGCCGCCGGCGACCGCAGCCGCAAGCATGGCGAGCTGAGCGATGGGTATTGCAAGCATGGGAGATTGAATTCCGACTTCCGACTCAGGCGACGCTGCGCGCCGCACCGTCACCATCGACGAGATCGACGGCAGCCATGAAGACGCGCGCGTCTGCGCCCGGCTTGACGGCTTCGGTAGCGAGATGTCGGCGGAAGGCGCGCGCTCCCCGCACGGCATGGAAGAGGCCGAGCAGATGGCGCGTGATGGCGGAAAGCCGCGCGCCGCCGGCGACCTCCCGCTCGATATAAGGCACCATCGCTTCCGCGACTGCCCGGAGAGATACATACGCCGGCGCGACATCGAACAACTCCCGATCGACATCGAGGAGCCGCCACGGCTCCTGGTAGGCGGCACGCCCCAGCATGACGCCATCGACATGATCGAGATGGGCGCGCGCCGCTTCGATCGTGGCGATGCCACCGTTGAGGATGATCGGCAACGCCGGCCGTGCATTTTTGAGCCGATACACGCGATCGTAGTCGAGGGGCGGAACGTCGCGGTTTTCCCGCGGCGACAGACCATCGAGCCAGGCCTTGCGGGCATGCACGACGAGCGCGTCGACCCCGGCCGCGACGACGGCGTCGGCGAGCGCGTCGAGCGCTCTTTCCGGATCCTGGTCGTCGATGCCGATGCGGCACTTGACCGTCACCGGGATCGAAACTGCCGCCTTCATGGCGGCGACGCAATCGCCTACGAGCGCGGGCTCCGCCATCAGGCAGGCGCCGAACCGCCCCTCCTGGACGCGGTCCGACGGGCAGCCCACATTGAGGTTGATCTCGTCATAGCCGAAGTCGGCGCAGATTTTCGCGCACGCCGCCAGCGCCGCCGGATCGGAGCCGCCGAGCTGCACCGCGACCGGATGCTCGACCGGGTCATAGCCGAGCAGCCTGTTGCGGTCGCCATGCAGGATCGCCCCGGTGGTCACCATCTCGGTATAGAGCAGCGCCCGCCGGGTCAGCAGCCGGTGGAAATGCCGGCAGTGACGGTCGGTCCAGTCGAGCATCGGGGCGATGGAGAATTTTCTATCCATATCAAATATTTAGCTTCCGCCGACGATGCCTCGAATCTAGATTTCGACCCGGCATGCCATTGAAATCCGTAGGTTTCTGGTTCTGTCCGCCTGTACGCGTTCGCCTCTTTAGTACGCCTTCCATGTACTTGAGATTTATACATCTTTTCTGGTTGCCTGCGCATTTCTGCCCATTTCGACGACTGAAGGCAATGCCGCTCGACTCCGTCTTCCTGCGCATACCCCGGGGCATTTGACATGTGTAAGGGAGTTCCTTACACAATTGGAATGATCCGGTCGTTCAGAAGCAAGGCACTGCGCCGCTTCGCCGAACATGGCGATGCCTCCAAGGTGAGCGTCCCCCATATTGGGCGCTTGGAGCGTATTCTGGCGCATCTGGAGGCAGCGACCAGCCCGGAGCATGTGGACATTCCCGGTTATCGCTTCCATGCGTTGAGGGGGGCGGACAAGGGTCGGTATGCGGTCAACGCGAGCGGCAATTATCGCGTCACGTTCGCCTGGGATGGCCGAGACGCCGTGGACGTCGCTCTGGAGGACTACCACTGATGAGCCAGAACCCACTGCTCCGCGGTCTTCGGCCGGTCCATCCTGGTGAGACCTTGCGCGAGGACGTCCTCCCCGCGATCGGAAAGCCGAAGGCCGAGATTGCGCGCCTGCTCGGCATCTCGCGCCAGACGCTCTACGACATCCTGTCCGAGAAACAGGCGATCACCCCGGGAATTGCCCTGCGCGTCGGCAAGCTCTGCGGCAACGGCCCGGATTTGTGGATGAATTTGCAGACCAACTATGATCTTCAAATCGCAAAGCGCGAACTGGCTGACGAGCTGGAAAAAATCCCGACGCTCACCGATGCCGCGTAGTGTGGTCGGGACCGGCATCGGCGACGACGCCCAGCCGCCCGGCTAAAACCCGCGACGATCGGCAGAGCCCCCCGCGAGAGCCCCGCGTTCGAATACGATTCGGCCAGGTTCGAAGCCCCGGGAGCGCAACTGCCATCACGCGTCCCTACCAGGGCTTCATCTTCTTTTTCTGCTGTTTCGCAAACTTCTTCTTTTTCGATGCGCCCGCATAGTCGCGCGGCGGCTTGCGCTCGGCGAAATCGGCCTTCGCCTTGTACGGCTTGCCGCGGTGCGGCTTGTCTTGGTGCGGCTTGTCTTGGTGCGGCTTGCCGAAGCGCGGCTCGGCACGGGCAGGCAAGTCACCGGCCGGCATGTCACGGGCCGGCATGTCACGATCGGGCTTGCCGCCGCCGGGCTTGTTGCGGCCGAACTTCGGCTTTCTGACATCCGCGTCGGCGCGCGGCTCGGCAGGGCGCAGCGGGTCGAAAGCGCGCGGCTTCTTGAACGCGCGCGGCGGCGCGTCGTCGCGAGACCTCTCGCGGTCCGGCTTGCGATCCGGCTTCGGTGCCCACGCGTCACGCTCGCGGCGCCGGACGGGCGGCTTCGCACGGGCGCCCTCGCGGGCGGGCCGATCGTATTCCGGCCGACGCTGCGGCGCTTCCGCCATCTGTTCGATGCGGATGTTGTCGTTCTTGTCGGGGCGGGCAACCAACTCGGCGAAGGATTCGGCGGCGTTGGCGGAAATCTCGAACTCGGTGGTGTCCTCCATGATCCTGATCGCCCCGATGGCGTCCTTGTCGATGCCGCCGCGACGGCAGATCATCGGCAACAGCCAGCGCGCTTCCGCCTTCTTGCGCCGGCCGATGGCGGCGCGGAACCAGACGCTGCCCTCGGGCATGCCGTGCCGTGACAGCCGGTCGGGACGCGGACGCGGCGCAGCGCCGTGGGCCTCGTCCCGACGCGCCCCGCCCGACGCGCGTTCGTCGCGCATGCGGGGGCCGCGCTCGCCGGGATCGACCATGTCCTCCGGCGACGGCAGCCGGGCGCGATAGAGCCGCGCCAGCGCCACGGCGATCTCCTCACCGGAACGCACCGCCATGAGCGCTTGCGCCAGTTCCAGGTCGTCCGGGGTCGCGGCCTCGGCGAACAGTTCGCCGCCGAGCATCCTGTCGTGATCGAGCTTGCGGATGTCGTCCGCGCTCGGCGCCGCATCCCAGGTCGCCGCGATGCCGGCGACATCGAGCATCATTTCGGCGCGGCGCCGGCGGGCCGGCGGCACCAGCAGCACGCTGACGCCCTTGCGGCCGGCGCGGCCGGTGCGGCCGGAGCGATGCTGCAACACGCCGGCGTCGTTGGGCAGTTCGGCATGGATCACCAGATCCACATTGGGCAGATCGAGGCCGCGCGCGGCGACGTCGGTGGCGACGCACACCCGCGCCCGGCCGTCGCGCAGCGACTGCAGCGCCAGGGTGCGTTCGCTCTGGTCGAGTTCGCCCGACAAGGCCACGACCGAGAAGCCGCGCTCCGAAAGCGCGGTCTGCAGATGCTTGACGGCGCTGCGGGTATTGCAGAACACGATGGTGCCGGGAGATTCGTAGAAGCGCAGCACGTTGACGACGGCGTGCTCGCCATCGCTCGCCGCGATCCGGATGGCGCGGTAGTCGATGTCGGCGTGACCGCCCTCGTCGCCCGCGACTTCGATGCGGAATGCCTCGTTCTGATATTGCCTCGCCAGGGCGGCGATGCCGCGCGGCAGCGTCGCCGAAAACAACAGGGTGCGGCGCTCGGTGGGCGTGGTCTCGAGGATGAATTCGAGATCCTCGCGAAAGCCGAGATCGAGCATCTCGTCGGCCTCGTCGAGCACCACCGCCTTGACGGCGGAGACGTCGAGCCGGTGGCGGCGCAGATGGTCGCACAGCCGGCCGGGCGTGCCGACCACGATATGGGCGCCCTGCCCCAGTTCGCGCGTTTCCGCGCGCGGATCCATGCCGCCGACGCACGCGACCACGCGGGCCTGGGCGAATTCGTAGAGCCAGGCCAGTTCGCGCTGCACCTGCAGCGCCAGTTCGCGCGTCGGCGCCACGATCAGGGCCAGCGGCGCGGCGGCACTTTCGAACCGTTCGGCGTCGGCAAGCAGGTTTTCCGCGATGGCGAGCCCATACGCGACGGTCTTGCCGGAGCCGGTCTGCGCCGACACCAGGAGGTCGCGGCCGGCGGCGTCCGCCGCCAGGACGGCGGCCTGTACCGGGGTCGGGTCGGAATAGTTGCGCGCCGCCAGGGCGCGGGCGAGAGGCGGGCTGGAAATCGAGAATGTCACGGTGGGTAAACCTGGCTGGCGCATCCCGCGCCCGAATGATGAAAGGAACCTCGAACCGAAAAGATCGGCGTCGCGCGCCTTGAAACGACACGCAGCCGCCTGCATCGACGGAATGAGAGAGGTGGCGCTTGCTTTAGGACAAGATGGCGCCAAGCACCAAGCACTGATTGCGCACATGGCGAACACCGTTTCGGCAATTCCTTGTCGGTGGGCCTATCCATCTGGGATTACAATAGAATCCATTTTTCCTTCCATTCGACCTGTTCTTGGCGGAAACTCAGGCCGAAGGTATCGGATGACGGACCGGGGAGGCCAAACATGGCCCTCAGCATCAAAGATCCGGAAACGGAGCGGCTCGCGCGCAGTCTTGCGCGGCTCACCGGCGAGAGCATCACGGCAGCCACAAGGCGTGCGATCGAGGAGCGGTTGCGACGGATCGGGGGGCAGTCGAGGAAAGCGATCCTTTTGGAAGAACTGGCGGAAATCCGTCGACGCTGGAGCGCGATCCCGGTCGTCGACAACAGAACTCCTAAAGACATCCTCGGTTACGACGAGCACGGATTGCCGCGCTGATGGTCAGAGCTCGATCTTTGGCTCGTCAAGGTCGGCGCCGAGATCGTTCCGGTCGACATCGAACAGATGGAGGCGGCACGCCGCGCCTGGCGGCGTTATGGCAAGGGACGGCATTCCGCCGGCCTCAACTATGGCGATTGCTTTTCCTATGCGCTGGCGCTGACCCGCGGAGAACCGCTCCTGTTCAAGGGAGAGGATTTTGCAAAGACCGACATCGGTCGACAGTCGTAGCGATCAGCGCACAGCCGAAGCCCAGGAACGTGAAGGCCGCGCACGGTCCGATCGCATAAGCCAACGCCGAGGCGAGCAGGCTGCCGACGGGCGCCATGCCCCAGAAGCACGCACCATACAGGGCCGCCAGCCGACCGCGCATGCCCGAAGGTGCATTGCCCAGGATCGACACGGCCGTGGCCGAGATCTGCAGCATGATGAAGAAACTGACGGCGGCGACCGCGATCGATGCGAGCGCAGCTCCTTGCACCGCCGACAGGCCGGCAAGGCAAATGCCGGCCGCAGCGGCGCTCGACCGGATCAGTGCATCCGAAACACGAAGCCGATCCGTCGCGCCCAACAGGAGCGTCGCCGCGCCGGCGCCGATGCCGGAGAACGACACCAGGGTGCCGAGGGCGGGCGCCCCTTCGTTCAGAACCTCGTGCACGTACTGGGGAAGCAGGACCGTGAAAGGCAAGCACAGCACACTGGTGGTCGCCAGCAGAATGATGTCGTTGTGCAATTGCGGATGCTGCCGCAGCCATGTCCAGCATTCGTCGACTTCGTGCCGGAGCGACGATCGATCGCGCGCAACTCCCCCTTCGACGCGGGTCCGCTTCGCATACATGAAGCCCAAGCCCGCCAGGGCGATCAGATAACTCACGCCATCGAAGAGGAAACAGCTCCCTTCACCGAAAGACACGATCAGAAAGCCCGCCAGCAACGGACCCGCAACGCGCGCGACGTTGACCTGCAGGCCATCCAGGGCGAGCGCCTTCTTGATCTCGACGTCGCCGCCGGCGAGGTCGGACAAGAAGGCCTGACGTGCCGGAAGATCGAAGGCCGCGATGGCGCCACGTGCCATGCCCAGACAGACGATGCCTTCGGCCCCGAGAGCGTCACCGCTGGCGAGCAGAAACAGCACCAAGGCCTGGGCGCAGAACAGGGACTGCGTGAGCAACAGAACCCGCCACCGGCAGCAGCGGTCCAGCAGGACCGCCGTGATCGGAGACAGCAGGAGCACGACGACTTGCCCGCTGAATGCGGCAATTCCCAACCAGAGGACAGACTGGGTGAGGCGAAAAAGCAGCCATGCGACGGCGATTCGGGTGGTCCACGTGCCGACCGACGAGAGACACTGGCTGGCGAGGAACAGGCGCCAGGATCGGGCGAACAGCCGCCCGTCGCCGGCCAGCGTGAACACGGCGCGTTTCACAACCACCCCGCTCCTCGCTTCTCCCGAACGCAAGCCGTCGCGATCCTGCTAGGGGACGACGACCTCGAAGGCGTGACAGTCCTTGCAGATCAATACGGAGGGTTTGTGCACCTTGTGGCATAGGGTGCAACGCAGGTCGCCCTGATGTGAGGCGTGGGGGTTGAAGGCGTAGGTCTTGCCGCCGAGATTCAAGGCGCGCGTGCGCACGTCGACGGTTGCGTGGCACGTCCGGCATATGGATGAGGACGCGGTTTTGGTCGGACTGTCGGTCTCATGGCAGCCGATGCAAGTCAGGGCCTGGTCGCGATGCTTGCCACGAAGGTCCTGCGCGACGATCGAGCCGCCGGACAGAAAGACACCCGCGCCGACGATCAGGAGTGATAGCGCCACCAACGAAGCACGCATTCGTTTCCCCGACGTTCAGAAGCGATGATCGAGTGGAGTTGCAGAACCGATGGGCCGGCGGCGGCCCTTGAGGCCGCCGCCGGATTTCCCGCCCTGGTCACTTCTTCTGCGCGGCACGAATCGCCTGGGCGGCGAACCGCCCGGTGTTCATCGCCATGGAACTCGCGGCACCCTCGAGGAGGAGCGAGTACGAATCGCCGAAGATCCCGCCCGTTTCCACGCCGGCCGCATACAGCCCCGGAATCGGCGTGCCGTCCTGCTTGAGAACCTGCATGTCGGTGGTGGTGGCCGGGCCGCCCAAAGTGATCAGGGTGCCCTGCTGACCGCGAACGGCCCAGAACGGTCCCTTCTTCACCGGACGGATGAATTTGCGCGGCTTCGGGAACTCTTCGTCGTACCCTTGCACTGCGTAGCGGTTGTTGTCTTCGACCGTCTTGCGCAAGGCCGCCGGGTCGACGCCCATCTTGCCGGCCAGTTCCTCGATGGTGCTGCCCTTGAAGACATACCCCTCCTTCTGGCCGACCGTGAGGCCCTCGTCGAGCTTGTCGAGCTTGGCACCGACACGCACCCAGTCCGAATGGGAGATGTCGACGCCGGTCTTGATCATGTATTCGCGGGATTCGTCGTCGAATACGGAGAAGTAGAAGCCGCCGACGCGCGCCACGGCATGGTCGGTCACCATCCATTGCGGTGCATAGGCCTCGTCCATGAAGCGCGTGCCCTGCTTCGACACCCACATCCACGGCTGCCGGAGCACCGCGGTCAGTTGCGGATAGATGCCCATGCCGTAAAGCTGCGTGTTCGGGTCCTTGCCGGGCAGCCAGGCGCCGATGGCCAGGTGCGTCGACATGCCTTCGAGCTTGGCGCCGATCTTCTCGTACATCTTCGTGGCGTCGCCCTCGTGCCCGTTCGGCGGGCCGATGATGAGATAGGTCGGGTCGATGCCGTACTTCTTCAGCATGTCCTTGTTGTTGATGAAGCCGCCGGCCGCGAGCACGACACCGCCGCGCGCCTTGATTTCCACGGCGTCGCCGTCGGCGTTGTAGGCCACGACACCGGCGACGCGGCTGCCGTCCATGATCAGATCCTTGGCCGGCGTCTCGGTCATGACGACGCCGCCGGCTTTCTTGAACGCCTGGGTCATCTTCTCGACGAACTCAATGCCTTGGCCATCCTTGAAGATGTGCCACGTGCGGTTGCCGTCGAGGAAGAGCGTCCGCACGTCGTGGATCGTCACGCCGTGAGCCACGATCCAGTCGATGGTCGCCCCGGAATTGTTGATCCAGCGACGCACCAGCGGGCCGTTGATGCGGCCGTGGTTGAATTCCATGGCGATCTTGAAGGCATCGTCCTTCGACATGCCGACATACATCTCCTTCTGGAACTGCGACTCGACCGCGAAGGTGCCCTCGATGTAGAGCGACGAGCCACCCAAGGTCGGACGCTTTTCGAGAAGGATCGTCTTGAGGCCGGATTCCTGGGCCTCCACGGCGGCCGACAATCCGGCGGCACCCGAGCCGACGACGACGACGTCCACCTCGTGCGTGATCGTCTTGGCGACGGCCGCCGACCAGCCGATGGATGTCGCGAAAAATGCCGAAGACATGACGGCGCATGCCGCCAGCAACGCTCTTCTGTTCATTCTAAACCCCCGCTCAATATTCATGGGCGAGCGGAGTAAGTATTATGGCACGAATAAGCGTCAAGTCCGTGTAACCCGCATTCCGTTACCAAGTAGTGCCACGGTTATTTACAAACAATTCCGGCCAGCTCCGCCCTTTATACCGGCGTAGTGCCACGTTCTGTCTGCACATACGGGTGCCGCCGGCACGCCGCTGCGTCAACTTCCCCGATATCCCGGCGGAAGCACGGAACTTGATTTCTCGCCGTAGTGACACGGAGCGACGCTGCCGACACGTCGATGTGGAGGCGGAGCCGGGAAAACGGCGGCGCCGTAGTGCCGAACTATTTTTTCTGCCCGCGAGAAGGAGGCTGCCGTTCGCCAGCAGAGACCCTCGCCGCGGCACAAAACATCAGGAGCCCGGCCGGCGCGGCGACGATTCCGATGGCCGGGATTCCTGGCGGTACTCGCGCGGCGAGAGACCGTAACGTTCCTTGAACCGCCGGGTGAAATGCGACAGATCGTTGAAGCCCCAGGAAAACGCTATCTCGCCGATCTGCCGTTGTGTCAGCGCCCGGTTGGACAGATCCTGCTGGCAACGTTCGAGCCGTTGCGACAGGACGTAGCGCGTGAAGGACAATTGCTCGTCGGCGAGCAGGTCGTTTATGTACCGTGCAGAAATTCCGAACTCGGCGGCGACCTGCGACAGCGACAACCGGGAATCCCGCAGACGGCTCTGGATGTGAGCCTTCAATCGATACAACATCACGGAGCGATGGGTCGACGACGACACCGGCAGATCTTCCTGCCGCTCGGCGATGGCCATCGCCAGGAGATCGAGCGCCTGATCGTGCAGCCGGACCCGAACGGGCTCGGTGGCGTGATCGAAGGCGTGCGAGACACCGTTCCAGAACTGAAAGGCCAGCTGATCCAAAGGCCGCCGAGACGTGAATTTGGTAGCGGTGAACATCTCAACGGCACCGACCCTCGCGCGGACGAGATCGCGCGGCACCTGGAAAATCGTCATTGCGACTGTATTCGACCGCACTTCGAACGGACGCGTCGTATCGTAGAAGGCGAAGTCGCCGGATTCGAGCAGTGTTTCGCGGCCGTCCTGCGCGATTCCATCGCTTCCTTCCGTGACGAAAGCGACATGGAGGAAATCCCCATGGGCCCGCGCGATATGTCGACGCGTGCGGCAAACGTTCACGGGCTTGGTGGCGACCCGATTGCATCCGATATCACCCAACATCGACGCTTCGACATTGCCGTCGAAAACGTCCGCGTCGGAGGACCAACAGTCGAGACGCACGAACAGCTCGCTGATGATCTCCTGCCACCGCCCCACCCGTTCACGCGGCGGCACGTCGTCTGTGGTGAATATCTTGCCCATGGGTCCCGCTTCTGAACCCGCCCCCAGGGGCGGCCGCAGGATACACGTCCGCAGTGCCTCGCACAGACTACATGAGCGCGCCCCGACTCGCAGGCAAATTATTGTTCCGGCCCGGCCAAGTACCGCCCCTGCCGCCGTCTAGAATATGCGCCTGACGTGTGATTGCAAACCGAGCCCGACGGCCTCTCGACGAGCAGTAGTGGCACCGTATCGGTTGGACCGAGAACCAACCTACTGAATTGGCACGGAAATAGGCCGAGACCCCGGCCGCCCGGTCGTGCCACGAAGCTCGCGAGAGACAGCCCCCGCCGGCGCCCGGAGCCCTCTTCGAGGTTGAGATGTTTTTCCGTTGCAAGAGATCCCACGGCATCGAATATCTCCAGTTGGTCCGGTGCGATCGCGTTCGCGGACGGCCGCGGCAGTCGGTGCTCGCCACACTGGGAAGAACCGCCGATCTGGTGGGAACCGGCGCCATCGACCGCATGCTGCGGTCCGCCGCGCGACTGAGCAAGTCGGCGATTGCAGTCACTGCCTCTAACAGCGACAGCGCGACCTTGACCCACCGCCGTCATATCGGACTTTCGCTCGTTTTCGAGCGCCTGTGGCGCGATGCCGGCTGTGATCAGGCGTTCGATGCCGTGCGATCACGACACGGGATATCTCCGGACCTCAAACGCATCGCATGGCTTCAGGCATGCGAACAACAGGTCGGCGGCAGAGACGATCCTGCGAGAGATACCGCCCCAGCCGACGACATCTGCCGCGCCACCCCGGCGGATGTGGAACGTGTCGCCGAACTGCTGGAATGCGAAAGGTCCAATGACCATGGCGGCTCTTGCCGGCTGCAGGAGGAGATAGAGGAGTTGATCTTCTTCCAGCAACCGCGCCCATCGGGCGATTTCACGCTTGTTCTGCTCTGCGAGAAAGCGCAGCGCGCGAACAGGCCGGACCCGTTCGGGCCGGAATGGCGGCAGGCGGTCGCGGCGGGCGTCATCGACGGCGACGGCAGGATCGTCTGCTGCGAGGCCTGGGCCGGCGACGCCTTCACGGGCGCGGAACTGGAGCGAATGGTCACGCGCGTGCAGACGCGATTTGCGCCCGCGTCGATCGCCATTGCGGCCGATCCGGAAATGATCGACGGCAACACGTTTGCGATGCTGGACGACCGCGACAGCCATCCTCGTCTTGGCCCGCGTCCGGTCCTCGCTCCGGCTCCTCGACTGCACGCCCCCATCGGTGCGAGCCCGCTCTCCGGCCGCAATCTCGAATTGAGCCAGACCGCCGCGGATCACTCCGACCGAACGGAACTCCCGGCGGGCGCGAGCCGGGTGCGGGAAGCCTTTGGACCAATCTTGAACCGGTTCGTGCAACAAGAGCTCGGGTGCACGTCAGACGCGGGACTCCGAAGCCAGATATTCTTCGCATCGCTGGGCCTGCGAATGCGCTTCGAATTCGAACGCCGCCTCGCCGAGAGCGGCCAAGCCTTGTCCTGCCAAACCCTGTCCTGCCAAGCCTTGTCTTGCCAAGCCTTGTCCTGCCAAGCCTTGTCTTGGAGCTCATTGATCGAAGAACTGCAGCAAATGCTGGAATTCGAGTTCGAGCACGCCAACGAACGCTACGTCTTGCGCACACCTTTGTCGAACCGGTCGAAGCTGGTTTTCGCCAGCCTCGGGATCGCACCATTGCCGTTGATCGAGCCCATGACCGCCAAAACCACTCCCTAAAATCTGTCGGCCGACATCGTCCGGTTTCCTGCCGGGAGCCGGCCCGTTGCAGTACCGGGACTCGCAGGAGCAGGGAGTGCCGGTCGAATGCCAGACCCATATTGCCCCGCCGCCCCCCTCACGGACACAGCACGGCCGCTCCCGTAAGCCGGCCGCCACGCAGGTCGTCGAGCGCCTCGTTGGCGCGCGCGAGCGGATAGCGCGTCACCGCCGTGTGAACGCCGGCCCGCGGCGCCACGGCGAGGAACTCGCGGGCGTCCTCGCGGGTCAGGTTGGCGACCGAGACGATCCGGCGCTCCTCCCATAGGAGCGAATACGCAAAGCCCGGCACGTCCGACATGTGGATGCCGCCGCAGACGACGCTGCCGCCCTTTTTAACGACTTTGAGAGCCATCGGCACCAGCGCCCCCACCGGCGCGAAGATGATCGCGGCATCGAGCGGCTCGGGCGGCGGCTCGGTCGAGTTTCCCGCCCAGGCGGCGCCGAGCGAACGGGCGAAGTCCTGCGCCGCCACGTCGCCGTCGCGGGTGAAGGCGAACACTTTTCGGCCCTGCCACACCGCCACCTGGGCGAGGATGTGGGCGGCGGCGCCGAAGCCGTAGAGGCCGAGTGTCTTCCCCTCGCCCGCCATACGGTAGCTGCGCCAGCCGATCAGCCCGGCGCACAGGAGCGGCGCCAGGGTGGCGGCGTCGGCATTCTCCGGCAGGGCGAAGCAGAAGCGCGCATCGGCGACCACATGGGTCGCATAGCCGCCGTCGCGGGTGTAGCCGGTGAACAGCGGCGCGTCGCACAGGTTCTCGCGTTCCGTGCGGCAATATTCACACTGCCCGCATGTATATCCGAGCCAGGGGATGCCGACCCGCTCCCCCAAGGGCGTTTTCACCCCAGCGCCGACGGCCACGACACGGCCGACGATCTCGTGCCCGGGAACGATCGGCAGCTTCCCTTGGGGCAGCTCGCCGTCGACCACATGCAGGTCGGTGCGGCAGACCCCGCAGGCCTCGATCTCGACCAGCACGTCGCCGGCACCGGGCTGCGGTACTGACTGCTCGCGCATTACGAGCGGAGTGCCGGGTTTTTCCAGAACCATGCTGCGCATGACCGCCATGGCGTGACCTTCGGGATGGATCCGGGGGAGCCGCTGACTCTACAGGATGGCCGGCCCCCCAGAAAGCCGTTCGCCCGGCGCGCTCTGCCCACAAGCGGCCCAGGTTCCGGCCTAGACCGCAGGCTGCCTTGCGGCGCCCTGGTGCCGCGATTGTTCATGGCTTTCGCTCCGCCGCCTCGCTAGAAGTGGCTGGAATCCTGGAGTTAGCCCTCACACATGCGCTCGGAACAACCTCGCTCGGTCCGGCTGTCCGACTATCATCCGCCGCGCTGGCGGATCGAAACGGTCAAGCTCGACGTCGCCCTCGACGCCACCCGTACGCGCGTCCTCGCCACGCTCGCCTTCGTGCCGAACGAGACGCCGGCGGCGCCGCTCGTCCTCGACGGTGACGAATTGACCCTGGCGTCGATCAGGCTCGACGGCTTCGAACTCCCCGCCGAGCGCTACGAGGCGACGCCCGACCGTTTGGTGATCGCCGATCCGCCGCCGCGCCCGTTCGTGCTCGAGATCGAGACCATCATCGATCCGTCGGCGAACACCCAGTTGATGGGCCTCTACCGTGCCGGCGACACCTATTGCACCCAGTGCGAGGCCGAGGGCTTCCGCCGCATCACCTATTTCCTCGACCGGCCCGACATCATGGCGGTCTACACGACCCGCATCGAGGCCGAGAAGGCGGAAGCGCCGGTCCTGCTCGCCAATGGCAATCTGGTCGAAGGTGGCGACATCGAAGGCACCAGCCGCCATTTCGCCGTCTGGCACGACCCGTTCCCGAAGCCGTCCTATCTATTCGCGCTAGTCGGCGGACGCCTGGGCGGCATCGAGGACAATTTCGTTACCGCGTCGGGCCGCAGCGTCAAGCTGATGGTATTCGTCGAGCCCGGTCAGGAGAAACGCGCCCACTACGCCATGGAGGCGCTCAAGCGATCCATGCGCTGGGACGAGGAGGCGTTCGGGCGCGAATACGACCTCGACATCTTCATGATCGTCGCCGTGTCGGCCTTCAACATGGGCGCCATGGAGAACAAGGGCCTCAACATCTTCAACGACAAATACGTGCTCGCCACGGCGGACACCGCCACCGACGCCGACTTCGCCCGCATCGAGGCGGTCATCGCCCACGAGTATTTCCACAACTGGACCGGCGACCGCATCACCTGCCGGGACTGGTTCCAGCTCTGCCTCAAGGAGGGCCTGACGGTCTTCCGCGACCAGGAATTCACCTCCGACCAACGCTCGCGACCGGTCAAGCGCATCACCGACGTACGCGTCCTGCGCGCCCAGCAGTTCGTCGAGGATTCGGGCCCCCTCGCGCATCCGGTCCGGCCGGAGGTCTATCGCGAGATCAACAACTTCTACACCGCGACCGTCTACGAGAAGGGCGCCGAGCTCGTTCGCATGATCAAGACGCTGGTCGGACCGACCGCGTTCCGCGCCGGCATGGATCTTTATTTCGCGCGCCACGACGGCCAGGCCGTCACCATCGAGGACTTCGTGCGCTGCTTCGCCGAGACCGGCGGCCTCGACTTCGAGCAGTTCATGCGCTGGTACCGCCAGGCCGGCACGCCCGAAGTCACCGTCACGATCCGCCACGATGCGGCGACGCGCACCTGCTCGCTGGAAATCGCCCAGACGCAGCCGGCGACGCCCGGCCAGCCCGTGAAGGAACCCCTCGTCATCCCGCTCGCCATCGGGCTCCTCGATGCCGACGGCCGCGACCTGCCGCTCGTCTTCGCCGACGATGGCCGCCCGCTCGAACGCGGCGTCATCGTCCTGACCAAGCCGGCCGAGACCTTCGTGTTCGGCGGCATCGAGGCGCGACCGGTCCCCTCCCTCAATCGCGGCTTCTCGGCGCCGGTCAAGATCGCGGCCAATCTCACCACCGCCGATCTGCGCCTGCTCGCCGCCCATGACGGCGATGCGTTCAACCGCTGGCAGGCCGTGCAGACACTGGCCTCCGCGCTCCTGACCGCGAATGTGGGCGCCATCCGGACCGGCAAGCCGCCGCAACAGGACCGCGGCCTCGTCGCCGCGCTGGAGACGGTCCTGGGCGACACCGCGCTGGAGCCGGATTTCGCGGCCCAGATGCTGGCGCTGCCGTCGGAGGCCGACATCGCCCGCGACATCGGCCGCGACGTCGATCCGGACGCCATCTTCGCGGCACGCCGGCGCTTGCGCGGCGAACTCGCCCGCGAACTCGGCACGGCCCTGCGCGACACCTACCGGCGCATGGTCACCGACGGTCCCTACAGCCCGGACGCCGAAGGCGCCGGCCGCCGTGCGCTCAAGAACGCCTGCCTCGACCTCCTCGCCGCCGACGGCACTCCGGCCGCGATCGCCCTCGCGGCCCGGCAGTATCAAAACGCCGACAACATGACCGACCGCATGGCGGCCTTGTCGACGCTGGCGCTGCACCCGGTTCCGGAACGTCAGGCGGCGCTCGACGACTTCTACCGCCGTTACCAGCGCGACCCGCTGGTGATCGACAAGTGGTTCGCCCTGCAGGCGACGATCCCCGAGGAGTCCTGCCTCGAGCACGTGCGCGAGCTCAGCCGCCATCAGGCGTTCTCGCTCACCAATCCCAACCGGGTCAGGGCCTTGATCGGCTCGTTCGCCCAGGCGAACCAGACCCAGTTCAACCGCCTCGACGGCGCCGGCTACCGCTTCGTCGCCGACGCGGTCCTCGATCTCGATGCCCGCAACCCGCAGGTCGCCGCCCGCATGATGACGGCGTTCCGCAGCTGGCGGGCGCTGGAACCGGGCCGGCGCGAATGCGCCGAGGCGGAACTGCGGCGCGTCGGCGCCGCCACTCCACTCTCCAACGACCTGCGCGACATCGTCGAACGTTCGCTGGCGCCGTGAGGACCTGCAGGGTCGTCGTCATCGCGAGGATGTCAAGCCGACGTGGGGCGATCCAGCTCTTTCCTCGGGGCCCTTGATTGCTTCCGCGGCGGCGCGGCCTCGTCACGGCGGACGGCAATTTTCTCTTTCGCCCGAAGCGGTTTCGCGCGCGCTTTTTACCTCCGCCAGAAGGCCGCGCCGAGAGCGCGCGGAATTCATGCTGCGTAGTGAATTGCCGCGTCGTGTCAGGCGCTTGATACGCACAACTCCCATCCGCGATCAGCGTTAAGATATTTTTGACTCTTCGACTCTCGACAAAATTCGTCGGTTGGATTCTTATCGGAACGATTCGGAGAGATGCGGCACATCCTTCCGATCAGGATGATGGGGACAATCCGAAACGGAGGCCTGCGATGGCGCCCGCTCTGGCGAGCGCGTCTGCGCATACGGATTCGATAAAGGGCATGGCGCAATCGATTGCCAAGCCCGCTTATCGACGACTGATGGGGGCCGAACCGGCCCTGCGCCGCGCGGTACCCGCACTGATCATCGCTTTCCTGTTCACCATGGCGGTCGGGGCCGCCTTGCAGGTGCTCGACCAACGCCGTCAAGCGGTCGTCGCGGTGCTGGCCGAGATCGACGCGGTCGCGGAGATCCTGGCGGAACGCCTCGACATCGCCGCACGGCGGGAGCCTGCCCTCGATGCGCACCTGCGCGGGCAGGCCCTGCTCGACCGGCTGCGCCCGTCTCGTGCCACCCAGCGCGCCCGCGAACTCTACCTCACCGATGCCATGGGCCGCGTCGTCGCCGCGGCGCCGGCGCCCGCCATGGCGCGCGGCACCCTCATCGACGTACTCGGAGCGGCACAGCCGCTCACCACCATGGCCGGCAGTGCCGGCGTCCTCGAGATCACGCTCTCCGACGGCACGCCGGCTTTCGCCACCGTGCGCACGCTCTCCGCGCCGCTCGGCCAACTGGCGATCGTCCAGCGCCGCGCCGATGCACTTGCGGGCTGGCGGTCGGACACCGCGCTCACCGTCACGCTGTCGGCGACCACGGGATTCGTGGTGCTGATCCTAGGCTTCGCATTCCACTGGCAGTCGACCCGCGCCCGCGAGGCCGACATGGTTTTCGAGGCCGTGCGCGCCCGCATCGACACCGCCCTCAACCGCGGCCGCTGCGGCCTGTGGGACTGGGACATTGCCCGCGGCCGCATCTTCTGGTCGCACTCCATGTTCGCCATCCTGGGCCTCGAGGCCCGTGACGAACTCATGACCTTCGGCGAGGTCGCCGAGCTCGTCCATCCCGACGATGTCGAGCTCTACCAGCTCGCCGCCCAGGTGGCCGACGGCAAGTCGGCGGCGATCGATCACGCCTTCCGGATGCGCCACGCCCACGGCGAGTGGATCTGGCTGCGCGTGCGCTGCGAGATCCTGCGTCCCGGCGACGGCCAGGGCATGCACCTCATCGGCATCGCGGTCGACATCAGCGAGCAGAAGAACCTGACCGAACGCACGCTGGCCGCCGACCTGCGCCTGCGCGACGCCATCGAGACGATTCCCGAGGCCTTCGTGCTGTGGGACGCCTACAACAAGCTCGTGCTTTGCAACTCCAAGTTCCAGCACCTGCACAATCTGCCCGAGGCCTCCGTCAAGCCCGGCACCGCCTACGACAACGTGCTCGCCGCCGGCCGGCGGCGCGTGCTGCGCACCACCGAGACCACCGACTCGGTGGAGACCGGTGCCGCCCGCACCTTCGAGGCGCAACTCGAAGACGGCCGCTGGCTGCACATCAGCGAGCGGCGTACCAAGGACGGCGGCTACGTCTCGGTCGGCACCGACATCACCGCCATCAAGCTGCACGAGACCAAGCTCGTCGAGAACGAGCGCCAGCTCAAGGCGACCGTTTCCGACCTGCAGATTTCCCAGCACGCCCTCAAGGTCCAGACCCAGCAACTCGCCGAACTCGCCGGCAAGTATGCCGAGGAGAAGACCCGCGCCGAGGAAGCCAACCAGGCCAAGTCGAAATTCCTCGCCAATATGAGCCACGAGCTGCGCACGCCGCTCAACGCCATCATCGGCTTCTCGGAGATCATGGAATCCGGCATGTTCGGGCCGCTCGGCACCGAGAAGTACGACGAATACTGTCGCGACATCCGCGAGAGCGGCAAGTACCTGCTCGACGTCATCAATGACGTGCTCGACATGTCGAAGATCGAGGCCGGCCGCATGCGCCTCGCCCAGGAGACGCTCGACCTCGAGCGCCTGCTCGGGGAAGCGGTGCGCGTCGTCTCCGGCCGCGCCGAGGAGAAGTCGATCACGCTGGTCTCGCGCGTCGAACCGGGCATCGGCATGGTCGCCGACCGCCGCGCCGTCAAGCAGATCGTCCTCAATCTCCTGTCCAACGCCGTCAAGTTCACGCCCGAGGGCGGCCGCATCCGTCTGCGCGGCCGCGCCACCTCGGCCTCGGTCATCGTCGCCATCGCGGACGACGGCATCGGCATTCCGGCCGAAGCCCTCAAGCGGCTCGGCCGTCCGTTCGAACAGGTCGAGAGCCAGTTGACCAAGAGCCACCAGGGATCGGGTCTGGGCCTCGCCATCTCCAAGTCGCTGACCGAACTGCAGGGCGGCACGTTGCGCATCCGCTCCAAGCCGGGCGTCGGCACGCTGGTCCTGATCCGCCTGCCCATCGAGCACGCCGCCGCCGCGCCGGTTCCGATGCCGCGCGCTCTGGCGTCTTAGACGGAAACCTCCTGGTGGTCATTCCGGGGCGCGCGTGAGCGCGGACCCGGAATGACGACGATCTTGCTTCAGCAGCCCACCGCCCTAAGGCGCTTCCCCGAGCACGTGCGTAAAGCTCGCCCGCACCTTGGCCTGCGTCTCGACCACATGGGCTTCGAGGGTGGCGAAGTCGGGCACGTCGGCGGCGCGTACCAGCAGGCCGAGCAGTTCCGAGGACGCCGTCTCGGGATCGAACGGGCCGGCGAGGCACAGGCGCAGGATCTGGGTGAGATCGTGATAGAGCCGCGCCGCCGGGCGCAACACCTCGGCGTCCTCGACCGACAGAAGCCCGAGGCGGGCCGCCTTGGTGAGTACGCCGGCCGTGGAGGTGTCGAGAATCTGCGGATGCGCGCTCGCATGGACGAGTTGGAGATACTGCGCCACGAACTCCAGGTCGACGAGGCCGCCGGCGACGTATTTGAGGTCCCAGACCGTCTTGTCGCCCTTCTCCACCGCGATGGCGCGGCGCATTTCGACGACGTCGCCGGCGATCGAGGTGGCGTCGCGCTCGGCCCGCAGGACCTGACGGATCACGGCCTCGACCCGCTTGGCGAACTCAGGTGAGGCCGACACGACGCGCGCCCGCGTCAGCGCCATATGCTCCCAGGTCCAGGCATCCGTCTTCTGATAGCTCTCGAAGGCGCTGATGGAGGTCGCCACCGGCCCCGAGCGGCCCGAGGGCCGCAGCCGCATGTCGACCTCGTAGAGCCGGCCGTAATTGGTCGGCGTCGTCATGGCGTTGATGAGGCGCTGGGTCAGCCGCGCAAAGTACTGGCCGCCATAGAGCGGCCGCGGCCCGGAGGATTCCGGATGCTCGGCGTCGAAGTCGTAGATCACGATGAGATCGAGATCGGAGGTCGCGGTCATCTCGCGGCCGCCGAGCTTGCCCATGGCGATCACGGCGCTCTCCTGGCCGGACATGAGGCCGTGATTGTCGACGAACGCCTTTCCGACCAGTCCGTGGAGCGAGCGGATGACGACGTCGGCGAGGCAGGCGAAGGTTTCGCCCGCCTGCTCGGCCGAGACGGTACCGGAGAGAATGCGCGTGCCGATCAGGAACAGGTGCTCCTGGCCGAAGATGCGCACACGATCGAGAAAGTCCTCGTAAACGTCCGAGAGCGCCAACGACTCCGCGAGGCCGTCGGCGAGCCGGTCGGCCCCGGGCAATGCGCCGAAGAACGCCGGATCGAGCAGCGCATCCATCACCTGCGGGTGATGGGCGACGATGTCGGCGAGGCGCGGCGCGGTGCCGAGGAGCAGCGCCACCAGGGCGAGCAGGTCGGGATTCTGGCGCAGGAGCGAGAACAGCAGCGTGCCGCCGTGGAGGCCGTCGAGGAAATGGTCGAATGCACTGAGCGCCACGTCCGGATTGTCGTAGCGGGCGAGTTCGACCAGAAGGAGGGGAACGAGCTCGGCGAGATTGCGCCGCGCCGTCTCGGCCTTGAGGCCGCGCGGGCCGCCGGCGAGCCAGTCGCGCACCCTGGCGGAGGCTTCGAGGGGGTTCTTGAAGCCCAACGTGCTGAGACGGTCGAGGGTATCGCGATCGTCGGCGTCGGGCGGAAACTCCAGGCTGTGCCGCGCCGCCTCCTGGAGCGGCGCCCCTTCGAACAGGCCCGCATAGTGGCGCTGCACCTTGCGGAGCTGCCCGACCAGCGCGCTCGCGAAGGCGTCGCGTCCGTCGTAGCCGAGGAATCTGGCGAAGCGTTCCAGCCCCTCGCGATCGGTCGGCAGCGTGTGGGTCTGCTCGTCGCCGACCATCTGCAGCCGGTGCTCGACCTCGCGCAGGAAGCGGTAGGCGGCGTCGAGCTCGACGCGCGCGTCGGCGTCGATCCAGCCGCCCTCGGCGAGGACTTCGAGCATCGCCAGGGTCTCGCGCCCGCGCAGCGCCGGGTGGCGCCCCCCGGCGATGAGTTGCTGGGTCTGCACGAAGAACTCGATCTCGCGGATGCCGCCGCGGCCGAGCTTGATATTGTGGCCTTCGATCGCGATGTCGCCGTGGCCCTTGTAGGCGTGGATCTGGCGTTTCATCGCATGCACGTCGGCGACGGCGGCGTAGTCGAGATGCTTGCGCCAGATGAACGGCGACAGATTGGCGAGAACGGCCTCGCCGGCGGCGATGTCGCCGGCGCACGGCCGCGCCTTGATCATGGCCGCCCGCTCCCAGTTCTGGCCGACGCTTTCGTAGTAGTCGAGCGCCGCCGGCACCGAGATGGCGATCTGGGTCGAGGACGGGTCGGGACGCAGCCTGACGTCGACGCGGAACACGTAGCCGTCGGCGGTGCGTTCCTGCAGGAACTTGATGAGCGAGCGCGTCAGCCGCACGAACAGCGCCCCCGCCTCGACGCCGGCGACCAGCGCGGGCGAGGTCGGATCGAAGAACACGATGAGGTCGATGTCGCTCGAATAGTTGAGCTCGAAGCCGCCCATCTTGCCCATGGCGATGACGATGTAGCCCGAGCCTTTCTCGGGCACGTCCGGATCGGGCGGCGCGAGCTTGCCGGCGCGTGCCGCGCTGGCCAGGAGGTAGCGCACCGCCGCCTGGCAGGCGGTGTCGGCGAGTTCGGTGACCGCCTGCGTCACCCGCATGACCGGCCAGGCGCCGCCGATGTCCGCGATGGCGATCGTCAGCGCCGCCTCCGCCTTCATGCGCCGCAGGAGCATCATGGCTTTGGCATCGTCGGTGGCGCGTCCGGTCTCGGCGAGCGTCCACGAAAACAGCGCCGACAGGCGCTCGTCCGGATCGTCGGCGACAACCGACAGGAAGCGGGCGGCGTCGGCGGACAACAGGTCCCACAGATAGGGCGAGCCGTCGGCGATGCCCTCGATCAGGGCCGTGACCAGCGGCTGCTCCTGCCCGATCCGCCGCAGCGCCTCGGCCTCGCCGGCGGCGAGCGAAGCCATCCAGTCGGCGACGCGCTCCCGCGTCGCCTCCGGGTGCGACAGGTTCGGCGCCCGTATGAGTCGCCGCGCCAGCGAGCGGCTGTTGGTCCCGATCCGTTTCGCCGCCGTCACCGCCACCTCACCGATTCCCTTCGCCATGATGCGCCGGCGGCAACGCGAGAACGGCGCGCAACCCTGGCGCGTTGTCCTCGAGTTTGAGTTCGCCACCGTGCAACCGCGCCACCGCCGCGACCAGGCTCAAGCCCAGGCCCGAGCCCGGCGCCGACCGGCTCTGTTCGAGGCGCACGAAACGCTCGATTACCCGGGCACGGTCCGCGGCCGGTATGCCGGGACCACGGTCACACACTTTGAGCACCACGGCTTTGCCTTCCACCCCGGCCATCACCAGGATTCCGGCCGGTTTGGCAAGTGGCCCATCCGCCGCGGGGGTCGAATATTTGATGGCATTGTCGAGAAGGTTGGCAAGCGCCTGGCTGATCAGTTCACGATGGCCGCGGATCGGCGCCGGCGCAGTAGCGACCACTTCCAGCGCCAAGCCTTTCTCCTCCGCCAGCGGCTCGTAGAGCTCGGACACGTCGCGGGCGATCTCGGCGGCGTCGAACTCGCTCGTGCCGCCGCCGGCTTCCCCGGATTCGGCGCGGGCGATCATCAGGAGAGCGTCGAAGGTGCGGATCAGGCCGTCGGATTCCTCGATGGTCGATTCCAGGGCCGCCCGGTACTCCGGTTCCGACTTGGCGTTGCGCAGCGCCGCCTCGCAACGGTTGCGCAGGCGCGTCAGCGGCGTCTTGAGGTCGTGGGCGACGTTGTCGGAGACCTCCTTGAAGCCGCGCAGCAGGGTCTCGATGCGGTCCAGCATGGCATTGACGTTGTCGGCCAGGCGGTCGAGTTCGTCGCCGGTGCCGACGACCTGCAGGCGGCCGGCGAGGTCGCCCGCCATGATGGTGCGCGCCGTGTCGCTCATGGCATCGACCCGGCGCAGCACGCGACGGCTCATGTAGAGCCCACCGAAAAGCCCGAGCGCGATCATGATGGCGACCGACCAGCGGCCGGTGCCGGCGACGATGGAATAGAGCCGCTCGCGCTCCTCGAGGTCGCGGCCGACCAGGAGGCGGAAGCCGCCGGACAGTTCGGTGACCTGCACCAGCGCCTTGTGCTGCGCCGCCTCGGTCTCCACCAGCCGCCGATAGGTGGTTTCCTCCCAGCCGAGCCTGTCCAGCGTGCCGGGTTCGAGCGACGCCACATTACCGGCGAGGCCGGAGCCGTTGGGCGCCGTGACCAGGTAGAGGTTCGAGCCCGGCCGGCGCGAGCGCAGGTCGACCGCGAGCACGAGCCGGCGCAAGCCGCCCTGCTCGTACTGCTCGTTGAGATCGGCGATCTCGGCATTGACGATGCCGGTGATCTGCTCGGTCACGAGCCAGCGCGTGTTGAGCGCGAAGAAGACCAGGAGGAAAATGGAAAACAGCGCGAACACGACCAGGTAGACCAGCGTCAGCCGGAACGTGGTCGTGCGCACGAGCTTGCCGAACGCCGTCATGCCGCGGCGGGTCACAGGCGACACGGAGCGCGTCATGGCGCGCTTTCAACGCTCAGAGACGAGCGCGCCGCTTCTCCCTCTCCCCGCCCGCGGGGAGAGGGAGAAGCGGCTGCCACATGCCATAGTCCCGCCATCGTCCCCTCCGCGCTCATGTCCGTGCGCCGTCGCGGATCACATAGCCGGCGCCGCGGACCGTGTGCAGGAGCGGCTGGGCAAAGCCCTTGTCGATCTTCGAACGCAGGCGGGAAATGTGGACGTCGATGACGTTGGTCTGCGGGTCGAAGTGGTAGTCCCACACGTTTTCCAGGAGCATGGTGCGGGTGACCACCTGGCCGGCATGCTTCATGAGGTATTCGAGCAGCCGGAACTCGCGCGGCTGCAGCAGGATCTCGTCCTTGCCGCGCACCACCCGGTGCGACAGGCGGTCGAGCTCGAGATCGCCGACCCGGTAGACGGTTTCCTCGCCGCGGCTGCCGGGACGGCGCGTCAGCGCCTCGACGCGGGCCAGCAATTCGCTGAACGCATAGGGCTTGGCCAGATAGTCGTCGCCGCCGGCCCGCAGGCCCTTGACGCGGTCGTCGACCTGGCCGAGGGCGGAGAGGATCAGAACCGGCGTCGCTACGGCTTTGGCGCGCAGCGTCCCGATCACCGACAGGCCGTCGCGCTTGGGCAGCATGCGATCGACGATCAGGACGTCGTAGCCGCCCTCGAGCGCAAGCCCCAGCCCCTCCTCGCCGTCGGCGGCGTGGTCGGCCACATGGCCGACTTCGCGGAACGCCTTGACCAGATAGTCGGCGGCATCGCGGTCGTCTTCGATGATCAACAGGCGCATGGCAACCGGCCGGGTTGAAAAAATCACCTCCGCGGGCGGCCAGATCGGGGACCAGAGTCGGGGACCAAAGTCGAAGATCAAGCCTTGCGGGGCGGATCGGAAATCTAGCCTAACGGCCTCGACTTCAAAATGTATTAGCGCGGAAGGGGCGGCAGGAACGAGCCTGCCGCCCCTTCCCCGCGGGACCCGGCGGGGGCGATTGAACCGGGCCCCACGATCGGAATTCGAGAGGGGGACGGGCGCGAGGCCCGTCCCCCGGGTGCCCGTGACCGGCGGGGGCGACGGATGCCGGTCACGAGTCCCCTAGTTGTTCCCTGCCGGCTCAGGCATTACCGAGCGGAATGGCGACGAAGCGCGTGCCCTGGCCGGATTTCACCCGCATCAATACGGTCTTCTTGCCGGAGCCGCGGGCGTCGGTGAGGGCCTTGCGGACCTCGGCCGGGCTGGAGACCGTCTTGCCGCCCACCTCCAGGATGACGTCGCCGGTGGAGAAGCCGTGCGTCGCCGCGGCGCCCTCGGGATCGACCCCGGTGATCACCACGCCCTCGCCGCCGGCGCCGGCGACGCTGCCGGCGGGAGCGAGCGAGAGGCCGAGGCGAGGCTCGTTGGTGGAGCGCCCGCTATCCTCGGAATCCTGGCCCTTGGAGGCCTGGCGGTCCTTCGGCAGTTCGCCGAGGGTGACGCTCACGTTGCGCTCCTTGCCGTCGGTGAAGACGCCGAGCTTGACGGTGGTGCCGGGCGCAACCGAGCTGATCCGGCGTGCCAGCATGCGGGCATCCTTGACGGGGTTGCCATCCACCGAGACGATGACGTCACCGGACTTGATGCCGGCCTTGGCGGCCGGGCTGCCGGACTGCGGCTCGGCGACGAGCGCGCCGCGCGGCTCCTTCAGGCCCAGGCTGTCGGCGATGTCCTGTGTCACCGGCTGGATCTGCACGCCGATCCAGCCGCGGGTGACCTGGCCCTTGTCCTTGAGCTGCGCCACCACCGTCTTGACGGTCTCGGAGGGGATCGCGAAGGCGATGCCGACGGAACCGCCGGACGGCGAGAAGATCGCGGTGTTGACGCCGATCACGTTGCCGTCGACGTCGAAGGTCGGGCCGCCGGAATTGCCCTTGTTGACCGGGGCGTCGATCTGGATGAAGTCGTCATAGGGGCCGGCGCCGATGTCGCGGCCGCGCGCCGACACGATACCGGCCGTGACCGTGCCGCCGAGCCCGAACGGATTGCCGACCGCCAGCACCCAGTCGCCGATGCGCGGGGCGGCGTCGGACAGCCGCACGAACGGCATGCCGCTGGCGTCGTCGAGCTTGATCAGGGCGAGGTCGGTGCGCGGATCGGTGCCGATGACCTTGGCCGTATAGGTCTTGCCGGCGTCGGTGGTGACTTCCACCTTCTCGGCCTTGTCGACCACGTGATTGTTGGTGACCGCGTAGCCGTCGGCGGAGATCAGGAAGCCCGACCCCTGCCCGGTGGTGAAGTTGCGCCGGCCCGGGCCGCGCTGTCCGGGCATGTTGTCGGGGCGGCCGAAGCGGCGGAAGAACTCCTCGAACGGCGAGCCGGGGCCGAACGGATCACTGTCGCGCATGGCGCTGGCGCGCGGGCCATCGGCGCCCATGCGCACCCGCACCGACACCACCGCCGGCTTGACCTTCTCGACGATGTCGGCGAATCCGGCCGGCCGCTGCACGTTCTGCGCGTAGGCGGGAGCCGTGAGCGCGGTGAAGTTCGTCGTCGGGCCGAGGCCGGCGCCGGCCGCCAACGCGAGGGCGGCCATGCCGGCGACACTCGACATCAGGGTGACGCGGCGGGCCGTCAGGAATCTGCGCGCCGCCGAGGTCTTGGTGGCGTTATTGGGGGTGGACGTGTCGCTCATCTTTTGCAGTCCTCGAAATGCACGCGGGGGAGAATGTCGCGTGTCCAAATCCGTGATGGCGACAAGATGGGAGCGGCCGCCTTACGGCGTCCTGACGGCGGCATTAAACCTCGGTAATGTTGCGCACCAATCCGATTTCAGTAGCGAAATCAGTGGCTTGCGCGTTCATCCCCAGATCGCACTACCGACCCGGAACGGCTCGTGCCCCGGGCGCGGCGCGGCATGAGCTCTTCCGCGAATGACGCGACGCAGAACCGGGCCTAGCTCCGAGCCAGGCCCCGGCTCTGCGCAGCAGCATTGCATGCTGCAGCGCGCCCGGGGCACGAACCGAACCGATCAGTCGGGAGGAAGACGAAAAGCCCTCAGCCCTTCGCGGCCGCCTTGCGCTCGCCATTGGCGGCGAGGTCGGCGGCCTTCGAGAGCAGCGCCGCATAATCGTTGCCGAACACCTTGCCGCAGAAGCGCACGGCGGCCTCGACCACCGACTGGCGGTAGGTGCGGTCGGAATTGGAGGCGGTCCGCAAGGCCTCGATCAGGCCCTGGATGTTGGTTTCGAGATAGTGCTGGGTTTCCGACCAGGCGCGCAGCGTCATCTCGTTGATGGCCAGTTCGCTGGCGAAGTTGCGGCAGGCGCCCAGGAAGGCGATCAGCGTCTCGGTGTCTTCCACATCGGTCTGGTCGAGGGTCGTGCCCGGAACCACGTCGCGGCTCGGCCGCATGCGCAGCAGCCGACGCACGCGCCCCGGCACCGATTCGACCTCGCTCTTGAGGAGGCTGGCGACGTCGGCGCGCACGGAAGCGAGCCGGCGCGCCCACGGGGTGTCGCCCGACAGGTCCATTTCGCTGCGCAACCCGCGGGCGAAATCGTGGATGTCCTTGATGAGCGTCGGGCGCGCCATGGCCTGGCCGCGCTTGAGGTCGCTCGCCAGCTGCCGCACCAGCCGCTCGAGCTCCTCCAAAACGATGTTGACCGTGAACGCATAGGTGGTGTCGGCGATGCGGGCCGGATCGTCGGTGTTGGCCGCCTTGACGGCGAAGCGGATCAATTGCCAGGCCGCCTGCAGGCGATTCATCACCATGACGGCCGCGAAGGTGAACAAATCCCGCTGCGATGTCGTCGCGTCGAGCAGCGCCTTGATGGCCGTGAGCTGATCGTCCGACAGATTCTTGATATGGCTGGGCAGGCGTCCCGCCACGGCGGCGAGCGGCTCGCGCAATCGCAGGATGGTGGCGAGCCGATGCACGTCGTCGAGGGCGCGCGGCGTGCCGATCTGCACCGCCAGACGGCGCCTGGTCTTTTCGTCGGCGCGGGCGGCGGCCAGAGCCGCCTGGATCAGGTGGATGACCCGGTCCTGGAAGGCGCGGGCGGCGGCGTCCGCATCGGACTCCTTCTCGGCCAAAAGGTGCCGCGACACTTCGTCGGTATAGGCACTGGCCTCGGCGGCGGCGAGATCGCGGCAGATCCAGTCCCAGATGGCGGTGAGGCAGGCGCGGGAGATCCGGCCCTGATGGGTGTATTCCGGGCTGTCGTCGACCAGGAAGGGCTCGACCGGCTGGAAGAACAGGCGGGAGGCATTGCCGACCCGATCCGGCTTGGCGGCCTTGGCGGCCGGCGCGCCCTTCTGAGGCGGCGCGCCCTTTTGAGGCGCCGCCAGGGTGTTGCGCAATTCTTCCAGGATCAGGTTGGTGCCCGGCATGCCTTCGCCGCGCAACACGCCGCGCTCGAGCTCCGCCATCAGCAGAGCACGGGCCTCCGGCTTGAGAACCTTGAGGTATTCGCGCAACTTATCAGCGTTCAATGGCTCGTTCGCCATTCGGCGCACCGTAACGTCCAGGACTCCTCCGTGATAGCCGGTGGGACCTTAAGAACTCGTTGAGCGGGGGCGCCGGGGGCCCGGAACCGTCTGATTTCCCCGCCCCTTGAGCCGCCGGCAACGCCAACTCGGCGCGCGGGCTGCCGGTCGGGGCGGTGGCGAGGCTCGCTGCCATGACCGTCTTCCCCATGACGAAACGTCATGGACACTGCACCTGGATCTTGTTGGCGAACATCTCGCCGTAGGTGTCGGAGGGATCGAGCGGATTGGCGTCGAGCTGGCTCAGCCGCAACTGCTCGGCCGCGGTCGGCTGGTGGGGCAGACCGACGGAGAGCCGGCATTGCGGCGGCGCACCGGAGAGCGTGACCGGCTTGTCCTTGGCGAGTTCGAAATCGACGAAGATGGTCGGATCGTAGACTTCGATCAACATCGTCTTCGCGGCCACCGGGGTCTTGAGCGGCAGCGTGAAATGCAGCGTCAGGATGGAGTCGTTGTAGTCGAGCCAGTAGTCGACCGGGTCGGCGAACACGGCCTTGCGGCCGTCCGCCTTCGCGTAAGTGAAGAAGTCGAATTCCTTCAGCGACGTGACGTTGACCTTGGCGAGAGGCTTGAGTTCCTCGCGGGTATACTGCCCCTTCCTGGCATGGGCGATGCCCTGGAGCGCATAGGTCGAAAACATGTCGTCGAACGCCCAGGTGTGGCGGATGGCGAACATGCGGCCGTCCGCCCCGTACTGGACCTCGGCGTGCATGGTCACCCACACATGCGGATGGGCGCTGGCGCTCACGACGAGGCGCGACAGGAGGAGAAGACCAAGACCGGCGATCGCAGCGACCCGTTTCATCGGCGACACAGCCATAGCGCCAACTGCGGCGGAACCACGGCGGGCGGGCGGTGGGGAATGACGGTGACGGTGCGTGGCGAGTAGGGCGCAATCGCGAAAGCGTATTGCGCCGAACGAAGATAGTGGCGGATCACGCTTCGCTGATCCGCCCTACGGACCTGGAGTTGGTCCATTCAATCTTTGCGATTGCGCCCGAAAGCTCCTGTCAGCTGATCGATCAGCGGCGCGACTGTATCCACCTTACATCGGTCAGCCATGATCACTACTGCAATAAGTTCGAAGGCGCCTATCACGACCGGAGCCGACCAGTTTTCCATGTTCGAAAAAATCAGCGCATCGAACAGGACGATCAGTCCGACGAACCACAAGAATCGCTCTTCCAGGCCCTTGTTTTCGAGGTCCTGAACGCGCTGCTGCAGAATGGCTATTTGAGAATCCTTCGAGTCGACTTCCTCTGCGGAGTCGATGAGGGCCCCAATTCTAGGATCTGAATTCTGTGGTTCGCCGGTCGTATTCATCGAGAATAGCAGCGTTGGTGATTTTTGCCCCACGAAGACCCGGCCTATAGGCGTTCGCCCACGCACCGTGATCCCAATGAGTGATGGCGACGAGACGCCCGGCACTCAGCCCTTTGGTCGCATCGGAGGCTTCCTTTAGGGTTGCGTACTCGGGCGACACAGCGTCCAGCGCCGAAACCCAATGGAAAACGTTTCTGACGCGATCACTGCCGAACGGCTTGGCGCGATGATAGACCTCCGGCAGCACGGGTCCGTAGTCCCATGCCTCGAAGTCCTCGCGAACCAGGGGCTGGCCGCGAGTCTTGCCGAGGTGGAACATGTGCGCAAGGTACAGGATTTTTTGAATCTCCAGATTGGAGACCGTCCAGTCCCTCATCTCGCACAAAGTTCGCGCTGCTGAGAGCGCCGAAACTGCCATGCTAGTCCTCCACGGTAAGAAGATATAGCAATTCGACTTAAATAATCAAGTAATCACAGTGATCTAGCTGAAAGCCAAATATCTCCAACCGCCTAAGCTTTGGCCTTGCGACGCGATTTCGTCCGGCTTTGGAAGAAACCCGGTATCATCCTCAGCCGCTTTCACGGTAGCAGCAAGCCCGCAGCAATAGTTCCGGCGAGCCCCCCCTACGCCGCCGGCAGCGTCAACTCCGCCCGCAGTCCGCCGATGGGCGCCGTGCCGAGGGTGAGCCGCCCGCCATAAAGCCCCGCGAGTTCGAGCACGATGGAAAGCCCCAGGCCCGAACCCGGCTTGCTTTCGTCGAGCCTATTGCCGCGCTGGGCGATCACCTGCTCGCGTTCGCGCACGTTGAGGCCCGGGCCGTCGTCGTCGACGACGATGCGCAGATGCTGCTCGTCGCGGCCCTCGCGGGGCGCCATGACGACTTCGATGCCGACGCGCGCCTGCGCCCATTTGCAGGCGTTGTCGACCAGGTTGCCCAGCATCTCCTCGAGGTCCTGGCGCTCGCCGCGGAACTTGATGTCGGCGGGCACGTCGGTGTCGACGACGACGCCGCGGTGGCGGTAGATCTTGCCCATGGTGCGGGTGAGCGCGGTCAACACCGGCGCCACCTCGGTGACGGTGCCGACCACGGTCAGGCGGGCGGCGAGGCGGGCGCGCTCGAGATGGCGGGCGACCTGGTCGCGCATGATGTCGGCCTGCTCGCGCACCTTGGCGGCGAGCGGATCGTCGGGGCGCGCCGCCGCCTCGTTGACCATCACGGACAACGGCGTCTTGAGCGCATGGGCGAGATTGCCCACATGGGTGCGGGCGCGCTCGACGATCTCCCGGTTGGCGTCGATGAGCGCGTTGGTCTCGCGCGCGAGCGGCGCGATCTCGACCGGAAACTTGCCTTCGAGCCGCTCGGCACGGCCGGCCCGGATGGCGGCGAGGCCTTCGGAAATGCGCTTCAGGGGCGCAAGGCCGAAGCGGACCTGGAACATGGTGATCAGCAAAAGCACCACGGCGAGCATCACGAAGGTGATCGCCAGCGCCCGGTCGAAGGAGCGGGTCTCGTCGTCGATTTCAAGCGAATCGCCGGCGACCGCGATGAGGAAACGGCCGTCCTCGCCGAGGTCGACGGTGCGCTCGATCAGGCGCAGGCGCTGGTCCTCGGGGCCCTGCACGTAGCTGCGCCGCGTGCCGTCGGTCGCCATCACGATGCCCTGCTCGGCGAGCGACGGCAGGCCGCCGTCCCACAAGGAACGCGACGCCCGCACCTCGGCATTGGGGACGCCGAGGCGGGTGATCTGCCAGTACCAGCCCGACAGCGGCAGTTCGAACAGGGGTTCGCGCAGGGACTGGTTGCGGTCGGTGGCGTCTTCGGGCGCGGCCACTTCGGCAACAAGCGTGCGCAGATAGACGCCGAGCCGCCGATCGAAGGCGCGCTCGACCGCCTCGCGGTAGAGCGACGACAGGATGACGCCGGTGACCAGGAGGATCACCACGGTCCAGGCCGTGGCGGACAAAAACAGGCGCAGCGCGAGCGAGCTAGCGCGCATCGGAGGGCGGCGTGAGCAGGTAGCCGAGCCCGCGCACGGTCTGGATCACGTCGACGCCCAGCTTGCGCCGGACGCGGCCGACGAACACCTCGATGGTGTTGGAATCGCGATCGAAGTCCTGGTCGTAAAGATGCTCGACCAGTTCGGTGCGCGACACCACCCGGCCGGCATGGTGCATCAGATAGGCGAGCAGGCGGTATTCGTGGGAGGTGAGTTTGACGGGCGTGCCGTCGACGGCAACGCGGCCGGTGCGCGAGTCGAGCCGCACCGGCCCGCACAGGAATTCGCTCTTGGCGTGGCCGACCGAACGGCGCAACAGCGCCCGGATGCGCGCCAACACCTCTTCGAGATGGAACGGCTTGGCCACATAGTCGTCGGCGCCGGCGTCGAAACCCTGGACCTTGTCGCTCCAGCGGTCGCGGGCGGTGAGCAGCAGGACGGGCATGACCCGGCCGGAGCGCCGCCACGCCTCCAGGACCGAGATGCCGTCCATCCTGGGCAGGCCGATATCCAGGATGATGGCGTCATAGGGCTCGGTTTCGCCGAGGAAATGCGCTTCCTCACCATCGAAGGCACGGTCGACCGCGTAGCCGGCGTCGGTCAACGCGCTCGCCAATTGCCGGTTGAGGTCGGGATCGTCTTCGACGACGAGCAGGCGCATCTTTTCTCAATCGCTCCCGGGCCGCCGGAATGCCCTAGCGGCCGATCACAGTGCCGCTGTGGGCATCGACCGTCACCCGCGCCACTTTGCCATCACGCAGCAGCACTGTCAGCAGATAGACGAGCTTTCCGCCGCGTTCGCACAGGCTCGCGCGCACCACCTCGGCGCGGCGGACCTTGGCGGCCCGGATCGCCCTGGCGAGCGGCACCACCTGACGGGAAGCGATCTTGGCGCGCCGCTCCTCCGGCGACAGGCAGCGGTTGCGTTCGGCGCCGGCTGCCGGCGAGGCGGCAACCGGCGGCCAGGCGGCCACCGCCGACCAGGCGGCCACGATGACGAGTCCGGCGATGACGGCAAGACGGGCGGAGAGCATCGGTTCCTCAGCGGGACGATGTCTTGGTAGGACCGTACTGCGTCAATACTGGGGCAAGATACCCTTGGGGAAGTCGTCAGGGAGGCAAGTCCTCGAAGCCGGAAAAGCTCGCGAACCCGTCCAGGGGCTCGCGCTCGCTGCGCCAGGAATTGACCGGCGCCGCCTCGTCGGCGTGACCGAGCGCGATGGCGCAGAACAGCATATGGGTCTCGGGCAGCTTCAGGAACTCCGACACGGTCCGGTGCCACAGGGTCCAGGCCTCCTGGGGGCAGGTATGCAGGCCATAGGCGCGGGCGAGCAGCATGACGGTCTGGATGAAGGCGCCCAGATCCGCCCATTGGGGCGGCCCGAGGCTGCGGTCGACCGACACGAACAGGCCGACGGGCGCACCGAACAGTTCGAAATTGCGGGCGAACTGGGCGAGCCGCGCCGGGCGGTCCATGCGGGCGATGCCGACGGCGTGGTGGAGCGCGGCGCCGACTGCGAAGCGGCGGGTCCGGTAGGGTTCGTTCAGGGGGGAAGGATAGGCCGCGTATTCGGCGCCCTCCCCGTGCGGCAATGCGCCGTGACGGGGGCGGATGAGGCTCTTGAGCGCCTCGAGGCGGGGACCCGCGAGGGCGTCGACGCGCCACGGCTGCAGGTTGCCGCCGGAGGGCGCGCGCGCGGCGCGGTCGAGAATATCGCGGACTGTGGGGAGGGGAACGGGGGTGGGAAGGAAGGCCCGGCAGGAATACCGGGAGGCGACGGCATCACGCACGTCCATTTTTCAGAATCTCCGCAAACCAAACGACGGAGACAGTGGAGCGGAAACGGGCACGAGGAAAGCGCCCGCCTCCATTTTTTGACGCAGCGTTATCGCGGTGGCGCACCGCACACGGGATGGTGCCATTTCTCGCAACGGCAACGCCAGCGTGTCTCGTTGGCGACGATGCGCCGCCGCAGCGCCTCGGGCAGCATCTTGATGGCGGCCGAATCCGCCGGCGACAACACGACGCGTTCCTGCATGGAGCACAACGTGTCGATCGCCGGCGCCGCTTCGATTTCACACAGCAGGCACCAGCGCACGCGCTCGGCCTCAGCGGGCGCCGGCAAGAGGATCGTGAGCAAGGGGATCGTGAGGAGGAGGATCGTGAGCCCCCAGAGCATCGGCGAGATCATCGAGCGCGGCTTCGTCCATGGCATCGATCTTCTCCGCGATTTTTCTGCCCCAGGCGGTCGCGGCGACGACCTCGTTCGCCGCCCGGCCGATGGCGGCGTCCTCGCCGGATTTGTAGTCGGCGCGCGCACGGCCCCAGTCGGCGAACAGTTTTGCCAACTGGAGCAGCGCCAGGGCGACCTTGGCGTAGGTGATCACGTGGCCGCCTTCTCGGGGGCGAGGATCGACCACAGGGCGCCCCCGATGGTGATGACGGCGCCGACCACCGCCGTCATGGTGGTTTCGTCGAGCAGGCCTTTGCTGACGACGATGCCGCCCGCGAAGGTGAGAATGTGACGCACGACGCCGAGCACCTGTTCCTTGTTCATGGGATCAGTTCCTTTCGGTTCGGATTTTTGAGGGGATTGCCCGGAGACCCGCCGGGCGCGGGGCATGTCAGGTCACGAACGACGCGACGACGAGGACGATGACGAGGACGATGATGCCTGCGCGCAGGCGGCGACGGCGATCCGGGTGCTCACAGTCAGGCCTCCGAACCGGCGCGCCCTTGGCATCGACGCGCGGCAGGCGGTCGATACCAGGAGCGCTTCTCCGAGCGCCCGCGCCGTCGTGGTGCAGACAATCCGATCGACCGTCAGCCGATGGCGGCGCTGGAAATCCTCGACGGCCGTCTCAGTCGACGGACCTAAATAGCTGGCCCCCGATTACGGATATCCGAGACTGCGAAGCGCGAGTTGTAGGGCACGCACGAGTTCACCGGACGCGCCCTGTCGCAAGGCCGCGCCCGCCAGATGGGCGGAGAGGGTCATGTCGAAATGCTCCAGAATCAAGGAAGACGGAGAAGGGCGTTGGGATTGCTTCCGTTTACAGTTGTTTCTTGGTGCGGTAGATTTTCCAGACGATAGGGGAGGAAACCTCGGATGGCGAATTCCACAATTCCCACAGAGGAATACGAACGACGGCAAAGCTTTAATGCCATCGTCAAGTTTCTTCATGGTGTCCGGTACCGAAACCTTGTGACCGCGGTCACGCCGATCGCAGCTATAGGACAAATTCGCGTCGTCGATATCGGATGTGCCGGCGCGAAGGTTTTTGCTGTGCTTTCGAATCTATTCGATATTCAATACGTCGGCATCGAGAGCGAAATTTCTCGCTCGGAGACGGCGCACGCCCGTTTTGGACACGCGTCGAATTTCAGAGTGATCCACGGCTCAATCGAGGATCATGTCACGGAGCTTAATGGCGCCGATGTAATCGTGGCTTTGGAAGCCATTGAACACCTTCCCGATCAACTTGCGGAGATCGTTATCGGAGCGGCAGCTGAGGCGCGTCCACGTTTGTTCATATGCTCTGTGCCGAACGAGGTAGGCCCAATCATTTGGGTCAAGAACATCGGTTCTGTTATGATGGGATATATGCGCCACAAAGAGTATAAGTGGCGCGAGACACTGATGGCCGGGCTGTTCCGTTTTGAGCGCCACGATACGGGACACAAGGGGTTCGACTGGCGGCGTATCGACGCCATGTTGCGGCAGAAATTCGTCGTCGAGAGGAGATCAAGCCCTTTCGAATGGCTTCCTTCGATCGCCTCACCGTCTATTTTTTTTGCTGCCAAACCTCGCCAGAAAACTAGATAGATACACACCATCGCCGCTCGCGCGGTCAGACGACCGCGAAGGCTGCGTCGATCTCGGCCGGCGTCGTGATGGCGCCAGATGAGATGCCGACTACTGCATCGGCCTCCTTGGCAAAGCACGCCGGCGCGCAGGCGGCGCCGGCGATCCGGGCGCTCACGGTCAGGCCTCCCGAACCGGCGCGCCCTTGGCGTCGACGCGTGGCAGGCGGTCGAGACCGATCTCGTCGCCCGCGGGCGGCGGATAGTCGCGCGGCCACCAAAAACCCTTGTCGAAGGCCGACGCCGCATAGGGCGCGACGCTCACCCGGTCGTTCTGATTGCCGCCGCAGCAGGCCAGCCGGCCGTCCTTGGTGCGACCGGCCACGAAGGTGACGTGGCCGCCGCCGGCCCTCGACTTGACCGCGACGGCGCCGAGCGCGGGAGCGGCGAGGCGCACGCCCCAGCCCTGAGCGTACGAGAGCGCCCATCCGGTCGACGACGACGGTTTGAGCCCCGCTTCCGCCAGGCAGTAGCCGACATAATAGCCGCACCACGGCGTCGCGTCGCTGCGATAGTCGTCGTCGACCGTTCGCAGCATGTCGACGAGCTCGGGATTGTTCTTGCCACCCGGCCCCTCCTCGAGGCCCACATGGGACAGCGCCACCAGGAGCCACAACGGCGCCGGCTTCGTCGCCGCCGGCGCGGCGAGGCGCCTCGACGCCGCCTCGATCGCCGCCGCGGTCTCCTCGCCGACGATGCCGTCGACGGCCAGCCCGCGCCGGCGTTGAAAATCCTCCACGGCGGTGTCGGTCGCCGGGCCGAAATAGCCGGTGCCGGACAGGGGATAACCGAGCCCGCGCAAGGCGAGCTGGAGGCGACGCACGACGTCTCCGGACGCGCCCTGTCGCAAGGCCGCGCCCGCCAGGACGGCGGAGAGGATCATGGGGGATTTCCTTTTGGACTACGGGAGGTTAAGATTTCTACGTACGTCCGGCACGACCTGCAGACCGGCAGATTCGGTTCGTGCGCAGGAAACGCACACAGGCATCCATCTTGCCGAGAGCAAGGAACTGGGCATGTGCCATTGAGGAATATGTGCACGTGAGGAATGCGCGTGAGGAATATGTGCTCAGCGGCTAAATTCCGGTGGGAAAGAAACTCGGCACCCAACAGACAAATGATCGGCGATCGGAACAATGGACAGAGAGATGGATAGAGAAGAGACCGTGATGTCTGTCCAATCACTCGAAGCGACCCCGGTCGAACTTGTCGAGCCGGACGGCTATCTCACCATCTTACCATCTCTGCTGTGCAATATTCGGTGCAAGTTTTGCTACCAAGATCGCTTCGACCATAAGGTCCATCTCTCGCGCGAAGTACTATTCGAGCGACTGACTGCAGTCTATGAGCGTACACGAAATCTGACATTGCTCGGCGGCGAGCCGACCGTCATTCCTGAATTCGACCAACTCGCGGAACACGTTCTTGCGGCCTATCCTGCGATCCAGCTCCAGATTGTAACGAACGGCGTAAAGATCAACGAGCGATGGTTTGCCGTACTCAGCCATCCCCGAGTGACGGCGACGGTTTCGCTCAACGCCAGCGCCTCCGACATCTACGCACGCACACAGAATGTCGAGAACGGCGCTCGCTTTTGGGAGCGTGCGTATGCGACGACGCTTCGGGTGGCGGCGCGGCGCCGGGCGGCCGATGAAATCGATCAAGGCCTCACGATCTCCATGGTGGCGACACGCGAAACCCGGGAAGACGTCCTCGACTTCGTCGCAATGGCCTTCGTCCTCGGCCTCAACGCAAAAATACTCGTCGATTGCCGCGGCCTGGATTACCAGACCCGCGAAGGCGTCATCGACGACTACCCTCTGCTGCGATCACTCTCGGGCCGGCGTATCGGGCGAACTGAAATTCGCGTCATCAACATCGTTGATGATACGGAAGTCGTATCGACCACGTCCGGCACAGCCGACGCGCTGGCCCGACTTGCCGCCTGCGTTACTCGCATGGAAAGCCGCTTGTCGGATGTCGATCTGCCTCGTAAACAGACGCTGCAGCATTTCAGCGACATCGTTCTCGCATCTACGCCGGACTCTAATCGGCCGTTCGGCGCGGTGAACGGGAAAGTCCGCGGACGTGACGTATGTCTCGCCCCCTGGAAAGGAGTGGTGGTCGGCCATCAAGGCGATGTATATTGCTGCTCCCGGATGACGAACCACCCGATCGGAAATGTCGAACGACAGGACATCGAAGAGATACTCGAAGGTCCGAAGCTCGCCGACGTTCGCGAACGCATGCTCAAAGGAATGTATAGTTACTGCGACCCTGATTGCCCTGCGAATCTTGGAAAAGAGAGCTCTTGGCGCAAGGCTCTCGCCGACTTCGATCGCGGCGACCTGCAATTGGCACTCAGAAGATTCCGGTTCCTATCGAATGATCTTCAATCCGCATCAGCACGCGACTTGTATTCCTATGCGTACTGCGAGCACGTTTTAGGCAGCACAGATTCCGCATTGGACCTTTATACCAAGTCCCTGTCAGCAGGGTTCGACCGCTTTTGGGTTCTTTATCATCGCGCCCAAGTCTGGCAGAAGCGCGGAGAACTCGCTGCCGCCTTGAGCGACGCGAGGGAAGCACTCGCGGCAAGTCCCGACCACTCTGATGCGGCGCAACTAGTGGCAACGATTCACGCTCTCCAGAAGCGTGTCTCCGCCTGACATACGGATGCGTCTAGCACACATTCAGCGCCCGAACGTTCGCTCTAGTAGAGTGCGAAATGAAAAGTCAGTATTGCGCCGCGGGCGTTTCTTGAGCGCAGCTTGCCTGAGAGTGGGGCCCGACTACTTGAACACCCAGTCGCATTCATTGTGCGGATACGAGGACCAACCATGTTTGGGACTGGACTTTTGGCGCCTTGGCTCAAACGAGCCAGAGAATTTCGGCAGCAGCACCGTCGAATCGCTTACCTCACAACGGAGATCGAGACGCTTCGGAAGGACATCGACCAGCTGTCGCGCTTGGTCAATTTCGACCGCCGGATCGATCTTGTATTATTTGGCGGAATGCCGGTCTTCATGTATCAGGGCGATCTCGCCTACCGGCAGGCACCACGTGCTCCGAAGATGACGGACGACGTTTTCGATACGACGTCGTTTCTCGATCGCATCGCCGTTCCAGAAAAGTCGGTACACGAAGGATCGGCGGTTGGAATGTGCGTCGATCATCTTCTTCAGCATTTCGACGATATCGCAGTCCTTGATGTCGGCTGCAGTTATGGAGCTTTTGCGCTACACCTCGCCTATCTTCTGCAGCGGCGTGGTCGTCACGAACCCGTCTACGCTTTTGATGCCGGCACCGCCGGCAACCTTGTTGCTCTTACCATCGAAGCGAACCGCGCAATGGGACAGGTACAATTTTTTCCATATGCGGTAGGTGATCGGTGCGGCATGACACTGTTCTTCTCCGATACCGGCAATAGCGAGAACGACAGACTCGGCAATTGTGTTGCTGAGACAACGCGTTCGCGACCTGTCCCCATGACCACTGTCGACCAGTTCATGCGTGAGCATGGAGGCATGCGCCCGGCCTTCATAAAGATAGACACTCAGGGCTTCGATCCCGAGGTGATCGACGGCGCTTCTGAAACGCTGGCACAGCCTGTGATCGCCATGGTCGAGTTCACTCCCGACGCGATCCAGCGCCGACGCTCACCCGCCGCGTTCATCCGCACTTTAGTCGAACGTTGCATCGTCCTCGACATGATGCATCCCGGCCGCGGACCAATCGCTGTTGAAGAAGCGGAGGCTTTTGCCGAAGCCGTCGACAAGACGGACATGCACTGGACAGATATTATCTGCATTTCACGATCGGTCCCCGATCAGGATCGGCTGTTGGAGCAACTGAAATCTCGCCCAGCATCAATCGTTGCTTGAGCTGGCAGCGCCAATGCCGTCTTTTCCGGCGGGCCTAAACATACTGACCGCCCGCTGACGTTGACCCGGACGAACTGCCAGGGAGGAAATTAGCCCCACTGCCCCCAGCGTTAATGTACGAATTGGTCGTGCAGCTATATCGAACGCCTGTTGCGGCGCCAGCGAAGCTCGCTCCGTTTGCGCTGATGACGCCGATATTCGAGGCGACAGCGAAACCCGTCGAAAAGGCCGGGGTTCCGACGAGCGTGACGGTGACGCCGCTGATGTCGGCGAGGGCGAGGATCGATCCGTTGACGTGGATGCCGGCGCCGGCGGAGATCGCGTAGTTGCCGGTCGCCTTGCTGACCGAGCCCGGATCGACGGTCCTGATCTGCTGCGTGAAGCCGGTGCTGAAATCGACGTTCTGGAACTCGACATGGGAGCCGCCCTGCACGCCGAGGGCGACCGGAGCGCCCGACGCCGTCGACTTCAACTGCACGCCCCGGATCGCATAGGTCGTGCGCACGCCGCGGGCGAAGAAATTGGCGTGGCTGGCCGACGCCATGGCGCCCGAGGTGACGACCACCACGTTGGCCGGCACCGTCTCGTCGCCGACGATGACGATCCGGCCCGCTCCCACCGCCGATTTGAGGACGTTGCCGGTCGTCGTCGAATAGGTGCCGGGGGCGAGCTGGATGGTGACGTCGTAGATGGACAGGTCCAACGTCGCCGCGGTGTCGATGGCCTTCTGGATGGTCGCGAACGGCGAGCCGGCCGTGCGGCCGCTGTTGGCGTCGCTGCCGGTCGCGCCGTCGACATGGTAGGTGCGCGCCGCCGTCAGCGTCTGGCGGCCGCCGTCCGATCCCGGGATCGCGACGGCCCGCCAGCGCGACGACGCCGCGTCGTAGATCAGGGCGACGCCCTGGTCGGGGCCGATGACGATGGCCGATCCGATCGCGAAGCGATCGGCCGCCGCCGAAGCGGCGCTCTCGCCGTCGAGCGTGATCGCCGCCGCCCCGACATTGACGAGGGTCAGGATGCGGCCGCTGGCGCCGCCCGCGAGGCCGGTCAGGTGGCGCGGAGCGTCGGCGGACAGCCGCACCAGGCTCGCCCCCGCGAGCCCGGCCGGGTCATAGTCGTTCTGGTCGGCGGTGATCTCCGCCGGCGACAGCACGCCGGCGAGACTGAACGCCCGCCCGACCGCGGTCGCGCCGGTCGTTGTCGCGATCCGCAGCGCCTCGGTCCAGAGGGCGCCGTCCGGGGACGTCTTGACGTGCAGGTCGTCGTCGCCGGTCAGTCCGATCTCGGCGCGGCCCGAATAGGCGGTCTGCATCAGGAGAGAGAGCGTCGCCGCCGCGCTCTCCTTGTTCATCTTGTAGCGCAGCGTACCGTCGCCGCCCTCGGCCACGGTCCTGGCGGTCCACAGGGCGTTGTTGAGCTTGGCGGCGAATGGATTGGCGGCGTCGGCGGCGGTGCCGATCCCGAGCCGCGTCAGGTCGTCGAGCGCGCTCGGGGAGCCGCCGCCCCCCACACCTTGCCACGACGTCCCGTCAAAGACCGCGAGCCCCGCCTCGTCGACCACATAGGCGAGGAAACCCGGGCGCGGCGCGATGAAGGTCCAGGCGCCGTCCTGCCATGCCGCGATCGCACCCGTATGGCCCGCCCAGGCGCCGGTCGCGCCGGCGCCGACGATGTAGCGCGCCCCGTCCACGGGCGACGGCGGCGGCGCCGCGAGGTCGCGGTCGAGGATGGCGAGCATCACGACGGCATCGAGGAGGCGCAGCGCCTCGTTGACGGTGACGTGCTTCTGCGCTTGCGCGGCGGCGAGATACGGAAGCGCGAGATTGGGGCTCTGGGTCATGGAGGGTACTCCTGGGGATGCTCCTCGCGCGTGCGCGCGCGTTCCGGCTTCTGATGTCGTGGAGGGATTTACAGGCCGAGCGTTGCCTGCGTGGGCGTGCCGCGGCCGACGCTGGCGGAGAGCTGGGCGACCCGGATCGTGAGCGCGCCCTGCGGGGCGCCGAAATCCGCGAGTTCGTCCGCCGCCGCGTAGAGGACCGCGGGAATCGACGCGGCCAGCGTGCGCTTCACGGTCGCGGCCGCCATGACGTCGACCTCGTAGGCCTCGCGTTCTTCGCCGAGCGGCACGTCCGTGACCTCCCAGGCATCGCCACCGAGCCGGGTGCGCCGGATCCATTTGAGTTCGATGCCGGCCGCGGTGCGGCGACCCGCAAGATGCACCGGCGACAGCGGCTTGAGCGCCACCGGCCCGGGCGTCACCGCGACGGCGGCGGCGGTCAAGTCGCCATGCCCGCGCGCCGCGGCGGCGAAGCGCAGCGACAGAGCGACGCCGAGGGCTTCGACGCCTTGCGCCACCATGACGAGATGGCGGTCGAGGAGAACAAACGGCGCGCCGGCCGGCAGCGGATCGCCCTGCGCCCATTCGCTGCCGCCCTGGCCGCGCAGGAGCCGCGACAGAAGGTAGGTCCGCGGCGCCACCAGTTCGGCATGGGCGAACTGGACGACCTCCCAGGCGCCGTCCGGACGCCGCAGCACCGCCATGTTGGCGCCCGCGAGCAGCGCCGCATCGGAGACGGACGACAGCACGCCGCCGAAGAGTTCGATGCGCACCCCCGCGCCCTTGTCCCACCGGCCCGCGGGCCCACGCGGAAGGTCGTCGCGCGTTGCCCCCATCACCGACGGCGCCAGCGCAACGCCGGTGCGGGTGAAGCTTGATCCGTCGGTCGAGCGCCACATGGCGACCGGTCCGGGCCACGGCGCCGCGAACACGGCGGCGCGGGTCAGCACCGGCGCGCTCTCGCCCATCGACGGCAGGTCGAGGGTGAGGGCATGCACCGGTCCTTCCGCCGGCGGCGAAGCGGGCGCCGGCCGGCGCGGAGCCGTGAGCGGCAGCGCGAACACTTCCGGATCGATCGCACGGGCATCGATGCGGCGCGCGGGGCCATCGGCGACGTCGCGCAGCTCGACGAGCCGGCGGCGGCCGCCCGCGGTGAGCGCGACCACGTCGCCGGGCTCGAGGGCGAGACGGCTCGGCGGCAAAGCGAAAGCGGCGCTCTCGCGCCCTGCCCAGAGGTCCTGCAGCCAGATGTCCGCCCGCCGCGCGGCGACGGCGGTATCCATCACGGCGGCGAGGTCGGCCCGGCCCATGCGCGTGCTGCCGACGGTGAGCCGGCGCGACTGCACGGCGGCGCGGCGATAGTCGGTGAACGGGTCCGAGAAGGCGAGCGCGACCTCGCGCGGCAGCTCGGTCTCCTGCGCGCGCACGAGCCGGTACGGGACGGCGCGCTCGGCCAGAACGAGATCGCCTTCGACGAGTTCGACGACCGGGGCGCCGCCGCGCGGGGCGAAGCGCACAGTGCCGCCGTCGGCGACGGCATCGAACGCAAACGCAAGCGCGAGCGGCTCGATGGCGGCGCGCGGCGACATGGGCCGATCGACCACGTAACCCTCCGGTCCCTCGCCCAGGCGCGAGGCATCGACGCCGTCGACGCCGGCGTCGGCGCACAGCGCCGTCACCAATGCGTCGAGGGGCGCGCCGCCCAGCCGGCCGGTCAGCCAATGGCCGGTGTCCCAGTTGGGCGCATCGCTCCACACGTCGGCCGCCGCCGGAAAAGTCGGATAGGGCCGCGCGTCCCAGGTCCACAGGTGGATCGTGGACGGATCGACCATGGGCCCCCCATAGACGGCCGACACCGGATTCATGGACGCGCTCGCCCCAAAGGCGGGATCGAACGCGCCCAGCACCGCTTCGAGGAAGCGGCGCTGCATGCGGTCGTCACGCCGGCCGGTGGAGAAATACGGCACGCCGCTGTCGACCGATTTCGGATCGGGAAACACGCTCGGCTGGTTCGCCCCCCTGTCGACCGCCGGGCAGCCGACTTCCGTCAGCCAGATGGGCTTACTCTCGGCCACCCAGGCGGTCGGCGAAGCGAGTTCGGCGCCGCCGACGCGCTCGTGATGGGGATTGCTCCACCAGCTCCAGATGTCCTTGGCGCGGTACGTCCACGGCTTGCCGAGCCCGTCGATGATCGGCGTGCGCACCTGATCGCGCCGCGCCGCCGCGTCCGTGTAGAACCAGTCATAGGCTTCGCCGGCGCGCAGGTTGCGGGAAAGATAATCGCGTTCGTAGATGGACGAGGCCAACGAGCGGTCGAGATGGGTCGCGGTGTCGCGCCAGTCGGCGAGCGGGGCGTAATAGTCGATGCCGACGGCACCGATCGCGGGCGATGCCCACAGGGGATCGAGGGGAAAGCGCACTTCGCTCGCACCGGCATCGACCACGTGGGAACCGTACTCGGTCCAGTCGGCCGCGTAGGTCACGAGCGTACCGCCGCCGACGATCGCCTTGACCTCGGCGGCGAGTTCGACGAGCCGCGTCACCGCCGGATAGACGCCAGGCGCCGAGCGCACGCGCGTCAATTCCCGCATCTCCGAGCCGATCAGGAAAGCCTCGACGCCGCCGGCGGTCGCGGCGAGGCCCGCATAGTGCAGGATCATGCGCCGATACCCGAAGGCGTCCGGATCGCCGACGCCGAAGAAGGCGTCGATTTGCGCGGCCGCCGCCGCGCTGCCGTCCGGCGTGCCGGGCCGGCCGGGGGCCGGATCGCAGGTGATGCGGCCGCGCCACGGATAGGGCGGCTGCGGCGCCACGCCGGTGTGCGGGTCGATGCGCGGATTGCCGGCCGCCACGTCCATCATGATGAAAGGATAGAGCGTGACCTTCAGTCCCCTCGCCCTCAGTTCCTGGATCAGGTGGACGACGCTCGCGTCCGACGGCGTGCCCCCGAAAGCGGCGTGGCCGTCGACGGTGGTGACCAGATGGGCGACGGGACGGGTGACGCCGGCGACCGACCAGATGAAGGGACGGGTCTCCTTGATGTCGGAATCGACCCCGGGCCGCAGCGTGCACTGCCCGGCGCGCAGATCGTCGCCGAACCAGGCGACCACGACGGCGACCCGTTCGAGGTGCGGGCACGTGGCCTGGAGGTCGTCGAGGGCGGCTTCCACATCGGCCAAATGGGTGGTCACGTGGCGGTTTTCCGGCGCCGACCAGCCGACGCCGAGCCCGCGCGTCACCGTCGCGGGCTCGTAGCCGAACTCGGTGGTGCCCGGAATCAGGGTGACGGCGCGCACCATCTTCTCGAGCGCGCCGATGGGCCGCATCACCTCGAACGACAATTGCGGAATGCGGTTGCCGAACGCTTCCAGCGGCAGGCGCTCGAACACCACATAGGCGAGGCCCCGATAGGCGGGCGCCTGCCCGGCCCCTTCCTTGGCGACGATCAGGGCGTCAGGGGCCTGCGTTTCGTCGCCGCGATAAAGCCGCATGTTGATCCCGGACAGGTCGAGCGGCTTGCCGTCGGCCCAGATGCGGCCGACACGGCCGATCGGGCCTTCGCAGAGCCCGACGGCGAAATTGGCGAAATACGCATAGGTCGTCGCGCTCGCGGTGGCGCCGCCGCCGCCACCCTTGCCGCCGCCGCTCTCCTCCTCGCGCGTCGTCACGACTTCCTCGAGCCGGGTCGCCCAGATCATCTCGCCGGCGAGCCGCACACGCCCATAGACGCGCGGGATCGGCGCCCCTTCGGTGGACGCCATGACGTCGAGATCGGCGAGCCGCGGTCCCTCGGTGTTGCGCGTCGACTTCGATCCGAACAGCGCGTGGTCGATCAGGTTGCCGGCGACCGCACCCGCGAGCCGCCCCGCGATGGTCCCGATCGGCCCGAACATGCCGCCCACGGCGGCCCCGGCAGTGGAAAGCAGAAGTGCGGCCATGGGGAGACTCCGTGAGTGAAGGTGAGCGCCAAACCATCCCTCCCCTGAAAGGGGAGGGTCCGCCCGAATGGCGGGGGTGGGGTCAAGCGGCAGAGGTCAAGAACTCAGGCCCTGAGGTCGGGGCCAAGAGCCCCCACCCGACGCCTTCGGCGCCACCCTCCCCCGCGCAAGGGCGCGGAGGAGGGATCAGGCCTCGCGTGTGATGGCCTCAGATCCCGCCGACACCCGGAAAACGGAACCCGTAGGCGAGCCGGCGGCGCCACCACGGCGCCAGCGCAACTTCGGCGACGGCGGCGCCGTCATGGGCGTGCACCATGCGCTCCGGCGCGGTCACGATCGCGGCGTGCTTGGCCGGCAGGCCGGCGCGCCAACGGAACAGGATGACGTCGCCGGGACCTATCGCCGCCGGCGCGATCTCGACGAGATGGCGCCGCGCCGCCATGGCGAGCGTCTCGATGCCGGACGCCTCGGCCCAGTCGGGTGCATAGGGCGGCGCCAGTTCCGGCTCCTCGCCGACGACCTCGCGCCACACTCCGCGCAACAGCCCGAGGCAGTCGCAGCCGACGCCCTTGAGCGAGGCCTGATGGCGATACGGCGTGCCGATCCAGGAGCGCGCTTCGGTGATGATGAGGGCGGGGGTGATAACAGCCATGAAATCTCTCCCGTATCGATTGGCACGGCGCTTCCTCTCCCTCTCCCCGCAAGCGGGGAGAGGGTCGGGGTGAGGGGCTCTTGTCGCGAGTACAGAGCCCGAGGCGACGGCCCCTCACCCGCCATCCGGGCGCTTCGCGCCGGATGGCGACCTCTCCCCGCAAGCGGGGAGAGGTGAAGGAAGGCCACGGCAAGGCGCGAATAATTGAATGAGAATTCCCCTACCCCGCGAGACTCCCCCCATCGTGCCCGGCCTCGCCCTGCACGGCGTAGCGCACCACGAAATCGTTGCCGGGGATGTGCGGGAAGCCGCGGAAGTTTTCCGCATTGGCGAAGCGGTCGCGGCAGGTCGCGAAGCGCTTGTCGCAGCCGGCCGTGACCGTGAACGTGTCCCCCGGCGCGATCGGATACGGCATCGCCTGCCACAGGGTCAGCATCACGTCGCCTGAATCGGCGCGGTGGATCTTGACCTCGGCGGCAAGCCCCGCATTGGCGCCGCCGGAAAACACCAGCCGGCCGCCGGTGAACCAGCCGTCGGCGAATCCACCGAGACCGTCGGCCGAGAACACCGCCGTGCCGGCGAGCGCCGCGACGTGGCCTGTGCCCTTGACGGCGAGCGCGTCGAGATCGACGCGGCAGCGGGCGTCGCCGATATCCGCTCCGCAGGTCGCGGTGTAGAGCCGGCCGCTCTCCTGGTTGAGACGGTCGGACGGCGAGCGCAGCTCGGCCGCAAACGCAAAACCTTCGCGGCGCACCTCGCCGACCGTGCCGGCGGCGAGGAGCGCGAAGAGATGCGGCTCGCTCCAGTCCACCAGGAAGACCTTCACTTCGGCGGCGTCCCAACGCCCGGCGGCGAGATCGTCCTCGGTCAATGATTCGTCGGCGAGCGCGCCGGAGAATTCGCCGCCATCCACCTGCAGGCCGAGCCGCGCCGTCGCTTCCGAGGCGTCAAGCCCAGTGCCGGCCAGGCAGGTGACGCCGTCGACGACGAGATCGCGGTCGTGATCGGTGAACCCCATGGTGACGCCGTCGCGGCGGCGCAGGACATGGCAGCGCGCGAGCGTCGTGACGCCGGCGTCGAGTCTGGCCTGCAGGGCGGGCGGAATGGAGCGCATGGGCGACCTCTTTTGGATTGCCGGACGTGACGCACGCGCGGCGACGAACGCGCAAAACACCGCGCTATGAATGTTATAACAATGCAGTAAAATAGCCTGTTTCACGCAATTCGAAGGCCGAGCGACGGATGTCACGCGACTGTCGTTTCAGCGCTCTACCAACAGCTCGCAATCTCAAAACCAGACATGGGGAAGGCGATGAATTCCGCCGCTCAATTTCTTCTCGGTGCCGCCACGGTGTTGGCCGCCCTCGGCAGCGCGAATGCGCAGACGATCTATCCCCTGACCCGGGCGGAAATCCTGGTCGGCACCAAGTTCGATCTCAAGGTCGAGTTTCCCGGCGCGCCGGCGCAGGGCGACGTGCGCGTGACCATCAACGGTCAGGACGCCGCGGCGGTGATCGGCAAGACCGCGACCTTCGTGCAGAAGGAAGACGGCGGCGACCACTCCGCCTACTGGATCCGCGACGCCGTCCTCGCCAAGCCCGGCCAGTACACCGTCGAGGCGAGCGCCGGCGATCGCAAGGTCAATGTCACCTGGGAGGCCTTCGCCTCCAACGGCGCGCCCAAGGCCAAGAACGTCATCCTGTTCATCGGCGACGGTCTTTCGGTCGCCCACCGCACCGCCGCCCGCATCCTCTCGAAAGGCCTGGTCGAAGGCCGCTACGGCGGCGAACTCGCCATGGACGACATGCCCGCCATGGCGCTGGTGTCCACCTCGGGCACCGACTCGGTGGTGACCGACAGTGCCAACGGCATGTCGGCCTACACGACCGGCCACAAGTCGTGCGTCAACGCGCTCGGCGTCTACTGCGCCAAGAACAAGAACACCCTCGACCACCCCAAGGTCGAGACCATCTCCGAACTGGTCAAGCGCACCCGCGGCATGTCGGTCGGCGTCGTCACCGATTCCGAGATCGAGGACGCCACCCCGGCCGGCATGGTCGCCCACACCCGCCGGCGCGCAGACTTCAACGACATCGTCAAGATGTTCTTCGACGTCAAGCCGGAGGTGGTGATCGGCGGCGGCTCGCCGAACTTCCTCGCCAAGTCGACGCCGGGATCCAAGCGCACCGACGACACCGACTACATCAAGAAGTTCGAGGCCGAGGGCTACAAGTTCGTGTCGACCAAGGCCGAACTCGCCGCCGCCAAGGGCGAGCGCAAGGTGCTCGGCCTGTTCAACACCGGCAATATCGACGGGGCGCTCGATCGCTTCTTCCTCAAGAAGGGCACGGTGTCGAAATTCCCCGACCAGCCGGACCTGACCGACTCGGTGCGGCTCGCCCTCGATGTCCTTTCCAAGAACGACAAGGGCTTCGTGCTGATGGTCGAAGCGGCCCGCATCGACAAGTACAGCCATTCGATGGACTGGGAGCGGGCCATCTACGATACCATCATGCTCGACAACGCCGTCAAGCTCGCCAAGGACTTCGCGGCGGCGAAGAACGACACGCTGATCATCGTCATCGGTGACCACACCCATCCCGTCGGCATCATCGGCACCTATGACGACGACAAGCCCGGCAAGGAGCCGCGCGACAAGCTCGGCACCTATGCGGCGGCCGGCTTTCCCAACTATCCGGCGCCCAACGCCGACGGCTATCCCGACAAGGTCGACGTGTCGCGCCGCCTCGCCTTCGTGTTCGGCTCCTATCCGGACCATTGCGAGACCGGCAAGCCGTTCCTCGATGTGGAGCGCGTGCCGGCCGTCGCCGGCCCGACCAAGGGGACCTTCGTGGCCAACGAGAAGTACTGCGGCGAAGGCACCACCCGTCGTGCCGGCAACCTGCCCCTCGATCACAACCAGGGTGTCCATTCCGCCGACGACGTCGTCGTGACCGCAATGGGTCCCGGTTCGGAGCAGTTCCGCGGCCGCATCGACAACACCCGCGTGTTCCGCTTCATGACCAACGCGCTCGGGCTGGGCTCGGCGCAGAGCCAGTGATCCTTACTGACGTGTCGACGCTGATGAGACCGTGGACGACGAGCCTCGCCCCACCGTCCCCTCCCCCGCTTGCGGGGGAGGGACAGGGAGGGGGAACGCGGCCGGGCGTTTACCTCGAGGCAGCCCCCTCCCCACCCCTCCCCCGCAAGCGGGGGAGGGAGCAGGCCGAGGACTGGGAGACACTTGAAATCCGTGACTACCGCTTCGAACTTGCTCCACTGACGCGACGTTTACTGTTCGGCGCATTCGCCGCACTCATCGCAAGGCCCGCCCGCGCCGCCGACGCGACGCCGCTCGTGTTCGACCAGCTCTACAAGAGCTTCGGGGTGCGCGGCTTGGAGTTTTCCGACACCGTCCTCGCCGCCCGCGGCAAGGACGTATTCATGCGCGGCTACATGGCGCCGCCGCTCAAGCCCGAAAGCAACTTTTTCGTCCTCACGCGACAACCCCTGGCGCTGTGCCCGTTCTGCCAGTCGGACGCCGACTGGCCCGTCGATATCGTCGTGGTCTACATGAAGAACGCCTCGGTGCTGGTGTCCGCCGGCGAGCCCATCGTCGCCGCCGGCCGGCTCGAGGTCGGCTCGTGGACCGATCCGGAGACCGGATTTGTCAGTCAGATACGCATTGTCGACGCCAGTTTCCGCCGCGGTTGACGTCGCCGCCCCGGCAGCCGGCCTCATGGTCCGCGACCTCGTCGTCGAACGCCGCGAAGCCGGCCGCGCCGTCGGCGCGATCCTGGATCGCGTCGCGCTCGCCGTCGAACCGGGCGCCTTCGTGGCCGTCACCGGACCTTCGGGCGCCGGCAAGACCACGCTGCTCAACGCCATCGCGGGCCTGACCAAACCCACCGTCGGCACGGTTCTGTGGGACGGCGTCGATGTCGGTGTCTTATCGGACGCCAGGCGCGACCGCTGGCGGCGCGACACGGTCGGCCTCGTCTTCCAGGACTTTCAGTTGTTCGCCGAACTCGGCGTTCTCCAGAACATCCTCCTGCCCATGACCTTCGACCATGTCCGCGTGCCCGCCGCCGCAACCGAACGCGCCAAGGCGCTGGCCGAGCGCGTCGGCCTCGGCGGCCGCAGCCTCGTCGCCGCAAAGCTCTCGCGCGGCGAGCAGCAGCGGGTCGCGATCGCACGCGCCTTGATGCGCGCCCCGCGCCTCGTCCTCGCCGACGAACCGACCGCCAGCCTGGATGCCGCAACTGGCACCCGCATCGCCGATCTCCTGATCGAATCCTGCCGCGACAGCGGCGCGGCGCTGCTGGTCGTGAGCCACGACCCCGCCCTCATCGCCCGCGCCGACCGGCGCCTGCGATTATCCGGCGGCCGGCTCGAAGCCATGGAGGCATCATGAACCCGTGGCCCGTCGTCATCGCCGACCTCAAATCACTGCGCTGGATCGCCTTCGTGGTGCCCATATTCATTGCGCTTGCGGTCGCGATCGGGGTCGCGGTGAGCGCCCAGGAGACGGCGCTGCGCCGCGCCTCGACCCAGGCGGCGAACGATTTCGACCTCGTCATCGGCGCCCCCGGCAGCCAGACCCAGCTCGTCCTCACCACCGTCTATCTGCAGCCCGAAGCCCTGCCCCTCGTCGATGGCGCCATCCTCAACCGGCTCGCGGCCGACCGCCGCGTCAAGGCGTTCGCCCCCATCGCGTTCGGCGACGTGGTGCGCGGCTATCCGGTCGTCGGCACCACGACCTCCTTCGCGTCGCGCTTCGGCCGCGTCGCGCCGCAGGAGGGCCGGCTGTTCGCACGCGAAGGCGAAGCCGTCATCGGCGCCGACGTGAAGCTCGCCCTGGGCGACGAAGTCACGCCTTCGCACGCGGTCGCCGGCCATCGCAGCCCGTTCGGCGTCGAGACCGCGCACGAACACGAGCATCGCCACGAAGGCGCGCACTACAAGGTCGTCGGCCGCCTGCCCCGCTTCGGTTCGCCGTGGGACAAGGCCATCCTGGTGCCGATCGAGAGCGTGTGGGAAGTGCATGGCCTCGGCAACGGCCATGCGCGCGACGACGCCCCGCTGGGGGCGCCGTTCGACGCCGAAAAGATCCCCGGCGTGCCGGCGATCGTGGTCAAGCCCCTCTCCATCGCCGACGCCTACACGCTGCGCGGCCAGTACCGCCAGGGCGGCACCACCGCGCTCTTCCCCGCCGAAGTTCTGGTGACGCTCTATCGCGCCATCGGCGACGTGCGCGACGTGCTCGTGGTCGGCGCGGTCTTGAACGACGTTCTGGTGTTCGCCGTCACCATCGTGCTGCTCCTGGCGCTGGCCGGCCTGCGCCGGCGCCGCTACGCGGTGTTGCGTGCGCTCGGCGCCTCGCGGGCCTATGTGCTGCTGACGGTCTGGCTCGGTGCCAGCGTCATCCTGGTCGCCGGCTGCATGGCCGGGCTCGGGCTCGGCGCGCTGGCCAGCGACACGGTCGGCCGCCTGGTGGAGAGCCGCACCGGCCTCGTGGTCGCGGCCGGCGTCGGCTGGCCGGAGATTCTCAATACATTCGGGCTTGTGCTCGCCGGCGGCATCATGGCGCTCGCGCCGGCCTTCGCCAGCCTGCGCATGCCGGTCGACGAGGCGCTGCGGTAACGCCGGAGCCGGCGCCGTCGGGCTTGCGCGAGAATTCGCGTCCGGCATTCCGGCGCCGAGCGGGACGCCAGGAGCGCGCAATCCTCCGCCTGCTGCGTGTGGGGACTGGCGCCTCGCTTCGTAATGCCGGAGTAACCATCTCGCCTCGTCGGGCATTGGCTGTTGATCGGCGCCGAAGCCGGATGGCTTCGGATCGCGTATGAGTCAATACGTCAACAGGATCCCGCCCCGATGCTCGCTTTCTTCAAATTGGTGCTTTCGTTCGCCCCCTGGCTGTCTTTTTTGATCATTGCCCGTGACACGCTGCTGCGTGTCGAAATCGGATTGTCGGTCGCGCTGGCGCTGACCGTGGTGATGGGCGTGATGCGGCTCAATCGTGGCATCATTCTGTGGGTCAGTTTGGCCTTCTTCGCCGCCGCGACGGTTTCGGTCATCGCGTTCAACGACGCCTGGACGCTGCAGTATCTCGGCGTGCTGGCCAACGGCGCGCTGGCGCTCGCCGCCTGGCTGACGATCGCGCTCGGCAAGCCGTTCACGCTCGACTACGCCAAGGAGCACGTCGATCCGTCGCTGTGGAACGAGCCGCATTTCATCCGCACCAATGTGCTGATGACCGCGTTGTGGGCATCGGCCTTCACGGTCAGCGCCGTGCTGGCGCTCGGCAAGATGGAGCAGGCCGTGCTGTCGGAACTGGCCTACGACCTCGTGTCCTATGCCGTGCTGATCGCTGCCGCGATCTTCACCGTGTGGTATCCGGAGCATTTGCACCGCGCCAGAGCGGCAGCGCGGCAGCTGTGAACTCTCACCACGCCCAGCGCAGTCTGCTGCAGCGGTTCGTGTTGTGTCCGCCTCATCGACAGGAATATGGATTGCGGACAGCCGCTGCGCGGCTACCGCAACGACGGGATTTCGTTTTCAGCTGCCGGTCAGGCATTCTTCGCGAGTGTCGATCGGCGCAGTCGCGGCCGTCTCCGGCCACGCCTTGAGGGTCACGTCGACGATCTTCTGCAGATCCTCGCGGCTGGCGCCGCCGGCCGCATGCACCGACATGCCTTCGAGCACGGCGGCGATGAAGCCCGCGAAGGCGCACGGATCCACCTCGGCGGGCAGTTCGCCCGCCTCCTTGGCGGCGGCAAGCCGTTCCCACACCTTGTGTTCGGCCATTTTTCGGATGGATATCAGCTCGTTCTGGATATCCTTGCCCATCTCGCTGCAGGTCATGGCGCCGCGCACCAGGAGACAGCCGGGCGGATTGTTCTCGTCGGCGAGGAATTCGACCGAGCCGCGCAACAGCCGCTCGATCATGCCGCGCGCCGTCGGCGCCGCGATGGCGAAGTCCCAGAATTTGGTGCGCACGGCGAGATAGCGGGCGAGCGCCTTGCGAAAGAGGCCTTCCTTGTTGCCGAAGGCCGCGTAGAGGCTGGGGGGATTGATGCCCATGGCGTGGGTGAGTTCGGCGACCGACGCGTTCTCGTAGCCGCGCCGCCAGAACACCATCAGGGCCTGATCGAGGGCATGGTCGAGATCGAAAGCGCGTGGACGTCCAAGGGCCACCGGCAGGCCTCCTTGTTTTTTTACTAGTCGTTATATAAGTCCCTTGACACCGCCCGTCCACTCCTTATTATGTAGCGAACATTACATATTTGGGTGACGGAGCAAGTTCATGACACGACCCCCGCGTGCTCTCCTCCTCGGTGCCGGCCTGGCGGTTGTCGCCACGGTGGCCGGGTGGTTCACGGTCCTCTCGCCGATCGTCGGTACGGCCCATTCCACTACTCCTGCGGATCAACCCCCAGCCGCCACGCCGGTGTCGGTCGCGACCCTGGAGCGACGCGATGTCGCGCTCTGGGACGAGTTTTCCGGCCGGCTGGAAGCGGTCGAGCGGGTCGATATCCGCCCGCGCGTCGCCGGCGCCATCCAGACGGTGCATTTCGTCGAGGGCGCGCTGGTGAAGCGCGGCGATCTCCTGCTCACCATTGATCCCGCCCCCTATGCGGCCGCGGTGGCCCGCGCCGAAGCGCAGGTGCTCGCCGCCAAGGCCCGGCTCGCCCTCACAAGGAGCGAGCTCGATCGCGGCCGGCAGCTGTGGGACACCAAGAACGTGTCGCAGCGCGATCTCGACCAGCGCATCAATGCCGACAGCGAGGCGGCCGCCAATCTGCGCGCCGCCGAAGCCGGCCTTCAGACCGCCCGCCTCGAGCTCGACTGGACCGAGGTGCGCGCGCCCGTCAGTGGCCGGGTCGGCCGCCTCGAAGTGACGGTCGGAAACCTGGTGCCGGCCGGCCCCGGCGGCCCGGTCCTGACCACGCTGGTGTCGATCGATCCCATCTATGCGAGCTTCAACGCCGACGAACGAACCCTGATGCGGGTGCTCGCATCCCTGCCCCGCTCCGGCGACACCCATACGGAGATCGACCGCATCCCGGTGCGCATGGATGTGGGCCGCGAAGTCAGCGGCTATCTGCAGCTCGTCGACAATCAGGTCGACGGCCGCACCGGCACGGTGCGGGTGCGGGCGGTGTTCGACAATCCGGACGGCAGCCTCCTGCCCGGCCAGTTCGCGCGCCTGCGCATGGGCCGCGCCAAGACGGAGCCGCTGCTGCTCGTCAACGAGCGCGCCATCGGCACCGACCAGGACAAGAAGTTCGTGCTGGTGGTCGACGGCGACAACAAGGCGACCTACCGCGAAGTCGAGCTCGGCGCCACCACGGAAGGCCTGCGCGTCGTCACCAGCGGACTGAAGGCCGGCGAACGCGTCATCGTCAACGGCCTGCAGAAGGTCCGCCCCGGCGCCACCGTCGAACCCAAGCCGGTCGCCATGGAAACGGCCCTGTGGCCGAAGGGCGACGTCAAGGTGACCGCGGCGAACTGAAAGCATCTTCTCGCACGTCGTTGAACGACAGGCGGACCCGCGTGGTCCCCTCTCCCGCTTGCGGGGGAGGGATAGGGAGGGGGCAGCCACGGCCCCGAGCGTGCGTCGGCCCCCTCCCCCACCCTCCCCCGCAAGCGGGGGAGGGAGCGCGCAGAACTCGTCGCAATGCAGACACCAAACCCGGCCACACCCCCGAGCCCGAGGCTGAGCCATGAATCTCTCGCGCTTCTTCATCGACCGGCCGATCTTCGCCGGCGTCCTGTCGATCCTGATCTTCCTCTCGGGCGTGCTGGCGCTGCGGGTGATGCCGATCTCCGAATATCCGGAAGTCGTGCCCCCGCAGGTGATCGTGCGCGCGACCTATCCGGGCGCCTCCCCGAAGGTGATCGCCGCCACCGTCGCGACCCCCATCGAGGAGCAGATCAACGGCGTCGAGGACATGCTCTACATGTCGAGCCAGGCGACCACCGATGGCGTCCTGACCATCACGGTCACCTTCAAGCTCGGCACCGATCCCGACAAGGCGACCCAGCTGGTGCAGAACCGCGTCAACCAGGCCGAACCGCGCCTGCCCGCGGAGGTGCGCGCCCTCGGCATCACCACCGTGAAGTCGTCGCCCGACTTCATCATGGTGGTGCACCTCATTTCGCCCAACAACCGCTACGACATCACCTATCTGCGCAACTACGCCGCCCTGAACGTCAGGGACCGATTGGCGCGCATCCCCGGCGTCGGACAGATCGAGGCCTGGGGCGCCGGCGAATATTCCATGCGGGTCTGGCTCGACCCGCAGAAGATCGCCGAGCACGGCCTCTCCGCCGGCGACGTCGCCAACGAAATCCGCGCCCAGAACATCCAGGCGGCGGCGGGAGCGGTCGGCGCCTCGCCGACGGGCCCCGACGTGACGCTGCAGCTTTCCGTCAACGCGCAGGGGCGCCTGGAGACCGAAGAGGAATTCGGCGACATCGTCATCAAGACCGGGGAGACCGGCCAGGTGACGCGGCTGCGCGACGTCGCCCGCATCGAGCTCGGCGCCGCCAACTACGCGCTACGCTCGCTCCTGGACAACAAGCCGGCGGTCGGCATCGGCGTCTTCCAGGCGCCGGGCTCCAACGCGCTGGAGATCGCCGACCGGGTCCGCGCCACCATGGACGAGATCAAGCGCACCATGCCGGAGGGCGTCGACTACCAGATCGTCTACGACACCACGCGCTTCGTGCGCGCCTCCATCGACGCCGTCATCCATACGCTCCTGGAAGCCGTCGCGCTGGTGGTCCTGGTGGTGATCGTCTTCCTGCAGACCTGGCGCGCCTCCATCATCCCGCTGCTCGCCGTGCCGGTGTCGATCATCGGCACCTTCGCGGTCATGCACCTGTTCGGCTTCTCCATCAACGCCCTGACCTTGTTCGGCCTCGTGCTCGCCATCGGCATCGTGGTCGACGACGCTATCGTGGTGGTCGAGAACGTCGAGCGCAACATCGAAGAGGGGCTGTCCCCGCGCGAGGCCTCCTACAAGGCCATGACCGAAGTCACCGGTCCGATCATCGCCATCGCGCTGGTGCTGGTCGCGGTGTTCGTGCCGCTCGCCTTCATCACCGGGCTGTCCGGCCAGTTCTACAAGCAGTTCGCCTTGACCATCGCGATCTCGACGGTGATCTCGGCGATCAATTCGCTCACTTTGTCGCCGGCCCTGTCGGCGCTGCTCCTCAAGGGCCATGACACGCCGCCGGACCGCCTCACCCGCGCCATCAATTATCTGTTCGGCTGGTTCTTCCGCGGCTTCAACTACGTGTTCGTGCGCAGCTCGACCGGCTACAGCCGCGGCGTCGGCGGCATTTTGGGGCACAAGGCCGGCGTCATGCTGGTCTATGTCCTCATGCTGGGCGCGGCCTTCTATCTGTTCAAGGCGGTGCCGTCGGGCTTCGTGCCGGGCCAGGACAAGCAGTATCTGATCGGCTTCGCCCAGCTTCCGGACGGTGCCACCCTCGACCGCACCGAGGAGGTGATCCGGCGCATGACCGACATCACCCTCAAGGAGCCGGGCGTGGAAAGCGCCGTCGCCTTCCCGGGGCTGTCGATCGCGGGCTTTTCGAACTCCTCCAACGCCGGCATCGTGTTCTCGGTCCTGAAGCCGTTCGAGGAGCGCACCGATCCGAGCCTCTCGGCCGGCGCCATCGCGATGTCGCTCAACAAGAAGTACGCGGCCATCGAGGACGCCTTCATCGCCATGTTCCCGCCGCCGCCCGTGCAGGGCCTCGGCGTCGTCGGCGGCTTCAAGCTGCAGATCGAGGATCGCACCGGCCGCGGCTTCGAGGAGTTGAACCGGGTCACCCAGGCCTACATGGCCAAGGCCATGGCGGCGCCCGAGCTCACCGGCCAGTTCACCACCTTCCAGGTCAACGTGCCGCAGATCTTCGCCGACGTCGACCGCACCAAGGCACGCCAGCTGGGCGTGCCCATCACCGCCATCTTCGAGACCCTGCAGGTCTATCTCGGCTCGCTCTACGTCAACGACTTCAACAAGTTCGGCCGCACCTATTCGGTGCGCGTGCAGGCGGACGCGGCCTTCCGGGCCCGTCCCGACGATATCGGCCAGCTCAAGGTACGCTCCAATTCCGGCGAGATGGTCCCGCTGTCCGCCCTGCTTCGCGTCAAGGCGACCGCCGGGCCGGAACGGGCGACGCGCTACAACGGCTTCCTGTCCGCCGACGTCAACGCGGCGCCGGCGCCCGGCTTCTCCTCCGGCCAGGCCCAGGACGTCGCCAAACGCATCGCGGCGGAAACGCTGCCGCCCGGCTTCGACTTCGAGTGGACCGACCTGACCTACCAGGAAATCCTCGCCGGCAACTCCGCCGTCTGGGTGTTCCCGATCGCCATCCTGCTCGTGTTCCTGGTGCTCGCCGCGCTCTACGAAAGCCTGGTGCTGCCGTTGTCGATCATCATGATCGTGCCCATGGGCCTCCTCGCCGCCCTGACCGGCGTCTGGCTCACCGGCGGCGACAACAACGTCTTCACCCAGATCGGCCTCGTGGTGCTGGTCGGCCTCTCCGCCAAGAACGCCATCCTGATCGTCGAATTCGCCCGCGAACTGGAGTTCGGCGGACGCACGCCGGTGGCGGCCGCCATCGAGGCGAGCCGGCTGCGGCTGCGGCCGATCCTGATGACGTCCTTCGCCTTCATCATGGGCGTGGTGCCGCTCGTCACATCGACCGGCGCCGGCGCCGAGATGCGCCACGCCATGGGGGTCGCGGTCTTCGCCGGCATGATCGGCGTCACCGCGTTCGGCATCTTCTTCACGCCGGTGTTCTATGTGCTCCTGCGACTCCTGAGCGGCAACCGCCCGCTCAAGCATGTGGGCGCCCCCGTGGCGGCGATCGGCCACGCGCCGGCCGCCATGCCGGCGGAGTAGGACGTCGCCGCATTCCGCGGTCATGTGAAACGCGGCTGATCAGGCCCGCTCCCGTGCCCCGGGCGCGGCGCAGCACGCAGCGGAGCGAAGCGCAGCGGAGTGATGCGACGCTGAACCGGGGCCTTGCGCTGGCACATGTCGCGGCGAATGCCGCGGCAAGGCTTTATATTCTGCGGGGCACGAGGCAACCGATCCGTCGAATTCCACCTCAATCTCCCCCACCCGCCTCCCGCCGCAGCGCTTCGACTACCGGCCGCAGTCCCCGCGTCAAATGCTTGTCCCGCCGCAGCGGGAACTGTTTGTCCGCCTGCATGCCGACGGTCGTTGCCAACGGACAAGCTGCCCGAGGCGTGACAAAACCGCTCATGCAGGGAAGCTCCGGCGGGCATCCGTTCCAGTTCGCCCACACCGGCCGCTTGACCGCGCCCGGCTTGAACCGACTGCGCCGCCCGGCAATTCCGGCGACCCGCTCCGCGGTTTGTCCTTGATGTATGGCGGCATGGCTCCTCCGGAAATTCTCCAGGACGAGAAGGGGGATATCCGCAGGCTCCGGCCTTGTCAGTCTCTGCCCTTTGCGCCTTCTGACGTCCACGCCGTCCAGGCGAACCCGCGGCCACACAGGCCTATTCCCTCTCTTGACAAATCAAGGCCGAAGGACTTTCCTTCGCTTGCCCCCGGTATACGAAATATTCTTCGCTATCCGAAAATTCGGATCGCGATGACCGGCCAGGCCAAAGAACGACGGCCGCCGGCATTCCGGTTCGGACCGCGGCAAGCGAGGAACGTGCTGGGAGTGCCTGAGCGTGCGCGTCGACGCCTGGACACACATCTTTCCGGCCGGCTATTTCGCTCGGCTGCAGACGCTCGCATCGGCCGCGGGGCCGCTGAAGCGCTGGATGGAGCTTCCGTCCCTCCACGATCTCGACTGCCGCTTCCGCCTCATGGACGCGTTCGCGGACTACGCCCAGTTCCTGACCCCGTCGATGCCGCCCATCGAGGACCTTGCCGAAGGCGCCCTCGCGGTCGATCTCATGCGGCTCATGAACGACGGCCTCGCCGAGCTCGTCGACCGGCATCCTGACCGTTTTCCGGCCTTCGCGGCGGCCCTGTCGCTCGACGACGTCGATGCGGCGCTCGCCGAGATCGAGCGCGCGGCGGCCCTCGGCGCCGCCGGCGTCCAGCTCTGCACGCATGTGCGCGGCAGGCCCCTGGACGATCCCAATTATCGGCCGGTGTTCGACGCCCTCGCCGAAAAGCGTCTGGCGGTCTGGCTGCACCCGGTTCGAGGCCCCTCCCCCGACTATCCCACCGAGACACGCTCGCGCCACGAGATCTGGTGGTGCTTCGGCTGGCCCTACGACACGAGCGTCGCCATGGCGCGGCTCGTCTTCTCCGGCCTGTTCGATCGCCACCCGGAGCTGAAGATCGTCACCCACCACATGGGGGCGATGATCCCCTATTTCGAAGGTCGCATCATCCAGGGGTGGGGCCGCGAGATGGGATCGCGGACGCCGGCCGCCGACGCCCACCTGCTCCCCGGCCCGCTGGCCCGGCCGCCGATCGACTATTTCCACATGTTCTACGCCGACACCGCCCTGTCCGGATCGACCTCGGCGACGCGCTGCGGCCTCGATTTCTTCGGCATCGACAAGGTCGTTTTCGCCACCGATTTCCCCTTCGACGCCGAAGGTGGCGGCTATCTGGTGCGCGAAACCATCCGCGCCCTCGACGAGCTTTCGCTTTCCACCGAGGCGCGCCGGCGCATCGATCACGACAATCTCGCCGCCCTCATCGGGCGCCGTTGGGGATATCCATCATGACCGATGCCGATCCGCGCCGGGGCCGTCCCCGCAAGCAGCCGTCCGACGATGCCAAGGACAGCAAAAGCTCCGTCCTCTCCCTCGCCAAGGGATTCCGCGTCCTGGAAGCCTTTTCGGGCGACGTCGAGGAAATGACCATGTCGGAGATCGCCGACGTCGCCAAGCTCGACGCCGGCACGACCTTCCGCATGCTCAACACGCTGGTCGACCTCGGATACGTCGCCCGCGTCGGCGACTCACGTCGCTTCCGCCTCACCCTCAAGGTGCTCGACCTCGGCTTCAACGCCATCGCCCGCAAGGACCAGCGCGCATTGGTGCGGCCGGTCTTGCAGTCGCTGGTGGACGAGATCAGCGAGGCGGCGAGCTTCGGCGTACTCGAAGGCGGCGACGTGCTCTATATCGAGCGCGTGCGCGCCGGCTTCACCCGGCTCGGCGTCGACATTCGCATCGGCACCACCATCCCGGTCGCCACCAGCATCATCGGCGCCGCCATCCTCGCCTTCCTGCCGCCGGAGGCGCTCGAGCGCACGCTGTCGATTCCGCCGCGCCACCCCCTCGCCACCCCGAAGCCGGGACGGGCCGAACTGGGCCGCATCCTCGCCGACGTCCGCAAGCGCGGCTATGTCCTGCAGGAGTCGCGGATATCGGGCGGCCTGCACGTTCTCGCGACCCCCGTGCTCGATGCGGCCGGCCACGCGATCGGCGCCGTCAGTGTCGCCGCGCCGATCATTCGCATCTCCGCCGCCGAGATCCAGAAGCACACTCTGCCCCACGTCCTCGCCGCCGCCAAAGACATCGGTCGCGCCCTGCAGACGTCCGGCTCTGCCACCTCCATTCCTTGAGAACGCACATGCGATCACCGCTTCCGCCCCTCCAGCAACCATCAACTTCATGACGAAGGAGACTCCCATGACGGCAGCCTACAAAGGCATCTTCCCGGCCCTGCAGTGCCCGTTCGACGACAAGCTCGCCATCGACGAGCCGGAGCTGCGCCGGTTCGCTTCCTGGCTCGCCAGCCACAAGGGTATCGGCGGCCTGGTCACCAACGGCCACACCGGCGAAGTGTTTGCCCTGACCGGCAAGCAACGCGCCGAAGTGACCCGCATCGTCGCCGACGAGGTCAAGGGCAAGATTCCGGTTGTGTCCGGCCTGTGCTGCGAGGGCATCGCCGAGGCCGTCGAGCACGCCCAGATGGCGCGCGACGCCGGCGCCACCGGCCTGCTCGTCATGCCGCCGCACGGCTGGCTGCGCTTCGGCATGAAGCAGCCCGACAACGTGGTCGACTATTTCAAGGCGATCGGCGAAGGCTCCGGCCTCGACCAGGTCGTCCACATCTATCCGGCCTGGACGCGCTCGTCCTACAATTTCGAAACCCTGGCCGCGCTCGCCAAGCTGCCGTGGGTCAAGTGCATGAAGGTCGGCACCCGCGACATGAACAAGTATGCGCGCGACCTGCGCACCATCAAGGAAGCGGATCCGAGCGTCACCGTTCTCACCTGCCACGACGAATACCTGCTCGCCTCCATGGTGCAGGGCGTCGACGGTGCGCTGGTCGGCTTCGCCTCGATGATCCCGCAGATGATCATCGACCTCTACGCCGCCGTCCAGGCCGGCGACTTGAAGACCGCCCAGGCGCTGCAGGCGCGCATCAATCCGTTGAAGGACGTCGTCTATGGCGGCGGCGAGCCCACCGGCGACGCCCACGCCCGCATGAAATACGCCATGTACATGGCCGGCATCCTCAAATCGCCGCGCGTGCAACCGCCGACCCTGCCGCCCGACGCCGCCACGCTCAAGGCGATCGAGGACGCCGTCAGGGGCGCCGGCATGTTCAAGCGCTCCGCCATGGCGGCGTAGTCGCTCCTGACGCCGGCCGTCGCGTTCGCGGCGGCCGGCGAACCGGCCAAGCGACGGCCATGAGCGGACCGACCGATGACGGCGCCTGCCGGGAAACCGACGGCCAGAACGTTCGACCACATCAAGGAGACGACCATGACCATGAAGTTGTTTGTCGGATCAGCCGCAGTCGCGGCTTCTCTCCTGACGGCGGCTGTCGCAAATGCTGCCGAACCAATCCGCATCGGCTCGATGCCGATCGGATCCGGCTGGTACGTCGCCGCAGCGGCCATGGAGCAATTGCTCAAGCCGGAGCTGGGCGGACGTCCGGTCGAAGTCATCGCCCGCGGCGGCGGTGTCGCCAACCCGATGGTAGTTGAACAGGGCAAGGCCGAGATCGCCTTGTCCAACGTCGCCACGTCGGTGTGGGCGATGAACGGAGAACTGCTCTACGCCGGCAAGAAGGCCACCCACATCCGCGCCCTGATCGGCGGGCTCAATCCCGTCTACATAGCGTTGATGGTGCGCAACGACTTCATCAAGAAGACCGGCCTCGACACCATGGACAAGATCTTCACGTCCGGGAAACCGCTGCGCATGGTGATGAAGCCGCAGGGCTCGAACGTACCGCCGACCGTCGATCTGATGCTGTCGGCCTACGGGCTCGACCGCGCCAAGGTCAAGGCCGCCGGCGGCGAGGTCATCCAGGTCGACACCTCCCAGATTCCGGATGTCGCCCGTGAAGGCCGCGCCGACATGATGTTCGACACGGTGCTCAAGGGTCATCCGATGATCACCGAGCTGGCGCTGACCGCCGACGTGCGCTTCGTCGACCTGTCCGAGAAGGTACGGGCGGTCCTCGCCAAGAACGGCGTCAAGCCGGCCCGGTATCCGGCCTGGTTCAAGGGCCAGGAGGGCCCCGTGTGGGGCGGCGACTTCGGCACCCAGCTGATCGCCCATGCCGACCTGCCCGACGATGTCGCCTACACCATCGTCAAGACCCTGATCGAGAAGCGCGCCGAGTTGGTGAAGGCCTATCCGGCTTTCGGCGCCTTCGATCCCAAAGAGGCTGCGAAGCCGGAGAACAACGGCATTCCGCTGCATCCGGGTGCCGCGAGGTACTACAAGGAAAAAGGCCTGATGTGATCGGTTCGACGGGCGGCGCCGGTCGTCGCCCGCCTCTGCTTGCGCGCCGGGACCAAGAGGAATCCGCGTCATGTCCTTCGATCTTCGGATGCTCCGCGACGTACGGCTGTGGGCCGGCGGCGTGCTGGTCGTCTTCCAATATTGGATACTCTCCCATCCCCAACCTCCGATGGTGACGCGGCCCACCCATCTGGTGCTCGCCCTGCTGCTCGTCTTTCTGTGGAATCCGCTCGCCACCGACAGGATTCCGATCTGGTTGCGGCGCGTCATCGACGGCGCCATTGTGGTCGGCGTGCTCGGCTTCGCCCTCTACTACTGGCAGTCTTTGACCCGCATCGAGGAGCGCATCGAAAACGTCTCCCCGGTCCTGACCGAGGACATCGTCTTCGGGATCGTGTTCGTGCTGCTCCTGCTCGAAGGCGTACGGCGAACGACCGGGATGATCCTGGTGTGGGTGATCCTCGCCTTCCTGCTCTACGGCGCGTTCGCCTTCCTGCTGCCGGCGGGCGGCTTCCGCGGCTTCGAATTCGAGGAATACATCGAGATCCTGACGCTGACGACCAGCGGCATCTTCGGCGTGACGACCGAGACCTCGGTCACGTTCGTCTTCTACTTCATCGCCTTCGGCGTGGTCTACGCGGCGATCGGCGGCGGCCGGCTGCTCATCGACCTCGCCATCCGGCTGGTCGGCCGCGCCAACGGCGGCAGCCAGAAGGTCGCGGTCGTCGGCTCCAGCCTGATGGGCATGATCACCGGCAGCGCCGTCGCCAACGTCGCCGCCGTCGGCGTCTTCACGATTCCCCTGATGAAGAAGTCGGGCGTCTCGCCCGACAGGGCCGCGGCCACCGAAGCGATCGCCTCCACCGGCGGCCAGCTGATGCCACCGGTCATGGGCGTCGCCGCCTTCGTGATGGCGGAGTTGCTCGGCATTCCCTATGCGCGCATCGCACTCGCCGGCGTCATCCCGGCGGTCGCCTACTACATGGCGCTCTATATCCTGGTCGATCTCAATGCCCGCAAGACCGGCACCGGCACGCTGCCGGCCAAGACCGTCGACGACGTCGAGCCGCTCCTCGGGCGTCTGCACCTGCTGCTGCCGCCGATCGTCCTGATCACGTGCATGGTCTTCGAATTCTCGGCGCAGACTTCGGCCATGTATGCGACCCTGTCGTGCTTCCCGCTCGCGTTCGTACGCAAGCGGGATTGGATCGGCCCCGGCCAGTTCCTCGAGATGGTCCGCGCCACCGGCCGTCAGGCGGCCGAGATCGCGGTGCCGATCGGCGCCATCGGCGTCGTCATCGCCATCGCGGTGCAATCAAACCTCGCCCTCAAGTTCTCGGCCGGCCTCATCTCGGTCAGCGGCGGCTTCCTGGCGAGTTCGCTGATCCTGATCATCATCGGCTGCATCATCATGGGCATGGGCCTACCGACGGTGGCCGCCTACATCATCGGCGCCGTCCTTTATGCCCCGGCATTGCAGAGGCTCGGCGTGCCGCAGCTGACGGCGCACTTCTTCGTGTTCTATTACTGCGTGCTGTCGATGGTGACGCCGCCGGTGGCACTCGCCGCCTATGCGGCGGCCGGGCTGGCGCAGACCAGTCCTTGGGCGGCGGGCTGGAAGGCCTTCCAGATGAGTTTCGTCGCCTTCCTGATTCCGTTCGCCTTCGTCGCCGATCCGGCGCTCCTGTTCCAGGCACCGCCCCTCGACATCGTCATCGCGTCGGCGGGCCTGTTCGTGCCGACCGGCCTGTGGGCCGTCGGCGTGGTCGGCTACTTCCGCCATGATCTCGGCTGGCCAGACCGCATCTTCCTGATGATCTGCAGCGTCATGGCGATCGTCGCACCGACCGGCGCGCTTCTGTGGTGGATCGGCAACGGCGCCGGAGTGGCGTTCCTGGCGATCAACGGTCGCTATCCGGGGATGAGTTTCGGGTTCCTGGTGCCGCGATCGATGATGCCAGCGGCGCCTCCCCCGGCGTCCAGCGTGGCTGAATCGGGATCACGGCATCCGAGCGCCGGATGATACCCGGGCAGGCGATCGCTGCCGTGCAGGTGACGACGCGCTTTCCCTTCAGTCACGGCGCGCCCATTCTCATCGGCGATCCGGCCGGCATCACTGCACTTCTGCCGCCGCGCGACGCTCGCTATCTTGGCGAGCGTCGCTCTGCCGCTCCCTGCCGCAGCGCCTCGACCACCGCCCGCAATCCCCGCGTCAAGTGCTTGTCGCGCCGCAGCACGAGCCCGAACGAGCGCGTCAGCCTCGGCGACAGCGACCGCCAGGCGAGCCGCGGGCCGCCGCGGCCGCCGAGGGCGAGGCGCGGCAGCACGGCCCAGCCGAGCCCGACGCCGACCAGTTGCTTGATCGCCTCGACGCTGCCCAGCTCCATCACCGGTTTGGCGAGGGCGCCGCCGGCGACGAACCAGCGCTCGATCAGCCGGCGCGTCTGCCCGCCTTCCTCGTAGAGCAAGAGCGACTGCTCGGCGAGGAAACGCGCCGTCAGCGCCCGCTGCGGCGGCGGCTTGGCGGCGGGGAATACGGCGACCAGTTCGTCCTCGCCCACTTTGGTGATGTCGAGGGCGCGGCCCGACATGGGCAGCGTGCCGAGCAGGATGTCGAGATCGTTGGCCTCGAGGCGCTTGAGCAGGTCGAGCGTGTTGCCGGTGCACACCACGATGTCGAGCCCCGGCATGCGCCGGCGCAGGCCCGTCAGGATGGGCGGCAAGAGGTGGATGCAGGCGGTGGCGCCGGTGCCGATCCTCACCCGCCCGACCGCACCGCTCTTGTGCGGCGCGATGGCCGCGACCGCCTCGTCGATCTCGGCATGGATGCGCCGCGCATGCACCAGGAGGTCGCGGCCGGCTGCCGTCGCCTGCGCGCGCCGGCCGCTGCGCTCGACGAGGCGCACGCCGAGCCGGCGTTCGAGCTCGCGGATCTTTAAGCTGACAGCCGGCTGGCTCAGTCCGGCCCGCTCGGCGGCGGCCGAAAAGCTGCCCAGTTCGACGACGTCGGCGAAGGCGCGCAGGTGGTCGAGGCTGAAGTCTCTCATAAGCAATACTCATGCGATGCATGAGAACTATAATATTCCTTGCGCGCCGTGCCCAGGCCAGGATAGGTCACCGTCCTGGTCGAGGAATTGTCCGTGCGCGCCGCCGTGTCTTGCCTTGAAAACGGCCGCTGGCTCGACAGCGTCTTGATGCAGCGCCCGCTCGGTGCCGGCGACCGCACGCCGCGCCGGGGCACGTGATGGTCGCCCCGCGTCTCGTCGCCGGCCTCGGCGCCGCCCAGCTCGTCTGCTGGGGCGTCTCCTACTATCTCATGGGCGTGTTCGGCGAGGACATCGCCCGCGATCTTCACTGGTCGCGCACCATGACCTACGGGGGGTTCGCCGGCGCCGTCGCCCTCATGGGCGTGATCTCGCCGTTGGTCGGCGCGCTGGTCGACCGCCATGGCGGACGCCGGATCATGACCATCGGTTCGGCCCTGATGGCCATGGGTCTCCTCGGCCTGAGCCAGGCCCGCGAGCCGATCTCCTACTTCGCCGCCTGGATCGTGCTGGGTTTTGCCATGCGCATGACGCTCTACGATGCGGCATTCGCAGCGCTGGTGCGCATCGCCGGGCCGGCGGCGCGGGCGCCGATCTCGCAGATCACGCTGTTGGGCGGGCTCGCGTCATCCGTGTTCTGGCCGTTCGGCCATTTCCTCGCCGAAGCGTTCGGCTGGCGCGGCGCGCTCGTGGTCTATGCCGGCTTCGCCGCCGCGACCGCGGCGGTGCACTGGACGATTCCGGACAAGCACTACGAGGAGGCGGAAACCACCACCGCGCCGGCCCCGCCGCTCGCGCGCGCCGGCCGCGACCAGTTCCTCGCCGCCGCCCTCTACGCCGGCATGGTGACGCTGGCCTCGTTCCTGTCGACCGGCATGTCGGCGCACATGATCGGCATCATGTCGGGCCTGGGCATGAGCGCCGCCGCCGCGGTCTGGGTCGCGACCCTGCGCGGCATCGGCCAGTCCTCCGCGCGCCTGTGCGAGGTCGCCTTCGGGGGCCGCCTGAGCCCGCTCACCCTGGGCGTCCTCGCCACCGTCGTGCTGCCGCTCTCGTTCTTGGCCGGCACGTTCAGCGGCATGTCGATCGCCGCCGGCGTCGCTTTCGGGCTCGTCTATGGGGGCGGCAACGGCCTCCTGACCATCGTGCGCGGCACGTTGCCGCTGGTGCTGTTCGATCCGCGTGGCTATGGCGCCCTGGTCGGCCGCCTCGCCAGCGCGAGCTTCTTCGCCTCGGCGCTCGCGCCCGTCACCTATGCGGCCATCATCGACGCGGCGGGCGATGCCGCCGCGCTCTATGTCTCGGCCATCATCGCCGCCCTGGTGGCCGGCGCGGCGCTGGTGTTGCGATGGCGCTATCGGGGGGACAGGCCTTAAGGAACGACGGCGGAACGATAGCTATTTCGTTGCTTGCCCATTCAAACGAGCGCCGACGCATCGACGAAGATCGTCACAAGTCCCCCGACAACTCGTCGAAGAAGTCCTTGTCCGCTTTCAACCCCGTCGCCGGCAGCAGCGGCGCCGCTCGAAAAGCAGCAAACCGCTCTTCCAATGACGGCTTGGCTGTCGAGCCCTCCAGTTCGGCCGTCACCGCCAACTTGACGGCATCCTGTTCCGACACGCCGCGTCGCCTGGCGAGTTCAGAAACCAGTTCCGCAATCTGATCGTCCTCGATGTAGAGCGGCATGGCGCCTCCGGATGTCCCGCAGAATAGCACAGGATACCCGGACGCCCCATCGCTAGGGGCGGGTCGCGATCCAGACCACATATTTGATGCCGGTGCGGCCGCCGCTGGCGCGGACGCTGCGCTCGTCGACCAGGAATCCGGCCTTGCGGATCCGCTTGACGAACTCCCGGTCCGGCCCCGACGACCACACCGCCAAGACGCCGCCGTCGCGCAACGCCGCGCGGGCGGCGCTCAGTCCCGCCATGCCGTAGAGCGCGTCATTGGCCGGCCGGGTCAGTCCCTGCGGGCCGTTGTCGACGTCGAGCAGGATGGCGTCGTAGCGCGACGGGCCGGCGCCGATCAGTTCGCCGACGTCGGCCTCGCGCAGCGTCACGCGCGGGTCGCTCAGGCAGTCGCCGAACACCGCCGCCATCGGCCCACGGGCCCACGCCAGCACCGCCGGCACCAGTTCAGCGACCGTGATGGCCGCCGCCGGGCCGAGCGCACCGAGCGCCGCCCGCAGCGTAAATCCCATCCCCAGGCCGCCGATCAGCAGGCGCGGATCGGGCCGGGCGCCGAGGCGTTCGCAGGTGATGGTTGCCAGCGCCTGCTCGGAGCCGTTGTTGCGGCTGTTCATGAGTTCGTTGGCGCCCAGCATGATCGAGAATTCGTCGCCGCGACGCATCAGCCGCAGTTCGCCGCCGCCCGGGACCGGGGCAGTATCGAGTTTCAACCATGGGATCATGTGGGCCTCCGGTCGTCGCGCGGCGCCCCGGGCGAGGTTTTGCGGGTTCAGGCCCCGTCTCTATAGGCCGGCGGCGGGCGGCGCCATCCGTAGCTGTCGTCACCGGCCGCGATGCGCCGCCTGGCCCTCACACTCTGATCTCCACCACCGGGATCTTCGGGATCGCCCCCGCCGCGAAGGCCGAATAGTCGACTTCGAGATAATCGGTGTCGAAGCGCACCGGCACGTCGAACAGGTAGCCGGCGGTGATCGTCGCCCCGGCGGCCGGCACATGGCCGGGCAGGAAGGTGACAAGGCCGGTGGTCGGATCGCAGGTGAACGCCGTGCCGCTCATTTGCTCGGCGCCGGCGACGGCGACACGCACGCTGCCGGCGACCGGTTTTGCGATCGGCCGGGCATAGGGCGCGTGCACGCTCCCATAGGTTCGCACAAGAGGATAGGTCGCCGTGGCGCCGTCGCCGGTTCCGATCACCTGGTCGAGTGGCCCGATCGCCGTCCCGGGACTGGCCGAGGCATGGTCGAGCCGGTCGCGCCAGCGGAAGCCGTGCAGGCGCCCGCGCCGCTCCTCGAAGAACGCCACCACTTCGGCGAGCGCCGCGAACGTCTTGACGCCGTAGCCGGCGTCGAAGCGCCGGCGCGAATGGGCCCAGCGGGCGTTGCGTTCCTCGCGCCCGGAGCCGAGCGTCACCACGTCGGTAAGCCGTTCCGGACCGCCGACGCTTTTCATTGCAATTTCAAGGGGAAACAGCTCTTCGTGAAAACCCGCCATGATCTCCCCCATTGATCTGCCGCAAGGTCTTTCGGCGGCTCTTTTGACACCATGGCGGCGCCGCAAGGAGACGCAGTCATGGTCTACGTCCAGCATCAGTTGCGCGACGAGTTCCCGGGTTACGGCCAACGCTTCGACGAGCTGACCCGGATCGGTTGCGGCTTCGTCAAGCTGTGCGCCGAATACGAATTCCTCAACCGCGAGATCAATCTCATCGAGTCGCGCATGCACCTCGCCGACGACGGCGAGCTCGAGACCTTGCGCCAGAAGCGCCAGGCCATCCGCGACCGTATCGTCGGCTGCCTCAACGGCTCGGCGCAGTGTTGAAGAGGGCCGCAAGCCCCGCCGCGACATAGCACTCCGTCATTCCGGCCGAGCCGCGTCATGCCCAATTCGGCCGATTGAACCCGTCATTCCGGGGCGCGGCCCGAAGGGCTGCGAGCCCGGAATCCATAACCCTGGCGCTGCGGGTTATGGATTCCGGGCTCGCCGCTGTTGCGGCGCCCCGGAATGACCAACCTTCACAAATCCCGCTGCCCGCGCGCCACCGCGCGGGCGATCTGGCCGGCGAGATGGACCTCGGCGCGGCGGAAGCCGTCCACGTCCGGCGTGACGATCTGCACCGTCACATGGGGCGTGGCGCCGCCGCCCGCCGCGACGCCGAGCCGGCCATCGGAGCCGCGCGCGAGCGGCAGGATCGCCTCCGGTCCGGCCTCGCCGGCGAGCCCGGTGCCGCCGGAGGACAGCGGGAAATAGGTCGGCGTGCCGATGACGCCGCCGCTCGCGAACGCCTTGACGCCGCCACCGCCGCCATTGCGGTTGCCGGAGAAGCCGCCCAAGAGCCCGCCGAAGATGCGGCCAAACCCCTGCGCAAGCCCGCCCGCGAGCGCGCTCTGGACCGGTTGCAGGGCAGAGCGCAACAGCGAGTCGGACAGGCGCAGCGCCACCGCCTTCAAGGTGTCGTCGAGCCTGCGGCCGTCCACGATCGCCTGCGTGAACGCCCCCGCCATGACGCCGGCGAAGCGTCGCGCCGAGGCTTCCAGCGCGCGCTGGTGCGCCTCGAGATCGCCGTAGGTCGCCGCCAGGTCGCCGGCGTTCTTGACCGCGGCGTCGCCGACGCCGGTATCGAAACTGTCAGCCATCGGGAAACCTCGTCATCAGGTCGGTGAGGGTGGCGCGGGTGAGCGGCGCCGTGGCGACGCCGCGCACCGCCTCGATCGCGCAGGCGAGTTCGCGCGGGGTCAGGCGCCAGAAATCGTCGGAAGATAGCCGCAGGACACCGAGGCCGAAGCCGATCGCTTCGCGCCACGGGAAAGCCGGCGTCACGCCGGCGCGCGCGCCTGCGGCAGCGGAGGGTTTTGGCTTTCCCCGCCGCCGAAGGTCGCCGCGATCAGGTCGGCGGCGATCGCTACATACCCGGGCGCCCCGCCCGCGGCCGTCATCGCGGCGACCTCGGCGTCGGAAATCGCCTCGCCGGCACCGCGCAATCCGCAGCCGATGATGCGCATGAGGTCGCGCGCCGACAATCGCCCGGAGCCGAGCCGTTCCGCGAGCGCGACGAGGTCGCCGGCCCCGAAGGCGGATTCGAGCTCGGCGAGCGCCCCCAGCGTGAGCACGAGCCGCCGCCGCGCTCCGCCGATCTCGGCATCGATTTCGCCACGGTGATGATTGGGCATGGGATGACTTCCTTCTGCATGGGACGTGATCGTGAAGGAGGGCTGGCATCGGCAAGCACTGCGCACTCCCTCTCCCCGGAGGGGAGAGGGCGGGGGTGAGGGGGTTACGACCCATCGAGAGATCGCTG